>JBDRYB010000001.1:0-139314 GCA_039803205.1 Caldifarciminota bacterium
TGGCATATGGAAGTTTCCCGATCAGAACTGCGCCCTCTAGGTTCACATTCCTATAAAGGTTCCACAAGAAGTTTCTGAGATCGCTAGGCTGGCCCTGAGAAGGCCATAGGAAAACCATAACCCTGTATCCTTCGTTTTCAAGATCCCTGATGTAAAGCGTCTCAAGCGAATCGCGAATATAAGGATATATACTGTCGTTAACGATGAGAGCTATGTTTTCAGCACACAAAAGCCAAATAAGGGTGTTTGACATATCACACCTTCCTTTTTAAGTTCTAGCCGGCATGGTGGTGCTACTCCCATACCTTATCCACCCCCGCCCGTGGTTATGACCTCAACACACTGGCATGGGCAATTAGTGATACAGATACCTAGGCACTTGGTTGGGCAGATATCCCAACACGACTCAGCGTGTTCCTCGGTTGGCTTCCATATGTATCTCATAGTTCACCTCCTTGTTGTTATAGCTCCGGACACCAACCATGCCGGCTAGAATAACTCATGGCCAGATGCTTTTGCAACTCCTCGCGTCCGCCCCCAAAAAATCTAACCCAAACGGGCTCGTTTGCTCCTTGATTTTTGAGCGATGTTGAATCCGGCCCTCGTGGTGGTTTAAGCTTTACATATGAGCAAGGAAAGCTCAGCGTGGGCTCTTACCTATGAAAAGGTCAAGGGATACCTGCACGACCTTTTCGGAGACAAGGGGTTCTTCCCCATTGAGGATAACGGGTTCTGGCTCAGATATGGCACCACCATTGTGCATGTTTTTGTTCATCCCTTTTCAAAGGAGGACCCGAAGCACTCCGTTGTTAACATATGGTCCCGCGTCACTGTTGGAACGCCGCTGACGGGCGAACTCGCTATATTTCTGATAAAGGCCAACGCGGGGTTCAGGTTTGGGGCCTTTGGCTATTACGAGGCCGAACAGCTGGAATCCTCAAGCATAATCTTTGAATACAATCTACTCGGAGAGGGACTGACTAAGGAACAGCTCTATGACGGAGTCATGGCAGTTGCGAGCACATCTGACCATTACGATACCATCATAACCAAGCAATTCGGTGGCAAAACCATGGCAGAGATAATAGAGGAAATAACGGGGGAGGAAACCGAAGAAAGGGACGAGGAATGGGAATGACAGGCGAGGATATACTCTCACACTTTTCTCCCGATCTCAGCGAGCTATACCGAAAGGCTAAGGCCCTGGCCAAGAGGGCTGGTGGGGTTCTTTCCCCGCAACACATGGTCATCGCGCTCATTGATGCCTACGGCATTGATACGCCAAATTCGGGAGCATACAAGGATGATCTCACAAGGTATATCGGTCAGCGCTACGGCACCAACGCTGTCGAGACCGTAAAGGTGCCGAAAGAGACCCAGGAGCTGTTCGCGGCCACGGTTGAGCATGCCAAGGAGCGTGGCTCGGATTACGCCAGCGTGCTTCATTTTCTTGAGACGCTGGCAAAACGAGGGCTCCCTCCACTAGACAAGGGCGCGGTAGATGAGATAAAAGAGGGTTTTCTTGCGGCACTGTCAAAAAAGCCCGCGATAACGGTCGTCATCCCTGAAAGCCTCTTGGCCTACGGCCGCAACCTGAGCGAGGAAGCGCTTTCCCCAAACGCTATGCCCGTAATCGGCCGAGAGAGGGAGGTCAACGCCATAATAGAGACCCTATGCAGGCGCATAAAGAACAACCCGCTTCTCATCGGCAAGGCTGGTGTCGGGAAGACAGCTGTGGTAAGGGCTGTCGCGGCAAGGATGGGAAGGGGTGAGGTTCCAGATAGGCTCAAGGGGAAGATAATCTTTGAGATACTTAGGAGCAACCTGGTCTCAGGCGCGGCATACTATGGGGAGATAGAGAAGAGGGTCAAAGAGATAGTCTCTGCCGTTAAGGAGAACCCGCAGATAATAATATTCATAGACGAAATACACACCATAGTCGCGGCAGGAGGAAAGGAGGGGCTTGGTGATGTGGCAAACCTAATGAAGGCAGCTCTCGGGACAGGGGAGATAACCGTGATAGGCGCCACAACCACAGAGGAGTATTACAGGTATTTTGTCCAGGATGAGGCGCTTGCCCGGAGGTTCAACCCTATACTCATAGACGAGCCAACCCCTGAGGATACATTGAAGATACTCCTGGGCCTAAAGCCGGACTTTGAAAAGTTCCACGGGGTCGCTATTCCGGACGCTGTTCTTGAGAACATAGTGAGGCTTTCTCACCTGTTTTTGCCGCAGAGGTCATTCCCTGACAAGGCAATAGACCTTTTGGACCGGGCATCCGCTAAGGCCGCTCTCCTCAGCCAGGAGGCGCTGGATGACGATCTGGTCTCATCAACGGTCTCGGAGATGAGCGGCATACCGGTCAACATAGTCAACCAGGACCCGAGGGTCTTCTACGATGGCCTCACCAGATACCTGCGCGAGAGGGTTGTTGGCCAGGATGAGGCCGCATCAAGAATATCCCACATAATAAAGATAACCAAGCTGAGGCTTGACACGAGGCCGCAGAGGCCCGACGGGGTCATAGCGTTCGTTGGTCCCCACGGGGTCGGCAAGAAGGAGATGGCGCTCGCGATAGCCGAATATGTCTACGGATCAAGGGAAAAGCTCATTGAGTTTGACATGAGCCAGTATAGCGAGGAGCACCATATCGCGAAGCTCATAGGCTCCCCCCCTGGATATGTGGGATTCGGCCAGCGCGGGGAGCTCGCGAAGGCCGCGCAGGATAACCCTCACTCGGTCCTCTATTTCAGGAACATAGACCTTGCCGATCCTGTGGTAACGAGGTTCCTAGCTGAGTGCTTCATGGAGGGCCAGTTCACCGACGCGGCGGGGAGGCTCATCAGCCTATCAAACAATACTGTCATACTAACGCTTTCCGGCGAGGGCTACGAGATCACAAAAAAGAAGGCAATAGGGTTTGCGAGGTCCCCTGACGAGACCGAAGGGCTTTCGGTCACTTTAGCGCCCATACTTGAGGAGATAAGCCCTGCCCTTGATGACATACTCCTCTTCAACCCCCTTTCGGTTGAACAACTTGAGGAGATAACCAGACGAAAGGTCTCCGAACAGATAGAAGAGATAAAGAAAAAGTGGCACACTGATGTGGAGATTGACCCAGAGATAATCAGAGAAATAGCCCAAATCGCCTATGATTCAGGAACATTCGGGGAACAGATCCCATCGCTCATACAAGAGAAGATAATGGACCCCTTGGTTGACGCCATCCTCGGGGGCGAGGGCGGCGGAAGGTGCGTTCTCTCCATAGAAAACGGGGCGGTCTCCTGCAGGCTGGAACCAAAGCACCACGAGGGCAAGAAAGCGGAATAGGAGGCTCAATCACGAAAAGGCTCCTCCCCCTCATGATTTTGATCCTCTCAGCTTGTAGTGGCTCCCCAGCTCCAGCGGGCAGGGTATTTTATGTGTCTCCGGAAGGGGATAACTCCAATCCAGGAACCCGAGAACAACCCTGGGCAACGCCTGGCTACGGCTCAAGGCAACTAGCGCCGGGGGACACCCTCGTGATCCTTGGGGGAACATATCACCTATCGGTCTATGATGAGGACATCATAACGCCGCCCTCAGGGACCCAAAATGCCTGGATAACCATAAGGGGCGAGCGAGGGAAAAGGCCCGTTCTGGCTGGAAGCGAGAACCTATTGGCCGCGGTTGACCTATCGGGAAAGAGCTACATAAGGCTCGAGAACCTTGAGATAACATCGGACCGAGGCGCTTGGTTCCGCGAGGGGATAAACGCGACGGGCGGCCCTCTGGCTCACGCTGTTTTCAAGGACCTTTACATACATCACATTGACGAATTTGGGATAGACATTGGGGATGCGAATGATCTGCAGATCATCAACTGCCGGATAACCCACTGCGGCTTCGGCTCAATAGGGGGCCCGGCCGGAGAGCAGGGTGGATGGAGGGATGTCCTAATAAAGGATTGCGAGCTCTCCTGGTCCGGCCACTATTATCAGGGAGGAGATGGGCCTGGCCCGTATGACAGGCCTGACGGCTTCGGGATAGAGGCCTCCGATGGGCCAGTTGAGATAGCAAACACAAAAGCAGAGCACAACTATGGCGATGGCATAGACTCAAAGGCTCTCAACACATACATCCACGAGTGCATAGTCGCCAACAACTCATGCGACGGGATAAAGCTCTGGGGAGGGGGATCACGAGCAATAAACTGCCTTATATATGGCAGGGGAGACGGGAACCACTCCCCTACTCCGTGGTCGCCGATAGTCATAAGCGCTGAGGGAGGAGGAAGCTTCCAGCTGATAAACATCACGGTTGACGATTCCATAGGCGAAAACTACATAATGCATGTTCAGTATGATTACCCGGATGTGCCGGTAAATTTGACGATCAGGAACGCTATATTCTCAAGCAGAGGACAGAACGCGCCGATATTCGTAGCGGGGTCAACGAACCTGAGCCTGGAATACTGTTTGTTTTACATGCCACAGAGCGAGCATGTCCTTGATTGGGGGAACCAGAGCTATGATTCCTCACAGGTTGGAGGGATAGGCCCAGGAAACAGATACGGGGACCCCAGGTTCATCTCAACGGGCTTTGGAGCTGATGGAAACTATCACCTGCTATCTGGCTCTCCGGCAATAGACGCCGGGACACCCCGGGACGCGCCAGGGGTTGACCTTGACGGTAGGCCCAGGCCTCAAGGCAGTGGGTTTGACATGGGTTCTTATGAAAGGTAGTCCCAACGGAATAAACATCAGAGCAGGTGCAAGGCCTTTTCGCTACAACCATTTTTTCTTTTTCATATATATAAATATAATTGCTCCAACAAGGATCATGAGGCCTATTGCGGCTGGATACCCCCACCACTGACCCAGCTCCGGCATGTATCTGAAGTTCATCCCATATATGCTCGCTATGAGGAGGGCTGGTAGTGTTATGGTAGCGACAACCGTGAGCACCTTCATTATCTCGTTTGATTGGTAGTCCTTGGAATCAACGAAGAGCTGGTAAAGGGTCTCGCCCCTCTGCTGAAGGTAATCGGTCTCAGAGAGTATCCTGTGATGCCTATCAGCCAGGTCAAGAATGTATGGCATGTCCTCTCGCGAAACAAAATCCCTCGCCTCATCGGTTAGCTCCTCAAAGATCCTCTGGTGGAACATCATGCTCTTTCTTATCCTGCCGATGACAGCATTTGTCGCGGTTATTCTCATCAGAACCGATTGGTTCAGGTTCCAGGCAGCTAGCTGATCCTCTATCGCGTCCATCCGGTCGTCCATGTCTTCCATGAGCTCCCAAAGGTTCTGGAAAAAGGTCTGATCTAATATCCACCTGAGAAGCCTGGCTGGGGAGGAAATGCGTTTGGATATGTTATCGCGATTCATGAGGAGGTTTGAAAAACCAGGTATTTTCTGCCTGATATATGTGACCAGAAAATCCTTGCCAAGAAATACATCCATCTCATAAACCTCTATCCTGTCCCCAATGCACATCGGCATGTGCAGTTCGGCAAAAAGGTATGAACCGAAGTCCTCAACCTTCGGGACAGGGGTTTCTCGCTCGCATTCCTCTATGGCTATGGAATGAAAACCACAGGTTTCTGCCAGGAAAGAAAGATCGACGGGATCAGCGTGAAGCCAAATGGGCCTCGTGGTCCCCCAGAGCTCCGAGGCGACCTCAAGGCTATCAGAACTAGCTAGCCCCCCATCAGAAAGGTAAAAAAACCTCATATCTAGTCCTTTCTGACCTCGTAATTCGGTGCCTCTCGGGTTATTATGATGTCATGGGGATGGCTCTCAAGGACTCCGGCCTTAGTTATCCTTATAAACTTTGCCTTTTCCTGGAGCTCGGGTATTGTCCTTGCGCCAACATAACCCATCCCGGAACGAAGCCCGCCGACCATCTGGAAGATTATCTCGGACACAGGGCCCTTGTAAGGCACGACCCCCTCTACCCCCTCTGGAACGAACTTAACCGCTCCACGCTGGAAATACCTGTCAGATGACTCGCCTCCTGCCATAGCACCCAGGGAACCCATCCCCCTATAGGTCTTGTAGCGCCTCCCTTCAATTAGAACAGTTTCACCTGGAGCCTCATCCGAACCAGCAAGCAGGTTCCCGAGCATAACAGAGGAGGCGCCAGCCGCTAGGGCCTTCACTATATCACCAGAATATCTTATGCCGCCGTCAGCAATGAGGGGTATCCCAAATTCCGAGAGCGCTCTCGCGCACTCCAGTATCGCGGATAACTGGGGAACCCCCACGCCGACAACTACCCTCGTCGTGCATATTGAACCAGGGCCCACACCAACCTTCACCGCGTCGGCTCCCAGCTTTGCCAGGTCCCTTGCGGCCTCGGGTGTAGCAACATTTCCGACAACGAGCGGAAGCTCAAACGCCTTCCTTATCTTCTTGGTTGCCTCCAGAACCATTTCCGAGTGGCCGTGCGCTGTATCCACGACAATAGCATCAACCCCAGCCTCAACAAGCTGCGGAATCCTTCTTTCCCAGTCAGAGACACCAACCGCCGCGGCAACGAGGAGCCTTCCAAGGGAGTCCACGCTCGCGGTTGGCCTTTCGGACCTGCGCATTATATCCCTGAGGGTAACGAGGCCCACGAGCTTGCCGCCCCCATCCACTATCGGCAGTTTCTCTATCTTGTTGGCTCTTAGAAGGGCCTGGGCCTCGTCAAGGGTTATGCCCGGCCTTCCCGTTATCAGCCTGGTATTCATAACCTCGGAAAGAGGCTTTTCACCCTGCTCCTCAAATATCAGGTCCTTTCTGGTCACTAGGCCCTTCAGAAAACCCTGCTCATCAACTATGGGAATACCGGATATCCCCTTTTCAGCCATTAGGGCACGGGCTGTCCCAACAGTATCGTCCGGGCGGAGGGTGTATGGCCTCACGATCAGCCAGGATTGATGGCGCTTAACCCTCTCAATCTGTTCCGCTTGAACATCGGGCGAATTGTTCCTGTGAATGACCCCTATCCCTCCTTCTATTGCCAGGGCTATGGCCATTCTGGCCTCCGTGACCGTATCCATGGCCGCGGAGACCACAGGGATAGCGAGGTGAATGCCGCGGGCAAATAGGGTTGATGTATCCGTTTCTCTCGGCAGAACAGAGCTCCTCCCGGGGAGCAGAAGGACATCATCAAAGGTATAGGCTTCTAGAATGTCCATGTAAAATTATAAAGCTCAGTCTTGAAGCCGATCACCAACAGCAGGGTCATTGGTATCCAGACTTATCCACAAAGAGCAAAATACAACCTAAGCTAATCCTCCTTCAGAATAGGGGAAACAAAGCAAAAATCAAATTAACGGAACTGGACCTCCACGCGCTCGTATCTGGGCCCTGTTCCTGAGAAGAACCCCGGGGAAACGGTCATCTTCTCTGGGTCAAGGGGCGCGTTCTCAAGGAAGAACTTCTTTATGGCATCGCCTCTTGCCTCAGCCAGGAACTGAGGGTGTGAATAGACCTTCACCTCAAGGATGTTCTGACCTTTGTAATACTGTTTCACCACATTCAGAACCTCGGTGAGGCGCTCCTCGGCTCCATCTGTGAATTCCTCCCTACCGGATTGGAATATGAGGTCGCAAGAGACTATTATCCCATAGACCCCGTTGTCCTCATACCAATATCCCTTCACCCCAAAGGGCTCAGAGAGGTTCTTTCTGGTGGCTCCGGATGTCCTTGCAAGAGTTATCCTGTAATGATAGAGCTCTCCAGGGGTAAGAGCTGGTTTGCCGTTGTCATCCTTGCCATCCCAGAGCACCTTGTCCGGCGGGTTGCCCTTGCCCTCGTATGTCCTCACCAGCTTGCCAGAGGAGTTGTAGACCTCCAGCTTCCACATGTCAACCTTCTTTCTCGGCTTTTGCACCTCAAGGTTGATCTCCTTGACGACCTCTTGGGGGTAAACGGGCTGGCGCAGGAACTTGTTGTGGAGCTTCACGACCTCCACGAGCTGTTTCTCAACTGAGGAGGGAAGGCGCTTCTCAAGAGCCCGCTCCCGGATGGCTATGAGGGAATCCACTGGCTCAAAGGGCTTGAGGGTGACATCCAGGATGGGTTTTTTGGCGTCGTCTATGGTGTAAGCGGCCTGACCCGTGACCTCTTCCTCAAGGGAACCGCCGGATTCAAACTCCTCTCCGCCTCCCTCCTGGGCAATCAGGAAGGAAGGCGAAACGGCCACCAGCACGCCCCAAAGCAGGTATCTAAGGTATCTCATTCTTAAACCTCCTTATCCTTCAATTGTAAAATATACTCCCTTTTCCGGACTGGGGTCCGGAAGGGGATGGTTTCACGAGCTCACATCAGAGTGAACCGGACAGTTAGCTGGCCCCATTCGTCTACGGTGACATCCTTGGCCGCGAACCTCCACTGGCTGAGAGCGGATTTGGCGGAGTTATCAAGCTCTGGGTATCCGGATGAGCGAACCAGCTGGATGTTTTTCACGGCTCCATCAGGCGTGACCCAAAACTTCAGAACAACCACGCCTTCCCAACCCTCTTTTCTGGCCTTCTCCGGATAGGTAGGCTTGACCTTGTTCAGTATCTTTCTGTTCGCGACCTCTCCTGTCAGCTCCATGGGAGCGGCCTTTGGCCCAGCAGAAGCCGCACCGAGCTGCTGCTCAACGGCCTTGAATGTCTCAGAGCCAGAGGATATTTTTATGTCCGTAGAGGGAGCGAGACCGGGGCCGGATTCGGCAAGGTTGATGGCGCCCTTTCCTCCACCAAAACCGAGGCCGCCGCCTCCGCCTTCCGCACCAAACCCCAATCCGCCGCCGAGAGCACCCTCAATCCCTGGACCACCGAGAGAAACGGCTGGAACCGCTTCCATGGCAAGGATCTGGGATGTAGAAGCGCCGGTGCCGGATACGGCTATAACCATGTCTGCCGCTCCGAGATCCATGCTCGGCTCAAGGTTTTCTATGTCTATCGCCGCATCTATCTCTTGAAGGGCTTGGACCTGGCTTATATCTATCTTCTCAACTGTCAATTGCTCAGGAAGAACCTGGGTCTGGGCTATCTGTATCTTGAGGTCCTGAGGCATTTCCATGTTGAGCTTTGGACCACCGATCTTTATGTTGGGGTTGGGGAGAGTTGTGGAGAGCTTCGGCGCGAGGTCCATCTTTCCGGCTGGCTTGTTGTCGCCCTCTTTCTTCTCTTCTTTCTTTTCCTCCTTCTTCTTCTCCTCCTCCAGCTTCTTCTGGGCCTTGGGGCTCACATTCTTCTTCTGGGCCAGCTTCTCCTCCATGAGCTCTATCTCCCTGAGACGGGCCTCTGACAAGGCGCTCATCAGCTGTCCCCTGAACAGAAAGAGAATGCCCGCGTGAAGGAGAAGGGATATAGCAAAGATCACGAAGATCTTCCACTTCTTCTCCTTCTTCTCCTCAGGGAGAACCACCTCGTATCTTACTGCCATGCTATCACCCTCTTTTCTTTATCACTGCAAGCACAACGCGCTTGCATTTTGCCCTTTTGACAGCGTCTATAGCCTCCAAGACGCTGCCCCATTGTATAGATTTATCCCCGCGGATGACGACCATTTGGAATCCCTCAAGCTCAGGGTCTCCGGCCTCCTCCGCGTATTTCTTCTGGTCAGCCGCAACCTTTGGGGTCAGTTCCTTCACATCATTCAGCTTCTCGTCCTTGTAGTAGTAAACCCCGTTTCTGTCTATGGATATAGGGATCATCTGCTCCAAGTCAGCCTCAATAACATTCGCCTTCGGTATCTCCAATTGCACAGAGGTGTTGGTGAAAAGAGCCTGTGCGTTTCCGATTATGGTCGCGAGAACCAGGATCATGACACCAGCAAGCGGAAACAGAACAGCACTTATGTCTGGTCCCTCAACCTTCTCTTCCTTCATCGGCATCCTCTCACCTCCTTACTCCGGCGCCTCAGGCGTCTCGGCCGCTGTCGCGGCTTTCCTCTTCATTATGAGCACATCCGAAGCGCCGTTTGCCTTCAACATGTCTATGTAGTCTATGACGCTCTCATAGACGACCTCAGCATCAGCCGTGAGTATGGCCTTCTTCTCTATGGAACGAGCGAGCAAACGGGGTATCAGGTCCGGCAACTGCGCGGGGTCAACAGGCTCCTTGTTCAGTATAACAGTTCCATCAGCGCGAAGATACAGGTTAACCTTTATATCTGACTTCTTGGCCTGTTGCATCATCTGCGGGGTCTTCGCGGCCAGGGACCTCGTTATGAAGATCCCTGACTCAACCAAAAAGGGTATTGAAAGCATGAACATGACGACCAGGGAGGTGGTGACATCCGAGAAGGGTCCCAGGTTCACGGGAACCTTCTGGGCTTCCTCTATGGTTATGCTAGGCCTCCTGGCCATCTCTTATCACCCCCTTACTGCTGAGAGAATAACCAGGTATTCCCTCATGGCGGCTTCAACCTTGGACACTATGTCCGATGTCTTCTTGGTGAAGTAGTTGAAGAAGCCCACCGCGAGCATGGCTATGATCAGTCCAACCCATGTAGTAATAAGGGCTGTTGATATACCCTTACCAACCACCTCAGGTCCGCCCGTTCCCGTAACCGCTATCTGGTGGAACGCGTCAATGAGTCCATCAACGGTTCCGAACAGGCCCAAAAGAGGTCCAATCGCGCCCACCGAGGACAGGCCTGACAGGAACCTGGTCATCCTGTCTCGCTCAAATAGGACCTTGGATTCCATGAGGTCAAGGATGCGGTCCTCGGGGAGCTCTATGTTCTCTATGCCGACCTTGATCACATTGTGCAGGGGGGTATCCTTGGATTCACAATAGGAAAGCGCCCCATCAACATCGCCGGCCTTGAGATACTCGGCCAGCTCCCTGATGAATTTGCTCTGGTCAAAGCGCCTCCTCAGGAAGAAAACCATCCTTTCTATGATCAGGGTCAGGTCCGCTATACTGCATATGAGCAGGGCGAACATCGTGAGGTTGTCAAAGAAGGTGCCCGCGGTGATAACGCCATCAAAAATGGCGTATAGTTTGAAGATGTTCAAGATGTTCATCTTTGTTCCTCCTTACATCTCTCACACAGCTTTATATTATAAGGGGTTTTCTTGGTTTTTTCAAGGCCCAAGTTTACCCTAGTGTCCCACAATGAGCGAACAGCGAGGAATGAGAAACCGATCATCAGTGGGGTAGGGTTTTTATGTATTCGTTCAGCTGGGTTGCCTCCTCAAACCTGCCGGCCGCGTTGTAGACATCTACGGCCTGCTGGAAAACCTTCACGGCCTTGGCGGTTTGGCCCATCTGAACATAGGCCATTCCCATGAACTTCAGAGCGTCGCCTCTGAACTCGGTATCGGGGAATTTGTTCAGCTCCTCCTCAAAGGTGGCCACAGATTCCTGATACTTGCCGAGCCCAAAATATGCCATGGCGAGCCAGTGGGTGACCTCCTTTATCTGCTTGCCGTTAGGGTAGAAGTCCTTGTATTTCTTGAAAGCAACCGAGGCCTCGGAGAACTTCTTCAGCTTGTAGAAGAGGGTTCCGGAGTAGTAGAGGGCATCAGAGGTACGTTCTGATTTGGGGAACTCGTTCGCCACTCTGAAAAATATCTCGGCCGCTAATGAGTCGTTCTTCTCCTCATAGGCCTTAGCGGCCTGCTCGTAGAGGGCCGCGGCAGCCAGCTCGGACTCGGGGAATGCCTTTATGAAGTCCTCTACCACCTCTGGATTATCCCTGGTCAAGAGGTAGTATATCTGCTGCATGCGCTCCTTAACCTGTCTGTCAAGCTCAGGGTCCCTTCCCTGGTATAGGGTCAGATACTTCTCGTATTCTTTGAGGGCGTCCTGATAGTTCTTGGTTAGGGTCTTGCTCTCCGCGAGCATGTATTGTGCTCTCGGAGCGCGGTAATAGTTGGGGTAGTGCTCCAGAAGCCAAGCCAGGAGGTTGCCAGCCTTCTGATACTCGCCACCCTTCATGTATATGTCAGCGGCCTTGAAAGCGCTTTCAGCCGAGCGGGGAGCCTCCGGATACTTTGTCAGGCACTCCTCGTAGAGCTTTATGGCATCTCCCCAGTATCTGAGAGCCTGGGCCGAATAACCCTTGTAGTAAATGAGATCCGGCATCTCCTGATGGCGCTCCGGGAAAGCGTTTGCGGTTGCCGCGAACTCCCGGAAGGCATCCTCGTATTTGCCCTTGTTGAAGTAGCAGACACCCATTCCCATGTGTATGGCCACTATCACAGAGGTATCCGTAGCCGCGGCCTCTATGGACTTGAACTGAGCGAGCGCGTCGTCATAACGTCCCTGGTGGAGGAAGACCCAACCCAGACCCAGACGGGACAGGAGGATGAGGTCTCGGTGTATCGTTCTCTGTATGTTCCAGTTATAACGCAATTCAGCGTCACCAAGCGCGTTAGCATAGTAGGAGCCCTCCGCGAGACCAAAGATGAACCAGCCATCCCAGAGGTCATAGGTGGTATCAGCGTTTATCTCTGGCCAATAGAGGTTCCCCTTCAGAACGGCCTGGTCAAAACTCTGGCCCCTGACCAGGGAGAGAAGGGTCATAGCCATGGCCGGACGACGGAAGTATGATTGCGGATAGTTCTCTATTACGGTCTGGAAGGAGAGGACCGCGGCCGCGTATTTGTCCAGGGAGTAGCTTATGGCGCCGCGGATGTATTCGCCTATGCCACCCTCCTCAGGGGCAAGAGGAAACGAGAGGAGCTGATCCGCCATGAGGTAAGCCTGCGCGCTGTCTCCCTTGTAGAAATAGGACTCGGCCATCCGGAGGAACGCGATGGTTGAGACCACATTATCTCCCGCAAGGGACCTGGCTGTCTGGAAGTACTTTATGGCGTCATCATACTTCTTGAAGCGCATCTGGCAGTTCCCAGCGTAGTATGCGGCGAGGCCCTGGAACTCAAACTCCTTCTTTTTTGCCAGGAAGCTCATCTTCTCAAGACACTGATCGTAGTAATCAAGCCTGTAAAGTGAGACCCCCCAGTAATACTGAACATAGTCAGAAAGGGGGTGGCCGTGGTAGCGCTTGATGAACTCCTGAGCCAGGGTAGCGGTTCCCTTGTAGTCGCCGTAGAGGAAGTTTGCCTCTATTATCCCATACTGTATGAGTCCCTCTAGCGGCGTGCCGGAGTATTCTGAAAGGAGCTTCTTGTATATCTCTATGGCATCAAGAGGGCGTTTGGTGAGCGCAAGGGTCCTGGCGTAGAAGAACTTGGCCTCAGGGAGGTCAGCCTGCGCGAGCTTGAGAACAGCCTCATCAAACTTGCCCTCCCGGTAATCTATTATGCCCAGGAGGAACTTGGTCCTTGGGGAGTTCTTGTAGTATGGGTAGGCCTGAAGTGATTGAACGAGCTGTTTGGCATACTGGATATCACCCCGGATGGTGTAGGCCACTGCAAGGGCATAGGCAACCTCCTGCTCCAGGTATGTGCCCTTTATGTGGCCGTCCTTTGACATCTTGTCAAATTCCTTGACCGCGGTATTGAAATCGCCCTTGTTGAAGTAGCACTCAAGGATGCGGTATCTGATCTCGTAGCCGAAATCAAAAGCAAAGGCATCCTTCTCTATCTTCTTGTAGATGTTCAAGGCCTTGTCATACTCGCCGCGCTGAAAATACATCTCCGCTTGCTGGTAGGCCTTGTAGAAGTTGTCATATGTCATGGCTCCCAAGGTCACCAGCAAGAGCGTCTTTGCGGTTAAGATACCCATTTTACCAAACCTCCGCTTTCTTTACGGTTAAAAGATAACCAGACCTCTCAAAACGCTCGCCACCCATGTCTATAACCTCAAAGTGGTAGTTGTAGTTGCCGGGGGGAACGAGCCTACCGGAGTCATCCCTTCCATCCCATTCTATCCTCACCGGAGGGTCACCCTCACCCCTGAAGACGCGAACAACCTCTCCGGTCTGCTTCTTTATGAGAACCGTCCATTCATCAGCCATCTGCCTCGGGAAGGAATGGAGGTAGACATAGGAGTAGTTGTTGATGTCCCCTTCGGTTGCGGAAATGAGCTTGGGGTCTGCGTTTGCCCATACCCGGTAGCCGGAGAACTGAATCGTGCCGGATATCTGCTGGGTCTCCTCGTATATGGTGCGGGAGGAGTGGTTATAGGAATATGTGTAATCAACCCGGCCTATCACATCCCTTATCGTCACCTCAAATCCGCCGCCGCCGGAGATGTCCTCCTGGTTTGCTCCTCCCCTTATATATAGGAAGGAGAGGGGTCTGGCTTCTGCCCCCCCAAAGAAGTGGAAGTTCTGATAGTGCGAGCTGTGGGAGGCATCCAGGGTTACCGTGAACCACTCAAGGGGCCTCCAGCCTATGCCGAGGCGCCATACCTGGGGATACCTCTCGGTCTCGGTCTTGTGTTTTACCGTCATCGGGAGGAAGTTTATGGCCGCCACGCCTATTGACCAGCTGTCGTTGGGCTTGAAGAGCATGCCCAGGTCCACGCCAACAGCCCCGGTGGTAAAGGTATAGACCCTCTCATACTGAACCTTGAGGTTACCGCCTATTGCGAGGCTGTGGGTCAGGGACTTGCTGTAAGCGAAAAGCCCAGCGTTCTGAACCGCGCCCGTCCACAGGATCTCATCCCTCGTGTCACCGAATGTGTCCCCGTGAAGAATGAGATCAGGAGCATCCACGGATAACAGCGTAATACCAAAGGAACCGTAAGTAGCGGTTGGGAAAGACAAGGCCGCGAAGTAGTAATCAACCCCGCCGGTCTCTCCTATCACATTCGGCATCCAGTAGGTGCCGGCCATGACATTCTTGCGCTGGAGAAAGGCCAGGCCCCCGGGGTTGAAATAGATGGTCTCTATGTCGTCCGCGAGCCCAGTGAAGGCCTTGCCCAGCGCAAACGGCCTGGCGCCAACGCAGTAATCATAGAGCTCTCCTGGCATCCCGCCGTCGGCCATGGCGCCCAAGAGGGTGTTAGCTATGATCCCGGCTACTTCAAGCGATATCATCTTTACCTCCTTACCATGTTACGCCTATCCACTCACGCTGTTGATAGCCCGCGAACCCCTCAGGGCTTATCATGGTCATTATGAGCATGTATTGTCCGGATTGAACCTTCCTGCGGCCGTTGGTAACTCCATACCACTTGGCCACTCCGGTGTTGTCTATGTATCCACTGCTATCCCAAACGAGCTTTCCGTAGATGTCATATATCTCAAACCTGAACTTCAAACCAGGAGCCGCGTGTATCCATATTGGAACAAATCCCGTATCCGAGTTGCGGAGCCAGCTGGGTGCGACCTTGAAGGGCGCATCCTGGCCGCGAATAGCCGATACGGCCAAGAGCAAACCAGCAGATATGGTTAAGAGCCTTTTCATCTCTCAAAACTCCTTGTCTCTGTTTCTGTCTTTAGGGTAAGGCCCCCTGAAAAAGGCGCTGATACCAGCCGGAAAGGCGGTATCTGTGTCCACCAGGGGTTCCGGCCCACAAAAACTTCTCCGTAGGGTAATCTTACCACCATGATTCAAGCCCGGGCTGTTGCTCTGTTAAAGAGCCCGACTCGCCCACTTTGGTTTCCAAAAGATGAGCTATCTTGTAGATATCAGAGTAATACCGGGTGTCCATCTTGAGGGGGCGCTCCTGGTAATCATCCCCGTAGGGCCGAGGCCCCCTAAACCTTATAACACCCTGCATCTTAACGGAGTTTCTATCGTCAGGAGCCGTGCCCACATAACAGGTCAGCTTTATGCTCGGATCACGAACCCCGAGCCCCAGAAAGGCCCACCCCTTCATGCAACACGAGTAGCTGTATGGTTTGTAGTCAGTAACCAATATTCCTTCATCGCGAGCATAGGTTGAAACAGGGTAACCGGTCTCGTAAAGGGCCTCAGTGAGGGCATCAAATATCTTCTCCTTGTCAGCCTTGAATCTGAGCTCAAGGACATCAGGGGTCCTGGCGTCAGAATTTGCATTTGGAGGAAGTGTAGCGCATCCAACCGCGGCGAGGATCCCTGCCAAAAACAGCAAATTTCGCATGCTCGGCCCAAAATATAAAACAACCCAGCTAGCCGGCGCAAGCTGATCGATTCCTCTTTTCAGCATCACTTATCCTCCTTTGGCTTGGAAATGATTATCTCAACCCTCCTGTTTGCGGAGCGCCCCTCCTCGGAGTCATTGGATGCCACGGGCTTTGACTCCCCATATCCCTTGTAAGTAAAAAGATTGCCCGGTAAGCCCTCAACGAGAACAAAGTAGTCCCTTACAGCCTTTGCCCTGGCCTCCGAGAGCGCCTGGTTGTCGGGATACTTGGCCTTAAGCCTCTCGGATATCGGCACATTGTCCGTATGTCCCTCTATGCTCACGGGATACTTGGGATATGAGGCCAGAAACCTGGAGACCTTCTTCAGGACAATTATACCCTCAACGGGGAGGTCGGCCGAACCCGACGCGAACCGGATGGCCTTTTCCCCCGCGGTTATCTTGATGAATTCCTTCTGCTCTTCTATCTTGAGGCCCTCTATCTTCTGAAGCGCCTCAAGGGCTTCCTGGCGCATCTTCTCTACATTCTGGCGTTCTTTCTCAAGCCTTGCTCTCTCCTCTTCTAGCCGGGCCCTCTCAGCGGCTATTTCATCCCTGAGCCTTGCTATCTCATCCATCAGGGAGTCAACCCGCCTCTCCCTTGCCAAAAGAAGGGCTTCCTGCTCCGCGGCGAGGGCTTTAGCTTTGTCCTTCGCATAGGCATCGCCAGGCCAGACCCTGAGCCCAAGCCAATGGCTGGGGGTTGATCTATCTCCGAGGTCATACGGAAAGATCAAAGCATAGTCTATCTCCCAATCCGTAGATTCCATGTTAAGGGTCCTGAAGCCCGTGCCGAAGGAGAACTCCATGGACTTTCCGCCCGCTATCCTTGAGCCACCCCTCAGACCCCACCTGTTCCAAAGCCATGTCTCAGCTCCAACGGCGAGGCCAAGATCCCCATCCCTGTAGCCCATGTTCCAGGAAACGAGGGGAGTAAAAATTCGCCCTTGTTCGCCCGTGAGTAGAAAAACCCCTCCTGACCAAAAATAAGACGGAGCGCCCTCAGCGCCGATATCGGAAACTCCAAAGCCAAGCCTGAGCCCAGAAAGGCCCGGCCATACGGTCGCGGAGAGACCAGCCGATGCCCTCTCGGGGAATCTGGCGACAGCAAGGGGCGCAACGGAATCTCCGGAGCCAGTCTTGCCAAGAGCCTTAACTGAAACCCCGATGACCATCCGCGGGAAGGCATAAGAGAAGGCTCCGGCCAAACAGTCCTCGCCAAAACTGCCTGAGGTGTCCTTTATGAACCTGTGTTGGAAGGAAAGACCGCCATAGACCCTCTCAAGAAGGGAAGTGCCATAGGCAAGCCCAAAATAGCCGGAGCGATCCGGACTTGACCAGGGGAGCCCATACTGGAAACCGATCTCGCGCCTTCGTAGGTCAAAAAGCCTTGAGGGAACACCATCCAGGCCTCCCACGCCCGAGAAAAGAAGTCCTGTATTAGCCATGCCCATTGACCTCGCGTCCAGTGAGAAATCCTCATAGTGCGCACCAGCACCAGAAAAGCAAATAAAAAACCAAATCGCAAATCCTTTAAGCAACCCCTTCATCTCTCGGCGCAAATTTTAAAGTATTTGCCAAGGCAAGTCAAGTTATACATCCTCCCGCGAGGTTCCTGAAACCCTATGCAAATCAAGGAGCTCGCTGAGAAATCCCTCAAGCTCAGAAAGCCGAAACTGGGTTGCGGGGTCCGAGAGCGCGTCCTGGGGAGATGGATGGACCTCCATAAAAATCCCATCAACGCCGAAGGCGACCGCGGCCCTGGCAAGGGGCCTTATGGATTCCCTGTGGCCGCCGGAAGCGTTCCCGAGGCCGCCAGGACTCTGAACAGAATGGGTTGCGTCAAAGATGACCGGATAACCCAGCTCGCGCATTATCCCGAGGCTTCTCATGTCAACAACGAGGTCGTGGTATCCAAAGAAGGTGCCGCGCTCCGTGAGGAGAACCTGGTTGTTTCCGGTTGACTCTATCTTCCTCGCCGGATGGAGCATGTCCCCAGGAGCCATGAACTGAGACTTCTTGAGGTTTACGGGCAATCCCGTTTTCCCAGCGGCCAAAAGGAGGTCTGTCTGGCGCACGAGAAAGGCCGGGATCTGCAGGGCATCAACAACGCGGGCCGATGGCTCAGCCTCTTGGGGAAGGTGGATGTCAGTGAGCACAGGGAGACCGGACTCCTCCTTTACCCTGGCGAGGATCTCAAGGCCCTTGGAAAGCCCTGGGCCCCTGAACGAGTTAATGGATGTCCTGTTCGCCTTGTCATATGAAGCCTTGAAAACAGCGCCGATTCCAAGTTTTTCGGTTATCTCCTTTATGGCCAGAGCGGTCTCAAGGGTCATGGCCTCACTTTCAATCACACAAGGCCCCAAGATGAAAGAGAGGCCCCCATCCCCGAAGAAGACACGACCAATGCTAACTGGCCTCATTTTACCCCCCTCTTTCCTGTGTCCGGGGGCGGCTCATTGCCATTCAGGGTGAATACTCTGACCGTGTCTGAGCGCCCCTCGTTATCCCATCTGTCATATGCTATTGCAACGAGCCAGTGCTCCTGGTCATAGAGCTCGGCCGTTGGCCAAGGGATCTGATAAGGCGAGGTGCTATCCGGTCCAACATCCTCACCGTCAGCTCTCAAGAGAACCCGTCTGACTCCAGAGGGATCAAACGCGTCCACTATCACCATTACGGTGTCAGAAACCGTGTCGCCGTTCAGAGGCGAAACTATCCTCACCACCGGCCCCGCCAGTTCGGGCTTACCGGGCGGGGAGCCGACCTTCGCACAAGCCACAAAAGCAAGGAAAAACGCCCAATTTCTCCGCACGCGAGAAATTATAAGGCAGATCAGCGGTCTGAGGCCTACGATACAAATTCAACGGACCGAAACCACTCCAGCTTGGTTTTGGGTAGCCCAGAGATAAACTCCGGCTTTCAGGTCTATGCGGTTGGAACCCTTCATCAGGTTTCCGGAATAAGCGAGCCTGCCATCAGGTCTGTAAATCTTTATCATCACATCTCCGTGAGAAACGAACAGCAGGCCGCCCCTTATTGGCGAGCAGTCTATTGCGGGGATTAGCTCAGCATCCCTCTCTTCAACTCCCGATGGGCAAACATCAGTTACGACCAGCCCTGAGGGTATAACCGCTATGCTTGGTGAGGAGGTCTGAGGAGAACAAACCGCGCCCATGCTCGGGGACCATGTGGCCGGAGTAATGTTCACCTCAGCGGGCGAGCAATCCTCAACACAGCCAGGGTAATCACCGTTCTGATCCAGGCTGAGAACCACGAGGTCGCTCTCCCCAGCTCCAAAGCTGTTGGTATGCCCAGCAACAACAAACCCGCCATCTGAAGCCTGAATTAGGGAATAAGGATACTCAAGCCCCCCTGATCCAAAGGTCTTCGCCCAGGCTATGGACCCATCCTTGTCCAGTTTGAGAATCAGGAAATCACTAGAGCCTGCTCCAAAGCTGTGGGTATATCCAGCCAGAATGTATCCTCCATCAGAAGCCTGGGTTACGAAGTTGGCGTATTCGTAGTCTGCTCCTCCGAATGTCTTAGCCCACGCGAGGGAACCATTTGGGTTCATCTTGAGAACGAGGAAATCCCAAGAACCTGCTCCAAAGCTGTAGGTATATCCAGCCAGAATGTATCCTCCATCAGAAGCTTGGGTTAAGGACAAAGCACCGTCCGGACCTGTCCCCCCGAATGTTCTGGCCCAGGCTAAGGAGCCGTCTGAATTCAGCTTGAGGACAAGAACATCGCTACTGCCAGCTCCAAAGCTAGCGGTATATCCCGCAACAGCATAACCGCCATCCTGTGTCTGGATTACTGATTGAGCGTAGTCTCCCAAATTTCCCCCGAATGTCCTAGCCCAGGCTAGAGAGCCGTCTGGATTCAGCTTGAGGACGAGGATATCCACATACTCAACGCCAAAACTTTGAGTGTATCCTACAAAGAGGTATCCCCCATCAGAGCTCTGAAGCATGGCGTAAGCCGCATCCTCGCTTGAACCACCAAATGTTTTTGCCCAGGTTATAGAGCCGTCAGGATTCAGCTTTAGAACGAGGATATCGCTACCGCCAGCTCCGAAACTTGAAGTGCGCCCAGTCACAGCGTATCCCCCCTCAAGGCTCTGAATTATTGAGTATGCGCACTCGTAATCTGACCCACCAAATGCCTTAGCCCAAGCTAGAGAACCATCGGGATTCAGCTTGAGAACGAGGATATCGCCTCCGGCACCATAGCTCTCAGTGTATCCCGCAACAACATAACCACCCGATAGGATCTGAGCTATTGAATAACCGTAATCAGCGGCCGTCCCTCCATAGGCCTTTGCAAAAAGGGGAAGGCCAACCAAGACTTGCAGTAGCATCATAGAAAGATGCATCGCAAAACCTCCTGTGCGGAAAATATTATATAACAGAGAAAAGAGCCCATTCAAGCCCATGGGAGCTTGAAACAGCTATGCGTTCCCTCTTAGAATTTGCCCTTGAATGGCCAACAAGTTTCAGACGGTCATTGGGTTCCTAAAATCCCTTAAAAACATGGGGATTTTGGACCCTCTTTACAGGTTCTCAGCCCTCACAACCCAGATACCCATATTCGGAGAGCTGTTCCATCCCTGGTTTAGGGACTACAACCTTCACATGACCGTGGTCCCAGTGAACGCCCGGCTACCGGTTCCAGCAAACACTCCCCTCCCAATGGCGCTTCTGGAATACCTGATAGCTGAGGCCAGCTTCCGGTTCATATTCCACAGGTGCCCCTGCAGGGAGATGTTTGAGTGCGAGAATTATCCCAGGGAAATAGGCTGTATATTCCTGGGGAGGGACGCCCGAAGGATAGACAGGACATGGGGCCACCCCGCTAGTGCCGAAGAATGCCTCGCACACGCTGAGCGAGCGATTAGCCTGGGCCTCGTGCCCATGTTCGGAAAGTTCAAGATGGACAATATCGGCCTCGGCATCCCGGACCGCAAGCGCCTCATATCAGTCTGCTTCTGTTGCGAATGCTGTTGCCTTTTCAGATATACACCCCTCGTAGCCCCATCCATTCAGGAGAGGATAAAGCGGCTGGAGGGGGTCACGGTAAGGGTCAACGAGAACTGCAACGCTTGCGGCGAATGCCTCTCTGCATGTGCTATGGGGGCAATTTCCGTGAACGGTGTGGCCGAGATAGACCAGAGGCTCTGCAAGGGTTGCGGAAGGTGCGCGATGGCATGCCCCGCAGGAGCCATAGATGTGATCGTAGAACGAGCAATTGCTACAGAGAACATTCTGGGTCAGCTCAGGAAAATTGCTGATATAAGGTGATGCTCAGCGAACAGCGAGAACCCCTGTGGTTCTTCCTGCCTTATACAGATATACCCCTTGTGGGAGGCAGATCCTAACCTGGCCCGAAAATTCCCGCGAGAAAACGAGCCTTCCACTAGGCTCATATATCCTCAGGGAAACTGGGGCCTCTGAGCCCGAGAGGAAAACAACCTCACCCAGGGAGGGATTCGGAAAAACAGCGAGGAATTCGCGTTCTCTTTCGCCTTCATCCACATCTATGGACTCAAAGATCGCCCTCACCATGTAATCCCCCGGGGTTATGGTGTCTTGAACCCAAGCCGTGTCCGTGACGCTGAAGAGGTAGTTATAGCCGTCTGGGCCAGAGTCATACCAATTCTGATACCAGAGGAGGGGGTTCAGGGAGGTATCGGTCATCCAGCCAACATAGACATACCCGGGGTCCACGATGATGGGAGGAACGCTCACATCAACGGCATACCAGCTGTCATAGTAGAGACTGCCCGCTGTCCCAAATCCAAGTGGAGTTCCAGGCAAACCCCCAGGACCGTCATCGTTGAAAACGAACCAGTGAAGTATCGGGGTCTCAAATCCCAGGAGCCTCCCAGGGTAGTAAAGGAGGGTCTTTATGCGGCCAAACCCTGGCACGGGAAGCCCGACCAGCTCAATATCCCCTGGAATGGGAAGGCCGGCAACGCCGGTTGGGATACCATCGTCAACTCTCAGGGTCTCTATTGCCTGTGGAGCGAAAAGCCCACCGGGCTCACCAAAATCCACAAAAGCTATGGCTAAAAATAAAACCTTCATGCTGAGATTATCCACCAAGGCTTAACGAGGATCAAGCTGCGGTAGAACGAGCAGCCTGTATCGCATTCATCATCAGATGAGGTAACCCGCGCACGCCTTTAAGCCAACCGCTCCAATACTCCACCGGAAGCAAGAACTGCCCTCGCGGCCTCGTAGCCGCGCTCAGCGGCCTCCTCAGCCCTGTGAAACTCCATGTAGCCAATGTCATCCAGTGGGACATCTATCACCAGATCGGGCGCGCCTTCTCCGGTTAGGCTATCCTCTATCATTGCGGCCTCCATGGCCAGGACCGCCTTCTCAGTTAAGCGGAATATGTTGAACTCCCTGAGTTGCTCTATCTCATGGACTATCTCAACGAGGAGCTTTCTCCTCTCGGGGCCCAGAGGCCTCTTGAGAGCGACCCTCTTGAGATCGCGTTTCCTGCGGGACATGACATTCACGGCAAGCACCCTCTCCGCTCCCAGCTCGCGCGCGACCCCCACCGGCACAGGGTCCAAAAGTCCACCATCAACGAGTATCATCCTTCCCCTCCTCAGTGGAGAGAACACCCCGGGTATGGATATTGATGCCCTTATTGCAGGTGCAACGAGGCCGGAATCAAAAAGGACCTCCTGGCCATCAGAGATGTCCACCGCAACGCAGGCAAACGGAACAGAGAGCTCCTCTATCCTGCGCTCGCCAAAGAAATTGATCAGAAATTCCTCTATCTTCGTCGCGTCAAAGAGGGCGGACGCGGAGGGTTTGACCGGGATGAACTCAGATGCCTTCTTCTTCGTCCCGGAGACCATCCTGGTTATGCCGAGCATGATGTGGGACTTGACTCCCTCAGCGTAGAAAGCTCCGACCAGAGCCCCCATTGAACATCCAACCACGAGATCTGGCCTGAATCCGAACTCATCAAGGGCCCGGACTACCCCAACATGCGCGAAACCCCTTGCGGAACCGCCGCCAAGGACCAGGGCATTTCTGTATCTGCTGGCCAAGGGAAGATTATGGAGCAAGAATAAATGAGGGTTCAATTCTCGTCCCCGGACGAGCTCAATGAGAAATTGAGGGTGCGCAAAAAGAAGGTTTATACTCTCCCGAGTAAAATATGAAGAGGATGCCACCCTGAACTCTCGCGAAGGCTTTTAGCGTATGAATCAATCCCTTTTCTTTCTATTGAACCTCTCATGGCATCTCCATCTATCGTTGGGTATCCCATTCGGGGTGAACTACGGGGGAATAGAACCCTCCCTGAAAGAGTGGAAGAAAAATGCCCCGCCTCCTCTGGATACAACAAGCACCCTCAGCACAGCCTCCGACATGGACTTTGCGGGTTCCATAGGGATGGAGCTTTCGGCGTATGGCTTCTGGTTGAGCGGCCTATACGCTGGGGGCCAAACCAACACGCTGATTATGGACACCGCTAAGGACGAGCATGTGGGGAATATATTCGGCTCATTCGGGCTTGCTTCGTTATCACTGGGCCTGGAGGCCGGAAACCTTTATTACGGCCTGGGGCCATTTATCTCTTATGCTTCCTCAGAAATAGGCTATGATTTTCTCTATGGTAATAAAGATAGCGTTGTAGTGGGAATAAGACCAAGCTACAAAGCGGCAGGGGTAAGGTTTCGGACCCCTTTGTTCATGGTTCAATACGCGCATCCCATTGAAACTGAAGGAACATCTGATCTCCTCGTTTCACTGGGGTATGGCTCATCCGGTAAGGATGAGAAATACCCTGGCGCAGAAAAAGGCCCCTCGTCCCAGGAGGAACAGGAAACAGAGGACTATTCGCCCGAAAGAACCTACATGGGGCTTTATTACCGGCGGCTCTGGCGAGGCGAGAATGTCGGCCAAAGCGCGGGATGCCTCTTGGGTGCAGGGTGGAGCTCGTGTCTGGGACCCTTATCGTTTTATACTGGCTGTATAAAGGATGTGTGGTCTAGTTGCATAGTGCCCATATGGCCGTGGGCCAAAGAAAGAAATAAGGGGCAGAGCACGGGCAGAAAGGGCAGGATCCTGACCACCCACCAGCGCCTAGCCAAGGGAGCAAAATAGCGAATCCGGAATCAGCCCCGGCCCTTCCAAACATACCCCTTCTTTCTCAGCCCTGTCATGTCCGCATCGGGGCCAAAGCACTCCTCAAAAAGCTCGTGGAAGCTCCCCGAACCTATCTCGTGGACCAACCTTCTGCCCTCAACCGAAAGCCCCCGAACCTCGCTCAGGGGTTCCAATCCCTCAGGGAGCTCATAGATTATCCCCACTATCTCGCCCCAGGCTGGCCTTCTGCCCTCCTCGCACGAGACCAGGCCAAACCCCTCAGGCAGGTAATCTTCAAGCCTCTCCGAAAGCCCCTCATCCTCGCCTTCAATCTCAATGTAAAACATCTCCGCGTCCGAGGCCACCCCAAGAGGTGCTGGTGGGCCAGAGCTCAGGCTCGGCCTCATCACATAGCCCTTCGTGTAGCACATGAAAAAGCCAGCCCTTGATATGGCTCTCGTGAGGACCCTCATGGTGTCGTTGCCGGACAAAAACCTCGCGGGGCCGTGCTTTGACAAATTTATTACGAAGCCCTTTTTCGGTCTCTCGCTCCCCGTCCCCCGTTTCCCGGTGGTGGATAAAACTGTGTTCGGCTCCGGAAGCCCAAAGCAATACCTCCATCCCTGAGCTAGATATGGCCCGCAGTTGGCGCAAGAACCGCCCCGGCACGATGGGGTTACCTCAGCGCCTATGGCTTTTGCTCTCTCCGAGAGGAGGAAATCCTCTTTTATGCCAGACTCAATTATATTATAAGGAAGAAATGAACCGGGCTCCTTCGGCTTCATGTAATCTTCAATCACCCTTCCAAATGATTCAAAGGCTCTGAGCCAGGCGCCAGGCCTCATTCCCTCGGTCCAATCATCAAAAAGCGCGCCCTCCCGATATGCCCCGAGGATCACCTCGCTCAGCTCCTCCCCTCCCCTGGCCAAAACACCTTCCAAAAGCGAGCCAAAGGGGTCCTTCATGGTGAGGCTCAGGTTCCTGGCCCTTGCTTCTGATTTAACTATACGGAAACGGGCTCTTGCCTCATCCGGGCCTATTTGGGGTTCCCACTGGAATGGGGTAAATGGCCTTGGGACGAATGTCGCGAACGAGGCCTTTATGTTGAGGGAAGGAAAAGCTCTCGCTATCTTGCGAAGGAAACGGCCTGTCTCCCTGAGATCCTCCTCGGTCTCTGTGGGGAGGCCTATCATGAAATAGAGCTTGACATGCTTAACCCTGAAGCGGCTCGCGGCCTCAAGGCTCCTCAGGACCGACTCAGGGGGCACGGACTTGTTTATTACTCTAGCCAGCCTTTCGGATGCGGTCTCGGGCGCCAGGGTAAATGATGATGTTCTTGAGCCACCTATCAAGGGGAGGATCCTCTCAAGCGCGTCAGCGGGAAGGGATGGGAGTGAGATCCTAACCCAGGGGAGATCCTCCCTTATCCGAGAAATAACCTCTTCAAGCCAGGGATACTCAGAGAGGGAAAAACCCGAAAGCCCTATCTCATCCCAACCTGTTGACATGAGTCCCTCTTTGGCCAGGGATGTCGCATCCTCCGGGTCCCTCAGCCTCAGGGGCCTTGAACAAAAACCCCCTTGACAGAATCTGCATCCAGCTAGACAGCCGCGTGTCAGCTCAATCGTCAGCCTGTCGTGGGTTATGGCGATGTTGGGGACAACTGGCCTCCTAGGGAACCGGGGGAGCTCAGCGAACCTCCTGGCCGTTCCCCGATTGTATCCCGGAACATAAACCCCCCTGATCTTTGCGAGCTCCTTGAGAACCGCATCCCTATCCATATCCCTTCTGGCCCAAGCCAACAGGGGGCCCTCCATTTCCAGGATCACATCCTCCCCGTCGCCTATAACGAGAGCATCAAAAAACCGAGAGAGCGGGAGGGGATTCGCGGTGCAAGGGCCGCCGGCTATAACCAGAGGATGCTGGTTTCCCCTATGTTCTGATAAAATGGGTATCCCAGAGAGCTCAAGAACCTTGAGGGCGTTTGTGTATGTGAGCTCTGTCTGAAGGGTTATGCCCACGACATCAAAATCCAAAACCGGGCTCTTGGTCTCCAGGCTGAAGAGGGGAATCCGCTCAGCCTCCATCAATCCAATGGCATCAACCCACGGAAGAAAAGCCCTCTCAGCGCACACCCCTGGCCTCGCGTTCAGCGCCTCGTAAAGGATGGCAAGGCCGAGATTGCTCATGCCTATCTCATATGTGTCCGGATAAACGAGGCACCACCGGAGAAACGCTCCCTCTTTTATGGTTGAGTTGAACTCGCCGCCAGTGTAGCGGCCGGGCTTTTCTAGACGGAGGAGATGGGGATAAAGGGGGTGGATCAAGTTAGAGAATAAAAAAGAACCTCTCTGTAGACAAGGGCAACACCTTTTGTCTCAAAAAGAAAAATGCACGCAAAATCTGGATTCGCGGGCCAGGTTTTTCAACCCAAGAGCAATCATTTCTTCCCTTCCCCAAACTCAACCAGAGATAGAACCGCCATCTCAGCGCAGTCCCCGCGCCTGGGGCCCAGTTTGACTATCCGGGTGTAGCCTCCTGGCCTATCCCTGTAGAGAGGGGCTATATCAGTGAAGAGCTTGTTGGTCAAGACCCTGTCCACCAGAAAACGCCTTACCTCCCTCCTGTTGTGAACTGTGTCCTCTTTTGCCGTAGTTATCAAGCGCTCAGCGATCCGCCCGGCCGCCCGGGCCCTTGTCAGGGTTGTCTCCACCCTACCGCTCAGGAAAAGCCCCCTAACTATATTTCTCAGAATGGCCTTCCGGTGCTCCGGCTCCCTGTTGAGCTTAATAACACGCTTGCGGTGCCTCAAAGCTCCTCCTCCTTCATAACCTCTGAGAGGTCCATGCCGAAATCGAGTCCAAACTTCTCAAGGACCTCCCTTATCTCCTTGAGGGACTTCTCGCCAAAGTTTTTCACCTTTAGCATCTCCTTAGCGGTTTTGGCAACAAGGTCCCCTATGGTGACGAAGCCCGCTTCCTTTAGGCAGGTAAGGGTTCTCTTCTGGAGCTCCAGGGATTCAATCGGCTCCGAGATGATGGCCCTGATGCGTTGGCGCTGTTCAAACCTGAGCCTCCGTTCCTCATATGAGGGCAGAGGCGGAGCCTCCAGTCTTATCTGTAATTTCTCGGCCAATTTTCCAAATATCTCCAAGGCCTCAGCGAGGACATCGTCCGGACGCCTCGTCCCATCAGTCCATATCTCCAGGTTCAGCTTCTCTTTGTCCATCGCGGCCTTCACCCGAACATTCTCCACGGAGTAATTAACCCTCTTTACGGGATTGAAAAGCCCGTCAAGGAACAAGGTGCCGGCCGGGAAGCTCTCCCTGAGGGAGTCAGGATAGCCTTCAACGGGGACAAAACCGAGACCACGAATAGCCGTTAGCTCAGCGTATATCTCTTCATCCTTTAGCTGGCCCGTAATGGAAAAAAGGTATTCCTCTGGGTTGACTATCTTCACGCCCGGAGGAAGTTCTATGGCCTCTGCCCTGACCTCGCCCTTGCCCTTTGCTCTCAGATACAATTCCTGTCTATCATCCGCCTTGGGATCGAAAGCGAGCCGAACGCGCTTGAGGTTGAGAAGGATGATTGGAATCTCCTCCAAAACGCCTGGGATGGTTGAAAACTCGTGAAATACATCCTTTATCCGGACGGCAACTATAGCGGCTCCACTAATAGAGGAAAGAAGGATGCGTCTCAGCGAATTGCCGACCGTATATCCATACCCCCTTTCTAGTGGGGATATGACAAACCTACCGTAACGGTCCTCAACCCTCTCCGCGTGAAAACCAACGGGCAGGACCAGCTCAAACATCTCTGTTTTTTTCATCGCGAGTAAAACTCCACTATGTGCCTTTCCGTTATTGGATGGGTAATATCTATCCTGGTGGGCAGATCTACGAGCGTTCCCGTAAAGGGCTCGGGTTTGCTGAGCCAGGAGGGCAAGGCTGATGATGATACCGAACTCACAGCTGATGCGACCTCCGGATTGGAAATGAAATCCTCATCAACCGAGACCCTATCCCCTTTCTTTAGGAT
Source organism: Caldifarciminota bacterium (assembly GCA_039803205.1). Classification (GTDB taxonomy): domain Bacteria; phylum Hydrothermota; class Hydrothermia; order JBDRYB01; family JBDRYB01; genus JBDRYB01. The sequence goes on from JBDRYB010000001.1 coordinate 28,146, forward strand.
TAAGGAGGGAATGTTAACCTTTCTGCCATTAACCCGTATGTGGCCGTGAGAAACGAATTGCCTGGCCTGGACTCTTGACTTTGCAAAACCCAGACGGAAGACCACATTATCCAGACGCCTTTCAAGGAGAGAAAGAAAATTCTCGCCAGTGTTGCCTGGCAACCGGGAAGCAACAAGGTAATAGCGCCGGAATTGACGCTCTCCGACCCCATATATTCTCTTTACCTTCTGCTTTTCGCGCAGTTGGATTCCGTAGATGGACATCTTGCGGCCCTTTCTTCGGAAGCCATGCATTCCCGGTGGATAAGGCCTTTTTTCATACGGACACTTTCCGCCAATGCATTTTTCTCCTTTCAGAAAGAGCTTCTCTCCCTCTCGTCTGCACAACCTGCATTTTGGTCCAGTATAGCGTGCCATCTTACATGCGTCTCCTCTTTGGGGGCCTACAACCGTTGTGGGGGATAGGTGTTACATCTTTTATGGCAAAAACAGTGAGTCCAGCGGCTCCCACAGCTCTCACTGCGGCTTCCCTTCCAGGCCCAGGGCCCTTAACCCTTATCTCTACTTTTTCTATGCCGAGGTTTTTTGCTTCTCGGGCCGCTGATTCCGCGGCCCTGGAAGCGGCAAATGGGGTTCCCTTTCGGGTTCCGGTGAATCCAAGGGTTCCGGCCGATGACCAAGTTATGACATTTCCGTGGTTGTCGGTGACTGTGACTATGGTGTTGTTGAAGGTTGAGTGTATGTGGACAATACCAACATTGTCAGCCCTTTTGGCCTTCCTCCTGTGCGCCGCAGAACGTGCTCTGTCTCTCCTTGCCACGGTTACCTCTTTTTGGTTTTCTTGAATATGTTACCATGGGGGCCCTTGCGCGTCCGCGCGTTGGACCTCGTTCTCTGACCGCGAACGGGCAAGCCCTGCTTGTGCCTGAGGCCCCTGTAGCACTCAATGTCCGTCAAACGCTTGATGTTCTGACTGATCTCCGTTCGCAGAGCGCCCTCTATTTTATAAGCTTCTATGGCTCTTCTGAGCGCCTGAACTTCGTCATCCGTGAGGTCTTTCACCCTCTTGGCTGGGTCTATTCCTTCCCTTGCCAATAACATAAGGGCTCGGGAGCGACCTATTCCAAAGATGTGGGTCAAACCCACATCAACTCTTTTGTTCTTCGGCAAATCAACGCCGCCTATCCTCGCCATAAGCTAACCCTGTCTTTGCTTGTGCTTGGGGTTATTGCAGATAACCCTAACCCTTCCCCGGCGCCTTATTATTCTGCACCGAGGACACATCTTCTTTACCGAAGCCCTTACCTTCATAAAATACTCCTATACCCTTTAACTGGGGCCGAAGATTATAAGGCAAACCCCAGGGAGGGATCAAGTTTTACAGCGCAATCCGTTCACGAGGTCTGGTTGCCCGGAGAAATAAATGGTTGGCCAGAATTGGTTGCCCCAGTTTGTCCTCCGGCCTTATCCTTTGTTACGCATGAAAAGGATCGTCGTGATGGGTTCTGGAAATGGTAGCAATTTCCAAGCCATAGCGGAGTATATCAGGGATAAAGGCCTCCCCATAGAAATATCCGCGATGATAACCGATAACCCCAAGGCATTCATAATAGAGAGGGCCAAAAACCTGGGGATTCAAGCGAAAGTGCTTGACTACAAGTCCATAGGTGACAAGGCTCTCTACAACAGAATGCTCCTTGACCTCCTCCTGGAGCTTACGCCTGATCTCGTGGTCTTGGCTGGCTACATGCGTATCCTTCCACCTGAGATAGTAAAGGCTTTCAGGGGCAAGATCATCAACATACACCCCGCACTCTTGCCGTCTTTCCCTGGGCTTCACGCTATAGAACAGGCCTGGTCTCACGGGGTAAAGGTAACCGGCGTCACGGTCCACTATGTAGATGAGGGCGTTGACACGGGCCCAATAATAGACCAGGTTCCTGTCAGAATAGAGCCGGGAGATACCCTTGAGAGCCTTGAAGCAAAGATACACGAGGCAGAACATGAGCTATACCCAAAGGTCATCCAGAGAATCCTCCTGGGCGATTAGGGTCATATCAAGCTCCCCGGACAGAACCCGTGAAATAGGGGGATTGTTGACGGGTTTTGTGGTTCCAGGAACCTTTATTGCGCTCTTTGGCGCCCTGGGCACCGGCAAGACGGAGCTCGTTAGGGGTTTTGTGGAGAGCTTGGGCCTTGCGGGAGTAAAAAGCCCTAGTTTCACCATCGCGAACATCTACGAAAAGAACGGGCTGAAGGTCTATCACTTTGACCTCTACAGGCTTCATGGCCCGGTTGACGCTGAGGAAACAGGGCTTCTGGACGCCCTGGCCCAGAAGGATGGCTTTATCTTCATGGAGTGGGCGGATAACGCTGATTGGCTCCCGCCTGAGCGGCTTGATGTTGCTCTAACCCACATGAGGGAACGGGAAAGGGCAATAGAGTTGATCAGCTACCTGGATTGGTTTGATGGGGAGGGCTTTACGGCCGCGCTGAACGAGCGCGGCTTCAGGTATGAGATTTATTGATCTGGGCCTCACGATCGTCCTGGGCCTCACGGGTTGCTTTCTGTCCGGCTCCCCCTCCTTTTCCTCAGCATTCCAGTCAGCTCTCTTCTTTCTTACGGTTCTCGCGGCGCTCAGCCTTGCAAGAAGCGCAATGAGGGTTCCCGGAAAGCCGAATCCCTTGGCATTGGCGCCCCTTCTGGTTTGGCCCCATCTTTTCGCGGCATCAGGGCATATGAACATCAGCTGGGCGGGGTTGCTCGCGATCGTGGGGTTTGGCCTAACGGTTTTCCTGGACAGCTCTCGTAGGGGATGGAAAAGGGCCTCCGCGGTTGCGGCTGTTTCATGCATCATGCCAGCCATTGGTTGGTTCATCTATCACGCGATCCCCCCGGCTGGCCCTAACCTCCTTTCCGACACGGCCGTATTCAGACTAGGGGCGATGGCCGCAGCGGCAACCATTCTGCTTTTGGTTCAAAAGGACCAAACCGCGTCCTTGTTTGATCCCAGGGGAATATCCCTCGCTGGGGCTGTGGTTCTCGGTTTCTCTTTGGGGTTCAGGTTCCTCTCCGGCATATACATATCTGTAAACTCGCTGGATTACCTCGCGCTCCTCGTTCCGCTCCTAGCCGCGATCTTCGCTGGGGTATTCGCGAGGACGAGAAACCCTGCTCACCTCGCGCTTTCACTTGCTTGGGTTGGAATCATGGGCCCTCTTGGGTTCGCTCTGATGGCAGGGCCGGGCCTCGCTTTGATGCTCCTGGGAAGGGATAAAAGCGCTCCGGCGGCATTCGCCCTTGGAAGTGGGGCCCTCGTCTACCTGGGAGCGCTTCCTTGGGCAAAGGACGGGGTTATTGGATTCGTGCCCCCAGGCCTCGCGATCGGCCTCGCCACCTTGTTTTTCGCGGTGGCTTTCGCTAGGGCCCTGGATAACCGCTGGGCAAGAGCGATCACGAGCGCTCTCGGATACCTGATCCTCGCGGCCTTCATCCGGAGCCTACCCGCATTTACGCTCTCAGCGATCTTTGGGACCTCGGGCTTTCTCGTCGCGCTTCTCAGGCCCAGGTATATGTGGTGGCTTTTGGGTCTATTCACGCTACTACTCTCCGGACTAAGTTTCGTCTCGCCCTGGAGCCTCAGAGAGAGGCCGGAGGGCTTAGAAACAGCGCTCAGGGGCCGGGAGCTCTTCAGGGTCCGGGATTATTCGGGGGCGCTTGATGCGCTCTCGCGCTCCGCAATAGGGCCAACAGACTGTTTAATGGCCGCAAAAGCCGCTTCTCTGTGCGGACATGACCCATCATTCCTTTATGAAAGCGGCATATCGCGCTTTCCACGGGATAAGGGTCTTTACCTCTCATACCTGAGGCATCTCTATGCCAAGGGCCACGAGGCAAGGCTGATCCTCTGGGCGAGAAAGGCGCTCACGACGGGAATAGTTGATCCCTTTGTTCTCAGGGCCCTGGGCAAAGGGCTCCTCATATCAGGGCAATACACCGAGGGAGCGCAGGCGTTCTTCAGTCAGTTCCTCCTGGGCGACCCGGACGGCCTGCTATATCTCGCTGACATATACCAGAAACCTGAGCTCTTCAAAGAAGCGGAGCTCCGGGGCGCTAACTTCGCTGAGGTCTACCGAGACCTGGTCCAGATACACCTTATGAGGGGAGACGAGAATAGGGCTGTTTATTACCTGGATGCTTTGTTGGCCTCGTATCCGGAGGACACGGGGCTCAGATCCCTCAGAGAGAGGCTGAAGCGTTGATCTGCCCGGAGAAGTTGTGGCGGCCTCTGACCAACCTGGAAAGCCTGTCCTGGGTTGCTTTATAATCTAGATATGAGAGCCCTCCTGTTGATCCCTTGGGGTTGTGGGCTTATCCTTGCCCAGGAGAAGATCCTGATCCCCATGGATGCCTCTCAAACAGACCATCTCAGAGCATATGGTGTTGCCTACAGGACACTGGCAAGGGGGGTTAATGTTGAGTGGCTTTTGAACTGGGAAGGGGGGAGCTTCATGTGCGATCACAACAAGGCTACAGCGGCCGAGTGCGATTCCCTCGGGGTTTTATATAGGGTAATATCCCCGTCCGAGGCCTCATCCATACACGCGCGGATAGAGGAGGCGAACGCGAACGCGGTTCTTCTTGAAAAGGCACCCAGGGTAGCGGTCTACATCCCGCCATACGAGGAACCATGGGACGATGCAGTTTCCCTTGCTCTTGAATACGCTGGAATACCCTATGACAGGATATGGGACAGGGAGGTTCTCTCGGGCCAGCTCAGGAAATACGACTGGCTTCACCTTCATCACGAGGACTTCACGGGCCAGTATGGCAAGTTCTATGGTTCATACCGAAACGCTCCGTGGTATCTTCAACAGGTTGAGATAAACGAGGCGATCGCGAAGGAGCTGGGATACCCCAATGTCCCTGAGGAAAAAAAGGCAGTCGCGAGGGCAATAAGGGAATATGTATCGGGGGGAGGGTTTCTGTTCGCGATGTGCTCGGGGCCCATTACCATGGACATAGCGCTTGCCGCGGAGGGCATTGACATCACCGAGGAGGTGTATGACGGGGATCCGCCTGACCCGGATTTCCAATCAAGGCTTGATTTCAGCAAGGCCATGGCTCTCAAGGACGCGCGGCTCATAACCAGCCCATACATATACGAGCACTCAGATGTTGATGTAACACGGGAGGCGAGTCTGAGGGGCGAAAATACATATTTCAGCCTCTTTGAGTTCTCAGCGAAATTTGACCCCGTGCCCACCATGCTCACCCAGGACCACACTGGGGTTGTCAAGGAGTTCATGGGCCAGGATACGGGTTTCCGGAAGGACAAGCTTAAGCCAGAAGTGGTCGTAATGGGCCAGGTGGAGGGAACCGAGGAGGCAAAATACATATACGGGGCCTACGGAAAGGGCTTCTTCAGCTTTCTCGGAGGCCATGACCCTGAGGACTACCAGCACATGGTAGGCGACCCCCCGACGGACCTCAGACTCCACAGAAACAGCCCAGGCTACAGGCTCATACTCAACAATGTGCTTTTCCCAGCGGCCAAAAGGGAAAAATTAAAGACATCGGCGCCCGGATGGGGTTTTGCTCTGGTTGGTGGGCCGAGATACACGACCGCGGCTGGGCATGAATCGCCGGGCCTGTCCTGGGAAATAAGCGCGCTTGGACTCATGGGAATCTCCGCGGGACTAACGAGCGGCCTTGGTTTCGGATTATCATGGTTTGATAGCAGGTCAGGGGATCTTCCGAATGGGGGCTGCGGCGAGGGTTACCTGGGGAAAGGTTTCAACGGAAGGCTCACTCTTATATGGGATCCCATGGCTGAAAGGATCTCGCAAACCATCAGGCCACGGCTTACAGCAGAGGCTATCCTTTTCGGCATCCATTACCGCTATGAAGAAAGGGGTGCAGGTGGAACCCGTGTCTCTCCATGCACCTGGCGCGTTTTGCCTGTCATCCAGATGAGCGCTGGAGCGACCCTGGGGCCTCATCTGCAGATTGATCTTTCTGTTGCGACCGGGGCGGCCGCGCCAGGAGTCCATCCCGGTGAAACAATCGGTTATCCGGCATACCCGTGGTCCTTTGCCCTTACCAGCAGGCTCTGGTCCCAAAAACGCGCATGATAATCGCAGAACCCCAGCTGATTGAACGCCTCGCTCTTTGGGCAATAAAGGAGCGAATTCCATTTCTGGGGCACTTTGGTCTCACGAGGCACTGCAACCTCATGTGCAGTTTCTGTCTGTGGGGGAAAAAACTGAAGCCTCGCGGTTTCATGTCACAGTTCCTTTTCAAAAAAGCCCTCTCGGAAATGAAGGAAATGGGCACCTTTGAGATAGAGCTGACGGGGGGCGATCCTCTTCTTCATCCGCATCTGCCTGATTTCATAAGGATAGCAACCGATCTCAGATTCGTGATAGCGATAACAACCAACGGCCTCAGGTTAACAGAAAGAAACCTGTCTGCGATAAAGGAGGGCCTGATCGCGCATGTTTCAGTGAGCATTCACGGAGCTAAGCCCGAAACCCACGACAGAATAGTGGGAAGACCAGGGGCCTGGAATATATCCCTCCGCAACATGGAGAAGCTTCTGGATAGTGGCGTAAGAACTATTGTTTGCTTCGTGATCACCAAGGAAAATCACCAGGAAGTCAAAAATGCCAAAGCCCTCTTTGAGAGCATGGGAGCCAGGTTTCAGATGGTCCTGAAGTTGTATAATCCCTTCTGTCTTGAAGAAGTTGAGGCCTTGAAGCTCAGGGGCCATGCCCTCGCGGATCTGATGGGCCTCTTCCCTGATCCGCCGGTGTGCCCTCATCCTTGCGGCGCTTTCATGAACGCGGTATATATCAACCCCAACGGAGATGTTTGGCCCTGTATATCATTTCCCTTTAACCTGGGCAACATCGGTAAAACTAGCTTCAGGGAAATATGGGAAGGGATAAACAAGGAGACCAGGGCGCTCCGGAGAAACCTTGTCCGCGCGAGAGAGAAGGGAGTCTACCGCGGAGTAGAGTATTTTTGCCCATCAATAAGTCGTGGATATGACGGTTCTCTGGGAGGCCTTGAACCCCATGTAAAGGAGATAATAGACGCCTGGTTGAATGAGAGAAACGAATCGGCCAAGAGCAATTTTTCCCTGGATGAAGTAGTGTCCCCGGACAGACAAATCGCTATAAAGCTCGGGGAAAATCATGGATTCGTTCCCGAGGACGATGTTGCCTTCAGGTTACTGAGGGGAAGGGAAGAGACCTACCTTGTTCTTTGGAAGAGATCCACGAGGAGATATGCGGCTCTGGAGGGTCCCTGGGCGGAAGCGGTGAGCTGTATCCTCTCTGGCCAAAGGATCAAGGATGCCCTAAAAATTTTGGAATCATCATTTAAGGGGTTCCGCATGAGCGAGGCCATAGTGGACATGGAAGCTCTTCTCAGCGAAATAGCCGGCATGGGTTTCATCAAACTTGCCATTTGATCCGGATCACTTATCCGGATTCATGGCCCGGTTAAGCGCTATTCCTTTTTCGGAGGCGGCGGTGCTGCCTTAGCGACCCCTGTGAGGCTCAGGACATCAGCATTCCTTTCCGTGGCCAATATCCTCGGTTTCTCGTAAGGCTTTACCACACGGTCCTTTATCCTCGGGACCCTTCTTCCCTTATCCTCAGAAGATTTTGCCATAATTATATCCTTCATGGAGGCGGGGGGATTCGAACCCCCGTCCAGAGACCCAACCCGTAAAGCACCTACACGCTTAGCTCGCCCTATTAACGCTCTGGAGGCTGGGCGAGCGAGCCCTTCCAGAGGTTTGCCCCTCTGTTTAACCGGACCCGCGGGGCACGAGCCCGGCGACCCCGGATCTATGAGGCCCTTCTGGCGCGTCCGGGGAGCGCGGCCAGAGAACCTACGCCCTCAATTAGGCGTATGCGTATGCCTTTTCGGCAGTTATCTTTGCCGCTTTTTACGGGATGCGGCAACCCGACGTGCGCTTTATCGGGTCTATGGCCCTGTCAAGACCATTCGCCCCCAAAGCTAAGGCATATATAATAAAGGTTTTGCCGTGGAGGATCAAGTGCTTTTATGAGCGGGAATCTCTGGGACCCTCTAAATATCAATCAAAATCACCTTTATTGGCACGGCTGGAAAATGCCTCTTTAACCTCTCAATGTCCTCAATAAGCTGCTCTCCGTAGGAAACGCCGGATGACATTTCCTTGTGTAAGGCATAGGCAGGGACTATTTCTACGCCAGCATCACAGTGGCCCTCGTTAAAGAAATACTGGAACTTAGCAAGATCGTAGAACATGAAAGCATACTTGCCCAGCTGAACTTCAACCAGAACCCTATCCTTCTGGAAATCTATCTGTTTAAACACCTTCACTGAATCAGAAACAAGTCTTTCGTCTTCGTATGGAAACCTCATATCATGATAGCTGCGGAGCTCCTTGAAGCCTCGCTTTGCAAACGCCCACCTGAACGCTCGGTTCATTTCCTTCGGATCGTAAAGGAGCTTACCTATCTTACCTTTCTCCTTGCTGATCTTGGTCTTCGTAGCTTGCACTTCTTCTATGATCTCGTCTATTTCGGACTCAATTACAGGGTATCTAACTCTCAATATCTCAAGCCCGCCCAAGTGCGAATACTCATAAACCTTTCTCATAAGAGACTATCCTCCCAGGGTTGTTTTTTACCCGGCGGCTCATATATGGGCGTCCCCATCTCCCGAAGTCTAAGCTTGCCGCAGGAGAACAAATTCAACCTTTCAAGCCCTATTTTGTAATATCTTTCATTTATCTCTGCTCCGACAAAGCGCCTTCTGTGCTTTATGGCCGCAATCGCGGATGAAGCCACGCCCATGAATGGATCGAAGACCCACTCGTCCTCGTTTGTTAATGAGAGGACAAGTCTCTCTATCAGCTCAACCGGAAACTGAGCTGGGTGCTCGGTCTTCTCCGGGTGATTACACTTGACATTCGGTATATCCCAGACATCTGTAGGGTTCTTGCCTAGGGGATTACAGGAAGGCTTACCTTTATTCGGCCCTTTGTGGAACTTCTTGCCCGGATACCTCTGAGGAACCCGAACAGCATCAAGGTTAAAGACATAGGGCTCGCCCTTAGTGAACCACATTATAACCTCGTATCTACCAGAAAATCTCTTGGACGCGTGAAGCCCGTGCCTGAAGTGCCATACTATCCGGTTGCGCATTACGAGGCCGAGATCCCTGAAAATAGGATAAAGCAGATAATCTATTGGGATTATACTGCTGTTTTTAACCCAATTTCCGACCTGCCAGCATATAGAACCCCCGGTCTTTGTCACTCGTAAAGCCTCTTTTATTATCTCTCTGTGCCACCTTACATATTCATCAAGATCCATCTTTTGCTCGTATTCCTTGCCTATGTTGTATGGAGGAGAGGTTACTGTGAGCTGGACGCTTTCATCCGGTATGAAACGCACCAGATCAAAAGCTGAGCCCAGATAAAGGCAGGCCTGTGCAGAGCTATCATAGGTGTTCGTTATCCGTATTTCTCTCTGTTGGTGGGGAACATCCAACAGAACCGAAGCCTTGCCATTCAGAAGATCAGAAAGAATCCCCAAAGAATCTCGCTCTGCCATGGAAACAAATTATAATCTTTTCGGCCCCTACGGTTCAAACACCCCAGGAACCCTCACTCCGCAATCCGGACACCTCCCCTCCTTTAACCTATTTTCAAGAAGGGAAAACCGCCACCTCCTTATGAGGGTTTTCCCGCAGGATGGGCAACGGGTATCCTCAAGCCCTCTCATTTCCCTGTTCCCGGGGTATACGAACAGTAAGCCCTCTTCACGGCCTATCTCCATGGCTTTCGTGATGGAGGAGACAGAAGTCGGGGGGATGCTGTGGACCTTGTAGGCAGGGTAAAAACCGGAGATGTGCCACGGGGTCTCAGGGCCAAGCTCCTGAGCTACGAACCTGGCCATTTCTCTGATCTCCCCCTCAGAATCGTTCACCCCTGGAACAAGGAGGGTGGTTACCTCAACCCACACCCCCATGCTCTTCATTATTTTCAACGCATTCATCACTGGCCTAGGCCTCCCGCCGGTCCATTTCTGCATGGAGGACTTGTTCACAAACTTGAAATCAACATTGGCCGCGTCCAACAATCCCTTCAACTCACAAAGCGGTTTCGGGTTTATGAACCCATTCGTAACCCAATTGTTCTTTAGGCCTCGCTCCTTCGCCATTCTCATGGTGTCTAAAGCATATTCATAGTATATCGTGGGTTCGGTGTATGTGTAGCTTATTGAGGGAACTCCAGCGCTCAGCGCGGCCCTGACTATCTCATTTGGCGGAACCTGTTTTCTCGCAAGGGCATCCATGGTCCTGGGCTCAAGAACCGGCAGTTGGCTTATCTCCCAGTTTTGGCACCAGAGGCAGGATAGATTACAGCCGGGCGCGGCAACCGAGAGGCTCGCGGTTCCTGGCAGAAAGTGATAGAGCGGCTTTTTTTCAATGGGGTCTATGTGCGCGGCAATGAGAACGCCGTAATTCAGGCTGATGAGCTCATGGCCCCGTCTCTCCCTAACCCCGCAGGTGCCGCGCTCGCCTTCTCTGAGCCTACAAGAATGGGGGCACAGGTTGCAGATGATCTCCTGATCCTTCTGGGTGAAAAAAAGCGCCTTTCTGCTCATCAAAACCCCCATAATAGCGGGAATATCACCTGGGCAACCATGGAGGGATTGCCCTTACTTCAGTTCAAAGATGTAATCAACCTCAAAAACCTCATCCTTCTCCGTGTAATACCTCCAGGACTTCACATTGCTAACAGCCGCGTTGTCCAGGGTCTGACTCCCTGAGCTCACCACAACCTCAACCCTATCAACCACGCCTTTCTTCTTGAGATATACCCTCAGAGTCGCTGTTCCGGCCTCCCAGTTTTCCTTCGCGGCTTTCGGATAGTCCAGGTTCGGCTTCTCCTTTATCTCAACCCCTGAGGGCTTCCTTATCTTCGTGGTGACCTGAGCAATGGCGGGGGTTTTTTTCGGTTTTCCGCTTATATCAAGCTCCGGAGTCGGGGTCTGGAGCCCTCCGGTGTATATTCCTCCAGCCGAGGGAAGCTGGGAACCTATCGTGAACTGGAACGAGATAAACCCCGTGTCAATAACCTCAGCCTTGGCAAAAACCCACCCCTTGGCGCACTCTATGGCCGCGTCGTCAAGGAGCTTTGAACCGGATGAGCTGTCAATCTTCGCTTGAGCAACAGTTCCTGACTTTGAAACCACAACCTGAACCCTCACGGTTCCCTGAACCGACTTATCAAGCGCCTCCTTTGGGTATTCCGTGGAAGGGCTCTTGATCTTCTTCCGGATCGCAACCGGGCCTTCTAGGGCTACTTTTACAAAGCCACTCTTCTTTACCCCTTCTGTTCCAAGAGAACCCGCGCCTATATCAATTACAGGGGACGGGGTCGTGCCAAGGCCGCCTACGCCCGTGGCGCCTATTTCCAGGAGGCCTGATCCCATGATAAACCTGAAAACAGCCACCCCGGTATCAGCCTTATCTCCCTTCGCGAAAACCCACCCTTTGACACAGTTCAGGGCAGCTGTGTCAAGGAGATTTGAGCCTGATGAGGAATCAACCCTTGACTTTGTCACCGTTCCAGCCTTTGAGACGACAAACCATATCCTCACTGTCCCCTGAATGGAATCGTCTAGAGCCTCCTGCGGATACTGGGGAGATGGGTTCTTGACCTTCTCCCTGAGAGCCACCGAGCCCTCCAGGGTAATCTTTACCGTGCCAGCCTTCTGCGCCTCAAGCTCAACTGAGAGCTGAGACAAAATACCCAATATCAAGAAATAAGGCATCATGGCTTAATTATAAGGTCTAGCTGGGGTCTGAATTCAAGCTCTAGTACCCCACCATTTCCAGAAAGCAATAGCCCCTCTTGTTCCCTTTGGTTATCCGACAAGCGCCCTCCCATATGAGAGGCCCGCGCATCATCCTGAAGAACTGATCCCTCACAATAGCCTCTGTTGTTAATTCAATATCCGGATCCGGAACCGAGATGTGCCAGGAAAGGGGGCATCTTCCGGTGGAATCACCCGCGATCCAATAGTCTCCAAGGGGTTCGGCCTTGAATTTCTTTATTCGCGAGACCTCGCCATTTCTGTCAATGTATGTGCCAAAACTGCGATCCTCATCGCGAAACTGCCAAAGCATCATCTCGGTGGTGTCCTCAAAACGGAACGAGAACCAGGCATACCTGCCCCCGGTTTCGCCCCACTGGTGATCCATCCAAGCGTCTCCCCGGAGAAAGAGGGTCTCGGCTCCCACGATCATCCTGCCGGAGGAGGCCATCCTAGTATAGGAGTAATACCAAGAGGGTTCCTCTCCAATCAGAAACACAGAGCCCTCATTTCCGTGGCTCGCCGGGGGCTTGAGGGCCCGGACATCAAGGGATATGGAAAAACCTGTGTCCATGAGTCCAAACGAGAAGGCATCTTCTCCAATAGCCTTGAGATAACCCTCTTCTGTTTTTATGTCCAGTGCAAGAGAAGGGTTTTCCGGAACCAGCATGGGAAACGCTCTCGTTTTTCGGAAAACCGTCTCGCCTGTCCCCAGGTTCACCATGCTGAAAACATGAACTTCGGTCTGACTAGCCGGGAAATGAAAGATTATGAAGCAATACGAATATGAGTTTCCCTGGCTGTCCGTCAGGATCCCGCTGAAATACCACCATTCCTTGAGGACATCCTCATGGGGCGCGTGATCCTGGGGAAAGATGAAGCCCGCGGCCATAAGAAGGGTGACTAGCATAGGCTATTTGCCAAGCTGACCCCACGACGAGACCACCTTCATCCGGAACCTGAGGCTGTCAGCCTTCGCCTCCTGACCCCTCTCCTCGTAGAGGTAGGCGGCGCGGCCCAATTCCTCACCCGCCTCAGCGTAGCGCTCGGTCTCCAGGTAAAGGAAAGCAATGAGCTCGTGGAGCCGAGGGTCATTCCTCATTTTCATGGCCTGCCTGTAGTGTTCCTCGGCCATCCCGAACAGGGTCTCGTCCCCCTTTTCCCTGGCCATGCTCCAAAGGAGGGATGCATATTCCTCGTGTGTTGTGGGGTTATAAGGGTCCTGTTGAAGGGAAAGTATGTAGCAGTTTTCAGCCTCCTTGTAGTTCCCCATAGCCCATGAACACCTCGCCATCTCCCTGAGCCCAGAGGGATCAAGCCTGTATGCCTCAAATGCCTGATCAAAGGAAACAGGGGCGTTATCTCGCGAACAAGCAATGAGCGCGCTTATTGGTTCTGGTTCAACCACATAAGCTACCCCGCTCCTTCCTGTGGCTGTTATCATTCCGACCACAACCCTCTGAGGACCGTATATGGGATCGCTGATGAGGGGCGAGCCGCTGTATCCGGGAACAGGCCCAGCTGAGATAACGAGGTTTCTCACCCCATCGCTCCAGGTCTCTTCCCTCAGAAAATCCAAACGCAGGGGCCTGAGGACAAATGAGCCCTGATTCCTGGCTCCCCAGGGATATGGAACGACCACCCCTGAGAGCCTGGCCTGATTACTGGTCCCAATGGCAAGAAGGTTTCTCGTCGTATCCTTGACCGAGAGCAGACATATGTCGTTTTTTGGGTCCATTCCGAGAAGGCCCACTACTGGTATGCTATTTCCATCCCTTTTAAGGATGCGGATCTGCTTGATCCTGTCTTTTGGGCTCTGCGGGAACACTACATGACAACAAGTTGCTACCACGCCCCTGTCCACGAAAAACCCGGTTCCGCGGCAGCTCCCGGATGCGAATTCTGCCTCTACGCCGACAACAGCCATGGTATCCACGCTTTCTAAATACCAAGGCACGCTCCCCACTAAGAGGACGGCGAGAAGCATGCTCATATTCTAAGGGAAACACTGTCCGCGATCAAGTTGGAATCCCCCTGGGTTCCGGGTTATAATCTCAGCATGCCACTTATCCTGCCGTTCGAGGGAAAGTCTCCGAGGATCCGGGATGCCATATTCATAGCAGAGACAGCGGTTATCACCGGGGATGTTGAGCTCGGACCCGGAACATCCGTGTGGTATGGAGCGATCCTGAGGGGCGACACGAACAGCATAAGGATAGGGGAAAACACGAACATCCAGGACCTCTGCGTGCTCCACGGGGATGCTGATTGGCCTGTTAAGGTAGGCAAGAGGGTGACGATAGGCCATGGCGCGATAGTCCACGGTTGCGAAATAGGGGATGACTGCCTTATCGGCATGGCCTCAGTGATAATGAACGGCTGTGTTGTCGGCCCTGAAAGCATAATAGCGGGCGGGACGGTTCTCACCCCAGGGAGCCAGATACCTCCGAGGAGCCTGGTTGCTGGGGTTCCCGGTAAAGTAAAACGAGAGCTCAGCCAGGAGGAGATTGACGGGCTCATCCGTCACTCCTGGGAGGTGTATGTGGAGCTGGCACACAGGAACAGGAAGGGGAGTATTTGAGCGCTTTACTCGCTTTAGGGATCACAGCCGGGGGCGGAAGGATAACCCTCCCTCCTGTGATTGTCATGGTTCCATTATCAGGAGAGGTAGCCCCCTTAGGTGAGGAGTTCCTGAGGGGATGGAGAATGGCAGTGGGGGATGCCCTGAACTATGAGGTCGTTGACACATATGCATCCCCGGACTCCGTGCTCAAGATCCTCAACATTTTGGCTGGTAGCGATGGAGCATCGCTGATCGTGGGGCCGTTGCTCTCGGTGACATCCCTGCCGGCCGCTGATTTCGCCATGCGCAACCGCATCCCCATACTCCTGCCCACGGCAACTGACCTCAGGTTGGGGACTTTCGGCAGTTATGTCTTTCCCTTCAATTACAATCTGTTCCTTGAAACCGCATACATAATGGAAGTGATGAGCGAACGCATGAGCAGGTCCGATTGGCTAATACTTTACACGGACATGGCCGAGGACAGGGCGATAACAGGATGGTTCATCTCCCAATCAACGGAGTTCGGCATAGGCATCATGGATACCCTCGTGTATTCGGAAACCGAGATGGTGTATGATGGGCTTTCAAAGGCAGTGGTTGGGAAGAATCCAAAGGTAGTCTTCGCCCCTAGGGGCTCAAGGGCCTCCGCCCTGTTATTTCTTTCCCTGAGGAAGCGCGGCCTAAAGTGCCCTGTTGTGGGCCTTGATGGATGGCTTTCTCCGGATGTGGCGGAGATAGTTTCTGGCGCTATGGGAGGGCTTTATGTGGTTGGGCCAGAAAGGGGGGATTTCATGGCCAGGGCCCTTGCCCAGGCGCACAGGGAGGACTTTGAGGAAAGATACAGGGCTGAGTCTGGTTCGCCTCCCTCAGAGGTTGCGGGGAGGGGCTACGATGCTGGCTGTATAGCAAAGGAGGTCTGCTTTGACAATCCGGACAGGGAAACCGTGAAAAGGAGGCTTTTGCTCATGGGAGTCTACAAGGGGGTCACGGGGGACATAATGCTCTCAAAGGACCCCAGGCTCCTGGCTGTATATACCCTGAAAAAGGGTGGATTCAAAAAGGAAGAAAGCTATGGCAAAGAAGAAGAAAAAAAAGGAAAGCCTTGAGGAGAGGCTGAGAAGGGCCGCGGCCAAGGAGAAGACCGAGGAACCAAAGCTAAAGGTGCCATCCAAGGTCGCTGAGGAAAGGGCCGCGATGGGCGGCGTGAAGCTCAGACGGCCAACGAGGTTATCCCAGGAACCCGTCGTGAAGACCGAGACGCCCTTTGGGCCCCTGAATTGGTGGCTCCTCGCCGGAGGCGTGATCCTGGCCGCTGTCGGGTTCGTGTTCCTGTATCTCGGTGATACCATAATCTCAACGACCCTGCTGGTCATGGGCTACTGCGTTGTTATACCCGTAGCGCTCTTAATCAGTCCCAATATACTCAAGAGGAAGCCGAAGGAAGAAGGCGAGACCGCCCAAGGGCCTGAGACACAAGAGGGGGACAAGGGCTAGCGCGAACCGGACGAGGCTGTTTGGGGTTTCTGGGTATTAACTATGGCCTAATCAACTGATGGCCTGGCTCTTGAAAGAGTGGCCGCGGGACTCGTAAAGTCATTTCCTTATAAGCTTATTCAACAATTCTTCGCCTCTGGTAGTTCCAACCTCACGAAATACATCCAAAACAGCTTCGTAAGAACCTTCACCACCAATAAAATCCCAGAATTCTTTGCCAATTAATATCTCATTATTCAGATCAAATAAAGAGAGGGTAAATCCCCACTTATAATTCACCTTTTCTTCGCCCCAGGGATTATAGGGGAAGCAAAATTTATAAACTCCATTCGGACCAATACCTGCTATAAAATAAAGGAACTTTTCTTTAGTTTGTGAACAAACATCCTTATTTGGCTCCGGACTTTTTATCTCAAAAAAGTATTTTTTATCATTTTTATCCTCCAAATAAAGATCAGCTCTCAACAGAATCTCTTGACCTTCACTAGAAGAAGGCTCCAACCGAGGCAAGGGGGGTGGCGGATAGGGTCTCTCCTTCTTCCTTTTTACATTTTCTATAAAGGTAGCAATTGATTCCTTTATCCTATTATTTGTAGGAATTGCAAGGGTATAGTTTCGTTCCACCTTAACCCAAAAAGTATTATCGCTAGCTATAAGTTGTGCAATGTACTCAAATACCCCTTGCCCCAATGAAGTGTCAAACGATCTGAAAAAGCTATGAAGTCTAAGAAAGTGGGGAGGAAGCAAAGCGGTGTGGAATGGCTTATATTTTCCTTTTTTAGGATCTAACCATACCTGTTTTATAACAGCATTTTTCACAACATCCGGATCATACTTATTGACCAGACCTTGCAAAAATCCTTCTAGATATCCGATTATATTCTTTCGCGTAGTATCTTTTAGTTTCATTCTTTGTATCCTTTCTGTAGAAATAAAACATATTCATATCTAAGTTTCGCAAACCCCCCCAGAATTGGCCTTCTCATAGCATAGACATCAGAAAAGCCTATTTCTGGAGCCCAGCTCTCTATCTTTTGACAAAAGTCGGTTCTTTTCCCGTCCACCACTACATCTCCCAATACTATGGCGGCCCATGCTCCTGGTTTCAGAACCCGGTGCATCTCTTCAACGCTTTTTCTAATGTCCTCCTCGTAGAACAATAATTTTTTATCTTTACCCCCCCTTAGACCCACCATTTGCTCTCTTAGCGGCGAGGTATCTATGCCCAAATAAGTAAGCAAGTGAAAGTCATTCTTCACATAGTCCAGGGCAATACTGTAAGGTGGGGAGGTTATTATTCCCGTTATGCTGTTGTCAGTGACCGGAAGGGCCATGGCCGAAGCAAGCTTTATCTCCGGTGCTTTAGGTTCCAGATTTAATTTCTTTAGAGTGAAATAGGTTCCCTTTATTGTCTGAAGGTATTCCGAAAGATTGATCAGGAAGAACTTTTCAAAAGACTTTTCTTTGGCTGTGCCCTTTAGATAAGTATAATCGGACAGGGCATGTAGATATGCTAACAGCAGGAAATTCCTTATCTCAAAAGGTAGTTCTTTGATTTGAGAAGAGGGAAAACGAAATTCCCAGACATAATCAAGAATTTCTTTGGCATCAACCGGTTCGCTTTCGGGTAAGAATTTCTTGGTTTCAAGCTTTGCCGTCTTAAAGTATTCAAATATTCGTAACGGGGAACCTATCTGGTTTATCGCGCTGTTCAGCTCATCATAGTTAATTCTCAGAGAATCTGTTTTTATTTGGGACACAATGCAAAGCGCAGGATTAATGTCTATCCCCAGTCCACCGGTTCTGAGGAGCGCTGTTTCCACAAGGGTGGTTCCTGATCCCAAAAACGGATCAAGGATGATATCCTCCTCGCCGGCGCCCATGAAGTTTATTATAGCCTTGATCATCTGGCCGTGAAACTTGCCCTTGTAAGGGTAGAACCAGTGGGTCATGTATTGATTGCTATTTCCTATCTGACCCTTACCCCTTACTTTGGCTATTGAGGAGTGATAGCTGGGTTTCCCATCTACTATTTCAAAGTATGCTGACCTTTTCCGGAAGAGATCAAGGTCCTTCCCTAAGGTGGAGAACTCCATCCTTGCCAATTGAAGCTCATAAATCTGGCCAGCATCATCAAAGAGTTTGAAGCCGTTTCCGGGAAGGATGCCGCCAGTAGCCCAGGAAACAGGATCTATGGATTCTCCAAGAACACTCCGTAGAGAGACGGCATTCTCTTCTGTTTTTACTGGAAACAAGGCCTTTGCCTTCACCTTCATATTATACACCTCCCCTTCATTCCCTCTCCTCCATCTCATACCAGAACCTCTCTATTACCGGATTGGTGAGGAGTCTGCGGGACACATCCTCTATCTGAGCGCGCGCTGAGGCCTCGTCCGGAGCCTCAAGCGAAAACCGAACTATCTTTCCAACGCGCCCCTCTGAGACCGAAAGCCCAAGCCGCCTCATCGCGGCCTCAACAGCCATGCCCTGTGGATCTCTGAGATCGTCGTGGGGCAGAATGAAGACATGAACCAGGTATCTCATTCCAATCTCCTAGCGACCTCTCTGTAGGTCTCAAGCACATCCCCCTTGTCCTCCCTGAAGACATCCTTGTCCAGGCTCTCACCATCAGGCGTCCATAAGCGCATGGTATCAGGGCTTATCTCATCAGCAAGATAAAGCTTTCCATCATCGCCCACACCGAACTCAAACTTCATGTCCACGAGCTCAAGCCCTTTCTGAGCGAAAAGCCCCTTGAGGGCTATCCCTGCATCCAAGGCAATCTTCTGCATCTCCTGCACTTGCTCCTCGTCAGCGATGCCGAGAGCGAGAACGGTCATTGGGCATATCAGTGGGTCATGGAGGGAATCGTCCTTCAGGGTAAATTCCACGAGGGGGATCTCCAAGCGTCTCCCCCTTTCAATCCCATAACGCTTGCAGAGGGAGCCAGCGGCCCTGAAGCGAACCAGAACCTCAAGGGGTATTATCCTCACTCGGCGTGCCAGGAAGCTGGTGGCTGATAGTTGACCGAGGAAATGCGTCCTTATGCCCTTGCTCTCCAAGAACTGGAAGAGTTTGACGGATATTCCGCAATTCAAGGCTCCCTTTCCCTCAACGGTTGCCCTTTTCAGGGCGTCAAAAGCGGTTAAAGAATCCTTGAAATGGATTATAACCCTGCCTGGCTCATCAGCCTCGTATACCTGTTTTGCTTTGCCCTCGTGGAGGAGCTTCATGCTGAGATTATAACGGTTGCCGGTTGCCGGTTGCCAGTTGCCGGTCAACTTGAAACAAGTAGGTATTGGCCGGCTCTTTAACTCAATCGGAGGTAAGGTTTTGGCGCGAAGGCGCGCGATTGATCCTTCTTTGACCCTTGCCTTATAATTTACGCAATGCGTAAAAAAATCAGGCTCATCCACAGGTATTCAAACAGGAAGATGTATGACACGGCAGGGAAAGCCTTCATAACCCTGGGACAGGTCCTGAGGATGATCGCCCAGGGCATAAGGGTCAAGGTCATAGACAAGGTCTCGGGGATTGATGTGACCAACCTAATAAGGATAAGGGCAATAGCCAATGAGGCAGAGCGTATCGCCAGAAGGATGTCATCGGCGGCCTCCAGGGACGCGATAAAGCTCCAGGAATTAGCCGTGGAGCTCGGAAACCTCATGAGAGAGATGGCGAGGCTCAGTAGAATAGTGAAAAAGGAGGCGCAGAATGGAAGTTAAGGCACTATCCCCCAACATATCAAAGCTTCTCAAAGGCGCCAGCGGCCGAGAGATAATAACTAGGCTTTCGGCCCCTGCCTTCAAAAACAGGGCCGTGAGGAAGGGGCTTCTGCTATACATTAAGTCCCAGATAAACCGAGGGAACTACTCCGCGATCGTTGCGGGGAATAGGCCGCCCGGAGTCAAAAGGGATGTAGCGTGGGCCGCGTGGGCCTTGTTGAGATCACTAGATAGGGCCATAGAGGACAAAAGGCTCTCTCACAGGTTCGCGGGGAGGCTGGTTGAGGTTTTTCTGAACAACATGGTGGCAAGCTGGGCCGATAGGGGAGAAATAAGCGGGTTTTTCAAAAACAAGGGGGAGAAAGGCCCGCCCGGTTTCCTGGTCATCAGCCCCGCTAAGGCGTGCAACCTCAGGTGTCCGGATTGCTACGCGGCCTCAGGCGCAAACCCTGAGAAGCTCAGCGCGCGCGAGTTCCGGAGGATAATCACGGAGGCAAAGGAGCTCTGGGGGGTCCGTTTCTTCGTGATCTCCGGCGGAGAACCTTTTCTATGGAGGGACGGGGATACCCGGTTCCTTGATGTGGTTGAGGAAAACCCCGATTGCTTTTTCATGGTTTATACGAACGGAACCCTGATAGAGGATGAGGTCGCTGACAGGCTCTCAGAGCTCGCTAATCTTACCCCGGCAATATCCCTGGAGGGCTTTGAGGAGGAGACGGACAGCAGAAGGGGAAAGGGCACATACGAGAAGGTCCTCGGCGCAATGGCAAGGCTCAGAAAGAGGGGTATACCCTTCGGAATATCCCTCACTGCTACCAAGAGAAATTACAGGCTTCTGCTTTCTGATGGGTTCCTCAGCGAGTTCTTTGAGCGTCAGGGCGCGACATACGGTTGGATATTCCAGTATATGCCCATAGGCAGGGATCTGGATCTCTCGCTGATGCCAAGCCCGGAAGAAAGGCTATGGATGTGGAGGCGCGGGTGGGATGTGATAAGGAAGAAGGGTTATTTCCTGATGGACTTCTGGAACCAGGGAACGGTCTCAGCCGGGTGCATATCTGGCGGAAGGCACACGGGATACCTTTACATAGACTGGAACGCTAATGTGTATCCGTGCGTCTTTGTTCCCTATGCCGGCGCGAACCTCAGGGAGATATACGCCAGGGGAGGGACGATAACCGAGGCTTACGATTCGCCGCTTTTCAGGGCAATAAGGCGATGGCACGACGCTTACGGGTATGGTAAAACAGAGCCCAATAAGCACAAGAACTGGCTCGCGCCGTGCCTCATAAGGGATCACTTCCGCGTGCTCAAGAGGCTTGTGGAAAGACACGGGGCAAGGCCGGCGGATACGGTGGCCGCTGAGCTCATAAAAAACCCCGAACACGGGGCATTCATGGAGGAATACGATAGGGTTTTCTCTGAGCTCACTCAACCGATATGGAAAAAGGAATATCTAGGGCCGTAGGCCTCGGGGTCTTCGCAGTAGCAATGGCATACCTTGAGTCCGCCGTAGTTATTTATCTGAGAAGGCTTTATTACCCTGAGGGCTTCTCCTTCCCAATGAAGCTGGCAGATCCGTTTGTTGCCGCGGTTGAGGTGGGTCGCGAGCTGGCTACCATAATCATGCTCGGGGCCCTTGGTTTTCTCTCAGAAAGAACTCACGCGAGGCGTTTTCTGGCGTTTCTCTTTGTTTTCGGAATATGGGATATGTTCTATTACCTATGGCTCAAGGTCTTTCTCGGTTGGCCATCTGGTTGGCTTGACTGGGATGTCCTCTTTCTCTTTCCGGTTCCATGGTTCGCTCCCTGGATAACACCGACCCTCGTTGCTCTCGTCCTCTCATTTGTATCTGGAACCCTGCTGTTGATGGCTCGGAACGGCCGGGAAATAAGGATCGGCCTCCCTGAAATCGCCCTTGGGGTCCTCGGGTCCCTCGCATGCCTGTTCTCCTTCACATTTGACGGGTTCAGGCTCGCTCTCCGCGGCGTTGATGCGATCAGGGCCTTCGTGCCGGTCAGGTTCCTGTGGGAGGCCTATTTGCCGGGGCTCACGCTCATCACGGTAGCTGGTGGGATTGTCGTTGAGCGAAACCGGGGCTCTGGTGTATAATATGAGGTATGGCCAAAATAAGACAAAATGTGCTTTCCGGAATAGGCAAGCTCTTTCTGAGAGCCGCGAAACGAGGCCTCATGCCAAAGAGGATCGCTTATACACTCGTCGGTCTCGCCACATCCCTTACAGGCGCGTCAAAAGGCCCCTGCGCTGTGATGTGCTATGAGGTTCCACCAACAGAACCGTGGATCTCTAGGGTTCTGATCACCAAGAATCCGCTGAGGGGCAAATTCAGGCTAACAGCCACCATAAAAAGCAACGAGAGGCCTGTGGGCGGTGCTGATGTCAATTTTTGGGTATGGAAGGATGGCCAGGCAGAGGTGTTTCGCGTTGTCCCCATGAACCCGGCTGATGGGGCGTTTGATTCTCTAACGGAGGAGGCATATGCCGATCTGGCCCTATGGGGATGGCCCCAAGGAACGAAGATGAACATTTCCGCTTACGACAAGGATGGGAATCACGGCACCCCACTCAGGATTGGCGTTGAGGTGATGTTCGGGATCCTTTCATTTGAATGCGAGGAGATAGTGGGCTATTGAGCGACAAACCAGTTCTCGCGGCCGCTTTTGAGACAACTCCCAGGTGCAACGCCAACTGTTTGTATTGTTATAATGTCTGGAAGGCTCATCCGGACTATCCAAGGGGGGAACCGGACGCGGAGGGTCTCCTCCGGGTCCTTGATGCCATCCTTAAGAGCGAGCGGGTGACCATCGTGAGCCTAACCGGCGGAGAGCCACTGCTTCTGGGCGATCTCATCCTTGAGATGGGCGCTATGGCGAGGCTTTCAGGAAAATCCGTGAACCTCGTCACCAACGGTTCTCTTATCAGCAAAGGCTTTGCCAAGAACCTCAAGAGGCTCAGCATAAGGCCCGTAGAGATAACCCTCCTATCAGCAAGGGAGGAGTTGCACGATTCCTTGCAAAGAGCGAGGACATTCCGGAGCGCAGTTAGCGCCATAAGGACAGTGGCTGATGTCGGCGGGGAAGCAATAGTTGGCATAGTCGGAACGAAAGCAAACATTCCCTTTCTCTCCGAGACCCTTGAATTCGCAAAGACCCTCGGAGCCAAGGGCGCCATGTTCACCAGGTTCAACCCCGGCGGCCAGGGGCTTAGGCACTGGCGGGAGCTCGGGCCTTCCAAGGAGGAACTCAGGTCAGCCATAAAAACCCTTATGAAATTTGCCGACGAAAACCCAAACCTGACTATAACCTGCGGCGTTCCTATTCCCCCATGCGTTCTAGGTTTCACTGACTACGGAAGGGTAAAGATGGGTTATTGCAACGCTGGGGGCGATCTCATAGCCATAGATTGGCTCGGAAACCTCCGTCCGTGCAACCATTCCTCCCTTATAGTGGGGAACATACTCAAGGTGCCCCTTGATGAGCTTCTGGAATCAAAGCGGTTAAAGGATTTCATGCTCCCTGTGCCTAAGATGTGCGTCGGTTGCCAGTTCTACGATCTATGCAAGGGGGGTTGCCGGGCCGCGGCATTTGAGATGGCTTGGTGGCTCAGGAAGGAAAGGTCTGCTGGGTCCATCCGGTTTTCCGGACACACCATCTAGGGAAGCGTAAAGACCTCCGCTAACCACGAGAAAATGATTTCGGGGAGGGACCCATCTGAGTTATAATTTGGGGCTAAGCGAGGGTGGCGGAAAGGCAGACGCGCCAGATTTAGGATCTGGTGGGCTAATCCCGTGCGGGTTCAAGTCCCGCCCCTCGCATATCCATTCCAGTTCAGAGAAACATTTTGGAATAAAAATGAAGGTTGCTGTTGTCGGAGCGGCTGGCCTGGTTGGAAGGACCATGCTTCGCGTCCTTGAGAAGAGGGGCTTTCCGGTCTCGGAGCTGGCGGCTTATGACAAGCTATCGGGAGAAAGTCTGCTCTTCCGCGGCAATAAGCACCTGTGCATCAGGTTAACTCCAACATCCGTCAGGGGTTTTGACCTCGCGCTTTTTTCGGCAGGTGCGGATGTCTCCCTGAAATACGCGCCCCTGTTTGCCAAAAAGGGCGCGCTAGTGGTTGACAATTCCTCCGCCTGGCGCATGCATCCCAAGGTTCCACTTGTCGTCCCAGAGGTGAACCCAGAGGCGCTCATGGATATTCCAATGGGCATCGTGGCCAATCCAAATTGTTCAACGATCCAGATGGTCGTGGCTCTCAAGCCCCTGGTTCGCTTCGGCATAAAGGAGGTCTTCGTGGCGACATATCAGGCGGTCTCAGGGGCTGGAAAGGACGGGATTGACGCGCTCATATCGGAAGAGAAGGGCAAGAGGTCGTCAAATTCCCCTCACCTCGGCCCAATTCACAGGAATGTCTTGCCCGGAATAGGAAACTTTGAGGAGGGTTTCTACGAGGAGGAGACGAAGCTCATCCGTGAGACAAAGAAAATAATGGGCCTTGATGTTCCCGTTCATCCGACCGCGGTGAGGGTTCCTGTGATAGCTGGCCACTCCGAGGCCGTTGCGGTAAGGCTAAAGAAGAAGGTAAGCCTTGAGGAAATAAAAGCTTCTATGGGAGAGCAGGAGGGCCTCGTCCTCAGCGATGGTTTTGTCACCCCGAAGGAGGCCGAGGGCAAGGATGAGGTCTTTGTCTCCAGGCTCAGATTTTCGCCTGATGATCCGAGGGTTCTCCTGATGTGGGTTGTCTCAGATAACCTTCTGAAGGGAGCCGCTCTCAACGCGGTTCAAATAGCAGAGAGGGCCCTATTGCGGTGAAAGAGGAGCGTCCCCGAACAGCCTCTTCCTCAGCCTGTTATAGTATTGCCTGTATTCGTCAATGTGGCGGTCATAGGGGAATTCGGGAAGGAGCTCTCCTTTCGCCAGCTCGCGGGCCCGGGCGAGGAGTTCCTCTTTCTCGGCGGGATCCCGGGTCGCGTCAGCGAGCCTCATCAGGTTCTCAAGCTCGCCAAGGTCTGTCCAGACATCCTCAAGCTGGTAATAATCCCCCTTTTTGATGAGGAGATCAGGCCTACCTAAGTTCCGTCTGGCGACCACCATAGCTGTGTAGAGCAACTCCCTGGATCTTTCGTTGTATTTTCTTCTCGGCCATATCAGATAAAAAAGGTGATCGTAGGGCAATCTGTGTTTTGGTGAAAGGAGCAGATAGACGAATGCTCTGGCTGATTTCTTGTTCCGCCACTCGCTCAAATGAACCTCTCTTCGGTCGACAAATATCCTCATCTCACCGATCAAATGTGCCCTTATACCGGATTGTCTCCTCTGATCAACCCCATAGGTAAGAAGGGGATAAATTGCCTCAAGAAACGGGCCTAAAATGGGATCACGACTCATAGCCCGGTAAGAAGGGGCAAGGGGAACCAAGAATCTCATGGCCTCATGGAAGACCGTACCGCCGTGCTTCCATGCCAAAAACGCGGAGGAGAGACCTGTCACGAAAGCCTCTACTGGTTGATAAGCGTTAAGATAATCTCTGGCGGCCTTCAAAAGCTCATGAGGAAGGTCCGCTTTGTCCTCAGATAATAGGGCCTCTATCTCTCTTAGGGCCGCGAGCTCACCCAGTCCACCTTTTTTAGCAAAGTCCATGCACCTATCCACCATTTCCCTTGGAGGAGGCTCCAGACCAGCAAATCTAGCGATTTCAAGGGCTTTCGCACAAGGAAACGCTGAGTATGCTGAGCCTATTTCCAGATATCCCAGGGCTGACTTCGTGTATAACTTCACCGCTCCTCCTAGATCCCCTAGCATCCTGAGAGCAAAACCCTTGACCTCCAGCAAGGCAGAGAGATGGCGCTTATCCTTTTCCGTTTTGATCAAGGATCTGAGCATATCAAGAGCCCTTTCCGGCTTGCCAGTTATTATGCTCAGAAGGGCCAGCAGATACCTGGCTCTGGGACTCTTTGACGAGGTTAGCGTGGGAAGAACTCCTTTTATATCCATGTAAAGGGTGTCGTATTCGGCTCTGAAAAACTTCAGGGAAAGGAGGTTCACTTTGGCAAATGACCACAACTCCCTATCCTCAGCGTGCTCAGCTATGTCCAGGGCCTTTAAATAACAGTTCTCAGCAACCTCCATCTCCCCTGTTTGTCTGTAAACTAGCCCAAGCATGCCATATATCCTTCCGGTCATCTCCGGTTCGCCGCGAACACGAGCGAGAAGCCTTCTCCCCTTTTTGATGGCTTCTGGAGCACGGGAACCCAGAACTGCGGCGCAGAAGTCCAAGAACGCAAAACCCAAAGGGTCCTCAGATTTCAGCTTTTCGACATAATTAGCAAAGGCTCCGGGGGAGCCTGTCTTCAGGATCTCTAGCCCTCTTTCAACCCTTTCTAAGAGCTTCACCCCGATATGATAAAATTCAGAATGGAGCAAATTCAAGTCGCGCAAGATGATAATATCATTTTGTTTCGGAACTTTTTCGGAGGATCGCTTATAATATGGGCATGTTAAAAAGGAGTGAGCATCATGACAGAAGCATACACGCTAATAGGCCTTTTGGTGTCCCAGGTCTCTTTTGCTAGATCCTATGGAGGGCCTGATACTGAGAGCGTTCGTGGAATAGTCCAAACAACCGATGGAGGCTTCATTGTTGCGGGAGAGACAAAGAGCTTTGGGGCAGGGAGCTATGATTTTATGGCCATGAGGCTTCTGAGCACGGGGGATCCCTTCTGGGTAAAGACTCTCGGAGGGACCGGTGACGACAGGGCCTTCTCAGTAGCTCTGGCTATTGACGGTGGATGCGTCATCGTAGGAGAAACAAAGAGCTATGGCGTAGGGGACTATGATGTTTTGGTTATGAAGCTTGGCCCTGCTGGGGGATTCCGGTGGGCAAAAACCTATGGAGGGTTATTGCGAGAAAGAGGCACCTGCATCAAGCCAACCAGCGATACGGGATACATCCTCGCGGGATGGACGGTTAGCTCAGGCCAGGGGTCCGCGGATCTCCTCGTGATGAAAATGGATTCAGCGGGCAATCGCGTCTGGACCAGGACATTTGGAGGTGACACCTCTGATTACGCGCATCAAGTGATACAGACCCAGGATGGAGGCTTCTTGGTTGCGGGAACGAGTAGGAGCTTTGGGGCAGGCGACTTTGATTTTCTCGTGCTCAAGCTCAACAGCTCTGGCACGCTGAGCTGGGCCAGAGCAATTGGTGGCCCGGGCATAGAAGACGCCAGGATCCTGAGCCAGACTACGGATAATGGCTACATAGTCGGTGGGTGGACGAACAGCTTTGGCAGTGGAGACTACGATGTTCTCCTTGTGAAGTTGAATTCATCCGGAGGTTTTCAGTGGGCAAAAACCTATGGGGGTGCCAGCCTTGATTGGGGGACATCCGGCATCCTCCTCCCGGACGGGGGTTTCCTCGTTGTAGGAGTCACTTTGACTTACGATCCCGAAGGCGATCTATTTCTTCTCAGGCTGGACCCGGCAGGGAATCCTGATTGGCTTAAGGTTCTCAAGGAGGAGGGAGATGGGGTAAGTGGCGCGACTACTGTGATACAAACTGGAGATGGTGGTTTCGCGGTTGGAGGTTGGAAGGGTGACTCGTGGGATTTTCTGGTCATAAAGACCGACCAAGACGGAAACTATGACGAAGACTCCAATTGCATGAAGCCCGACATCCTTACAAGCCTGACCATTATGCCCAATCTTGAAACTCTGACGCTCGGGGCAAGCTGGGTTCCTCTAGTATCCAACCCAAACCCATCCCAGAATACGCCCTCCTTGACGATGACAAACGTGACCTGTGAACCTGTTTATGAGGAAGTTGGGGAATCTCTGGTTGAGCCGAATGACATAGTCTGCTATCCGATTCCAAGGGCCATTGCGTTTATTTCTTCCTGTGCCGCGGAGATAAGTATCTACTCATCTGACGGGTGCGTGGCCTATTCGGGCACTCTAGAGAAGGGCAAAAATATGATACCCATTGACCGAGGCATTTACTTTT
This sequence comes from Caldifarciminota bacterium, assembly GCA_039803205.1. Classification (GTDB taxonomy): domain Bacteria; phylum Hydrothermota; class Hydrothermia; order JBDRYB01; family JBDRYB01; genus JBDRYB01. The sequence continues at coordinate 55,839 of JBDRYB010000001.1, forward strand.
GGCAGGCAGGAGCTTATAAAGGAAAAGCCGTTGTGAGGTAACCCACTTGTAGTCACTAGCCCCGGCCGGTAAAATCATTGCACCTCCCGTCCCGGCCGGGGGTTTTTATTTCCCAGATGAGAAGCCCTTATTGCCTATCCCAACCCAAACCCCACATTCCCCTGGTCCAAGCCCTGCCGTTCCTGCAGGGGGTTCCTGCTGGATAGTTGTCCTTGCCTGATAGGTCAAGGAATATGCCAACGCCTCCAGCGTCCCGGGCCCTGTTCGCATCGCCGAGGCCTATGTCCTCCCTGGCGGAATATGTGTCATCCCCATCAGAATCCACGAAGATCCCAACGGAATTCGTCAAACCTATACCGAGGCCGCCGGAGACCTGGTAGTTGTCGTTGCCGCGCTTGTCAATTAGCCAGCCAACAGCGAGGTCGTGGCCCTCGCCCTGGGATGGGCCGTATCTTGAATAATAGTGATCCGAGCCGGAGTAATCCCCGAGAAGTCCGACCGAGAGGTGGATTCCGGAGCCCTGCGCGTATTGCACAGCGGAATAGAAGTCGTCGCCAGACAGATCGAGGAGAATGCCTGCCGAATACCAGTATGAACAGCCCTGCGCGTATACCTCGCCCTGATACAGGTCGTTGCCCTCGCGGTCCAAAAGAACTGAGATCCCCCCAGAAGCGCGTGGTCTAATTCCGATTGAATAGCCTTGCGCGAACGCCCTGTAGTTGTGTTCAAGGAGGGGTTTGTGCAGGTATTCTCCTCCAGCGTAATAGACATCATCTCCCCCCACCTCGTCCAAGATAGCGCAGCCCTTGACCGATGAGAAGGCCTGAGCGCAAGAGAATGCCCTCATAACATCATCCCCTCCGCCCTCGTGCATGTAGGAGACCCCGAACATGGCCGCGGATTGTGCGAAAAAGCCGGAGTAATAGAGATCGTCTCCGGCCTTATCCGAGAGAAAACCCGCGCCGAAAAGCCCCATACCCATTGTGTAATGAGGGGCCCGATACAGGTCATCCCCTGAGAGGTCAACCAGGGCACCGTAGCCCATGAGGCCAGCGCCAAGGGAGACGAAATCTTCAGCCAGATAAGCGTCATTGCCGCAAAGATCAATCACGGCCGAGAGGGGCCTCCCCAGAAACCCAACCGATCCCCCAGGCCTCCCGTAGTAGGCGTCTGAGCCACCCTTGTCCAGTATAAGGTGATATAGGGCTGTGGTCTCGGCCGGATGAACATCATCCCCTTCTCCTTTGACCAAAACCCTCCACTGGCCAGCGGAATAGCTGCCCTCAGGAATTCCCTGTGAGAACATCGTGATCTCCTCTACCCCCATTGAGAACGCTAGGGCTCCGAGGGCTAGCTCACGCCAATCAACCAGAGCCGCCAACTCCAGTATCCTTGAAGAGTCATCGCACCAGGCTGTGTCCACCGGAAACCCAAATTCCCTGAGCAGACAGCCCCGCAGAGTGTCCAGAAGGGTATCACCCTCGTCCGCCCAAAGGGAAAGGGAGTAGTAGAGGAGGGTATCAATCTGGGGCCTGCTCAGCCGCGAAAAGGCTTTTTGCCTGTGAGCATCAGCCTCGTCCCAGGAGGCTCTGAGGTATGCGAGGCCAGCTTCCCATCCCTTTTTGCCCGCCATGGCCTTTTCAAATCTCTTTCGCATCTCGTTCGTATCCTTGGGAGAGAGCCCGACATCGAGAAGGGAAAAGCCGAGGAACATGGTGGATGTCGGATTACCGGTTGATCTTGCTATTTCGGCCCTGCAGGAGTCAGCAAAATGAGGCACATCCATGGGCTTCGCCATCAATCTGTCAACCGTCTTGAGCCTGAATGAGTCGCGGTCGGCCCAGTCCTTGTTGTATGAGAGGTCCTCTGGGGCCAGATTAATGTAAGCTAGGGCCTGGATGATGGCACTTGTTTCGGCTGTATCAAGGAGAAACTGCGAGAGAAGCAAAAGCGTCATGTTCAAAGGTTAAACCAGAAGGAGGCTGGAAGGCAAGGACGGCTTTCAGGTCTGATTATCTCCGAACAGCCTCTTCCTCAGCCTGTTATAGTATTGCCTGTATTCGTCAATGTGGCTGTCATAGGGGAATTCGGGAAGGAGCTCGCCTTTCGCCAGCTCGCGGGCCCGGGCGAGGAGTTCCTCTTTCTCGGCGGGATCGCGGGTCGCGTCAGCGAGCCTCATGAGGTTCTCAATCTCTCCAAGGTCTGTCCAGACATCCTCAAGCTGGTAGAAGTCGCCTCGTTTGGTGAGCAATTGTGGTTTGCCCAGATTCCTGCGGATAGTGTAAATAGCAGTATAAAGCCACTTCCTCGTCCTGGCGTCGTATCTCCTCCTGGGCCACAGCAGATACGCAAGGTGATCCTGGGATATTCTGTGTTTAGGCGAGAGCAAGAGGTAGAGCAGAGCCATCAACGCCCTTGAGTTTCGCCACGCCCTAAGGGAAACCTCTTCCCCATCCACCTGGAGCATGAACTCACCAAGCAGGCTCGCCCTCACGCCCTGCACTGTCCTTTCGCCCTTCCCATATCTAAGCAGGGGTTCCACGCTGATCATGAATTCTCCTAGCAAAGGGTCGCGCCTGAACCCTGGGTGAAGAGGCAAGAGGGGCGCGAGTAACTTGAGGATCTTCGGGAAAACCGGGTGGTCGTCTTGCCATGCAAAAAGGGCTGCTGTGAGGCCTGTAAGGATGACCTCTATGTTCTGGTTGACCCTATAGTATCCGAGTGCGGCGTCAAAAAGGAGCTCGGTGGATCTTTTGGGGTCCTCACACAGGAGTGCTTCGATCTCCTGGGCCCCTGCCTTCTCTCCTGACGAACCCCTCCTGGCAAGTGCCAGACATCTCCTTACAAGCTTCTTGGGAGGAGGCTCCAGCCCAGCGAGTCGCGTGAGCTCAAGAGCCTTGGCACAAGGGAAGGTCGCGTAGGCAGAACCGAATTCAATGGCGATGTTCATGGACTCCACATATAGATCCCTCGCCTCCTGTAGTTTCCCCATCATCCTGCTGGCCAATCCCTTCATCTCTGTAGCACCCAAAAGGACTATACTGCCGCCCTCGCTGATGATGGAATCCAAGAGTTTCAATGCCTTCTCTGGGTTTCCACGGATTATCTCAAGTGCGGCCACTAGGTACTTGGCACCCCCGGTGATCTCTGGACTCCTCACCCGCGCGAGGAATCCCCTTGCTTCGTTGTAAAGCGGTTCGTATTCAGCTCTAAAGAATCTGTTGGTCAGAAGTCTCAATCTTGCAATGGAGGCCAGGGTCAGGTCTCCCGCCTGTCCGGCCATATCCTCTGCTCTAACAAAGTATCCATCGGCTGCATCCAGTTCTCCTATTAGTTCGTAAGCGGTGCCAAGGCAGTTGAAAAGAAAACTCGCAAGCCTGGGCTTGCCCGAAACTCTTGAAATGAGCCTGGTTCCTTTCCTTATGGCGCTAGAATTGTGATTGTAGACCGCCAGGCGAACCTCCAGTAGTTCCGCGGCCAGAAGGTCTTCAAGCTTAAGGCAACGAATGTATCTCATTAAGTCATCCAACTGGCCTGACTTCATCATTGTTAGGCCGCGTTCAATCCTATCCAAAGTATCCACGTCTAGAGTATAAACCAATTGGGGAATCCACTGCTATATGCGCATTTGTCCTAACTTGCTAGAGTTTTGCTAGAAAACCCTACTTATAATTTAGGGCCTTATGAAAAAGAGACACGGAGGTGTCAGATGATAGGGATGATAGGAATCTTTATCGGTGCAACCACGGTCAACTGGCCCTGCTGGGGCGGAGACCCGGAGCGCCAGGGATTGCAGACCACTCCAGGAGCGTTCATAAGCGCTCCTTCAACAAAGTGGAAAGTCCAGACCTACCAACTCGTCAGGTGGGAATTCTCAGCGATAGCCGATGTTGACGGCGACGGCCAGATGGAGGTCCTCGTAGGATGCTACAACGGATACCCCGGCTTCTTTTGCATCAATGGCTCCACGGGCACAGTTGAGTGGTCGGTTAACACATACCTAAGCGGAGTGCTTGCGGGTCCGGCCGTAGCTGATGTGGACAACGATGGCCAGAATGAGGTGATCTTCGCTAGCAGTGGTTCTGGTGCGGGAGACGATACGGTCTATTGTTACAGCGGAATGGGCTCTCGGAAGTGGGCCTTTTGTAATCCTTCTTCTGGGAGATACTGGTCCTCGCCGGCCATCGTTGATCTAGATGGAGACGGCAATATGGAGGTGTTAATAGGCAATTCTGACGGGGGGACAGACACTCTGAGCAGAAGAAGCCTCTATTGCCTGAATGGCTCTAATGGCACCCAGAAGTGGTCATACATTTCAGGCAACTCGGTGGACTGTGCATCCCCATCTGCGGCTGATGTTGATGGCGATGGCAAGCTAGAAGTGCTCTTCGTGAACTGGGCTAATAGGCTCTTCTGCATCAGCGATACCGTGGTGGCCGGCAACGACACATGCAGGGTGGAGTGGACATACCCATTCGGTGCTAGCGGTGGGATACAGTGCACCCCGGTTCTTCTCGATCTTGATGGCGACGGTAAGATGGAGATAGTTACTGCCAACGCGAATTTTAACTCTAATAACCTCTACTGCTTGAACACAGCCACCATCTCAGGCAACGATACAGCGGTTGTCAAGTGGACCTTCTCTGCTGGAAGATATATATACTCCTCTCTATCCGCCGCAGACGCTGACGGAAATGGTATCATAGATGTTTTCGTTGGTAGTTGGGACTCCCTATTATACTGCCTGGACGGAGCAACTGGCGCCAAGAAGTGGCAATTCGGAAAGGTGCCGGAGATACTCTATACACCTATATCAGTGATGGACGCGGACGGCGCTCATCCCAGCGGCGACCCTGGGCTTGAGGTTCTTCTTACAGCCAAGGACACCCTATACTGTGTGAACGCGGAGGATGGCTCTCTGCTTTGGAAAGCGAGGGTGGCGCCCCGTGTCAACACACCGTTCTCAGGGGACATAGACGGAGATGGGGCTTCTGAGATAATAGTCGGTGCAGACAGCGCGTTGTACGCGCTTGATACAGCAAGTCCGGTTTACGAGGGCATAGGTGACAATAACAACAACGGAGACCTCGTCCTGTTCCGGTTCACAAACAACCGCTTTTATCTTTATCTGCCAGAAGAGGATGGGATCTCAATCGCTCTTTACGACGCTGGAGGGCGATTCGTTAAAAGTATCTTTGAAGGCCATCTGAGCTCTGGTAGCCACAACTTTGAGCTGAGTTCGGAGGCCAAGGGGGTCTACATCGCTGTTCTCAGGCACAACGAGGGCATAAAGACCCTGAAGATAGCGAGGTAAAAACATGACCGGCCGCGGAAACTTCGCACCCCCGGCACCTCCCGGATGGACCGCGGCCGGTCCGGTTTTGTGAAAACAAGGAGATTACAATGTCTGACATGTATATCATAGGAATGCTGGCCTCCCAAATCCTTGGGACCTGGCCTATGTGGGGCTATAACCCAGCACACTGGGCTGTCCAACCGGTGCCTGGCACTCATACAACTGCTCCGGTTATGAAGTGGAGTATCTCAACTGGTGATCAGGTTCAGTGGCTCTTTTCTGCCACAGGTGATGTTGATCGTGATGGCAGAAATGAGGTTCTGGCTGGCTCTTTTTCTGGAACTTTTTACTGCTTGGACGGAACCACCGGGGCAACCAAATGGAGCTTTAACGTCGAATCCGAATCACCGATAGAAACCTGCCCGGCTCTTGCGGACATGGCTGGAAATGGTTCAGTAGAGGTAGTCTTCGCCACTTGGGGCGGAGAAGTCTATTGCCTTGATGGGACGGACGGGAGCGTAAAATGGCAATACGTAACCACCTACTACGATCAATACCACCACGGCCCGGTTGTCGTTGATTGCGATGCTGATGGTGATCTGGATGTTGTTATCGGAAACATATATGGAAGTCTATACTGCTTCGATGGTGAGACGGGAACGCTGATCTGGAACGCTAACATGAGCTCCACAGAAAACTCTTCTCCTGCCGCCGGTGATATAGATGGAGATGGCAAGATAGAGATAGTTATAGGAGGCTCATCGGGGACCTATTCTTTGAACGGTTCAAACGGAGCCTTGGAGTGGTTGGCTTCAACGGGTATCTGTGCTAATTCATCTCCAGGAATAGCTGACTGCGATGGAGATGGTCTCGCTGAGGTGATTATAGGTTCTGAGGATTATAATATCTACTGTCTTGATGGTCAAACCGGAGCCGAGAAGTGGCGTTATTCTACCGGAAACAGGGTTTGGTCTTCTCCTGTGATCCTTGATGCTGACGGAGACGGGCTTCTTGAGATAATAATAGGGAGCTTTGACGGCTACGCTTACTGTCTGAGCGGGGAATCCGGAACCCTCCAGTGGAGAACGCAGGTCGGCGACATCCGCGTGGGCATCCCTGCTGGGGATGTGGACGGCGATAACAGATATGAGGTGATCATAGGGAATACTAGTGGATACACATGCCTCAACGGTGAGGACGGCTCTGTTCTTTGGAGATCAGCACCATCTAGCGGCGGTAGGTCCGTTTACCTCGCGGATGTTGACATGGACGGGTGTGTTGAAATTGTGGGTGGGTCAACCGGTTATGATATATATGTGCTTGATGATCCCGGAAACTCGTCGGGTTGTATGAGTATGGGAAAGGATGAAGAGGGGTATGGCCCAGATTCTCCTGAATTCAAGCCCATGGGTAAAAGTTTATATCTTTTTCTCCCCGAGGATGAGCAGGTTTCTCTGAGCCTATACGATGCCTCAGGTAAGCTCGTTCAAAAGGTATATGATGGGGTCCTGAGGCAGGGAAGTCACACCTTCAGCCCCAACATAAACGCTAAAGGTATCTACTTCGCGGTTATGAGGTATCAGAAAGGGATGAAAACCCTGAAGATTGTGCGATAATTCGCCAAATTAAAAAGCCCCGGCCGGTAAAATCATCGCACCTCCCGTTCCGGCCGGGGTTTTTACACCTCCTCAGCCCAGGCCTCCCAGCACCAACTGTTCTCCGCGAACCAGGAAACGGTCTCCGAGAGCGCCTGATCAAAACTGAGCAAGGGCTCCCAGCCGAGCGCCTTTATCTTCCCCGAATCCATAAAATACCGGACATCGTGCCCAGGCCTATCCTCTACATGCTGAATGAGAGCATGGCTTTTCCCTAGGAGATCAAGTATCCTCTCCGCAACCGAGATGTTTTCTTCCTCGTGACCAGAGCCTATGTTGTAGACCTCGCCAGGGGATCCCTTCTCAAGAACAAGTAAAATAGCCCTCGCTATATCATCTGCCCAGAGCCACTCCCTCCGCTGTTTCCCCGTGCCGTAGACCGGCAGGGGTTTGTCCAGGATGGCCCTCAAGGTCATCCTCGGGATGAACTTCTCCGGATGCTGGAAGGGACCAAGGCCGTTGCACGGCCGGACGACTATTGCCTCGATGCCGTAAGTTTTCTGGTATGCCCTGACGAACGCCTCAGCCCCGACCTTGCTCGCTGAGTATGGCGAGGAGGGCAAAAGGGGCCAGTCCTCCCTTGCCGAGCCTTTCTCAACCGGGCCATAGACCTCATCCGTTGAGATGTGAAGGAAAAGCCCCTTCTTTTCCCACGCGAGCCTTGCGGCCTCCAAGAGGGTCTGGGTTCCTAGGACATTCGTCCTTATAAAGCCTCCGGGCCTCGCTATTGACTTATCAACATGGGTCTCAGCGGCAAAGTGCACGATAGCATCGTGATCAACGAGGAGGCCAACGGCAAGGTTTTGGTCCAGGATGTCGCCGTGGACGAAGTGAAAATGGACACCCTTGAGCCTCCTCATATCCCCAGCGTATGTGAGCTTGTCCAAGACGGTTATCTCCCAACCAGGTCGCTCGCGCGCGGCAAGTCGCACGAAAGCTGAACCGAGAAAACCAGCGCCGCCAGTGACTATAACGCGCACCCTGATATTATAATGTCTTCCGGATTATCAGTGCTGGTTTTGGAGCTATCTTTTTCTAGGGGGTAGCCTCCTTGAGGCTCGGAGCTGGTTCTTTATGATCCGGCCTACCAGGAGTCCAACCCCAACCGGAAAACCCCTCCACCGGATTATCACTTGGCCATCCGGCCAGGGGAAATCCCCCTCTATGTTCTGGCCGTAAAGAAAGCCCTTGGCCTCGTTCTCCTCCAGATCAAGGGCGCGCAGGGTCGCACTTTTCCCTATGGCCATCGCCCCCTCGGCGGTGAGCTTCCAGCCATCTGAGGTTCTCTGTGCTAGCTTTATCCCAGTTCTCAGGATAGGCCCTTTGATCTCGTGGGCTTCCGGCGTTGAAATCCAGGCCTCCTTGCCCTGGACCCTTATCGCCAATCCCTCCCAGAATCCCCCGGGAATTCCGAATCTCTCTGAGAGGGGTCTCGTTATCTCTTTCAATATGCTACCGAACCACCGCTCTGCCTATAGGGCCGTATCCATCGGCTGTTACTTCCTCGGCTTGCAGGGAGAGTGAAGTTACCCTTTAGCACATATCTCGCATACTGGGCAAATGGGGTCGCGCGGACATCAGCCTCCTTATGATCGGTCCATCCGAGGCCAGTTTTCATTCCCGTGTCCGTAAGAGGGATCAGAGCAAAAAGATATACCATCAAAAACCTCCCGTCTGTCCAAGGGTAATTAATTATGGAGCTTTGGAAATAGGCCACGCAAATTGTTGTATCCCGTAAGGAAGGGTTTCGGATTCACGAAGGACCCAAACAGCCGTGGGGCCGGGAACAAATTCTGGAAACCGGAGTCAAATGGAGAAAGGGGTTGATCCTTGACAGAGGATATACTTTATACTTTGGGTCTAAACCTAAACCGAAAGGAGGAACAGGATGTTGTATAACATAGCTTTGGCCGTGGCCGTGGCTTACCCATCGGCTTTCGGGCCATCAGGATACTACGATGTGATATCGCCCTCAGTGATGGAAAGGTTTGAGAACCGGGCCTCTCTGACGGTCGGCGGCTACTTCGGGTACATAGGAGGAACCTTCTGGGAGTATGAGAACTACGGAGGCGCTTCTGAGGAAGAGGTCATTTACCTCGGGAGGGCTGGCGTCTGCTACACTCCGTCGGACTGGTTTGAGATATTCTCCTTGCTCAGAGCTATTGAGTGGTATCCTGGCGCTGGATCGGATGGCATAGGAGGCTTCTCCGACGCGGATCTCGGAATGAAGATAAGGCTCTTCAAGGCAGGCATGCTCACGACCGGAATAATGGGCGTTCTCACCTTGCCCACGGGCGAAACCCAGACATCTCCAATAGTTGTAGGCGGGAACAACCTCGGGACCTTCGTGATAACCGACAACGAACTGATATACGGTGGTTCTGTCTTGGCTGAGTTGGATTTCGGCAAGATCCACGATCTCACTGCTTTCCGCATAGCCCTGAACGCTGGATATTACACCGGAGGCGGATATGTCCCTGCTGGTGGAAAAGATACCATGGCTGATCCCCTGAGGCTCGGGGGGGCATTCATCCTCTCATCTCGCTACTTGGACTACATCGTGGAGGCCAAGTATTACGGAAGAACGAGCATGAAGGATAAGGCCTTCGTGACGCCAGCGCTCAGACTCAGGCCTTTTGAGGGAATTGGGCTTTCAGTCCTGGGCGGCGTCAACCTCAACACCACATACTATGTGCCCGAGAATCACTACGAGTGGAACTACGATGTGGTAATGGGCATAGGCCTCATCACCCCTCTCTTCAAGACAGAGGAGCTGGCGCCTGGCGGCGGCGTGATGGGCAAGGTGTTTGATTCAAGGACAAAGGAACCCCTGAAAGCCAAGGTAAAGGTCGTTGAGGCAAACATGACCCTGGAGTCCGACACCAACGGCATCGTCCGGATAAAGCACCTGCCTGAGGGCGTCTACACCCTCGTGGCTGAGAAGGATGGATACCGCAAGACCTACTCCCTGGTCAACATCAAGCGCAGGTCCCAGAACATGGTTGAGCTTCCCATGGACCCCGCGGCCGTCCTGGTTAAGGGAATAGTGATAGACTCCCTGACATCCGGAGTGGTTGAGGGAGCGAAGGTGGCTTTTGCTGGACCGGAGTCCAAGGAGGTGACATCCGGTGCCGCGGAGTTTGAGGTCTCGCTCAAGCCCGGAGCCTATTGGGTCTCTGCTTCAAAGGAGGGCTACTTCACGAAATACATGGATGTTGCCCTTTACGAGCCGAAGTTCGTGAAGATAGTCATTGGAAGGCCCATGATCCGCGAGCCAAAGCTCATAGAGACCGTCAACTTCGCGACCGCCTCCGCGGTCCTCTCGTCCAGCGACAAGGCCAAGCTGGACAAGGTTGGCAAGATGCTTCAGGAGGACCCAGCGGCCATAATCGTGATAACGGGCCACACGGACAGGCACGGCTCAGTGTTCTACAACGAGCTCCTCTCAGAGAAGCGCGCCAAGGCTGTCAAGGATTACCTGGCTTCAAAGTATGACATACCTGATGAAAGGATGAGGATTGACTGGTATTCCGAGTTCCAAAAGGCCGGGAGCTCTGACTCCGGAAACCGCAGGGTTGAGATATACCTGCTCAAGCCCATAGAGGCTGAAAAGGCCAAACCCGAGGAGAAACCAAAAGAGGGCGGCAAGGAGCAACCCAAGGAAGGCGGCAAGTAGCTGAAAACATTTTGAAAAATAGGGCCGGCCGAAAGGTCGGCCTTTTTATTATACCCGGAAGTATCCCTCGCTGACGCGGGGTTGAACCGGGTTTCCTCTCCGGTTTACCATTTCGGTGTTGCGCATTCTGGTTGTCTCCATGGCCTACGGGTCTGGCCACACGATGGCCGCGCGAGCAATAGCCGACGCGCTTGAGGAAATGGACCCCGGGCTTGAAGTCATCCAGTTTGATGGGATACTTGAGAGCAGTTCACGCATTGAAAGGTTTCCCCCTTCGTTCTACATATTCACCAACAAACACGCTCATTGGCTCTGGCACGCCTTCTACTACTGGCCGATATTTCGGACCCGGCTCTCCGAACAGCTCACCGAATACCTGTTCTCTCGCGGGATCATTGAGAAGATAAGGAATTTTGGCCCGGACGCGGTGATCTCAACCCACCTCTCCGCAACCAGGGCCTCTGTGAGGCTTGGTATCCCGACATTCGTGGTTATAACCGACTATGTGTTTCACCCGTTCGTTTTTTCCGACAAAGCGCGGGCATATTTTATTGCTTCCGAGGAGATAGAAAACGCTCTTATAGCCCGCGGTTTCCCCAGGGAAAGGATACACCTGACAGGCATCCCCATAAGGAGGATGTTTTGGAAAATGCCATCTCAGACGGCATCAAGGGCGAAGTTTGGGCTTCCGGCTGAGGACAAGATCGTTCTCCTCATGTCGGGCAATCAGGGCGTCACCCCTGTGGGTAGGATAGCTCGTGCGCTCAGGGATTCGGGCGCGTTCCTCCTCGTTGTAACTGGGAAAAACGAGCGCATGAGGAGGAGGATGAAAGCCCTTTTTGAGAAAAAGAAGATCAGAGGAAAGGCTATTGGCCATGTTGAGGACATGGCCAGCCTGTTGTCTGCTTGCGATGTGATCGTGACGAAGGGCGGCGGAATAATAAGCTCCGAGTGCTTGGCCGCGGGCCTACCCATGGTTTTCTATGACTGCATACCAGGCCAAGAAGAGGGGAACGCCAGGGTCATCTCTGAGTGGGGGGCTGGGGCGAGAGCCAGGAGCGCGGCAGAGGCCGCGGCGCTCATTAGGGAGATGATCACCGATCAGGCCAAGCTGGATCGGATAAAGGAGGCCGCAAGAGCCAGAGCAAAACCCCACGCGGCCCTGGATGTAGCGAAACGGGTTTTGGAATACTTGGGCTACCCCAAAACCCAGAATCAACCCTGAGCTATCGTATGATAGCCTACTTCACGATATTGAACCTCATCCCTCCGCGGAAGAATACGGTTATATAGGTATCCGAACCACCATCCGAACCCGATATGGAGAAGCCGTCAATCAACGCGCCTCCCTCCCCGAAAAACCTCATGGGAGATTTCTTCCCAAGGGGGAAGGATGCCCCTGCGCCTGCCTTGAGGCCATAGTTAAGGTCTCCGGCTAGGCTAATGAAATAGAGGCCTCCGAGCACATAAGGACTCATCTTGTATTTACCGGTCTTCTGCTTCGTGAAGTAATATAGGGCATCGCAGGACGCGCCTTCGAATCCGCTAACCCCTGAGCCAAAGCCTATACGGTTAGGTCCATCTTTGTCCCTAATGAAATAAAGTATGCCCATTCTCATGTAGAGCTGATCCTGCATGAGGTGCGCGAGGAACTTGGCCTCCGCGCCGTAGTATTTGGGCTGAGGGTCCTCAAGACCCATGTAGAAAACAGGGCCTACCTCTATGTCCATGGGCGTCGCAACGCCCGCTATCAGTGCTATAAGTATTTCTGACATCATAACCTCCAAAAAGGTTTGTAGCTCGCTCATTGATTAGACACCACGGGCCTGAAAATTGTTTCCAGGCTCCCTTATTCATCCTTCCTCCAAGATGCCCCTTAGCCATCTCTCGGTCTCCTCCGCGGCTCTTTCCCAGGAGAACTGAGATGCCCAGGCCCTCGCCTCAGAGGACATCCGGGCCCGAAGGTCTTGGTCCAGGAGCAAGTCCCGGAGGGCTTTCGCCAGGCCATTGAGGTCTCCAAAGGGAACGAGGAACCCTGTTTTTCCAGGGGCAAGGGATTCCCTTATTCCCGGCACATCAAAAGCAACGACAGGGGTTCCGGAGGCCTGGGCCTCCGTGTTGACCAGGCCCCAACCCTCCTTCACCGATGTGTTTATCAGCACCCACGCGCCGGAAAGGAGCTTGGACTTATCTTCCTGGGGTATGAACCCGTGGAATGTGGTGTATGCACTCATCCCTCTCCTTCTGGCAAAGGCCTCAAGCGCTGGCCTGTATTCCCCATCGCCTATTATGTGAAATCTCAGGGGAACGCTCTCAGCAACCCGAGCAACCGCCTCCATTGACAGCTCTATCTTCTTGTATTTCTTCAGCCTGCCCACATATACAACGGTTGGCTCCGGAAACTTCTCTGTTGGCCTATACCTTTCGGTGTCCACCCCTGAATATATTATCTTTATATCATCCCTCCGAAATCCCCATCTCACCAGGTCCTCCCTCGTGCTCTCGGAGATCACGGCGAAAGGCAAGCCCTTGTAGCAATATCTAATGCTTATCTCGTAAAGATAAACATAGAGCGCTAAGGGGAAGGGCAGCTCCTGGAATATGGTTTTGCCGAAGAAATGCATGGCCATGCAGGCTATCTTCGGCCCTCTGACGAACCTCCTCGCGTAGAACGGCAGTTTGTTGAGGTCCTCAATTACCAGATCGAAGCCCTCGCGGGCGAATTCCTTCTTGTAAATGCCGGGGAGCTGATAGTTAAAGATGTTCCGGGAGCCGCGCCTGTGAACCATTATCCCATCCATCTCCTCGTCCCCAGGGAGACCCGGCACCCCGCATACTACGAGGTGGACATCGTGCCCCTTCCTGGCGATCCTGCCAAATACCTCGTGGAGATAAACCTCAGCCCCCCCTCCAAAGGGATTTTTTATGTCCTGCCAGTTTATAACCAGAACCTTCAAGCACAAAGCATATCGCAGGGAAGCGTCCTAAAACAAGCTGGTTATTGATACCGTCCGCCCTTCTTCTCAGCCTTCGCCTTCAGTAGTTTGAGCCTGAATGTATCCTCCCTCCCCCTGTCCTCAAGAACCTGCCTTATGAAGGCGATCTCACCATCAAGGTCCGGAATTATCTTCTGTTCAAGAGCGTTGACGCGCCGGGTCGTCTTCTTTATCTCCAGGCCCATCTTCTTGAGCTTGATCTCCGTTGGGACCAGGGCCAAAACAGCCTCAAGTAGCCTCTCAAACTCCTCTGCTGTCCAATCTATCCTGCTCGTTATGGAAAATGGGGAGTATCCCCTGGCGAGAAGCCCCTTGGTCGCGGCGCCCGGCTCAAGGGATGGAAGATGAACCCCCCAGACCTTCCTATCCTTGATTTCAACGGATAGATCCGCGCCAGAAGCCATGCCTGCCGAGGCGAGAGCCTCCGGACCATCAATGCCCATGGCCACAGCCAGGGCCGAAAGGGCCTTTCTGGTTCTCTCGCTCAGGTCCCTCCGCTGAGCGAGAAGCGGTTTTATCAGGGCCATGAACTCCGCCAGAAGTGCCTCGCGTTTGTTCCTCAGGAGGCTCGCGCCATCTGTCGCGAGCTTGCGCTGGCGTTTTTTAGCCAGGAGGACCATCCTCGTTGGGGTTATCCTTGCCACAGGCCGAAAAATCTAATGCAAGGTGGCAATAAGTTGCAAGGCCGGGGTTATAATATTGGGTCTCACGGAGGACTGCCATGAAAATAGAACGAATAAGAGCGAGGGAGGTGCTTGACTCAAGGGGGAATCCAACCGTTCAGGTTGATGTCATTCTTGAGGACGGCTCTCTCGGAAGAGCGACAGTGCCATCCGGCGCCTCAACAGGAAAACGGGAGGCGCTTGAGCTCAGGGATGGTGATGCGGCCAGGTTCAGGGGAAAGGGCGTGCTCAAGGCCGTTCACCATGTTAACGGTGATATAGCAAGGGCTCTCGTGGGAAAAAACGCCCTCGCCCAGCATGAGATAGACAAGCTCCTCATTGATCTTGACGGGACCGAAAACAAGAGCAACCTTGGAGCGAACGCCATTCTTGGGACATCCATGGCCGTCGCGAGGGCAAGCGCGGAGCACCTGGGACTTCCGCTATACAGGTATCTCGGAGGAATACGGGCCAACCTCTTGCCCGTCCCCATGATGAATGTCATAAACGGGGGGGCCCACGCGGACTCTGGTTTGTCCATTCAGGAGTTCATGATCGTTCCCCATGGGTTCAAAGGCTTCCTGGAAGCTCTGAGAGCAGGGGTTGAGGTCTACCATACTCTAAGGGATCTCCTCAAAAAGTCTGGCCAGGCGGTTGCTGTAGGTGACGAAGGGGGGTTCGCGCCCAGGCTCGGCTCAACGAGAGAGGCCCTTGATTTTCTCATAAAAGCAATAGAAACAGCAGGTTATAAGCCTGGTGATGAGGTATCCTTGGCCCTGGACCCAGCGGCCTCCGGGTTCTATGACGGCGGGACATATTTCATAGACGGTCAGAAAAAGGACTCAGCGGCCATGATAGATTTCTACGAGGCACTGATAAAGGATTACCCTATAGTCTCAATAGAGGACGGCCTCGCTGAGGACGATTGGGAGGGTTGGAAGCTGATGACGGAGAGGCTCGGCAGAAAGGTTCAGATAGTCGGGGATGACATCTTCGTGACGAACCCGAGGATCATAGAGAGGGCCATAAAGGAAGGGGTTGCCAACTCCGTCCTCATAAAGCTAAACCAGATAGGAACCGTCTCTGAGACCATAGCCGCGGTTCAGATGGCGCGCGAGGCAGGATACACGGCCGTCGTGTCTCACCGATCAGGGGAAACGGGCGACACATTCATTTCTGACCTCGCGGTCGCCCTGAGAACGGGCATGATAAAGACCGGAGCGCCGTGCAGGTCAGAAAGGACAGAGAAATACAACAGACTTCTGCAGATAGAGGAGGAACTGAACCACGGGGCGAGTTTCCCGGGCCTCAGCGCTTTCGCGGGGAGATAATTGGCGAGAAAGGGAAGGACAAGGGCGGTTCTCAGGTGGTTTCTCATCCTGGGCGGGTTTATCTTTGTTTACTACATTGGAACAACCCTCTATGGCCTCATCCGGGTGAAGATTGAACACGCCAAAACCCAAAAAGAATTGCTTCACCTCAGGGCAAGGACCCTTGCTCTTGAAGCACGAAGGGAGGCCCTAAAGGACCCTGAAGTAATAAAAATGATAGCTGAGAGAAGGCTCGGGATGAGGCTCAGAAACCCCGTGAACCCAGTGGACAGCCTGAGGGGTGATAGCGCGGCTGGACATGGCCCGGATTCGGAGAAATCTCCAGCGCCAAAGCCGTGAACTACTGAGCCAATCTCAGGCCCCAGGCCGCTATCTCAGTATCACCAGCTAGGATCGCGCCCAAAACCCCATCTTGGCCCTTTATAGCCTCCATGGCCTCGCGAACAGGAACCCCGGGGCCCAGCTCGTTTCCGAGCCTCGTTGCCCACGCATCTGCCAGAGCACCTGATTCCGCGACAACGGTAGCGGCCCAGGCATTGCCCAGGCTGAGAGAGGGGCCTAATCTGCCTGAGGATGTCGCTATTCCCCACCTCCCTGGGGGGATAACGAGCCTCAGGCTGGGGAGCTTCGGGTTGCCGATGAATGCCTCAGCGACCCTTTCCTCTCCTGTCCTAATGAAGACATCTCCACCGTTTTCTATGGCCATATCGCCTTCGTAGGCCTGGCATATCTCCTCAGCAAAGGCCCCAGCGACCCCTGCCATTGGGCCGACCCCAGCGGCTTCAGCCGCGCTACACATCTTTGCCACTATATCAGGAACAGGTGGAGATGGATCAACCGGCTCAAGGCTCATCTTGAATATGGGATGCCTAGCGATATACCCCTCTAGCTCAGACCAGAGCTCCTTCAATCTCTCGCAAGCTGGTCCAGAGGGGATGGGCTCCTCCGATAAAAGGAGGATATCGGAGTGTCTGTAGACTATCCTGATGGCATGCCGCCAACCGGAGACCCTTCCCCTGTATGGTTTCATTCAAGCGCCTCAAGAGCCTGAGTGGGGCAGGAATCTATGCAGAATAGGCAAAAAAAGCAGGCATCCGGGTCAAATTGAAGCGCGTCGTTCTTCATGTGGAGGGCACCAGATAGGCAAACACCAACGCAACTCCCGCAGTCAACGCATCGCTCCTCATGCCGAACTATCTTTTCAGCCAGGGGGATAACCGAGACCCCCGCGGCCTCCAGCCACTCAATTGCTGGGCCCGCGTCCTCAGGTATATCTACTACCATCTCACCGATCTCCCGAGGGCTAACGCTCGCCCGCAGGATGTTTATCTCAACGCCCTTCTCCCTTATCAGGGCTGAGATTATTGGCTTGTCCAAAAGCTGGCTTGGAAACCTGAGAAATAGTTTCATTTCACGCCTCCAGGTTCCTGATCTGGCCATCCACCGGAAGGGGAGCTGTTCGCTCGGATAGCCTGAACACGCCTCTCCTGATCCACTCCCTGAGGGTTTCCGCGACCTTCCTTGAGAGCCTCATGCTCGTCCGAGAGCCTGTTTTTACCGGTTTTCCCATTATCTCAACATAGCCGGATCTGAGCTCTCGGTATGAGACGAGTTTTACCCGGGGCCTTGCCCTTCTCGGGATTCCGTAGTCAAGAATGGCTGTCTTGATGAGGCTATCGGGCCTTGAGGCGGACTCAGCTATATCCTCGTCAAGTATGGGTATTGCGGTTCCTATGCCAAGAAAAAGGCTAATTCCGTATCCCGGGATGTAGGCGGCCCTCAGGAACTCAGCGCTCATCTCCTTCAGATTGCCAACAAGGGCAAGGGTCGCGCCGGGTGTGAGTGGCAGGCCGGACTCGTCCCTCATGGGGGATGCGTTGAACTGGGTTCCCTCCCAGGCAACATAGCCTATTGCTCCCCCGAGGAACACTCGCGTCCCTATGCCTATGGTCCTCAGATCAGGGTCCTTCAGGAGGGGTGAGAGCTCCCCTGATGTGGCATACATGACATTCCCGTAGCCGGGGAGGAGTTTCCCCATGTATGTGTATAGAACCCTCTCAGAGGAATTTGTGGCCGCTGGATAGTTCTGATACAGGTTTCTCGGGTTAAAGAGGAACGCCTGATTGATATCCTTCAGGGTTATCTCCGCCTCAACATGCTCCCTTGGATAGCAATCCGTGCGGGCCCCTCTTGCTGAGAGCCTAACCCTCTCGCCCCTCAAAAGGGCCTCTATCACATGCGCGCCGCCATACCGAGGGTCGCTCTCAGAGGCCTGGGTTGCTCCCATGTAAAGGTCAACCGCGGCAAGGCCGCCGTGCGCCTCAACCCCGTTCAGGAAAACCCTCTGGAGCTTAGCTGGAGGGTCGGTGTGGCCAGTGTTCAGGAAAAGGCCAGAACTGCACATCATTCCAAAAGTCCCTGTTGTCACAACATCAACCCTTTGGGCTATTGCCTTTGTCCCCTCTGATTCTCGGAGCCTCGCGGCCTCCTCGGCCGTGAGAACGACAACATCGCCTCTTGCTATTTTTTCGTTTATCTGCTCTATGGTTCTTCGCATAAAAACATCTCCTTTTGTCTTGGGTTTCTCAGGGGAGAGCGCAGTGTAGCTCGCGCCAGATCACGCGCCTGTCTGCGAAGCAGACCCATGCCCCCGGCCCGGGGGCCGGAGAATGGCGCGCATGTCATAGGATCTCATTCGGTTGGGAGCAAATTATGGATCAAGCGGAGGGAGAGATTCAACCTGAAGCAACAAGCTTTCTCTACTGGCAAAATGAGGACTCCAACCATTATAATATTCAGGATGACTTCCCTTGATGTGCTTTGGGTGGCGGTAGCTTTCTCAGTGATCCTTATTGCCGTTGGCCTTTTTATTGCCCTCTTGGAACTACGGAACCTACTCAGGGACGCCAGGAACACAGTTAGAATAACCAACGCGGAGCTTCCCGACATTCTGAAAAGCCTGTCGGGAGCTGTGGAAGAAATAAGGGGGGCCGCGTCAAACCTAAACCTTATCACGGGCGGACTGGCCTCGGTCTCCGGGGCCATATCTTCGGTATCAGAGAAATTGAAGGGTGGTTGGTTCGGGACAGGCTTGGCCGCAGGCATAGACCTCATTAGAAACCTATTCAGAAGGAGGAAAGAGAAATGAGCGATAGAGGCAGTTCAACCGGATGGGCCCTGGCGGGTTTTGCCCTGGGGGTCATAGTTGGGGCCGCTATAGGCGTGCTTCTAGCCCCGGCCTCCGGAGAAGAAACCAGGGAACGCCTGAAGGAGACCCTTGAAAAAGCAAAGGAGAAAGGCAAAGAGCTCGTTGAGAAGGCCAGGGAAAAGCTCTTTGAACAAGAAGAGGAAGAGGTATAGGCCACGGAGGCAGGCCATCGCTTTGTCTCCATAAGGAGAGTCTACCATGCTCATAGGTATAAATGGTTTCGGCCGGGTTGGCCGGCAGGTGTTTAAGATAGCCCTAGAGAGAGGGCACAAGGTCGTTGGCATAAACGACCTTTTTGACGCAAGCGTGCTCGCGCATCTTCTCAAGTATGACTCGGTCTACGGCAAATATGAGAAGAGGGTTGAGGCCGGAGAGGGCTTCATAGCCGTGGATGGCCTCAGGATCCCTGTCACCGCGCACAAGGACCCGAAGGATATACCGTGGGGAGACTGGAAGGCTGAGATCGTAATTGAGGCATCCGGAGCCTTCAGGTCAAAGGACAAGGCCTCCGCGCACCTAAGGGATACGGTTAAGAAGGTCATAATAACCGCACCGGCCAAAGGCGAGATAGACGCGACCTTCGTTATGGGCTGTAATGAGAACACATACGATCCCCAGAAGCACCATATCGTGTCCAACGCTTCCTGCACGACCAACGCCTTCGCGCACATGGTTCGGGTGATAAAGGAACGCTTCGGGATAAAGAGGGGCCTAATGACCACGGTCCACGCCTACACAAACGATCAACGCATACTTGACTCGCCCCACAAGGACCTGAGAAGGGCCAGGTCCGCTGGCATATCCATAATCCCCACATCAACCGGAGCGGCAAAGGCGATAACCATAATATACCCAGAGCTCAAAGGAAAGCTTGACGCTGTCGCCCTGAGGGTCCCAACCCAGGACGCTTCCCTCGTTGATTTCGCGGTTGAGGTTGAGAGGCCAACCACACCTGAGGAGGTCAATGAGGCATTCCGGGCCTACGCAGATGCAAATCCAAAATACATGGGGATAGCCGAGGACGAGCTCGTCTCCATAGACATAGTTGGGGAGCGCAGGTCCGTAATATTTGACCCGTTCCTCACCCAGGTGGTTGACGGAACGCTCGTGAAGGTATTCGGCTGGTATGACAACGAGTGGGGCTATTCCGAGAGGGTCGTTGATCTGGCCGAGCACATGCTGAAATAACCTTGATAGCTTCTTGGAAACCAGGGAGGGATGTTCGTTATCATCCCTCCCTTTCTCACGCCTTGGGGTCTGGAGCACCCCTCATACTTTCCCTGGACGGAGGCGCTTCCCTCTTCAAGGGTTCGCTTGACCGATTTCTCGTTGAGCTTCAGAAGCCAGGCGTCTCACTCGCTTACTCCTCATACGAAACGGATTCCGGCGCGGTTGAGGCAATGCCCTTTAATCGCGACATAACCGAGCGCTTCCCATTTGGGCCGGTAAGGGCTTACCTCTCGGAAAAACTCATGGGAACCGGGGCAGAGGGGTTCACATATGCGTGGGAATACCACGCGAGGCTGGTTCTTGAGGAGCGAGGGCTTTTGCCATCAGCGATCCCGGAGCCCCTCTACTTTTACGAGCCGGATCTGAGACCGAGGCCGGACCTCAGGGAGTATTGGGACAAGGGTGAAAGGGGTTCTCATGACCTCTGGGAACCCTTCTCTTACCTGAATTATCCCCCGGAGGCGGACTCGGAGATCCGCGAAGTCTTCTACGCTATGCTCAGGAGGCGAGAGGCCTTCCTTGAGGATTTTGAGCCTGAGAGAAGATTTCCGCCCGGCAAAGGGGACTACAAACTCATGGCTTCTGTGGTGATCCCCGTCAGAAACAGGGAGCAGTTTATTGGCCGAGCAATTGAATCCGCTCTCGCTCAGGACTTCTCAGACTACGAGGTTATCGTTGTTGACAACGCATCGGAGGACAAAACAAGGGATGTCGTGAGGAATTTTGACGATCCCAGGCTCCGGTTGATAGAGAACCCAAATGGCTCAATTGCTTTTGCTCTGAACACTGGCCTCAGGGCCGCGAGGGGAAAATACATTCTGCAGCTTGACTCGGATGACGCGTATGCCCCGGAGACCGTGCGCATCATGGTTGGTTTCATGGAGGCGCACCCGGAGTGCGGCCTTGCCATATCCTATTATCAGATAACCGACGAAAACCTAAATCCCCTGCCGGGCGGCATAGTTAGGCATCTGGAATACGACAGGAACAACATACTGAGGTGCGAGGGCGCTGGTGCTGTTCGCTGTTGGAGAAAGGAAGTATTGCTTGAGATAGGTGGTTTTGACGAGGAGTTCGGGATGTATGGTGAGGATTACGATGCTGTCATAAAGGTCTCTGAGAGATACGATGTCTGCCGCGTTCACGAGGTCCTTTACTTCTACAGGAGACACAAGGGCTCTCAGGATGTTGTCCAGTCCAGGTCCCATAGGCTTGATGCTAAGACCAGAATAAGGTTAAGAGCCATAGAAAGAAGAAGGGCGCTGGTCAAGAGCCGTGAAGCTAGAGGATATTCCAAAGATACTTGAGGCCAGATACGGAAGGCCTAAGAGAAAGCCAAAGCCCCTCCTTGATTGTCTGGTGAGGACCATACTTTCTCAGAACACAAACGATAAGCTCAGGGATGAGGCGTATTCCCAGCTCCTCAAGAGGTTCGGCTCCTGGAAAGAGGCGCGCGAGGCCACGGTTTCGGAAATAGCGCGCGCCATAAGGGTAGCAGGACTACACAAACAAAAGGCCAGGGCCATAAAGGCTCTCATTGAACTGGCCTCAGCCTACGGATACGATCTCTCTTTCGTGAGCGAAATGGATCCGGACCAAGCTTATGCCTTCCTCAGAAAGATCAGGGGTATAGGTGACAAGACCGCGAAGGTTTGCCTTCTTTTCTCTTTCGGAATGCCATTTTTCCCCGTTGATACGCACATAAACCGCGTCGCTAAAAGGATAGGCTTGGCCCATAAAAACTGGACGAGGGAAAGGGTTTCCGAACGCCTTGAGAGGCTCTTTGAGCCGAGAGATTACTATTCTCTGCATCTAAACCTGATAGAACTGGGGCGCGATCTCTGCAAGCCGCGCGAGCCGAGGTGCGGGGAGTGCCCGATTAGGGCGGTCTGCTCTTTTGGGAAACGCTCTTCAGGGTCCCCAGTTTGAGGGCCCGGTTAATGTCCCGCAAAATGGTCATAACCCGAGGATGCTAGGCTCTTCTCAGTCCCGTTAACTATTATTCTGGAGTCCGGCCTCCCCTCCCTCGCTGAACCCACCACAGTCGCGGGGAAATTCAGCTTTGAGAGCCAGGCCTCGTCCTTCGGGCTTATGGCAAGAAGAACCTCGTATTCCTCCCCAGACTCTAAGGCGAGCTCCCACGGAGGCTTCTTCGCCCTCTCGGCTATAACCTTCACGGAATCATCTATGGGAAGACGATTGATGTCTATGACAACCTCAACCTCTGAGGCAATAGCGAGCCTCCAGGAATCAACTCCGAGGCCATCGGATATATCTATTGCCGCGTGGAGCTCCACATCCATGGCAAGGCGCTGTATCTGCCTTATGGCTGGCCATGGACGGGCAAACTTCTCCCGAAGGCGCCTGAGCCACGGTTCGTATCCTCGCGTTACTCCCATCTCCTCAGCAAGGAGCCAACCCCTAACCCTTCCTATGTCCCCCGTGATGACCAGGAGGTCTCCGGGCTGGACGCCTCTCCTGGTTATTGCCTTGCCTTTCGCTATCTCGCCTATGACCACAACGGAGAGCCCAAGCTTCTCCCCCCTAGAGAGATTTCCGCCGCACGGCGAGATGCAGAACGCTGACATCAACTCCTCCATTCCCTCGTATATCTCGGATGCCCTGCCCGCGAGCCTCTTCGGAAGCTGGATGTCAACCAGGAATGTGATGGGTTCCGCGCCCACTGCCGCGAGGTCGCTGAGAGCACCAGCCAGGGCCCTGTGTCCTATCTCCCTGAGGGTCAGGACATCAAGGGTAAAGTGCACATCCTCATGCGATGAATCAACGGAAACAGCCAGCTCCTTGCCCGGTATTTCAAGGATAATGGCGGTGTCGTCTCCTGGCCCCAGGGAAACCCTCGGATGCTCCCTGAAGAATGTTGCGAGACTGGTTACTATCTCATCTTCTCTGATCATAGCTCTTTCAAGGCCTTATCTAGCTGTTCCTTACTTGGTGCTATCCCGTGCCAGCTGGGGTCGTCCTCCATGAATGAGACACCCTTGCCCTTTACGGTCCTAGCCCTTACGAACACGGGCCCAAGACCGTAATCCCTCGCCCAGGCCAGCGTTTCTATGAGCTCGCGAAGGTCGTGCCCATCAACAGAACGGGTCTCCCAGCCGAATGCCCTGAACTTCTCCTCTATTGGCTCCATGCAAAGCACATCCGAACACCTTCCCTCTATCTGAAGCCCATTATGGTCAAGTATGGCGATGATGTTCCCTAGGCGGTAATGAGAGGCCGAGGCCGCTGCCTCCCAGACCTGGCCCTCGCCCAGCTCCCCATCTCCCAAAAGCACGAAAACCTTAGCCGGATTTCTGTCCAGGCGCAATGCCAGCGCCATCCCGACCGCGAAAGAGAAGCCCTGGCCCAGAGACCCTGTGGATGCCTCCACCCCCGGAACCGACCGGAAGTGCGGATGGCCCTGCAATAGGGAACCGGGTTTCCTCAGAGTCGCCAGGAGCTCGCGAGGGAAATAGCCACACCTCGCCAAGACCGCGTATAACCCGGGAACAGCGTGGCCCTTTGAGAGGATGAACCTGTCCCTCTCCGACCACCAGGGTTCATGAGGCCTGTGGTTCATGACGGCCCTGTAGAGAGCGAGGAGTATCTCAACCTCAGAGAGCGAGCCACCCGGATGGCCAGAACCAGCCTCAGCGAGCATAACGAGGATGTCCCGGCGTATGAGCCTCGCCTCCTCCTGGAGCTCTTCAATGGATGGCGAGAGGTTTCCCTTTTTCACGAGCGGATGGCGAGCACTTAGAACTCCGTGGAGCTTGTGAACCTGAATCTCCTGAGCTTCACCGAAGGGAGGGTGTCCCCTGAGGGGAAGTGAAGATCATACCAGGATGTTCCACCAACTAGGACCTGATCAGAGCCCGGCTCCGCGTCCGAGAGGGCCTCAAGCATGTTCTGGGTGAAGCGCATGTTCCTGAGCGCCTTCGTTATCTTGCCGTCTTCTATGAGGAAAAGCCCATCCCTCGTCATCCCCGTTAGGGTAAAGCTCATGGGTTCAGCGACATTCACATACCACAGCTTTGTTATCAGTATTCCCCTCTCGGTCTCGGATATGAGCTCATCCCTGGTTTTGGTTCCGGGTTTCACAACGATGTTCATGGCATACGGGTAGTTTCCAAAAGGAATAACGCCGTTTCCGGTTGATTCCTTGCCCTCTGCGGCCGCGCACTTGAGGTCATAAAGTAGGTTAACGGGAACGCCCCTCTCAACGAGAGGGAATGGTTTTCTGGCAACCCCTTCCATGTCAAATGGGTATGGGAATCCCTGGGTTGGGTCCTCCCATATCTCTATATGCTCCGAGAATATACGCTTCCCCATCTTGTCCTTGAGGAAGCTCCTTCCTTCCTGAAAGGCCCTCGCAGAGAAACCCATCCAATTGGCGAATGCGATGATCTCCGAGACGGCCAAGGGCTCCAGCACAACCTCATACTCGCCCGGGGAGATGTCCTCAGGGTTCTCGGTCATCTCAGCCCTCATCCTGGCTTTTTCAGCAACCCTCCTCGGTTCAACATCCCGGATCCTCACCGAAGATTCCTGACCCCAGGAGGATGCGAGACCCCTCATTGGGTTTATTGAGAAGTGAGCATCAGTCATCCTGTGATAAAGCCGAAGCCCTCTGGAATTGGCGATAACTATCTCCACCGAGCCCTTTGAGAATGAGCCGTATCCCTCGTATGGGCCGAGCACCCTAACGGCATCTGAGACCTTCTGGCCCATGTATTCAGGGGGAGTCTCAGCGGTTTCCTCGTCAAACGCCCAAGGAACCCGATCCGGCTCCGAATGGCTAAGCGGCTCCGGAAGGTCCTGCTCAGGGCTATGGGACGCCACATCTCTTGCGCTAGAGATGAGCCTACTCAGAGCCTCATGCTCATCCGAGTTTATCCAAGCGACCCCTACCCGTTTTCCGTATCTCACTCTGAGACCAATGCTCAGGTTCCTGATGGCGACATTCTGGTGAACCCTGGAACCCGAAAACCTCGTCAGGATGCTATCCTCGCTCAGGATAACGATCTCAGAGGTATCCGCATCCGAAAGCCTAAGAACAGCATCAGCCAGCCCAAACAGCCTGTCAGGCCCGTAAAGACTGTTCAAAACCCTTTTCATTTCCATCTATCCATACCCTCTTTGGTTTTGCTTTAAGCGTTTTCCCCAAAAACGGGGTGTTCCTTGAACGGGAAGCGAGATCCCTCACCTCCCACTCCTCGTTCAGATCCCACGCTACGAGATCAGCCAGCGCGCCCTCTCTGATGTGCCCGATATCCTCAATGCCGAGAACCCTTGCCGGGCCAACCGTGAGCGCCTCAACGAGGCGCTCCAGGGTTATGCGTCCTGGTATAACGAGGTCAGTATAAAGCGCGGAAAAGGCCAGCTCAAGCCAGATCATCCCCGGAGCCGCGAGTGGAAACTCATATTCCTTGTCCAAGGGGGAATGCGGCGCGTGATCCGTTGCGATGGCGTCTAGGGTCCCATCGCAAAGCGCTTCTATGAGCGCGGAGCGGTCCCGCTCCTCCCTGAGGGGCGGGTTCACCTTATAGACGGTATCATATGTTTCCAAAAGCTCGTATGTGAAGAGGAGATGGTGGGGCGTAACCTCAGCGGAAACAGGAAGCCCCACATCCTTTGCCCTCCTTACGAGCTCAACTGACCCAACGGATGATATGTGTTGCAAGTGAAGCCTCGCACCAGTGAGCCCGCAGAGAAAGAGATCCCTTGAGACCGCTATGTCCTCGGCCTCCCGAGGAGCTGTCTCAAAACCGAGCTTCAGGGTAATGGGTCCCTCGTGCGCGCAAGCGTCCCCCGAGAGGGTTTTGTCCTCAGGGTGGGATGCTATTACCCCCCCGATACCCGAGGCGTATTCAAGGGCTCTTCGCATCACGGAGGAGGACGAAACCCAGCTCCCGTCGTCAGTGAACATTAGGGCCCCCTCCATGGCCATGAGGCCCATCTCCGCCAGCTCCTTCCCTTCCCTGGCCTTGGTTATTGCGCCTGCTGGGAGAACCCTCGCTAGATCAGCCTCCCTTGCTCTCTTGATTATGAACTTTACCCCCTCAGGGCCGTCAATTGGCGGCTGGGTGTTTGGCATTGAAACTATTGTTGTGTAACCTCCGCGAACAGCAGACAAGGCTCCTGTCTCTATGGTCTCCTTGTATTCTTCTCCCGGCTCCCTCAGGTGCGCGTGCAGGTCAACGAAACCAGGCATTAGGGTCAGGCCAGAGAGATCAACGACCTCGTGGCCTCCAGGGTTAATCTCCCCTATCTGAGATATCCTCCCGTTCTCCACGAGGACATCGCCCTTCCGGTCAACTCCATCGCCCGGAGAAAAAAGCCTCGCTCCTTTAAGCAGAAGACCCATTTGATTCCTCCTTTGAACCTGCAAGAAGAAGGTAAAGAATTGCCATTCTTATCGCTACCCCGTTTGTTACCTGGTCAAGTATGACGGTCTTAACCATCTCCGGAACCCTTGGATCAAGCTCAACCTCCCAATTAACCGGCCCTGGATGCATGAGTATCACGCCCTCTTTTGCTCTCGCTATCCTTTCCGCGGTTATCCCGAAAAGCCTCCTGTATTCCCGGACCGAGGGGAAGAAGCTCGCAGAGAGCCTTTCTCGTTGTATCCTCAAGGCCATTATCACATCGGCTTTAGGTATCTCAGCATCTATGTCCCACGAGACCTCAGCGCCCAAACCCCTGAACTCCTCAGGAACCAGGGGCCTCGGCCCGCAGAGGACGACATTCGCTCCCCAAGCCCTCATCCCAAAAATGTTGCTCCTGGCAACCCGGGAATGGAGTATATCGCCCACAATGAGGACCCTCTTGCCGGAGAAATCGCCCATCTCCCTCATCAGGGTGAACATATCAAGGAGGGCTTGGGTTGGGTGCTCGTGAAGCCCATCTCCGGCGTTTATCACGGATGCCTGGGTGTGCCTCGCGAGGAAGTGAGGAGCGCCCGGCGCGGAGTGTCTTATCACCACAGCGTCTATCTTCATCGCGTCTATGTTTCTCAGCGTATCAAGGAGGGTTTCGCCCTTCTCAACGGATGAGCCCTTTTTTGAGACAGAAACCGTGTCAGCTGAGAGCCTTTTTGCCGCGAGGTCAAAAGAGGCCTGGGTTCTCGTTGATGCCTCAAAGAACATGTTCAATATGGTCTTTCCCCTCAGGGTCGGGAGTTTTCTGATTGGCCTATCGAGGAACTCCCTGAAGGTCTCAGCGGTTGAGAAGATGAGCTCCAGCTCTGGTTTCGTTATTCCTTCCAGTCCAACTAGGTCCTTGGAAAAGAGGGTCTCCATCAAAAGCAAATGATAACCCAGACGCAGGCGGCCGTTCAAGTTTATTGCGCCAGAGCCTGCCGAGGGATTAGAATATGGCGCGGATGGATTGGCTTTTGCCCCTCCTATACATACTCATTCTGATCGCGGTTCCTTGGGTCCTTCTCGCCGGCAAAAGGGAGCGCATATATCACCTTGTTGCGACGCTCTACATTCTCGTCGGGATATTCCTGTTAATAAGCCTCATCTCATACAGGCCGTCTGCCCAGCCCTATCAGAACTGGGGAGGGTTTGTTGGCCACTACTCAGGCGCCGCACTCTACGGTTCGGTCGGGCTTATAACTGGCCTCGCCCTCGTGTGCCTCTCGTTCGTCGTTGGCGGCCTCCATTTTGCGAAGAGGCTCAGCCTGGGAAACCTTCTGAGAGGTTTCGGGGTGCTCGCGGCCTTCATATGCATAACATCCATGTTTCCTTCAACCGGCGGAACCGTCCAAAAGGGGTTATCGGGGTGGTTGGCTGGGCTTTTGGGCTGGGGAAGGTTCCTCCTACTTGGTTTCCTTTTCTTCGCTTTTCTATGGCCATTCTGGTGGCTAGTGAGGCCGGTCAAGGAGGGAATGGCAAGATTATTCAGCCGGATCAGGTGGCCGAATACCAGAAATAGAAGGGGATCAACCACAGAGATTTTTGAGATCAAGCCAAGGCCATCCGATAGGATAGAGAGCAGAATAGTGAAGGCCGAAAAGCCCGCGGATGCCCCTCAAAACGAACCGGAGGAGGAAACCGAAACCATTCTCGGGACAGTCTGGGATGCACCGCCAGAGGAAAAGCCTGAGCAGACAGAACCCTCTTATTACTCAGGCCAGAATCTAGACCCAATAACCCTTCTCTCCCTTTTCAACGAGCCTCCGGCCGTAAAAGAGATGGACGACTCAGAGGCCAAAAGGATAGCAGGCCTGATAACCGAGCGCCTGAAGGAGTTCGGGGTTGAGGGGAAGATCGTTGATTACAAGAAGGGCCCGGTCGTAACCAGATACGAGTATGAGCCAGCCCCAGGGATAAAGCTCTCAAGGGTCGTTGGGCTCGCGGATGACCTCGCTCTGAGGATAAAGGCGCTCTCCGTGAGGATGGTCGCCCCTTTGCCCGGAAAGGGGCTTATCGGCATAGAGGTCCCGAACCCAAAGAGGAGGGTTGTTTATTTTAGGGAGCTAGCTGAGAGGGAGGAGTTTCTCAGGGCATCAGATCCCCTGACATTCGCTCTCGGGGTTGACCCAGGGGGAGAGCCCAAATACGAATCCCTCTCAAGGATGCCCCACCTACTCATAGCCGGGACAACTGGTTCAGGCAAGTCCGTCTGCATAAACACCATACTCTCCTGCTTCCTCATGGCTTACAGGCACAGGGATATGAGGCTTATACTCGTTGACCCGAAGAGGGTTGAGCTCTCCTTCTACGAAGGGGTCCCGCACCTCCTCATGCCAGTGATAAAGGACAGAAAGCAGGCAGGAGAAGCCCTGAAAAAGGCCGTGGCCTGGATGGAGATAAGATACAGGCACTTTGCCAGGGAAGGGGTAAGGGACATAGAGAGCCACAACAGGACAGCCCCATCAAGGGGGGACGACCCTATCCCATACATAGTCATAGTCATAGACGAGTTCTCCGACCTCATGCTCACGATGGGGAAGGAGGTTGAGGAACCGCTTGCCAGGCTCGCGCAGATGGCAAGGGCTGTTGGGATCCACCTAGTTGTAGCTACCCAGCGCCCATCAGTTGATGTGATAACAGGAATAATAAAGGCGAACTTTCCCGTCAGAATAGCGTTCAAGGTCCCATCAAGGGTTGACTCAAGGACAATACTTGATGAGATGGGCGCTGAGAAACTGCTGGGCAAAGGGGACATGCTGTTTATTCCTCCTGGATCAGCAGAACCAACGAGACTCCACGGCCCATTTGTCTCCGAAGAGGAAACCACCCGTCTCGCGTCAGCTCTCACCCTTGACTACCTTAACCACAGGCTCGGCGAGGCATTCGGAAAGATCAGCGAGGTCTACGATTGGGCCGCCTGGATAGTGAACGAGGGGCTTACGCCGGCTCTGACGAGGGAGGATGAGCCCGGAGCAGAGGACAGGCTCTCTATGATCGCGGAACGCGGGGCCAGGGTTTTGGGCAAGAATCAGGAGGATATAACCGAAGAGCTCCTCAACATAAGAAACACATATTACATGCCCATAGAGGAGATGGAGGAGGCGCCAATAGAGACCCTCTCTGAGGAAGGCGTCACCATCTCGGGCGAGCTAGATCCTCTATTGCCGGAAGCGGCTCGTCTCATTGTCTCCAGGGGCCAGGGGAGCGCGACAATGCTCCAGAGGAAAATAAAGGTGGGTTTCGCGAGGGCCGCGCGCATAATGGATCAGCTGGAGGAGCTCGGGATAGTTGAGCCGGGCGAGGGAACCAAGTCCCGAAGGCCCATCATCTCCCTGGAGGAATTAGAGGCAAAGCTCAGGAGCTTGGGCCTATAGGGTGCATCTCACGAAAGGTTGGGGAGCTTGATCCGCGCCGGCGTCCGGGCTATAATTATGGCCTATGAGAAGGTTTTTGTTTGCTTTGTCCGCTTTTTTGCTCTCTTGCTCCCCAAAAGAGGAACCGCCTGAGCCCCAGAGGTATTTCAACCTCACGAAGGGAAACTGGTGGGAGTATGAGACAGCGAAGGGTTTTAAACTGGACACATCGTCATGGACCCTGGACTCGGTCACCGAGACCTACCACGAGACCCTTACGATAACAGACGAGGCAGATGGGGTCTATACCTGGGTGATAACCTACTCCTCAGATACCTTTGCTGATACCATGCAGGCCTTCATCTCCGGGGATACCCTCATGCTCTCAGTGGTAAAAACATTCGCCAACCCTCTGGATCCCACAGATACGATAACTGTCTCGGACACGGTTCCCTACGCTCCTTGTCCTCTCGTGGTTGGCATGGCGTGGG
Organism: Caldifarciminota bacterium; assembly: GCA_039803205.1. Lineage (GTDB taxonomy): Bacteria > Hydrothermota > Hydrothermia > JBDRYB01 > JBDRYB01 > JBDRYB01. The sequence goes on from JBDRYB010000001.1 coordinate 86,159, forward strand.
GCTCCGAGGAGAAATTCGTCCTCGCCATGGACCTAGATGGGGACCTCTTGGAAGATTCAGTCTTCTATCACCTAGAGGCAAGGGTTGAGACACAAGCCGATGTCTCTGTTCCAAAGGGCACCTTCAACGCCTTCAGAACCCTATACATTCACAAGTTCAGGATAAAATCCACATCCATGGGCCCACTGACCATTGATCTCATCCAGAGGATATGGTGGGTGGAGAGCGTTGGGCCTGTTCGCTGGATTGACAGGGACTACAGGGAGAACCCAAGCCCTCTTGACGCGCCCTGGCTGGTCAAGAACCTCTATGACATGGGAGGAGGCCAATGAGAGGGATTGTTCGTTTCCTGGGATTTGCCGGGGCCACAGCCGTTTCCCTGATCTCGTCCTGCGATTGCGACAAAGAAAAGGCTTTCAGCTATGAGTTCTACCCGTCTGTAGGAGACACCTGGTATTACAGAGAGGTTGAGGATGAGGCCGCTTCTTATTACCTTGATACCGTTATATGCGTTGGAACAACTGAATATCACGGGATTCCCGCTTGGCTACTGTTTTCAACCCACAAGAAGGACTCCTCTCAGCACGAGACGACCGTCGTCTTTTTCAGGCAAGACACATTCTACCATTACTCAAGGACCACGGGTTTCTTCCCGGAGAGCATAACATACCAGGGAGAAAGGTATGTCTGCACATTCGATCATCCGTTCATAGAGATAGCCTGGCTTCCACGGTATATTGATATGGGGGATCAGTGGGAGGTCGCTACGGATGAGGGCAAGATAAAGAGGCTCTCTGATGGGCGCACATACGAGCTTACCGCGACCGTGACAGCTGTCTTTGACTCGGTGCAGAACCTTTCCTTCACGGATACCATATACGACACCCTATTCGGGTCCGATCCCCACACATACAACGAGTGCATCAGGGTGGTTTATACGGGGAAATTGGAGTTTGAGGGCATACCCATAGAGCTCATCATAGGCAAAACCTGGTGGATGTCCGGCCCCGGCATGGTAAAGCAATACGCTTACGCTACGGATAGCTCGGGGAATTACGATCCCCTGGACATGTATCTCCTATATTACTCAGGGGATTAATAAAGGGCTTTGAAGACCCTCTGGCCTCACAGAGGAACGATATACTCGGTCGGTCATTCCAACCGGAAAATTGATGAATTCATCGCTATTCTCGTGAAAAACGGGGTGGAGCTGGTCGCTGATGTGAGGCGGTTTCCAGGCTCAAGAAAGCACCCATGGTTCTGCCGTGAGAACCTTGAGGCCTTTCTGAAAGAGCATGGGATCCGATACATCTGGCTTGGGGAATCGCTTGGCGGGTTCCGGAAAGGAGGATACGAGAAATACGCTAAGACGGAGGAATTTGAGAAGGGCTTGAAAGATCTTGAGAACCTAGCGGAGGAACACCGGGTCGCGTTCATGTGCGCGGAGGCTTTTGAGGGCAAATGCCACAGAAAGCACATAGCGCGCGAGCTGGAGGCCAGGGGATGGGAGGTTATACGAATAGGCTGATGTTGTTGAAGCCATATCCCAGCATAATTTATAATTAGAACATGCTCTTCTGGAGGAAGAAGAAAAAGCCCCTGGAGGCCAAGAAGACGGAAGCCCCTGAGGATGCTTGGGTAAAGTGCTCGTGCGGAGAGGTTCACTACAGGGCCCAGCTTGACAGGAACTGGTGGGTTTGCCCAAAATGCGGCGCTCACATGCGCATTCCCGCTAGGAAGTTCGTTGAATACCTCCTGGATGGCGGAGGGTTCAGCGCGGAGATAGCGCCGAACCTGGTTCCAACCGATCCACTTGATTTCCCCGAATACAAGGAAAAGATAAAGCGGGATCAGAAGAAGACGGGGGAGACCGAGGCGGCCATCGCGGGGTTAGGGGAAATGGGTGGGCACAGGGTTGTCCTTTTTGTCACGGATTTCAACTTCCTCGGCGGCTCAATGGGCTCTGTCGTCGGAGAGAAGTTCCTGAGGGCCGCGCGCAAGGCCGTTGAGCTCAGGCATCCCCTAATCGCTGTAACAGCGTCCGGAGGTGGGGCCCGGATGCACGAGGGAATAATCTCCTTGATGCAGATGGTCAAAACCACACTTGGGTGTATTGACCTGGATGCGGCCAAGATCCCATACATAAATGTCCTCTCTGATCCGACCATGGCAGGGGTAATGGCATCATTTGCCTCCCTCGGGGACATACTGATAGCGGAGCCGGGCGCCCTCCTCGGTTTCACTGGCCCTCGCGTTATCCAGCAAACAATAGGAGTTGACCTCCCGGAGGGGTTTGAGACATCTGAGTTCCAGCTCGAGCACGGCCAGATTGATATGGTCGTGCCGAGACCTCGCCTCCGCGAGACCCTCATAAGGATACTTGATGTGCTCTGGGGGATCCCCAAATCAAGAAGGAAGGAGGAAGCCAGGGCATGAGGAGGTTATTTCCGGCCCTCATGGCCATCCTGCTCTCGTGCGGCATCGTTGACCGAGACCAGGCCGATTACCTTATGTGGGATAAAGGGAGAACAACCTGGGCCTTTCTCGTTTCAGAGGGAACATTTCCGGACGATACTTTTCATTTGGTCTCTGACACTGCCACTGATACCGCATTTGGTTCCGAGAGCGCGGATGTTTATCTTGATTGGGAGGGCCGTAGGGAATACTTCAGGCTCGCTGGCGACAGGGTTGAGAAGCTGACGGACTTTTCGGTCTATCCAGGTGGTCAGGTTATCCCATTGCAATACGGGTTCACCCTTTTCATGCGATATCCGCCAGTGCTTGGAAATACTTGGAACGACACCTCGCGGGGGAGCTTGGTATACCAGGGTGATACCTTCAGCTACTATCACGCTGTTTCTGGTTCGGTTGATTCCATACTCACGCTTTCGGTCCCATTCCGAGAGAATGTAGAAAATGTCTATCTCATCAGGATCGACGAGCACCTTTTCTCAGATTTGTCCGAATCCAGGGTCCACAGGGTCTATTACCTTGGCCCTGACATAGGGATAATAAAAGCAAAAGTGGGGCCTGACACATTCCGGTTTGCTGATTCATCCTGGGTTGAAGAGCGCCTGGTTCTTGAGCTTTTTGAGATTCAGAGATGATCCTCCGGAATCCTCTTTTGTTCGTTGCTCTCGGGGCCATGCTTTCGTGTTCAAGAGAGAGATCGGGCGAGCCATCAGCATTCCCGGGGAACGAATCCGCAGAGGGGGTCCGGATCCTACAAACGGACAAGGGTAGAAGGCTCTGGGAGCTATTCGCTGATAGCATGGAGATTATCGGTGATACTGTCAAGGTTAAGGGGGTTAATCTGAAATTTTACGGCAAGCGAGGCGAGGTTCAGAGCACACTCACATCGGATTCCGGGAGATATTACCAGTCATCTGAGGACATGTCAGCGCATGGCAGGGTTGAGGTTAAGGGTCAGGATGGCTCATATCTTTCAACTTCAAGCCTTTTTTACAGCAGGACCAGGGAGGAAATATTCACGGAGGAAAGGGTGTATCTGAGAACAAGGGACAAGGAGGTCTGGGGAAAGGGGCTCACATCCGATCCTGCCCTTACCAGGATTGAGATAAAGGAAGAGGTCTGGGGAAAGGGTCAGGAGGAAGAGTGGCAGAGGTAGACGATCTGGCCGAAAGGATAGCCCAAAGGGTTGTTGGGATGGGCTTGGGTATGATATCAATCGCCCTTTTGGAGAGCCTAAAGCCCATTAGTTTCATAGGCTCTTCGGTCCTCGTTTTCATGAGGCCATTGGCCGGGGTATTTTTTGACGCTGAGGCCTACGACCGCTTCATAGATCTCATAGAGGACAGGAGAAACATAGAACGCCTGACCGAAAGAATAGAGCAGTTGCAGGATGAGCAGGGATGAAGCGCCCGCATGATCCAAAAGGAAGGCGTAGCATTCCCGGATCGTTCCGCAGGTGCAAAAGACCCATCTTATCCGCTATAATTTCCTCATGAACATAAGGGCACAGGCCTGGGCAGAGGAGGCCAGAAAAGCCTCCCTTGAGCCCATAGGGGCTGATGAGACCGCAAGGGTAATAGACAACACCTTCCTCCATCCTGAGGCAACCCCGGATCAGGTCAAAGAATTCATCGTAAAGAGCCTAAATTATCCCTTTAGGGCCATAGTTGTTGGCCCAAACATGGTCCGTGTCGCCAGAGAGCTGGTGCCAGAAGGAGGGCCGAGGCTCGTTTCGGTCGCTGGTTTCCCCATGGGATTCCACGCGCTTGATGTCAAAATGAGGGAGGCCGAAATCTCAATAAAGGCTGGGGTTTCCGAGATAGATTATGTGATTGACATATCCCTGGCAAAAGATAAGGACTACAGGGCGCTTGAGAACGAGGCAAAAGCCCTCCTCTCTCTTGGCGTTCCCCTGAAGGCGATCCTGGAATGCGGGCTTCTCTCCGAGGACGAAAAGGAGGACTCAGCGAGGGCTCTGGCCGGGGCTGGCATCTCCTTTGTCAAGACATCAACGGGTTTTCTGGCTGGCGGCGCGACGCTATACGATGTAGCCCTATTGCATTTCGCTGTTGAGGGAACTGGTTGCGGCGTAAAGGCATCCGGAGGCATAAGGACCCTAGAAGACCTACAGAGAATGCGGCTGGCCGGAGCGGATATCATAGGCACATCATACGGGTTAAAGATAGTCCAAAGCGCTCTGTAGCGATCTCGCGAACGGCCCTTGCTATGACCCGAAACCCTCAATGACCGCGCCCTCTATGCACCTCTTTGCCAATCCCTGCAAGACCTTTCCTGGCCCCATTTCAATGAAGCGTTCCGCGCCTTGGTTTTTTGCCTCTCTCAGCATATCCGTCCACCTGACTGGACTCAATAACTGGATGAGAAGAGCCTTTTTGAGCTCCTCGGGATCAGCCGTGGCTTTCGCTGTCGCGCAAGGGATAACAGGAACCCTCGGCGGCCTGAATTCGGTTTTCTCTATCTCGCTCGCTAGCGCCTTTGAAGCTGGCTCCATGAGGGGGGAATGGAAGGCCGCGGAAACCCTGAGAGGGATAACCCTCTTTGCCCCTCGCTGAGATAGTATCTCGCTTGCCCTCGCGACAGCATCAGTATCCCCCGAGATCACGATCTGGTCAGGCGAGTTAATGTTGGCTATTATAACCGTGCCGCCAGCCTCCTCAAGGGCCTCTCGTATGCTCATTTCTTCCAGGCCCACGACCGCGGCCATGGTCCCAGGCCTCATCTCGTCCGCCTTTGCCATGAGCTCGCCCCGCGTTTTCACCAGTCTCATGGCATCCTCGTAGGATATGGCCCCTGCCGCGGCAAGAGCGGAATACTCCCCTAGGCTGTGGCCCATGGTCAGATGAAATTCTCCCTCCCACGCGGACAAAGCGGCCAAGGAACACGCTACTATGCACGGCTGGGCATTTTCCGTCCTGGTCAAGACCTCCTCCGGCCCCTCAAAACACATACTCTTTATAGGCACACCTGTTATCTCCTCGGCCATTTCAATTACAGCGCGGGCCCTTTCGCTTCCTTCATAGAGGGCCTTACCCATCCCGACATACTGAGATGCTTGGCCCGGAAACATGAGCGCGGTTTTCATAGAGGGAAATTATATCATCTATCGCTCATCGGTTGCCATTTGCTCAGGGGGCCCCACCCTGCGACACGAGGCCATCCTCCCAAAGCCTCCGCAAGGAACGCACGGGGCAAGAGGTCTAATAAATCCACCCCAAGGCTCCCTCTATTTCCCCGGATGGTTGGGCCACATAGTGGGAAGGCGATGGTGATATAGCATCTCTCACCGTAACTCCAAGTTTCAAACCCCTTTTCTCCGGCCTTATACTTTGTGGCCTTGGAGATGTTGCTATGAGTGATACATACACTCACGATATTTTGATCCTCGGAACCGGCCTCGCTGGGCTCAGAGCCGCCCTTGAGATAGGCATGAAAACCAAGGGCAGGTTGAACATGGGCCTGGTGTCCAAGGTGCAACTCATGCGCGCTCACTCCGGAGGCGCTGAGGGCGGCACTGCGGCTGTCCTCAGGACCGAGGAGGGGGACAGCACCGAATTGCACGCCTGGGACACGGTTAAAGGCTCGGATTTCCTCGCGGATCAGGATGTTGTCTTTCGGTTCGTGGAGGGTATGCCAAAGGAGATCCTCATGCTGGATCACTGGGGCATGCCTTGGTCAAGGAGGCCAGACGGAACCATAGACCAGAGGCCCTTCGGAGGCCACACCTTTCCACGAGCCACCTTCGCGGCTGACAAGACCGGATTCTTTGAGATGCAGACCCTATACGATGCGCTTCTGGAATACACGGACAACTTCGCCAGATACGAGGAGTTCTTCGCAACGGCAATACTTCTCAAAGACGGGAGGTTCGCCGGCCTCGCGGCGATTGACATGCCGCGCGGCAAGCTCGTTCTCTTCAGGGCAAAGGCGCTCATAATCTGCACGGGAGGAGCGGGAAGGCTTTACGGGTTCACCACATACGCCCACACCGTGACCGGCGACGGGCTCGCTATGGCTCTTAGGATAGGGCTTCCCCTTGAGGACATGGAGTTCCTCCAATTCCACCCAACCGGCCTCGTTCCGAACGGGGTTCTCATGACAGAAGCGTGCCGAGGAGAGGGAGGCTACCTCAGAAACAACAAGGGCGAGAGGTTCATGGAACGCTATGTCCCAACGAAGATGGAGCTTGGACCGAGGGACATAATTTCACGCTCAATGATGACCGAGATAGAGGAAGGCAGAGGATTTCCTGGTCCTGATGGGCTTGATTACCTTCACCTTGACCTCACCCATCTCGGAGCCGATAAAATAAACGAGCGATTGCCCCTCGTCAGGGATGCATCAATGAGCTTCGTCGGGGTTGATCCCATAAAGGAACCCATCCCTGTCCGACCCGTCGCACACTACTCAATGGGAGGGATAGCCTGTGATATAGATGGCAGAACCGCTATAGAGAACATTTGGGTTGCTGGAGAGGCCGCTTGCGTGAGTCTCCACGGCGCGAACAGGCTGGGCTCCAATTCAACGGCCGAATGCCTCCTCTGGGGAGCGATAACCGGAGCTGAGGCCGCGAAATACGCGTCGGAACACGAGCTTCCCCCTGAGCCCACTGAGGCCTTCTCAGATGAAGAGAAGAAGATGTCCAGGCTTCTCGGGATGAACGGCAAGGAAAACCCATACGAACTGAGGAACGAGTTGAGGCGGACGATGGACAACTCATTCGGCGTCTTTAGGACAGGCGAGGACATGGAGCGGGGCCTGAACAAGATCCGCGAGCTAAAACGCAGATTTTCCGACATAAAGGTGACGGATAAATCAACGGTTTACAATACCGACCTGGTTACGGTCTACGAGCTGGAGAACCTCCTGGACATCGCTGAAGCGCTCGCTTTAGGGGCCATAGCAAGGGAGGAGTCCAGGGGTTCACACGCGAGGCGAGACTTCCCCAAGCGTGATGACGAGCATTGGCTCAAACACACCCTCGTCTACAGAGAAAAGGATGGAAGCCTCCGGCTGGATTACAAGCCGGTGACCATAACCGCTTGGCTCCCCACCGAGCGCAAATACTAGGAGGCGAAAAAGATGAAAACGCGCGAACCAAAAACCTTATCCCGCTCCCTCGGCCTCAGAGGCTGGGTATGGGCCGGGAGATACGGGCTTGAGCGCTGGGCATACCTGTTTCACAGGATAACGGGCCTTGCGCTCATAATCTACCTCCCCGCGCACCTCGTAGTCACGGGCCTCAGGCTGTTCGGGCCCGGACCGTGGGAGGCGTTCGTTGAGTTCTCGCACAATCCGGTTGTCCTCTTCTTTGAGTGGGCACTCATGATCGCGTTTCTCTATCACGCCATAAACGGATTTAGACTGCTCCTCACAGAGCTTTTCGCGCTCACCATAGGCAAGCCCGCTCACCCGCATATCCCTCCCAGAACCTCCTTAAAGCGTCAGAGGCCCTTCAACATAGTCCTCATGATCCTCGGGGGCATCTTCATAGTTCTCACTGTGCTTGATTTCTTCGTGTGGAGGTGAGCTATGAGAGAGAGACACCTTTGGCTACTTTTCATCCTTGCCGCGGCGTTTATCCTGGTCACCCTTGCCATCCACATGTTCCTGATGCACATGGGAACCGTGCTCGGATGGCTCGGAATAACCCTAGGTGATCCCCTCGCCTGGGAGAGCACAATCGCACGGAGCAAGCAAATAGGAACCCTCGTTCTCCTCTTCATCCTTCTTACCGCAGGGCTTTTCCACGGGCTATATGGCCTCAGGGGAATCCTGATTGAGTGGATAAAGAACCCCATAGGCCAGAAGGCAATAAGCTGGCTCATTGCCCTTTTCGGTGTAGTGGCATACGCCTGGGGGCTCGTTGTCCTCTTCGGCGTCTATGCAAAGGGAGGTTGAGATGAAAGCGGTCGTTTTCAGGGTTTTCAGGTTTGATCCTAGCAAGGACGAGAAGCCCTATTTCAAGGAATACGAGATAACCCTTACAAAAGGCATGACGGTCCTTGAGGCCCTCATCTACATAAAGGAGAAGATAGACCCAACCCTATCGTTCAGGGCCTCATGCAGAATGGGCGTCTGTGGCTCGTGCGCTATGTATATAAACGGGAAGCCACGCCTTGCTTGCTACAACCAGGTTGAGGGTCTCAAGTCAAATGTGATATCCGTCGCTCCTCTGCCAAACTACCCGGTCATAAGGGACCTGGTTCCTGACCTCACTTCCCTCTTCCAGAAACACGCCCACATAAAGCCATACATAATCCGTCCTGACAGGCAGGAGATGGAGAACCCAACGGGCCAATTTCTCGTTACCCCGAAACAACTAAATGATTTCATCCAATTCGCATACTGCATAAAGTGCGGAGCGTGCCTTGCCGCTTGCCCCACTGTCGCGACCGATCCCGCTTTCCTGGGGCCCCAAGCTCTCGCTCAGGCATACAGGTATATCGCTGATGTCAGGGACGGAGGCGCTGAGATAAGGTTAAAGATCCTGGACACGGCCCACGGGCCGTTCAGGTGCCACTTCGCTGGTGCTTGCACCGACGCTTGCCCCAAAGCGGTTGACCCTGCTCTTGGCGTCCAGTATCTCAAGAAGCACATGTTCTTCGGCAAGAAGCAGAAGCCTTCCGGCGTGAAACCCCTAGCTAAGGAGCATGTGCCCAACGAGAAGTATCCCGCACCGCCGGAGAGAACGGCAAAATAGCTTAAGCAGATAAAAAACAAGCCCCGGCCTCGGCCGGGGCCTTTGATTTTGTCAGGATTTACCTTACCGCAACCTTCCCCGATTGGTTCTGAGTTTTCCAGAGATAAACCCCTGGCTCAAGGCTCAGCCGGTTTTCGCCCTCGTGCAATTCCCCGGAATAAGCTAGCCTCCCGTCGGATTTGTAGATCTTTATCCCAATATCATAAGTGGAGATGAAAAGCGCGGCTCCCGGAACCGGGGAGCAGGTTATTTCGGGCTTGGCAAGCTCGGTTTCAGTCAGTTCAAGTGGCGCGCAAGCATCAGTTATAGTCAGGCTCGGGTTAGTTATAGTGGGGCTTGGGGATGATGTGCTGGGGGAACAGTTCACTCCAACAGAAGGCGAGGATGTGGCTGGCGAAACATCGTAGACAGCTGGCGAACAATCCTGAACACAGCCGGGATAGTTCCCGTTCTGATCCAGCTTGAGGACGAGGAAATCAGCATCGCCAGCGCCAAAACTCCATGTCAATCCCGCGACAGCGTAGCCTCCATCAGAGGTTTGGGTTATTGACCAGGCGTCGTCACCGCTCGTTCCGCCAAATGTCCTCGCCCAGGCAAGAGAGCCGTCCGGGTTCAGCTTGAGGACGAGGAGATCTACATCGCCGGCGCCGAAATTCTTTGTCCATCCCACGACAGCGTAGCCTCCATCAGAGGTCTGGATTATGGAGGAGGCTATGTCCACGTCTGTTCCGCCAAATCTCTTTACCCAGACAAGTGAACCATCCGGGTTCAGCTTGAGAACGAAGCAATCCCAATAGCCAATGCCGAAACTCCGTGTGCCTCCCGCGACAGCGTAGCCTCTATCAGAAGTTTGGATTATGGAGTAGACATCGTCATAGTCCGTTCCGCCAAATGTCCTTGCCCAGGCGAGAGAGCCGTCCGGGTTCAGCTTGAGGATGAGGAAATCTTCATCGCCAGAGCCGAAACTATATGTGTATCCCGCGACAGCGTAGCCTCCGTCCGAGGTCTGGATTATGGAGTAGGCATGGTCACCATCCAGGCCGCCATATGTCCTCGCCCAGGCGAGTGAGCCATCCGAGTTCAGCTTGAGGACGAGGAAATCGTAACCGCCGGCGGAGAAACTCCATGTCCCTCCCGCGACAGCGTAGCCTCCATCAGAGGTTTGGGTTATTGACCAGGCGTTCTCACTGCTCGTTCCGCCAAATGTCCTCGCCCAGGCGAGTGAGCCATCCGAGTTCAGCTTAAGGACGAGAAAATCAGAGCCGCCAGCGCCGAAACTCGCTGTGCATCCCGCGACAGCGTAGCCTCCATCAGAGGTTTGAATTATGGAGAAGGCCTGGTCCCAGTTCGTTCCCCCAAATGTCCTCGCCCAGTCCAAAGAGCCATCCGGGTTCAGCTTGAGAACGAGGAAATCATAACCGCCAGCGCCGAAACTCTCAGTGCGTCCTGCGACAGCGTAACCTCCATCAGAGGTTTGGAGTATGGAGTGGGCTATGTCCGGGTTCGTTCCGCCGAAGGCTTTGGCGAAGAGGAACTGCCCCATCAGTATGTTTGTGGTTATGAAGGCATATATCATAAATAAACCTCCATAAGGCCTAAGTTATACACCTTTATCAAGGAGTAAAGCCTAGCAAATGGCCAACTTGCCCCTGAACGGAGGGCAGACACGGGGTTCTACCCCTACAACCTGATTCCCAAACCTATCCTGTTCTCACCCTTTCTGGCGAGATGCTTGTCTCTACTTCACCTTGTATTTCACCGTTAGGATCTTTGTCTCCGGGTTCTCCGAATAGAACGGCACTGACCAGTATATCTTTCCGCCCTTTATTGAGTCCGCGTTGTGGGAGGAGACAGTCCCCTCAACATCCAGGACCAGGTTGAACATCGCGGATGTCAGGAACATGTTCATGAGCTCGTTCATGGAAGCATTAGCGGAATCCTCGGATGTTGCGTTATTAGGCAACTCAGTTGGAAGCAGGCTGTCCTGTTTGAACTTGCATGTGAGGGTGCGATCCTTGCCATTCTTATCCAGGTTAAACGAGAATTCCTCTCCTGATCCCGTGAAGAACTTGTTGAAGTCCTTGAACGAATAATCAGCTGTCATGACTATGTTGCCAGCGGCCGTATCCACATTCTCTTTGTATTTCAGGAGCTTCGCGCCCTCTTTGCCCTGAGCCATGGTCTTCAGGGTTGTTCTCAGTTGGTCAAGGGTGGTGTCAGTTTGCCCTTCCTCGGGGGCCGAGTATGGCATGGTTACCACGAAGGAAACCTTTCCGGAGTCGTCCTTCTTCACGCTCATGTTTATGTCCATGGTGTAGCAACCTACGACCATAGCCAGAGAGCCTATCGCTACGAGCTTCTTCATCTTAAAAAAACCTCCAATTGAGGCGTGAGCCTCGGTTCATAGTCCTACTCCAACAAAGGTATATGCCTCCCCGGGATTGAGAATCACGACCTGGGCTTTCCCGCCGACGAGGCGTTTGAACTCCTCAGGGTCGGCCTGTATTATGGGCCAGGTATTGTAGTGAATGGGTATGACAACTGGGGCCTTTATGAGCTCAACAGCCTTAGCGGCTTGAACCACATCCATCGTATATCTTCCGCCTATTGGAATGCAGGCCGCGTCAGGCTTGAGCATCTCTCCGATGAGGGCCATGTCTCCGAAGAGACCCGTATCACCCGCGTGATATATCCTCTTGCCGTTTGGCATCTCAACAACGCAACCTGTCGGTGCGCCTGACGATGATGTGTGGAAAGCGGGGGTGAGCCAAACCTTGACGCCGTTTGCCACCACAGGGCCACCGATGTTCATCCCCTCTGCCTTTAGGCCCTTTGACTGGGCCGCAACCGCTATCTCGTGCTGGGAGACAATTATCGCGCCAGTCTTCTTAGCTATCTCAAAAGCATCCCCCAGGTGATCCGCGTGGTCATGAGTCACCACAATCACATCAGCCTCTTTTATGTCCTTTGGTTTCTCGGTCGCAAGAGGGTTGTCCTTCAGGAATGGGTCTATGAGAACCGTTTTCCTGCCCTCTATGCGGACAGCAGAGTGTCCAAGGTATCTGAGCTTCATCTCTACAACCTCCTAACGAATTAAAGTATAAAGGCCTGGCCTCCTCTCGCGCAAGCTCAACGACCGGTAAGCCCTTTGAAGTAAATTTGATTCTCCCTCCAGAATCCCTCACCGAAGAATCCCACGGGGTTCGGGTAAAGCTTCACCTCGCTCAGGGTTCCGGTCCCGCTCTCAGCCACTATGAGAATCGCTATAACCGGTAGCCCCATCCAGGACTCGCCCCCGAAATAACACCTCCATGCATCCTTTATACTCCTCGGATTGCCATTAAGGGCTGGCAGATTCAGGATCTCGCCCAACATAACAGCGCTCGTATCGCACAGAAGCAGGCATCTCGCTCCTGGGACTATAGCGGATGGTAATTGCCCTTGACCGGATATGCCAACGAGGCCCGTGAACTCTATGCAGAGGCTATCAAGGAACCTCGGGATTATTCTGAAACAGCGCTCCGGATCCCTCTCAGGGTATAGGGAAAGCGCCTGAGGGTTTCCGAGAACCAAAAGGAGCGAATCCCCCTCTGATATGGAGATGCCGGTTTCCCGGCGGCCATCAAAGAGGGCATCGGGGTCGTCCTGGCCCATGAGCCTCCTTCCGATCCAAAGAGCGTTTGGCTCTCTGAAGATCACCGATATGTCCTCACTCGGTTCCTGATTCGTCCAGGTCCAGCGGATCGTGTCTCCGGAAACCGAGCAGCTCAACGGGCTTATTGGCGGAAAACCGAAGCCCATGAAACATTCGGCGGGTATCCGATCCGCAACAACCTCAACCTCCACGGTCTCCGGCGCCTCAGCCCAAAGAGAGCCGGTTTTCAGGTAATAATGGAACTCTCTGATGCCACCAGTGTGAGAGTCGGAACCCACGCCAAGCGTGTAGGAGTGGGAAATCCGAAGGGTTTCGCCTTTGGCAAACGAGAGCTGGTGAACGAACCAAGGGTTATCCTGAAACCAAGAAAAGACCTCCTCCGCTACCTCAAAACCCTCTGGGAGCCGGAGAGTAGAATCCTGAAGCTCATGAAAAAGGGGCCCACCCTCGCTGACGCTTACCTTTTTGCCGTTGACCCTCGCGGTAAATCCCCTCATGCTCTCCTGTTTCGGAAACGCGCATCGGAGACTCACTGGGGCCCCCAAGTTGACGAATACATATGATGCGCGAACGACCGCGCTGTCTTGATTCAGAACGACCCTCACTTTCTCAGAGACCATCTTCACATCCGATGACCTAAGGGGAACCAAGGAGCTCAGCTCAGCGCCCCAAACGACTACGGGGTCAGACAATAGAAGGGACAAAAACAGCATAAACTAAATTATAGGCCACTGAGGAACCCACATTCAATCCCCTTCCTGGCTGGAGTATGGGAGTGCATATCTTGGGGGATCTATTTGGAATATCTCTCCAGAATTCCCATGCATTCCGAGGGGCTGGAGGCGGAATCCAGGGATTCCCTCACTTCCTCGTCCGTCATTATCCTCGCCACCCTCGCCAGGGCAATGAGGTGAGCATCCGGGTCATCCTTTGGGGATATGACCAGAAAAACATACCGAACCTCTGCACCATCATCCTCAAATGGCCTAGCAGGCTTCATGAATCCCAGGATTGGCACATCAACCCAGTCCCTCGCGTGCAGGATGCTCACGCCGTCTCCGATGAAAGTTGGCATCAGCTCCTCCAACGGGGTTTTCACGCCCATTTGGGAAAGAAGGAGCCTTCCAGCCTCCTCAAGGCAATCCACTTCTGAGCCGAGGATGGCAAAGCTCGGTCTAAAAACCCTTTTTTCCATAATTTATCTCGCTCTTATCTCCAACCTTCTGTTCTGAGACCTGCCCTCAGGCGTTGAGTTAGATGCCACAGGCCTGGTAGGACCATAAGAAACAGCATAAAGAACGGAATCTGGAATGCCCTTGCTGATGAGAAAGCGCACAACAGCCGCGGACCTCGCTCCAGCCAGCTCCCAGTTGCTCGGATACTTGTCCGTGTTGGTTATCACTGGTGAAGCATCTGTGTAGCAAGCAACGGTGATCTCGGAGTATCCCTCTTTCTTGAGCTCGGAAGCCAGCTCCGTCAGGATGGACTCGCCCTCCTTGGATATCTGTGGAGTTCCCGGCAAAAAGATCTTGTCAGTCGGATAAACGACCTTGGGGCCCTCCTGTTTTATTGCCGGATTCTCAACCTTCAGGCCCTCAGGGGGTTTCTTCATGCCTAGTAGCCTCTCGTTCTCCCTTTCAAGGTCAGCGAGCGCGGCAACAGCGGGGGTATAAAGGAAGGCATAAAGGTATATTCCAACGCCCGCAAGAAGCACGCAGAGAAAGAACAAGAACCAGGTTGCTATCCTCATCCCAGTAGCTCCTTGAGCCTTTCCGGACCGAGGCCAGGAACATCCACGACCTTTAATCTGGAGCTGGCGCCGGATGTTATCTTGATGTCCTTGGCAGGGAGGCCAAAGGCCAAAGCGAGAAATCGTATGAGAGCGCGATTGGCCTCGCCCTTAGTGGGCCTTGCGGAAATAGCTACATGCACTATCCCATCATCCCCTAAACCCAGGAACCTGTCCTCAGGTGCTCCAGGCTTTACTTTTATCCTCAGCTTCACGGTTATCCACCCATTTTTTGCTTTGCCTTAGCTAGGTTCTTCTTCGCCTTTGAGTGATTAGGGTCCAGGTCCAGGACCTTTGTCCAGTAATAAACAGCTGTTTCGTAGTCCTCCTTAACATATGCCTCAACCCCCTTTAGATAGAGGGCGTTGATCTCATCCTCGGAGACAGAGGGCTTCGCGGAAGCAGAGCGAGCCTCAGCTATCCTCGCGAGATAAGCATTAGCCTCTGATAGCGAAGGGTCAAGCTTCAGCGCGGCTCGGAACTTTGCCTCGGCCTCGTCGTATTTCTTCTGATTGAAAAGCTCCTTCCCCTCGTTTAGCCTATCCCTCGCGGCCTGCCTTATCTTTGCCTGCGCGTCCTCCCTGCCGGAGAGAGCCTCCTTGTTGCCCGGCTCTAGTTTGAGAGCCTGATTAAACTTGGAAAGGGCGGATGTGTAATGTCCCTTTGCCATCAACTCCCTGCCTTCGGCCACGAGCTGAGCGGCCTCGCTCACCTGCCTGTTCTGCGCCCTGGAGATGTAATCCCTCGCGGACTTGTTCTCCGGATCCAGCTGGAGAACCTTATTCCACAGCCCTATCGCGCCCTCAATATCCCCTCTCGCGTAGAGAGCGAGACCCTGCGCGAGGTATTCTGACACATTCGGCTTTGCCCCTGAGCCCTGCTGTTCCAGTAGGGCATTGAAAGCCATATCGTACCACTTCTTGATGCTCTCAGAGCCTGGCTCTGCCTTCAGGGCGCGGTCAAACTCCACCAGCGCGTCCAGATACCTCCCCTCATTGTAAAACCCTATGCCTCGTTCAAGTGCCTTTTTGGTCTGGTATGCTCCAGCCTCCGCCTTGTAGCGCTCGTATAGCTCCTTGACCTGAGGGTTCTCCGGATCCCAAACACCTGCTATATCAAGGTATCTGAGGGCCTCATCGTATTCCCCAACGGCCGCCTTGTCCTGCGCCATGCTGACGAAAGCGGCCGCTGTTGCCCTTGACTTCTCATCGCCGGCCGCGGCCTCGCCCGTCTGGCCCTCAGGGATGAGGGCTATATCCTTGACAACAGGCTCCCCTGCCCTCACTGCCACGACCTCAACCGATGGCTTGTATCCTTTTGCCTCTACCGATATTGTGTAAAGCCCAACATCAATGTTCGGAACCTTGAACAAACCAGTTGAAGGGTCAGCCGCAACAGGAGGAATGTTGAGGTCCACGAACTCTATGGTCGCGGGAATGGGCTCTCCTGTCCTCTTGTCCACCACCTTACCCGCTATGACTCCCTTGGTTCCAGAGGCCACAGGGCCTCCCGTGGAAACGAGAAACACATTTTTATATGACACCTGATCCTTTGATACGATGACGGTTTCCGTATAGAGCTCCTTGCCAGGCGCCTCAACCACCAGGGTTACTTTGCCCTCAGGAACGCCCTCTATCCTGAAAACCCCGGCCTCGTCAGTGGGCTGACGGTTGATCTTTGCCTCAGGCACGGAAACCAGAGCCTTGATGGGTTGGTTTGTGCTCCTGTCAAAGATGGTGCCCCAGACTATGCCAGTGGCTGGTTTGACCTCCTTGGGCTTGTGGGTGTAAGCGTATGAGACTCCGACCCAAATTGACCAGTCAGGGGTCCATGACGGAAGCCAGAAATCAGGCTCTGAGAGATTATCCAAACAACCCTCCCTGGCCCTCTGCCAGAAATCAAGCCCGAAGAACACCCCCGCGCCACCCTGGGTTGCTGTCTTTAGGCCTAATGTCCAATAAGCCGGCGCCCTGCCGTGCCTATTGTAATTGTCTGAAACAAAGCTCGTTGAGTAATACTCCGCGAAGGGCTCGTAACTGCCGGTCCTCAGCTCAAGGGCAAACCCCCATTCAAATGTGTTGTCAGAAGGATCACCGTTCTCGTTGGAACCGAAACCCATGTTGAGGTTAAAGGCAAAAAGATCCAAAGGCACATATGTGACAAGCGCGCCCGCGTATGTGGAATTTGAACCGTATCCGAGCAATCTCCAAACCCCCCCGGTGTAGCTGACGCCAAGGCTGGAGGTGTCCCGGCCCTCACCCCCCCACTTCCCTGGTGCTACGGGAAAGGAGTATCGGAGGAGAAGGGCCCCGGCCCCAGGGAAATCAAAGAACCTGAATGGGTATGAGAGCTTGTTGTTGAAGAATATATCCCCTATGGAGGTTGACATGTGGGTGTTGACATCTCGGCCAAACTTGCCATTCCAGAGGTCATTTCGGAGGGGGGCGGTCACGCTCGTCTCCCAATAGCGCCAGCTGAAGCCCATTCCGAACCAGAGCTCGTTCGCGAGACGGGATACGCCCTCGTATGTGGTGTCAGCTATGTATCCAACGCTGTCCTCGGAGTATCTCTTCCAGGTGATGTTCAAAGAGGGAATGACCATGGTTAGGGTTGGGAGGTCCCTGGAATCGGCCGAGATGACCCTCTGCGTCCCTGATAAACACTGGAAATTCAAACCTCCAAGGAGGCCAAAAACCAGAACTAATCCCATAACAACCTCCTTTGTTTGCATATGTTAAAGCAAAACGAGGCCCTTTTGCAACCCTTACCCTAATTTTGGCTTTTCAGATAAATGATCGGTGCGCCGGATCGGGCCCATCCACTATAATTTGGCCATGCCTGAGGAAAGGGAAGATCTTACTGTCAAGGAATACACGGATGTAAGGTATATCTCAGGGCCGCTTCTCGTGGTATACGGGGCGCGGGAACTCTCATACAGCGCCCAGGTTGACATCATCCTTGGGGATGGAACCGAAAGAGCCGGTCAGGTCCTCGAGGCCAACAGGGATTTCGCTGTGATCCAGGTCCTTGAGGGAACCCTCGGCCTTGATGTTGAAACAGCGAGGGTGAGGCTCAGAGAGGATGTTGTTCGCTTCGGTGTCTCAAGGGACATGGTGGGCCGGATATTCAACGGCCGAGGCCTTCCCAGGGATGGACTGCCGCCAGTCGTCCCCGAGAAGCACATGCCCATAATTGGCGCGCCAATAAACCCCGTCGCGAGAGGCCGGCCTCAGGACTTCATACAGACGGGCGTCTCAGCCCTTGACGGATTCAACACCCTGGTTCGCGGACAGAAGCTGCCCATATTCTCTGGAGCGGGCCTGCCAGCCAACGAGATAGCGACCATGATAATGCGTCACGCGACCGTCAGGGGTGAAGGCGAGGAGTTCCTGGTTGTCCTTGGCGCTATAGGCCTAACCCAGCGCGAATACGCCTTCTTCTTGAACGAGTTCGCGGAGATGGGCGCTGGCTCGCGTTTTATAGCATTCATAAACCTCGCGGATGACCCAACCATAGAGCGAATCCTCACGCCCCGGTTCGCCCTCACTGCGGCCGAATACTTCGCTTTTGACCTCAATTACCATGTCCTCGTCATCCTCACTGACATAACCAACTACGCTGAGGCCCTCAGAGAGATCTCAGCGGCAAGGGACGAGGTTCCTGGAAGGCGCGGTTATCCTGGATACCTATACACTGACCTCGCGAGCATTTACGAACGAGCAGGGCGCATAAAGGGGCGCAAGGGCTCAATAACCCAGATACCCATCCTTACAATGCCGGACGATGACATAACCCATCCAATACCGGACCTAACAGCATACATAACCGAGGGCCAGATATTCCTCTCCAGGGAGCTTCACAGAAAGGGGATATTTCCTCCCATTGATGTATTAATGAGCCTTTCGCGTCTGATGAACCAAGGAATAGGCCCTGGCAAGACGAGGGAGGATCACAGGGAGTGGTCAAACCAGCTCTACGCCGCATACGCGAGGGGAAAAGACATGCGCAGGCTTGTTGCCATAGTTGGAGAGGACGCGCTTGGGGATATGGACAGGATGTATCTTCGGTTCGCTGACCGGTTTGAGAACGAGATGATAGGCCAAGGGACCGAACCGAGGACAATAGAGGAGACCCTTGAGGTAGGGTGGAGGTTGCTCTCGGAGATGCCGGAGGGGGAGCTGACAAAGATAAGAAGGGAATACATAAGGAAGTATATGCCCAGGAAGAAAGAGGCGGAGAGAACGAGCGAGTGAATTTTCCGAATCCGGAAAGAACAAAGAGCAATCAGAAACCACCGTAATCTCTGATCTTCACATGCGCGTTGCGGTTTTGATGTCCGGGGGGGTTGATTCATCGGTTGCCCTCGCGCTCATGCTTGAGCAGGGGCACGAGTGCGCCGGCGTCTCTCTCCTGTTTCACCCCGACTCAACCTGTTGTCGCCCACAGGACATAGAGGACGCGGCCGCTGTCGCCAAGAAGCTTGGCGCCAAGCACATCGTCGTTGATGTGCGGGAGGCTTTCTCGGATAAGGTTATAAAACCCTTCGTTGAGGGGTATTCCAGCGGGAAAACCCCAAATCCTTGCCCTATTTGCAACGCTCATATAAAGTTCGGCCTCGGCCTCAGGTGGGCCACATCTCAAGGGTTTGATCGCGTTGCATCTGGCCACTACGCGAGGATAAATCTCAAGGACAGCGAGGTCTTCCTTGAGAGGGCCAAGGACGCGAACAAATCGCAGGAATACTTTTTGGCCCTTGTTCCGGCTGAGAATCTGAGAAGAGCGGTCTTTCCTTTGGGGGAGCTCACAAAAGATGAGGTTAGAACCATAGCCAAGGCCAAGGGGCTTCCCCTGCACGAGAAACCAGAAAGCCAGGATGTCTGCTTCATCCGTGGGGATCTCAGGAGATTTCTCCGGGATCATCTTGGCGAGAGGCCCGGCAGGTTTCTTGATGCAAGGGGCAAGTCCCTCGGACATCATGATGGCTATTACACATATACAGTTGGCCAGCGCCGGGGCCACGGAGTCGCGACGGGCAAAAGGGCTTATGTTATACGGATAGAACCGCCGGATGTGATTCTGGGGACGAGGGAGGAGGCTTGTTCCAAAATTCTAAAGCTCACCAGCGTTAACAGGTTCACCGAGTTGAGCGAGGGCGATGTGTTCATGGTCAGGGTAAGGTATGGGCACGAACCAGGCCCAGCGGTTTTGGTTTCCGATTCCGGGAACGAGATGACGCTTGAGTTCAAAGATCCTCAGTTCGCGATTGTCCCGGGCCAGATAGGTGTCCTATACAGGGGCGATAGGGTCGTGGCCGGAGGGATAATCGCGCAATAAGGCCCCCTGCTTACCGAATTACCATCTTCTCCGTAAGGCTCCTAGCCCCTGCCTCAAGCCTCAGGAAATAGACCCCTGGCCCCAGATCCGGCACCCAGTGTATCTCTCCGTTTAGCCCAGGGCCCTCGCGCCCTGGGCCTTCGTGTATCACCCGGACCCCCCGCGGACTTGACAGTCCACGCGAAATCGGTTATAATTATCACCGCGATGAGAAAATTTATGGTGTTGGGAATGATAATTTGGCCAGCCATGTTGATAGCTGGCGATCTGATAATAAATGAGGTCTCGGTGAACCAAGGCACTTGGGTTGAGCTCAAGAACACCGGCTCATCACCGGTTAACCTCGGTGGTTGGCAGATAATGAACTCAAAGGGCTCGGATGTCCTTCCGGATGTGACGATTCAACCAGGGGCCTATCTGGTTATAGCGGGAAGCCAGGCCATGAAGGCAGATGTCTATATGGCTGATGGCTCTATTGGTTCTGGCCTCGTTGTCTCAGGGGACATGCTCGCCCTCGTGAATCCGGATGGTGAGGTCTCGGACCTCATGAACTGGGGCGAACCCGACCCATCTTGGAAGAACTACATGCCAAGCCTCTGGAGCCGCGGCCCGAACATGAGCTCAACGGGTATCCTCGCGAGAGTTCCAGACGCGACCGATAGGGGCACTCCCAGGGATTTCAGGCCCATGACCCAGGCCACCCCAGGAAAGGAAAATGTTTATCCAGAGGGGCTTGATGTTCCATCCTGGGGAAAGATAAAGGCTCTGTTCTCGCCGGGACAGCGCTAGCAACCGAGATCTCAGACGATTTCCAGCCGAAAATCCGGAACAAGACCTTTCTCTTTGGCTCTCATGAGGAGCTCAGAAAGCCCCATGAGCGCCTCCCTGTCCATAGCCTCGGTCTGCCGGTTGACATACATGTTAACGAAGCGCTCAAGGGTCTCAGTGGAAAGCCCCCTGCCGAAACCCGCGGCATAATCCAGGGCCTCCTGGCTGTGAGATAACGCATATGATATGCTCTCAGAGAGGATCCGACTCAGATCGGATATCACAACAGGGCCGAGGTCCTTTTTTACCAGGTTAACCCCCAGGACAAGGGGGAGACCCGTCTCAGAGCTCCACCACTCCCCGAGGTCAAGAACCCTGAAGAGCCCCTCTTGTTCGTATGTAAGCTGGCCCTCGTGTATTAGGAGCCCGGCGTCAGCGGCCCCTGATCTAACCGCGCTGATTATCCGATCAAACGGGATGACGGTGTATCTGAACTCGCCAACAGCGAGCCTCGCGGCCAGAAAGGCTGTGGTCATCTCTCCGGGAACGGCCAAAACAAGGTCTTTAAGATCAGAAGGAGACAAAGGTTCCCTCGCGACTATTACAGGGCCATAACCCTTTCCAACAGACGCGCCCGAACGCATGAGCAGGTATCTATCCCAGAGATACGGATATGAGGCCGCCGAAGCCGCTGAGAGGTCCGGCTCGCCGGCCATGCACATCCTGTTCAGGGTTTCTATGTCGTGATATGTCTGGACGAACTCATATGGCCCAGTGTCAATCCTGGCTTTAACCATCGCGTAGAACATGAAGGCGTCATCCGGATCAGGGCTGTGCGCGACGAGGATCTTCACCCTGAGATTATACCAGCTAGGCCTGGACCATTGCACTTGTTAATCGCTCAGGAACCCAAAGCCAACCAGCAGAATTAGGGGGCGGTTTGCTTTCATTCGGAGTCTATCTCTCCCCTGAGCCGTTCCATGAACCTCTGGTAATGGCGAACCGAGTGGAAGGTCGCAAGAACGGGGCCAAGCATCTCGTCCGAAAGAAAAAGGTGCCTGAGGTATGCTCTGGAGAAGTTCCGGCAGGCATAGCAATCGCACCCTGGATCAATTGGGCCCAAATCCTCCTTGAACCTGGAGTTTCGGAGGTTGATCTGGCCCTCTGAGGTGAAGACCTGACCCTTGCGCGCGTTCCTGGTTGGCAAGACACAGTCAAAGATGTCAAAGCCCCTTTCAACCGCATCCCGAATGTCCTCAGGATAGCCAACGCCCATCAGGTAGCGGGGCTTTTCCTGGGGCAATATCTCATCAAGGAGCTCAAGAACCCGGTTTCGTTCATCCCTTGTTTCACCGAGCGCGAGGCCTCCGGCCGCGTATCCGTCAAAATCCATCTCCGCCAGGGCCCTGGCACAATGCTCGCGGAGATCCGGATAAACCGAACCCTGAACAATAGCGAAAAGGGCTCCACGATGCTGGTTTTCCCTGAAGTACTTGATTGACCTCTCTGCCCAGGAAATGGTGAGCTCAACAGCCCTGGCCGCTTCTGCTTTGGGAACCGGATAAGGCACTGGCTCGTCCAGGGTCATCCTTATGTCAGAACCAAAAGCCTCCTGAAGATCCAGAACACGCTCCGGACTGAAGAAATGCGCGGAGCCATCCCTGTGGCTTTGGAATTGAACCCCATCAGGAAGAACCCTTCTGAGCTTCGCGAGGCTATAGACCTGGAATCCGCCGGAATCAGTCAGTATAGGCCTTTCCCATCCCATAAACCGGTGAAGTCCCCCTATGCTCTTTATGATCTCTGGGCCGGGCATCAGCGAAAGGTGATATGTGTTAGCCACGATCATCCAGGTTCCCGTCTGGACGAGCATGGCTGGGGTTATTCCCTTTAGGGTAGCCTGGGTGGCAACGGGCATGAAGCAGGGGGTTGGGACGAGGCCGTGGGCTGTGGTTATTGCTCCGGCCCTGGCTCGGCCTTTGCGGGCCCTTATCGCAAACCCGAATTCGGAACCCATAATCTAATAGCCCCTCTTTCGCAGGTTATCTCAATCTTTCCAGGGCCGGCACGGAAAACCTCGCCATCGGCCTGGGCTATGGTTTCCTCTTTCAACCAATAAATAACGGTCTCAGCCCTCGCGTGATGGACCTCTGGTAGGGTGAGGTGCTGGCCTCTCATCACTTTCGGTATGTTGATGGCCAGCCTGAGAAAAGAAACAGGCTCTATGAGATAGGTATCCAAAAGCCCATCATCCATCTCTGCCCCAGGAAAAAGCATGTATCCCCCGCCCATGAAACGCCCTATTCCAGCGCCGGACATGAGCACATGGCCCTCATACCTCAAGCCATTAGCCTCCAGGCCCAAGCGTGGGGGCAAAAATCCCCTAAAAGCCAAAAGCGTTGAAGCGAGATAAAGCGGGAAACCAGAAAGCCATCTCAGCCTGTTGATGCCTTCCGCGACGCGGGCATCAAAACCAAACCCCATTCCCACAGCAAACGCAAAGGAGAGTTCCCTGGACCTCAAAAACCCCAGGTCAAGAACCCTCTCTTTTGGCTCTCTCATTATCTTAATGGCATCCGAAATGCTCATCTTCTTGCCGAAAACGCTCCTCGGTAGGTCGTTTCCGCGCCCGCAGGGCAAGATTGCCATGGGGACCCCCGTTCCCGCCAAGGCCTCTGAGGCCTCCCTGAATGTCCCATCCCCTCCAAGGCAAGCTATCACCTCAGCCCCAGCGTCAAGGAGCGCCCTGGTCTTTAGGGTCCCATCCCCCCTGGTCTCCGTAAACCGGACGATGGGTTCTGGAAATATCTCGGTTATCCGCTCAATTACTCTCCCGGCCAAGCTCCTGGCCCTTCCCCTCCCCGCCGCTGGGTTGACGAGAAGCCCTAGCCTATGGGCCATAAACCCCTCTTAGAATACAGGCCTGCCGCAAATCCATTTCCAGGTGAATAAAAGGCATTCAGGTTTTCTGCCCCTCCTCTGCTCCCGTGATCAATCTAATGATGAACTCAACCGCTTTGCCCGTGTGCTCGCTTGTCCTGCGCGCCAGCTCGTCTGCCTCGGCTCTTCCAGCCGCGAGGGCATCCGCGACCTCCCTCTCTATTTCCAGAAGCCCCTTCTTCTTTATGAGCTCTGCCCTCAGAACAGCATCTCGTTCCGCATCCGAGATAATGCGCTTTGCTTCCTGTTTTGCCCTCTCAATTGCCTCTTTTGCCCTCGCCTGGCCATCCCTCACCAGCTCCTCGGCTCTTGTTTCTATTTTTTCCAGCTCTTCGTGCATAGGAGACTTTCTATCCGAATTCTCGCGTCCCATATCAGGGTCTTTCTCCCTTGAACAAAGCGATAAGGCCAAAGCTTAAAGCAATCGCCCTCGCGCCTTCAAACCCAACCTCTCCCATTTCCTTTAGGAAGTTGCCCCTCGGGCCGAAACCCTCCACAGAGCGAGCAAAATAGCTATATGCAGAGGGGTCGGTCCTCAGGAGCCTTGCCAGGAAGGGGATCCAAAAGCGGGCATAGACCCTGAAGAGGAGCCGGATAGCCGGATTCTCCGGGAGGACGGAATCCAGAACAATCAGCCTTCCGCCCGGTCTCAAAACCCTCGCTATCTCTCGGAGGGCCTGGCGCCTATCCGGGAGGTTCCTCATCCCCCAGGCCACAGTTACCGAGTCAAACGAGCCATCCCTGAAGGGAAGACAAAGAGCATCTGCTATGACAGAGGGAATATGAGGAGCCTTGAGCCTCATGGCTCTCAGCATGTTCATGTCCCCGTCAAGGCCAATAACGGACAGGCCGTTCGCTTTCACGGATATTGCCATGTCTCCGGTCCCTGAGCAGAGATCGAGGACGGATCCTGAGCAATCTCTCGCGGCAAGCCGTCTCCAGGCCTTATCCATTCCCAAGCTCATGAGCCTGTTCATCCGGTCATATGCCCGGACTATTCCGGAGAACATGCGGGGAGAACCATCATTCATAATGAAAAGATATAAGCGCTAATATGGGAACCAGACCAGCTTCTTTTGACAGACTGCCTCACCAACCGCGAGGTTCACGAAATATATCCCCCTGGGCATGAGCCTTCCCGTCTCATCCGTCCCGTCCCATGTAACCCAGTATGCCCCTGGTTCCATCTGGCCCCTGTCCAGGACCCTCACGGTCTTGCCCGATGGCTCAACAACCCTGAGCTCTGCCCATGATGGCTTTTCTATGAGGTAAAGGATGCCAGCTGATCCGAAAGCTGGGTTTGGTATGAGTTTGATGCTCGTGTCCGGGAGAGAAACCTGCGCCTCTGAGGATCTCACTCTTTTGGATGAAACCGTGAGCAAGGAGCCTATCTTCGGGTTTTTGATGGTCTTCTTCCCCCCTCCGCAGGCCCAGACAATAACAACGGAATCCGCTTGCGACCTCTCCCCTACTCCAAATATGAGATCCCCCGCTCCGTGGCTCAGGGAGTTTATGGAGGCGCCAGGTTGGATCATCTTCTTGAAGTTCTCTGAATAAATGGTTATTCTGTCAACAGGGTCCGGGCCCTTGAGCCTTAGCTTGATGTAATTTCCCCTCGCGGTGATGTTCTCAAGAAGCCTCAGAGAACCATCGGCTACGAGAGCTATGTCCGGATCCCCGTCATCATCGTAATCACCAAGAGCAAGCGTTCTCACTCCGCTAACAGCATCCAGTCCCCACGCAGATGTCCTGTCAACGAGGAGGCTGTCCTCATTGATCATCAGTCTCAGTGCCCCATCCATGGTTACCAGGAGGATGTCATCCCACCCATCCAGGTCAACATCACAGAAAACGCCATCCCTTAGGGGGGGCAAGCCCGAAAGCCCAGCCTCGGCAGTGATATCCCGAAACTCACCAGATCTGTTAGCCAGAAGGAGCGCCCCCTCGTCCGAACACACGAGGATGTCATAAAGCCCATCCCCATTGTAATCCCCAACCATTATCCCCCTCGTCTCAGATGTCCCTGCCCTGTAGAAAACCCTGCCCATGTCATCCTTTCTGCCCTTTATGACCAAAATCCCCTGGTCCTTATGGGAGAGGATTATGTCAGGATAGGTATCCAGGTTGAGATCAACAACCAGGCCCGAAAACCCGTCAGCTGACAGCTGGGCCAGAGGAGGCGGGGTTCCTTCAACGAAGCCACCTGAGCTGGGAACCCAGAGCCTGTGGCCGGGCTCATTTATCAAAGCTGTGTTTATCTCGAGAAGCTCAAGCTGATCGTTGCAATCCACATCAACAGGAAGGAGCCTCCTGGTTGAGCGCCCACCAGTAAAACCCATCTCCGGAGATACATCCTGGAAAACGCCCGCCTTTTTCTTCAGGAAAACGGGAGGGGAGCCGAGATGCGAGCTTGCGGCCGCTATCTCCACTGCACCATCATAATCAAGGTCCCAGGCCAGAAGTCCCAAAACGCCGGGCAGGGTTCCGCGGCTCTCCTGGGCTGTGGCATCCGTGAACTTGCCTCCCACATTCTTGAAAAACTTGGTGGCACCGTCTTCGGAAGAACCAACGATGATATCCAGGTCCCCGTCGCCGTCGTAGTCAACGAGGGCAACGGACCTGGCGAAGGATACGCCCATCAAGCCAGCCTGGGCTGTAACATCGCAAAACGCGAGCAAAAAACCAAATGCCACAGCTTCATAATGATAAACCAAACGGTGTGGCCGATCAACTAGTCTGCTTTCAATATTCCTTCCCTGCCAAAAGCCCTGGAAGCGAGGAATGTTGCGCCTGCCGCGTAGACCGAATTCGCAACAAGGCTTATTATGAACGGCAATACCCTAAGGTTCCCCATGAGCGCGCCCTTTATTGCCATGGCTGTATTGTATATGGGCACAAGCGCGCCCAGGCTCGTCAATTGCGCTCCGGGCATCATGCTCGCCATCGCTGGGAATATCACGATCAAAGATAGGGGCGTTAGGTATGTCTGCGCCTCCCGGTAGCTCTTCGCGTATGAGGCGAGAGCGACCTCAAGTGATGCGGCAAAAATAGCCAGGGGCACGACGCTCAGAAACAGCACGAGAAAACCCGCGGAGTTCGGGGACATTTCCTTTGTTAACTCACTTAGCTCTGGAGAGAGAGTTCCTGCGAAAACGAAACACAGTCCGTAAGAGGCAAGGTTCAGCAATCCCGTGACCAAGGATGCCAGAGCAACCGCGCTTATCTTTGAGGAGACGATAACGCTCCTTGAGACCGGGGCTGAGAGCAGGATCTCTATGGTGTGCCTCTCCCGCTCGCCGGCCACGAGGTCCATGGCTGGATACATTCCCCCAGTGAAAACGAGAAGAACGAGGATGTAACCCAAGAGCGTTCCGAGGATGTAGCCGGTCATCCTTTGAGGGGGCGCGACATTTTCCTCCCTCACTGAAAGCGGGCGCCACATCCATCCCGGCGCGCCCAGCGCCTCCATGTTGTCTCTCAGGTTCATCTCCCTCGCGGAATCCAGGACTGCTGTTACTTTGGCCAGGGAATATTCGGATGACTCGTCTGAGGCATCGTGATAGCAGGTCGCGAGGATCGTCCCATCATCCCTTCTCTCCCACCAGATACCCACATCCGCTTTCCCGGTCTCAACATCGGACCTCGGAGAATCTGAGGGAAAAGGGGATAAGCCCTCTTCCACGAGCAGGCTATCAAGGCCCTGTATCGGGAAATTTGGCCTTATCGCTACTGGATGCGGGGCTTTCTCTATCCTGCTCATCGCGGAGGCCGTGAAGTAAGAGACCGCTATGAGAATAACGGGTATGGCAACGAGGGGAACCAGGATCATGCTTATTATTGCCCTCCTGTCCCTCATGATCTCCACGATCTCCTTGAAAAGAAGGACCCTGAACCTCATCTTCCACCTCCAACGAGAGCAAGATAGACCTCTCTGAGCTTCTCTTTGCCGGTCTTAGCTCTCAGATCCGTTATGGTTCCCTCCGCAACAACCCGCCCTCCGGTTATCACAACGATCCTGTCCGCCAGGAACTCCGCCTCCTCCATGATGTGGGTTGAGACCAGGATTGCCTTCCCTTCCCCCTTCATCTCAAGGATGAAGTTCTCAACAGCCCTGGATGACTCCACATCAAGCCCCTTTGTTGGCTCGTCCATTATGAGTATGGGTGGATCGTGCACGAGGCACCTCGCTACCGCTACACGCTGTCTCATCCCCGTGGATAACCTCGCTATCCTGGTGTCCGCAAACCCGGTCATTCCAAGCCTCTCGGTGAGATACTCGATCCTCTTGGCCAGCTTCTCCTTGGGGATCCCAGACAGGCTTCCGAATATCCTCAGGACCTCCTTCGGAGTGAGCCTGTGATAAAGGCCGGAATCAGCTGGCAGGAAACCAAGCAAGGCCTTGGCCTCCTCGGGTGACCTCCCAGCAAGCTTGGCTTTGCCCTGATCAGGTCTCAGCAGTCCTGCAAGAAGCCTCATGGTAGTGGTCTTCCCAGCGCCATTTGGACCCAACAAAGCAACGACCTCGCCCGCCTGGACCCTGAAGGATACCCCATCAACGGCGCGAACATCGCCCCTCCTTCTGTCCTTGAATGACTTGAAGAGACCCTGCGCCTCAATCATGGACAAATTATATTGGGATCTCAAGTATCCGTGCCTGGCCTCGCCCATGCATTAATGGCTGGGCAACTAGGAAATAATTGTAGCGATGTGAAAGACTCTTAACCCAAAGCGACCTTCCCCCTAGCCCTACCGCAGGTCCGGGTGAAAGAGGATAGCCACTCAGATTATAATCTGAGAGCTTTGATAAGCCGCACGGCTGGATTAGTATTGGTTCTCGTGCTTATTGATTGCCGCAAAACCTCCCAAAACCCAATTTCCTTGTCCGAAACCGAGAGCGAGCCTCCCCCGGCCTCAGTTGTGGTCATAAAGGAAGGGGATATCCTCGGGATCGTTCTTGACAAGGCACTTGATGGGGAGGATTACGCTAAGGCGCTCAGAGCCGTTGACTCTGTCATAGGTGCCAAGAGAATAAGGCCCGGCGACACCCTGAAATTCTACATGGCTAATGGTAGGCTCACGAGGCTTGATTACATTAGGGGATTCAACACGACCAGGTTTGATTTCGCCGGCGAGGGATTCAAAACCAAGAACATCATCCCTGATTTCGTAAAGAGGGTTGAGTTTGTGAGGGGGGAGGTTGATCAGAACCTTTACCTCTCGTTTCTGGAGCTCGGGGAGAAGGACCCCGTTCTCATTCAGTTCGCGGATATATTCGGATGGGACATAGATTTCACAACAGAGTGCCAGAAGGGGGATTCCTTCTTTTTCGTGGTTGAGAAGAACTACCTGGCTGATACCGTTGCATTCTACGGCCCCGTGCTCTGGGCGGAATACGACGGCAAGAGCGTTGGCAAGCATGTCGCTTATCGTTTCAAGGGGGAGTATTACAACAGCGAGGGGAGGTCCCTCAGGAAAGAGTTTCTGAAAAGCCCATTAAAGGTCTACAGGATATCTTCCGGTTATTCAAAGAGCCGCTTCCATCCCATTCTCAAGGTATACCGTCCGCACAAGGGGGTTGACTACGCGGCTCCTGCTGGGACCCCTGTCCACGCGCTGGGGGAAGGCACAGTCGCTTTCGCGGGCTGGAAGGGCGGATACGGAAAATATGTCAGGATAAAACACCCAAACGGGTTCCAAACCGGATACGGCCATCTGAGCCGGATAGCGGTGAGATCCGGACAAAGGGTGAGCCAGGGCCAGATAATTGGCTATGTGGGGTCAACTGGACTCGCTACAGGGCCCCATCTCCACTTTGAGATGTTCAAAGGGGGCTCTTTCGTGAATCCCCTCACGGTCAAAACCCCTCCAGCAAACCCTGTCCCGGCTGATGAAATGGAGGAATTCAAGAACCTCGTGAGCTTCACTGATGGATGTATCAGAAGGATTAGAGGGAGCTCTGATTAGGTCCCTTGCCGTGCTTGAGAGGGATGGCTACATGGGCTATGATCCTTATGATGGGCTTCTTTCGCCCTTAGCGAGGCTTTTGCCCGGCTCAACGCTGAGACTGCTTTTTGTCCACGCGGTAAGGAAGAAACCCATAAACATCAGGCCCATGCTCGGCATAAAGAAAACCCTAAACCCAAAGACCCTCGCTCTCTGTTTGTCGGCATACGCTGGCCTCTGTGTGGACAGGCCTCCGCGCCCTTCGCTCATCAATAAGGCCAAGAGAATCATCTCCCTCCTTCAAGAAACCTTTCCCTGGGGATACCCTTTTCCCTGGCAATCAAGGGCCTTTTTCGTCCCAGCCGGAACCCCCACGGCAGTGAATACCGCTTTCGTTCTTCACGCGCTTGCTGACGCGCGGGATGCCTTAAATATTGAGACAGACAGCCTGATCCGAAAGGGGGCCGAAAACATCCTCTCTGCGCTCAACAGAACCCAAGACGGCTTCTTCAGCTATACCCCATTTGATAACTACAGGATCCACAACGCAAACCTGCTTTTGGCCTCGGCTTTGGCGAGGGCTGGTTTTGGGGATGAGGCAATGAGATCCGCCCAGGCTTCGGTTATTCTTCAGAGGCCTGATGGCTCATGGCCGTATGGGGAGGACTGGGCTATGTTCTCCTACATAGACAACTTCCACACTGGATTCGTCGTAATCGCCATTACCTCATTAAACAGAACCTTTGGACAGGCTTTCAAAGAACCCCTTGAGAGGATTGTGAATTTCTACGAAAAGAATCTCTTCGGCCCGGATGGCCTGCCCCTTTGGCGTTTGGGCAAAAGGTATCCCCTTGATGTTCACACGCTCGCTGTCTCTGTTGGTGTGATGGCGGAACTCGGAAAGAAGGAAAGGGCTATGGCCCTGGCGGATGCGCTTGTCCGGCTTTTCATGGACAGCGATGGGCGTTTCGGCTACCAGAGGGGAAGATTCATTTACAACCGGATAAACTACGCCAGGTGGGGCCAGGCCTGGGGGGTATGGGCTTTGGCCAAGGCATGTTTCCCATAGGGCAAACCCTGTCTCTCTTCTATGGATTACCGAACCGCGAACTTTCCGGATTGGCTCCTCTTTCCCGATTCCTCGTGGCTTGTTTCCCACAGATAGACCCCTGGCTCAAGGCTCAGCTGGTTTTTGCCCCTTTTGAGCTCAGCAGAATAGATTAGCCTTCCGTCTGCTTTATAGATTTTTATCCCAACACCCTCGGGAGAAAGGAAAAGCGCGGCACCGGGGAGAAGAGAGCAAGTTATTCCGGGCTTACCATAAGCATCCTTCTCCTCAACATTCACCGGCGGACAAGCATCGGTTACGGCGAAAGCTGGGGTTCCAACTGTTAGGCTTGGCTCTGATGTGGTGGGGAAACAACTGGCGCCAACAGAGGGCGATGAGCTGACCGGACTAACATCCATAACGGTTGGCAAGCACTCCTGCACACAGCCGGGGTAATTCCCATCCTGGTCCAGCTTGAGGACGAGAAGATCCCAATCGCCGGCGCCAAAACTCCATGTCCATCCCGCGACAGCGTAGCCTCCGTCTGTTGTCTGGATTATGGAGCTGGCTATATCCTGGTTCGTTCCGCCAAAGGTTTTGGCAAAGAGCCACTGACCGACCAAGATGTTTGTGGTTATGAATGCGTATATCATCATAAAACCCCCGTTAGAGTCAAATTATAATAGATTGATCCCTTAATGCTTCTCGCTTTATCATTTACCCGTTCCAGTGAAAACCGTTTTCGTTCTTGAGGATGAGCCTGACATAAACAGGCTCGTTCGTGAAGCGCTTGAAGCGGCCGGTTTCAGGACACGGGGCTTTTTCAGGGCTGACGAGCTCCTCTTTGCCATGCAGGGAAAGATCCCAGACCTGCTCGTTATTGACCTCATGCTTCCAGATGGGGATGGGATGGATCTGGCGAGGCAATTGAAATCAACCGAGCGCACGAGCAATATCCCGATTGTGATCCTCACGGCAAGGACGAGCGAGTCGGACACGGTTCTCGGGTTTGAGATAGGCGCGGACGACTACATAAAAAAACCCTTCTCCCCAAGGGAAATGGTCGCGAGGGTAAAACGCCTGCTCAGAGCAAAGGAGGTTCCGGGCCCATGGGAGCTCAGGCATGGGCCGCTGAGGATCTTGCCGGAAGCGAATAAGGCATATGTCAATAAGACGCCCCTGAGACTCAGCCCATCCGAGTTCGTTATACTTCTCGAGCTCGTGAAGGCCGGTGGAAGAACAGTGAGAAGAACCGCTCTCCTCTCCGCGATAGGCTCATTAGGGGGGCCGAGGACGGTTGATGTGCACATAAGGACGCTGAGAAAGAAGCTTGGCAAAAGCGGTAGGCTCATAGAGACTGTCAGGGGGGTAGGCTACAGGCTAACAGAGGGCACATGAGGAGCGTTCTCGCGAGCCTCGGGTTCTGGCAGGGGGTTATCATCCTCTTTATGCCGGTTATTGCTTGGTTATCCGGCGCGGCCTTGTGGGCAACCTGTTTGATAGCGGCCCTGGCCATAACCCTCATCGCTATGAACATCCTATACCAGATCTCGGTAAGGCGTTCAGTGAAAAGGGCGCTCTCAGCCTTCAGGGAGCTTACGGGACAGGAGCTGAGGTGCAGGGGAATAGGGCTCAGGTATTACCTCCTGTGCATGCGCAGGGCCATAAAGGAGCTGGGAGCCTTGCTTGAAGAATCCAGACAAGCAGAATCCGAATCTGAGGAGGGAATAAGGTCAACTGGCTATGGCGTCGTCATCCTTGACCGAGAAGCAAGGGTTGTTCTCTCCAACGAGCGAGCCAGCGAGCTAGTGGGGGCTATTGAGGGGAAAAGGCTCTGGGAGGCGCACGGCGCCGGCAGGGGACTCGTGGAAAATGTGGAATCCGCTCTGGCATCCGGCAAGGCTTTAAGGGCTGAGTTCCTGACCCTTTTTCCGGAGAGAAGGTGGATAAGGGCTGATGTAGCACCATTCTCAAGGGGAAGATTTCTTCTTTTGGTAGAGGACATAACCTCTGCGAAGGAGACCGAATCAATAAAATCCCGCCTCGTTTCATCAGCATCGCACGAATTGAGGACGCCCCTTACCGTGATCCAAGGCTATCTTGAGATGGCATCCGAAACGGGCATATCCGAGGAATCCAGAAAAAACGCGCTTGAGACCGCTCTGAAACACACAAAGCGCCTCTCGTCTCTTGTTGAGGACATACTTACCCTCTCCCGAATGGAGTCCACCCCACCAAAGCTTGAGCCAACAGACCCCAGAAGGCTCCTTTCGGGTGCTGAGGAGATGTTCAGGCCAAAGGCCAAGGCAAAGGGCCTTGAGCTCGTCTTCTCGGCAGAGGGGCTCCCGGATGAAGTAAAAATCGATCAC
This sequence comes from Caldifarciminota bacterium, assembly GCA_039803205.1. Taxonomy (GTDB): domain Bacteria; phylum Hydrothermota; class Hydrothermia; order JBDRYB01; family JBDRYB01; genus JBDRYB01. The sequence goes on from JBDRYB010000001.1 coordinate 119,198, forward strand.
AGCATGATAGAGACAGCCTTGTATAACATCATTGACAATGCCATAAAGTTCACGGAAAAAGGCAAGGTTGAGGTATCCGCGTGGACCGAGGATGGGTGGCTCTTCATCTCCATCAAGGACACGGGGCCGGGAATTCCCCCTGATGACCTCCCTAGGATATTTGAGAGGTTCTACAAGGGCAGGCTCACATCCCAATCCGGAATCCCTGGCACAGGCCTCGGTCTTGCCATTGCAAAGTGGGCGGTCTCGGCCCACGGGGGAGAGATACTGGCCGAGAGCAGGGTCGGTGAGGGAACGAGATTCACGCTGAGACTTCCGATGGTTTAGTTGAACGAGGGTTGCTCCTCACGATCGTCTGCAAAAATTGCGATCCGTCACGGGCTCACATTATAATTTTCACCCTAGGGGCCGTAGCTCAATTGGGAGAGCATCAGGCTGGCAGTCTGAGGGTCACGGGTTCAAATCCCGTCGGCTCCATTCTCCAAAACCCAATACTCAAGCCAATCAGTATTCATCCGGGGAATTTTCTCCAGCTCCTTCTTCATAAACTGACCATAACGCCCCTCTCCCTAACCCTGTCCATAACCTTCCAGCTCGCGTATGTGTGTCTGATGTCGTGAAAGTCTTCAACCCAGATCCTGCATGAATCTGAAACTCCCTCTGAGTGCGGATTTCATAGGCCGAAAAGATAAGAAATTTCCGAGTAGAAACAGGTCTCACGATCCGTTTGAAAAACCAGGAAGTCCTTGTGGAGTGAGGAACTCCCATGCCACACATTTCTCTTATTGAGACTCGTTCGTGCAGAAAATGGGTTCAATCTCATCGGGTTTGATGAACCTTTCCTCCCCGGTAGCCATGTCCTTTATCTTGAGAACGCTCCTCTCCAGCTCCTCTTCCCCTATGATTATTGCCTTTCTCGCGCCCAAGCGATCGGCTATCTTGAACTGCTTGCCCGGCTTTCCGCCCTCGTAATCCATATCGGCCCAGAGTCCTCTTGACCTCAGATCTCGCAAAAGCCTAATAGCCTCGTCCTTGGCTTTTGGCCCAATGAATACAATAAAGTAATCGGGGCCTGATGGTTCTCCGGCCCTTTCGCCCCTCGCTATCTGAACCCTCTCTATGCCTATCGCCCAGCCCGAGGCAGGGGTCCGGGGCCCGCCCATCTGCTCAACCAGGAGGTCATACCTCCCGCCGCCTCCCACGGAATCCTGTGCCCCGAGGCCCTTTGCCCTGAACTCAAAAACCGTTCTCGTGTAGTAATCCAGACCTCGCCAGAGCCTGTGGTCCTCTTTGAAGGAAACGCCGTTTCGGCTGAGAGCCTCCTTGAGCTCGGAGTAGTGAGCTGAGCATTCCTCGCAGAGGTAACCAGCCATCCTGGGGGCATCTCCAAGCCTAGGGGCATCGGTCTTACAATCAAGGGCCCTCATTGGGTTCCTCTCAAGCCTTCTCCTGCAATCATCGCAGAGATCGGCGTGTTTTTCAAATAAATAGGACCTGAGAGCCTCGCGATATCTCGCCCTGTCATCGGGGCAACCTATGGAGTTGAGGAGAACCTCAACATCCGGCATTTCCCAGGCACGAAAGAGCTCAAGGGCCAGCTCTATCTGCTCAGCATCAAGGAGCGCTGATGCGACACCAAAACACTCAACCCCCAGCTGGGTGAACTGCCTAAGACGCCCCTTCTGGGGCCTCTCTGCTCTGAAAAAAGGCCCCCAATAGGCTATTTTCGCTGGAACGCTCATCCTCTCCTCAAGAAAGGCCCTCACTGCTCCAGCGGTTCCTTCTGGGCGGAGAGCGTATGTCTCCTCCCCCCTCGTGAAGCTGAACATCTCCTTCTCAACGATATCGGTCGTCTCCCCGATTGAACGGACGAATAGCTCCTGTCTCTCAAATATCGGAAGCTCTATGAACCTGTAGCCATAGGCACGAAGTAGGCCTCGGGCTTTCTCGTAGATGACCTGCCTTTCCTCGTATTCTGGAGGAAGAATATCCCTTGTCCCGCGAGGTCTCTGGTATTGCATCCTGATAGTATAACCCAGGCAGTTTAAGGATTTCCAGGAACACCACCGAGCTTTACCCATTCCCTCACCTCTTGAAGATTTCTTCGATGTATCCTCCAGCGAGGGGAGCGAATGAAGTGAGTAATCTCATAGCCCAGCCCAGGGGATTCGCCCCTTCTCTCATTCCTACTTATCACGAAATGATCCCCGTTCTGAAGGAAGAGATCAATTTGGCTCAAGATTGGCTAAAAAGATACCTCCAAGGAGAACCTGTGTGCCACCCCAAGGTCTCCGTTGTAGACAAGCGCATAGTCCCCGGAGAATCTTGAGAACCTGAATCCAGCTCCTGCAGTTGGCATCCGGGCATTCATGCCCAGCCTGAATCTCGCTGGCCCCAGCGACGCTTCACCTCCAACCCTGGGTTCAAGGCTGGCATCCCCGAAGTGAATGACCTCTGCGCCCCCCCTTCCCTCAAACCTCAGGACTCCCTCGCCAGAGACGATAAGCCACGGAGCCGGTCTAATAGCGATTCCACAGTTAACCGATGGAGCAACGGTCTCGTGCTTTCCCGTTGACCAGAACAAAGGGGTTGTGAGCGCGTCCTTTATGACGAGGCCAAAACCAAGAGCATCAAGATCCTTCAGGTAACCAAGATCCAGGCCAATACCGTAACAGGATGTTGTGTCAGCCTTCTGCCCCAAAGCCTTCAATGTGATTCCCAAGCCGCGCCGGCTCCCAAGGCTGAGAAGGAGCTCGTAGGCCTGATAAGATGTTGTGCCTATTATTACAGGTTCATTATCGTTGCTCGGTGGAGATGTGGTATCCGGTAATTGTGTTCTCTTTATGTCCCCAACGCCGAGGTAGTAGATTCCAAGGCCGTAACCCCCGAAAGGGGTTTCCTTTGCCAAAGCCACAAACTCATAGTTGAGGCCCTGCCAAAAGGCACCGTGCATAGCGAGTATGCCTGCGCCTTCAACCTTCCCTATCCCCCCAGGATTCCAGTAGACCCCGGAAGGGTCGGTAGCCAGAGCTGTGAATGCCCCTCCCATTCCCCATGCCCGTGCTCCCAGTCCAAAATTGAAGGCCTCGCCAGCAAACGGGGTTCCAAATGCACAGAGAAAAACCGGTATCATCGTGGAAATTATAATCCCAAACCAGAGACTGATGCAACCGACAGGAGCGAGAAACTATAACCCTATCTTTCTATAAACCCAAAGCCTCGCGGTAAAAGAGTTCCCATCAAGGGTGAGCTGCTGGGAGCCGGAGTGTCCGGTCATGAGATAGACATTTAAGGGTGTTGGCCTTGTCCACCCAGCGCCAGCGGCCGGATCCCCTGGGGTGAGCCTATCGCCTGGCATAAAATAACCAAAGGTAAAGCCGACATCAGCGAGGTCAGCATATGTGCCCTTCAAGGATACATCGATCTCAGAACCTATGTAGTTGCTGAGGCTAGCTGGCGTCCACTGCTCAAGAAAGGCATAAAAGTCCAATCTCATCACCAAGGAGTATTTGACAGGGAAGGCGTTGAATATCACATTGCCGTTAACGACGGATATGTCTGTGGGGTTGAAGAAGAACGGGGTTCTCCACATGTCTGGCCTGAAGTTCCATGTCATCACCTCTCCGAATCCAGCCCAGTGTATCCACTCGGTGTTGGGGGACGAGGTGCTTCTCAGACACGGTGGGAACCAGCCCTCGTATATGTCCCCGGTGGCCCCGTTGTCTCCCGAGAAGGAATGATATGAGACGCCGAGCGTGAACATGTCAGAGGTCTGGTAATACGCTCGGACATCAAAAGCCGATGCTGAGAACTTGTAGCCCGTCACTGGGTCCTGGAGGCCATACCTTGAAAGCAGGTTGTATAGCTGGTCTGAGAGGTCGTAATAGACAAACTGCTGGGCGTCCCATTCGCCGAAGAGCCAACCGACCTCTCCGGCCATAACGAACCCACCCAGAGGCCCGACCTCAAGATAGCCGCCAGCCCACATGGGCCGCCATCCGCCCGAAAGGCCCCTGTCCTCAAGATCGGCAAGGAAGTAGAGGTTAAAGGCGTAGTTGGATTCCGCCTTGGACTTGCCTCCTACCAGGCCGATCATGTCAAGCTGGTATTTCGTGTAGACATACTCGTAGACCTGGGAGGAGTCAGTGGTCAACTCAACGGGAAAGTAAAATGTGTCTCTTTGCAATGCACCACCCTCGGAGAGGTCCGCATACACTACATCAAACCAGTAATCCCATTCAGGGCTTGGGATGAATGTCATCTTTATTCCGTTCTGGCCTATTCCGTAGTAGTCGGATATGAGAATGCCTTCGCCGTAGTTGAAGATCTGGCGACCAACGCGGAGTATTCCGAGCATGCCCATAGGAAGAACAAAGGTATCCGCCTCCACAAAGCCCTCCGAAAGGGTTATTGTGTTCTTTGATGGGTCGCCTGAGAGGATGCCGTGGTATAGGCCGCCTATACCGAGGGTGAACTGATTGTTCAGGGTGATATAGCTTGAGACCCTGGCCCTGCCAGCGTTATACATGTCGCCTTCAGATTGGGTAGCTGAGCCAGATAGGTCTTCCATCGCGCCCTGAATATAGATACCGCTCATGAAAACCTCTGCCTCAAACCTGGCCTCTACCTTGGCTTCCTCACGGAAGATGGGCACCTGAGCCGAAAGGCCCGCCACAAAAACGAAGGGGAAAACAAACCTTTTCATCGCGACCATAATGATAATCAAACCGCTCGGCCTGTGTCAACTATGAAAATGGCCCCTTTTTAGCTTATAAACCCCAGAATCCTCTCCAGGCTTGAGATCCGTGGACCGTCCCATGTCCCTGCCTCTGTCGCGAAGGGTTCAGGGGCTTGCTCGTCGGATGACTGGATGAGTATGGCGAGCATGCCAAGTTTCCTTGCGCCCGTAAGCTCACTGTGCCCGCCATCCCCAACATATAGACATGATTCGGGCTCGACTTCCAGTCTCTTGCACGCCAACAGATACATTCTGGGGTCCGGCTTTCTCATGTGAACAGAGGAGGAAAAGACCGCGCAATCAAAGTATCGTGATATAGGGAGCTCGTCCCAAAGTGGGGGGACCTCTGGTGAGCAATCGCTCATGAGTCCCAATTTTAGGCCATTTGCCTTTATTTCCCGCAAGATACGCCCGGCTTCCGGGCGCGGGGTGAGCCTCGCTCGGACGAAATTCTCCCTCATTTTTACAGCCGTTTCTATCCGCTCCTCATCAGGATGTAGGCCGAGCTCTTCAAGGATGAGTCTCAGGTTTTCAGCGATCGTGGGAATCTCTCCGATGAGGCGCTTCTCGCATGTGGCTCCCCATGCCCGAGCGAAATCCTCCCGCGGAACGCCAAGCTCAGCGGCCATTTCAGCCAGATGATCGTCGTGTCCTTCCCAGAAGCCCGAAACCAGGGTTCCAAAAAGATCAAAGATAACAGCCTCGTGTCTCAAGGGCATATTATAACGGTTGGCCAGTTGCCCGCGCGATGGCCAGGATATTATAATATCCAACGAAATCAAAGGAGAGATGAGATGTTTGGACTCATAGCGGTTACCGCGGCACTGCCGACTGAGGTTCATGTGGCCATGGAGGCTATTGACTGGACGAGAAGGCCGGAAACCCAAGCCGTCCAGCCAGCTCAGAAATTGCCGGGATACGGATTGAATCCTGATCTGCTGAACGCCATTAACGGAGCCATGCCCAAACCCAATGGTCCCCCATACATAATAGGCGACACTCCCTACGAGACCCTGAGGGTGACCGGGACATGGGAATGGAACGGCGATGTTTTCATAGTCGGGAACGGCGTTCTCCTCGTCCAGGGTGGAACCCTGATACTCCACGGGAACATATACGCGATGGGCCAGGGAAAGTTCCTCATATACGATGGCACCGCGAGGTATCCCCAGAGCTTCACATACCAGTGGGGAACACTCCTCTCCGAAGACGCGCTCATGGAGGCCAGGCGCTCAGTGCTTGATTACAACAACCTACCCTACAACCTCTCGGCCATGGATAACGCCCGTGTGATCTGGGACACACTGACGATCAGAGGCTGGACGACCGCTGGCTGTTGGGGAAGGGCAACCGCGGGTCTCAGGAAGGTTAATGTGGCCGGAGAGTGGCTCTTCACGGACTCAGCCATTGCCACTTTCAAGGACATAGACACCATGCTCGCTTGGTTCTTCTACGGCCAGGGCGCGACCATTGACTTCACCTTCCCGAGCTGGGACAACATAGATGTCTTTGAGATGAGGGACGGCATACCTGGTGTCTCAGGCATAAGATACCAGGTAAGGATAGACACAACCCGTTTTTGCATGTGGGGGACAATACTCATGCCGGGTTGCGATGTCACCTTCAGGGACTCACCAGTGCGCACGGTTGGGATAATGGGCCTCGGCGCGGATTCCCAGAACCTCTCCGGCCTCGTGAACGGAATGACTTACTCGGATTTCACATTGGGGATGACTGACAGGAGCTTCCGACTCCTCAACACCTCAGTGATGACATGGAGCCTGTATCCAGCAGAACAGTTCATCCTTACCTTTGACCACTGCATCGTCGGGGAGGTTTTATCCATGGGCCAAGCCCTCGCTTGGGGCCAGAGCTACTTTCTTGACGGGACAGGGGGCCACTTTGAGGCGAACGGTAATTCCTTCAACATAGCAGTAGCCTCCTCAATGACATGCGAGATATACACCCGCGAGAGCGGTATAGGGCTTTTGGCTCTGGTTGGGATCCCGACTGCCTATGGCGGCATATGGGCCAGGAATACCTCAAGGCTCATCCTCGCGGAATGCCAGTTCCCGGGGAGGCCTGTGGCCTATGATTCCAGCCTAATATGGGTAATGGGAATAGATGAACCCTTTTACGCGCCGACCGAGAGCTATGTGCCGATCATCGGGGTAGCCAGCATTATAAAAGGCCCTCTCGCTCCAAAAGGGGGTTTCGATCACTACGACATGTATTGGGCCCCAGCTGAGGACACAACCACATGGTATCCCCTGGATAATCCGCACGAGGAGCCTGTTTGGCGGGACACCCTCGCCATATGGGATACCCACGGCCTCGGTTTTGGCACATACTTGGTTAAACTGGTTCTCTGGGATGATACCCCGGATTCCCTGGCCATAAACGATGTCGTAATCCTGAACTACGAGGACACGACAGGGACAGTGAAGGAGGGGCATGGGATTGGCAAAAGCGATCTCCTGGCCCTTTCCGGTCCAAAAGGAACAACGCTTGAGCTCAGTTTGGCCAAAGCTGGCCCGGTTGATCTCTGCCTCTACGATATAACGGGGAAGCGGGTCTCGTCCCTTTTCCGTGGGTTCCTTGAACCAGGACGCTACCCCTTTCCAGTTAAGGCGAAACCAGGAGTCTATTTCGCGAGGCTAGTCTCGGAAGGCATAACGATAAACAGGAACCTACTGATCCGTTGAACCATCGGATTCCTCAAGGGGTGGAGGGCAGACATCCAAAGCGCTTATCGCGATCCTCCTGAACGCGATCTCCGGCGCAGAGGTCGTTGGGGAGCACGGCCTAGCCTCAAGAGAGGCATTCCGCTGAGCCGCTGATAGCGTGGCAATCCTCAGCGGGCAGTCAACAACGCAACCAGGATACCATCCATGAGGCCCAAGCCTCAGAACCAGGATGTCATCCCCTCCAATGCCAAAACCCGATGTGTAGCCCGCAAGCGTTATCCCACCATCATTTGTTTGCAGAATGCAGGATGCCGCGTCCCAGCCAGGGCTACCAAAGGTCTTTGCCCATATGAGCTCTCCTGAGTCCGAGAGCCCGAGAACGAGAAAGTTGTAGTGTCCAAAGCTTATGCAACCAGCCACCCCAAAACCTTCGTCCGGCAGTTCTACTATAGATGACGCCCAATCATAGCCACTGCCTCCGAATCTCTTGGCCCAGATCATCCTCCCTTTCTCGTTGAGCCTGAGAACGAGGGCATCGGGGTCGCCCCTTTTGCTCCTGACCCAACCGGACAAGAGGAATCCGTCCGGTATCGCCAAACCCGACTGAATGTAGCCCGAAGCCATATCCAGATACCTGGCCCAGATTATCTCCATGGAAGGGTCAAGGCACACGAGGAGAGGCCCAGGGCCGTATCCGAGAAGGAGAAACCCCGCATCATGGGCCGCAACGAGGGATGTGATGCTCTCAGAACCGGGGCCGCCTATGGTCTTTGCCCAAACCACTTCGCCTTTGTGGTTGAGTCTGAGTAGGAGCATGTCAGAGCCTCCGGAACCGTAGCTGGTCGTGTATCCAGCAAGGAGAAGGTCCCCGTCGGGCATCTGAAGGAGCGAATTGATGCAATCGTTTCCAGCGCCCCCAATAACCCTTGCCCAATCAAGTTCCCCATCCGGACCCAGCTTCATGATCAGGGCATCCGCGCCCCCTGAGCCAAAGCTCCTGGTGTATCCGGCAACCACGAAACCCCCATCAATAGTCCGGATAACCGAATTAGCGTATTCAGAACCAGGCCCCCCTGCGGCTGTGGCCCACTCTGGTTCCCCAGTAAAACCCATCTTCACAACGAGGACATCCGCGCCGCGCGAGCCAAAGCCCCTCGTGTATCCAGCAAGAACAAAGCCTCCGTCCGGACAGGATACCATGGAATACACCCAATCATCACCCTGGCCCCCGTAGACCCTCGCGAAAACGGGGAAGTTGACCTGGAGAAGCAGGGCTATCAACCGCTTATCTTCTTCTTCGCCTTCGCCAGGTTCGCCTTTGCCTTCGCGTGGTTGGGATCAAGCTCAAGAACCTTCTCCCAGTAGTAGATGGCGCCCTTGTAGTCCTCCCTAACATAAGCGTCAACGCCCTTCAGGTATAGCTCCTCTACGGTCTTGGGGTCAGGCGCGACCTTTGCCTCGGACCTGCGCTTGGCGGCTATCTCAGCGAGGTAAGAGCTCGCATCCACGAGCGATGGGTCAAGGTTCAGAGCGGCCCGGAACTCTGCCTCGGCTCCTGATAGGTCCCCCTTCTTGTAAAGCGCCCTGCCGTTCGCTAGGTGCTCGGATGCGGCCTTGGCCGCAAGTTCTCTCGTCTCAACTAGGCCCTTGTTGGCGTCCGGATTACCCGGCTCATAATCAAACACCTTCTGATACGCATCAATGGCCTTCGCGTAGTCGCCCTTCGCCCTCGCGGCCTCGGCCCTCCTTAGGTAGTCCGCGGCCTTGTCCTTCCTCGCTTTCTCAGACTTAGCGAGGTAATCCTTTGCCTCGGCGTTCTGGGGATCGATCTTCAGGACCTCCTTGAATCTTTCCTCAGCCTTGAAATAATCCCCTTTTGAGTAGAAGGAAACCCCTTTCTTCATCAGCTCGGAGATCTCCTGGCCTTTCTCCTGTTTCTTGGAGTACTTTGCCTTTTGGACCTCAACGAGGGCTGAGAAAGAGGCCTCCTGCCATTTCTGAGCCAAGGAGTTCTCGGGGTCAATCTCAAGGCACCTCTCAAACTGCGTTATGGCATCCATGAAATTGCCCTGGTTGTATAGCTCAAGGCCCCTGTTGTAGTAGGATTCCGCGTCGTTCTTGCGCTTTTCTTCCTTTATTTTATCATACATGGCTTGGGCCTCAGAATACTCCGGGTCCCAAACAAGCGCCCTATCCAGATTGGTGAGGGCCTCGGTGAGGTTGCCCTCAGAGTAATAGCTCATCGCGCTCGCGTAAAAGCTCTCAGCTGTTATCCGGATCTTTCTCTGATATTCAAGGGCTATGCCCTCTTGAGCCCTTACACTCTTTTCCCTTGAGCGACCGAAGGAATAGGTAAGGGAGACCCTGTGGGTGTAACCCAGGGCGTCATAGCTCCTGAAGGCGTAATCAACATCAAAATCCTCAACCCTGACCCCAGCTCCGAACCAGAACGCGGAAAGCGTGCTGTAGCTCAGATCCTCTGGATAATCCCCTTCAAGCTCAGTTGAGAAGCCGGTTCTCAGGGAGAGTATATCAGCTATCGTGGCCTCAGCACCGAACCTGAACTCGTAATCCCTCGCGTATTCCGATGCGAAGAAAGGTTTCACGAAATCAGCAGAGAGGACGGAGAACTCAAAGGGCTTGAAACCGAGGCCCAGCCTCAATGTGGTCGGAAGGGGGGAAGATTCTTCAATATAGGTAAGACCTCCGCCGAGATTCTGGAGGGATGCCCCGAGATTCACGAACTTCGTTGAGTATATGCCCCCCAGATCAACCGCAAAAGCGGTCGCATCATCCCTGTCTATCCTGCTCATGAAGAACTTGCCCGAGGCGCCGAGAGACAGATCCTTCACCTTCTTGGAGTATGCGAGGCCAGCGTAAAAATCAAAGCAGGAGAACTCCCATTCGGGGAGATGAGATGGGCCTGTTCTACCCTCAAAACCACCAACATACAGCCCTCCACCGTAGAGGCCTATGGTCCCGAAACCGAACCTCTTAGCCAGGGCAAGGTTATCATACCTTATCCCCTGGAAATATTCAGTGTGCTGAGCAAAGGCCCCCAAGGAACGCCCAAATGAAAGCCCGGCCGGATTCCAGAAGACCGAGGAGGGCCCGACGCTTATCGCGCTAACCGCTCCCCCCATGCCTAGCTCCCGACCCCCTGCTCCCATCCTGAGAAACAGGCCCGCCTGAGCCCATGCTGATCCAGCAAGGGTTAAGATCAATAGAGTAGAGCTTTTCATCTTCATAACCTCACTTCCTTATGGCCAGCTTGCCCATCTTTTCCGCGCTTTGCGAGCCCCTCAGGGCCCTCGCTCGCAATCGCCATATGTATATCCCTGATGGTATCCTTGATATGTCCATCGGAATGGCCTTGCTCGTGCCTCCGGTTATCCGCTCACCCGAGACCAGCCCAGCTGGCTTCCCCTCAAGGTCATAGAGAAGAACATCCACCTCTGCCTCTGTGTTCGTGAAAATACTGAAGTAGATGTAATTGCCGTAATTGGATGTGGGCGCTGGATTGGGATAGACATAAACCGAATCGTCCGGCATGAACTCTCCGGGGCCAGGGCCTATTGTTATCTCCGCAAAGCCGGTTGCCTTGTTGCCGAACGGATCGGTGGCCACGGCTGAGATCGTTCCCTTACCCTCGTGGAGGCCCCCTGTCCAGAAGACCCCCTTGAAAAATCGGCCCGTGGTGTCAGAGGGCTCCAATGGGAAGGGAAAGGTATCTCCTCCCTCGGTAGTAAGGGTGCAGACAGGAACATCAAGTATCCGTTTGCTAATCTCAACCTTTACCTTACAAGAGTCTCCCAGATGAAGATTGTAAGGCTCCGCACTAACCAACACGCTAAGCGGCTCCGTGCCCGGAATACTTCCCCAATAAAGACCCCTCCCAAGGGTCCCTGCTATTAGACGGCCCGTATCCACGAGCTCAGCGCACGAGACCCAGTATGGCAGAGAATCAATTTGCCAGGAGAACCCATCTATGGTTGATAGAAGAACGGGGACATTTTCATTCCTGGTTATGAGCAAGATTATGTCTCCCCACCGGTTCATATCCCCGTCCATCCATGAGGCCCCTGTTGTGTTCGCGATCACGCGCCAGGACGCTTGGACATCCGGTTGGCCAGCCCAGACCCTGTCGCCTTTATCAACAGCGTAAAGGTTTCCCCGATAAGGATCAAAGAAGAGGCCAACGATCTCTCTTCCGATAAGGGAATCAACCCGGTTCGTAAAATTCGGATACGCTCCCCAATACACCCCACCCTTGGTTCCCCAGAAGACCGTCCCCTCAGGAGCAACTTCAAGGCACCTTGCGCTATCCGGAAGGGTTATGTTCTCCCAGATTGTTCCTGCATTAGTGGAGACGCTGGCAAGGGTTTGGCCAGAGGTTCTGAACCTCACCGAAAAGAGGCGGTCGTGGTTGGTGGGATCAACCTCAAGGTATAGGGGGAAAGCGATGTATTGGGTGTCAATCCCGCCCATGCCAGTCCAAGTGTTCCCCGCGTCAGTTGAACGGAGGATGATGCCGCCCCCTGTGGAATCTATGTATAAAGCAACAGCGTAGACGACATCGGGGTGATTCGGGCAGGCCGCGGTTGCTATGCCAAACAGAAGCGGGTTCAGGCCTGTCCTCGTCCAGGTTCTTCCGGCGTCAAACGAACGATAAAGGTGTCCGGAGAGATCTATGGAATAGATGCTGTCGTTGCCGCTCCATAGGGAATAGGGCCCTATTGATGTCCAGGCCAGAAGCCCGTTGTTGCTCTCGTGCCAATCTGAGAGGTAGTTAGACGCGAGGATGATCCCGACGCCTTCCGTTGAGGCTATCCCAACGCTCGTGGTGAAATCTATGTCGGTTATGCCCTCGGTATTATAAAGGAGAGAAGTATCCACAACAGTATCAGGAGGCAAGGAGTCTATGTGAAACCAAGCGAGTAAAAGCCCGGGCACGAGGCCGTTCCTGCCCATTAGTGCGAAAACTGTGTCACCCTGGCATCCCAAAGCCAGCATCTCGCTCCAAGGGCCGGGGAGGATGCGAGTTGGAGGAAGTGGAACCCCACTAAAATAACGGTAGTAAATGCCCCTGTCGGTTACGAAGGAAAGGAAGCTCTCTGTGGCGGAGATCTTTACCACCTCTATGTCGTTGACATTTCCATTTTGGCCAACTGTCCAGAAATCACTCCAGGAATTCCCGGAGTCAACGGAGAGCTTGACCAGGAGCTGCGGATAGCTATCCAGGCTTCCGGTCCCGCCTATGCCAACGAAAACCAAGTTCCCGTATGCAAAAAGCGATTTCGGGGCACCGCTATCCGGGAGCGTGAAACCGCCCATCATGTTCCAGGAGCTTATGGTTCCACGATAAACCCTGATGTTCCCGTTTCCATCGCCGAGAGCGAGCCAAAGAGCCCCACTGCCACTGGTATCAATAGCAAAAACAGCATCCTTCATGCCTGCGGGCACGCCCGGGATGGAATTGAAGGAGTTTCCGCCGTCAGTGGAATATAGTAGGCCCATGTCCGAGGAATAGAGGAAAAGAGTGTTCAGGGTGGGAGCGCACATGTCCTTCGGAAGCGGCAGGTCTATCCCCAGCTTGCGCCAGGTCACCCCTCCGTCCGTGCTCTTGAATATCTCGTAGCCGTTGGCCGCATATATGTTGTTCCGGTTGAACGGATCAACCTCCAGGTCGGTGATGAAGCCCCCAACCACCTCTGGGATGGGTTGGAGGTCTATGAGGTTTGGGGATACCGACGGGAACCTGGCCGGAAGGGCACTCCAGAGTGGGTAAGGTTTCAACTCCGGAAGGGAAAAACTCAAACCCAAGATAAAGGCGATCATATTCACTCCTAAAATTATAAACCCGTATGGCTCTTTCCGATCAAGTGTTAAACCCCCCAGAGGAGTTGCTGATCCCCCTCCGTGTTTTCCTTTATAATTTGAACCTGCCCCGCTAGCTCAACTTGGCAGAGCAGCGGATTCTTAATCCGCGGGTTCCAGGTTCAAGTCCTGGGCGGGGTATTCAGTTTGGGGAGCTGATGCTTTCGGAGGACTTATGAAATCCATAGCGTTATGCAACCCCCAAACCATAGAGCTGAAATCCCTCTTGTATAAGGCCCCTCTCCTTATTCCAGATCACCGTGGCTTGCACCATTTTCAGCCAGAATCAGGCTCTTTCCCTTCCTGAAGTTCAGCGCCCCAGCTCTCCCTGACATCCTGCTAATACCTCTTGGGCGATCGCGTTTTTGGAGCTATGCGGCAGGTTGCCGAAACCCGCTGGGATAGTATATAATTATTGGGATTTGCGGAGGTTTCAGATGAATAGAATATATCCTCGCTATTTCTTCCTCGGCCTCCTACTGTGTCTCGCGGTATCCTGTAGCCGGGAAGACTCCAATGTTGGTGAGGAGATAGGGGACATAGTCGCAACACTGCCCCTCAGGTTTGCGGACGATGTCGCTGTGGCAGGGGATTACGCTTTCGTGACCATGGATAGCTTAGGCGTTGCGGTTGTGGACATACACGACCCGAGATCCCCCGTTGTTCTGGATACCCTACAGACACATCACGAATCAAGGGAGCTCTTCGTTCACGGGCATAGGCTCTATGTAGCGGATTTCAGAGGCGGGATAACCGTCTTTGACATATCGGATCCCGGTTCCCCGACCGAACTCGCAAATTATCCGTCAGCAGGAGACCACACGAACGATATTTTCGTCACCGACAACCACATATTTGAGGCAGGCGGACAGGGGTCCAATGGGCTTCTGACCATAAGGGATCTCTCAGGCTCAATCCTTGGAACATACACCAACACTGAAGGCGACGAGATATACCGGGGCTTCGCTTGCGTCTGGGTTGATGGTGATCGCGCTTACGCCGGGACCAACGGCGGTTGGCTCCACATAATTGATGTCAGCAACCCCTCTGTCCCCGTGAAGCTCGGAGAATACTACAATCCTGGCATAACTGGTTACGATGTCTGGGTTCTTGATGTCCTCGTCTCTGGCACAAGGGCTTATCTAGCGGATTGGGGAGGGGGCTTCATCGTGCTTGATGTTTCGGATCCGGCGAACCCTCAGGAACTAGGGGTTTTCAAGGATGCGCCAGATGGCCCCGACTTCTACGATGTCGCTCTGGATGGAAGCGTGGCCTATACCGCGAACGGATGGGGTTGTCTAGCGGTAATAGATGTCTCGGATCCCACGAATATGAGCCTCATTCTGTCTGTGAATCCTAGGGGTTCATCCTACCACGGTATTGCCCTTTACGGGAGCTACGCGATAATAGCTGATAACGGGGCCAAGCAGATGGCTGTAATAAGGGTGAAATAGCCCAGACTCGGAACCGAAAAAGGCCTTTCTGCCCTCTTGATTTCAATGGGATGAGGTTTGGGTTTATAATTTCTGCGCCATGAAAGAGCCAAAAGGACTATCCAGCAAAGCGGTTCACTCGGGAACAGGTCCACGGGATGCCCATCCCGTGACAACCCCAATATTCCAATCAAGCACCTTCTACGCAAACCCTGAGGTCTACAGCCTAATCCAATCAGGCAAGGCCAGAGAGACAACATTCTACACGAGATACGGGAATCCAACCAGAAGGGCGGTTGAGGAGAAGATAGCCGCTCTTGAGGGAGCGGAGGATGCTATTGCTTTCTCCTCAGGGCTTGCGGCCGCGACATCCGTGATAATGGGCCACCTGAAACCCGGCGACTCCATGATAACCACCCTTGACATATACGGCGGAACAGCAGGGCTTTTTAGGAACCGGGTGGAGAGGATGGGCATAGAGGTGATCTATGCGGACATGACGAGGCCGGACCTGGTTGAGAAGGCCATAAAGCCGAGCACAAAGCTGATGTTCTTCGAGAGCATATCAAACCCTCTTCTGAAGATCCTGGATATCCCAACATTCGCTGACATCGCGAGGCGCCACAACATGCTACTCGTTGTCGACAACACCTTTGCGACCCCCATAAATCAGAGGCCTCTGGAGCTAGGAGCGAGCATCTCCCTCGCATCAGCCAGCAAATACCTAAATGGTCATTCTGACCTCATAGCCGGGGTCGCGGCCGGGCCAAAGTCCCTTCTCGATCCTGTCTGGGCCGCGATGAGGGACCTCGGGGGGTCAATGGAGGCGTTTTCCGCTTTCCTCCTTGAGAGGGGCCTGAAGACGCTGGCTGTCCGGGTAAAGGCACACAACGAAAACGCTCTCGCTGTGGCTCGGTTCCTTGAGGATCACCCAAGGGTGAAGCGCGTGTTTTACCCCGGCCTTCCCTCCCATCCCCAGCACGAGCTCGCGAAGAGGATGCTTTCAGGCTTTGGCGGAATGCTCTCTTTTGTTGTTGAGGGAGGGGACGAGGCGGCCTTGAAGCTCATGTCCTCGTTCAGGTTAATAGCCGAGGCAACGAGCCTCGGAGGCGTTGAATCCCTAGTCTCAACCCCTGCTACCACGACCCACGCGGGCTACACCCCAGAAGAAAGGCTTTCTATGGGCATAGAGCCAGGGTTCCTGAGGCTCTCTGTTGGCATAGAGGACCCCGAGGACATCATAGAGGACCTTGACCAGGCATTGGCGAATCTGTGAGATCTTGGGATTTTTTGACCCGCGAGGGAGTGAATAAGTGAGGAAATTGTGCTTTCTCGTTCTCGTGGCCCTGACCTCGTGCGAGAGGCCATGGAAGGAGATGAACGAGTTGGAGCTCACTAGGGCGGTTCTCTCGGACCCCGAAAACGATACGGCCCATTACTATCTCGGCCTATTGCTTTACAAGAACGAAAGGCTCTCTGAGGCGGAGCCTCACCTCCGGGAGGCAATAAGGTTGAATCCGGGGAATCCCGATGCGCGTTGGGCCTTGGGGAGACTGCTCATGGACAAGGGGCTTTATCCTGAGGCGGAAAAGGAGCTCGTGCAGGCAATAGCCCTTAATCCGGATCACTCCGACGCGCACTGCGACCTCGGAACCGTAATGAGTTTTATGGGGAGAGATTCGGAGGCCGCATCCGAATGGCGAGAAGCCGTGAGGGCAGATCCCAACAACTACCTCGCGCACTACAACCTCGGGGTTTGGTTATATAAGCGAGGCAGAAGGGAGGAGGCGAAAGAGGAGTTTCACAAGACAACGCAGATAAACCCTGGCTACGCGAAGGCCCACGGAAACCTCGGTATCATCTACAAGGAGGAAGGGAATTACGATAAGGCAAAGGAAGAGCTCAAGATAGCGGCTCAGCTATTTGAGGAACAGGGAAAACCTCAGGACGCGGCGAGGGCCGAGGAGATATTGAAGAGGCTAGAGAAGTAAGCGCCAACCATTACGCACCAGTTTCTTAGAGGCCTTGGGCCAGCTGAGACAATCTTAACGGACGAAAAGGTTGCCCCTCTGGGTTCCGATGGTATAGAAATACACCCCTGGCCTCAAAGCGAAACAGGAAATAAGCAATTCTCGTAATAACCGCTCTTATCCGTCTTGATGACCACCAAATCCTGGTTTTGGGCGGAAAAGCTCGTTGTATGCCCAGCGAAAACGAACCCATCGGAGGCCTCCGCGCTTGCCCTTGCCCAATCGTATGCCTCTCCACCGAAGCAACTGCTCCAGAGTATCTCGCCGTTCTGATCCAAACCAAGAGTATGTCGGAATTTCCTGCGCCAGCGCTCTGTGTATATCCTGCTATCAGAATACCTCCGGAATGATCAATTACTTTAGTAAACCCATCATTGTATAAGCCGCCTATCACCCTAATCCAGACCAAATTCCCACTGGGATCGGCTCTGAAAACGACTGCATCGTATCCACCCATCCCAAAGCTCAGGGATTCACCGACCACTATTACATGCCCTCCTGGAACGAGGGCCAAATCATAAGCCAGATCGTCTCCTGAGCCACCGTAAACCTTAGCCCACAACAGATCCCCATCGGTTGATATGCTAGCCAAGAAGAAATCGCCTCCGCCAGCACCAAAGCTGGATGTGTATCCGGCTATCAGATACCCCCCGTCCGCTTTCTGAACAATTGCTCTAGCGTAATCATACCTTTCGGCCTCGTATCTCTTGGCCCATGTCCCCTGAGCTATAAGTAGAGATATGCTTAAAATCTCATACATATCCCAGGTGTTCGTAAGCCAAGGGGGTCGCGACGCGGCCCCTCGGTGTCCTTTGCAAAAGCCCCTCCCTTATGAGGAACGGCTCATAAACCTCCTCTATGGTTCCCGGGTCCTCGCCAATTGCCACGGATAGATTCTTGAGGCCAACAGGCCCCCCCCTGAACTTCTCTATGATTACCGTGAGTATTCTCTTGTCCATCTCATCAAGTCCGCGCGAGTCAACCTCCATAGCGGAGAGCGCGTATTTGGCTATCTCCAGATCTATGACACCAGCCCCCTTAACCTGCGCGAAATCCCTTACCCTCTTCAATAGCCTGTTCGCGACCCGAGGGGTTCCCCTGCTCCTTCTCGCTATCTCACTGAGGCCCTCATCCAAGGCCTCTATGCCCAAAATGGTGGCTGAGCGCCTCAGGACCTGCTCTATCTCCTCAGCCGGATAATAGTCAAGGCGAAAGCTTATCCCAAACCTCGCCCTCAACGGCTCGGAGAGGAGTCCCTGCCTGGTTGTCGCTCCTATGAGGGTGTAGGGCTCAAGGGAAAGCCCGATGCTCCTCGCGCCCGGCCCCTCGCCTATTATGATGTCAACCCGAAAATCCTCCATGGCTGGGTAGAGGAACTCCTCGACCGGCTTCGGGAGCCTGTGTATCTCGTCAATGAAGAGAACATCCCGGGCCTTGAGGGATGTCAAGAGCCCCGCCATGTCTGCCTGGCGTTCTATGGCAGGGCCAGAGGAGGATCTCATCTCCGCTCCCTGTTCCCTCGCTATTATACCAGCCAGGGTTGTCTTACCGAGGCCTGGTGGGCCTGAAAGCAAGACATGATCTATGGGCTCTCCCCTTTGTTTTGCCGCGGTAAGAAAAACGGAGAGCAGTTCCTTGATCTTGGTCTGACCAATGAACTCAGCCAGGGACTGGGGCCTCAGCTTGGTATCAAGAATGACATCTTCCCTGTCCGCCTCAGGTGATGTTAGCCTGGTTCCCTTCACTCACCCCTCCTCAGAGCGTGCCTAACCATGTCCTCAACAGAGGCGCCTGGCCCCAACTCCTTTCTCGCCGATTGAGCGGCTGAACGCGCCTCGCTTTCCTTCATTCCGAGGCTCACTAGCGCGCCGACAACCTCGTCAACGCCTGGCTCGATCCGCTCAGGCAGTTTTCCCCTCAGGAAGAATATTATCCTATCAGCGAGCTTTGGGCCTATGCCCTTTATGGCTCTCAGGGCGCCAGAATCCCCGGACTCTATTATTGTCCTGAGCTCAGAAGGGGGAAACCCGGAAAGGATCTTCATGGCGCCTGATGGGCCGAGGCCCTGAACCGAAAGAAGGCTTCTGAAAACCTCCCTTTCATCGGGGCTTGCAAAACCGAAGAGGGATATGCTGTCCTGGGAAAAATGGGTGTGGACGAAGAGCTCCACGACCTCACCCTTTGGCCTGACCATGTCCGGGGTAACCATTACGCTATACCCAACACCACCGGCCTCAACGATCAGGTTAACACCATCAGCATCAACAACGCGTCCCTTTATGTAGCCGATCATTCGCCTAACCCAACAGCCGCGAGAACCTCATCCCAACCCTTGCACCCTGAAAAACCAGGATAACCGTTCATGTAACCCACCGCGCTCGCCATGGTCAAGGTCATCTCTTTTGACCAGGAGCTCTTCTTCTTGACCGCCATCTTGAGCTGTGCAACTGCCTTGCACTTGAGATCAGAAGGGCTATCCCAATCCGATCCGCCAGACCCAAAACCATCTATCTGCGCCAAGCAGAGCGCGTAGCCGAGCCTTGCCTCAGGGGTGTTCAGTTTGTTCGCGCCTATCTCAACCTCCCTAAGAGCATCAGATTCCAGTCGGAACAGGACCATGTAGAACCCGAGGTCAAATGTGTTTATGGGTTTTCCGCCCGTGGGCTTGACCTTATTCAACAAGGCATTGTAGAGCTCAGCGTCATCAAGGAATCCGTTCAGGTTCAGGTAATAGGCGGCCTGTAGCACAAACATGTGGGTTAGAAGGTTATCGGTCCCTTCAAGGACGCTCATTATGTCCTGTGCTGTGCATTTCAGCTCAGGCTCCCCGCTCCTGCCGAAGTATTTTCCGTAGTAAAGGTCGTGGAGCATCTCCTGAGTCCACGGCCCTATTTGAACCGGAGAAGGCGTGTAAAAATCCGTTGATGTGAGGAAGCTGTCGGCCATAAGTGGCACCCCAAAGATCAAAGCGATTAACCGTCTCATAGTTTGATAAGTATAAAGCTCTGGCAAATGCAATTTGAATTGGTGTATCCCCATAGATTATACTTTCACTCAGTCGGGGCGTAGCGCAGATTGGTTAGCGCACTAGCATGGGGGGCTAGGGGTCGGTGGTTCGAATCCACTCGCCCCGATGAGAAGCGAGTCAATAACTCTAGGGCGCCGTGAGCTATTAGCGTCCACCTTTAGAGTTCGCCGAGCAGATCTGAGCGAGGCGAACCGGAACGAATCCACTCGCCCCGATGAGAAGCGAGTCAATAACTCTAGGGCGCCGTGAGCTATTAGCGTCCACCTTTAGAGTTCGCCGAGCAGATCTGAGCGAGGCGAACCGGAACGAATCCACTCGCCCCGA
>JBDRYB010000001.1:139412-441912 GCA_039803205.1 Caldifarciminota bacterium
GCTATTAGCGTCCACCTTTAGAGTTCGCCGAGCAGATCTGAGCGAGGCGAACCGGAACGAATCCACTCGCCCCGATGAGAAGCGAGTCAATAACTCTAGGGCGCCGTGAGATATTAGCGTCCACCTTTAGAGTTCGCCGAGCAGATCTGAGCGAGGCGAACCGGAACGAATCCACTCGCCCCGATGAGAAGCGAGTCAATAACTCTAGGGCGCCGTGAGATATTAGCGTCCACCTTTAGAGTTCGCCGACTTGACTTGCCATGCCCTCATCTTTGATAATATGCAAATGCACGAGGAGGTGCAGATATGTTGATGAGTCTATTCATAATATCCGCGTGGATGGCGTCCTTGCCCGATGGTACATCGGGTTGTTGCGGCGATAAGGGTCATAAGAGCGGAGGAGCGAGGCCAGCCTTCTACACCCGAATAACCCTTAGAGGGAACTACATCCAGGCTTCGGCGGGCCTCAGGTTCACCCCCTCAGGCACCCTGAATCTCACGGGGCTTCCGGATGGGTCTGGCGCTTATGTCGCGAAGGCATACCTGATATACTCGGTAATCGCCTCTTCATCGGCGCCAGCCATGCAAATAGATGGCACTCCGGTTAGCGGCCAGCTCGTTGGCACAGCCCCTTCCCCCTGCTGGTCAGACCCAAACATATACACATATATAGCCGATGTGACCAGCATTGTTAGGGCCAAGGGCGACGGCGTCTATACCCTCTCAGGCTACTATAATCCGGATGGGGATCCGCCTCCTGGCGGGACGGATGGCGCTACCCTTGTCGCTATATACTGCGAGCGTGATTATGCGGGAACCCCTCCAAGGGATATAGTCATATACCTCGGCGCTTATAGCCTGACTGATGGCGAGGAATGCGATACCTGGGGAGACATAACGGATCTGGATACTCTCCAGTGGACAACATCCAACTTCAACGCTACCAACCCAGTGACATCCGCCAAGCTAACCCTTCTCTTCGCTGATGGCCAGGATTACTGGAGCGGGACATGCGGTCAGGAGATAGTCCGTTTCAACGGCCAGACCTTGCGCCAGGGCGCGACGGGCCTTCCGGGCGGGAACGGGAACCTCTACGATGCTGTTCATGTTGAAAATGCTACATCTCTGATCCCGGGCGGTTCAACCTCAGCGAGCAACTACTTTGAGGTAAAGTGGGACGAGTCAGGCTGTTCCGGTTGCGTTGATTGTATCACCGCTGTCGGGCAGATACTCATGGTCAGCTCCACCAACCCTGAGACATTTGACTGCCTCCCGCTTGAAACAGAAGAGGGCTGGGTTGATAAGCCTCCGCTTTCGGTTAAGGGCACCGAGGTCATCCTAAGCCTGCCTTTCCCCATGTGGGGGGAGCTGGAGGTCTATTCTCCGACCGGGCAAAGGGTAAAGACCCTATCCTGGGGCAAGCTGGAATCGGGGCAGTGGAACCTGAGATCACTGGGGCCAGGAATCTACTACATCATCCTGAGGACAGAGGGCTTCGGGGCATCAGCGAAGGTGGTCGTAAGGTAGACTATTCCTCGTATTCGGCGCCCTGACGCCCGTTTTCCCAGACCACGACCCTGATGAGACCGGGATAGATCGGCTTGAGCCTCTCGTAGATGTATCTGGCGATGAGCTCAGCGGAAGGGTTTTCCATGAGATCGTTCAGGAGCCTGTGATCCGGCAAGATCTCCCTCAGCTTGGCCCTCATTTCAGCGAAATCGTGCGCAATTCCGCTCTCAGCAAGCTCATTAGCCTTTACGAAAACCTCAACCTCGTAGTTGTGCCCGTGGAGAGCCTCGCACTTGCCCTTATAGCTGGGCAAGTAATGCGCGGCCGAGAATTCCTCTTTCAGTCTTAGAACCCAGGGCATACTCTAGCGGGGTTCACGCTACTTTATCTCGTAATCATAGAGCCTCGCTGTAGGGATTACCTCGGAGTCCCCGTTCTCGTCCCTCGCTACGATGCCCGTTCCTGGTGAGACCCAGGAATAGGTCTTTATGGCGGCTATGAGCGTATCCCTGCTGTTCTTGAATATGGTATCCTCGTAGTGGATCACAAAGGAGGGATCAAAGCTCCCCGCAGGAACAGAAAGGGAAACCGAATCCTCAACCCGGCCCCATATGCTCAGGATCACGACATCGGTGGAATCAAACCAGGGCGGCAAGTTAATACCGGAGATGCTGTCCTCCCCGACCTTCCACACCTGGCCCTTGGTGAGGTATTCCGGCATGAGAACCCCTTCAACCGTCATCTCTATGATCTGAAATGTGAATGTGTATACCATGTTCAGATTGCTATCCGCGTAGTAGACTATCGTGGTGTCCTTGTTCCCCATCAGGTAACCGAAGACAGCAAAAGCGGGGTAGCCATTGCATGTTGTGTCATAGAGAACCCTTGTGGTGTCAAATTTCCCGGGATCAGCGGCATCCTGGTATATCCACCAGTTCCCGACAGCGAGGGGGACGGACCGCTTAGGTTCCGGCGGAGGAGGCTCCTCCTTTTTGCCACTGCATGCTGTAAAAAGGGCCAGGGATACAAAACACGCCTTCTTGTAAAACCCCTTCATATCATTCCAAACCCGATGTGATGGCCAAGGTCAGATGGTCGTAGTGCTTCCTGACGAGCTCCATGTTGTGATCGGAAACAGCGTATTCAGGCTTTGCCTTGGCCTCCATCTCCGCGAGCTCCTTTTCCATTTGGGCCTTGGTCTCAGGGGGCATCCCGGGAAGGTCCTTCGCCATCTCGGCCCTCATCTCCTCAATCGCTTTCTCCATAGCGCATGCAGAGTATGTCGCGGTTATCGCACCGACGATCTTGAGAAACTCCGCTGATGATCTGAAACCCAGCTCCTTTACGGCCTTTTTCTGGCTAGGGGTAAGCTGGACCGAAGCAAAAGCGGTATAGGGGTCCTTGAGGAGTTGTTCTGGGTCCATTCCCTTCTCAATTTCTCTCATCAGCTTGTTTATGCCGGAGTAGTTGTCAATAAATACGGTTATATCGTCCTCCGTAAGCTGATACGCCCTTATGTCCTCAGCTGTGACCTTTTCCTCTCTGGCACAGCCCGCAAGTAGCGCTAGGCCAATCAATCCTGCTCCTGCTATTCTCAGCATCTTTAGCCTCCCATGAGTCACGATCATATTTTCCAGCTGATCGCCAGGGTCTTTCAACCTGACCCCCCTCCTATGAGCCCATGCGCCAGAAGATCCGAGGGGTTTATAATTTTCAGGATGTTCAAGAGAACCCTGATAACCTGTGCCCTTCCATACGCGAATGGGCCACTCCATATTGGCCAGATAGCTGGCGCGCACCTTCCCGCGGACATATACTACAGGTTCACGAGGCTAATGGGGCGCGAGGCTCTGCACATATGCGGCACGGATGACCACGGCGTCGCGAACATCGTCACGGCTGAGAAACGGGGCCTCACCCCTGACCAGAGCACGGAGTTTTATTACCATGACTTCGTCAAAACCTTGAACAAATGGGGAATACGCTACTCAAACTTCTCCCAGACAAAGAGGCCCCTCCACCACAGGATCGCGCAAGGATTCTTCCTCAGACTCCACGAGAAGGGCTATTTTTACAAGCAGGATATTGAACAGCACTACTGTGAGCGCTGTGGAAGGTTCTTGCCTGAAAGATACATCCAGGGAAAGTGCCCACACTGCGGGTTTCCTGAGGCAAGAGGCGATCAGTGTGAAGCTTGCGGCAGGTGGCTTGAACCAACCCAGCTCGTAGAGCCTCGTTGCACGGTCTGCGGTTCTCTCCCCGTTGTCAGGAAAACATGGCACTATTACTTCAGGCTCTCCGAACTGGCTCCCCGTCTCAAGGAGTGGCTTGAGTCAAAAACGGACTGGAAACCCAATGTCAGGAACAAGGCCCTTTCCTGGCTTGAGGAGGGGCTTGCGGACAGGCCAATAACGAGGGACCTCTCTTGGGGCGTTCGGGTTCCCCTTCCGGAAGCGGCAGGGAAGGTTCTCTATGTGTGGTTTGACGCTCCAATCGGATACATCACATCAACAGCGGAGTTCTGCGAGGAAAGGGATGAGTGCTGGAAGGGGTGGTGGCAATCCCCTGAGACCCGGATCCTGCACTTCATAGGCAAGGACAACATCGTGTTTCACGCTCTCATATGGCCTGGTATGCTCATGGCCCACGGGGATTATCAGCTCCCGGACAATGTCCCGGCGAACGAGTTTCTGAATTTGATGGGCAGGAAGCTCTCAACATCCCGCGGGTGGGCTGTATGGGCAGAGGATTTCGTTGATGCCTTTGGAACGGATTACGCGAGATACGGCATAGCCCAGGTCCTCCCTGAGGCAAGGGATTCTGACTTTGACTGGAGGCTCTTTGCATCTGGTATAAACCACAATCTGGTCAACACATACGGGAACCTGGTTCACAGGTCCCTCTCCTTCATAAACCGATTCATGGGGGGCAGGATCCCGAGCCGGAAGATTGACCCTGAGGTAGCGAACAAGATCAAGGAGTATCACGAAACCACAACAGGCTTCATGGAGACATTCCAGTTTCGCAAAGCCCTTTCCGAGATACACGAGCTCGCGCTTTACGGAAACGAATACTTCAACCGGCAGGCGCCCTGGAAGGCGATAAAAGAAGACCCTGCATCCGCAGAGACCTGCTTATACTCAGTTGTCCAGGTGATTCGTGCCCTCTCAATCCTATACGAGCCCTTTATCCCGGTCTCCTCAAGGGAGATAAGGGCCATGCTGGGCCTTTTGGACCTCGCATGGCAGGATGCGACCTCGGAGGATGTCAACCTGCGGGGCGCTTCGCTTGCCGCCGAGCTGAAACCCCCTTTCCAGAAGATAGAGGACCAGAGAATTGAGGAGGAGATGAGGAAGCTGGGATAAGGCGCTCGCATCCCTCTTTGAGTATTCAAAGAACAGCCTCTCTTTTCTGGAACCCTACTGTGCGCGTCCTTGATCCTGGGGCCTTTTATGCGTGATAATTTATCAATCATGAAGGCATTGAAAAGGTTTTTGCTCCCTGTTGCAGCTCTTGTTATAGGCCTGGCCTCTGGATACGCTATAAGGGCCGAGGCCGCGGAGACCCAGACCCCAACCCTTAAGCAGATGCTGGACCTTATGGACGCGACCCTCAAGTATATATCAGAGTATTATGTTGAGCCAATTGATAAGGCTGAGCTGGTCCAATCTGCCCTCAAGGGAATGCTTTCATCCCTCGATCCTTACTCGGAGTTCATGACGCCGCAGGACAAGGAGCAGCTGGATGAAGAGACGCAAGGCGAATACTCCGGCATAGGAATGCAGGTAGGCCTGAGAGATGGCTGGCCCACGGTTATAGCGCCATTTGACGGTTCTCCAGCGCAGAGGATGGGTCTCAGACCAGGTGACAAAATAGTTGAGATAGAGGGTGTGAGCACCTACGATATGAGCTTGAATGAGGTGGTTAAGAGACTCAGGGGTCCACAGGGCACAAATGTAACGATAAAGGTCCTGAAACCCGGAGTGAATGACCCGGTTGAGGTGACATTGACCAGGGAAAAGATAAAGATACATCCTGTTCCCTACTATGACATCCTGGAGGGAAACATAGGGTATATAAAGATGACCTCTTTTTCCGCGGATGCCGCGGGGGAGCTTTCGGCCATAATAGATACCCTGAACTCGCGGGGCATGAAGGGCCTCATCCTTGACCTCAGGGGCAACCCAGGGGGGCTTCTCAGGGAGGCTGTTGATGTTTCGGATGTGTTTCTCTCCAAGAACTCCCTTATCGTCTCAACAAAGGGCCGAGGCACAGAGGATGTGATAAACTACTTCGCTCAGAGACCTGAACGCCTAGCGCTTGAGACCCCGATGGTGGTCCTGGTTGATCAGGGTTCAGCAAGCGCCTCCGAGATAGTGGCGGGCGCGCTTCAAGACTGGGATAGGGCCCTCATCATAGGAGACACGACCTTCGGGAAGGGGCTCGTTCAAAGGGTATTCCCTTTGAGCGGGGACTACGCCATACGACTCACCACCTCCAGATACTACACCCCTTCCGGAAGATGCATAAATAAGGTGACAAGGCTTGGCGGCAAAGAGACAAAGGATACCTCAAATTTGGTATTCTACACGAGACGCTTTGAGAGGGAGGTCAGGGGCTCCGGCGGCATAGTTCCGGATGTGGTAATAGAGCCTGAGAAGACATACAGCCTCACAGCGAAGGCCGCATCCGATGGAGCGGTGTTCGCCTTTGCGGTGGATTACACCAACAAGCACAAAACCCCTCCCGCATCAGGCAAGATAAGCCTCACGAGCGCTGATATGGCTGATTTCAGAAAATTCCTCGCCGGGAGAAAGATAACCTTTACGGAGTGCGAGTGGGAGGAGGCTGAGCCCCAGCTTAAATACTGGCTTGAGCAGGACATAGCCGAGAAATATTGGGGAATGAAGGGGCGCTATCGGCAGTCCTTGGTTGGCGATCCGGTTGTCCAGGAGGCAATAGAAAGGCTGAGGAGCTCAAAGAAGACAGACGACCTCTTTCTCACGGCCGGGTCCGGAAAATAACCCCGAGGCCTCTGAGCCACTTATCAATGAGCTGGGATGTGTATTCATCCAGGATCTCGTAGAACATCTCCATGACCTCCGGCCTGGAGATGCATATGGTATCGAACTTGTCCGCGAAATCGCCGGATGCCGTGGCTTCGGTAATGGCCTGGGATATCTCAGGGTCATTGACCTTCTCGGCGAGCCTGGAAACCACAGCGAACATGTCCGAATCGGACAGATGAGGTATGGGAACGAACCTGCCATTTCCGGAGCATATCTCAGCGGCCTTCTCGGCAAGGGCCTTCTGAGAGGGGCGAAGGCGATCGGTCTCGTCGTTCTCCACAGCGCTGAGCACATCCTCAGGCACGAGGATTATCTCCCCTGTTTCCGTATCAAGATAGTATTCATCAGACAGGGTAGCTCCCATCTGGACCACCCTGATTATCATCTCTTTGTCTAGCGCCTCCCGTTTCATCATGTCCAATATAATAACCGAAATCGCGTGGACGCGCAAGGGGAAGTGGCCCGAGCACGAGATTCTGGATTAGAATTTCCCTCCGGCCATGAAAAAGAGAAGGCCTCCCAAGGTCAAGGACAAGGGACTCAAGAAGGCCGCGAGGGGCGGCCAGGGCTTCATGGCGAGGCTTTTCAACGCGAGCGATAAAAAGCGGATAATCTCAAGCTTGGCCGATAAAACCGACGCTCCCCCAGAAACAAACGAGCGTCCTTCATTGTCCACATTTCTTGACAAGATAATATGCGGTGACTCGGAGGAGATACTGAAAATGATCCCTTCTGATAGCATAGACATCATAATCACATCTCCCCCATACCAGTTCGGGCTTGAATACAAAGGGATAAGCGATGCTCTTCGCTGGGAGGATTATTTTGCTAAATTGGGAAGGATATGGGCAGAGTGCGAGAGGGTTCTGGTTCCCGGCGGCAGGATAGCGGTGAATGTTCAGCCACTTTTCTCTGACTATGTGCCCACCCATCACATAATATCCCTCCAATTGATGAGCCTCGGCCTGCTCTGGAAGGCAGAAATACTCTGGGAAAAGCACAACTACAACGCCAAATACACAGCCTGGGGCTCCTGGTGTTCGCCCTCAATGCCATACATAAAATATACCTGGGAATTCGTGGAGGTTTTCGCTAAGGCCACGCACAGAAAGGAGGGCAGGCGAGAGGACATTGATATAAGGCCGGACGAGTTTAAGCGTTGGGTCTATGGAAGGTGGGAGATAGCGCCCGATAACAGGATGGCGAAGCTGGGCCACCCAGCCGTGTTTCCCCAAGAGCTGGTGAGGCGACTGCTTTTGCTTTTCTCATACAGAGGCGATGTTGTCCTTGACCCGTTCGTTGGCACGGGGACCACCGCGCTCGTTGCCAAGAAAACCGGAAGGCACTACATTGGCATTGATATATCCGAGGATTATTGCAGGATAGCGAAGGAGAGGCTGGCCGATATCGGATAATCTCCATCAAAGAGCCTTTTCCTCTGGTTTGCGCCTGGTTCATCTCCGGCCTTAGAATCTGCTTCTTGAACACCGTAGAGAGGCTCAGAAAAGAGGTCTCGCGCGTCATCGTTGGCCAAGAGAAGGTCCTGGAAAAGCTCGCCGCGGCCCTTTTTGCTGGCGGGCATGTTCTCCTTGTAGGTGTTCCCGGCCTCGCGAAGACCCTCATGGTGAAGACCCTCGCCAAGGCCCTCGGCCTGAGCTTCTCGAGGATCCAGTTCACCCCTGACCTCATGCCAACGGACATAATAGGAACGGACATCCTTGAGGATGACCCTGAGACGGGCAGGAAGACCTTCCGATTTCACAAAGGGCCTCTGTTCGCGAATGTGATCCTCGCGGATGAGATAAACAGAACCCCACCAAAGACACAGTCTGCTCTCCTCGAGGCCATGCAGGAGCTCTCGGTCACGGCCGGCGGCAAGACATATCACCTTGAGCCTCCTTTCTTCGTCCTGGCCACCCAGAACCCCATAGAGCAGGAAGGGACATACCCATTGCCCGAGGCGCAGCTAGATCGCTTCGCTTTCCAGCTGAACCTTGATTATCCTGATGAACAGGAGGAGCGAGAGATAGTTGAGAGGACGACATCAGGACCGCTTCCTGAGCCTGAGCCGGTCCTAAACCGCGATGAGATAATGGCCGCGAGAGACCAGATACTATCCATGCCCGTGCCTCCCCATGTCCATTCATACGCGGTTCGTCTGGCGAGGGCAACGAGGCCATCGGACGGCGCATCCGATCTCGTCAAAAAGTATGTTCTCTGGGGTGCAGGGCCAAGGGCGAGTCAATGGCTAACCTTGGGAGCAAAGGCCCTCTCGTGGCTCAGGGGGGATCCTGTTCCGACAACTAACCATATGAGGGAGATAGCGCACGATGTCCTGAGGCACAGGATCATTTTGAATTTCCACGCGGAGGCCGATGGCATAACGGTTGATTCCCTAATTGATGAGCTTCTGAGAAGGGTTCCGGTTGAGCCCTAGCCTACCTCGTTATAACCAACTTCTTAACCCGCCAGATGTTCCCAGCGCTCAATCTGAGGAAATAGACCCCTGGATTGGATTTTGGAGAAAGATGTAGCTCGTGTGAACCCGGGCCAAGTTGCCCTGAGAACAACCCTTCGGCGAGCCTTCCATCGGACGAATAGAGGCTTATCTCAACCCGTGATTCCTCATGGAGAGTGAGGGAGACCAGGGTGCTACCTCGGCAAGGGTTGGGCTCCGGGCCAAAAAGAACAGGCTCTTGGCGGGCAATCTCCTCGACGCCAGAGCTCTTTGATTGCATTAGCCTCATCATCCAATCCCCATATGTGTAGTTTGTCCAGCCGAGGTTGCTGAGGAAATACCAGCTCCTGCCATCCGTTGGCGGATCGAAATCACACCCCACGCCAGGAGCCTCCGGGGTATCCGGTTGCCAGTGAGCGACGAGCCATATGTCCTGGGTTGATGGGAGATATATGGGCGGGTTTATGGAGAACTCAGCCCAATCGCCTATGAAATTGTTTCCGTGCAGGTTGTATGTGATAAAGAGGGGATTGACTGTGTCGGGGAGGCCGCCCAGGTTCCGACAAACCATCACATAGTCAAAGGATGTGCATGTGCTCACGAATATCCTGCCTTTTGTTATGTAAAGGGGAGGGCTTATTGTTGGGGTGAAACGGACTGCCATCTTGTTGTTGTAGTAGTCAGCAGAGGGGATCATGAACTGATCCACTATGCCCTGGTCGTATATGATCTCGTATGTGACCCTGAAATCCTCCCTCAGTGTGTCGTTAGTTGGATAGAAGTCCTGGCTCAGGGCCGTTATGAGCTCAGCCGTGTATGTGCCCGTGTCCGACGGGGTCCACTGAGTTGCCAACTGCACCGCCTTCTGGGAGTCAGGCATGATGGGGGATGTGGTTGTATTGCCCGAATAGACCAAGCTTCCCCCGGGGGCGTAGATGTTGAGCCTCAAGGGTATCCCTTCGGTATATGAGCCCTTGTTTCTAACTACAACGATAGGTTGAATGGGTATGTTGACGGAGTTCTCATAGTATGGCCAGAAGACATCCTCAGCCTGGGCATCGTGATAACACCTCACATATATGAGAGCGGTGTCATCTCCGCCATAGCTGTCTCCGGATAGCTCGGTCCAGGCGTATGCCTTGTATGTGCCGAAAGCAGGGGGCGTCCAATTCGGTGAGAATGTTATGTCTATGTAGCCTCCTGGCTGAAGGTTGCTCACGCTTGAGGAGGATTGATATATGTTCTGGCCTCCGGAGCTATCAATCTTGAAATACACGGGGAAAGATGCTGGCACATCCCCATAGTTCCTGAACCTTGCCTGGACCGGATACGGATTCCCCAGCTGGGCATACTGGCCCGGGGAAAGTATCCTCTCACAGCCCACATCGGGCGCTGAAAAAAGAACTATCCAAATCATCATTACCTCCCAAAACTCGCCC
Source organism: Caldifarciminota bacterium (assembly GCA_039803205.1). Classification (GTDB taxonomy): domain Bacteria; phylum Hydrothermota; class Hydrothermia; order JBDRYB01; family JBDRYB01; genus JBDRYB01. The sequence continues at coordinate 149,888 of JBDRYB010000001.1, forward strand.
ATTTTATAAACCGGAATCTGACACGAAGCTGACACAGCTTGTCCTGTGCCCTCAGAATCTCAGTATCTTCACGCTATAGGTTCCTCCCGGATGCCTTAGTAGGGCTATGAAAACCCCTCCGGTCTCAGCTTTGGGGGAAAAGCTATAGCTTCCCCCTTCCAGAACGCCATTGTAGATGTTTCGAACGAGCCTACCGCCCGTGTCATAAAGCGAAAGGGTTATCTCAAGGCTGGATGGCAGAAAGAGGTATAGGCCGTTTCCTTGGGGCCTGAATTCCAAGTTGGGGCGCCCTTTTACTTCACCAGTGCTCAAAACCTGGCCGCACTCAGTGTTGTCCCCGGGGTCATCAAGCGCAAAGAAGGAATATCCGCTGGCATCCGGATGGGTTCCGACCACGATCTCGGCGCATCCATCATCATCTATATCAGCGGGAACCGGCGAGTGAACATCCTCGGAGATGGGTTTTTTCCAGAGCAGAGAGCCGTCCCCCGCTCTCAAGCAATAAAGGGTATCGGGGTTAGCGCCCACATTCGGGACCAGGACCTCAAGCCCACCAACCCCATCCACATCAACGAGGGAAAGAGGGCAGTGAACGGGCTTTGCGGTCGTGAATTCCCATATTTTGACCCCGTTTCTGTCCAGGCAATAGACCCTCTTGTCATAGCTCGCTGTTATGACCTCAGGGTAACCATCCCCATCGCAATCCCCGATAGCAGAGGAGGTTATTATTATGTCGCCGGCTGTGAAGCTCCACTTCTGGGCTCCATCCGAACCCGCCAGGCAATAGAGCTTTCGGTCCTGAGAGCCTATTACAACCTCCACTCCTCCATCCTTATCCAGATCCGCAATCGCTGGAGAGCCATCAATCTGGCCCGTGGTCGCGAACTCCCACCTCCTTGTCCCGTCTGAGCCCGAAAGGCAATAGACCTTACCATCGTAGCTCCCAAAAACGACCTCCATCATCCCGTCCCCATCGCAATCAGCAACGGCCGGGGATGAGCGCACTGAGCCGCCTGACCTGAATCTCCATTTTTTCGTGCCGTCTCCTGCTCTGAGGCAATAGAGAACGCTGTCCATGCTCCCTATGAGCACTTCAATCTCCCCGTCCCCGTCGCAATCGGCAAGGGCCGGAGAGGAATGGGTCTCGGCCCCTGGCGTGGTCTCGGATGACCACTGGAGAACGCCGGAAGCGCCATCAATGCAGAGTATGTATCCATAACCCCCGACAACCACCTCCATCTGAGGGTCACCATCCAGCTGGGCTATGGCGGAGGATGAGCTCAGCTGAGCGCTATAAACATAGTATTTCCATTCCTCCGCACCTGTTGTCCCATCAAAGCAATGCAGATACCTGTCGTAGCTCAGGGCGAGAACCTCGGATTTTCCGTCATTGTCAACATCCCCCACAGCGGAGAACTGCCACTCAACCCAAGCGTTCGTGGGAAACCTCCACTTTACCACGGGTTCCGTGCTCATCGCGCCCTTCATGGTTTGAAGGGAATGGTGAGCTGGCTCTCCTCCCCACATGGGCCAGGTGCCGTAAACTGCCCCCAGAAGGGCCATTATTAAGTAAGGCATCTCAAAAACCTCCCTATCTGAGAACCACTTTAGCCGTTCGCAAACCCCAAGGGCCTCTGAGAACACCAAGGTAGACCCCTTCTGCCTCAGGCCTTGGGATGAAGGTGTGTCCTCCGGGGCCCAAAGAGCCATTGTAGAGGTTCTGACACAATCGCCCTCCGGCATCGTAAAGCGCGAGGGAGATCTGGACCTCACTTGGAAGGAAGAGGTAAAGCCCGCGGCCTCTGGCTACGAAAAACGGCCCCTTCGCTTGGGTTTCTTCTTCCAGCTTAAGGGGCCCGCAACCTTGGGTGTTCGCGGGGTCATCAAGAGCGAAAAGGGAGTATCCGCCAGCGTCAGGATGGGTTCCCACAACTATCTCAATGCATTCATCCCCGTCTATGTCAGCCGGAAAAGGCGAGTGAACATCCGAGACAACCGCCTTCTTCCAGAGAACTGACCCGTTCTCCGCGTTCAGACAGACCAAGGTATCCGAGAGGGCGTTGGGGACGAGAAACTCAAGCTTGTTGTCCATGTCAACATCCGCCAGCGAGCCAGGGGTGTGAACGCTTCCCATCTGGGTCTGATAGAACCACTTCATTGCTCCCCCTGAGCTTATGCAATAGACCCTGCCCTCCGGGTCCGTGTTTCCTATGATGACCTCCATCTGCCCGTCCCCGTCAACATCAGCAATTGCTGGAGATGACCTCAACGCGCTTCCGGTCGTGAACGCCCACTTCTGGGTTCCGTCTGACCCGCGCAGGCAATAGACATTGTTGTCGCAACTGGCTATTATCACCTCCGTGAGCCCATCGCCATCAAGGTCCGCTATGGCAGGAGAACCATAAACATAGTGTCCTGTGTGGAATTCCCACTTCTTGGTGCCTGATCCGCTGAGACAATAGACGCTGGAGTCAAGGCTCCCAAAAACAACCTCCATCGCGCCATCCCCGTCGCAATCCCCAACGGCGGGGGAGCTGAAGATGTAGCCACGGGCATTGAAACGCCACTTCTCAGAGCCATCAGAGCCCCTGAGACAGAAGAATATCCGATCAGCTGTGCCGAAGAGGACCTCCATGAAACCATCGCGGTCGCAATCAGCAACAGCGGGCGAAGAGTGCACCTGGAGGGTAGTTGCGAACCGCCATTCCTCGGCTCCTGTCCTTGCATTTATACAATAAAGCTTGGGATACTCATCCGTGCCTATGAGGACCTCCAGCTCCCCGTCCCCATCGCAATCCGCGACAGTGGCTGAGGCACCTATGGTGCTGTATGGGTCGCCATCCATGGGAAATATCCAGCGAGGGGTTCCGGTGCTCCCATCCAGGCAATAAAGGTTCCTGTCAAGGCTCGCGGCTATCACCTCTGGCATCCCATCCCCGTCGCAATCAGCAACAGCCGAAAACTGCCACTCAACCCAGGCGTTCGTTGCGAGCATCCACTTGACAACGGGCTCAGAGCTCATGGCGCCACGCATGGTTTGGAAACCCGAATTGGAAAGGTCCCCTCCCCACATGGGCCAAAAGCCATAAACGGCACCTAAACAAACGGTTATGGTAAAGCAAAGCATGGCAAAAGCCTCCTCTTTTTCAATGCATGTATTATTATGAAAAAATCTCCAAAAAATCTCCAAATATCGCGCCCAAAGCCTCATGAAACAAGGGATCCCGGCCGCGCCAAGAGGTGCGTTTCACGCGACCGGGTCTGAGAGCTATCTCAGCGGATCAGCGGCATTTTCAGCAGTAAGGCTCCTTGGCATTTTCATCTTACAACAGCCTTACCCTTAAACCCCTGCCCTCCTGCTATCCAGAAATAGACCCCTTGGCCAAGCGGGAACCAGCTTTTTCCTCGGATCAGTCGCTCAGAACACACGAGCCTGCCATCGCCGGAATAGACCCTGATGTCCGCGTCCTCATGGGATACAAAGAGAAGGCCGCCTGGGAGGGCAGTTGCGGTTATCCAATGTTGGGAAGGATTGTAGCCTTCCTCAACGCCCTCATAGAGGGCCTCGCAAAAGTTGGCCCTGTGGAGAGGGAGGTCAGAGACCGTCATAGATGCTGTTCTGTCTGTAACCGTGGGGGTCCAAGGGTTCGTGTTGTCGGTTACGGGAGTTGTGTTGACTGTCGGCACAGCTAAGTCAGGATAGCACGCCGGAACGCAGGCCCCATAGCTATGGTTGCCGCTCGGGTCCAGCTTGAGAAGGAGGAGATCCCCTTTGGCCGCTCCCGCGCTCTGGGTCTGGCCAAAGATCGCGTAGCCGCCGTCCGAGGTTTGGACCACGGAATAGGCTATATCAGAACCAAGGCCTCCGCATGTCCTTGCCCAAACCATGTTCCCTTCAGGGCTGAGCCTAACAACAAAGAAATCGTCCGAGCCTGTCCCATAACTCGTTGTCTGACCAACGCAAACGAGCCCTCTGTCGGATGTCGGGGCCATTGACCAGAGGAGGTCCTGCCTCCCCCCTACCGAGCCACCCGCTAGCTTTGCCCAATTTCTCGTCCCATCAGGATTGAGCTTCAAGACGAGGAAATCGTTGTTGCCCGCGCTCGCGAGGGTATAAGCCCCGACAAAAACCGTATCTCCAACACATCCTACGGAATAAGCGTAATCCGGAAAACTAGCGACCGTTGACCCAAAAGCCTCTGCCCATTCCCTGGAGCCATCGGATCTCATCTTCAACACAAGGATCTCATAAGAACTAACTGAGCCGTAGCTCTTGGTCTCTCCAACGAGCACGAACCCTCCATCGCTGGTCTGAGCTATGGCGCGCCCTTTTTCGGACCCCGTGCCGCCGAAGGTCTTAGCCCAAACCAAAGACCCATCCGCATTCAGCTTGAGGGCGCAGAAATCCTCAGGGGTGCCAGCCGCGCTGACTATGAACCCACCGAGAGCGAATCCGCCTTCTGCGGTCCGGATCACCGAGTAGGCTTCCTCCGGTTGGGCCCCTCCGTATGTCTTTGCCCACAGGAGACCTCCGGAGGAGTTAAGCCTGAGAAGCATGATATCATAGCTGTTGAAGCTCAGGGTGAAACCCGCTATGACAAAACCCCCATCTGATGTCTGAGCTATTGAATAACCCCTGTCTCCGCGGTCGTTCACGGTGGGAGAAAATCTCTTCGCCCACAGAACATCCCCGGCCGGGCTCAGCCTTACCGCGATGATGTCCTCGTATCCCGTGGCCTTTGTGTAACCAGTGAAGGCATACCCACCATCGGATGTCCTGATTAGGGAGCTAGGATAGCCCGTATAATCAGCCGAGTCGCTCCCATACATCCAAGCGAAGGTGCTCTGTGAGGTCAAAATCCACGCTAACGCAAAAGCGCTCGTCATGATGACCCCCCTATTTTACGATAAACTTGATGGTTTTTGTCCCTCCGTTGCACCTGAGAACAGCAAGGTATATCCCTATGGATCGCAATCTTAGAATAAAGGTATGGTCCCCTGCCGAGAGGACCCCCTCATAGAGCCTCTGGACAGGCCTTCCTTCGGCATCATATAGGACGAGCGAAACCCAAGCGCTTTTCGGGAGGAAGAGTTGTATTCCATTTGGTATTGGTTTCATCTCAAATCCACCAGACTCCTCCTGAAACCCTATTGGACTGCATCCCTGGGTGTTGCTGGGGTCATCAAGGGCGTATATCATGCCGAGGTTGTATGTTCCAACCAGGACCTCAACGCAGTTATCCCCATCTATGTCAGCTGGAACGGGAGAGTGGACATCCCCGTCCGGGTTGGTAACAAAGAGGCGTCTCCTCCAAAGCGTGGTCCCGTTTTCAGCGTTCAAGCAAACGAGGGTATCCTTCGTATAGTTGGGCACGAGGAACTCAAGCTTCCCATCGTTATCAATGTCAACGAGCGCTCCTGGGGTGTGAACCTGGCCAGAACAATAACGGTTCCACCTCTCGGTTCCCGTATGATCAATGCAGTAAACATAGAGATCTTGAGAGCCTATGACGATATCAAGCTTGCCGTTACCATCAACATCCGCAATAGCAGGGGATCCGCTCACGGCGTTCGCTGTCCAGAATGTCCACTTCTGGGTTCCGTTTGAGCCCCTTATGCAGTGGAGATAACCATCATGGCTCCCTATTATCACCTCCATCTGGCCATCAGCATCAAGGTCAGCAACCGCCGGGGAGGAACGGACCTCTCCGCTCGTGGAATACACCCATTTCTGTGCTCCGGTTTGACCCGAAAGGCAATAGACTTTCCCGTCAAAGCTTCCGAAGATAATCTCATGTTTCCCGTCCCCATCGCAGTCAGCAACAGCTGGCGATGAGGATACATTCGCGCCCGTGAGGAACTCCCACTTTTTCCCTCCATCTGTGCCCCTTAGGCAGTAGAGCCTATCGTCAAGGCTTCCTATTACTACCTCAGTCTTGCCATCGCCATCCACATCCGCCAGAGCAGGAGAGGACATCACGGCGTCGCCTGTGGTATATGCCCACTTTTGGCTCCCGTCCGTGCCGCGGAGACAATAAACATTGTGGTCATAGCTCCCGAAGACGATCTCTATCTTCCCGTCTCCATCAACATCCCCTGCGGCCGGAGAGGATTGGATGAGGTTCCCGGTCCCAAACTTCCATTCTAAAGCCCCTGTTATCCCATTAAGGCAATAGAGGGTGTCGTTCCAACTGCCCATTACCACCTCGGCAATACCATCGCCATCAACATCCCTCACTGAGGCGAACTGCCATTCAAATGGCCCTGATGTCCCGACGAAGAAATACCACTTTATGACAGGCGTTGTTGTCATGGCGCCGCGCATGGTCTGGAAGCTCCTATGGCTAGGTTCACCTCCCCACATGGGCCAGATCCCGTGCACCTGGGCTAAGAGCAAAATCATCATAATTAAAGCCTCCTTTTGGAGATGGATATTTTAAGAGAAAATCTCCAAAAGATCTCCAAAAAGACACCTTAAATTATTGAAAAAAACAAAGCCCCGGCCGTGTGGGAGGTGCGTTTCACGCGACCGGGGCTATAAGGGTTATCTTATGAGCTTTGCTGTTTTTATTCCTCCTTGATATCTTAGAACACCAAGATAGATGCCGCCAGGCTTTACACCTGGGATAAATGTGTGCCCCCCTTTGCTCAGAAGCCCATCGTAAAGATCCAAGATCATCTTTCCGCCAACATCGTATAATCTCAAGGATACAATAGCATCGTTGGAAAGGAAGAGATAAAGCCCATTACCCAAAGCTCGGAACTCAAGCCCTCTCTCAGGCGCACCCTCCATCATATCAACCGGCCCACATCCCTGTGCGTTTCCGGGATCATCAAGAGCAAATATCCGGTATCCCTGAGCATCGGGATCAAGGGTTCCTACCATAATCTCTATACACCCATCACCGTCTATGTCTCCCGCGAATGGGGAATGAACATCATAGGGTAGCGGCTTTTTCCAGAGAAGGGAACCATTCTCTCCGTTCAAACAATAGAGGGTATCCACAGCATTCTTAACATTTGGAACCAGAACCTCAAACCGACCGTCACCCTCCACATCCGCGATACACAAGGGCGTATGGATATAGCCTCCCGTGGAATACGACCATTTCTGGGTTCCGTTTGAGCCTCTTAGACAATAGACCTTCTGATCCCAGCTCCCAACAACAACCTCAATAGCGCCATCGCGGTCCACATCCCCTATAGCGGGCGATGAACGCACGAGATAACCGGTTGGGAACAACCATTTCAGTGCTCCGTTTGAACCTGAAAGGCAATAGACCTTATAATCCTCAGAACCAACAATCACCTCCAGGGCTCCGTCAGCATCAACATCCGCTATTGCTGGAGATGACCATACATAATCCCCTGGCGTAAAAGACCACTTCTCGCTACCATCAGAGCCCCTGAGGCAGTAGATCTTGTCGCTCCCAACTATGACCTCTTTTGCGCCGTCTCCATCCACATCTGCTGTGGCGGGTGAGGAACGAACATAACTGCTAGTTGCAAAAACCCATTTCTGGGTTCCATCGGATCCGCGCAGGCAATAGACTTTGCGATCGTCGGAACCAAAAACGACCTCCTTGGCCCCGTCGTTGTCTATGTCTTCCACAACAGGGGAGGATTCAACCCAGTTGCCGGTTGGGAAGGCCCACTTCTGCGTCCCGTTTGATCCACGGATGCAATAGAGTTTATTGTCGTTTGAGCCAACTATAACCTCAAGAGCGCCGTCTCCATCCACATCTTCCACGCAGGGGGATGACTGCACATCGTTTCCTGTGGAAAAAACCCATTTCCCTGTTCCATCGAAGCCCCTGATACAATAAACCTTGTTGTCCCAGCTCCCCATTATAACCTCTGGTGCTCCGTCGCCATCGCAATCCGCTATGGCCGAACCCTGCCACTCAACCATTCCCTCGCTCGGGCCGGTCAGGAATCTCCATTTTACGACGGGTTCGGTGCCCATGGCACCGGACATAGATTGAAGGCCCTGATGGCACGGATCGCTCCCCCACATGGGCCATGAACCATAGTCTGCCCCCATACATACGGCTATGCTAAAATAAAACATAACAGAAGCTTCGTTTCATCTGATTATCTTTATCGTCCTTATGTTTCCTTCTGCCTTCATTACCGCTAGATAGACTCCGCGGGAACTGATTTCGGGAAGAAACACATGGTCCCCGGATGCCATCTCTCCATCCCAGAGTATCTGAGTCAGCCTGCCTGAGGAGTCGTAGAGCTTCAAGGAGACCTGACCGGATGATGGCAAGTGAAGATGGATGGCGGGGCCCATTGGAATGAAGAGAACATCCTCGGGCGAGCCCTCCTCAGCTGTAACGACCCCGCAGTTTGATGAGCCTCCCACATCATCAAGCGCGTATACCTTGGAATCCCCGCAACCGACGATTATTTCAATACACCCATCGTTGTCTATGTCCGCTGGAATAGGGGATTGCACATTCGGCCCAAGGGCCTTTTTCCAGAGAACAGAGCCGTTTTCGCCGTTCAAGCAGAAGAGGGTATCCTCAGGCGCGCCTGAAACCCTCGTTCCAGCCAGAACCTCAAGCTTCCCATCCTTATCTATGTCTGCGAGGGAGACAGGGGTTGATACAGACGCGAGCATTGGTGAGAGGTAGTTGCTCCACTTTATTGCCCCCGTCGCGCCGTTCAGGCAATACACATATCCGTTCAGGCTCCCCACGCAAACCTCCATAGCACCGTCCCCGTCGCAATCGCCGACTGCGGGAGACGATTGAACATCCCCGGATAGCTTCTGGCTCCACTTCTTTGTTCCGTCAGTTCCCCTCAGACAGAATATTGAATCGCAATCAGAACCCACTATCACCTCTATGTCAGTTCCGCCGTCAACATTGAAGATCACAGGGGATGACTCCACCCACGAGGAGGGCGAGCTGCTCGTGAGATACTCCCATTTTTTCGTCCCGTCCGTTCCCCTTAGGCAATAGACCTTGTAGTCGTTTGCGCCCCAGACCACTTCCATCTTCCCATCGCCGTCCACATCTCCAACAGCCGGAGACGAGCGGGACTGATATATGATCACGAATTCCCATTCTACCGCGCCCGTAGCACCATTCAGCGCGAAGCACTTGGGACAGCCTGAGCATGTTGTCATGCTGGTAAAAACAATCTCCTTTTGGCCGTCACCATCCACATCGGCAATCGCTGGCCCAGACCATATTATCCCCTCGCTCGGGCCCAGATAATTGAACCATTCTCTGGCCCCAGTAGCGCCGTTCAGACAGAATACCGTGTCCCCATCATTCCCAAAGACAACCTCTATCGCGCCATCTCCGTCCACATCCCCGACGGCAGGAGAGCTCCTTATCTTGCTCCTCGTGGAATAGCTCCACTTCTGAGCCCCGGTAATTCCGTTTATGCAATAGATGTGACAATCCATGGATCCCACTATAACCTCTGGGAGTCCGTTCCCATCGCAATCAGCGACCGCTGAGAACTGCCATTTCACTGTGTCCCCTGTGGTGAACTGCCATTTCACATTGGGAGCCGTGCTCATCGCGCCCTTCATGGTCTGGAGAGCCTGGTGAGCTGGCTCGCCTCCCCACATGGGCCATGAACCGTAAACAGCACCTATGCATATGACAAAGCTAAACATGATCTAAACCTCCTTTCGTTCACGGCCTTTATCTTAGAGAAAAATCTCCAAAAGATCTCCAAAAACCACACCAAACCAAGGTGAAACAAGGGGAAAATATGGGTGGTTGACCATGGTTTTTCATGGGCAATAAAATATTCGGGTGAGGGATGTTGAGCTTTTTGAACGCGGACTTGAACTCTTCAACGCCAACAGAATAGCGGAATTCCAGGAATTCTTGCGGCAGATGAGGGAAGAGAACCCTCCGGTAGCATCCCTTTTGGAGATCCACCATGCCCTTCTTAGCCACAATCCGGCAATAGTTCTCAGGAAGGCCAAGAGGATGTTCTCAACCTTCTCGGGGAAACCAGAACTAGCGGTAAGATTCTACATGAGGATGGGGGTGGCGCAAAAGATGATCGGGGAAATAGGCCTCTCAGACAGTTACTTTGCCAGGGCAAAGGAGCTCGCTGAGAAGATTGGGGACAGCCCAGCGGTAGAACACGCGAGGGTGGAGCTCCTTTACAACAGGTTCATGAAACAGGAATACGATTCCCTCTATAAGGACCTCGCTGGGCTAGACCCATCCGACCCCTTGTTTGATCATCGGCACATCAAGTTCATAATGGCCATGATCCTCGTGGTGCAAGGTGAGATAGGGAAGGCAAAAAGGCTCCTGGATTTGTTGGTGAGGTCTGATAGGGTGGGGGAATACATGAGGATTAGTATCCTTGAGATCAGGGGCATCATATCTAGGCTGGAAGGGAACCTTAATGAAGCTGTTGAGCTTTATGAGGAATCAGCAGAGGGTTACCTCTCTTTGGGATCGGCTTATGCCGCATTTCCTTGTGCGAAAGCGCTCCAGATAACCCGTCTCGCCAACATCAAACCTCCTCCTGGTGCCCTAATAAAAAGATGTCTGAGAACGGCCAACAAAGGAGGCTGGGGGGAACAGGCCGCGGGGAAAGAGATTGAAGCACTGCTAACCGAGGATGAAGGCGAGGCCGCGCTCCGGCTATTTGAGGCCGCCAAAGGCTATTACAGGGTATATCAGAACATAGAGTCGGTCATGGCCGGGCTTCTGGCTAGCTACCTGGCCTGGAAAGTGAATCATCCGGTCTTCATGGATGCCATGAGGTTCCTGGGGCCCATGCTCCCGCTTTATCCTGGGTTGAAAAAAGACCCAATAATAGGGGATTTCATGACCAGGGCAGAGGCTTTTCTTAGAGGAGAACAGAGGAATACCAAAAGGGGAATTAGGGCTTGGCTCATAGGCGACCTGAGAGTGGAGGTGAACGGTTCAGAGCTCTCCGTAACCAGATGGGGGAGCAAGCAAGCCATGATGGCGTTCATATACCTTCTGCTCTCCCCGAGGCACAGGATCCCCCAGGATCACCTGTTTTACCTTCTGTGGCCTAAAAAACCGTATACTTCAGAAACAAGAAGCCTGCTTTATCGCGTGATGAGCATCCTGAGAAAGAATCTCAGCGGCTCATTCCTGGTCAAGAGGGGGGATTTCTATCAGCTTGAGGATGTCTGGACTGATCTTGAAGAGATTGAGGACCTCATCCGAAAGGCCGAGGGGGCTGGTGATCCCCAGAAGACCAAAGAGCTCCTCTTTCTGGCCGGGGAGCTGGCAAAGGGGGAACTCTTGCCAGAATTTCCCTATGATCCCTATATTGAGGAATACAGGGGTTATTACGAGGGCCTCAAAAGGAGGATAGCCCGTGGGTCTAGTAAACCGTGAACTTCCTGGTAAGGCAACCCCACCGTGAGCACATCCTCAGGAAATAGACCCCCTGGCTCAGGCTGGAAACCGGAACCCTGAGCTCATGCCTGCCAGCGCTGGCATAACCCGAAAGGACATCGTAAATCAGCCTCCCTGAGACATCATATATCCTCAGGGTAATCTCACCATCTTCCGGAATTGAGTATGAAACTGGAAGGTCCCCGCGGACCGGGTTGAGGGTAACCCTCAGAGATAGCAAGCCCTCTTCCGGAGGGCTCTCGGCAAGCTCCGTGTAGCGTATCTTCTTGAGGACCCACTCCCCTGGGTCAACCAAAAGGGTCTCTGGCCGGAACTGCACGAGCCAGCTGAAGCGCTCGGCCCGCTCGTTGACCCAGACCGTATCCCGGAATGTATCCGGCGCGTGAACCATCATTATCTCAACTGGCATGATGAAAACGGGCGCGTTTTGCTGAACCTGATTGAGATATAGGTTCACCTCGTATTTGCCCCCTAGATCACGAGCGAACCAGTTGTAATAAAACTCAGGATAGCCTGCTTCGTAGATCCACTCCCGAAAGAACCAGTCCAAGGATGAGCCATAAACAGCCTCGGCCTCAGCCTGGAAGTCCGGAATGGTTGCTGTGCCGCCGCCGTAGGCGTTCCGGTAGTTCTTCAGGGTGGTGAAGAACCCCTGATCCCCCATGACCCATCTGAGCATGTGAAGCACCCACGCGCCCTTCTTGTAGACCGTGTAGCCCCACATGTATTCGGCGGGGGGATCGTAAATCGGGAATCTGGCCTGCGCGTCCTCGGAGAAATAAAGGTTCTTGAAGGACCTCATGACGCTGTCGCGCTTCGGAACCCCCCCAATGTGCTCAGCGTAAAGGGCCTCGCAGTATGAGGCAAAACCCTCGTTCAACCATACATGCGGCCAGTCCTGGCAGGTTACCCAATCCCCCCACCACTGGTGGCTGAGCTCGTGCGCGTATGTCAGGATATGCCGGCCATCTCCGGTGATCCAGTATGATCCCAAAGCAACCATGGTCTGGTGCTCAAGCGCGAACCCCCCTCCCCAGAGGTTGCTCTGCGCGTATCCGAACTTCTCGCTCCTGAAAGGGTAATCCCCGAAAACCGAGGAGAAGTAGTCCAGCATGTCAGGAACACTCTGAACATCCGCTCGCATCTTGTCCTCAAACAGGTTAAACGGGTAATACCACAGCGGCATGCCTTGCCAGGAGTCCGTGAACTTGGCATACTTATCCGAGGCTGAAACAGCAACGAGGTAATTGGCAATGGGGTAATGGACTGACCAGTAGAAGGTCTTCCAGTCCCCTTGATCATCCACCGAATCAAGGGTCCCATTCGCGGCCAGATCAAATCCCTTCGGGACCGTGTATGCGAAACGAGCGCTATCCGCCTTGTCTCCGTTGTGGTCGTAACAGGGATACCACTGGTGAGCGTCCTTGACGCCATCAGGGGAGAGACAGGCCGAGAAGGCGCCCCAATAGTTGAAATAAAGCCCAGCGGTTGGATGGCCGTGGTAAAATACCTCAAGGGTAAAATCCTGCGGAACAGGGCCTCGGACCCAGACGGTATCATCCCTCCTGGTAAAATCAGCCAACAAGCCGTTGAGCCTGATGCTGTCTATGTTTAGCGCTGAGCCGAGGTGAAAGTCCACAGAATCAAGGGCTGAAATAGCGCGGCCTTTTATTTCGCCCATACCGAAGATGGTGTCCGGAACGGGGTCCAATGTCAAATAGATCCCGTAAAATCCCACATCGTAGGAATGGGGAAAAACCTGCGAGAGAAAGGCTAAAAACAATCCGGTCATGGCGATATTCTAAGCTAAAGAGGAGCTCTTCTGCAAGGAGTTTGACCCTGACTGGGGCAAAACCCTATACTATCCCCGCCATGAAAAGGTTTGCTATTATATCATCCCTGGCAATAGCGGGGACAGGTTGCGGGCTGTTCTATCACAAGGAAGTAGTGGAGGTTCCCAACCCAGCGGTTCTGACCGATCCCGAAATAGCCAAAGAGGCCTCGGGCGCGAGGCTTGTTTATCAGGACATAGCGACCGCCAAGACCGAAAAGGGGAAATTTCTCGGCGCAGAGGGCTCTGCCGTGAAGGTTCTCAGCCATGGCACCGAAACAGAGATCAATCCGAGCCAGATGACAAACGCTCGGCTTGAGATGTCTGCTAGCAAGATGACCCCTCTGACATGCTTGGGTTCCACATGTTTGGGCGTAGGCCTTGGTGGATTCCTGGGCTATCTGGTGGGCAAGGACATCTACGAGGACGCAATTGGGGAGGGGCCGAAAGATTGCGTGGAGGTCCTCATTTGGCCGCTGATAGTCTTAATTACAATAGTTATTGCAATTATGGCAGGGGTAGTGGTGGCTGGCCTCGTTCTCCTGCTCAGCCTCATTTTCGGCAATGTGATCCTGCCAAATCTGTTCCTGAATTCAAAGGTAAGGGAGATAAAAGCGAGAGCCAGAAGGCTCAGAAACCTGATAGCGATGAAACCAGGGGGTTAGCCGGTTTCAATACCTTTTTAGCCGTCGCGAAAAGGATTGAACCTACCTCAACATCCACCCAGCGATTATCATGCGCATTATCTCGGATGTCCCCTCGTATATCTCGGTTATCCTCGCGTCCCTGAGATGGCGTTCTGCTGGATAATCCGTCGTGTAGCCGTATCCACCGTGTATCTGGAGGCACTTCGTCGCGCAGAAGGAGGCGGCCTCGGAGGCCTTGAGCTTTGCCATTGCGGCCTCACGGGTGTAGCGCTCCCCTTTGTCCTTCAACCAAGCGGCTCGGAGGGTGAGCAATCTGGCGGCCTCATATGCTACCGTCATGTCAGCAATCATCCACTGGATAGCCTCAAATTCGGCTATGGGCTTCCCGAACTGGACACGCTCCTTTGCGTGGGCTATTGCCTCTTCTATGGAGGCCCTGGCTATACCGAGTGCCTGGCCAGCAACCCCTATCCTGCCAGCGTCAAGGGTTGACATGCATACCTTGAATCCCTCGCCCGGATTGCCGAGGGTGTTTTCCTTTGGTATCTCACAGTTCTCAAATATGAACTCAGCGGTTGAAGACCCTCTTATCCCAAGCTTGTCCTCAAGCTTGCCGACCTCAAATCCAGGGGTCCCTTTCTCAACTATGAGGGTTGTTAGGCCCTTCGCTCCCAGGCTCCTGTCAATTGTTCCCAAAAGAACAACATAGTCCGCCTCCTTGCCGTTTGTGACGAATATCTTCCTGCCGTTGACGAGCCACCTGTCTCCCTTGTCCTGGAAAATTGTCTGGGCTGAGGCCGGATCGGAACCAGCGCCAGGCTCTGTCATGGACAAAGCGCCAAGCTTCTTGCCGGAGGCAAGCGGAACAAGATACTTCCTCTTCTGCTCCTCGGTCCCAAATGTGTATATGGGATGACAAGCGAGGGAGTTGTTGACCGAGACGATTATCCCGGTTGAGGCACAGACACGGCTTATCTCCTCCATGATCAGCACATAGCTCACATAGTCCATGCCAGCGCCGCCGTATTCCTCGGGTATCGCTACCCCCATAAAACCGAGCTCCCCGAGGAGTTTTACCGCCTCTGCTGGGAACATGTGCTCCTTGTCTATCTTGCTTGCTATGGGTCTAAGGTGGCGCTCCGCGAAATCCCTCGCGGCCTCCTGGGCCATCCTCTGGGTCTCTGTGAATTCAAAGTTCATCTCCAGAACTCCTTCTCTTAGAGTTCATAATTATAGGAGAGGGTAAGACCGAGAAACAACTTGTATCCTTTGACACAAGACTACTATAATATGTCCAAGCCTATAGGAGGTGTATTATGATGATGTGGTTTTTCCTCAGCGTGCCATTTGGAGGCACGAATATGGGTCCGGATCTTTCGGCGGGCGAGGGTCCTGATGCGGGGGTCTACGCGACAGACTTCACCCAGTATGCAAAGCATGTGCTAAAGGGCAACTTCACATCTACGGCCGCAACCGCCTATATGAGCGGCGGGAGCGTGACCATGAACCTGAGCACGATTCCCGCTGGAGCCCATGTTGCCGCGGCGTATCTCTTTTGGGCAGGCCAAACCAACGCTCTGGACGAGTTCGCGAACATAAACTTCGCCGGGAATCCGATAACTGGGGCTGTTATAGGCTATGACTGCTCGGATTGCTGGAACACAGCCTACGCTTCCCTCTATGCCTGCGATGTGACGGGTTATGTGACTGGAAACGGCTCATATGTAATAAACGGATTCAACTCCCTGGGCGATCATATCCCTGGGGTGGATGGATTCACCCTTGTCGTGGTCTATACTGACCCCACCCCAACTGTTATGAGGGTCGTCTCCATATGGACAGGCTACATAGACCTTGAGGGTTGTGGCCCTTCCGATACCTTTTGGGTTCAATCCGGATTCCAGGCCACAAACCCAATAGGCGACGCGAAGGCCGCTCTTACCATAAACGATCCTCAGGATGGGATGAAGAACTTCGCTAACTTCAACGGCAACTTCGTGGCTTACTTTGACGGAACCAATCCCGGGAACCATTGGGGCCACTGGGAAGGTGATGTATCGGCCTGGATGTCCGGCGGCGACAACTCTGCTACCTGGTATGTTGAGAGGGCTTGTCCAAGCGGTTGTGATTGCATAGCTCCGGTCATGTCAGTCATAAGCGTCACAACTACCGAGTCCGGCACCAACGAAAGCCCGGCAGAGAAGAACCAGAAGCCCGTAATAGCCGGGGTGGTTCCGGGAGGCATAAGGCTTTTGGGGGCTCCGGGCGCCACGGTAAGAGTGAACCTCTACGATGTGATAGGCAGAACCGCCTACTCTGACAACATCAGTCTCTCAGAGGAAGGGATGGGGTTCATCCCATCAGGAAGGGGGATCTGGTTCGTGATTGCTGAGGGATACGGCGTTGTAGGAAAGGCAATGGTTCCGTAGTTGAAATCCGGGACCGGATCGCCTCATAGTATCCGACCAAATGTAGGAGGATTGCTATGTTTGCGATGATCTGGATCTGCTTGGTCCAATCCCCGAGCGAGTATCTTGGGATAACCGTTGGCAAGATGGGAACATACAATGGCCGATGGCGCCACGAGAGCTATACCGGAGGAACGGACACCGCTAGGTTCCTGGACAGCATGAGGGTAACGGAGACCTTCGTCTATAACGGGCACGAGGCATTCAGGATATTAAATGTGAGGCACACTACGGCCGGCGTTGATATAGACACCGCTTTTACGGACTCGGTCTGGAACGACGCGCCCTGGCTCATGGCACGAGGAAGGGTTTCTGACACCATATCAAGGGATGTGTTCTATTTCAGGACGCCCTTTACCAAGGGGGATAACTGGTCAACTGGGATAGAGGGAACCTATAGGGATAACTTTGATGGATACTCTGGCCTTGACCTAATGGTGATAAGGAGCGAGATCATGACGGTTGAGGATTCTGAGGTGGTAAGCGTCCCAGCAGGCACATTCTTCACATGGAGGCTAAAGAAGCACACCAAGGGTTGCATAACGGAGCCATCCAATCCCCTTCTGGATTCCGTGCCGTTTGAGCGGGTTCTCTATATGTGGTGGTCCCCTGGAAACAGCGTGGTGAAGGACACAACCGTAACGGTCGCTACTGCGTATGTCCTGGGTAATCCCATCCCGGATAAGACATACGAGTCAAGGGTTCTGAGTTTTATCTCAGGGATTCGTGATGCAGCTGTTCAGCCCAGCCCGCTGAGACTCGTCTCTCCCAACCCGGTTCGCAACTCCCTAACGCTCTCAAGGCCGCCTACAGGAAGGCTTGATGTTTATCTCTATGACCCGACGGGCAAGAAGGTTCTTTCGGAATCGGATAGCGATGGCCCGGAGATGAGCCTAGATCTAAGCGGAATACCCTGCGGAGTCTACCTTCTAAGGGCGGTTCTGGACCAGAAGCCAACCCTGTTGACGCGGATCGTTAAGGTAAAATAGGGACGAGGCCGGCCTTAGGCTCATGGCTGAGGCTGGTTATGCCTGCAGCTGAACAGGTGAGAAGACCCAATCTCACGGATAAATCCTCTCCCCCATCTTCTTAGGGTGGTTGTCATATATCTCGGCTATTGTGAAAATGTAAACAGGGGTATGACTCCAATCATCTCTCCTGCCGTGAAAGACATCGTGAAGCCCGTTCACGAACCTGAACAGGAGGCCCTCATGGAAGCATCTCGCAGTGCATCTGAGCTCGTATGTTACCGAAGGGGGCTCGTAGAAGAGCAGGGTTGCCGCCCCGCCGTCTTTCAGGTTCTGGTATGTGTGGCGCCTCGCGAGCTCAATCGTGGATATTCTTGTTGGATCAACCTTTTCCGGAACATATATCTCATCAAGGAGGAACCCCGTAGATGTTCTGGGCGCTGGTCTCGGGTGCTCCTTCAAGTATGCCTCTATCTTTTGAAGGGTGTCGGGAAGAAACTCCTCCCTGTGGACAACCCCAACGCCCTTTATTGAGGCGTTCAGGCCCCCTGGCCCCGATGAGACAACAGCGGGCGTGTGCCTCATGAAACCCACAAGGGTATCCTTCCGGGTTAGGCGGCCCTCGGCCATCCTGAGAAGGAGATCCCGTCGCTCATTGAAGAACCACCTGAAAAACTCATCCATCTCAATCCATCCTGAAGACCCCAGCCTCGCCGCCTATGCTCAGGTAATAGATCCCCTCCTTTCCAAACTTGGGGCTGAGCCTGTCTTGTCTTCCGGGGAGCTTGTCTGATGTGCCAGAAAATACATCAAGGATATAGATCTCCGATGAGAGGATTACATGGCCATCGTCGCGAGAGACCTGATAGACAACCCTCTTGCCGTCAGGGGACCAAGAGGGCGCCTCACCCGGGGAAATGAGTCTTTGGACCCCGGACTCAAAGTCCCAGAGCCAGAAACCCGGTCCAGCCCTGGATACTAGGAGCCTTGTTCCGTCCGGAGACCAGATGGGGCCAAAGAGCGCTAGGCGTTCCGGGTCCGAGAAAAGCGTATCGGTCTCCCCTGTGGCCGGATCGAACTCAAGGAGGAACCTGCCCTCTATGTCCGTGTAGGCAACCCTGCCGGTCAGAGGATTCGGGGAAACGGTTGCCACGAGGGAAAAACCAGGAAACCTTTTGTCCCCAACGAAGAGAAACCCGTCTCCTGTATACACGAGCTCATCCTTTAGCCAAGCGGGGTAGCCCGGACGAGCGAAGCGCTGGCTCTGCCAGCTCAGCTTTGTTCCGGATGCGACTGCGATCCTTCCAGCCCTTATGAAGGCCAGCCGGGATCCATCCGGAGACCAGGAGACCCCCCACGCAACGACGCTGTCAGTAACCCCCTGAACCCCATTGTCCTCGGACAAAATGTAGAGAACACCATCCTGGGTTACTGCCGCGAGGGCCTGGCTCGCTGGGGAGGGGGCGAGAAAGGCTATATCACCGTGAAGGCCAAGAAGGGTGTCCGTGCCCGCCAAAAGGAGAAAAAGCATGACTTACTCCAGGCTGTATCCCCGCGTATATGTGAGGGTCATTCCAACCCTCACTGTGGCTATGGTGTTCGTGTATCTCACATAGTCATAGCCGAGGCCCAGATCCTCGTCTATGTCAAACTGGGCCTCGTTCAGGTTGATGTCAGTCATGCCCCAAAAATCCAGCCAGGACCAGGGTTTCAGCTTGAGGCCGAGGTTCAGCTCCACCTCGGGGATGAGAGCGTCCGAGGCTATCTTGTTGTCGTCCTCGTAGGAACAGGAATAGAAGCCTATGTAACCGCCTATCCAGGGCAAGATCCCTCTGTTTGGCCTGTTGAACCTGTCGTTCTCCAGGAACAACTTGCCCTCAAGCCCAAAGGAATTCCCGCCCACAGAGTTATCTACATTAAGGTAGTCGTAAAGCAGGGCGACCTTGGTGCTGTTGAATTTCTCATATCTTATATCAAATCCGAGATAGGTATGGGTCTGGGGGTTCATGAACCTCTTTATCATTATGTAGAATGCTGTCCTGGTTGAAGGATCGTAGACCACATCGTCCTTTGTCTCCCAGTTCTTAAGGGGTATCTGTTCGTAGAGTATCTCCGCCCCCCATTCGTTTCTCCTGAACCCTCCCAGAGCGCCCCAGGTAAGACCCATTGCGTTCCAGCGGTTCCAGGAGCCTCCGTGGAACTCGTCCCGGCTGCTATATACTATCTGCCTGCCCCAGTATGCTCCGTTTCCCCAGCCTGACAAGTAGAAGCGGGTGACATCCGTGCCTTCCTCCCAGAAGGGCAGAACAGAAAAGATAAACAAGGGCATCATCATTTCTTGCATGCCTCCTTTGTGCCGGCAATTATAAACCACCGGCTCCTGCTGGTTCAAGGCGCGCTTGAATCCAGATTCCACTGAGGGAGATAATATAGCCCAGTATCCATGAGATCAAAAGCCTTTCTGTTTTGGTTTCTCCCCATATTCGTTGCTCTTTGGGCAATTGCAAACCTGCTAGTCCTCCAGACCTGGCCCAATATCCTTGCCTTTGGTGATGAGGCCTGGTTTTCGGATGTCGCTTGGAGATTCGCGAGAAGTCTCAGGCTTGCCAATACCATATTCCCTTTCACCTCGTTTGAGAAAGGGCTCGGCGTTCCAGCCGAGACCATCTATTACGGGGTCCTGGCCGCATTTTTCAGAGCTCTAGGGCCAGGTCTTTTTCAGGCAAGGCTCCTTTCGCTTATCTCCGCTACATCTGCGATTCTCATCTTGGGCTACCGGCTCAGGGACAACATGGCCTGGATCCCGGTGGCCCTCTCGCCCTCGCTCCTTCTTGCCTCTCACACCGCGAGGCCAGAGGCCCTGGGATTAATGCTCATCTTAACCTGTATCCTCTCCGCGCTTTCGGATTCCTGGGTTATCCTGGCGCTACTCTGCGGAGCCTCAGCCTTCATCTCGCCGATAGTTGGGTTTTGGGCAGGGAGCGCCTTCTTGGCTTGGCTTGTTCTGCCAGGGTTGTGGAGAAAGAAGCTCTGGGCTTCAGGGCTTCTTCTTCTCAGCTTCCTGGCCTGGCTCGGCATCACCGCTTTGATCAGCGGGCCCTGGCTCCTCATACCAGAGGTATCAGAGAGCTACTATGTCCCGGTCCTGAGGAGCGCAAACCCGATATTTCTCTTGAAGGCGATCCTTAAAAAGACCTACTGGCCTCACATCTTGGGATTCAGGGACCCTATCATAACCCTCATGTTCGCGGTAGGGCTTATTTCCATCCCTGTCAGAAGGTTCAGGCTTCAAAAGGAAGACAATTTTGCCTGGCTCTTTCTCGTGTTCGGGATAATCCTTTCAGGCCTAGGCATCTCAAGGACCCCTGACTATTATCTCGTCTACCTGCTGCCGCCAGCTGTTCTCTTGGGTAGTCTCGCATTGAAACACCTCAGAACCGCCCATTCCGCGCTGATAACAAGCGCTATCGCCCTGGCTGGGCTCGGAAAGACCATCCTCTGTGTGGTCGCTCTTCTGGCATCAGACCCGCCCTCCCGCCTCACGGCCCTCAGGGAAAATATCCCCCAGGATGCTGTCGTGATAGGCCCAGCGAACCTCTGGTATGTTCTATATGACAGGAAGCTCGCTGTCCCTTTTTTCGGAAGGTTCACAAACCGCGAGGAGTTTCTCGCTCTGGTGGACTCCATCTCGCCCGAGCTCGCGATATTCTATGACTCAGACACATCCGGCTGGTTGTGGGAGAGGGTCTCCGAACCGGAGCCAGTTAAGGTCATTCCTTTTAGGGGATACATGATATCCGGAGCATCGGGCTCCCCGGTTCCCGTTCAGGAGATAAGGCTCTATCGCCTGAGATGCGGCGCGGCCGAGGGCACAAAACAGGATGATGCACCCTCAATCCATGGGAGGAGTGCCCTCGCTCCAACCCCCTGGCCGAGCTCAACGCTCTCGGAGACCGAAAGCCCCTGAACCAGATAAAGCCAGTTCTCGTCCGCGTTGGACCAACGGGTGAGCCAAAGCCCATTCGGCTCTCCGGCAAGCCCCATCATCCCTGGGCCCATGGGGAGACTGTCCAGGAGGGTCATGCTCGGTATGCCGTAGGCCAACAGGGTTCCGTCATAACCAATAACATATCCCCAATCCCCAAGAATGGTTATAGCGCCAGGACTGTGCCCAGTGAAAAGGACCGAATCAATGGGGTTCAGGTTTCCCGGATCAATAACCACAACCTTTCCCCAGACACTTCCCCCGTAATCAGGGTAATCCCCCGTAATGAGGACATGGAGCCGCCCCTGACCATCAACCGCGCAGAACTGGGGATTCACATCAAGAGCAACCGAATCCACGGCTCCGGTTGCGGGATCATACTCGTATAGCGCTCCAGGGCCGTAGGTATAGCTTCCGAGATCGTAGCCCGTGCAAACCACATATATCCTTCCGCCAAAAGCGAGAACGCCCTCGGGGGCCTTCCCAACCCTTACCGAATCAACGAGGGAGTTGTTCTCCAGGATATAGAGCATGTCGGACGCGAATCCGGATATGTATATCTTTCCATCAAGCATCGCACCACCGTATGGGTTGGATCCCGGTGGCATGGGTATGGTTGCCACGAGCTCAGGCGGAACGGTTGGCCGGTAGATCATCACGGACGGGGTGCCTGAGAACCCTGAGTTCACGAGATAGAGGTAAGTCCCGTCGGAGAAGAGGATGTTTGGGGTAGCGCCAGCTGGGACCGGATCAACGAGGCTGTCCTCGTTTGGCAGATACACGGCTATTGCCTCTGCCATGTCCTCCACGATATATACCGAGTATTGGGGTTGGGCCTCTGGCTCCCTGTGGCAAGAGAGTGCCAAGAGGACCGCGCTCATATATTTAATCCTTCTCATCTTTACCTCCAGGTTATTTCCAAGACGAACCTTCTGCCCGGTATGGGATACCCGGCTATTTGCTGTGGGGTCTGATCCGAGAGGTTTAGAAACGATAGGGAGATACCGAAGCGCTCTCTAGTCAAAGAGGCTCCGGCATCCGCCAAGAGGAAACCCTGCAGCTCCCTAACGCCTCCCGGGGTGGTCACCCTTGGGCCAAGGTAATTCAGGCAAAGCCATAAATTTCTCCAGGAGAGCCTCGCGTGTGCCTTCCAGTCCGGAACATGCGCGAGGCGCCTCGCGCTCCAACGAACAGGATTCCAGGAAACCGTAGCCTCAAAGAAGGCCTCCCTCGCGGAGAACCCCGCCTCCGGAGCCATAACCCGATCCAGATTCACTGGGCTCCACCTATCCCCCGGAACCCAGGCTATGTAATCATCAACGAGCTTGAGAGAGGCCCAAGCTCTGAGGTTGTCGGACTCAAGGCCGAGCTCTCCGCCCCACATCTTTTCGGGCCTGAGGAGAGGATTGCCCTTCGCGAACCCATCATCTGGCCAGGCAAGGTCGTTTATGGCAGGGGCGACTGCATCGCAGAAACCCGCGGCCCTGAACCAAGAGATCCTCAAGCCAGCCTCTCCAACCGGAAAGGCGTTCAGGGTTTCGGGGCCCTTCCAGAGCACTCCGCCGAGCTGGCAGAACCACCTTTCTCGGATGAGCGCGACCTTTGGCCTCGCGGAATAGGTCACAACGCCAAGCGCGCTCGGCCTCGCCAGCTCAATGCTCAAACCCAATTTGGAAAATCTCATGCCTATGTTCGCGGCTGTGGTCCTGGAAACCCTGACCTCATCCGAATACGCGATCGCGTCCCTCAGACCGAAAACACACAGTTCCCCGTAGCTCAAGGAGATGAGCGCTATTGTGTCGGAGAGCCGCGCGGATGGGGTTGGGGAGCCTATGGGGCCAGGCGATCCCCTCTCTGTCGCGCTAGCTAATAGGCTGGCTGAGAGGTTTCCCGATAGGAATGCCCCTGTAGCCCCGATCTGCTTCTCATCAGAGTTCCTTCTCCTTGCCTCTCTTCCGAACTCATCCGCGTAGGGATAGCAGTTATCGGCTCTCCTGTATGATAGTCCCCAGAGGGCCGGCCCCATCCGTAAGAATCCGGCCCCCCCGAAAAGACCAAAACTCCCAGCGAAAAGCCGGGCCTCGGAGGTATCAGGCAACCATAGCCTGATCTCCGGGGACCCGGAAAGCATCAGGATGCCGCGGCCCATTAATGGCATTGGCAAGAGGGAAAGGTCAACGGTGCCGCTTGCGGGAGAATTCACGGGAACCCCAGCGAGGAGGACCCTCGTGTGCCTGGATGGGAGGCCGGAGAGCCCAGGGGTCATCATGCCCCCATAATCGTAGAGCCCAAATTGCCTGAGGGTAGCGGAGGGTTCTGTCCCAACCATCAAGGACTCAGCCCTTATGCCAGGCAAGGAGGCGGTTGCGATCACCTCCTGAACCTGATAAACGGGCAAGGAATCCTCATCAGGCGAGGCTCCTGCGATCGCACAAGCTATCAAAAACATCCCCATAACCTCTTATGGGGAGCCATACGGGAAGGCCAGAGAGTTATGCATTTGCCCCTTTCCCCGGAGGCTCCAACTCGTTGGTTTTCGGGCAAGGTTTTCCGGCTTCCGGCTCAGAGGCCCTCGCCTTCCCAGGAGAGCGGCTCTCACCTACAACTCCCAGTGGCATTCTGAGGGCCCCTATCTGCCAGTCACGGCTGCGGGGACAGCCCGGGATTCTCACCCGGTTCCCTTGAACCCAGGAGGAAAATTATAGACCATAACCCCGCAGGGATGCAAGTTGAATTCGCGGCCTCTTTTGCCTTAACCTTATAGCTATGCTATGGGAGATCTTTTGCCTGGGTATACTCAGCCAACAGCCTGATACCTCAAAAAAAGACACGATGTTCGGCGCCGGAACCGAAATGGAAGAGGAGGTCACGGCTATTGGCGAATACAGGATAAAGGACATGCGGATGCCCCTTTTGGACCCTCCTTTCAACGCCATAGAGGCAATAAACCTTTCCCTCGCTCAACAAGGCGCACCGGAGGATGTGATCTCAGCCGCTTCATCCCTCTCATCAAGGGTAAGCGCGCTTGACACGGCCGGCGCGCTTAGGGTTGCCCAGGGGGTTAAGGTCAAGGGGGAGTACGCCAAATCCGGCGAGTTTCTTGCCGCTGTAGCGGATTACTCCTTCGGGAGATACTGGCTCTCAGCAGGGGATCTGAAGGACTTCGTAAACAAAAACCGAGGATTCCCTCTGGGCCGGGAGGCGAGGGCCTTGGCTGTCCTCTCATACCTATACTGGGGCAGGTTCGCGGAGGGCCAAGCAGTTGGCTCTGTGTATGTGAAGGAAGGAGAAGAGGATGTTGAGAGGGGTTTCTGGAACGGTTGGACGATCTGGGCCACCGGAATGTGCAGCTATTTCAAGGGGGACTATGAGGTCGCGGAACGCTACTTCCTGGAGAACATAACCCACAATTCGGATTCCCTTGTGGTTCTTTACTCAAGGCTCGGTGCTGGCTGGTGCAACCTTCACGAGGCCAGGCCCCAGGACGCCAAGGCGCAGTTAGAGATAGTTCTCCTGAGCGCGCCTGAGGGGTCCGATCTCGCGAGATGCGCTGAGCTGGGCACAGCAATAGCGGTCTTCAATATGGGAAAATATCAGGATGCCTACAAAAGGCTCAACGAGATAAGCGTGCCTTTGCCCAGAAATCCGTATCTTGCCGCTGAGATACTCTATCAGAAAGGGACTATGGGTGAGGTGATGAGGGATTATGCGGGGTCAGAGCGCTCATGGCGTCAGGTCATAGAGGATTACGGCAACCTTCCGCAGGCCGCGGACGCGGCTTTCAGGCTCGGTCAGTCATACGCGGCCGGCGGCGACAACGAGCACGCTACAGCCATACTTGAGTGGCTCGTGAAGCAGTTCCCGGATTATCCGAAGAACGACAGGGCAATATACATGCTCGCCGAGATGTATTTCTCCCTGAAGGATTTCAGGAGCGCCCTGATGAAGTTCAAGGAGTTTCTGGCCCGGTTCCCCAACAACCGGCTCGTGCCTGATGTGAGGGAGCGCCTGGCGCAGACATACTACGCCATCGCGCTTGAGGATGAAAGCATACTTCCGGAGTTTGAGAGGGAATTTCCAAACTCACAGGAGCTCGCTGAGTCATACTATTACTGGGCCGTGAAACACTACGAGGAGGGAGTTGCAAAGCAAAACAACTCTGAATACGATACATCCGCGGCCCTATTCCACAAGATGGCGCTTCTTTTCCCAAAGCACAGGAGGGCATCGGACGCCTTGTTCTATGCGGGGCAGATCTACTTCAACCAGAAGAAATACTCCCTCTCCGCTGACCTCCTTGACAAGTTCATAAGATCCTATCCGGAAAGCGAGCACAGGAATGAGGCCGCGGTCCTGGTGGGAATGTCCTATGTGATAATAAATAGGCCCATGGAAGCGGTGGGGCTTTTGACCGATCTCCTGAATACCTCTTCTGAGCCCGCTGATCGGGCGGTTGCCCATCACTACCTCGGGCTAGCCTACATACAGCTGGGAGATGTAGAGAAGGCCTTAGATCATCTGAATGATGCCGCTCTCATTTACCAAGACCTGGGCAGGATGGAGGACCTTGAGACCATAAACAAGATCAAGAAGGAGCTGGTCAAGTGAGCCCTTACCTTAGCAGTCGCCCCTTCTGATCGCGGCCGCGCCGGCCACCAAAGCCGCAAAAGGCGCCCAGGCGACCCGGAACCGGGCCATGGACCCTGGCCCGGGAAGGAGAACGAGGTAGGCAAGGTATAGCATCGGGAAAATAACCATGGGGTTCCTCCGCCCGCGCCAAGCCCCAAGAACGAATAGCAGGTATATTCCGAGCAGAATAGCCGCCTGGGGAATCCAGAGTAGAAGCGTGGCCTTTTCCCTACGCCAGAGCCTAGCCAGCTCATCCCTGAACGCGGAAAAGCCTTGTCCGGCAAGCCTCAGGTATAGATCCGAGTGTACCCACCTACCGGTAAGGATGTAGGAGGTGTTTATCGCTGGCATAAGGCCACGGGGCAGGCCTTTGAGATACACCAGAAAATAATCAACCGGATGCTGAAGAATGTAATCCGTAGATCTCTCGGCCATGAGCCTTGCCGCGAGCATGGGGTTTGAATCCGCCTCAGCGAGAATGGCCCCCATTTCCCTCACTATTTCCGAATCCATGGTCAGAAAATCCTTGCCTTCAATCCTGGCCCTAACAGCCGCATAGTGATACCTCATCAGGGTATAGCCCTGAATGCTGGTAAGCTCTGGGACACGGAACTCCAAATAGTTTCTCAGATACCAGAGGCCAATCCCCCCTAAGTAAATTATCAGAGCAAGGCCCGCGCTGAGGGTTCTTTTCCAGGCCCTCCGGACGATATAAAAAAGGCAAAGGCCCAGAAATAGCAGAGGGAAAAGGTAAAGCGATGTGGGCTTGGTCAGGGTAGCTGAGGCAGAGGAAACCCCAAGTAGCAGTGCAAACAGAGGGTGAGGTTTATCCCACCAAACAAAAAGAAGAAGCAGGGAAAGCACGAGGATGAACGCGAAAAGGGTCTCAGCCATGACCCCAGAGGCCATGAGAAAGGAGGAAGGCTCACAAGCGAGCGCCAGAGCGGCAAGAAGCCCACCCTTTTGCCCCCAGAGCCTTTTCCCGATACAGAATACGAGGGCCACCGTGAGGGTTGAAAGGATGACCTGGAATAGGGTTGCGGCCGTAGTGGAGCATCCCGTAGGCCAGTAAAAGAGCGCGAGAAAGAGGGGATAGCCAGGGGTTCTGTCGGGGTCCGGATCCGAGACAGAGGTTTCTGCGCCACAGTTATGGGGGTTTGGGCAGATCACATAGGAGGCCATGGGCCAGGTGCTGAAGGCGTGGTGTTTAACGAGATTGGTCGCTATATAGTGATACTGATATGTGTCTGTGCCTTCCCCTCCCCAGAGATACCTCTCAGGGTGCCGTATGCCAAAACTCCAAGGAATGAGCCTGAGGCAGAGCGCGAGGCCCAGGGTTAGCCAAAGCCACCTGAAGTTGAACACACGGAAATTATAGGCTTAGGGTGAATCTGAATTCAAAAACCTAAACAAAAAGCCCTTGGACCAAGGGAACCGTAGCTCTAAGGATGCAATCCCAGCCCCCCAGCCATTATACTCTCAGGGTGGTAATTAGGCCAGCCAGGCCGGAGGATATTGAGCCTGTCCTCGCGATAGAAAAGGCCTCTTTCCCCGAATCATCCTGGAGCAAAAACGCCTTCCTTTCCGAGCTCGTGAAAACGGGGACCCGGTTCTGGGTCGCTGATGATGGCGAGGTCGTCGGCTACATCGTTGTCTGGGACATGGTTGATTACCTTTATATTGCCAACATCGCCGTCCGGGAGGACAAGAGGGGCAGGGGCATAGGGAAGTCCCTCATGCGCGCCTGTTTGGATGAGGCGATTGAGACCCGCAGAAAGGCAATACTCCTGGATGTCAGGGTTTCAAACCAGAGGGCGAGGAGATTTTACGAGGGCCTCGGTTTCGTGGAGATGAGGCTGAATCCCAGGTTTTACGGCACTGAGGACGGGATAACATACATCCTGATGCTGGAGGGCCGGGGCCATTGATTAAAACGACCCTTAGTGGGGCTGGAAGCCCCGCTAACGGAAAGCGTATAATTTTCAGCCATGAAATACGCTATCGTGGGCGCGGGGAGAATGACCAAGGCTGTCCTCCGCGACCTTCTTAGGCACCCTGACACAGAGATCGTTCGCCTGGGTGATGTTGATCCGGAAAGGGCAAACGCGCTGGCAGGGGTTTTCCGTGATAAAAGGATAATCCCATCCCGGCTTGACGCACGGGATCCAAACCAGCTGGATCCCTTTCTTGAAGGCACCGATGTCTGCGTTTCTGCGGCCAGCTATTCGGTTAACCTTGAAGTAACCCGGGCCTGCATTCGCGCGAAAACCCACATGGTTGACATGGGCGGGAACAACAGCGTAGTAAATGCGCAAAAGGCCCTTTCGGATGACGCCGCAAGGGCTGGCGTAACGATCGTCCCGGACATGGGGCTAGCGCCCGGACTAGCTGATGTTCTCGGTGGGTCGTTCGCGGAGGAGCTTGATACCGTGCACGAGATACGCCTCAGGGTTGGCGGGCTTCCTCAGAATCCAAGGCCCCCTCTGAACTACGGCCTCATTTTCTCGGTTGAGGGCCTAATAAACGAGTATGTTGAGCCCTGCCTGGTCATAAGGAACGGCAAAAAGCAAGTAGTCGAGCCCCTTACGGATGTTGAGGAGATATTTTTTCCCGAGCCTTTCGGAAGGCTTGAGGCGTTTAATACCTCCGGAGGCTCATCAAACCTCCCGGATATGTTTGAGGGCAAGCTAAGGGAGCTTGATTACAAGACGATCCGCTATCCTGGCCACTGCGAAAAGATGAGAACCATCCTTGAGCTCGGCCTGATGAGTCACGGCCCCATAAAGGTTGATGGGGTTGATGTTAGTCCGAGAAGGGTTCTTGAGACCCTAATTGAGATGACCGTCCCCCACATAGAGGACGATGTAACTCTGATGAGATGCTGGGCTATTGGCGAGAAGGATGCAAGGCCTGTTCGGATTGAATACGAGATGATAGATTATGCCTCAGAGGGCCTCACATCCATGATGAAGACGACGGGTTTCCCGGTCTCCGTTACCGCGCGGATGCTCGCGGACGGGAGGATCTCCAAAAGGGGTGTCCTCTTGCCTGCCGAGTGCGTTCCGGTCTCAGATATGATAAGGGAGCTCGCTGAGCTCGGAGTCAGGATAGAAAAGAGGGTTATCGTGTAGGCCCGAGCTCGCTCAAGCCCAACTTTGACACCAGAACCCTGATCTTTGGGGCTTTGCCTCTGAGTTCCGTATAAAATCAGGTTTTTTTATTTTCTGAGGACAAGCTCATAGCCACCCTTTCAGGGTTCAGCGGGAAGGTCAGGTTTTCAAGGCATACGGGAGATGGAACTCCGGAAGGGCTTAGGCCCAAAATCAGCTAATGGGTTCCGAAAAAACGGGTGTTGCTATTACCTACTGATTAGCTATATAATATAAAAGCTATGCTTTTGGCTTTTCTGCTATCAACAACCCTCCACGGCATGATCGCGGACGCGGAGACGGGTAACCCTCTTGCTGGTGCCGCGGTTGTCGTCGAGGGCAAGGGTGTGGGCACATACTCTGATGAAAGTGGCCATTTTATGCTCACGAACGCGCCCGATCCCCCAATAACTCTCCTCATAAGCATGCTTGGATACCAAACCGAGAGGATTGAGCTCTTGGAAATTCCCTCTCACCTCTCAGTTGGTTTGAAACCAGCCGCAATAGGCTCGGAGGAGATAGAAATAATCTCCTCACCAACCCTCCACGATATGAGTCAGTCTCCTGTGCCAACGCAGAAGCTTGATGCCATACGACTTCAATCAGCAAACCAGACCTCCCTCCAGGATGCGCTAAGGCTCTTGCCCGGCATAACGGTATCAGGGGATCAGTCATCTGGGGCCGCGGATGGTTTCAGCCCTCGTCTCCAAGGGCTCCTTGCCCACCACACCTTAGTTCTCCTCGATGGCAAGCGCTTGTTCTGCCACGATGGGGCTGGCTCCAACATCTCCTCGGTTCCCCTACTACTGGTTGAGAGGATTGAAGTGATAGAAGGTGCTTCCTGTGCCATTCACGGCTCAGACGCTCTGGGAGGGATAATCAACATCATAACCAAAAAACCCTCTCCTGAGCCCATGCATGCTTTCAGGGCCAATTATGGCACATATGGGAACCTGGAGGTGGGCGCCGCTTTCGGCGGGCCCGGCCCAGCTGGTTCTGCCTACATTCTGAGCATGGGCCAAAAGGCCTACGAAGGCAGAAGAGAGTCCGATGCCTACGAGAGGCTGAGCGCCTCCTGGAAGTCCGCGTGGAAGGGCTTCAGGCTGAACGGGGATTACAGCGAGGGGACATTGGGGCGTGAGAATCCGGAGCGTTTCTGGAACACAATAGGTGAGGCGGGGTTCACTTGGATGGCTGGGTTCTCCCACAACGAGTTAAGCGCCTACGCTAACCACTATGGGAGGGCATATGGCTCATCTGATGCGACAAACCTCGTTGCGGAGATAAAAGGGGAATCTCACCTTGGGGTCTCATACCATAACCTGATGATGGGCGCGGTCCTCAGGCAGAACCAGTTTGAGCGCACAGGCCTTTCTTTGTCCTCTGAGTCATTCTATGGATTTTACTTTGAGGACGACGCGAGGCCGCGAGGATGGCTCAATCTCGATCTGGCCGGCAGGCTCGACCGTTATCCAATCGGTGGTTTCCAGCTGACACCTAAGGCCGGTTTCCAACTGGAGCCGAACCGGAGCCTCGTAATAAAGGCTTATTTCGGCAGAGGATTCAGGGCCCCCAGCCTCCAGGATAGATACGAGGAAAATGTCCCCGCCGGCAGTTATTACAGACAGGGGAATCCGAACCTCGTTCCAGAAATAGCCACGAGCTACTCATCCGGAATTAAGTTCTCGCCCATCAGCTTCATGAGCTTGAGCGTTTCAGGTTTTTACAACAAAGTAAGCAACATAATGGTCCCTCTTCCTACCGGAGATTCCCTGGACGGATTGCCTGTCCTCACCCTGCAAAACATCCCCAAGGCCCATTCATGGGGAGTATCACTGAATCTGAGGCTGGAAAGGGAGCCGGCCTGGGCTGACCTCTCCTATACTTATCTGAACACCAGGGACGACAGCACGGGGATGCCCCTTGGATATGAGCCAAAACACACCCTCTCTGGCCAGCTCACCTTTGAACAGAGAGGTATTGGCGCGAGCCTCACTGGCGAGTTGGTGAAGGATAGGCTTTATGTCGGAGGGCTAAGGCTTCCGGATTATTTCCTGCTCAACCTGAACCTTTTCGCGAGGCCACTGAACGGCGTTCAGGTCAACTTTGGGGTTCAGAACCTCCTTGATGAGAAGAACCTCACCTCTGCGGATGGCAGTGCCTCCCTGTGGGCAGGAAGGGCCTTTGGCGGAGGCATGAATGTGAGGTTCTAGTGGCACTCAAACGGGTCGGCCGATGCGGAGATCTACCTGATTATCCTTGTGGTCCTTATCCGTCCCTGATACCTGAGCATGGCGAGACAGACGCCCTTTACACTTGGATTTGGAATGAAAGTGTGGCCGCCCCGGCTCAGGAGGCCCTCACATAGCCTCTGAACAAGCCTCCCTGAGGCATCGTAGAGATCCAAGGAGACCTCTCCGTCCTTCGGGAGGAAAAGGTATAGCCCCTTGCCCATTGGCCTGAGAATGAGAGTCTCTTCACCAAAGAGATCCTCTCTCTGGTAAAGCGAACCGCAACCACTCGCATTGTAGGGGTCATCTATGGCGAATATCCGGTAGCCCTGAGGATCGGGATCAAAAGTCCCTGTTATTATTTCTACACAACCGTCGCCGTCTATGTCTCCGGCAAAGGGCGAGTGAACATCACGAGCAAGAGCTATCCTCCAGGCTATTGAACCGTCTTCAGCGTTAATACAATAAAGGGTCTCAGTGCTAGCTTGAGAGGCTAAGAACTCTATGTTTCCGTCTCCATCTATATCTCCCGAAACTCCGGGCAAATGCACTGCTCCAGGAAGCGGCGTAGACCACTTCTGCGTCCCGTCTGAGCCTCTGAGACAATAGATATTGCAGTCAAAACTACCTATAATCACCTCCATAGCACCGTCCTGGTCACAATCAACGAGGACAGGAGAACTATACACATCATTTCCCGTAGTGAAACTCCACTTTTGCGCGCCATCCGATCCGCTCAGGCAATAGAGTTTATCATCCCTGCTACCCACCAACACTTCTATTAATCCATCTCCATCACAGTCACCGAGAGTGGGTGAGCTATACACATTGCCCCCTGTAGTAAAAGACCATTTTAGTGTCCCGTTTGAGCCCCGAATGCAGTAGATCTTGTAGTCAATACTACCCACCACAACCTCTTTTGCGCCGTCCCCATCAATATCCGCAATTGCTGGAGAGCTAGTTAAAACTATAGTGGGTTCCCCCGAGAAGCTCCATTTTTGGGTTCCGTTTGAGGCGCGAAGGCAATAAATGTAGCCATTGTTAACAGCCGCTATAACCTCTTTTTGTCCATCTCCGTCAACATCTACAATTGCGGGAGCACTTTCTATTCCGCTAGGAGCCGTAAATTTCCATCTCTGAGTTCCATCTGACCCGGCTAAGCAGTAGAGGTTGTGATCATTTGAACCTATAACTACTTCGAGATTTCCATCGTTATCAACATCGCCCACCGCTGATGATGCATCAAAAATGCCTCCTGCCGTGAAGGCCCACTTCGGGGTTCCATCTGAGCCCCCGATACAATAGACCTTCCCGTCATGACTGCCCATGAGCACCTCAGGGTTTCCATCGTTATCAACATCAGCTATAGCTGAGAACTGCCACTCAACCGCGTTTCCCGTTGCGAAGCGCCACTTTATTACCGGGGTTGTTATGGCGCCTTTCATGAGCTGGACAGAGACATGCGTGGGATCTCCGCCCCACATGGGCCAGGTTCCATAGACCTGGCTTAGGATCACCATGATATATCCTGCTGCAGTCATCTTAACACCTCCGTGTGGTTTTTTGTTCCCAAGGAAAAATAAGGCCAGCCGGAGCAGAAACGGGAGGTGCAAGGATTCTCCGGCTGGCCTGGTCTCATTTTACAACCGCCTTCCCTTTTTGGTTTCCTGCTTTCCAAAAGTAGACCCCTGGCTCAAGGGTCAGCTTGTTCTCTCCCTTTTGGAGTCGCCTCGCGTAAACAACCCTTCCATCGGAGCTGTATATGTTTATTATTGTCTCCTCGTTCAAGAAAAACAGGGCGCCGCCGGGCGTAGGAGAATAAACTATCTCTGGCCTTGAAGGGTTGGAGACCTCCTCCGGGTTTAACGGAAGGCATACATCAGTTACGCTTAAGGTAGGAGTTGTTGAGGCTATACTGGGAGATGATATGCTTGGGGAACAATCCGTGCCAACATTCAGAGAGGATATGTTGGGGACTATATCCATAACGGTGGGCTCGCACTCCTGAACGCATCCAGGGTAGCTTCCATCAGAATTTACCATAAGAACAAGGAGATCATACCACCCTGCACCGAAGCTATCAGTGTATCCAGCAATCACATAGTTTCCGTCCGGGGTTTGAACTACAGAATGCGCTTCATCAAAGCCTAGGCCGCCGAACTTCCTGGCCCACTCTAAAGAACCATCGGGGGTTATCCTTAAAAGAAGGAAACTCCGGCCGCCGATGCCGGAGCTTTCTGTGTATCCAGCAACCGCATAGGTTCCGTCAGCGTTTTGGATTATGGACCAAGCTCCATCATAATGAGTGCCACCGTATGTCTTGGCCCAGGCCAGAGAACCATCAGAATTGAGCTTGAGGATGAGGAGATCGTATTCGCCCGCCCCAAAACTCAGAGTAGCACCAACGACCATAAACCCCTCATCCACCGTCTGAATTATGGAATATCCCTCGTCAGAAGCCGGCCCTCCTAACATCTTGCCCCACTCAAGAGAGCCATCGGGGTTGAGCTTGAGCACGAGAACATCATAATCGCCGCCAGCATAGCCATTTCCTCGGCCTGCTACTGCGTAACCGCCGTCCGCAGTCTGAATTATGGAGAAAGCTTCATCGGTGCGCGTTATCTCCCCGTATGTCTTGGCCCAGGCCAGAGAACCATCAGAGCTCAGCTTTACAACGAGGAAATCTATCATAAAGGAGTAGCTATCCGTCCATCCGGCGAGCGCATAGCCTCCGTCTTGGGTTTGGACTATAGAATAAGCATACTCGCTTAATTGGTCTCCCAATGTCTTGGCCCAGATGAGCGAACCGCTAGAGTTAACTTTGAGAATGAGGACATCGTTATTTCCCGCGCCGAAACTCTCCGTAGAACCAACTACCACATATCCTCCGTCTGAGACCTGTTTCACGCAGAACCCCCCTTCATAGTTGTTGCCCCCAAATGTTCTGGCCCAGACCGGAGAACCGTCGGTGTTCACCTTAAATAGCAAGAGATCGTAATCACCCGCGCCAAAGCTCTTCGTAGCCCCTACTATAGCAAACCCCCCATCTGTTGTCTGCGCAACAGACCAAGATTCGTCCCAAGAGATACCGCCATATGTCTTAGCCCAAAGGCTTTGTCCCATCAAGGTGGTCGCTATGATATATGCGCTTATCATGAGTTAATCGCTCCTTTTACGACAAAAGATGTGGCTTTCTGAGGAGATGGGCTGGCTCCGGGTATTCCGGGAGGTGCGAGGGTTCCAGAGCCAGCCCACAAACCTCATCTTACGATGGCTTTCCCTTTGTATGTTGTAACCTGCCACAGGTATACCCCTTGTTCAAGCCCTATACGGGTTTCGCCCTTCCTGAGTTCCCCTGAGTATACAAGTCTTCCATCTGGTTTATACATCCTTATACTCACCTCCTCTGAGGCGACGAAAACCAATCCACCCGGGACTGCGTGGCAGGTTATTCCTGGTTTCTGCACCGTGATGCGGTCTTTTAGGTTTAGAGGCGGGCACATATCTGTTATCGTTAAACTAGGAGCAGTTATAGATAGGTTTGGAACTGAGATATCTGGAGAGCAAGGCGCCGCCCCTGATACCGAGAATACGCTTATGGAAGGCGTTGAGACGATCGGATTACAAGGGATAGCGCATCCCGGGTAGTTCCCTGAGGTGTCCAAACTAAAGGCAAAAATGTCAAAGACCCCATCGCCATGTCGGCCTGCTACCGCAAACCCTCCATCATTATTTTGGATCACAGAAGATGCGTATTCCCAAATCCCTCCCCCTACGGTTCTACCCCAGGCGACCGAAGCATCTGAGTTCAGCTTGATGAGAAGGGCATCATCATTGCCAGCCCCAAAACTCCCTGTGGAGCCGGCCAAAACATAGCCTCCGTCAGCGGTCTGAATCAGGGAATAAGCGTGGTCAAAGGAGGACCCTCCGTATGCCTTTGCCCAACTCAGAGAACCATCTGGGTTCAGTTTTAGGAGAAGAGCCTTGGGATAAGTGCCGAAGTTGTAGGATTCCCCTGCTACCATGAGTCCGCCGTCTGCTGTTTGAGCTATAGAGTATGCGAAATCATTGTAGTCTCCTGTGCTAAATGCCCTCCCCCAGGCGGGCGAGCCGTCCGAGTTCAGCTTCAGAACAAAAATATCAAAACCAGTTAAAGAAAAAACCCCGTGGCCAGTCACAGCATATCCGCCGTCCGATGTCTGGATTATGGAGTAAGCAGTGTCAACATAATTAGTGGCTCCGAAAGTCCTCGCCCAGGCAATTGAGCCGTCAGGGTTCAACCTGAGGATAAGATCACTGCCACTTATATCACCGCCGAAGCTAATTGTGTTGCCAGCAAGAGCGTAGCCACCGTCTGATGTCTGAGTTAAAGAATGGGCCTCGTCAGAGCTTGTTCCTCCGTATGTCCTGGCCCAGGAGAGGGAACCATCGGGTTCCAATTTGATGACGAGGAAATCAGAAGCTCCCGCGCCAAAGCTCCTTGTATATCCCCCAACCAGATACCCTTGGTCTGAGGTTTGGATTACCGAGAAAGCCCTATCATCATCCGGTCCCCCGTATGTCCTGGCCCAGGAGAGGGAACCATCGGGCCCCAGCTTGATGACGAGGAAATCACAATTACCTGCCCCAAAGCTACTAGTATATCCTGCGATGACATAGCCGCCTTCCGCAGTCGGAGCTATAGAGTAGGCCAAATCCTGACTAGCTCCTCCATAAGTCTTGGCAAAGAGGCTCTGAAGTATCGTTAGGATTAACCATGTCATAATGAAACCTCCGTGGCTTTGTTTGCAGGTATCATTACTTCACGATCCCTTTTCCTCTGTATGAACCTGCCCTCCATATGTAGACTCCCCTTCTGAGATCTATTCTGGTAGAACCCTTACGAATCCTTCCAAAATAAACAAGTCTGCCATCATAGGCATAGAGATCGATCTCGGATTCTATTACGGATCTGAAAACCAGGCCACCCGGAACTGAGAAGCAGGTAATCGGAGAGAGGGGGGGTTCTGTCTCCCTATCATAAAGAGAAGGGCAAAGGTCATTGGATACCAGAGAAAGGCTAATAGGACTCATAACCGGATTCCCCACCGAGATAGCCCATGCAGCTGTGGGAACCTGTGGAGAGGAGATATTTAATGTGGGTTCCATGATGATGGGGTTGCAATCCTGGACACAGCCCTGATAGTCACCGTTAACTCCTATTCTCATAACGATAGCCCGGCTAGATGTGGCAGAGATGGGGTAACCGCAAATGATGAATCCGGCGGCATTCTGACGGATGGAATATGCCCTTTCTTCGCCTCCGGCTCCAAAAGTCTTAGCCCATTCCAAGCTCCCGTCCGAAGCCAGTTTCGCGATAATGAAATCCGTGATACCACTACCGAAGCTCTTAGTCCAGCCCGCTGAGGCACACCCCCCATTATCTACTTGCGTTACTGACCATCCATACTCGTAGTCCGAACCCCCAAGGGTTTTCGCCCAGATCAAGCTCCCGTCAGAAGAGAGCTTGAGGATGGCCATATCGTAACTGCCAGCACCGTAGGCATTGGTGAATCCTGTTACATAGAGACTGAGATCAAATCCGATATCAACCCCATGGAACTCTAAGCCGTCAAACACTCTAGCCCATTGGGGGTTGCCATCCCACTGGAGTTTTAGCACTATCCCACCCTGATCCTTGCGCCCCACCACGATATACCCTCCATCCGAGGTCTTAGTAAGGCTGAAACCGTTTTCGATACCAGCATCACCGTACTGCTTAGCCCACTGAAGAGAACCTGTAGAGTTCATCTTGATAACGGTGATCTGGGGATCCAAAGCCGCGTCCCAGGTGTATCCCGCTATTACGAGTCCGTTATCCGGGCTCTCAACCAAACCGAAAGCGTAGTCATAACTATTTGTCCCCCCCACTATCCTTGCCCAGCGGAGCGCCCCGTCTGATCCGAGCTTTAGGACTATGAGATCATATCCTCCGCCAAAACTGTTGGTATACCCGGCTACACCGAAGTCCCCATCGGAACACTCTATTATTGCCTCTCCTCTGTCATCTCCTGAATCCCCAAAGACATTAGCCCACTCTACACTCCCGTCTTGGGATAGCTTGAATACCAGGAGGTCCCTAGAACCTCCCCATGTGGTCGTGTAATTGCCCACAGCGGCATATCCCCCATCAGCGGTAGGGGTTATCCAATTGACTTCTATATGGGGAGGTCCGTATTCCTTAGCCCAAACCCCAATTAGGATATCCAGGAAAAACCATCCAAGCATCTCGTTCCTCCTTCCTCACCTTACAACTGCTTTACCTTTGTATTGTCCGGATTCCCAAAGATAGACTCCCTGGTCCAGGTTTATACGGTTTTCGCCCCTTAGGAGATCACCGCAATAAACGAGCCTCCCATCAGAAGAATATACTCTGAGGCCAGTAGCCATCTGGCTTATAAAAACGAGACCACCGCTTACAGAAGCGGCTACCACATGGGGCGAGAAATTAAAGGTGTCCTCGCTTGAACCCTCGTAAACAGGGACCGAGGCGCAGAAATCTGCCTGTGTGGGAGTAACTGGATCGAAGGTAGCGTTATAGTTGTTGGAGGTTATGGATACCGTGGTTGTGGTTATTCCAGGAACATCCTCAACGGCTACCACATCGTTCGGGATAAGGGAGGCATCCGACACGCAGTTGGGATATTCCCCGTTTGCCGCTATCTTCATAACAAACATATCCTCATCAGTTGATATACTACCCTTGCCAGCAAAAACCAAGGTCCCGTCCGATGCTTGGATGACATCCCGGAAGTGCCACCATCCAGATGGACTCGCTGGAAACCTCTTTTGCCACCTCAATGTCCCGTCCGGCCCTATTCTGAGAGCCACGCCTCCGTTTCCACCCGCCACCACATAGTCACCGCCAGAAAGCTGTATTCCAGAATAACCCCACTCATACCCTGAGGTGCCAAAGGATTTCGCCCACTCCAAGGCCCCATCGGAGGCTACCTTCAGAACGAGGATGTCGTTTTGGCCAGCCCCAAAGCTATATGTGGTTCCAACGACCAAGAAGCCCCCATCAGAGGTTCCGGTTATGGAATGCCCGGCATCATAATTCGTGCCGCCATAGGTTTTTGCCCAAATTACAGTTCCATCCGTGCCAACCTTAATCACTATCACATCTCCTTTGGGGTCCCCAAAGCTCTTAGTGTAGCCCGTTATCGCGTAGCCACTGTTATCAACCGCCTTAGCAACAGAATAGCCATAGTCTTCGCCGCTTCCTCCATAGGCCTTTGTCCAATTTATGCCCCCGCTACTACTGAGTTTCGCGAGCGCGATGTCCCAGTTGTTTCCGCCGAAGGTACCTGCAACTAGGAAATCGCTAGCCGAACTCTGGATCAGATCCTCGGCATATATGTTGCGATTCGCGAGAGAGTAGGTCTTTATCCACTGCAAGGATCCGGATGAGCTCACCTTGGCCAAAAGAAAATTCCAATAGAAGAATGGGGATTCTTGCCCGCAAACCAACAAGCTCCCGTCTGAGAGCTGGAGCACGGATACGGCCCGATGGTTATTCCCGCTCAGCCACCTACACCATTCTCTCGTCCCGTCCTGGCTAAGCTTCAGAAGCATGAGATTCTCAAACCCATTTGATTCTTCGTATCCTGCTACCGCATATCCGCCATCTGTTGTCTGGATCAATGAAAAGGCCGCTTCGTTCATATACGGGTCCCATCCTTCCCAGCCATATCCTTTGGACCAAAGAGTCTGGCCCAGCGCAACAAAGATGATTATCCCTGACATAGTTCACGCTCCTTTCGTTTTTGGTTTCGCATAGCGCCTATATTTTACGGAAGGGTCTAGAACAAAACTAGAACAGATCAGCGGCAGAACTTGACTTCGTCTGAAGGTATGCCTTAAAATTAATTTCTCATGGACACATACGAATTGGTCGCTGATGGACTGAATTTTCTTAGAGACGCCAAGGATTCGGCAATGGTGGAGGATTATCTTCTCTCGTTAAAGGAGGTTGACCCCCTCGCGTGGCTTATTTTGAAAGCGAGATACGCGTGTGCGCAATGGAGGAGCGGTGAGGCTTTACAG
Organism: Caldifarciminota bacterium; assembly: GCA_039803205.1. Taxonomy (GTDB): domain Bacteria; phylum Hydrothermota; class Hydrothermia; order JBDRYB01; family JBDRYB01; genus JBDRYB01. Next base: position 189,265 of record JBDRYB010000001.1, read on the forward strand.
AAGGGGAGGAGCTTACTCTCAAAGGTCGCTGGCGACGCGCGTCTTACCGCTTTCCTGTTTAATCTTCTTGGAGTTGCACAGATGCGAACCGGAAATCTCTCGGCGGCCATGGGCTGGTTCTCAAAGGTTCTGGAAATTGATGATCCTGCGGTGAAAACTGAGGCCATGTCCGCCAGGTTGAACCTCATGGCCTGCAAATTCATGATGGGCGAATATGGATCTCTTTACAGAGACATAGAGCTAGCCACCTCAGAATACTCTCTAGGAGACAACCCCAGGATCCGCTTTCTCAGCGCCGCACTCAGGCTGATCCAGGGGGAACCGGAAAAAGCATTCGGTATCCTCAGCTACCTCAGTGATGAGAAACTATCAATCAGCGAGCGGAATAACGGAATAGAGCTGAAAGGGTTGGTTCTGAGATTCTTGAAAAGGTTCCACGAATCCCGAAATGCCTTTATAACTTCTATTCAGGGATATGCCAACTTCGGGAGCGCTTACGCGCCCTTTCCTTGCGCTAAGGCTCTGCAACTGAGCAGGTTTGCTGGCATTGAGCCTCCGCCTGTGGCTCTGGTAAGGAAATGTTTAACCCTTGCTAAAAAGGGTGGTTGGAGCGAGCAGGCCGCAGCTCAGGAGGTTAAAGCCCTCCTCATAGAGGATGACAGAGAATGCTCCGAGGCCCTGTTTGCCGCAGCTCAAGGATACAGTAGGGCAAATCAACTCTTTGAGGCGTGTCTAACAGGTCTATCAGCCGCTTACCTGGCCTGGAAAACCGAATCCTCAGTTTTCCCATCAGTTCTGAAGTTTCTTGCTCACCTAGCGCCTTTGCACCCTGGGTTTAAGTGCGATCCTATTCTGGGGAAGTTCTTTCAAAAAATTGAGCCCCTGCTTTTTGATGAGGGAGGGGAAAACCGCGGTATAAGAGCTTACCTTATTGGTGGGCTGAGGGTATATGTTGGCGGTGAGAAAATACACCCCCTGAACTGGCGGTCAAAGCGGGCCGCAAAAGCTCTAATCTATTTACTTCTGTCGCCAAACCACAGGATACCCACTGACCACCTTTTCTATCTTCTCTGGCCCAGGAGGGACTATAAGAAGCCTGGGAACAAAGCGCTTCTATACAAAGCGATATACACCATAAGAGAGGCCCTTGGGGATCGCGCGCTCCTGACAAAGCGCCACGATTTTTACCAGCTAGAGGATGTTTGGACAGACCTGTGTGAGATTGAAAGCCTTATGAGGCTAGCTGATACAGCGCGCGATCCTGCAGAAAAAGAGGAGTATCTCGCCAGAGCACGAAAATTTGCGGGGGGCGAACTCCTCCCTGAGCTTCCATATGACCGGCACATTGAGGAGTTCAAGGAGCACTATAAAAGGCTGAGGAAAAGGCTTGGCTTGGAGTAAAGCCCTTTCTTCATCCCCTCTTGAAGATCTCGTAGATGTATCCTCTGGAGAAGGGGGCCTAGGGAAGGTTTTGGGTAAGGGTCAGAGACTAGGGTTTATCATCCGGTTCCGGCCTCTCCTGGGTGAACTGGGGCATGAAACCGATCCTCTTGCCCTCCTCTTCTCCTGGTATCCTTATCTCGCCAAAACGGGCCTCGTATTTCCTTATGTTGTCCTCTATGGTCCGTAGGAGGAGTTTGGCGTGCTGGGGAGTCATGATGACCCTCGTCTCAACCTTTACCTTCTGCACGCCGGGCACGACACGGCCGAAGTCAAAAACGAACTCCGATGGGCTGTGGGTTATCAGGACGAAATTTGAGTATGTCCCATCCCAAGCGTTTTCCGGAAGCTCAATCTGGAGATGCGGAGGGGGCAAATCCTTCATTTTCTCACCACCTTTGTTGAGAGCAATCCTCTGCCGCCAAGTTTTAACTCCACGATGTAGAGGCCAGCTGGCGCTCTTGAAAGATCAACCGAAACAGAATTGAGTCCGGGCTTTGTTATGGCTGATTCGCGGCACACGAGCCTTCCGTCAACTGAGTATGCTTTGAGATCCGCGGGAATGCCGCCGCAGGAGACAAATTCAATCCGGAAGATGTTCCTGGTTGGGGTTGGCCCCACGGATATGATCCTCGTGGCGATGCGATCCGAAGCGCCCTCGTCTATCCCGATGTGGACGATATGCTCGTCTATGATCCAGTTCTCGGGGTCAAACTGAAGCGTGGTAGGCTTGCCGGGGAGGGTAATTGAGAAGCCCTGGACATCAAGGCTATCCCAAAGGATGACCGTCGTATCAAGGGTGCCGTCCCTGAACCTCATGGGGACCGGCATCTTGAATGTCGGAACCCCGTAATCGTGGGACTGGGTCTGTTTTATGAGGACGCCGACCTGCCACATCCCTCCTCCTATTGAATCCGCTTCCCAACCCACATCGTATTTAGGGTGCCCTGGCCTGTATAGCCACTCGTCAAAAAACCAGCCCAGGCTGAGGCCAGTGAAAGCCTGGTATTCCTGGGTGAAGTCCCTCGTGAGCGCGTAGCTCTCAGCGTGGTTGTTCTTATAGTATCTCAAAGCGGCCCAGAAAGCGAGGGTGTCCCCTCCGAGCAGGTATTCCGTTATCTTCTTGAGGGAGTGAAGGACGCAACCTGCCTTGTCGTATGTCTCAACCGAGAACAGCTCCTCAAGGCTCTGGCCGGGGTTGTATATGGGAATAGGGGGCCATGTGTAGTATTGGAGGTAGATCCTCATTCTAACCGAATCAATCCAGTATTGATACATGTTAGGCCCCCAATACCAACCCCACCAGACAGCCTCAGAGAAGGTGGCAAAGCCCTCGTTCAGCCATATGTCTGGCCATGTGCCGCATGTCACATAGTCCCCCCACCAGTGGTGGGAGAGCTCGTGGGCCTGGACCCAAATCGTTCTCAGCGAGTCCCCGTATATGCCGAACCCGGTGAATGTATTTGTCTGGTTCTCCATAGCTCCTCCGAGCTCGTCTATCTGGACCTGGGAGTATTTCTGATCCATGAAGGGATAAACCCCGTAGAGGGCCGAATAGCCCTCCATTGCCCTTGGAAGGAGCTTGTAGTCCAGCTCCGCGGCCGCTGAATCAGCGTGGGATACATAGTGAACGATGGGAAGGGTATCGCCGGCCCAGATGAATGTATCCCGAATGGTAGCGTAATCGTAAGCGGCAAAGACTATGAGATATGTGGCTATCTGGCGGTCATTGACCCATCTGTATGTCCACCATGTGAAGTTCTGGACTGAGTCCACGAGAACCCCGTTTGCCACAACACGCCAGCCCGCTGGAACAGTCGCAGTTATCTCAGACCTCGCCTTCTCGGAAGGAACATCAACGCAAGGAAACCAGTGCCTAGCTCCCCAGGGCTCATCATCAACATAGCATATCGTATCCCCTATTGTGAGGCCGCCGGAGGAGATTATGCCCTCAGGATGAGTCGGGGGGCCGTGGTAAAAGACCGATGCCGTGTCTATCCTGCCAGGGGATGGGTTCGGTATAACGATGTTCAGGATCCTCCCGGTGTCGGAGCCTGAGAGGGACCAAATAGCCGGAGCGCCATCCAGAAGAACCGAATCCACAACAAGTCCGAGGTTTGGCGTCGCGCTCATTGAATCAACGAAGTTTAGCCTAAGGAAAACGGAATCCTCGGTTATCTGGAACTCCACATCACACCTGGCGTTCATTATGCTATCGCCAACCGTGTCTATGGTCAAGTTTATGCTGTATTTGAGGATATCCCAGGGCAAGTCTGGCGGCAGGGTGTCAAGCTCCATTATGCCGAAGCGCTCCCTAAGGCGCAGTTTCTCATCCATGGCCCGGATCTCGTCTAGGCTTGGGATCCCATCAGGCCATCCGAGCGCAAAGAACAAAATAGCGTTCATCATGGGCAAATTATAAATCCAGAGGGAGCTGGATTAAAAGCTTTTGGGGGTGGCCAACCCCGCAACCGGATGAAAAAATGGTGTAAAATGGCTCAAAAAACTGATCTCCCGCGGATCGTGCGTTCAAAGTCCTTGCCGGAAAAGGATTTATGCCATTCAGGCTCCGGATGGGGCATTTTGCGCTTTCTAATTCTAAAGTCCTTATCAGATAAGGACTTAGGTCATCTAGGTTCAGAATTTTCAGTCCGGCCGTGGAAGCCTGTTTTTCCGGCCCGGGAAAGGCAATATTGGCCAATCAGAAACGGATACCGATCGCCGAAGTCCTTGATACACAAGGATTTAGATGTGTATGGCTCTTTCCAAGGCCAGGCCTTGATTACAGCTTGACACAGCCCCGCGTCCCGCTCTATGCTTTTCGGTATGAACATAGGCTTTGATAGTTTGGGGGAAAGAGGAGCCTCTCCCACAAAAACAAACCATAAGGAGGTTAAATAGATGAACAAGCAGCAGCTCATAAACACCATAGCCTCAAAGGCAGGCATAACAAAGAAGGATGCAGGAAGGGCGCTTGACGCGTTCATAAACGCTGTCAAGGAAACCCTGAAGAAGGGTGAGGAGATAAGGCTCGTTGGATTCGGCACCTTCCAGGTGCGCAAGAGGGCCGCTAGGCCTGGCAGGAACCCGCAGACCAAGAAACCCATCCAGATACCCGCTAAGAAGGTTCCGGCCTTCAGGGCGAGCTCAGAGCTCAAGAAGATCGTCAACAAGTAAAAAGGGGTTGGTGGGGCTCCTCTCCCCCTTTTGAAAACAAGCCGGGCTTTAGCCCGGCTTTTTCATTAATGGGCCGGGGTGATATGGTGATATTATAATATCAACCGTGCGCAACGCCCTGATCTTTTTGGCCTTCCTTCTCTTCAGGCTCATCCTTTCTGTCCCAGCCCTCAAGGAGCCATCCATTAGCCTCCGGATAAACCCGGACGCGGATCACTATCATGCCCTGGGCCTCAACATGGCGAGAAACAGCTCCTTCAGCAGGGCCCCTTCGCCTCCATATGTGCCAGATGGGCTAAGGACCCCTCTTTACCCCACGCTAATAGGGATCTCTGATAAGATCACAGGGGATCCGATAAGGCCCGTTGTTTTTCTCCAGGCAATCCTCTGGGCCTTGATGGGTATGGGTATAATGATTTTCGCGGAGAAAAAATTCGGGTTTGCCTCTGGGCTCACATCAGGGCTTCTGCTCATAACCAGCCCGCTTAGCCTGAAATACGGCCCCAGCATCATGTCGGAGAACCTTTTCACGCCCGCTCTGGTCGCGGGAGCGATGGTCTTTCTCCGTGCCAGGGAAAGCGGCTCGCTAAGGCTTTTCGCCTTATCCGGACTCATCTTTGGTCTCTCGGCCTTGGTGAGGCCCTCCTCGCTACCCCTTGGATTACTTCTGGCGCTTTTGGTGGGGCGGCCTTTCCCGAAAAAAGGCCTAGCTTTTCTGGGTTTGTGGGTTGCTCCGATTGGTATGTGGGTAATTAGGAACTGGCTCACCTTTGGTTTCCCCTTCTTCTCAACGGTCTTCTTTCTCAACATCATAGCGCAGAACGCTCCAAGGGTGATTGCCGTGGCCGAGGGGATCTCCCTCAAGGAGGCTGAAATGAGGGTCGCAGAGGACCTCCGCGAGAGATACCGCGCTGATGAGTCCTGGTTCTACGATCCGGTTCGCCTCCGCACCATGCTTCCATACGGCCTGGAGGTAATAAAGGAGCACCCGAAGGAATACCTCTTGCTACACGCGAAGGGCACTGCCCTGTGCTTTCTCCCCCTGGATCCCGGTTCCCTCGGGATTACCCTGGGGTTCTGGGAGGCCTCACCCGTTGACCCGTTTGAGCTCATAAACCAAGCGATGATAAGGCCAGCCGAGGCGCTCAGGACAGCGAGGGAATCCTTTGAGAAATTCGGTCCCCTTGGGCTCACCCTCTTTGTCTTCATAATCTTACACACGCTCACCCTGTATGGCCTTGCAACAGCAGGCGCAATAAGATTGAGAGGAGAATTTGCCGCTGTGGCCCTCTCTCTGATCACGGTTGGTGCCTTGGTTTTCATGACAGGGCCTTTGGGCTCCCCTCGTTTCCGCTTGCCAGCCGAACCTTTTCTAGCGCTCCTTGCTGGCCGAGCCCTTCTGAGCCGAAAACCCTCTTTGGGTTGCAAGCGATCCCATAAACAGCTTAAAATTTAAGCATGGAGATACTTCTGAGCCTGTTGGCCTTTGAGAGCATACATCACGCGCAGATGGCCGAACACGAAGCCTTGCCATACATACCACCAACCCAAACCATTCCACTGTCCGGAAAGCATCAGGTTGACAGGACGGTCTACGGGTTCTATCCGTATTGGATGGGGACCGCTTATCGGAGCCTTGACTACGATCTCCTCTCGCACATAGCCTGGTTCGCTGTTTCCGTGAACTCAACTGGAAACATAGGCACATGGAACAACTGGCCTGGAGGATGGGCAGAGCTCGTTGATAGCGCGCACGCCCATGGGATCAGGCTTCACATGACCGCAACCTGCTTTGATCCTGATGTAATAAGGAGCATAATAACGAGCTACAAGGCTTACTGCTCCCATGTCCTGGTTGAGGCCGCGCTTTCCGGCGGCGCTGATGGCATAAACATAGACTTTGAATTCCCATACTCCTCGGATTCCCTTCTATTTCTGGATTTCATCAGAATACTCTCGGATTCCTGTAGGGCGAGAGGGCTTGAGCTTTGCCTTTGTGTTGGCGCGGTTAACTGGAACGGGAGGTTCCTGGTTGACCGGCTCGCCCCCCTCCTTGACGGGATATTCATAATGGGCTACGGATACTTTTGGTCAGGCTCCCCAACAACCGGGCCCGTCTCTCCACTCACAGGCTACACCTATAATGTGACGAACTCAATAACCTACTATGTCAACTACGCTGGCGGCCCTGAGAAGATAATAATAGGATTGCCTTACTACGGCTACAAATGGAAGGCAAATGGCCCGGACCCAGGGGATTCAACCCTTGCAACCGGGACTGCTATGACATACGCCAACGCGGCGGATGAGTCCGAGACATACGGCCTTCTCTGGCACTCCTATTCCCAGACCCCGTGGTATAGATACTACACAACCGCCTGGTATCAGACATGGTTTGACAACGATTCCTCTCTGGACCTCAAGTATGACCTTGCTATAGAAAGAGGGCTTCAGGGGGTTGGGATATGGGCACTTGGCTACGATGGGGATAGGCCGGAGCTCTGGGAGGAGCTGGAGGAGCACTTCTTCGTGGCTCGGATAAACGCGAGGGTGGGGCCTGATTCCTGCCTAATAACATGCTCAGTTGATCCCTCGGATTCGGTTGTCTGGCAGGGGAAGGTCGGCCCAGGGCCCTCCGAGGTCACCGTGAGGAGGCGAGCCACATACGATATAGCGTTTCAATCAAGCCCAAGATACAACTCAGCCTTTGCGGAAAACATAGCTGTGAGGAGGGACACAGCCATAGGAGAGATAACGCTTTCCGCCAGGGACACCGAGTATGTCATAGACGATCTCGATCCCGAGTGCTTTTTCTCAGGCGCATGGAGGCCATCTGAATACATATCAGGCTACTGGGGGCTGGGATACAGGTGGGCAAAGGGGGGAGCGCCGGCCAGCGTCCTCTTCATCCCGGAGGCTATAACCCATGGGGTCTATCGGGTCTTTCTGAGATACACATCCGCGCCCAACAGGGCCGAAGATGTTCCGGTCAGGGTTCAGTATGCCGGCGGGGACACCGTTATCACGGTTGATCAGACATCTGGCGGCGGAGATTGGTTTTATCTTGGAGAATTTGAACTCGCGCCGGGCAGTTATGTCCAGGTGAGCAACGCCTTCTCCGATACAACAAAGGTGGTTATCGCTGATGCTGTGTGTTTCAGTAGGGCTGGCGCTGGCACGGTTGACGCTGGCGAGGAGGCCCCGTTCTCCGCGGCATACGACCCGAAAACCAGGGCCTTTTTAGCGCAAAGCCCATTACCAGCGGCTCTCTCGCTCTACGATGTCTCAGGGAGGCTGATAAGACAAGAGGGGTTCTCGGGAAAGCTCGTTTTGGGCATGGGGGATCTTCCAAAAGGGATATATTTCGCCTGGATGAGGGCTCATCAGCCCGAGCGCTCTCTCGTGCTCAAGTGCGTGGTGCGGTAGGGGAGATCATTGCCCCAGTCCCTTGAGTGAAACGCGATGCCATTCTGGTTTATCCTTATGCGGTGGATAACTCCCAGCTCAAAAAGGTCAAGCGCGGGGTCCAAGTAGCCCTCGTAGTCTTCGGCTTGGTCGCCATAGGGGTCCTCTATCTCACGGTTGACCCAAAGTTGACCCTGGAAGCCCTGCGGAGTTCAAGGCCAATTGGGCTTTTGGTCGCGGCTGGGCTCTGGACCGCGTGGTTCCTGACTGATGGGCTGAGGACCCGCTACCTGGCGAAGACCCTGGGCCAGCGCCTGCCGTATTCAACTGCTTTGGACATGATCTCCGCTGGCATGTTCCTCGCGGTAGTGACCCCGTTTCAGGTCTCTGGCCTGCCCTATCAGCTTTGGATATTCAAGCAGGACGGCGATATAGACCCTGGCCCAGGCACCGCGCTCATAGTTCTCAGGGGGCTTCTCATATACCTCTTTGTCTTCAGCACAGCGCCTTTCGCGCTCTGGGTTTTTGGGATAAAGGAGCAGTCCGGATTCTTCAAGGCGGTTCTCATCTACTTCCTGGTCATAGCCTCGGTCTTCTTCTTGGTGTTTCTTCTCTCGCTCATTAATCCGGAGGCTCTGCCGAGGGTTATAAGATGGAAAAGGGCGCAGAAGCCGATCGCTGGTTTCGTTGGGCAAATGAAGGAGATGCGGAGGGCAATAGGCACCTTCTTCACAGCAAAGAGGCCTGGCCCCCTCCTTGCGACCATAGGCTTATCAATACTCTGCCTGCTATTTTTCTGGTCAACCGTGCCCGCAGTCCTCTGGTCTCTCGGCCTCAGCTTTGATCCGCTAAAAGCGTTTCTCCTACAGGCGCTTTTACAGGGCGCTTTGCTCTACTCGCCCACGCCCGGCGCGGCAGGAATAGCAGAGGGCGCCGGAGCGGCTGTCTTCTCGTCGCTTTGTCCAAAGCACCTTCTCGGTGTCTTTATCGTTCTCTGGCGGTTTTTCACGGTCTACATGACCGCTATAGTCGGCGGGTTCTTCTTCTTCAGGAGAGCTGGGAGGATGAGGTGAGGCTACTATGGAAAACGGAGATTTGAGCCCATTTTCTGCACGAAAGAGTCTCAATAAGAGAAATGTGTGGCATGGGAGCTCCTCACTCCACAAGGACTTCCTGGTTTTTCAAACGGATCGCGAGACCTGTTTCTACCCGGAAATTTCTTATCTTTTCGGCCTATGAAATCAGCACTCAGAGGGAGTTTCAGATTCATGCAGGATCTGGGTTGAACCCGTGACCCCACTAGGCCATTAACCCGCACCACATCACCGATAACCTAATCCTACTGGTATATTTCCCCCCTGTTTTGGCCATAGCTTGGCCGAAAACCGGCATTTTTGGCCTCCGGAACCAAAAACCATCAATCCAGATCTTCCCGATAAAATCAGAGAATTCCACATTTTAGCTCAGCTAAGTTCTTGGGCCATAGGAACTTGCACCGAACTCCTTGCCGGACAAGGACTTAGAAGGGGTTGAAAGGGGGGCGGGTGAGGGTTGGGTGAGATTAAACGTGAGCTCTATACTATGCACATGAACGAAAAAGGGAGAAGCTCATGAGGGCTTTATCAGGGGCCTTAAATATTATAGCTCAAGCCATGGCCCAGGCACGAGATATAGGAAGGAGAGTTTGGAAGGTCTTGGAGTCTCTCATTAGGAAGATTAGGGGTCCAAAGAACGGAGAAAAGAATGAGGGTGAAAAGGTTGAGGCTACAAAGAACGGGGAAAAGAATGAGGGTGAAAAGGTTGAGGCTACAAAGAACGGGGAAAAGAATGAGGGTGAAGATATTAAACGCTTTCCTCTTTATCCAGTCTACTTTGGGAGGGACAGCGTGTATTTCTTTCAGTATTTCCTCGCCGATGCCAAAGATAGTCTGGACATAATGACATACAGTGTGACTCCTGAAGCGGTAAGAGAAGTTTTTGCAAAAATTGGTCAGGGACTCCGGATTAGAATGATTGCAAATAGGTTCTCCAACTATGGTGAGATCAGAAGATTTTTTGAGGAGGAGAAGAAATGTAATTTTGAGTGCAGAAGATGGTCTCGGTGTCACGCAAAAATGATTATTAAGGACCGCAAAGCCGTGCTTCTGGGATCATCAAACCTTACAGTAGGGTCTGTCTCATCCAGGGGTTACAATTTCGAAGCTGATGTAATCCTCGAAGAAAATAGGGATATAAGCATAGTTTTTGACGCTGTATGGGATAATGTTCTTGATAAATTAAGCGATAGGTTGCCCCAAGGATTGGGAAATGTGCTTTTGAGTTGTAATAAATTCGGGATACCAGAAAGGTTGATGAAACATATAGAGACTTGCGAGAAGATGATAATAGCAGTTCCAGCACTCATGATTGATAGGAAGGTATTCGGAGCCGTGAGGGAATTGAACGAGAAAGCAGATATTAAGTATTATTTGACTTGGCCATCTAGAGCATCCAGGGAAAATATAAAAATTCTACATAAGATAATGGAGGATAGCACGAAGAGCCTAAAACCACGAGGTAGAAAAATATGTGAGCTTGAGCGCAAGAGCAGGAATATTCATGCTAAAATATACATATTTGACGAAAATATCGCTTTAATTTCCTCAGTTAACATGAGTCTTGCCTCATGGACTGAGAATTTTGAGAGTGGAGTTTTAATAGAGGATCCTGAAATTATTAAAGGACTCATTGAAGAACTGGATAAGTTACCTCGAAGATATGAGGATAATATTACTGTCGATGAAGGCGGTGGTAATGGTGGAGGTGGCCCAGAAGACGAGCAACCTGAAAGTGTTAGCATCTATTTTGAACCAGAGGGCAAGAAGTATATCCCAGATATTGACAGACTCTTTGAAAAATACCAGCAAGATGTGGGCTCCACTAGAGAAGAATCCCCTGAAGGTGAAACGAGTCGCCAACCTGAAAAGGGAGGGAAGAAGAAGCAGGACAAGAAAATTCAATCAAGTGAAGAAAAAAGCAAATCCCCGGGCAAATCCGATGGGATTATCAATGAAAATAATAAATCTAATAAATCGAAAGAAAATAATAAATCGAAACAGGAAGGCAATAAGATAGAAACAGGAGGGGGTGGATCAGAGTCAAATGGGGAAAGATGTACCAATGGGGCAGATGAAGAAAAGCCTATGCGGAGGAGAAGTAGAAGAAGGTATAAGCCGTCCATTAAACTCACAGAAGGAACCGGTAAAGTAACAGTTATAGTGGGAGAGGAACATAAACACCCCAGATCCATTGACTGGATAGATGAGTTCTGTAAGTCTAAAAATAAGGATGTAATCATCCGTTTCAGACGTAAAAGTCAAAATGTCAAGCGACAAGTAAGAGTGGCTAAAAGGGCATTATTGAAACGATTGGAGAAAGCATTCTGAAATCCTCTGCCAGGTTTCTATGAGGTCATAAAAATTTTCTAACCCCAGAACCAGGTTTTCATCCATGATAGCCTTGCCTATCCTCCTCGCAATCGTTCAAAACAAATCAGTGGACTCGGCAAAGTTGATCGTCCGCGCGAAATCCATTATAATATTCGCATCCTCACGGGTGCGCCTACCCGCATAACCCATGAGGATGGCAACTAGGCGGTAAGGCTTGGCGACTTTCCTTGTTCTCACACCCTTCCCAGCCACCTTCGGATGCCCCACTCAGCCCCAAGCAGGAGGACGGGAAGGATGAGGAGCCAGGGCAAATCCAGGAATCTCAAAGGAGGCGACTGCGTTCTCATCCCTTCGATGAATCTCCGAATGTCCTCCGGCGAGCGCGCGATGAAACCGCCCGAGCCCTCTGAAAGCCCCCTCAGGAAATTCGTATCAACTCCCCAATCGTAGGCCTCGGCCGGCCAAGGAGACACGGAAAACCCGACCGTTTTGCTCCCGACAACCTCCCCGCCCCTGTAGAAATCCACCCTCAAGGAGTGATCCCCTGGCTCTAGGGCCAACGGGCCGGACTGGAAAACCCCCGGCCCTATCTTCCTCATGGGCTCTCTCCCTATCCTCGGCCATATATCCTCTGCTGGTGAGCCATCCGCGAGCCTCGCCTCCGCGTTCACGAAACCGGGCTGGCCGTAGTGGAGGTCCTCTGCCCAGGCTGAGAGCGCCAGCCCCTCTGAGAGGGCTTTTGAAACGAAATCGGAGAGTATCAACCTGTATAGCTCGCCCCCTGAGGCGTTGTTCTGGGCCCAGAGAGCTGGCGATGCCACATAGAGCACGCCCTCCCTCCTGAAGACAATGGGCCAGGCCCCTGCCGAAAGCATGACCTCCTGGGCCTGGTTCGTTGGGACCCTCCAGAACCTCGTTAGGGGGGGAATGCCCCTCAGAACGCTGTCCGGAATGGGGGAACCCGGCGCTGGGCTGAGGTAGATCCCATCGCCAGCGTATTCCGAGGCACCCGGTATTCCCCAGGGGTCGGAACTCATGAAGACCAAGCAGGGGCTTTTGCCGAGATACCTTCCGAGCTCCCTCCTGGACCCTATGAGAACGAGGGCATCCGCGTCTCCCTCCGGACCCCCTGAATCCCTCACGCTGTCCCCCACGAGCTCAGCCCACCTCCCCCCTGCCACCCGGACGAAGGACCTCAAGCTTATTCCAGGAACCCCCTCAAGCGCTCTCCTCACAGCACCGACATCCGGCCACGGCCCGTCGGCTATCAGGAAAACCTCAAAGCCCCCTTTCTCAACAGCGATTGACCTCGTCCTCGCGTTGTCATCTGGCGGATCGCCCTGAACATCTGGGGAGAAACTCGCCCTTATTCTCGCGAGGCCAGGCTTCCTCACGCTCAGCATTAGCCCTATGAAACCGCTTCCCTCGGATAGGGAAAGGGCGCTGTCCTTGACTAACTCTCCGTTCACGGATACCCTCAGCCTCCCGCGCCAGTCTCCGCCCCTCAGAGCGAATCTCACGGTTAACGGGAATTCCTGGCCGAGATTGACATGTCTCGGCGCCTCAAGGCCCAAAACCGAGAGGTTGAAGGCCCTTCTCTTTGGGGGCAGTAGCGCGAGGACAGGGGCCTTTGGCTCCGGTTCGCTCGTCGCGTTGTGAAGCCCATCTGAGAGAAGGATGTATGCATCCGCTCCAAGTGAAAAGGGAAGGCTCAGATCCGTGTAATCCGATGAATCGACGGAGAGGGGCGTCTTCGGGTCCCGGATCAGCCTCCCTGAGACCCCAAGGAGGGATTTCTCGCCGGGGAGAGAGCGAATCTCCCCGAGCAGGGAATCCTCCCAGGCCATAGCCTCCCCCATGCTCGGAGAGAGGTCAAGAACGACGAGAAGGTGCGGATACTCGGCCTTGCCCGCGCCCAGCCTTGGATTGATGAGGAGGGCTATCAACATGGCAAAGGCCAAGGCCCTCATGAGGAGCAGATACCAAGGCCCACGCCTATACAGGATGAACGAGGAGCCTATCCCTAGGATGAGGGAGAGAAGGAGGAGGGTCATGATGGTCTGGTTCAAGCTTCGGGAGAAAAAATCCTCAGACCCAGCTCCTCAAACTTCTTGAAATCCTTGACATTATTTGTTACCAGGGGTATTCCCAGTTCCAGAGCGGTTGCGGCTATCCAGATGTCAGACCAGTGCTTGCGGGGCTTGAAGCCGGTTCTCTTAACAAGATGAATGGCCAAGGAAACAGCCCTGCGTATCAAGCTGGTAGATGAGTGATAGATTTCACATTTTGCCAGGAACTCCTTCCAGGTGGCAAGAAACTGGTGGCGGTTCTCGTCTGATTCCAACCAGAATTCTATCGTATCCAGCACTATAGCATTCAACTCTCGTCCTCCTCGCTACTTCCCCAAAGGATTTCTCTGATCTCTTGAAGTTGACTTTCGCTGGGCATATCAGGTATCATGCCCACGAATCTCTGGAAATCAGTGGGTTCAAGGTGTTCCTTGTCCTCCCAGGGAAAGAGCTCGGCCTCAGAGGCTATGGCCTCAATGCGAAAACGCAGTATCCTCTCCGTCTTCTTGTCTATCTCGGCAAAACCCTTTACCTTCACATTCCTCCTGAACGGGTGAAGGTGATGGTATACAGTTTCCTCAAGGGAAGGTGGATAAGAACACCTTATCTGACCGAGATGGGGGTTTATCAAGAGGCACTTCTCCTTAGAGTGCCTGAAGTCAGCCTCCACGAGCTTGCCTACCAGTATCATGGGCTTGATAAGAGGCTTCTCCAGAAACTCCTTGAAGGCGTGGTATGCCGATTCGTTATAGACGCGTTCCCGTTTTCTCCTGGGCATCCTGACCTCAATGGGCCCTATCATTCTCAGGACCTTGGGGGGCGCGAGATCAGCAAGCTCCTTTACTATGGGCAGTAGATCGGGGGAGGCCTCCCGTTCATCCTCTACATGTTCCCAGGTTTCCATGAGAAGCTCCAAGGCCCTTTCGGGCGCGAGCTCGGGTTCCACATCCGGCTCCGGGGTCAGGGGCCCGGGCGCGGGTTTGGGAGCAACGAGGCCTATCTGGGTAGAACCCTGTTCCCACGCCGCAATCCTCAGGCCAAAGCGTTCCGGATCAAACCTTATTCCCTTTATTATTTGCCCAAGAGCGGCCCTATAGGCAGAATTGAATTTCCCAAGCACCCTCAGCAGAGCATCAAGGGGCAGCTCACCTTCCTCCGCCTCCGTGAAGCGCAGAACAACCAAAACCTCTTCCATTTTCCTCAAGGCAAACCTCCCTGAGCTGTTATAATATTAGCGCAGGGTCGCGAGCGATTGCAATCATTTCCAAAAAAGATCAACTGACCCCATGAAGTAATCCAGGCCCTCTGCCCCGATGTCCAGCGAGGCAAAAGGCAGGCCCAGGCCGAACCCCCATGTGAGGCCCCTCTCCCTCGTGAAGGGGTTCTCCCTCCAGCCAGCCCTCGCGGATATGTCGGCAAAGGATGCGACGGTGAAGGATGCGTCAAACCCAGCGCTCATCCTCCACTTCCGCTCCCCCCACGGCTGTCTGAGGTCCAGAATGACGATATATGGAACGCTGTATCCCGTGACCAAGGATAAAGAAAGCCCTGTCTCCGGCTCGCGGACGAGCTCGTATAGGGCCAGGCCACCAGCGAGCCTCCCGAGGCCCCTTATTGATGCCTGCGGCACCAAACCAAGGCTAATGTGGACTCGGTGGTCCTGGCCATCGTGGGAGTATGCCCCTAGCCCACCGAGGGAGAGCCAGCTTAGGAGGGCCTTGCTCAGAGAGACCCCGTATTCCCACTCATCTGAGGCGAATGAGCCGTATACCAGGGAATTGAACTCGTGCGCTGGAAGTATGACGGCTAATGATTGGGTGTCCCCGGCCCATGTCCTAGCGTAGATGCCCTCAAGCCTGTTGAAGAGGCCGAGGGTTCCAGGGTTATCCCGCGCGGCTCCTGGGTCATATGGAAGCCCTGATAGGGAACCGAGCGCAACGGCCTTGGCGCTCCAGAAGGCTCCGAGTAGGATAGTGCCCAAGCCGGTCATCGCTCTGGCAGAAATTATGAACCACAGGCCGCGGTTTTTTCAAAATCCCGCGCCAGCTCGCTCAGGGTGTATGATCACCTCCCACTCCAGCCTCGCTATGGCCTTGAGGTGAGCCGAGACAGAGCAGTATTTCTCAATTGAAAGCCTTGCCGCTTTCTCGTAATCCCCCCTGTTTTTCTCCTGGCCAACGAAGTGATACTCAATCCTTATCTCCTCGTAGACCCTCGGATGGGTTTCGGCCCTCCGGCCTTCTATGTCGATCCAGAAATCAGAGAAACCGACCCCGGTTTTCCCCAATATGGAGACCACATCCATGCCAGTGCAGGCCGCCGCGCACGCCAGGAGGGTCTCCATGGGCGTGGGGCCCTCTCCGCCTCGCTCGGGGCCGACATCAAAATGAATGGGGCGGCCCGATGGCCCCTGGGCCACGAACCTCATTCCGGATATGTGATCCAGCCTGAGCTTTGTGGTCATTCCTCGAAGCTCCTTTCCTTGGCCTTGAGAAACGCGAAGAGGCTTTCAAGGAGCCGTTTCAGCTCCTTGGCCTTAGGGTGAGCGTTTAGGGATGACACCTCGTCAAGACAGCCCATAGCCATCTCAAAATCCCCGCTCATAACCAGGGCACAAGCGACATGGTAGTTTATACGGGGAGAAAGCGAAGGGTCCCTTCGCGCGGCCTCCAAGTATCTCCTTACCGCTTCCTTGTATTTCCCCTGAGCGTAATAGACCTCCCCGAGAAACAGGTGAGCGACAGAAAGGGTGGGATCGAGAGCGAGGGCCTTTGCCGCGATGTCCTCTGCCTGCTCAAAATCCTCCATCTCAAAGCGCTCATAGGCCATAAGGAGCAACCTGTGCACCACGGGGAACACATCCTGGGGAGGGGTCTCTCGCTCGGTGACCTCAATTACGCCCTTCTCAATCAAGGAGACTACTGCCTTTGCGACCTCAAATGTGCTCTCTGGGAACTGATCCGCTATCTCGCGGACGGACCTATTCCCGTCAACCGAGGCCAGGACCTTCCACTCGCTCGGCGTGAAGCTCAGAGGGCCATCCGGGAGGGATTTTGTATATTGGGGCACGACCTCAAAAGAGGGGAGCTTGGACGAGATCCACTCCCACTCGTCAATGTGCCTGGCCCCCTGAACCAGGAGCTCCAGAGAATCAACCTCAAGGAGATTCAGGGTCTCCGGGACATCCATATCCTTGAATAGGAACCTGCCGCTGTTCCAGCGGAGCAATTCGCCCATCCTCTCCTCAGTGAGGCGCTTCGCGTGTCTCGCTACCTCAACCTTCCTCGGGTTATCCGATTCCAGTATCTCAATCAGGGTGTTCAGCTCCGTGGCCTCACCCGCTTTCAATGCGGGCATTGGGTATCCCATAACCGAGAGGACATCGGACAATTGCTTTCCTCTTCTCAGGTAGATGAACTTTACCTGGCCCTCCCTGAGAAATATGTTCCCTCTATCACCGATGCCCTCCTCAAGGCTCAGGTGTTCCCTCTCAACGATGAGGACTCCGGTCCTCCTGTTCATCAGGAGTATCTGAAGGAGGTCCATCAAGGGGAGATCGGATAATTCGCCCCTAAGAGGCACCTCTTCCTCCTTTTTGTTTTGAAACCTCTGCCATCAGGTATGCTCTCATGTTCTCCAGCTGGGCTATGTTCCGCTTTGCCTTCCACGCGAGGGCCTGGTCATAAGCGAGGCTCTCAACCTCTTTCCAGTTCTTTATAGCGGCCTCATAGGCTCCCCTTATAGCGCACATCAGGCCCATGAGGTAGAACACCCTTGCCCTGTCAACGCCGGTTTTCAGAGCCTCCTCAAGGCGCTCAGAGGCCTCGTCATATCGCTCTCGGAGAAAAGCGACCTCACCGAGAAACAGATGGCCTCTCGGGTCCCCTCTGGAGATGAGGGCCTGGGCTATCCGCTGAACCTCATCGTGTTTTCCGGATGAGATCATGAGCTCCCCGACCCAGAACAGGGCCTCCGGGTTCTCGTGATCCAGGAGAAGGGCCTTTTTCAGGAACATCTCTGCCTCCCTGGGCCTTCTGAGCCTCAGAAGAACCCTCCCTGCCCATGCCCAGAGATCGGGGTCTTTCTCCTGGCCCTTGAGCATGTAAAGTATGTGTTTGAGGGCCGCTGCCCAGTTGCCGAGCCACTCCTCTGAGAGGGCCAAAAGGAGCCTGTCCTCAGGCGTAGGGTTGGTTATGGAAGAGAGATACTCCCTTGCCTCCCTGAACCTTCCGGATCGGAAATAGACGAGGGCCTTGACCCTCAGGAAACGCTGATCAAAAGGAGAGGCCTTCAGGAGTTCGTCCAATATTGCCAGAACATCCCTGTGCTTCCCGGTCTCAAGGAGCTTGTCCAGGACCTCATCAAGCCTTCCGCTCCTTTCCAGCTCCTCTGCTGGCGGAAGGGATTCCGAGACCTCAACCGGTATATCAAATGATAGGCCCCTGAAGGCGAAAAACATGGTGTCTTTCCTGTAGTAGTGCCGGATCGCCCTTGCCTGGCGCATGAACTCAAAGAAACGGGCAAAGCTCTTTTTCTTGAAATATATGGAGCCCAGGCCTATAAGAGCATCCCCGAAGCCAGGGTCTATCCTGAGAGCCGAGAGGAGCTCCTTTTCCGCGCCCTCATCATCCCCCAGAACCCTTTTTATCTCCGAGAGCAGGTTGTGATAGTGAACGCCTTCCCCCCTGGCCTCCTTGAAATGTTCAAGGGCTCTGGCCGCTCCTTCCGCATCCCCTGACCTGAGAAGGATATACGCCTTGTTGTAGAAGGCCACCGGAATGCTCTCGGCCTTGCTGAGTTGAGGGAGCGCTTCCCCAGGGGAGCGGTTCACGAGGTAAAGTAGAACGCCGTAATTTAGGCAGGCGAACTCGTCCCCGGATTCAGCGGCCAGGCTCGCGGATTCCAGGGCTGGTTTGGCCCTTCCCATGAAATACGAGTTCAGGGCCCTCAGGATGAGCGCCTCTGTGTTCGGGTGGGGCATGCTGTTGAGGAGGAGCATGCTCGTTGAATGCTGGCCCTCCAAGAAATATAGGAGCGCCTCTGCCATGAGGGCCTTTTGGGTTTCCTGGGGGCTTGTGGCGAACTTCTTCGCCTTCTCTATCTCCCTCTCAGCATCGGAGAAAAGCCCCTTGCCCATGTAAGCCTCCGCGAGCTCCAACCTTGACTGGAACGGGTCTCCACCCGCCTCAGGCTCAGGCTCTACCTCAGGCTCGGCTTCCACGCTGAGGACATCCTCCGCCTCAGTCAGCTTCGGGTTTATTGCTGATGCCTTCTCAACGCACTCAAGCGCCTTGTCCAAGAGCCCCATCTCCCCGTAGACGAAAGAGAGCAGGTAATATGTCTCAGCGGAATCGGGGTCAAGTTGCCTCGCCTTTTCCAGCTCCTGAAGGGCAATATCAAGGCGCTGGGTGTTGTAGTGAACCTCACCGAGGAGCCTGTATGCCTCTGCCGAGCCAGGGTCCACCTCCACCACCCTCTTCAAGAAACCCTCAGCTCCGTGATAATCCCTGCGCTTTCTCAGTATCCTCGCGGCACCGAGGAGCGCCCTCGTCTCAGACGGCCTCACGCTGAGAACGGACATGAACTCCGCGAGGGCCTCGTTGCTCCTGCCCATGTTGGAGAGCGCTTCGGCAGTCGCCAGGCGCCTTGCGATCGCATCCGGATACCCCTGCGCCCTTGAGAGATAATATTCAAGGACATCGTCCTTCCTCCCTACGGTTCTGAGAACGGCCTCAAGGTTTCGCCTCGCTGGTTCAAAGTTGGGGTCTATCTCAAGCGCCCTCTCCAGCTCCCGAACAGCGTCCTCCGCATATCCCTTCCTGAAAAGTATTACCGCTATGTTGTTGTGCGCGTGGGGATCGCGAGGGTCCAGCCTCTCCGCGAGCCCAACCAGAAACCCTCGTTCATCCATCATCCCAGCATTTCCCCTATCTTCTCAGCGAAAATGGCTATGGATTCCTGCAACGGCACGAATATCATCTCCCATGTGACCTTGGACTCTACCCTCATCTCAACCTCTATCCCTATGAATAGAGAGCCCGGGGTCCCGGCCTGGTCAACGAACCCTGAGACGATATCCCCGTGTGGGCCGCGCTCCACCCTCGGGGTTGACTGAAAAGCGACCAGATCCATCATGTTCGCCATGGCTGAGAGGAAAGCGCCTGAGACGATGTGAGCGGTCTCGGCCAGGCCTGATATGGCTAGTTCCTCGTTCTCCGAGAGATTCCCCTCTGGCCAGAGCGCCTCAAGTATTGGCCTTGCGGAGGATTCTGAGACGCACATGAGGACCCATCCCTTGATGTCCCCAAGGACCCTAAACCTGAAGCCGAAGACAGGCGTTCTGTCCCCGTCAAAAGCCTCCCTCGCCTCAGAGAGGGTGCCGTGCCAGACCCTCGGAACAGCTATGCTTACGGGCCTGCCGAGGAGGGTTGAGAGGGCTGTAGCGCCGTGTCCTGAGCCTATGTTTATTATCTCCCTGAGGCCGTCCAAGAGCTCCTCATCCCTCATGCGCTCTCCCTGAGAACCCTCCCTATGACCTCAAGAACCACAGAGGGGTGAAACGGCTTGACTATGAAATCCTTGGCTCCGGAGCTCATGGCCTCAGATACGAGGCTCTGCTGGCCCATGGCCGATACCACCACTATCCTCGCCTTCGGATCCGAAGCCATTATCTCCTTTATGGCGTCTATCCCGGACATATCTGGCATGACGAGGTCCATCGTCACCACATCCGGCTTAAGCCTCTTGTAAAGGGCTATCGCCTCTGAACCCGTCTCCGCCTCACCGGAGACCTCGTAGCCCCCCTCCTCAAGTATCTTGGCGAGGAGCTTTCGCATGAACTTGGCATCGTCAGCAATGAGAACCCTGTTCCTCATCGGGCAAATTATAATGGGTTGGCGGGGGTTATCTCAATTTCGGGGGCCTACCTCACCGCCAATTTCCCCTTTTGTATATTGGTCTCCCAGATGTAGACCCCTGGCTCAAGGGGGATCCGGTTCTCGCCCTCGTGCAATTCGCCGGAATAGACTAGCCTTCCGTCGGATTTGTATATCTTTATCCCAACATCATAAGGGGAAATGAAAAGCGCGCCTCCGGGGACCGGGGAGCAGGTTATTTTGGGCCTGTTATAAACATCCCTTTCTTCAACGGCTGGCGGACAAACATCGGTTATAGTCAGGCTCGGGGTAGTTATAGTGGGGCTTGGGGATGATGTCTGAGGGGAGCAAGTCGTCACGCTAACCGAGGGCGAGGATGTGATCAGCGAGGGCGTTCCAACGGTTGGGGAGCATTCCTGAACACAGCCGGGATAGTTCCCGTCAGAACCCAGCTTGAGGACGAGGAAATAAGAACCGCCGGTGCCGAAACTCCTTGTGTATCCAGCGACAGCGTAGCCTCCGTCAGAAGTTTGGATTATGGAGCGGGCATCGTCATAATCCGTTCCACCAAATGTCCTTGCCCAAACGAGAGAACCGTTGGAGTTCAGCTTGAGAACGAGGAAATCACCATAGCCAGCGCCGAAGCTCTCTGTTGCTCCCGCAACAGCGTAGCCTCCATCCGAGGTTTGGGTTATGGAGTAGGCCCAGTCATCGCCTATCCCCCCAAAAGTCCTTGCCCAGGCGAGAGAACCGTTGGAGTTCAGCTTGAGGACGAGGAAATCTTGATTGCCGGCGCCAAAGCTCTTTGTCTCTCCCGCGACAGCGTAGCCTCCATCAGAGGTTTGGGTGATGGAGAGGGCCCAGTCATAATTTGTTCCCCCAAATGTCCTTGCCCAGGCGAGAGAACCATCCGGGTTCAGCTTGAGGACGAGGAAATCATAATCGCCAGCGCCGAAACTATGTGTGGCTCCCGCGACAGCATAGCCTCCATCAGAGGTCTGGGTTATGGACTCGGCCCAGTCATCGCCTATCCTCCCAAATGTCCTTGCCCAGGCGAGAGAGCCATCCGGGTTCAGCTTGAGGACGAGGAAATCTTGATTGCCGGCGCCAAAGCTCTTTGTCTCTCCCGCGACAGCGTAGCCTCCATCAGAGGTTTGGGTGATGGAGAGGGCCCAGTCATAATTTGTTCCCCCAAATGTCCCTGCCCAGGCGAGAGAACCGTTGGAGTTCAGCTTGAGGACGAAGAAATCGACATACCCGGCGCCGAAACTCGGCGTGTATCCCGCGACAGCGTAGCCTCCGTCAGAGGTCTGGGTTATGGAGTGGGCATAGTCCCAGCCCGTTCCACCAAATGTCCTGGCCCAAGCAACTGAGCCATCCGGATTCAGCTTGAGGACGAGGAAATCACTATTGCCGGCGCCGAAACTATATGTCCATCCCGCGACAGCGTAGCCTCCGTCCGCAGTCTGGACTATGGAGCGGGCATCGTCCCAGTTCGTTCCGCCAAAGGCTTTGGCGAAGAGCCACTGAGCGACCAAGATGTTTGTTGTGATAAAAGCGTATATCATCATAAAACCCTCCGTTACGCCTAAATTATAAACCTTGTCAAGGGGCAAAACAGCCTACCGGATGGCCATCTTGCCGGATTGGTTGCGGGTTACGGGTTGCGGGTTGCGGGTTGTCCAGATGTAGACCCCTGGCTCAAGGCTCAGCGAGCCTAAAACCGCGCACCATTATTATCCTATGCCAAGCTGCAAGAGGATGAGATTGCCGGAGGGCCTCGTGTCCGATATGGTTCGGAAGGGGCTTGGCCCGCAGGAGATAGGGGTCTATTTCGCCCTGATAGCTGACCCGCAAACCCATCCATCTGGGGTTGTCCTGAACCAGGAGATAACGAGAACGAGGCTCGGTTTGGCCAAGAAAACCTGGAACCGGGTCCTGAGGAGGCTGGAAAAGGCCGGTTTCGTGATCCCATCCAGGGAGGTAAAAGGGGTTTTGCTCGTCCCGGAGATGAGCTCCTACTGCCTCAGAACCCCCTCTCAGTTTCACAGGGCTTTACGAGAAATGGCTGGGGTTCCGGATGACATAGCGTCCCCGTGGAAGGAGAGATACAGGGAGGAACTTTCATCCGAAAGGAATAATAAAAGATCTTATAATAAAAAACATGAGAAAAATAATACAAAAGATGTTCCTGAGGGATGCGCGAGGGCGAACGAGCTCGTTTCTGCCTTCGCGAGCGCGTGGAAAACCCAGAACCCAGGGGTTCCTTTCTCAGGAGGAGGTGGGCTGGGAAGGTTCCTCAAATCAGCCCTGCGGGAACTCCAGCGAGATGGTTGCCCGGAACCGCAGGAGACCATAAGAAAGACGATTGCCTATTGGTTCAATCCTCCCCCTGATCTGCACGGGTTCGCGAGCTCTGTCTCATACGGGTGGGAAGGGTTCATAAAGAAATACCCGGAGCTCCTCAGGCGGGTTAGATACGACGAGAGGCCAACGCAAACGAGGAGGATCAATTGATCATCGGTCCGGATTGCACATGCCTCGGCAGGGAGGAGAAGGCAGGGGATTGCTCGGCCCGAAAGGCCGACCTCTTGATACTCTCGGCATCGGGACCAGGAGAGATAGCCAGGTATTCGCCCTATTGCCGATACACCCAGGCCATCCTGGGCCCAAAGCGAGAGAGATACGCTGATATTGAAGCAACGAGGGTGATGATCTGGGGCGGATTCCCAAGGGAAATGGCGAAGGGAGCGAGGCTTTCGGATCTCCCCCCTGAGCTCCTTAAGTGGGATCACCCAAAGATCCTGTTTTTGACCGGAAGGCCAGGCGTCGGGAAGACCTGGGCCGCTGCCGCCCTCATCCGAAGGGAGCTTGGGGAGGCGATCCTGAAAGGCCCCCTTTGCTCCTATCCTACCGCCTTCGTCTATGCCCCCGATGTTCCGCCATTTTCCAGGGTCTACGACCTTCCGTGGATCGGCGCGGACCTCCTCCTCATAGATGACCTCCCATTATACGATGCCCATCGCGCCCCACTTTGGCAATCAATTTGCGATTTCAGATACAGGAACGGGCTGGGCATGCTCATAACAGCGAACACCGAGGCGATTGCCCTGAGCTCCATTGCCCCAAGCTGGAGGCCCGTGCTCTCAAGGCTATTTGATGGGGAGCGCTCCTTGGCGATTGAGCTCTCAGGAGCAGACAGGAGGCTCAGAACCTCTTGATTATGAGGCTCAGTATCCAGAATATCACGCTGAGGACGAGCGAGACCAGGATCGCTGATGTTATGGGAAAGTAAAAGAAGAACCCCTCCCTCTTGATGATTATGTCCCCTGGGAGGCCCCCTCTCTTTAGTATCAAAGCGAATGCGATGAGGACCGAACCAAAAGCGACAAGGACCGCTCCGAGGAGAACGAGGAACCTCCCCATGCTAAACCACGATGAGGTCCTTCGGAGACCTCGTTATGACCTCAGCCTCAGGCTCCTTGACCCAAACCATGTCCTCTATCCTCACCCCGAACACTCCCTCAATGTATATGCCCGGCTCAACAGTCGTGACCTCGCCGCCCTCAAGGGTGCAATCAGCCAGATACGAGAGGTGGGGGGCCTCGTGCACATCAAGCCCAACCCCGTGGCCGAGCCCGTGGCCGAACCGTTCCCCGAACCCTTTTTCGGCTATAAAATCCCTCGCCATGGCGTCCGCGTCCCTGCAGGAGAGGCCGGGCCTCAGGCCCACGATAGCCCTTTCCTGCGCCTCCTTTACTATACCGTATATCTCCGTGAAATCCTCTGGAGGGGAGGAAGGGCCTATCCAGATCGTTCTGGTCATGTCTGAGGCGTAGCCCATGAGCGAGGCGCCGAAATCAAGGAGCAGGACCGCGTTTTTCTCTATCACGGCATCCCTCGGCCTCGCGTGCGGGAGAGCGGAGTGGGGCCCGCCTGCCACTATGGTCGGAAAAGCCGGGCCATCAGCCCCTTCTTTTCTCATTAGGTAATCCATCTCAAGCGCGAGCTCGGCCTCCGTGATCTGGCCAGGCCTTATGTTATCAAGGACCCAGCTGAAGACCCTCTCCGTTATGGCCTGGGCTGAGGATATGGCCTTCACCTCATCCGGGCCCTTTATCTTTCTGAGCGCGTAGACAGCGCCCTTGAGGGGCAAGAAGGGAATCCCCAGCTTATCCTTGAACGCCTCGTATTGCTCGTATGTCATGGACTCAGGCTCAAAGTATAGCTCGGAAAGCCCTGAGAGGTATTCGGGGAGTTCCCTGAATATACCCTCGCTGGTTATGCGGATCCTGCACAGATCGCCTATTTCCTCCCTTGATTGTATATCATAACGAAAATCAGTAAAGAAGACAGCCTCGTCCCCCCTTATCAAGAGGTAGGCTGATGAGCCCGAGAACCCGGTCAGGTATCGGATGTTCTTGATGTTGGTCACGAGAAACCCGGGTATTCCCCTGTCTGAGAGGGATTTCTTGAGGCGTTCCAGGTTGTTCATCTGCGGAATATCCTCTTCCAGAACCCGCGCTTCTCGTAATACTTGCCCGTGTATCGCTTTATCTCAAGCGGGACATCGTTGAACACGGTTCCGAGGAGCCTTATGCTCCCTGTTCTCAGCCTCTCTGCGGCCTCCGCCACATTGCCCTTCCTGCTGAACCCGTATCTGACGACGAGTATGACCCCTGATGCCCATCTGGCCATGTGCACGGCGTCGACAACCGGGAGGACGGGGGGGCAATCAAACATGATGCAATCAAATCTCCCTTTGGTTTCCATGACCAGCCTGGTGAGGTTCTCGCGCCCAAGGAGGGCTGAGGGATCCGGGGGAACGGTTCCGCCTGGGATCACGGCGAGCCCATCCAGAGAAACAACCACATCATCCGGCCTGGCTTTTCCTACCAGGATGTCGGAGAGCCCAGGGGCCAAGGGAACGCCGAATATCTCGTGGAGCCGGGGCTTCCTCATGTCCCCGTCAACGAGGAGAACCCTCTTCCCCATGCCCGAGAGGGCCCTTGCCACCCCAACCGCGACCGTGCTCTTTCCCTCGCCGGCCGCTGGGCTGGTTATCACGATGACCTTGGTGGGGTCCTCTGTGGGGATGTAGTCAAGCGATAGCCCGAGCAATTTGAAGGATTCCTCCATGAAGACCCTGGATGAGCCTGAATCAGCGGCCCTCGGGATCACGGAGAGGCAAGTCGCCTTCGTCAGGCGCTCGAGGACCTTCTTGCTCCTAACGCTAACATCCAGGGACTCCGATATGAATATCCCCAGAATTGAGAGGAGCAGACCAGCCAAAAACCCCATGGCCGCGTTGAATCTCTTTCTGGGCTGGACGGGATAAGGGTCAGGAAGGGCTGAATCCACCATGACGATGATGCCCGTTTCCTGATTCTCGTTTATCTTTATCTCGTAAAGGTTCTTCGTAAGGGCAGAGTAGACCTCCTCTCCTGCATCAACCTTGGCCGCGAGGCGCTCAATCTCTATAATCCTCGCTGGCAGGTCCCTCATCTGAGCCGCGTATCTCCCGTATAGCGCATCAAGCTCCTCAAGCCTCTTCTGGTAGATCGCCATCCTGTTCGCTATTACGGCCTGCTCCAGGGTGTTTATCTGGGAATCAAGTAGCATTATCGTCGGATGATCGGGTTTATACATGGAAAGGAGCTTTGCCTTTTCGTTCCTGAGGTTGATGAGGTCAGCCTCCATCATTGAGTATGATGTATCCGGCAAAAGTTTCTTTGATCTTTCGTATGCTGACGGATACTGCTTTCTCAGGATCTCAAGCGCGGTCCTCGTCTCCATCCGCTCCTTCTCTATTTCATCAATGGCCCCGAGGATTATCTGGCTCTGGGCAGTTGGCTCAAACACCCCATACTGCTTTCGCATTTCCACCAAGAGGTCGCCAAGCGAATCCAGCTCGTGCCTCATGTCAGCCAACTGCTCCTCGAGGAACCTTCTCATGAGCCTGGAGCGCTCCTTGTCCATTTCCATTATGAACCTGGAGTATTCCCTCGCGTAGGCATTTGTCAGCATTGCGGCCTTCTCCGGCGTCTCAGCGGTGAGCATGAGGGACATTATCTCGGTCGGCCCCTCCATGAGGACCATCACCCTGCCCTGGAGGTCTCCTGCAACGGCCTGAAGGTCCACGATGTTTATGGATACCCTTTGGCCAGGCTCCAGGCCCTCTGCCTTCACGGTGAATGACCAGTTCTCAACAGGGGTCGGCTCCCCGAACCTCCCGCGCCCAACGAGCTTCCCATCCCTTTCAACCCTGAAGCTGTCCCCTTGGGATATTATGGTGTATGACCCCCCTTTGAAGCTATCGGGGAAACTGCAATCGCAGAAGCTTATCTCGGCTCCGGGGGGCTTTTCGGCCACGAATATGTTCAGGCCAAGTCTTCTTGCGACATTCTCCGCTATAATCCTGCTCTTTATGAGATTCACTTGGGTCTGGAAGGGATCTGCCACGAAGAAAGGGGTTCCTACCGCTGTTTTGAGGACGCTTGTTGACCTCGCGAGGTCAACCCTCATCCTGGCTGTTCCCTGATAAACCGGCTTCGTCGTGAACGATACCACCAAGGAAGCACCAACCGAACCGAGCATTATCGCCGCCACCATTAACCAGTGCTTCTTGAAGAGCTCCCAGTAAAACCTTATCTCTTTCCTGTCCTCCATAGCGCCCTATCGGTTCATCAAGAGGTAAACGGATATTCCAACTGATACTCCGGTTGCCAGCATGTAGAAGATGCCTGACCAGCCTCCCCACTTTGAGAGGAGGGTTCTCGGCACATATATGATGTCTCCGGATTCAACCCCAGCCTCAATCGCGGACTGGCCTTTCTTCATCGCCGCGTTCAGGTTGACCCTGGCCGCTGAGCCCTTCTTTATTAGGGAGACCCTTCCGAGGTCTCCTGATGGCGTTGGCCCCCCTGCCAGGGCCACTATCTCAAGGATGGTCTCGGAGCCCGTGATGTAGTATTCCCTCGGGCCGAAAACCTCCCCTGTGACATAGACCCTGAAGAGGGGCTCAAGGGTCAACTGCGGGTTGTTGTAGTATGTCTCGTAAGCCTTCTCCAGCTCAGCCCTGAGAGCCTCGGCCTCCTTTCCCCCGGCCGTGACCTTGCCCAGAATGGGTAGGTAGCAACTGCCGTCCTCCAGCACCCGGTATTGGCCGGATATCATGGTGTCCGGCCAGAGGTAGACCCTTATCATGTCACCAGGGGCAAGAACAATGGCCGTAAGCCAAGGCAATAGAATCATGCTTAGAGGGCAAATGATAAAGAAAACGGATATGACCGCGCAAGCTCCCTTTTCACCTGCCCGGCCCTTCTGTTAAAGGCCGAATCCGGGCCAGCGCGGCTGGTTGATCCTCACCGCGGGCTCGGATTATCATTTGAGCGCAAAGGAGGTCTCTGATGCTTCTGGAAATACTCATAGCGAGCCAAACCCTCCCCGGCCTCTACTTTGAGAGCGGCACGGAGGGCACCTGGGCAAAGATATACACGGGAACAGAGTGGATAAACGAGAAACCCATGAGGAGCCAGCCCATCCCCCCGAAGGTAGCTGACACGGCCGTGCTCTGGGTTGACAGGAACCACGGAAACGCGGTGGCTGAGCATGTGGCAATAACAGGGGACGGGATGCACATCTTCGCTGGATGGTGGTTGAACAACAAGCGGGTTTCCGCATACAGGACCCTCGGGACGAATGTCCCCATATGGATGGACAGCCTTCCGGACGCTGAGTGGCAGATAAGGGTTGACGCATCAAGGGTTGACAAGTTCACATCCGCTGTCCCCGGCCACCCAACCATGGATTGCTACGATAAGGGCTCGGCCACGCCCCTCTGGGAGTTCCGCTATCCACCGGGATTCCGGGCCGCGGGCTGGAAGACCTCGGCTGTCTCCTACGATGGCGCTGTTGCCGCATTCATAGGCTCAAACGGCGCTGTTGGCAAGGTATGGGTCCTCTCCACAGCCACCGGCGAAACCCTGTGGACAAGGGAGTTCAGCTACGCGAGAGGACCATACGGAGTTGATCTCTCCTCAGATGGCTCGGTCTGCCTGGTCACATGCTACGACTCCTGCTTCGTCTACGAAAACGGCACCCTGAGGGGCAACTTCTACCACTACGGCCAGGTTCCCTCGGCCATATCTGGCGATGGGTCCATAGTGGCGTCCGCCAACTACAACGCTACGGTTCAGGTATGGCAGTGGAACGGATCATCCTATGTTCTCCTTTGGCAGAACAGCGTGGGAAACACCTGGGCCACATCTGTTGATGTCTCGCGAGATGGCTCAACCATAGCCTGCGGAACAGGATACAGCAACGGAACCCTGAGGGTATATGACATCTCCTCCTCTACCCCGCTCTGGACATACGCTGGATACGGCGGATACGGCTCAGGGGTCTGGGCCGTGGCCGTTTCCGGGGACGGAGGGCACATCATTGCCGCATCCTACGGGGACACCCTTCCAAACGACACATTCAAGGTTTTAACCGTTCACGACAGGTCCTCATCTGTGCCCCTCCTGACCGTGAACGGCCAGCAGGAGCCCGGCTCATTGTTCTCGTGCGACATATCCGATGACGGGGTATACGCTACGGCCGGAGGAAAGGCTGTCCACGCATACACCCTTGGCAACGGCGGCGAGGTCTACGCGATAATCATAGGGGCTTCGCCCTCGGCGAATGTGGGGACAGAGGCGATACTCTCGCCCCCCAAGTGGGTTCAGCTTTCGGGCAACTACCAGGTCCAAGCCAGGTTCAGGAACTACGGGGATTCCCCCGCGAGCTTCCCCGTTTATTTCAGGATAGACACGGCCGGCGGAACCGTCTACTCATCCTCCTCAAGCATAACCAACCTCGGCCCAGGCTCTCCTCAGACCATAACATTCTCTCCGAACTGGACCCCCCCGAACTACAACCTCTACACAGCCTACGCCTGGACAGAGCTCAGTGGGGATGGCTACCACGGGGATGATACGGTTTCCCTGACAATAAAGTGCTTCCACGATGCTATGGCTGTTAGCATAGATCAGCCTTTTGACACCATAACCGTGAATCAGCCCTTTACCCCAGGGGTGACCGTCAAAAACAACGGTTCATACACGGAATCCTTCAGGGTGATCCTCAACATTTACGATTCCTATATGACGCTCATATACTCGGATACAGCGGTCTCATCCCCCATAGCGCCAGACGCGCAGACGAGGGTGACATTCTCCCCCCAGTGGGCGCCGCCAGCGATAGGATCATATACCGCGGAGGCGATAGCTGAGGTCACGGACAACTACTACACGGACAACGACACGGTGAGAAAGCCTTTTGAGGCTACCTACGAGATCATATACGACGATGGGGTTCCGGAGGCCTACTATGTGGTCAGCTTCTCGGACGACAACAACAAGTTCGCTGTCCGCTTCACACCGACCATAGACCCACCCCTTTACATAACCCAGGGCAGGATATATGTGAACCAGGCGGGAAAGCCCTTTGACTATGTGATACTCTGCCCTGATGCTGGAGGCCGCCCTGACACGGCCGCTCCCTATGATACGGTATACAATGTCTCGGCGCCCTCAGCCCCAGCCTGGGCCTTCTTTGATTTCAGCCCGGACATATATCTCACATCCGGGTCCGACATATGGCTCGTCATCCACTGGCCCTCATCAAGCCCGGGCGCTCCAGGGGTCGGGGCTGACAACAACTGGTTCGTGGACACAAGGAGCTGGTGGTATAACAACTCATCGGGCTGGAACAACTGGACATCCCACGACTGGATGATCAGGGTGACCCAGGACACGGCCCCATCAGATGTCGCTGAGCCCCCGGACAATCTGAGGTTCTGGGTTGGAATGCCTTCCCCAAATCCAGCGAGGGGCCAAGCCATCCTCTCATACAGCTTGCCGGACGAGACCGATGTTGAGGTAAAGCTATATACGGTTGACGGGAGGCTGGCGAAGGAGCTCTTCTCAGGGAGAGAGGGGCCCGGAGTCCACAACCTGAGCCTGGCTCTGGATGTGCCGAACGGGGTCTATTTCCTGAGGCTCAGAGCCGGGAACCAGAAAGCACTGAGGAAGCTGGCTATCCTGCGCTAGATCCTTCAAGGAGGCGCAGATATGCAACGAGGAGGATAACCGTTATCAGGTGAGCCAGAACCAGGAGCGAGGCCTCTACATCCACATCCCTTTTTGCCAGAGCAGGTGCCCCTATTGCTCGTTCTACTCCGAAACGGGCCTTCACCTGAGCGATGATTTCCTGGAGGCCCTGGCTAATGAGGCTCAGGAATTCAAGGGTTATTGCTTCTCAACATGCTACATAGGCGGTGGGACCCCTTCAGTTCTGTCTCCGGATCAAACAGAGAGGCTGTTCGGGATAATCCGAGAGAACTTTGAGCTGGACCGGGGCGCTGAGATAACGGTTGAGGTCAACCCGGAGTCCGCGACCGGGGATCTTCTCAGAACGCTAAAAGGCCTGGGTGCGAACAGGCTCTCTGTGGGCGCGCAGTCCACCTGGGACAGCGAGCTGGAGCGCCTCGGCAGAAGGCACAGGAACTCGGACACGATAAGGTGCGTGGAGAACGCCTTGGCCGTGGGCTTCTCAAACATAAACCTTGACCTCATCTTCGGGTTCATCGGCCAGACAGAGGAAAGCTGGAGAAAGAGCCTCGTGCGGGCCACAGAGCTCCCAATAACCCACATATCAACATACGCCCTGAGCCCACACGGAGGGGTTGAGGAGCTCTCCGAGGAAGAGATCATCGTCATGTATGAGATTAGGGACGAGGTCTTGGGCGCTCGCGGCTTCCTGAGATACGAGATAAGCAACTACGCGAGGCCCGGCTACGAATCCGTGCACAACCTTATATACTGGCGCCGCAAGGAATACCTGGGCCTCGGGCCCTCTGCCTCAAGCTTCATGGGAAACCGGAGGTGGAGGAACGAACCGGATCTTGAGCTTTACCTGAAGGCCCCTCCTTTCCAGAGAGAGGAAGAAACCCTCACGCCGGAGCAGGCCAGGCTTGAGGAGATATTCCTGGGGCTCAGGCTCTCTGATGGGATCGATCTTGGGATCTCGGAGCTCCCGGAGGAACTCGTGGGCCTCGTAGAAATAAAGAACCGCCGGGTCTCCTTGACCCCAAAAGGGGTTCTCGTCTCAGACCGGGTCGCGCTGGAGCTGTTTGAGGTGCTCGGAAACCAATGATTCCCGTCCTTTTATCTGCGAATAATCCCTATCTGATCGCCAGCTTGCCGGATTGGTTACGAGTTACGGGTTCCGGGTTACGGGTTGTCCAGATGTAGACCCCTGGCTCAAGGGGGAGCCGGTTCTCGCCCTCCTGCAATTCGCCGGAATAGACTAGCCTTCCGTCTGCCTTGTATATCTTTATCCCAATATCATAAGGGGAAATGAAGAGCGCGGCGCCCGGAACCGGGGAGCAGGTTATCCTGGAGCCCGGAAGGATGTCTCTCTCTCTGACATAAACCGTTGGGCAAACCTCGGTTATGGCCGGATCTGGGGTGGTTATAGTTGGGTCTGGGGATGATGTCTGAGGGGAGCAGTCCGCGCCAACTGAGGGTTCGGTTATGGTTGGCGAAACATCGTAGACGGTTGGGGAGCATTCCTGGACACAGCCGGGATAGTTCCCGTCAGAACCCAGCTTGAGGACGAGGAAATCATAATCGCCGGCGCCGAAACTCCTTGCCTTTCCCGCGACAGCGTAGCCTCCATCCGCGGTCTGAGCTATGGAGGAGGCCATGTCCCAGTCTGTTCCGCCAAATGTCCTCGCCCAGGCAAGTGAACCATCCGGGTTAAGCTTGAGGACTAGGAAATCACTATTGCCAGCGCCGAAACTCTGTGTGTATCCCGCGACAGCGTAGCCTCCATCAGAGGTCTGGTTTATGGAGGAGGCTATGTCCCCGTTTGTTCCGCCAAATGTCCTCGCCCAGGCAAGTGAACCATCCGGGTTCAGCTTGAGAACGAAGCAATCAAAATAGCCAGCGCCGAAACTCTGTGTGTATCCCGCGACAGCGTAGCCTCCATCAAAGGTTTGGGTTATGGAGGAGGCATCATCCGTGCTTGTTCCCCCAAATGTCCTTGCCCAGGCAAGAGAGCCGTCGGAGTTCAGCTTGAGGACGAGGAGATCCCGATCGCCAGCACCGAAACTATATGTGTGTCCCGCGACAGCGTACCCTCCATCAGAGGTCTGGGTTATGGAATAGGCCCTATCCCAGCTGGTTCCGCCAAATGTCCTTGCCCAGGCGAGAGAGCCATCCGGGTTCAGCTTGAGGACAAGGAAATCAGCATTGCCAGCGCCGAAACTATATGTGATTCCCGCGACAGCGTAGCCTCCATCCGCGGTCTGAGCTATGGAGGAGGCTATGTCGTAGTCTGTTCCCCCAAATGTCCTTGCCCAAGCGAGAGAGCCGTTGGAGTTCAGCTTGAGGACGAGGAGATCCCGATCGCCAGCGCCGAAACTATATGTGTGTCCCGCGACAGCGTAGCCCCCATCAGAGGTCTGGGTCATGGAGTAGGCCGTGTCCCAGTCTGTTCCGCCAAATGTCCTTGCCCAGACAGGTGAGCCATCCGGGTCCAGCTTGAGAACGAGGAAATCATAACCGCCAGCGCCGAAACTCTGTGTGCGTCCCGCGACAGCGTAGCCCCCATCCGCGGTCTGGACTATGGAGCGGGCCTCGTCCCAGTTCGTTCCGCCAAAGGCTTTGGCGAAGAGCCACTGACCAACCAAGATGTTTGTGGTTATTATAGCGTATATCATAAATAAACCTCTGTTAGGCTCAAATTATAAACCTTTGTCAAGGGGCAAAACCTACCGGATCGCCAGCTTGCCGGATTGGTTGCGGGTTACGGGTTGCGGGTTACGGGTTGTCCAGATGTAGACCCCTGGCTCAAGGGGGAGCCGGTTCTCGCCCTCGTGCAATTCGCCGGAATAAGCTAGCCTTCCATCGGCCTTGTATATCTTTATCCCAATCTCATAAGGGGAGATGAAGAGCGCGGCGCCCGGAACCGGGGAGCAGGTTATCCTGGAGCCCGGAAGGATGTCTCTCTCTCTGACATAAACCGTTGGGCAAACCTCGGTTATGGCCGGATCTGGGGTGGTTATAGTTGGGTCTGGGGATGATGTCTGAGGGGAGCAGTCCGCGCCAACTGAGGGTTCGGTTATGGTTGGCGAAACATCGTAGACGGTTGGGGAGCATTCCTGGACACAGCCGGGATAGTTCCCGTCAGAACCCAGCTTGAGGACGAGGAAATCATAATCGCCGGCGCCGAAACTCCTTGCCTTTCCCGCGACAGCGTAGCCCCCATCCGCGGTCTGAGCTATGGAGGAGGCCATGTCCCAGTCTGTTCCGCCAAATGTCCTCGCCCAGGCAAGTGAACCATCCGGGTTCAGCTTGAGGACTAGGAAATCACCATTGCCAGCGCCGAAACTCTCTGTGTATCCCGCGACAGCGTAGCCCCCATCAGAGGTCTGGGTTATGGAGGAGGCATGGTCCCAGCTCGTTCCCCCAAATGTCCTTGCCCAGGCAAGAGAGCCATCCGGGTTAAGCTTGAGAACGAGGAAATCATAACCGCCAGTGCCGAAACTCTGTGTGTATCCCGCGACAGCGTAGCCCCCATCAGAGGTCTGAGCTATGGAGGAGGCTATGTCGTAGTCTGTTCCCCCAAATGTCCTTGCCCAGGCGAGAGAGCCATCCGGGTTAAGCTTGAGAACGAGGAGATCATAACCGCCAGCGCCGAAACTATATGTGTATCCCGCGACAGCGTAGCCTCCATCAGAGGTCTGGGTTATGGAATAGGCCCTATCCCAGCTGGTTCCGCCAAATGTCCTTGCCCAGTGGATAGAGCCATCCGGGTTCAGCTTGAGGACGAGGAAATCATCATCGCCAGCGCCGAAACTATATGTGTGTCCCGCGACAGCGTACCCTCCATCAGAGGTCTGGGTTATGGAATAGGCCCTATCCCAGCTGGTTCCGCCAAATGTCCTTGCCCAGTGGATAGAGCCATCCGGGTTCAGCTTGAGGACGAGGAGATCAGCATTGCCAGCGCCGAAACTATATGTGTATCCCGCGACAGCGTAGCCTCCATCAGAGGTCTGGGTCATGGAGTAGGCTCCGTCCTCGCTTGTTCCGCCAAATGTCCTTGCCCAGACAGGTGAGCCATCCGGGTTCAGCTTGAGAACGAGGAAATCATAATCGCCAGCGCCGAAACTATATGTGTATCCCGCGACAGCGTAGCCTCCATCAGAGGTCTGGATTATGGAGCGGGCCTCGTCCCAGTTCGTTCCGCCAAAGGCTTTGGCGAAGAGCCACTGACCAACCAAGATGTTTGTGGTTATGAAAGCATATATCATAACCAAACCCTCCGTTAGGCCTAAATTATAATATAAACCTTTGTCAAGGGGCAAAACAGCCTACCGGATGGCCAGCTTGCCGGATTGGTTGCGGGTTACGGGTTGCGGGTTACGGGTTGTCCAGATGTAGACCCCTGGGTCAAGGGGGAAATGAAAAAAGCGCAGTGTTTCAAAATTCCGGATCACCGGACAAAGGGATTGTCTGAGTGCCAAGAGCCCCTGAGATGTCTCATCGGTGGGATATAGCAAAAGCCTCTTCGAGGCTGAAGGGCTCAGCCTTGTCCGTTCATAATCTCTTCCCTTATCCCGTAAGGGCAAAATCTTAGTGGCCTCGCCGGAGGCACATCAAGGCCCCCCAGCCCTGGTTTTCAAAGGCTTAGGGCCATAAGGGGTCGGCTTTGGCTCATCCGCCCAGGTTCCCGAACGGTTATGAACCTCAAATATACCCTTGCCCACCATCTGAGCTTTGCCCTTGCCCGTCGCGTCAATCACCAGGTCCTTGCCGAGGGCCATAACTATGAAGTCCGAGCCGGAAATGCTGAAAGTGCCTATTCCAGGAACGAATTTCCAGGCTTCATCTCCGTCAGCCACCTTCTCAGGGACCTGCGCGTCCCCGGCCAGGTCCTTATACCACAGCGAACCCTCGCCGGTTATGGTAAGGGAACCATGACCTCTTATATAGACCAGGCCGTTGCCCTCCGCGTGAAGGGTTTTCTCGGTCTCGCTCTTTCCTTTTTCGTGTCCTTGGCCGCCGGTCCCAGCAAACAAAAGGCCCGCGATCACTAATTTCACGATTCACCTCCTTGAGCACGCAGATTGTAAAGCTACGGCACGATCCCTTTCCACTCAAGGGGAAAGATGGTTGAATCCCATCCCATCGTTCCAGCATAATAAAACCCCTTGCGAAAGATCGGCGTCATGACCTCTGGAGGCGATTGCCCCGGCCTCAACGCGGCCTTAAGGGCAATAGTCCGAAGGGCAAAAAAGGACCACGGCCTTTCGGTTATTGGCTTCATGAGGGCTTGGGAGGGGTTGCTTGAAGGGGATTTCTTTGAGATGGATTTCCAGCATGTCTCGGGCATCCTTCCCCTGGGCGGCACCATCCTCCACACGACCCGCAAGAACCTCCTTGAAAAGCCCGGCACAATGGAAAGGGTCCTCGCCAGGCTTGACGAAATAGGGCTTGATGGCCTCATAATCATCGGCGGCGATGGAACCCTGCACTGGGCTTGGCAACTCCACAAGCGTTGGCCCAAAGTGGTTGTCATACCCAAGACCATAGACAACGATGTCTGGGGAACTCGTTATTCAATAGGTTTTGACACCGCTGTCTCGGTGGCGGTTGAGGCTCTTGACCGTCTTCACACCACGGCTGAATCCCACGATAGGGTCTTTGTTGTTGATGTGATGGGAAGGGCAACGGGATGGATAGCCATACACGCTGGGATTGCGGGGGGAGCGGATGTGATAGTCATCCCGGAGCATCCCCTCCGGGAATCCGAGGTCCTCCAAATAGTTGATGAACGCCGAGCAAGGGGAAAATCGTTCTCAATAATCATAGTCGCTGAAGGGGTTCACTATGTCGCCATGAAGGAGAAGGAGAGCGCTTCAAAATACCTGGCTGGATTGATTGAGTCAGAGCTCGGAATTTCGGCCCGAACCGTCAAGCTGGACTATGTTCTCAGGGGTGGAACCCCAACCTCCTACGACCGGCTCCTCGCCACCAGAATGGGATACACAGCGGTTGATTTCCTGGTGGCGGGGAAATTCGGCGTGATGACCTCTTTGAGGGGAACCCAAATAGCCTCCGTTCCGATACAGCGCGTCGTGGGCAGAATAAACAGGGTTGACGAAGCCCTCTGGGCAATGGCCAGGACATTCTTCGGATGAGGCTATCCCTACATCTCAGGAACCCAAAGGCAATTTCCCAATCTCTTGGCCTTGCCCGTCTTTATGAAGTAAAGCGTGAGGGCCGCGGCAACCGCGTCCAGGGCATCCGGGTCAAGCTTTTGCCAGATGTCCTTCCCGAGATTAGGGATGTATTCAGCCAAAAGAAGCAAACGCTGGAGCTGACCGCGCTCGGAGAGCTTGTTGGCGAGAGGGCCGTATGAGCCTGCCCTGGATAACATGACGAAGCTCGCGTGGGGGTAGACCTCGTAGACCTTGTGCTTCCCGCGCGATCCGGTTGCGAAGCCCTCTGCCTTTGGCTTTCCAGCGAGGCCCAGGAACTCCTTTGCTCTTGCGTAGAGAGCGGGCATGTATCCCCCGCCGGGGGGTAAGCACGGGATCCCCAGCTCCCAAAGGGCCTTTTCCTCCTCTCGCCACATGCGCCCCTTTCTGGGAAGGTAAATCGGGCAGTCAAGCGCGATCTCGGTTATCTCGGCGTTCTTCAGTATGCTCGTGAGGTCATTTTTTGTTCCGAAACGGAAAAGCCCAGCCATGGCTATGGCATCATCCCCGACCCTTATCGTGGCAAGAACCCCAGGCCTCTTTATCGCAATATCCATTCCAGCGCAGATCATCAGAATATCCTCCTCCCATCCGTGGCTCTGAGGCCTATCTGAAACACAACGGGATCGTCAACAGGCCTGTATATACCTGGATCGTGAAGCCTCTCATACTCAAGGAAAAGCATGAGGGTGGCTCCTGCTCCTCTCACGAAAACCCCTGTCTCTGCCCTCGTATCCGCGTAGGTTGCCCAAGGATACCCGTCCAACTTAACATCAGCGCACAGGTAAGGCCCCCAACCCCAGGATGCCCTCAGCCTTATCCCGGCTTCCCAGGACCATGTCAGGCCCGTTATCCTTCCGGTCGGGTCATCAAGCCAGAGGACATATTTGTGCGCCCTCGTGTAGAATGGTTTCCGGATGACCCCGGCGTGCACGCTTGAGAAGATGAGTGTCCTTTCGTCCCTGTCTATGTCGTGCTTGCACCGATGGGTGAAACCCACCTGGGCTATGAAGCCCCGTCCCCCATGAGAGAGAAGGGCGCCTTCTTCCCAGTATAAAGCGAGGGGCTGAAACCTTATCTTTGACTCAGGGCCAGCAACGAGCTCGTTCGCTCCGTAAATGCAAAGGGTGATGTCCCTCACTCTGAGGATGTCAAGAAGCCCGCCTATGCGCACAGACCACGCGTATGTCGTATCGGGCAGGTATCCGCCGTAGGATGCCCACGCGCCAATCCCACCAAGGTATGTTCCGCTCGTGTCCACAGCGGGATTGAGGATCACGCTCCTTGCGGGAAACGGAACGGAAAGGAGCCCAAGCATGATCCCATTCATCAGAAAATAACCCCTTTGGCCCACGATCCAAGCCCTATCCCGAAATGGCCTTTGGCTTTTGGCTTCCCGTAGAGCCCGGAGTCGTGAGCCCGTTCGTATTCAAGAAATCCAGCAAAACTGGCGCCCTGCCCCCTCGTGAATCCCCCTGTCCTCCCGAGGGCATCAAGGCCGAGGCCGTCTTTATATGCAAACAACACGATGCCCCCGGTCGCAAAAACCTCCCCTGAGGCCCAGGATGCTCTTGCGCCCAGGCTCCAGAGAAGCCTCCCTTCCCTGGCCTCCGGGTAATCCGTCCTGTAGAGGTATAGGCACGCGAACCCCTGAGCGTGCTCGCCCAGGATGCCGCCGAGGAGCCTCGTTCCCACGAGTATCCGTCTCAGGGTGTCAACATCGTGCTTGCACGAATGGAGAAACCCTGTTTGCCAGAAGGCGCTTTCTGCGGGCCCTGTTATGAGAATCCCCTCTTCCCAGCGCACCGCAAGGGGGTGGAACGAGATCAACCCTCCTGGTGACGAGGAGATTACCTCCGAGGAAGCGACTATTGCCGCGCTCTTGCCGTTTCCTCTGATGAGCTCAAGAAATCCGCCCATCTTGATGCTAAATGAAAGCTCGCGATCCCACGGATACCAGGAAGCGTTTGCCCATATTCCTGAGGCTCTGAGCCAGCCATCATCAGCCGCGCATGCGAGGGGATTGATCGCTATGCCCCTTGCAGGGGAGGGCATTGAGAGCATGAAGGCCCAAACCAAAGGTGATATTATAAAGTGATCTTGCCTTTGGGTTCTCTATTCTTGCGCCGGAATGCGTTCTGGCCTTATCCTATTAATAGTGAAGATCCTTTGGGTTGATGACGAGATAGATCAGTTCAAGAGCCACCTGCTTTTTCTTGAATCAGAAGGGCTTACCGTCAAGACCGCTTCCTCCGCGCATGAGGCGCTTGAGGCTCTGGCCAGGGAGGCCTTCAACCTGATACTTCTGGACTACAGGATGCCAGGGGTTGATGGGCTTACGCTTTTTAGAGAGATAAAGCGCATGGCCCCACATGTTCCTATAGCCATGGTAACCATGATGTCCGACAAGGATGTAATGGAGACAGCGGTAGCGGCTGAGGCCTTTGATTTTGTAATAAAACCCGTCCAACCATCCCAGATAGTCGTGATAGCGAAGAAGGTCGCGGCAAGGGAGGTGAAGCAGAAAAAGTTGGGGAAAGAGCTCGCAGAGGTCTTTAGAACCCTTTCCACCCTCCCGGATACATACCAGGGATGGCTGGCAAAGGCAAGGCTCCTAATGGAGACCAGGTTGGGCCTATCCGAAGAGGACAGGAAAGCGCTTGATGAGGCCCTCGCATCAGCAAACGAGGAGTTCGCGCGCTGGATTGCCAGGAATTATCCAAGGCTCCTCTCAGAGGGCTACAATTTCTCTCACAATATCCTGGAGCGCCACATCTTTCCCACCCTGAAAGAGGGGGGAAAGGCCATCCTCTTTCTCATTGACTGCTTTAGGCTTGATCAGTTCTCCTACTTTATCCCCACCCTCTCCTCGGATCTGAGGATCGGTATTGTGGATTACATGTCCATACTCCCATCCGCGACCGGATTCTCCAGGAACGCCATGTTCGCTGGGGTGCTTCCAAAGGAGATACACGCTAGGCATCCGGGCTGGCTTGACGATAATCAGAACGAGCAGACTCTCCTTTCGGAAAACTTGGCCAGGTGCGGACTAGGTGGTCTCACCTTCACATACAGGAAGCTCAATACATTTGAGGACCTGAAGCGCCTCATAATTTCTGATAAACCTCTCCAGGTATACATCATCAACTTCGTGGACCTAATGTTCCACCTCAGACACGAGCTGGATGTCCTCAAGGCCCTGGGCGAGAGCGTTGATGCGCTCATGCATTGGGGAGACTTCCTCCTCAAGGAATCCGAGCTCGCGGATAAGGTCAAGGAGGCAGTCGATCAAGGGTTCAAGGCCTTCATAACCTCGGACCACGGATGGGTCATGGCCGAAAGGCCGTCGCTCATCCACGGAGGAGGGGACCTCACCCCTGGGCTCCGGTATAAGTTCGGAGATTCAATAAGGCTTGTTCAGAACTCCGGGATCATAGTAAAGGAGCTATCAGATTGGGGGTTGCCCTCAATCCCCGGCGCGCACAGGCTCCTTCTTTCCACTGACTACTCATTCCTGGTCTATTCAACTGACCCGCGCAGATACGAGAAGGTCTATAAGGGAGGGGTTTTCCACGGCGGGATAAGCCTAGAGGAGATGGCCCTGCCCCTGATCAGGGTAGAAAAATGAGCCTGATTCCGAACCACAAGCCGCGACCTGGGAGTTGTGAGAGCAAACGATTGAGCCTGGTGTATGTGGGCCTTGGCTCAAACATGGGCGACAGGTTATCCAATCTAAGGGAGGGGGTGAAAGCCTTGAGAAAGATGGGAAGCATCCTCGCTGTTTCCTCTGTCTACGAGACAGAGCCCTGGGGCCGAGAGGATCAGAATTGGTTTCTCAACGCTGTTGTTCTCCTGGAAACGAGCTTGAGCCCCATTGATCTCCTCAGAGCGTTGAAGTCAGCAGAGGCTGGGTTCAAGAGGGAGCCGGGGAAGTGGTCCCCGCGGGAGCTTGATATGGACATCCTGCTATACGATGGGGAAACCAAGAGCACAGGGGAGCTGGTCATACCCCATCCGGAAATGGGGAACCGCTCCTTTGTTCTCGTGCCCCTTGCTGAGCTGTTCAACCGAGGGGCGCCCTCTCTCGGATACCCAATAGGAAACATATGCCCTGATGGGAAGGTTGTTAGGCTTTTCTCGGGGCCGGAGGCGATAACATGAAGATAACCGTTCCGCACATAGTTTCAATGAAGGGCAAGGAGAAAATAGTTGCCCTCACCGCTTATGATTTTACCTTTGCAAGGCTCCTTGATGAGGCAGGGATTGATGTAATCCTGGTTGGAGACAGTGCGGCCATGACGGTCCACGGGCACCCCAACACCCTTGCCATATCCCTGGATGAGATGCTCGCGCACACGAGGGCTGTGGCACGAGGCGTCAAGAACGCGCTCCTGGTAGGAGACATGCCATTTGGCTCTTACCAGAGCTCTGCAGAAGAGGGAATAAGGTCCGCGATTGCATTCCTCAAGGCAGGGGCTGAGGCCGTCAAGATCGAGGGGGGCAAGGAGATCGCTCCCTTGGTCAGGGAGCTGACGAGAATGGGGATACCGGTGATGGGGCATGTCGGAATGCTTCCCCAGCGAGTTCACGCATACGGCGGGTTCAAGCTCCAAAAGGACAGGGCGATAATTGAGGATGCCAAAGCGATATCCGAGGCTGGGGCGTTTTCCTTGGTGCTCGAGAAGATACCCACGGCCCTCGCCAAGGAGATAACCGAGACCGTTCCCGTTCCCACCATAGGCATAGGAGCAGGCCCGCATTGCGATGGCCAGGTTCTCGTTCTCTATGACATGCTGGGCCTCAATCCGGAGTTCAGGCCGAGGTTCCTCAAGAGATATGTGGATGGATGGGGAATATTGAAAAAGGCAGTGGAGGACTACGCCAAAGAGGTGAGAGAGGGGCTTTATCCGGATGAGGAGCACAGCTTCTAGTTGAAAAGGGCCAGGGGCATCCCTTAAGATTTCGGCTCAAACCCATAGGAGGTTTTTGCGATGAAGAAGCTATTGTTTGGCTTTGTGCTCGTAGGTTTCCTGGCGGGGTGCGCGACCATCGTCATTGACGCGCCGCCCGGCGCCGACAACACGGTATCCTTGACCTCTCAGCCATCCGGAGGCTCCTCGTATCACTTCGTTGCCAAGAAGAAGGTATGGTATATACTTTGGGGGCTCATCCCAATCACAGACAACCACACCGCTGATCTGGTTGCCGCAAGCGCGCAGGGCAAACCCGTGAGGAATCTCAGAGCCACGACCACCTACACCTTCGTTGACTGGCTTCTATCAGTGGTTCTAAACATCATACCCACCACAATCCAAGTGAAATCGGTTATAGTTGAGGGCGATGTGGTGAAGTAATCCCTGAGCTATTCGAAACACATTTGTTTTCGGCAAAGGCCAGGCGCGATGGCCTGGTTCTGGATTATAATTTCCACATGCGAGTCATAATAACTGGCGGTTCAAGGGGAATAGGCTTTGAGATAGCGAAGAGGTTCGCAGAGGGCGGAAGCTTGGCCCTCGTTGATGTTCTGGAGGAGGATCTGAGGAGCGCTGAGGCGAGCTTGAAGGGGATGGGGGCGGATACAAGGGTCTTCATCGCTGATGTGAGGGATCGCGCGAGAGCGGAGGAGATAGCAAGGTCCCTTGTAGATGCCTGGGGGGGAATTGATCTCCTCGTGAACAACGCTGGTGTGACGAGGGACAAGCTCTTCATGCGCATGGAAGAGGAGGATTGGAACGCGGTCATAGACATCAACCTCAAGGGCGCCTTCGTCTATTCAAGGGCTGTCTTCCCGATCATGCTGAGGCAGAGATCCGGAGTCATAATCAACATCTCGTCCGTGGTCGGAATAATCGGAAACCTCGGCCAGACCGCTTATTCAGCCTCAAAGGCCGGCCTTATCG
The DNA here is from genome assembly GCA_039803205.1 of Caldifarciminota bacterium. Taxonomy (GTDB): domain Bacteria; phylum Hydrothermota; class Hydrothermia; order JBDRYB01; family JBDRYB01; genus JBDRYB01. Next base: position 231,871 of record JBDRYB010000001.1, read on the forward strand.
CGCTGACGAAATCCCTGGCAAAGGAAGGAGGCAAGCGGGGGGTGAGGTGCGTGGCTGTGGCTCCGGGTTTCATAAGGACCGCGATGACCGATGCTCTTCCCGAGGAAATAAAATCCGAGTATCTATCAAGGATAGCCCTCGGCAGGTTCGGAGAGGCCTCGGAGGTCGCGGAGCTGGTCCATTTCCTGGCGTCTGAGAGGGCATCCTATATCACGGGCCAGGTTTTCGTGATCGACGGAGGGATGATATGATCTTGAAAAATTGGAGGTTTTGAGATGCCAGAGGTAAAGGCCCTGAAATGCGCTTCGTGCGGAGCGCCCCTAGAGGCCGAAAAGGGCCAGACCAGGATCAAGTGCCCCTTCTGCGGAACCGTTAACATGATAGAGCCAGAGCCAGGGGAGGCTGAAATACCGAGCATAACGATTGATCTGAGCGAGCTAGTTGAGACAGCCATCGCTGAGGCTGAGAAGGCGCCCAGGCCCGCCCCCCCTCCAGCGGGATTAAAAGCCGCTGGCATAACAGCAGTAATAATTTTGCTCTTACTCATTTTGATCCCGGTGGGCCTCTCTATTGGGATCCCCTTGCTCATAAAGAAGGCGGGTAGTTATTCCCTCCGCCAGGCAGGGATCAAGGGTGACAAAATGGTGGCTGTCCTATACAAGGATTCAAAGTATCACTTGGGCCGCGTGAACCCGAAGAACGGCAAGATCATCTGGCGGAAGGAATTGGGCAAGGAGTATTCGATCGCGAGTATAGCCATAGGCGATGAGAGGGTTTATACCGCATCAGGGGATGGTTCTCTGAGTTGCTATGACCTGGATAACGGCAGTTTGCTCTGGGAAGCCAACACCCGCGCGTATGTTTATCTGAACAACCTCGTTCCCCTTGGGAATGGCGTATGCTTTTTGGGCAACGATGACACCCTCAGGTTCTTCAACGCGGATGGGAAACAGACCTTGAGCCGATGCTATAAAACCTATTGCTTGCCAAGGGCCCAGGGCGAAAGGATATATCTGGCCCAGGACAGCTTGCTCTCGGCTATCAACCCCGAAAACGGGAAGGCTGTTTTCACGACGAGATTGGGTTTTGACCCCAGATACATGTGTTTGGACCCCTCTGGAATTTATGTTCTCGGCAATGCCTATTGGCAGAGCAAGACATGCCTCGTCAAACTCGATCTCAAGACCGGCTCTGTGCTCTGGGAGAACGCGTATCCTGAGACTTACGCTTACGATTCTCTGCTGGCACTGGGCAAAACCCTTTATCTCTTTGACGATTCTTTAGCCTCCGTTAGCTCATCCAGCGGCCAGAGGCTTGGAAATTTCTACGATGAGGCTTGGGAACCCACGCGCGTGATCCCTGGGGATGACAATACCTACATCGTTCTCAGGAGGTCAAGGGGCGTCACGGCGTTCAGGCTCGTATCCGCTGATCCTGGTTCACTGGCCACCACTTGGAGAGAGGAGCTCAAGGACACCCTGGTTGTCTTTGGAGACGGTGCCTTCATCATTGACACCGCATCGGATGGAGCAATCGTCAGAAAGCTGGATGGCAAAACCGGCAAAGAGCTCTGGAAGAAAAAGATTGAGCTGAAAGGCTACATCTGGGATGCCTTTTTGGCAGGAGGCAATTTGATCATAGAGGGTTCGGGGGCAACTCTCGCCATAAGAACCAAGGACGGCAAGAAGGCCTGGAAGGGGATAAGATAGGATAACCCCGGGATCATAACTATTGAAAGCTCAGCACCCTCAGGAGCCAGAGAGCGGCAACGGCCCTTTTCTCAAAGACGCCAACTGGGCCATCCAGATGGCCTATTGTCCTGTATGAAGCGTCGGTTATGTCCCCGTCGTCCTCTATGTGAAGGATAGTTCTGTAGCTCTCATCCGTGACATCCCCATCTTCCTCAACATGGCCTATTGTCCTGTATGAATCGTCGGTTATGTCCCCGTCGTCCTCAATGTGGCCTATTGTCCTGTATGAATCGTCGGTTATGTCCCCGTCTTCTTCAATATGCGCTATTGTCCTGTAGCTTTCGTCAGTTATGCGTCCATCGGCCTCCAAGTGGGCTATCGTCCTGTAGCTGTCATCGCGGACGGTTATATCCCCTGAGAAAACCATCGCGCTCAACAGAAAAATCTCTATCATGGTCTTAATTATCGGGCTTTGCCGCGGATCATTTCAACTGAGAAGAGAAGGTATCCTCCAGGCAGGTTTTTGCATTATAATTTGCATCTTAGCAACCATGGAGGTGCAAGATGAAGCACTTGTCAGCCGTAATAGCTTTGGCAGTCTCCGTGAGCTGGGGAGGACTGCCGCATGTGAAGGACGGAAGGGGCGGAGGGATAGAGCCCCAAATCAATGAGGGCTCTAGGGACCCGGTCCTTGTTCCCTCAGGCCCAGTCACTTGGGTAAAGACATACATAACATCCCAGAGGGCTGAGATATGGTTCCTGGCGCCGAATCACCATGCGGCTACGGACATGGACAACGATGGAGACATAGATATTGTCTTTACAGCGCTGAGCTCGGACGATCCATGGTGGGGCCAGGTATACATAGCCTACAACCAGAACTTCCCGGTGTTCTCCGTCTCAGCAATAAGCCCAGAGGTCAGAACACCATACGCGCTTGATGTTGACGACAGGAACGGGGATGGCCTCAAGGATGTCCTCTACTGCTCTGCCAGATATCACGAGGATACCTGGGGAGACACATATGGGCATCCCTTCTGGCTCATGGCCCCGAGCTGGACCCAAATTGACCTGGGGGAGTATGACTTCCCGAACCACTGCGCGGCATGGGACTTTGATGGGGATGGGATCCTTGACGCGGTCTTCGGGGATGAGAATTCCGCTGTTTATGTCTCCCTCACTGGGGGAGCTGGACTGATAACAGTCATGTCCGGCTACGGCGAGGGGGTTTCCATAGGTGATTTCAACGAGGATGGCCAGATGGATATAGTATCAGCTGGTTGGGGGCCTGTTGCCGTGGCGCTGAACCAGGGAGGAGGACAGAGCTGGAACGCCTATCAGGTTCACGCTAAGGCCGGCCACGGCGTCCAGGTTGGCGATGTGAACGGCGATGGCCATCTTGATATAGTGGGTTGCCACCAGGATGTGATGCTCCTTCTCGGCAACGGGGCAGGTGGCTTTACTCCGGTGACCGTTTATTCTAATTTCGCTGATACCCTCCCGGGTTTCGGCGGCCTCTCCGAGTCCGAGGTGGGAATCGCTGACATTGACGGCGATGGGGATCGGGACATAATCGTCTCAACCATGAGGCCTTTGGTCCACACCATAGCCTGGTTTGACAACCTGGGAGGCAATCCCCCGACATTCCAGATGTGGCCCGTTGAACCAGGGACAGGCCAGAGCTCGTATGGGGTTGAGGTAAAGGATGTCAACAGGGATGGATGTGTTGATATTGTCGCTGGGGTCGGGCCAAATCTCTATGTGTGGCTGAACACGGACTGCGCTACCGACATAACAGAGGGGTATGCCGAGAGGCCGAAAGAGGAGCTCGGGTTTACCGGCAGATTTTCCTCTGGCATCCTGAGCCTCACCAGCACGAGGCCTTCCGAGGGTTCTGTTTCTCTTGAGGTATACAACGCTTTGGGCGCGAGGGTTGCCAGGGCCAGCTTCTCCGGAAGGGAGTTCTCTTTGCCCCTCTCTGTTCCAAAGGGAACATATATCTGCGTTCTCCGAGCCGAAGGCGAGAGGTTCACTGGGAAGTTCGCTGACGAGGGGACATTCACCCTGAAAAAAATGGAGAGGATAAGGCCTTCAGAGATGGAGAAGGGGGAGTAATCCTTCTCGCATAAAATAACAAAAGGGCCGGCTATATCGTTCAGCCGGCCTTTTGTTAATCTCTTCTGGCTACTCCAGGACGATGATGTTCCTGGGCTCGCAGATCGCCTTGAGCTCCTTTGGCCACACGGAGACGGTAACCTCACCGAGGTGAGCCGTGCGCAGGAGATACATGTATGTCCGGCCCTGGCCAATCCCTCCGCCTATGGAAAGGGGGATCTGGTCATTCAGGATTGCTTGATGATAGGGGAGTTGCAGGAAGTGTTCCTGGCCAGTTTCCTTTAACTGCTGGACCAGGGTCTCCTTCGTCACCCTGATGCCCATGGATGTGAGCTCGTGCCTGCGCCTCGTTACCGGGTTCCAAACCAGGATGTCCCCGTTCAGGCCGTGCATTTGCTTTCCGTTCTTGACTATGGTTGGCGTGATCCAGTCATCGTAGTCTGCGGCGCGCATCTCGTGCGGATAGCCGTCCTCAAGGGTATAGCCTATGCCTATAATGAATATGGCTGGCGCGACCTCGGTGAGCATCTTTGTCTCGCGCTGTTTGCGGGGCAGGTTCGGATAGCGTTCAAGTATCTCCTCCGCGTGGAAGAACTCAAGCTTCTTGGGGATCGGCGGATACTTGTCCGTGGCCAGCACGGGATATTCCTTCTGGATCATCTGGCCCGCCTCGTATATGACCCCCCAGATCGTCTCCACGGTCTTCTTCAGGTAATCCAGGTTCCTATCCTTCTCCGTGATGACCTTCTCCCAGTCCCACTGATCAACATAGGAGCTGTGATCGTGATCCAAGAAGTAATCCTTGCGAACAGCGCGCATGTCAGTGAGGATTCCCTCTCCGACCTGGCACTCAAACTGCTTCAGGGCCATGCGCTTCCATTTCGTCGCGGCCTGAACGATCTGCGCTTCTATGGGCTTTTCAAGTCCGAGTCCGCAGAGGAACTCAATCGGGGTGCGCGAGCCATCCCGGTCCAGGTAGTCATTCACTCCGCTCTCCTTTGTCACGATAAGGGGCACCTGAACCATGAAGAGGTTGAGCTCCTTGCAGAGGTTCTCCTCAATAAACTGCTTTACTTTATAGAGGGCCTTCATCCGATCCTTTGGGCCCAACAAAGGCTTGTAATCATTGGGGAGGATCTTCTCCACCTCCTCATAGGTGCTCACACCTGGTCCGGCCAAATCCTTTGTCTTGTCGTAGCTCTGCTGCATAGTTCTCTCCTTTTAGTGAGCCAATAGCTCATGTGTTTCTGTTCAGAAGGAACTAGATTATAAAATATCGTGCGGAGCAATTTCAATAACGCCCGTGATCCTCGCTACCAGCTCTAGGCACCTTTTCACGCCCGGGGTTATCACCAGGTGGGTGTGGTCGTGGGGTTTGACGAGAACGGTATCCCCCACCAATCTAGCAGAGGTAAGAAATCTCTGAAGAAAGCCCCGTTCTGAGACGAGACAGAGAAAAAGGGCCTCCTGTCCGTCTTGAGAAAGATATGCCTTCATCACACGGAGGACGCTACACTCATGCTTTTCCATTACGGGAGAGAAATCTCTGACGACCGAGGCCAGGTCCTTGGGAGCTCTCATTTTTATCTGACTCATCTCGATCTCCGCAGGAAAAAGCCCAGAAACATCCGGCTCGCTCCTCTTTCTAAAGAGCAAAGGATAAATCGCCCTTCCCTTCGCGCGCCACTTCTCGTGATACTTTGTCATCGGGACGGGCCATGTTTCGGACTCGAGCTCAAAGGCCCCGGAAACCACTGCCTCTGAGATCACCCAGTCCCGATAATCCGGCCAATCGGTAGCCACAAGAGCCTCGCCCCCATCAACTGTTCTCGCAGAAAGGAGCTTGAAAAAGCCGGATGAAAGAAGCCTGCGGTGTTCGTGCTTTGCCTTTGGCCACGGCTCAGGAAAGAGAACCCATGTCCGGGATATGCTTCTGGCTGGCAGAAAATAGAAGAGCGCTGAGGCCGCGTCAATCTTTGCTATCCTGACATTCCGTATCCCCGCGCGAGCGAGCCTCTTGGAGGCCTTCAACACCGAAAGGGAAGAGACCTCAAGGCCCAGAATGTTCAGATCCGGCCTCTCACCTGCCCTTTGAACGAGAAAATCCCCCCTTCCAAAGCCTATCTCAAGCTCCAAAGGGGCATCCCTTCCGAAAAGCGCTGAGAGGACAAAGGGCCTTTTGGCCTTAAAGGGATCAAAAATCGGCCAATCTATCGGTTCCTTATCTCCCATATGAATGGGACAGAGGGATCATCTATCCGAACCCTGAATTCATCGGGATTTTCGTAGTTATAAAGCTTGTCGGGCACATTTATCACGAGAGCTGTTTCGCTCCCAAGCGCCTGAAAGCCGTGCATGACCAAGGGAGGTATGACAACTAGGCAGGGGTTGAGGTCCCCGATAAAGAGCTCTGTTATCATGCCTTTTGTTGGAGAATCATCCCTCGGATCGTATAGGCCGAGACGGATCATTCCCCTCACGCAAGCGACGAAATCCGTCTGATGCTTGTGGTAGTGCCAAGCCTTTATCACACCGGGATAGACCGCGGTGAGGTAGACCTGGCCGAAAACCCTGAAATCAGGGTCATCTGAGCGAAGTATCTCGGTAAGCCACCCGCGATCATCCGGGATGACCCTGAGAGGTTTAACCCTGAGGCCATCTATGCCATGGTTCATAAGAGAGGCTTTGGAAAGGCCGAGAGGCTCACCAGGTTTCCATCGTTGAAGAGAGCCCTGGCAACGATGTCACCGTTTTCTCCTCTTACCTCTTGGCCGAGGCTAACGCCGGGGAATTTCTGCCATCTTACCCCTCTGAGACCCCTCAGAACAGCTATTGCTTTGGACGGCTCCGTGAATCTGGATGGAGCTCCCATTCTCTCCATCGCATCAAGGGCGTAGGACTCTGCCAGCTTGAGCCTGAGAGCCTCCATCACCTCCGGCCCCGGAAGGAGATCAAGCCCAAGGAGCTCCTCCCCCGCAAAAGCGATGAAACCAGACGCCCCATCAAGCCTGAAACCCTCAGTGAAAGCGGAAGTGGCCCTCTCGACCGCTGAGTAAGCGTCGTGCATGGATGAGGTCGCTGATGAGACCCTCATTGAGCTGAGTTTCTTGCTCACGGAGGACCAGACAGCTCCCTGGTCAGCCGCAAAGCCTTTCCCGGCCCTCAATGACGCGCCAACGCTCTTGGCGAGGATCGCTCTCAGGGAGGGATAAGCGGATGAACCCACCCTGAAGGCCTTTTCTCCTCTCCAACGGCCCTGTTCAACGCATGTCACTGGGATCCTGTGGGTTAAGCCTGCCTCCGCTAGAATAGCGGTTGCGACGACCCTGTTCTGCATCCCCGCAACCAGGCCCTCCCCATCCATTATGAAAAGGGGCCTTCCGCCATCACGGCCGAGTTCTATATCAACCCAAGGCACCCGACCAGTATCGCGAATCTTTGCCGAACCAGAAGCAACAGCCTCATCAAGTGTCCTGAAACAGCCCTCGCCCCCATCATCCCTGAACAATGGAAATACAGTGAGGTTCCTGACCATCCTGGCCTCACCAAGCCTCGCGGGCAATTCCCTCTCAGCTATGCTTAACTCAACTCCTTCCATCATGGTCTAATTATAAACCAGGTGGCCGAGCTGGATCACCATCCGGATATTCCTGGTTAAAAGATAATGTTGACACCATGTTTTTGACCGAAATTAACCCTCCTCAGAAACCAAACTCTGATTTTATGCGAAGCTCAGAGGATAAACCACCCAAAGATCAGGGTTTTAGTGTCAAGGTTGAATTAAACCTCCGTTTTGGTTTCTCAAAAATAAAAACGCGCCGGCCCCAGCAAATTCCGGGAGGTGCTGAGTGCCGGGGCCGGCCCTGGGTTTTCATCTCACAACCGCCTTTCCTTTGAATTGGCCAGCCTGCCAGAAGTAGACCCCGGCGTCAAGGTTTATCAGGTTTCTGCCCTTCCTAAGCTCTCCCGAATAGACGAGCTTGCCGTCGGCCTTGTATATCCTCACGAGCATTTCCTCCGGAGAAATGAAGAGCGCGCCGGCGGGGAGGGGGGAGCAGGTTATGCCGGATTCACTGTATAAACTACTTTCTTCAACAAAGAGAGGCACGCAGGCATCCGTTATGGTCAGGTTCGGATTTGTTATCGTTAGGCTTGGAGAAGATAATATGGGAGAGCAAGGAACGCCAACAGAGGGAGATGATGTGGCGGGATAGATATTCATCACGGTCGGAGAACAGCTCTGAACACAATCGGTATAATTCCCTTCCGAATCTAGCTTGATAACGAAAAGGTCGTTACCACCAGCACCAAACTTCGCTGTAGTTGCGGCAACAACATATCCTCCTTCAGGGGACTGGATCAGCGAGTAGCCACCATCAGGTGCCATAGACCCATCAAATGTCCTGGCCCAATCCAGAGAGCCGTCCGAGGCGAGCTTGAGAATGAAGAGATGGTTGCCAATGCCAAAGCTATATGTAAATCCGGCAACTGCGTAACCTCCATCCACGGTCTGGATTATAGAGTATCCCCTATCAGTGGTGGTTCCGCCATATGTCCTGGCCCAATCCAGAGAACCGTCCGAGGCGAGCTTGAGAATGAAGAGGTCGTTACCACCAGCACCGAAGCTGCTCGTGTATCCTGTAATCGCATATCCTCCATCCGTAGTCTGGATTATGGAGTAGGCATTATCATAGTCTGTCCCCCCGTATGTCCTGGCCCAATCCAGAGAACCGTCCGAGGCGAGCTTGAGAATAAAGATGTCATACGAACCGGCACCGAATACATTTGTCCATCCCACAACAGCATATCCTCCATCATCAGTTTGGATCACCGAGTTGGCACCGTTATTGGCTGTCCCTCCAAATGTCCTGGCCCAATCAACGGAGCCATCAGAAGCGAGTTTGATAACTAACATGCCGGCAGGGAAAAGACTTCCTTCTCCCGCGAGCACATATCCTCCATCAGTGGTCTGAATCACTGAATAAACCTGATCATAGCCAGTTCCACCGTATGTTCTTGCCCATTCAAGGGAACCATCAGAAGCAAGCTTAAGGACAAGAAAGTCTCTGAGGCCAGCACCGAAGCTTTCTGTCCACCCAGCTACTACATATCCTCCGTCAGTTGTATGGATCACTGAATATCCCCCCCAATCATAGTTCACCCCTCCGAATGTCTTGGCCCAACTCACAGAACCATCAGGGGCCAGCTTGAGAACAAGGAAGTCATACAGGCCAGCGCCAAAGCTCTCCGTACGCCCAGCGACCACATATCCTCCATCAGTGCTAGGGGTTATGGAAAATGCCCAATCCAAGCTTGGACCGCCGTATGTCTTGGCCCACAGGTTCTGCCCCAAAAGAACGGCTATAAAAAGGCTTGTCATGATAAAGACTCCTTTTGTTTCTTTTTTAAGAGAGATATAGGCCGGCCCCAGCGAATTCCGGGAGGTGCTGAGTGCCGGGGCCGGCCCTGGGTTTTCATCTTACAACAGCCTTTCCTTTGAATTGGCCTGCTTGCCAGAAGTAGACCCCTGGCTCAAGGGAGATCCTGGTCTGGCCGGGGTGGAGTTCTTGGGATAGGAATAGGCGGCCATCGGGAGAATATATCTCAACTCTGGAATCCACAGCTGACAGAAACACAACAGCACCATCAGTAAGTATAGCTCTAATCCACGGGCTTGCTTCCCGCTCTTCCAAAGAGATGCTCGCGCACGGATCGCTAAAATTGGGCACCGGCTCAGACTGGTTAAGAGTTTGGTCAACAACCGTTGGGACAAAACCTACGCCCGTTGTCTGATCTATCACTGTTGGGTTGACAAGTGAGGTAGAGAACACCATATTCCTCAAGCAACCCTGATATGTTCCGTCCGGGTTGAGGCTTAGCGCGAAGGCATCGGTTCCGGTGCCCCAGCTGGTTGTGTAGCCAGTGCAGATCGGATTCCCAGACGCAGAAACCCTTATTGACCAAGCCTCTTCGTTTCCGACTCCGCCAAAAAGCGATGCCCAAATCAGGTTTCCTGATGGGTCTATCTTCATTATCAGGGCATCCTTCCCCAAAGCACCAGTGCTGGTAGTATATCCGGCCATGATCACGCCATCACCGGTTCTGTCAGCAGAGTAAATATACTCATATCCGTTTTCGCCGTATATCCTCGACCATAGAGGAAAGCCATCTGTGCCTAAGCGCATGACGAATATGTCCGTCCCCGAGGCACCGAAATTTGAGGTTTGGCCAGCTACAATAAAGGTTCCGTCTTCCATCTCAAGGATCGCGTAAGCAGAATCACCCAAAGGTCCTCCGTATGTCTTAGCCCACTGGGTATTCCCCGAAGGATCCGTTTTAACGAGAAAGATGTCTCGCCCCCCGGCGCCAAAGCTTTGCGTCCAACCACCTACCAAAAATCCCCCGTCTCTGGTTTGGATCACTGGATAGGCATCCTCCTCAGCGGATATCGGTCCTCCATAAACCTTTGCCCAAACCAGGTTTCCATTGGGATCTATCTTGATCAGGTAAAAGTCGTCCTCGCGGGAAGATGACTCTGTCCACCCAGCCACGATGAAACCATCGGAAACAGTTTTAAGCGATCTAGGGCCATCCCAGTCTTCTCCTATGTATTTCTTTGCCCAGATTACGGAGCCGTCAGCAAGGGAAACCTTCATCACTATAACATCCGCGTTGCCAGAGGGGCCAGACTCTGATGCAAGCACGATGTTATTATCCGGAGTTATGTCTAAGCCCAATCCCCAGTCGTTATACGGCGTGGAATAAACCTTGGTCCAGAGGGGACTGCCATCCGGAGCCATCTTGATCAATAGAAGATCTGCTCCAGCTCCCCAGCTTGTTGTGTGGCCCAGAAGCAGAACGCTTCCATCTGGCGCCTCCGTGATATACTGGCCCATCTCAAAGTTGTCCCATCCATAAGTTCTGGCGAAGCCCGCCAGAAGAACAACGCAAGCTAAGTGCATCATGTCTCTTAACTCCTTCTTTATCTCATGAACATTGCCTTGCCTTTTTGCGCTTGGGTTATCCAAAAGTAGACCCCTCGGTCAAGGTCTATTCTGTTTTCCCCCTCTCTAAGAACCCCGTAGTGCACCAGACGACCATCCGAAGCATAGATGGATATGGGAGTTTCATAGGTGCTGAAGAAAGAAATACCCCCTCGGAGGGTTCTAACAATCACGAGCTTCTCCTGGTTCTCTTGGTTCTGCTCCCCGATCTCCTCGTATAGGGGATCACATATCTGTTCCGTAGTAAGATCGAGGGTTCCGTAGCCGAAATTTAGGGAGGCGGGAGGAGGATAAGAATTTGGAGTTAATGATATAAAGTAGCTTGTGTCCTGATGCTCCAGGGGAGGATACCCCTTAGGGCCGACGCAACCCGGGTAGAACCCCTTCCTTGAGACCTTGAGGACGATGCCATCGTTAGCACCTATGACTGAAGAGGGGTTAGAGTATCCCACAACGCTTATAGAACCGTCAGGCATCTCTATCAAATCAGTAGCCGATTCCATGTGTGCCGGGAGCGATACAGCGAAGTTTACCCCGAACAAAGAGTCTAGACCTAAGAGCCCGTTGCCGGTTGTTAGACAGAAGTCTCCGTTATCTGTTTGGATGATCTCGTAGACTTCATAGGTGCTACCGCCTCCAAATCTTTGGATCCTTGGGTTTCGGAGCTCAGAATCTACCTCCATCACGAAGAAGCCATCGGTTCTAGATGTTCCGGTTAGAACAAAGCCGCGCCCTGTTTGCGCTATTGAATGAGGCACATCCATAAAAGAGGTTGGGTAAAGACCGTTGATGGTATCAAGATCATAAACATAAACGGGCCCGGCTGGGTCGCCATCTTGGGTCACCTCAAACAGAAGAATCGCCTCATCGGTTATGTTGTCTGAATAGGTGCCCGCTATAACGAAGCTTTCTTGAGGCTCTTTTCTGGTCTGCGCTATACCGAAAGGCACCTCATGATAGTAAGGTTTTTGGAGCCACCTAGCAGACGAACTCTCTATTTGTCCACCCGGCGTCAACTGAACAAACAGAAGCACGATATCCGCGTATCCATCTGGATCCCTAATAGAGGTAACCACGACTATGCGGCCAGCACGGGAAAGTATCATTTTTGGCCGCGGACAAGTTCCACTCGTTGGGCTCCAACCCATAGTCCAAAGAATATCCCCGTTTACATTCACGGCCATGAGAATAATCCTCGTGCCATCGTATCCGCAAACTATGTAGATATTTTTTCCATCGGGAAGCGTGAACGGGGCTAAGGATAGACCCTCCTCATTATTTGGATCTGAGCCTATAACATGGTAGTTTTTGAACCACTGATATTCCCCGCTGTGGCCAAGCTTGAGCAGGAAGATATCCCATGTGTATGAAGGGTTTGTAGGATCGAGGTTGAAATCCCCCGTTATCAGATAACCCTGTTCATCGTAGACAATATCGTAGGGTTTTATGGAAGCCCTCTGTCCTGAAACAGATCCATACCCATAAGCTTTGGCCCAGAGATCCACGCCCATAAGAAATGCAAGGAGCTGATACATGCTTAAACTCCCTTAGTTTTTATCTCACAATCTTCAAGGTTTTCGTGCCTCCCCTATACTGGAGGACTACCAGATAAACGCCCCTTGCCTCTGTTTTGGGGATAAAGGTATGGCCGCCTTGGCTCAGGACTCCTTCATACAGGGCTTGAACGAACCTTCCCTGCGCGTCATAGAGCGAAAGGGATACCTGATCTGACCTTGGCACGAAGAGGTAAAGACCCCTGCCCGCGGCCCTGAACTCAAGATCTCTTTCAAACCCTTCCTCGGCCTCGTAAAGTGGGCCACAACCAGAAGCGTTCCCAGGGTCATCAATGGCGAAAACCGTATAGCCCTGAGCATCGGGGACCTGCGTTCCCGTTATTATCTCTATGCATCCGTCCCCATCTATGTCTCCGGCGAACGGGGAGTGAACATCGTGGGCAAGCGTTATTTGCCAGGCTACGGTTCCATTCTCAGCGTTCAGACAATAGAGGATGTCGTCCTGCCACTGAGAGACCAGATACTCGAACTTCCCGTCTCCATCCACATCAGCGAGTGCACCCGGGGTGTGAATCTCGTATCCCGGCGCAATGGACCACTTCTGGGTTCCGTCTGAACCTCTAAGGCAATAGACGCTGTTGTCAAAACTAGCTATAAAAACCTCCATCTGACCATCAGCGTCCACATCAGCTAATGAGGGAGAGGAGCGCACCTCCCTTCCCGCGGTAAAGGACCACTTCTGGGTTCCGTCTGAGCCCGCCAGGCAATAGACCTTGTTGTCCTGACTGCCTATTACTACCTCCATTTGGCCATCAGCATCAACATCGGCTACCGCAGGAGAAGAGAGCAGGCTACTTCCCGTCATGAAGGCCCACTTCTGGGTTCCGGTTGAACCAGCGAGGCAATAGACCTTGCAGTCACGACTGCCTACGAGGGCCTCAACTTGGCCATCGCCGTCCACATCAGCTATTGCGGGAGAAGAATACACCCAGCTCCCAGTTATGAAGGCCCACTTCTGGGTTCCGTCTGAACCAGCGAGGCAATAAAGCTTGCCATCATTACTGCCCACGACTACCTCCGGCTGGCCATCGCCGTCAAGATCAGCTATTGCGGGGGAGGAATACACCTCGTCTCCCGTCGTGAAGGCCCACTTCTGGGTTCCGTCTGAACCAGCAAGGCAATAGACCTTGTGGTCATAACTGCCTATGACTACCTCAATCTGGCCATCGGCGTCAACATCAGCTACAGCAGGAGAGGACTGCACATTGCTCCCCGTAATGAAGGCCCACTTCTGGGTTCCGTCTGAACCAGCAAGGCAATAGACCTTGTGGTCATAACTGCCTATGACTACCTCAATCTGGCCATCGCCGTCAACATCAGCAATAGCGGAGTACTGCCATTCAACGATACCCCCCGCAAAACGCCACTTTATCGTTGGGGTAGTTATAGCGCCCCTCATGAGCTGGACGGATTTGTGGGTTGGCTCGCCGCCCCACATGGGCCAGGTTCCGAAAACCTGGGCTATACATACTGTCAGTATAGAACCTATCATAGCCATGCCTAAACCTCCGTCTTTACTTTCATCTTATTGCTACCTTCCCTCTTGAGTTCCCAGCCATCCACACATATACCCCCTTTTTGAGGGGAACAAAGTTCTCCCCTTTCTTTAAGTTTCCGGTATAAACAGCCTGACCGATAACAGAGTATATCTTAAGCTCGGTATCCAGAGAGGAGATGAATAAAACACCATTCGGACTAGGGTGGCATAAGATCTTGATTTGATCAATGCCTTCGTTCTCTTCAAACTTAAGGGGCTCGCATAGATCTACAGGGGTAATAGATGGAGATGAAACCTCAAGTACCGGGTAGACCACAGGCAGATTTGGTATACCGGTGACAATAGAGGGATCGTATACATCGATAGAAGGGGATTCCACAATCGCAGGAATAAATTGAGTGCATTCAGGATAGTTGCCATCCGGAGGAATGATTTGCACTTGAAAGTCCTGTGTGATAACATACTGTCCGCTCTGGTTTTGGAGCAAGGAGTTAACAGCTACCCAGGGTCTCGAGCACCAGATCAAGGAACCGTCGCTGGACAATTTAATTAGGCTAATGGTCCCTGAACCACCTATAACAAAGTTCCCGTCCCTGTCTTGGATTAGAGACCTTGCATCGTTTCTAGAATTGTCGGAATTATCGATTCTGCTTGCCCACATCAGATTGCCGTCAGGAAAGAGTTTTAAGACCAGGGCATCATCGAAGTGATTGCCGTAAGGACTCTGTGCTCTGCCTGCAACTATGTAACTATTATCTGAGGCCTGAGCTATCGACTGGGCCCCGTTTGACAGTAGCATGCTAAAAATCCTTGCCCACTCGAGAGAGCCATCTGCTCGTATCTTTATAATCAAAGGGTCCTCTAAAAGATCGTCAGTGTAACCAGCTATAGCATATCCATCGTCCCGTGTTTCTATTATAGTATGTGCAAAATCGTTTCGATTAGCTATTCCGAAAGTCCTGGCCCACACCAATGAACCGTCAGTGTTCAGTTTAAAGACAAGGATATCACTAGTGTTAGGAGAAGTAAACATGCGGCCCGCAAATACATAACTGCCATCGGTCGCTTGGGTCGAAGAATAGACCTGATTAACTAAAGTGTCCCCAAAAATCCTCGCCCAAGCGAGCGAACCATCTGACTCTAGTTTGAGGACCAAGGCTTTGCTCTGGCCATTTCCAAAACCAGTATATCCAGATATCACATAGCTGTTGTCCACAGTGGATTGGAATACAGAAAATGCATATTGATCGTAGTTATCCAGATCGAAAACCCTATCCCATATTACAGAACCATCGGGCGCTAGCTTGAGGACCAAAATATCCAAGTCTCCGGCGATCACATTTTCAACATGCCCTGTAAGAACATAGTTGCCGTCATTGGATTGTATTATAGACCATGAAGAAAGAGGAGACAAGAAATTCCCGGTATATGCCTTTGCCCAAAGCCCTTGTCCAAAGAGCAAGCTCGTTGTGATATAAAGGCTCATCATGGTTTAAACCTCCGTTTTGGTTTCTCAAAAATAAGAACGCGCCGGCCCCAGCGAATTCCGGGAGGTGCAAGGCGCCGGGGCCGGCCCTGGGTTTTCATCTCACAACAGCCTTTCCTTTGAATTGGCCAGCCTGCCAGAAGTAGACCCCTGGCTCAAGTTGGATCTTGTTCTGGCCAGGCATAAGGGTCTTGGAGAGAACGAGTCGCCCATCAGAACAGTATATTCTAAGATCCAGCTCGCCGGATACGGAGAATACCAAGCCACCGAGCACGGACGAACCGAAGGGTGTTGAGCCGGGGTATTGATCAGACTCCTCCACATTCTCGTAGACCGGCGCGCATATGTCGTAAGGCAAATAACCCTGCGGCAATATGGACATACTGCCCATAGGCAAGCTTGGAGAAATGGAGGTAGGGGTCCAGCTCAAATTGGTCTGAACGGGAGATGGGTTTCCGTAGATGGGAGACCAGCTCTGAACGCACGAGGGATACGAGCCGTTCTCAGCGACGCGCATATAGAATATGTCATCTGAACCCAAAAAGCCATAGGAATCTGTTGTCCCACCAACGAAATAACCTCCCTCAGGGAACCTGAATCCCCCTATGGCGTTTTCAAACCCAGCTCCACCGAAACAAATTGCCCATTCAGGGTTTCCGTTATTGTCAACCTTCATGGCAAAGGCGTCATCCCCACCTGCCCCGGCGCTAGCGGTCCTGCCAAAGAGAACACAACCACCATCAGGGGTCCCAGAAACTTCCCATGCGATCTCCAAGCTATTGCCCCCGTAGTTCCTGGCCCAGACGAGGTTTCCTGACTCATCGATCTTGAGAAGGAGTATGTCCCCATTTGCCCCATAACTCAAGGTGAAACCGGCCACAAAGAATCCGCCCTGGGCCTGAACGATGGCTTCAGCTTCATCGTAGCCGCCTCCCCCATAAGCCCTTGCCCAGATGATGTTTCCGGAACCATCGCACTTGACAACCAGAAGATCAGCGCTTCCTGAGCCAGCGCTTGTGGTATACCCAGCTAACACATAGTTCCCATCAGCGCTTTTGCAGGCTGAGAAGAGCTCGTCCTCACCTGAACCCCCGAACCTCTTGGCCCAGAGCATCTGATCTCCCAGCTTGTTGATCTTGACGAGAAGCGCATCCGGATTGCCAACATCTTGACAGAATCCCGAGATCACGAAGCTCGTATCGCTTCCCTCAATGAGCTCCACCCCTGAGGTAGCTATATCGGTTCCAGATAAGCCGAAAACATTGGCAAAGCCTATGTAATCGCCTGAGGAGCTCAATCTCAAACACCAAGCGTTAGAACCGCTCTCTCCCACCAGGAGATATGTGCCGTCTGATACAGGTATGGCATCCCAAAAGTAGTCATACAAGAAGGGCGCGCGCCCAAACGATTTGGCCCAGACGATCTGTCCGTCCGGAGAGATCTTGGCCGCTATGGCCTCGTAGGAGCCAGCGCCCTGGTTGAAGCCACCTCCAGAGATAATAGCCGCCCCATCAAGGGTTAGCCTCGCCGATACTAGCCCCTCGTCGCTGTTTGTTCCAAAATGCCTGGAGAAAAGAGGGGCAGAAAGAGTAACCAGGAAGACAATCATTATCAGCACCTCCGGTTAGCTCGTAATTATAACAGCCGAGCTTACAATCAGCTTACAATCTCGCGCTCTCCTCCGCGCACATTTCTCTCAATCTCCTATAATATTGCCTGTATTCGTCAATATACGGGTCGTAGGGAAACTCTGGCAATAGATCGTCCCTGCTCAGCTCTCTTGCCCTCTCGAAAAGCTTGACCCTCTCTGATTCGTCCCTAGCGGCTGAGAACAGGCGGACTACCTCCTCAAGTTCCTCGAGGTCAGTCCTCACATCCTGGAGGTAATAGAAATCCCCCCTTTTTGCTATGATGTCTCTGGAGAGAGCCTTGCGAATGGAATTGATCGTCACATAAAGATTCACCCTTCCCCTTTTGTCGTAGTTTCTCTTTGGCCAAAGCAAATGAAAGAGGTGATCCGCCGGGATCCTGTGTTTGGGGTTGAGCAGTAGGTAAACCAAAGCTAACAGAGAACTTCTGCGCCCCAGGCTTTGGAGAGGCATCTCTTTCCCATCAAGCCATACCTTGAAACTCCCTATGAGCTGGGCTTTCAGCCCTTTCATCTCCGCGGAGTTGTTGTTCTTATTGAGGGTATCCACAACCACGCATATGTCCTTCAGGAGCGGGTCCTTCCTTATATTGGGATGGAGCTGGATCAGGGGCCCGGATAATCTGACGAGCTTGGTGAAAACAGGGCTATCCTCCCTCCAGGCAATTACTGCACCGGTAAGGGCACAAAATAACGCTTCCGTGTTTTGATATATTGAGAGATACAACCTCGCGGCTTCTAGGAGCCTCTCAGCTGAGTCGCCCCCGTTGTTGAGGAGCGCCTCTGATTCCATTATAGCTGGCAGAGTGTTTTGTTCTCTCGGGGTATTGAGGATTGTTCGCCTAATAATGTTCGGGTTTGAAAGGGATAGTCCCGAGAGCCTAGTTATCTCTAGGGCTTTAGAGAGCGGGTAAATCGCATACGAGGAGTTGCGGTCCAACGCGCAAACGCAGGATTCTTCAAGCATCCTCAAGGACTTGGATAGGTTACCCGAAATCCTGTAGCTAAGCCCCATCATCTCCATAACCCCAATCCTATCAGGGTGTTGCCCGAACGATTCCATGGCCTCACGGAATATCTCAAGCGCCCTCTTGGTGTCACCGATCATGGTCTCATAGATTCCGAGGTAAAACTTGAGGCGCCGGCTCATGGCCCCGAGGTCTCTGGTAGAATATACGGACGCCACATCGTAGAATGATTTGTAATCCATCTTCATGAAGTCAATCACTGCCATATCCAGGATACTGGCATCAACGATCCTCTGGTTCCCGATCGCTTCTCCTATCTCCTTAGATCTCAGAAAGTATGTTTTGGCTATATCAAGTTCGGCGAGGTATCTGTATGCGGTGCCGAGGGTCCTGAAGAGAAACTCGGCCAGCTCTGGCTCATCGTTGACCTTGGTCAAAAGCCTAACGGCCTTCTTGATTGCGGAAACGGGACGAAACCCATAAGTCTCCAGCCTCGCCTCAAAGACCCTGTAAGCCAGGGGGTCCTTGTTCCTCATTTCCTCAAGGAACCTCTCAAACGCACTCGTATCGCCTGAGGAATTAAGCCTAAGAGCCTCTCTTATGAGCTCAATGGACCTCATAGTCTTAGAACTCGCGAGACCTCAACTCGGTCACGGGGAAAATTTTAAGGCACTCCTTTAGGCTCACTCACCCTATCCATATCCCGTGAGCTCAATAAAGGCGCGGATCCGTCGAGCGCATCCCGCCTCTCGGCCCCGCGCGATAACTTTTGCTGATATAACGCAAGGGTTTATAATTTGCCTCGTGTTGAGGAGGAAATAATGGCCAAGAAGGAAAAAGGGAAGCCTGAAGGAGCAGAGGCCCCTTCGGCACCAGTGAAGCTGACTCCGGTTGACATAAGGAGGGCCACTTTTGGCTCTGCTCTGGGAGGTTTCAAGAAGGCAGAGGTTCAGGCCTTTCTTGAGAGGGTGGCAAAGGCCATGGAGGAAGTCCTGCGGGACAAGAGAACCCTTGAGGAACAGATGGGCGAGCTCCGGGCCCAACTCATGATAGTGGACGAGCTCAAGGCCGAAAGGGACAAGATGGACGAGCAGATGTTCCTTTTGAGCAGCGAGATAGAGGCATACAAGAAGGAGCTGGAAAAGCTGAGAGCCGGAGGCGCTGGTCCGGAAACAGAGGCCTTGAAGCAGGAGAACGAGATACTTCGCCAGGAATGTGAATCCCTGAGGGCGCAGATTGAGACGCTCTCAGCGGCCGACCCCGGCGAGATTGAGGCCCTCAGAGCCGAGATAAAAAACCTAAAGGCTCAGCTAGAAGAGGCGAGGTCCGCAGCTGGAGGGCCTGCAGAGGTCATTGGTCTAGCCAAGAGAGTGGCAGAGCAGATAAAGGCAAATGCCAAAGAGGAGGCCAGACAGGCCCTCATGAACGCCATGAAGAGGATAGAGGATCTCCTTCAGGAGCTTGGGTAGATCGTGTCTTTGGATCATGGCGAGCGAAGTGAAAAGAGGGAAGAGGGAACCTAATGGGCACATATCCTTTCACGAAAAGAAGGTTCGCGAGGGCGCTCGCTGTGGAAATCATCTATAGGTTTTACCTCCTTGGTGAACCTCACGAGGACTCCCTCAGGGATGTGATCGCTCGCGAGGACCCGGATACTGATGAGCGCGATCTTTTGGAGAGAATAGTGGAAACCCACAGGCTCAGATGCGAGGAAATAGCGACTCGCGTCTCCCGGGCCTGTCCTGGCTGGAAACCTGAGAGGATGCTCTTCCTTGATAGGGCAATAATAGAAGCCGCAGTGGCAGAAATGATGACAGGCCAGACCCCTCCAAAGGTGGCCATCTCCGAGGCAATAGAGATAGCCAAATCCCTTTCCACAGAGCGTTCGCCCGGTTTCGTGAACGGTGTCCTGGATGGCATCCTCAAGGATATGAGCGCGACTGAAGGATGAAAGTAGCAATAATTTCAGACGCCCACGGTAATCTTGAAGCAACAGAGGCCGTGCTGGCTGATATAGAGAAGAATGCTAATCCCGACGAGATATGGTTTCTCGGGGATTCTGTGGGATACGGCCCACAGCCATCTGAGGTCCTTTCCCTCATACGAGAGAATGCCAGTATCATTCTCAGGGGGAACCACGACACTGCCCTTTTTGACCCCCAATCCTTTGATGACCTCAATCCGAGGGCACGGGTCGCTCTTGAGTGGACAAAGGAGAGGATAGGGGAGCAGGATGTGGACTTCCTCAGGAAGCTACCCGTGTTCAGGGAGGACGAGGAGAACCGGGTTCTCTTGTGTCATGCCTCACCGCATGAACCCTCTGAGTGGCACTACATATTCACCGACGAGGACGCTGAGAGGGCGTTCTCCGCGACCGAAAGCCCCATAATAATAACCGGCCACAGCCACCTTCCCCTTTGCTTCACGAGAAAGAAGGGCATAACAAGCCAGGTCCACGGCCCGGAAGCGCTTTCGCTCAACCCTGATGCGAGATACCTTCTAAACCCTGGTTCTGTTGGCCAGCCAAGGGACGGCGACCCAAGAGCCTCATACGCGGTTCTTGATACCGAGGCTGGGAGGTTCTCGGTTCGGAGGGTTGAGTATGATCTCAGGGCTGTGGCCAAAAAGATAGCGGACTCCGGACTGCCTTTATTTCTGGCGGAAAGGCTCTTTGTCGGGTTGTAAAAGGTTCTTCATCCTCACCCTCGGTTGCCCCAAGAACCTGGTTGACTCCGAGAGGATAGCGGGCGCGCTCTCATCCCTCGGCCACTCAATTGTTTTCAGCCCCCACGAGGCTGACATGATAATCCTGAACACATGCGCTTTTATCTCTGCGGCAGAGGATGAAGCAAAAGAATACATAGACCGGTTTTCAAAGGAGAAACCCCTTCTGGTTGTTGGGTGTCTTCCCGCGAGGCGAAAGGGGCTCAAAAGGAGATACGGAGATACCGCGCCAGAGGCCGAGATGGTCATCCAGCTCTCTGATGCGATATTCAGGGACCCAGAGGCCGGGACCAGGCTCATAGATACCGCCCCATACGCCTATCTCAAGATAGCAGAGGGATGCTCTCGGAGGTGCAGTTTCTGCGTGATACCGAGAATAAGGGGCCGTCTCCGCTCCAGAAGGATAGAGGATATAGTATCCGAAGCAAGGGCCCTAATTGAGCTCGGGAAAAGAGAGGTGATCATCGTAGCGCAGGATACGAGCCAATTCGGGAGGGACACGGGCGAAAGCCTTGAGAAGTTGCTCGTTGAGATAGACAGGCTTGAGGGGGATTTCTGGCTCAGGCTCATGTATCTTCACCCAGTTGGCATGACCAGGCGCCTCGCGCTAACTCTCAGATCCCTGGATCACCTCGTTCCCTATCTGCACATGCCAGTTCAACATGTCTCTGATCGGGTTCTCAGGGCTATGCTCAGAGCCGGGGGCCTCAAGGCTGTGAGGAGGGCGATCGGTTTGATAGAGAGGTATCTTCCGGATGCATTCCTTAGAACGGAGATCATGGTTGGTTTTCCAGAAGAGACCGAGGATGATTTCAAACTCGTTATCAGCGCGATAGAATCCGGGCTCTTCAGGCGCGTCGCCGTGTTTCCCTTTTTCAGGGAAAAGGGCTCTCCGGCATATAAAATGCCTCAGATCCCAGCCCACATCATTGATTCCCGTTATCAAGAGGCGGCCCAGGCCGCCAGAGGGCTTCACGAGAGGGTTCAGGGCTCTTTGGTTGGAAATGAGCTCCGGGTAATCGTTGATGAGCCAGGCCTTGGAAGAACCGAATATGACGCGCCTGAGGTGGATTTCTCGGTTGCTGTGCCAGAGGGCCTGGAACCAGGAAGCCTTTGCTCAGCGCGGATAATCGGGGTTGATGAGGAGGGAGACCTCATGGCCGAGATCAGTCCGGACCCCTCATCCTTCTGATCGGGCTTGCTATAAGTGAACCGAGGCCCCTGCGCTTGTTCTTGCTTATCGCAATAAGGAGCACCGCGAGGATTATGTAGAGCGCGGTGAATCCCCAGCGGACCCACGGGATCGGGATCATCAGCTGGACAAAGAACAGGAGAAAGAGAAGCAGAGCTTCCCATATGTTCATGTGGTAATCCGAGAGTATGGATACAGCGAAAAGGCTCTGAGCCGATGTAAGCGCTACCTCCTCAACCTGGCGAGCGTCCATGTGCAGGGCGCCAGGCCTTCCTCCGGATAGGGAATAGACCAAAGGAAGGGTTCCGATGAGGAGGGTCCACTGATTGACCTTTGAGGAGACGAGAGCGCCGAATCCCTCGCCGGGATGCATCTTTAGCGCGAATATGGTCGCTACGATTATCTCAGGGGATTCTGAGGCAAGGGGAGCGAGCCACTGAACCAAAATGAACTCGTCTATGCCCATTGCTCTGCCCAGAGCGAGTAGGCTCTCCGCGAAGGGCTCGGTTGAGGCAAGTATAACGAGGCCAGCGTAAAGAAAGAGAAAAACCACAATAGGCCTCCTTATCCCTGGGGTAAAGGAGCCCAGTGTTGCCGCGCAACCCTCCAGCTCCGGCTCAACCTTGTGCGCCCTTGCGGCCTGAAACATGTATAGCCCAAACAAGAAGACCAGGACAACAGAGTCCAGGAGGTCAAGCCTTCCCTTTAGCGGTATGACGAAGGAATAAAGGGTCGCTATCGCGAGAAAGGAGAGCTCTATGCCGTATGTCTTCTCAAGGGCTATGCCGCTCCTTCTGGTCTTTAGCCAGAACAAAAAGATGAGAAATGACCACCCGAAACCGATGAGCAATCTGTTGGCTCCTGTCATGTTAGCGGTGGCGTAATGGGTGTATTCCGGGACATGAGGGGCCATCCAAGCGAAATAGAAGTCAACGGCGTATTCGGGAAGCACAGCAAGAATAGCGAGGAGGGCTATTGCCAGCGCCCTTGAGAGGTCCAGCTGCGCGACCTCGCAAGCAACGGAAAGCATGTATGCGGCTGAAACTATACCGGCCCCGAAAACCAGAGCGCCGAGCCAGGGCGGGAGGTGCATGTGGGTAAAGCGAAGCGCGATCGCTGGCAAAGCGGCAACGACGGAAATCATTAAAGGCAAAAGGCTTATGAACAAATGCTTATCTCCGCAAGGGGCAAATTATAAACCCCGAGGTGGAGCCAGGCCCACCGCGAGCTTTAGAATTATGGCCCAAAGGAGAAGAGAATGGAAGGCAAGAGAATAGAGAGAATAGTCGCGACTGATTGCGGCTCCACAACGACGAAATCCCTCATAATCGTTTATAATGAAGAGGAAAAAACCTACAGGCTCGTGGCGAGGGGGGAAGCCCCCACCACGGTTGAAAAACCATTTGAGGATGTCACCATCGGCGTCAGAAACGCCTTCAGCGAGCTTGAGGAGGTCACCGGATACGAGATACTCAAAGAGGATGGAACCATCCTAAAACCCTCCATGCCGGACAAGAAGGGCGTTGACATCTATGTTTCAACCTCATCTGCCGGGGGCGGGCTTCAGATGCTCGTTGCCGGGGTCGTGAAGGCCATGACGGCCGAGTCCGCGGCCAGAGCGGCCTTGGGAGCTGGTGCAATTGTCATGGAAACCATAGCCTCAAACGACGGGAGACTGCCCCACCAGCGGGTTGAGCTCATAAGGCGCCTCAGGCCAGACATGATCCTCCTCGCCGGGGGGACCGATGGGGGAACCGTTAAGCATGTGGTTGAGCTCGCTGAACTAATCGCCGCGGCCGAGCCCAAACCCCGGTTCGGCTTCACATACAAGATGCCGGTCATATACGCCGGAAACAAGGACGCGAGGGATGAGATCCAGAGGATACTATCAGATAAGGCCTCCCTTCATATTGTTGACAACATAAGGCCTGTTCTTGAGGCTGAGAACCTGATACCGGCTCGCGAGGCAATCCACGAGCTGTTCATGGAGCATGTGATGCAACAGGCGCCTGGCTATCACAAGCTCATGGAGATGACTGATGTGCCGATAATGCCGACGCCAGGAGCGGTCGGGCTTCTGGTTGAAAAGGTGGCCAGGCAGTTCAACATAGAGGCCATGGGCGTTGATATTGGCGGCGCGACAACGGACATATTCTCGGTATTCAGGGGCATATTCAACAGGACCGTCTCAGCTAACCTCGGAATGAGCTATTCCATATCAAATGTAATGGTTGAGGCCGGCCTCCCGAACATCCTGAGATGGGTTCCGTTTCACCTCGACGAGGGGGACCTGCGCAACCGCATAAGGAACAAGATGATAAGGCCCACGACCGTGCCCCAGACCCTAGAGGACCTGATAATAGAGCAGGCAATAGCCAGGGAGGCGCTTCGTCTCGCGCTTGAACAGCACAGGATGATGGCCGTTGAGCTCAAGGGGGTTCAGAAAGTAAGGACAATAGCCGAAAGCTTTGACCAGACAATAACGGGCCAGACCATAGTCAACATGATGACCCTCAACCTGCTAATCGGCTCAGGCGGG
The DNA here is from genome assembly GCA_039803205.1 of Caldifarciminota bacterium. Classification (GTDB taxonomy): domain Bacteria; phylum Hydrothermota; class Hydrothermia; order JBDRYB01; family JBDRYB01; genus JBDRYB01. The sequence goes on from JBDRYB010000001.1 coordinate 256,310, forward strand.
GTCCTTTCCCACGCGCCGAGGAGGTCCCAGGCCGCCCTGATGCTTCTGGACTCCTTCCAACCAGAGGGCGTGACCTTCCTGGCCGTTGATTCCATATTCATGATGCCGCACCTCGGTGTCCTCTCAACAGTGCACGAGGAGGCCGCGACCCAGGTCTTTGACAGGGACTGCCTCATCCGCCTCGGCACATCAATAGCCCCTCTTGGCAGAGTCAAGGAGGGCAAGAAGTGCATGAGGGTAACCCTCAAATGGCCGGACAGGAAGGAGGATGTTTTTGAAGTAAACGGGGGCCAACTTCTCAGGGTTCCGCTTGAGGTTGGTAAGAAGATAGAGGCAATAGTGGAGCCCGCTGGCGGCATGGATGTTGGCGAGGGCAAAGGTAAGAGGGTTGAGACAACCCTTGAGGGCGGAGTCGTAGGCCTCATCCTTGATGGGCGAGGAAGGCCCCTCATTCTCCCGCAGGATCCGGCTCTCAGGGTTTCCAAGCTCTCGGAGTGGGTTGAGGCCCTGGATGTCTATCCGAAGAAGGAATACCAGGAGCTTCTGGCCGCGAGAGGACAATGAAGTTTTCCTGGAGCGGAGACAGGGCTTTTGAGATATACCTCAAGGAGATAGAGGACATCCCAACTCTGAGCAGGGAGGAAGAGCGGGAGCTCCTCATAAAGGCGAAAAATGGGGACAGGGACGCGATAGCGAAGCTGGTCTACGCTCACCTCAAGTTCGTGGTTCACATAGCCAGCAAATACCAGGGATACGGGGTTCCCATTTCCGACCTAATAAACGAGGGGAATCTCGGGCTCCTGAAAGCAATAGAGCACTTTGACCTCTCAAAGAAGGTTAGGTTCCTCTCATATGCTATATGGTGGATCAAGCAATCCATATACCGGGCGCTCGATCTCTATTCTTCAACCGTGAGGATAACCCCAGAAAAAAGGGCCAGGCTAAAGGAGATCCTGGAGACCGAGAAACGCCTCGTCCACGAGACAGGGTTCCCCCCTTCTATCTATGAGGTCGCTGAAGAGATGGGGCTTTCGCCGGAGGATATCGCTGAAGCAAGGCTCCTTGCGAGGAGGGATGTTTCCCTTGACATGCCGGTTGGCAAGGACGAGAGGGATACCACGCTTGGTGATGTCCTTGAGCAGGCCGCCCTGCCCTCTCCGGACGAGATATATGAGGCAGAGGAGATGCGCGAGATACTCCTCAGGCTCCTTCACCGGCTTGATAAAAAGGAGAGGAACATACTCGTGCTGTATTTTGGGCTTGAGGGCCAGCCGCAGAAGACCCTTGAGGAGATAGGTGAAATATTCAACATCTCCAGGGAGCGCGTCAGGCAGATAAAGGATAGGGCAATAGAAAAACTGCGCAAGTGGCATTCTGAGGACCTGAAGGATTTCGTTGAGGAGGGCGAGGAGTAGTGAGAAGGCCCGTTATCCTATTGACCAACGACGATGGCCCCTCATCTCCTGGGCTCACCGTTCTCCGGGAAGCCCTTGAGGAGCTCGGTGAGGTCTGGACGGTTATCCCAGCGACAGAGCAAAGTTGCATAAGCCACTCCCTCACCCTATCATCTCCCATCAGGGTTGAACGCCTGAGAGAGAGGTTCTTCTTGGTCCACGGAAAACCAGCGGATGCGGTGATAATCGCTATAGGTGACCTTCTCCCCCAGAAACCAGGGCTCTGCGTTGCCGGGGTGAACAGGGGCTACAACCTCGGAACGGACGCATTTTACTCTGGCACGGTTGCCGCAGCAAGGGAGGCCGCTTTCATCGGGATACCAAGCCTCGCGGTCTCGGTGGAGAAGGAAAACGGGGAGGATTCAGCGGTTTCATGGGGAACGGCGGCTCATGTAGCCATCAGGGTTGCCAAGGCCATGCTGAGCGGGCGGCTGACCCATCCCCTCTGGAACCTGAATGTGCCAAACACACCCCAAGTGAAGGGTATAATGCTCAGTAGGGCTGGCAAAAGGCAGTATGCAGAGGTTCTCAGGAAAGGGGGGGATGGGTTCTATGTCATAGCAGGAACCCCAACCAAATCCGCAGAAGAGGGAACCGATATCTGGGCCGTGTCCCAGGGCTTTGCCTCCCTGACGCCGATATCAGTTGATCCCACGGAGAGAGATGGATTACCAGAAGGCACGGGAATCCCTTCTCAGGACCCTTTCTGAACAGGGGATAAAGGACCAGAGGGTGCTTGCGGCTATGGCTCGCGTTCCTCGGGAGAGGTTTCTTTCTCCGGCTCAGCGGAGCCTCGCCTACGCGAACATTCCTCTTCCCATAGGCGATGGCCAGACCATATCCCAGCCATACATGGTCGCATACATGACCGAGAGGCTGGGGGTGGGGCCTGGGGATAGGGTCCTTGAGATAGGCACCGGTTCTGGTTATCAGGCCGCGGTCCTCGCTGAGATCGGGTGTGAGGTCTACTCGGTTGAGCGCATACCCGAGCTCGCCGAGAGGGCGAGGAAGGTCCTCTCCGAGCTGGGATACGATGTTAGAATAAGGGTTGGAGACGGAAACCTTGGGTGGCCAGAGGCTTCGCCTTTCAGGGGGATAATGGTAACGGCTGGTGCCGGGAGGGTTCCTGATCCCCTGCTTTCCCAGCTTGACATGGGCGGAAGGCTCATCATCCCCATAGGCTCATCCTGGCTTCAATACCTTACCATCATAACGAGAACTCAGGATAATTTCAAACATGAGAAGGATATTCCCTGCTCCTTTGTCCCTCTTGTTGGGCCTTACAGCTACTGATTGCAAGGGGCCTCAAACCCACCCTGCGGCAAAACCAGGACACCACCTCCTGATCAAGGGCGATACCCTCTGGGTTGAGATAGCCTCAGAGCCGGGAGAACGCGAACGAGGGCTCATGTTCCGCGAATCCCTCGCGCCTGACTCCGGAATGCTCTTTGTGTTTGAGGATAAGCGAATCCTCTCCTTCTGGATGAGGAACACGAGCGTGCCCCTCTCAGTAGCGTTCCTTGATGAGAACTGGATCATCGTTGACACCCAAGACATGGAGCCCCTCTCAGATAGATTGCATTTCTCACGGAAACCAGCCCAGTATGCTATTGAGGCAAATCAGGGATGGTTCAGAGCGAGGGGAATAGGCCCGGGAGACACGGTTCTCTTTAGGTAAGCCGAGAGGAAAAGACCTGGGCTCCTGCCTTATAATTTTCCCGAAACCAATATGACCGAGCTAAGAAAGACCGCTTTGAACGCGCTCCACCACAGCTTGGGCGCGAGGATGGTTCCTTTCGCGGGATACGAGATGCCCGTCCAGTATGAGGGCGTCATCCCTGAACACCTCTGGGTCCGTAAGTCCGCTGGGCTTTTTGATGTCTCGCACATGGGAGAGATAGATGTGAAGGGCCCCGGCGCTCTTGAGATGCTCATGCGCATAACCACCAACAACCCATCAAAGCTCGCCGTAGGCCAGGTCCAATACTCCGCTTTTGGAACCGAGCAGGGGGGCGCGGTTGATGACCTTCTCGTATACAGGATGGCAGAGAACCACTTCTTCCTGGTTGTGAACGCGGCAAACGACGACAAGGACTGGGCCTGGGTATCCAAGCACGCTGAGGATTACGATGTTGAGGTAGCGCATCTGAGCTCAGATTACACCGAGTTGGCGTTCCAGGGGCCCTTGGCCCAGGCTGTCCTACAGGAGCTCACGGACTATGATCTTGAGAAGATAAAATATTACTGGTTCGCGCACATAGACCTGATGGGCAAGAAGGATGTCCTCGTATCGCGGACAGGCTACACCGGCGAGGATGGATTCGAGATATACACGACTGACCCGGAGTATGGCGTTGACCTCGCCAAAAGGCTCCTCTCGGACAAGAGGGTCAAGCCAATAGGGCTTGGCGCGAGGGATACCCTCAGGATGGAGATGGGGTATTGCCTTTACGGAAACGACATAGATGATAATCAGAACCTCCTTGAGGCTGGCCTCGGTTGGATAATTGACTTTGAGAAGCCGGACTTCATCGGAAAAAGGGCGCTGGTTGCCTCAAAGGAAAAGGGCCTGAAATACCGGAGGGCTGGCTTCGTAGTGAAGGAGGAGGGTGGGCTTCCGAGGCACGGCCAGAAGGCTTTCATAGCTGGCCAGGAGGCAGGCTGGGTCTCATCAGGGACCCTCGCGCCATCCTTGGGTAAAGGCGCCGGCATGGCATATCTTCCCAGGGATTTCAAGGTCGGGGATGTCTTTGAGATAGAAGTGAGGCCTGGGAAGCGCCTCAAGGCTGAAAGGGTGAACCTGCCGATGGTAAAAGGGAGCGTGAGGAAGTAAGACGGGCTAATTAGCTTGTCCACATTTTGACTGACAGCTAATCCAGGTTAACCGTTCTCTCAACCTCTATATCCTGGGATATGGTGCCTATGGGGGTGTCAAAGTGGACGGTTCCGGCCATCCTTATCTTTGACTTCTTCTTTGAAACAGCGGCCATAACCACATCAACCATCTTCGGAATGGTTGAATACTTGATCTTGAGCCTCGTTGTTATTATGCCCTCCCCGCGCTTGGGTATGGTTTGCTTCTCAGAAACAACCCCCTGAGCTACCTCAACATCCTCCATGAAAAGCGTGTAATCAAGCCTATCAAGAACAGCGTCCACATCGTTTGGGTTTTTGGCGTTGAGCTTGAGCTCCAGCTCAAACCCAGAGAAGTCAGCGTTCACCAGCTTTGCCCCGTGAAGGCTGAAGTCGCAGTTTGCGAGGGCCTTCCGCTGGGCTATCCAGGTGCAGCTCAGAAAGGAAATCAGGAATAAAAGGAGCTTTCTCATGGGGAAATTATGGGGCAGGTAGAATAAGCGATGCAATTTCTGGGGGCTGAAAAGCGGCGAAGAGTTCCGCGACTTTCCCTTTGAGCTCTACCTCAGTGGACCTACCGGATAACTCTGATGAACCTTTTCTTTCCCACTCTGAGAACGCCCGGATCCAATACAACCTGACCAACCGAGAGCCTCACGCCATTGAGTCTGACCCCTCCACCATCCAGAAGCCTTCTGGCCTCTGATCTGCTTGAGGCCAAGCCTAACCTGACCAGGAGATCGACGATCTCAATCCCCCCCTCCGGAAGCCTGAATTCGGGCATGTTGTCGGGTTGGCCACCCTCCCTGAATATCCTTATAAACTCTGCGTCAGCCGCCTCAGCCTCAGCGCTACCGTGGAAGACCTTGACTATCTCCCTTGCAAGCCTGGCCTTGGCCTCACGGGGCTCTGCCTTTATCAGCTCCATGAGATCAGGGGTCAGCTCCAGCAAGAGCTCGTAATACTCTGGCATGAGCTCGTCCGGTATTGACATTATCTTGCCATACATCTCCCTCGGGGGCTCTGTTATGCCGATGTAGTTATCAGAGGACTTTGACATCTTCTTGACCCCGTCTGTCCCCCTGAGAAGGGGCATTGTGAGTATGACCTGCGGCTCCTGGCCGAAGTGCTCCTGAACAGCCCTGCCAACGAGGAAATTGAACTTCTGGTCAGTGCCTCCTACCTCAATATCAGCAGATACAGCATAGGAATCATAGCCCTGATAAAGGGGATAGAGAAACTCGTGGATGTAAATGGGGATCCCCGCCCTAAACCTCTTTTCGTAATCATCCCTCTCAAGCATCCTGGCGACAGTATAGCAGGACGCCAGCTCAATCACATCCGCCGCGGTCAGTTTAGCGAGCCACTCCGAGTTTCCCCTGACCTCTGTCTTCTCCGGGTCAAGGACCTTATATACCTGCTGGAAATAGGTTTTGGAGTTCTCCTCCACCTGCTCTTTTGAAAGACGAGGCCTTGTCTCGGATTGTTCCGAGGGATCCCCTATCATTCCCGTGAAATCCCCGACTATAAAGATGATGTGAGCCCCGGCTTCCTGCAGCTCCTTGAGCTTCCTGAGGACCACATAGTGGCCGAGGTGTAGGTCAGGCCTCGTTGGGTCGCAACCCAGCTTTATCCGCAGGGGCCTTCCCTCAATGTGGCGCTTTGCCTTTTGGATGAGATCCCCCTCGGGTAGAACCTCGTGTGTCCGAGCCTTTATGAGCGCGAGGAGCTCCTCTAGGGTCATGGCGAAGATTATAAAGTTTCGCGAACCCTGTCTGCTCGCTGTGTGATCCTCTCCCTGAAGGCCGAAGGGGGGAAATAACTACCGGATCACCACCTTGCCGGATTGGTTACGGGTTACGGGTTGCGGGTTGCGGGTTGTCCAGATGTAGACACCTGGCTCAAGGCTCAGCCGGTTCTCGCCCTCGTGCAATTCACCGGAATAAGCTAGCCTTCCGTCGGACTTGTATATTTTTATCCCAATATCATAGGGGGAGATGAAGAGCGCGCCCCCGGAACCGGGGAGCAGGCATAGTCATGGCCCGTTCCGTCAAATGTCTCGGCAAAGATGAACTGACCCATCAGCATGCTTATTGTTATGAAAAGATACATCATGATAAGGCTCACATTATTGAACCTCGTTAATGAGCATCTCAGGATCACCTGACCGCTTAAACTTTGCCCAAAACCTCCCTTAACTCTCTCCGTCAGGGCCCTCGGAGCTGAGGCTCACGAAATCCTCAAGGAGGTGGAGAAAAGGGTAGGGTCAGCATTATAATCTGGTCATGAAGGTCCGAGTTATACCCATGCTTTTTCTGGCTACATGCGCGCCCAAAACCTCAAGTCAGCCAGGCCAGGTTGAGAGTGATTTAACCCTAACGCTCGGATACCAAGGGGGGCTTGTTCCCATTCAGGCGAGGTTTGGCGCTCCTTATCTCATAATCCTGAAGAACGGGGGGGTCTTCAAGCTAACCGAGGAGGGCGAAACCCTCCGCTACGCTGGATTTCTCCCCGAGGACAGGGCACGCTTTATTGGCTTCGCGAGGAGGCTGTGGGATTCAGGCCTTGAGGGGAATTTTTCCGTTATGGAGGGAGCCACAGATCTCCCCTCGCTCGTGATAAGAATGAAAAAGGGGGAGGAAACCAGGGAAATATCCATATACGGCTACCCAATGGGAAGGCTCAAGAAGCCCGGAGGCCAGTTCATAGATTCAATTATGGCTCTGGCTGGCTCAGCAAAAACAACGGCCGAGGGTTGGGTTCCTTGGGAGGTGGAGCTCAGAGCAATGTCCTGGGCAGGCGATACGGCCGGATTGCGGGTTTATGACTGGGAGGGGCCGGACATTCCGCTGGACTCCTTAGCAGAGGGATACCTGGCCGCTGAGATCGGGGGAGACACCGCCAGGGAGCTGATCATCTATCTCACGGGGAAAACCGCCTACACGAGAAGGGATATGGCCCTTTTCAGGAAGGGGGGAAAGCTATACTGGGTGGCGATTATCCCCATCCTCAGGTAAGAGAGGACTGGTTTCGCTGTTTTTATCACCTATCCCTTTCTTCAAAAAGGTTAACCTGAATTTATTACTCCTTCGGGATAGCCTTCTCAGCGGCTTCTGCCTCGGCCTTCTCGGCCTCAAGAACGATCTCGCGGAACGGCGGAGCGCCCGTGCCCGCTGGAATGAGGCTCCCTATTATGACATTCTCCTTGAGACCCCTGAGCTCGTCCGTCGCGCCGGAAATCGCGGCCATAGAGAGCACCTTCGTGGTATCCTGAAAGCTGGCCGCGGCTATGAAGGAATCGGTTGACAAAGCGGCTCTCGTTATCCCGAGGAGCACGACCTTGTGCTGGGCTGGCCTTCCGCCTGATGCGACTATCTTTGCGTTCTCCTCCTTGACCCTCGCCAGGTCAATCAGGTCTCCGGGCAGGAACTTGGTGTCCCCTGGGTCCTCTATCCGGACCTTTCTGAGCATTTGCCTAACTATTATCTCTATGTGCTTGTCGTCTATCTCAACGCTGGAGAGCCTGTAGACCTCCTGGATCTGATCGAAGAGGTATTCCTGGACATATTCCTTTCCCCTTATCCGAAGGAGGTCGTGCGGGTCTATTGAGCCTGTGGTGAGGGGCTCGCCTGCCTCAACGGCTTCACCGTCACCAACGAGGAGATACCTTCCGTAAGGAACATCGTAGTCAACTGGCTTCCCCTCTTTTGGCACCACTTTGATCTTGAAAACCCCTTTCTCAAGGCTCTCAATTGAAACCACTCCGGCTATCTCGGAAACAAGGGCCTTGTCCGCTGGGCTTCTGGCTTCAAAAAGCTCCTCAACCCTCGGTAGCCCTCCCGTTATGTCCCTGGTCTTCGCTATTCCAGCAGAGACCTTTGCTATGATGTCCCCTTCCTCAACCAGGGGAAGCTCAGCCGTTTCTCCGGATTTGACCGCGTCTATTGCCTTGCCAGCGAGGCGGCACTCGTGAACCAGCGCGACCTCCTCTATGACCTCTCCGGTCCTCTCGTCCAGGATCACGGCCTTTGGATAAAGCCTGCGCTGACGGGAAACATATATGACATACTCAACCTTGTTCTCCTCAACCGTCTCTCTGAGGGTTATGTTGGGTATAACATCAACGAGCTTGAGCCTTCCCCTTTTTGATACCAGGATGGGGAGCGCATACGGTTCCCATTCGCAAAGCATGTCCCCGCGGTTGACCTCCTGGCCATCGGAGACGAGGACCTTTGAACCATAGGGGATGCGGTATACCCTCTCCCTCTTGCCCGTCTCGTCCCTGAGGACGATAACGCCCTTCCTGGATAGCACGCTCCTCGCTTTCTTCTTGCCGGCCAGGATTAGGCCCCGGAACTCCACCTTCCCAGCAAAAGCCGCAAAATGCGCGGCCTGCTGGGCTATACGCTCAGAGACCCCGCCAGTGTGGAATGTCCTAAGGGTCAGCTGGGTCCCTGGTTCTCCGATGGACTGCGCGGCCATAACCCCAACAGCCTCCCCTATCTCAACTAGACGGCCAGTAGCGAGGTTTCTCCCGTAGCACTTCGCACAAAGCCCGCGCTCGGCCTCACAGTAGAGGACGGATCTTATGGTTACCTCCTCTATGCCTGCTGACTCTATTCTCGCGGCCGCATCCTCATCTATTTCCTCGCCTTCTCGGACTATGAGCTCCCCGGTTTCAGGGTCAAAGATGTCATCAAAAGCCACCCGGCCAACTATCCTCTCGGATAAGGGCTTTATGACTGTCTCGCCCTCCTTTAGGGCTGTCATGCGCCTTCCCTGAACCGTGCCGCAGTCATGCTCGGTAATGGTCACCTCCTGCGCCACATCAACGAGACGCCGGGTAAGGTGGCCAGCATTTGCCGTCTTCAACGCGGTGTCCGAGAGGGACTTTCTGGAACCGTGTGTTGATATGAAGTATTCCATCGAGCTGAGGCCCTCCTTGAGGGAAGAGAGAATAGGGGTTTCTATGAGGTCACCTATCTCCCCCTTCTTGACAGGCCTCGCCATCAGGCCCCTCATCCCAGCGAGCTGGCGGACCTGATCCATGTTTCCTCTGGCTCCGGATGAGACTATGATGTGGATGGGGTTGAATCCCTCCCTGTCCTCAGCCATGCACCTAGAGAGCTCGCGCTTGACCTCCTCGGTGGTCCTCGTCCAGATATCCAGGATGTTCTGATAGCGCTCGGCCCTTGAGAGCTCGCCCTCCCTGAAGAGCGCGTTGACCCTTTCTACCTCATCAAAAGCCTTCTTTATTATCTTTGATTTGCTAGAGGGGATGAGAAGGTCATCTATGCCAAAGGTAAGGGCTGAGATGGTTGCGTAAAGAAAACCTGCGTCCTTAAGGTTATCAAGGAGCTCTGTGGTGCCCACTGTCCCCAGGATCTTGAAGCACTTGGATACCAAGTTTTGTATGGATTTCTTGTCCTGGGTCTCGTTGATGTATCCGACCGCGGCCCTCATATCACGGGGCAGGATGCTGTTGAATATGAGGCGCCCGACGGTGGTCTTGACCGGAACAAACCTGCCACCAGGAGCGGTATCAAGGGGATCGCCCTCTGCTTTGAGCATCACCATTATCGGGGAGTTCAGACCCACGATTTTCGCATCGTAGGCACTGAGAGCCTCTTGCCAATCGGAGAAAGACCTCGTTGGCTCCCCATCAAACCCCTTGGCTTTCGTCAGGTAAGAAAGCCCGGCAACCATGTCCTTTGTCGGGGCCGCGAGGGGTTTCCCGTGGGCAGGAGACATTATGTTGTGAGGGGCGTAAAGGAGGTAGTAGCTCTCTGCCTGAGCCTCAAGGGATATTGGCACATGAACTGCCATCTGATCCCCATCAAAATCAGCGTTAAACGCATTACAGACCAAAGGATGTATGGTTATGGCCTTTCCCTCAACCAGAACGGGATCAAATGCCTGGACAGAAACCCTATGAAGGGTGGGCGCGCGGTTCAGCCATATGGGATGACGCCTCGTCACATCCTCAAGCATCTCCCATACCCCTTCGTGCCTCTTCTGGAGGAGCTTCCTGGCGCTCTTGGAGCTCTTCGCTAGTCCGGAGTCCTCAAGCTTTCGCTCTATGAAGGGTTTGAAGAGCTCAACGGCCATCTCCTTTGGTAGGCCGGCCTGATTGAGCTTCAGGTCAGGGCCAACCACGATAACCGAGCGCCCGGAGTAATCAACCCTCTTCCCCAGGAGATTCCTGCGCAGGCGTCCGTGCTTGCCTCTGAGAATATCCGAGAGGGACTTGAGCTTTCTGCCCCCCCTTCCGGTAACCGGCTTCTTTCTCCGCGAGTTGTCCAGGAGAGCGTCAACCGCCTCCTGAAGCATGCGCTTCTCGTTCCTGAGGATTATCTCGGGCGCCCTTATGTCCATCATGTGCTTGAGCCGGTTGTTCCTGGAGATCACATGCCTGTATAGGTCATTCAGGTCAGATGTAGCGTATCTGCCTCCCTCAAGCGGGACAAGGGGCCTGAGGTCCGGGGGAATGACCGGGAGGACCTCAAGGATCATCCACGCGGGGTTGTTGCCGGAGTTGATGAAGGCCTCAACTATGCGCAGTTTCTTGAGGAGCCTTGCCCTCTTGAGAGCGGAGCGCTCCACCTTTAGATATGTCTGAAGCTCCAGGTATAGGTTCTCCAGGTTAGTCTTCCTTCCGCCATCAGGAGAGGTGGTCTCCTGAAACAGCTCGTCGAGGAGCTTCTTTATCGGCGGCGCACCCATCTCGGCCACGAATGAGCCGGGGCCGAACTCATCCCTCTTCTCCTGATACTCGCTTTCTGAGAGTATCTGGCACTTCTCAAGCGGGGTATCCCCTGGATCCGTGACTATGTATGCATCGTAGTAGAGGACATCCTCAAGGTCTAGCTTGTTGACATCCAGAAGGGTGGCGATTATGGATGGGGGAACCTTGTAGAACCATATGTGGGCAACCGGCACCGCTAGTTTCACATAGCCCATCCTCTCCCTGCGCACCTGGCTCGTGGTCACCTCAACCCCGCACTTCTCGCAGGTTATTCCGGCATAGCGCTTGCCCTTATAGTGGCCGCACGCGCACTCATAGTCCTTCGTTGGTCCGAATATCCTCTCGCAGAAGAGCCCCCCCTTCTCCGGCCTCTGCGTCCTATAGTTTATGGTCTCGGGGAACTCAACCTCCCCAAGCCCCTCTTCACCTCTCTCCCTGCCCTTGCGCTCCGCGTATGACCAGAGCATTATGTCCTCAGGGCTGGCGAGGGAGATGGAAATCCCCTTGAGACTTATGGGGGATATGTCCGTTATGTTATCTGTTTTTATCCTGGCCATGCTATTCTGCCTCCTCTTCCTCAGAGAGGACCTGCACATCAAGGGCGAGGCCCTTCAGCTCCTTCAAAAGAACGCCAAAGGACGCTGGAAGGGACGGCCTCGGAGGGTCCTGCCCCCCGCGAAGGATGGATTTATAAAGCGCGTTCCTGCCCTTGATGTCATCGGACTTGACCGTTAGCATCTCCTGGAGGGAGTATGCCGCGCCGTGGGCCTCAAGTGCCCACACCTCCATCTCACCGAAACGCTGGCCTCCAAAGTGGGATTTGCCGCCAACGGGCTGTTGGGTTATCAGGGAATACGGCCCTATTGCCCTCGCGTGTATCTTGTCCTCAACCATGTGGGTGAGCTTCATCATGTAAATGTAGCCCACCATTGCCTTCTCGAGAAACCTCTCGCCCGTCCTGCCGTCTCTGAGATAGACCTTGCTGTCCTCCGGCAGGCCAGCGAGCCTGAGCTGAGATTTGATCTCATCTATGGAGATGCCCTCAAACACCGGAGTGGTGTATCTTATCCCCGTCTCAGCTAGTTCCCTCGCGTGTTCAAGGATCTCCTCATCAGTGGCGGCATTGAGCCAGCGCGAGAGGTTCTTATCGTGCTGGAGCTTGTATAAACCAAGGAGGAAGGCCCTCGTCTTTTCAGCATTGCCCTCTTCCACCAATTCCCTGAGGCGCTTCGTGTTCTCAACAGCGGCCCAGCCGAGCATGGTCTCAAGTATCTGGCCAACATTCATCCTTGAAGGCACGCCGAGCGGGTTGAGAACGAGGTCAACCGGTGTCCCATCGTCAAAAAACGGCATATCCTCCTCGGGGACTATCTTGGCGCAGACGCCCTTGTTCCCGTGTCGGCCCGCTATCTTGTCTCCGACCTGAAACTTGCGCTTCTCAGCTATGTAGACCTTTATGAGCTGCCGAACCCCTGGGGGCAGCTCATCCCCGCGCTCAAGGCGCTCCATCTCTATTCTGAGGTCCTCCTCCAGGTCCAACAACTTGCGTTTGGCATCCTCAAAAACCTTGAGAAACGCCTCGTAGGCCTCTGTCCTGACGAACCTCTTATCCGGCCACACCACATCCCTCATCGGATGATACTGCCAGAAGAAATCCCTGGTGAAGGGTTTGCGCCTCGGCCAGATGATGTTGCCCTCGTTGTCCTTGATGGAGTGGGAGGGCTTGAGGCCCTCCTCTCCCTCAGGGGCCAGGATGTCCGCGAGGGCCTCTCTCAGCTGCCTGATTATATCCTGTCTGGCTATCTTGAAGCGTTCCTCTGCTTCGGCCTTACGCTCTCTTATTATCTTCTGGGAAAGCGGATCCTCCTTCATCTTTGTAAGAACAACGACATCAACGACAACCCCGTGTATGCCAGGGGGGACCCGCCTCGAGGTATCCTTGACATCCTTTGCCCTCTTGGAGAATATGGCGTATATGAGCCGCTCCTCAGGGGTAAGGTCCCTCTCACCTTTGGGCGAGACCTTTCCAACGAGGATGTCATCTGGCTTTACCTCTGCCCCGACCCTTATTACGCCGTATTCATCAAGGTTCTTGAGGAGCTCCTCGGATGCCACATAAGGAAGGTCTCTGGTGACCTCCTCGGGCCCGAGCTTCGTGTCCCTGACCTCAACCTCAAATTCAAGTATGTGGATTGATGTGAGGATGTCCTCCTTGACCACCCTCTCAGATATCACTACTGCATCCTCGTAGTTATAGCCATACCAGGGTATAAAAGCCACTAAGAGGTTTTTGCCCAGGGCTAGCTCTCCATCGGCAACGCTCACGCTCTCAGCGATGAAATCCCCTTTCTTCACCTTCTGGCCAGGTCTAACAACGGGGCGCTGGTCTATTATGGTATCCTGGTTTGAGCGCTGGAACTTCACGAGCTCGTAGACATCAGGGGTTCTGGCGGTCCTCGGCTGGACCAACACCCTCTCTGGGCTGACCTCTCTCACCACTCCTGGGGCCTTCGCAGTAATGATGCCCTTTTGACCCTTTATCGGCCTCGCGATGATGTCCCCCCTCTTTAGCTCCTGACCAGGGGCCACGATGGGCCTCTGATTCTCGCCCAGCTCATAGACATCCGTAACACGCTCCCGCTCTATAACTATGCGCTTGGCATCAACCTCCTTGACTATCCCCGGCCTCTTTGCCATAACCAGACAGCCCGAATCCCTGGCAACCTTGCCCTCCATGCCCGTTCCCACCAAGGGAGGCTCAGGGACGAGAAGGGGAACGGCTTGGCGTTGCATATTACAACCCATGAGCGCCCTGTTCGCGTCATCGTGCTCCAGGAAGGGTATTAGGGAGGCTGAAGGGGAAACAACCTGCCTGGGCGATACATCCATGTATCCTATCTGCTCCCGCGGGACGAGGACATAGTTCCTGTTGTGCCGGCAGAGGATAGACGGCTGAGCTATCTCGCCATTCCTGAGGTAAATATCCCCTGGAGCGATGGCGTGTTCTATCTCCTCGTGAGGAGCGAGGTATTCAACCTCTTCCGAGACCTTGCCGTCAATAACCCTTCTAAGAGGGGTCCTTATGAACCCCATCTCGTCAACCTTAGCGTAATTCGTCAGGGACATCAGAAGGCCGATGTTCTGTCCCTCGGATGTCTCTATGGGGCAGAGCCTTCCGTAGTGAGAAGGGTGAACATCCCTCACATCAAAACCCGCAGTCTCGCGAGTGAGCCCGCCCTTACCGAGGGCCGAAAGCCTTCTTTTGTGGGTCAGCTCAGCCAGAGGATTGACCTGATCCAGGAACTGGGAAAGCCTATCCTGGGTGAAAAAAGAGAGTATGGAGGCTGTAACGAGCCTTGGATTCACGAGCTTCTTCGGGGAGACCTCTTCGGTCCCGAGAAGCATCTTCTCCTTTATCGCTTTGGATAACCTGACGAAGGCCGTCCTGAAATGCTCGTAAAGCATCTCCCCCACCCGCCTCACCCTTCGGTTTGCGAGGTCATTGACATCGTCCTCCTCTTCCGCTCCCCTGTAGAAGTTCATCAGGCGCTTCAAAATGACCAACAGATCCTCCTGAGTGAGGTTCATGACCGTTGGGGGCCTAAACCCCATTTCCTCGTGCCTGAGCCGGAGGTTCAGCTTGTATCTGCCAACGGGGCCAAGGTAAAGCTTTTCCGGCGAAAAGAAGAAGGAGCGTATGAACTCAACCGCCTCCTGGATGTCCTTCGGGGGAGTGTAGCGAAGCGTCCTGTATATGTTTGAGAGGGCCTTCTCTGGTTCCTTAATCCTGTCCTGCTTCAGGGTGGAAACCATCACCTCCACCTCAGGTTCGGCGAGATCGTAGACGGGGACCTCGTTGATTTTGTGCTTGATTAGCTCGGAAACGGCCTCTGGAGTTAAGGCTCCCATTACCTCAAGGATGACCTCCCCGGTCTCCTTATCAACTATATCCTTGGCACAGATGAGATCGGGGTTGCCCTCCGGTATATCGGACAGCTGGACAACTCTCGGCTCCAAAAGAAGGGAGAGTATCTCCTCGCTGGTCTTGTATCCCATTGCCTTGAGGAGTCGCGTTATGGGCAACTTTTTCCGCTTTGATATGGTGAAGCTGAGAACCTTTGTCCCATCTATGTGGAACCTTATCCAGGGACCGCGGTATGGAACCAAAAGGGCAGAATATATCTGCGTCTCCTTCTCTTCAAGCTCGTAATAGACGCCGGGGCTTCTGTGCAATTGGGAAACAACCACGCGCTCCACGCCGTTTATTATGAATGTGCCCCTCTCGGTCATGTATGGGATGTCAGCGAAATAGACGCTCTGCTCAACCACCTCACCCTTTGGTTTGCCGGTCTTCGGGTCCTTTTGAACGAGGCGGAGTTTGAGGCGAAGGGGCACCGCGTATGTGAGGTTCTTCTTGATCGCCTCTTCCTCGCTCATCTTGGGCTTTCCAAGGGTATAGCTCACATACTCCATGTGGTATTTGCCCTGGAGCCCCTCTATGGGAAAAACCTCCTTGAAAAGCCCGTGGAGCCCCTCATCAGTCCTCTTCTCAGAGTCCACATCCTCTTGGAGGAATGCCCTGTAGGATTCAAGCTGGACCGTGAGGAGGTCCGGCATGGGATAAGACTCCTCCTGGACTCCTATCCTCTTGGGTATTTTTGGCATGCTATCACCACCTAAGCTTGTTCCGGGCAGGGCCCTATGAGCCCGCCTCAGGAAGCGTGAACCCTTGAGATCACTTGATCTCCACGGTGGCTCCGGCTGCCGTGAGCTGCTCCTTTATCTTTTCGGCTTCGTCCTTGGAAACTCCCTCCTTCAGCGGCTTTGGCAGGGTATCAATCAGCTCCTTGGCCTCCTTAAGTCCAAGGCCAGTTATGGACCTGACCTCCTTCAGGACTGGGATCCTGTTGTCGCCTACGCTCACGAGAATGACATCAAAGGTGTCCTTTTCCTCTGTCTCGGGCTGTGCCGCCGCAACTCCGGCTACTACCCCAGGGGCCGCGGCTACCGCGACGGGCGCGGCCGCTGTTACGCCGAACTTCTCCTCCATAGCCTTCACCAGCTCGGCGAGCTCCAAGACCGTGAGGTTACCAACAGCATCCAGTATCTCTTCAACGCCAAGTTTCTTATCAGGCATCTAAGGCCTCCTTTTTCTCTCCTTTCTCCTTTAGCTCCCTGATAGCGTTCAGGGCATAAACGAGCTTCAAAAGAAGCGCTTTCATCACATATACAGGCCCAGCGAGCTGGGCTTGAAGTATCCCCACAACCCTCGCCCTCAACTCCTGGGGGGACGGGAGCCTGGAAATTGCCTCTATTTCATCCTTGCCGATAACCCGTCCAGCGAGAAAGCCAAGCTTGAGAACGCCAACGCCATGCTCTTTCGCGAAATCATAGAATATGCGGACCGGAGCGATCTCATCTCCCTTTGCGTATATCACAGCGTTCTGACCATCAATCCCGGACGCCATCTCATCCATGTTCATCTGAGCCAATGCCCTCCTCAGGAGGTTGTTCTTGACCACCCGGACGCCGGAGTTGACATCCCTCAATTGCCTCCTCAGGCGGGTAAAACTCCCAACATCTATTCCCCTGAAATCAGCGAGATAGAAAGCGGAGGCGGTCTCGAGGGACTCTCGCAATTCCTCAACTGCCTTGACCTTCTCCGGCCTTGGTTCACGGACCAAAGGCTCTCTCGCGGCACGCTTTAGCTTGCTCTTTGTCATATTCTTACCCCCCTTTCTCTGAGGGCTGAGGCCAGCTCCGATACGGATACCTTCACAGACGGGCCCATAGCGGGCGAAAGGTGAGCTGAGCGTATGTATGTCCCCTTGACAGTATGGGGCCTTGCCTTCACGAGCTCCTCCGCGAGGGCAAGAAGATTCTCAAAGAGTTTCTCTGGGCCGAACGCGGTCTTGCCTATGGGCACATGTATGTTAGCGCCCTTGTCAGTCTTGAACTCCACCCTGCCGGCCTTGAGCTCACGGACCGTTATTCCCACCTCCTTGGTCACCGTTCCGGCCTTAGGGCTGGGCATGAGCCCCCTGGAGCCGAGGATCTTTCCGAGCTTGCCAACCTCAGGCATGGCCTCCGGGCTAGCGACTATAACATCAAAATCAAGCCATCCAGCCTTTATCTTCTCTATGAACTCCGCGAAACCGACCATGTCAGCGCCGGCCTCTTTTGCCTCTGCCTCAAGCGAAGGCTCCTTTGTGAGAACGAGAACCCTAACCTGCTTTCCGGTTCCGTTCGGCAGGACAACCGTCCCCCTAACTGACTGATCGGTTTTCTTTGGGTCTATTCCCAAACGAAACGATGCCAGAACAGTCTCCGGGAACCTCGCTGAGGCGAGATGCTCTGAGACTATCCGACACGCCTCGGCTGGCGAGTATTCGGCCTTGGGATCGTATTTCTCAAGGAGAGAGCGGTATCTCTTGCCACGCTTTGCCATGTCAGTCCTCCACGACCCTTATTCCCATTGAACGGGCAGTCCCTTCTATTATCCTCACCGCGGCCTCAAGGTCATTGGCGTTCAGGTCATTCATCTTCTCTTTTGCTATCTCAACGACCTTTGAGCGGGTTACCTGGGCAACGATGTTCTTGCCGGGCTCTCCAGAACCCTTCTCAATCTTGGCCGCTTTCGCCAAGAGCACTGAAGCGGGCGGGGTCTTCAAAGTGAAGCTGAAGCTCCTGTCCTTGTATATCTCAACGACAACAGGGATTATTAGGCCGGGCTCCTTGCCCCTCGTGGCCTCGTTGAATGCCTTTATGAAACCGCCTATATCAGCGCCATGCTGACCAAGAGCTGGCCCGACAGGGGGCGCTGGGGTAGCCTGGCCAGCAGGGAGCTGAAGCTTTACTACTGCTATCAACTCCTTTTTCTTCTTCGGTGGCATATCTAAACCTCTCTATCTTCCTCCCGCCCTCTCCACCTGGATGAAGTCAAGGACAACCGATGTTACGCGGCCGAAGAAGGTTATCTCCACCTTCATCTTCCCCCTCTCGGGGAATATCTCCTTTATCTCGCCCTCCATGCCCGCGAATGGGCCCTCAACAACCTTAATCATCTCTCCTGCCAGGAACGGGACCTCCTGCTCCTTCTTCTCCCTCTCCCTTTCCTGGGTCTCAAGTATCTCAGAGACCTCTTGGTCAGTGAGGGTGAGGAATGTGTATTTTATCTCCTTTCTGTCCTTCTCCTTGGCCAGTATTGGCCTCGCGAGCCCCGTTGAGGAAAGGAGTTCCAGGATCTCTCCCACGGCCGGGTCCTCATCTGATTCCTGCTCTATTTCAACCAGAACATAACCCTTGAAAAGGGGCTTCTCCTCAAGCAGTCTCTTGCCCTTTTTGACCCGAGGTATGGTCTGGGTGGGGACCAGAACCCTGACTATCTTGTGCTCAAGAGCGTTTTCAACTCTCAGCCGCTCAAACAGCTCCTTCACCGTGCTCTCACGGCCAGCCTGGGTTCTAAAAGCATACCACTTGCGCATTTCTCACCTCAGAACAAAGGCAAGGAGCCGGGAGAATATGAGGTCAAGAACCCATATGTAAAGGGTCACGAAACCTGAAACCAGGAACACGGCCGCGGTCCCGCCCAGGATGGAGTGCCTCGTGGGCCAGGTTATCCTCCTCATCTCCGCGGCAACATCCCGCAGAAACTCAATTCCCCTTGCGGGGTTTAACTGGCTCATCTTCAAAGCTTTGCCTCCTTGTGTAGGGTGTGGCGCTTGTCCCACTTGCAGTATTTCCTGATCTCTATTTTCTGCTTCTTGTCCCTGTGCCGCGTCGCGATATAGTTCCTGCGCTTGCACTCCTGACAAACCAGCACAACCTTAACTCTCATGCCTTCTCCATATCAAAACAGGGCTGGAGGGAGTTGAACCCCCAACCGCCGGATTTGGAATCCGGTGCTCTGGCCAGTTGAGCTACAGCCCTTTGGCTCATATCAAACCTCTCCTCAAGCACCCCCGACAGGATTCGAACCTGTGTCCTACGGTTTAGGAAACCGTCGCTCTATCCTTCTGAGCTACGGGGGCTATCCATATCTTATCTCAAAGTCCAGGAACTCGCTCCCCTGGTCCGGGAGTTCCCGAACATCCATCCTATCAACCCGTGCCGCGGGTGGGCCTTCCTTGGCCCACTCCAGGAACTTCTGCAAAGCCTCATCCGGACCCTGGACTACCGCGTGGACCCGGCCATCGGGGAGGTTCCTCACAAAGCCATAAAGCCCCAAGCTCCTCGCTACCCTCTGCGCGTGGTATCTGAAGTTGACGCCCTGCACCAAACCTTCAAAATAGATCTCCACCTTCATGACCCGGCCGCGAGGTTCATATTATAAAGCAAAAGGGCCTGGAGTTGCAAGCGCGCGGGCCAGGGCGCGATAATTACTCAGTGATACCAAGGGGCTCAGAAAGGCAATACCTGCTCCTCACCGCCTCCACAATTCTGGTATGGTTCACTGTCTCACTCGTTTCCCTCCTTCACTTCCCTCCGTGGGATGCCACGGGCGACGAATCCCTGTTTTCGGCTCTCGCTCTCTCAATCTTCCGAGGAAGAATGGGCGTTGACTATGCTTTTGGTTCCTATCTCTCAAAAACTGGCTTTGGTATGCTCTCTCCATGGCTCTGGGGCGTGATAATGGGGATCCCGCTGAGGCTCTTCGGAGAGACTCTCTGGGCCGCGAGGTTCATTTCTACGCTCCTGGCTACGGGGGCCATGGTATTGGTCTTTCTGACAGCAAAAGAGATAGCTGGTCCTAAAGCCGGTTTTCTGGCGACCATACTGACCGGGCTCGCCCACACATTCTGCAGGTGGGGAGCCCACTCAGCGAGGGCGGAAGGAGCGATCGCCCTCTTCCTGATGCTCTCGCTCTGGCTCGTTGTTCTCAGCATGATGAGAAAAAAGGCCTGGCTCTCCGCGATAGGGGGGTTCACAGCCACAATTTCCTTACTCGTAAGGCCTACAGCGCTTTTCATTCTTCCAACGCTGCTCATATTTCTCTTGGTTCAAAAGAGATTCAAGGAATCCGGATTCCTGATCATAGGCGCAATTCTCGCTGGAATAATAATGCTGTTCACGAACATCCTCCCATACCACGATATGCCCACAGCCGAGGACATAGACAGGATCAATAAGGAGAGGTTTTTCCCGCTGGGAGTAATAAAAAACCCAAGGAGACTCACGGAGCTCCCCTCTAGATTATGGCAATGCTGTATCTTTCTAACCGGGTATCCTGATAAGGATACCTCTCCCGGACTATTGGGCATCCTGAGCCTCTCAGGGGCATTCTTCAAGGAAAGGAGAGCAGGACTCTGGCTCACAGTCTCCCTGGCCCTTTCCCTCGCTGTTTTCATTCCCTATCTTGCGTTTTTCTACCTATGCTTCGTCGTGCCTCCTCTGGCTGTATTCGCGGCTGGAACCCTTTCAGGTCTGAAAAACAGGCACATAAAATGGCTCCTGGGGATCATAATCCCGATTCTGCTCATACCATGGGCTAAGTGGCCCAGGGATTTTCTGTGGAACAGGGAAAAGGCAAGGGCATGGCAAGAGGTTGAGAGGGCAATTCCCCCAGGTGCACGAGTGGTTACAGGGGTCTGGGGATTGTGGTGGCCCCTGCATAAAAAGGCTGTTTTCATCTGGCCCTACGATACCCTCTACGCTGAGGGGAGAAAGTCTCCACAGGATCTCGTAAGGGAGACCCACGGAACGCACCTGATCGTGCCAATAGCAGAAAGGCCAGCCCTGCCCCCTCGGGGTTTTCGCAAAAACGATGACCCTATCCTGAGACTATGGAATATGTATTACGATTACCCTGAGTACGTGAAGGCTCTGTCTGCAGCCGCGGTCGTCAGGGAAGGATTCATCCTCGCCAGGATAGTAAGCGGACCGTGGAGGGTTGATTCCCTTTTGATCCTGGAGATCCCAGAAGAAGACCGAGGGCGATGATCTGGACCCCTGGGAGGCTCATTTATTATTTGATATTTGAAACAATAAGAAGAACAGCGAAGCCAGTAAAACTCCCCGTGCCGGTTATATCCGTAGGAAACCTGAGCCTCGGGGGAACGGGAAAAACTCCCCTCGTAATGCACCTAGCGAGGAGCATTCCAGGAGCCGCTGTCCTCTCAAGGGGATACGGGAGCAAAGGCAAGGGCACGAGGGAAGTTTTCCCGGATTCTGATCCCCGTGATGTTGGGGATGAGCCCCTGCTCATAAAGAGAAAGACGGACTGCCCTGTTTTCGTCGGCAAGGACAGGGCCGAATCCGGACGGGTGGCCTCCGGGCGCGGGGCCAAGGCTCTCATACTTGATGATGGGTTCCAATACTGGGGAATCTTGAAAGATGCCGAGATAGTGATCCTATCAGCGAGAGATCTCTCAGCCGGGGTTCACCTCCTGCCGTGGGGGAAATGGAGAGAACCCTTATCAGCACTGAAAAGGGCAAGTATCGTCATCCTGAATTACAAGCTGGAGCCCATACCGGATGATCTGCCTGAGCTTGGGATGAAAACAGCGGCCATGCGCTACAGGCCAGCGATTGACTTAACGGGGAAGAGGGTCTTTGGCTTCTGTGGGCTCGGGGATAACGGATCTTTCAGGCAAACCCTCTCAGCCGCTGGCGCAGAAGTGGCGGGTTTCATTGGGTTTCCTGACCACCACTTCTACACCCGAAAAGAAGCCGAGCGCATTCTCAGGCTAGCCCGGGAACGGGATGCTATACCCGCCACATCCTCAAAGGACATGGTCAGGGTTCCTCCGGAGTTTGCCGGGGAAATGCTTGAGGTAGAAATAAAAGTTGAACTTCAGCCCCCATCCAGTTTATCATTTTCCCTATGATTGGGTTGATATTTTTTATGCTCTCGCAGACCGACACCAGGGACATATACAACAAGGCCATGGACCTATACAACCAAGGGGACTACGAGGCCGCGATCCGAGAGCTCAAGAGGGCCATAGCTGAGTCCCCGGATTCTTCTTATCTTCACGAGGCCTTGGGCGATATTTACTATGATATGGAGGACTATGAGGAATCCCTATCGGAATACCTGAGGGCACTTGAGCTTGATCCGGAGAACTCTGACGCGGCCTTCGGTGCGGCCTACATTTACCAGCAGTGGGAGATGTATGACTCAGCCAGGTATTATTACAGGCTCTCCATTAGGATAGAACCATCTGACCCAGGCGCCCATCTGAACCTGGGAAATGTGCTGTGGGACATGGGGGATATGAGGGGCGCTGAGGCAGAATACCGGGAGGCGCTGAGGCTTGAACCAACATACCAGAAGGCCCATTACAATCTCGCCCTTCTATACGAAAACCTCAGAAGGTATAGCCTCGCTGAAATCCATTACCTCGCCGCTATTGATTCTGATCCAGAGGATTACGATAGCAGGTGGAACCTGACTGTTCTCTACGAGAAACAGGAGAGGTATCTGGAGGCCGAGGAACAGCTGGAAACCCTCCTGGAATATTATCCGGATAACCTGAACGTTCTCTACAAGCTCGGAACCGTCAAGGAGAAACTGGGCAATAAAGAGGGAGCAAAAGAGATTTACATGAAGATAATATCAGATGATCCCTCGTATGGTGAAGCATATTACAGGATGGCGGTTCTGCTCGGCGCGGCAGGGGAATCCGACGAGTGGTCAGGGGAGGAGCTGGGGGTCTTCCAGGGTAGCAAAGAGCTCCCTCCATTCTGGGGCATAGGCGGCACATACGATTCGCGCTATTACCAGAGGTATGATTACAAGGATACCATAATAAAAACCGACATCCCAGCCGCGCAGGCCTACGCTTGGTGGGGAAAATACATAGGCACGAACATGGCCACCTACATAGATGTGGGGGCAAACTACCCGACGAAGTTCCGCGGGGCTGAGGGTTATGGGGACCTGGACAACTACGAGCTCTCGTGGGAGCTGCTCAGATACTTTGAGGGTTGGACATTTGACTTCGGCCTCCGGAGCAGGTATTACCCGAAGCTCCTCTCAAACCTCTGGGAGAAATCCCTATACACGAGGCTCGTTGGTGGTGCCTATATATTCTTCCCGTGGGTTGAGCTGGACATATTCTCTGTTTGGAACCCTCAACGGCGCTACCTGCGCGAGGCCTTCTGGTGGGAAACGAGCCTCTCGGAGGACATGAAGCACGGGGAATTCAAGAGCGACCTCTCCTTCTGGCAAAGGTGGGACACCGAGAACGACCACAACGGCAAGGCAACATTTGAACTGGACGGAATGTCGGTCTCATACAAGTTCAGCTACAATAAATGGGGGTTCTCAGCGGGCATAGGCGTTGGGTATTATTGGTATCGTCCGCTTTCAAAGCCCGTCCACAGCGACCCCTCGCCAGGGCCGTTTTACTTCTTCACCGCGAGCTACTCCAAATAAGGTTTGAGGAGATACGAATACAGGGTTCCCGATTCCCATCTCAATCTTCACTACACCCTTTTTTCCGGCCAGTGTTTTGGCTGGGACGCGGATAAGGATGGTTTTCGGGGATTTTTCAGGTGGAAAGGGGCAACGCGCGGGGCAAGCCTCAGAAGAAAAGGGGAGATGATCCTCAGCGAGACCGACGCCCCGGAGGATTGGTTCTGGGAGTATTTCAACCTCAGCATAAACATAAACGATGTCTACGCCAGCTTCCCAAACGATCCGAAGCTAAATGAGGCAGTAAAGAGGTTCAGGGGCATGAGGGTTCTCAGACAAGACCCCTGGGAGGTCACGGTCTCGTTCGTGATATCCCAGAACAACAACATAAAGCGCATAAGGCTCATCCTGAGACGAATGATCAGCGAGTTCGGAAGGTTCCCGGAGCCTGAGGACCTCGCATCCGAGGATGCCCTTTTGAGGCTGGGGCTCGGATACAGGGCAAGGTATCTCGTGAGAATATCAGAGAAGGTCCTCAGAGGGGAGTTTAACCCTGAGACGCACCAGAGCAAGGCGAGTCTTCTCTGTCTTCCCGGGGTCGGCGAGAAGGTCGCCCGTTGCATTCTTCTTTACGGATATGGAGAAAACTCCGCCTTCCCGATTGACAGGTGGATAAAGAGGTTTGGGGGCCCTAAAATTGATTACGGGCCTTACGCTGGCTGGGCACAACTCTATCTCTATGTAATGGCAAGAGAGGGGGTCAGAGAGCCGGGTTAGCTTACCTGGATAACCTCACTCCCCACCATCCCCCCTCCCACTCAGGCTCCCCTTTCCTCCTGTAGGCCCCCGAAATGGACCTCCCGTCCTCTGAGAGAACGAAAAAACCATCTCCTTCCCCATCAGGGTCCTCCCAGGTGAAATACAGGGTGTCTCTTCTGATCCTGCCCTCAAGCGAACCCAGCTCTGAGCGATATGTTCCCCTAACCCGATCGCGCTCCTGAACCAAGTGCATGTAGCCAAAAGGGGTATCCCACATGCCTGAGAAATCCCGGTGTTTCTGGGGCGCTTCTTGACACGAAATAAGGAATGCCAAGAGGAAGATCTTCCGCAACCCTGATATTATAAGGCATTTCACGCGCGCGAGACCTCGTTCCGCGCCAGAGGGGAGCCTTGTGGCTAGCGCGCGAATTGAGTTATAATTTCTTAAGGATATGAAAATCGGCATAGTTGGCGCTGGAAAGGTGGGGCTCAGCCTCGCGGGCGCGCTCTCAGAAAGGGGTCAGGATGTAATCCTGCTCTCAGAGCACTACGGGGGGACACTCCCGTTTCTCAGGCGAAGGGACGCGAGGGGGTTCCTCGAGAGGTGCGATGGGGTTATAATCTCGGTGAGGGACAGGGATATAGGAAGCACATCTGAGTATCTGGCATCAGCCGGGGCAGATGTAAAGGGCAAGGCCTTCCTCCACACCGCTGGAGCGCTGGACCCTTCGGTTCTCAGCCCCCTCAAAGCCAAAGGCTCAGCAGTCGGAGTCATGCACCCTATCCAGAGCTTTCCCAGGCCTGATCCTGGTCTCATAGCCGGAATATACATGGGGATCTCAGGAGACGACGAGGCAATATCCCTCGCTGGGCAAGTGGCCAGCACCCTGGGGTGCAAAACGATACGGGTAAAAGACCACGCGCTTTATCACGCGGCTTGCGTTATGTCAGCTGGCTTCATAGGGACCCTCATCAAGCTGGCGGCCAGGGTCATATCTGAGGCCTCGGATGGGGATTGGCGCGCTGTAATTCCGATGGCCGAAAGAACCCTTAAAAACATTGAGGAAATGGGACCGGAGAGGGCATTAACCGGCCCTCAGATAAGGGGAGATTGGGAAACGGTTTCCGCGCACATGCGGAAACTGCGCGCGTTTGATCCGGGCCTCGCCCTGCTTTATAATCTGCTCTCCGCGGAAATGACCGAAAAAGAGAAAGGCGGGCTTGATCCCGTGCTCCTCAGCGTCCTCGCTTGCCCGAAGTGCAAAGGAGAGCTGGAATACAGAAAAGATGATTCTGCCCTCATATGCCACAATTGCAGGCTCAGGTTCAGGATAGAGGACGGGATACCGATAATGCTAATAAGCGAGGCAGAGAGCTTCTGATGAGCTGGGTGTGGACCTTTATCCTCGCTCATGGCATAAGCCCCCTGATCCCCGATCAACCTAGCAAGAGAGCATCCCAGACGATCCCTTCGCGAACCACCGGAGATTCTGCCGAGATAACAATACTATCCTCGGATGAGAACAAATTGGTCTTCGCGGTTGATTTCCCTCCCGCGCAATACCAGGCCGAAACCCTGAACGGAAAACCCTATCTGAGATTCAAGGATGGGGGTTGGGGCGAGGCTGGCGAACCCGACCTTCCGGCTCGCCTGGTGAGCTTCGCGGTCCCGAGGGGAAAATCCCCAAAGATAAGGGCAATAGCAACGGATCAGACGAGCTTCCAGGGCCCCCCTCCCCTCCCCTGCCCCAGGTATATCCACGACGGCCTTACGCCAGTATACGAGGCCAAGGATTACAAAACCCCTTGGCCAGCAAAGCCGTGGAGGATCTTAGCTCAGGGCCTCATGCGCCACCTTAAATACACGAGCATCCTCCTTTATCCGTGCTCATATAACGGGGGATCATACACATACGCGAGGAGGATGAGGGTTGAGGTTGAGTTCATCCCGGAGGATGATGGCCTCGTGCCGTTCTCAGGCTACGATCCCTTTGACGAGATATACGGCCTCAGGTTCATCAACTGGAAGGACCAGGCCTCCTGGAAGGCCGCTCTACCAACCAAAAAAGACATCCAGGACCCGTTCTCATCAGCACAAGCCTGGATCAAGGTCTCAGTTACGGAGCCTGGGGTCTACGAGGTGAGATACGAGGACATGATCGGCCTCGGGCTTTCCCCAGCGCTCTTATCCGATCCCAACAAGCTGGCTGTTTTTTCTCTGGGTAACGACACCATGCGCTCCGACACGGGGCACATGGAGGTGGTCTTCTCAGAGGTGGCGGCGAGGGTTGACGACGCTGGGGACGGGGTCTTCGGCCCAGGGGACAGGGTTCTCTTCTACGCGCAGGGTATCCCTGACAGGAGATACAATGCCGTAGACAGGTATTTTGAATACTGGAACCATCCCTACACGGACACGGTTGTCTACTGGATAGCGGTTGGATACACGGGAATTCCGAAAAGGGCTCCGTCAAAGGACGCGAGGCCTATTGGGGCCCTAACATGCTCAACTAATACGGGTTACCTTCACCACGAGAGGAACAAACTGAACCTCGGGCAAAAGGGGATAATCTGGGTTGATGACTCTGTGCTCTCGCTACCCCAGAGCTCATCTTTCGCGGATTACCCCTTTGAGATGGAGTGCTTGGGGGTGAACGATGGGACCGGAAGCGTGTTTTTGGCGCTTGTCGGAAAGGATAACCAGGAGCTCGGAGCGGCCACATATCAGGTATGGGTTAACGGCCAGATGGTAGGCCAGTCCTCCACTGCGGCTGGAATGAGGAGGTTTTACAGGGTATCCGTGAGCAACCTGAGGGAAGGCCAAAACACCATAACGATCCGCCTGATAAGAACGGACAGCTACGCTAAGGAGGTCTACCTTGACTTCATTGACCTCCAGTATTCCAAAAAGAACGAATACGGGAGCCAGGGCAATCTCTTCTTCCCGGATAACGGATTCAACGGCAATTACAAGCTAAAAGCCAGTGGGCCGAGGCCTGTGTTCCTCTGGGATGTGAGCGATCCCTTTAACCCAGTGGTCCTCAGAAACTTCGCTTGGAACGACGGCCATCTTGAGTTTTCGGACTCCCTATTCCCGGGAAAGAGGTTATGGCTCTCCTGTTCAGCAAAAAGGCCCGTGAAACTATCCCTCCTTGACCTATCCGTGAACCTATGGGACAGAGGGAATCGGGCAGACTACATAATCTGCGGTCCAGACGCGCTCATGGAGCCCTGCCGTGCCCTCGTTGATTGGCGCGGGGAGCACCTATGGCTCTGGGCTGACAACCTCTGGAAAATGGGATCCGGGGCCGTCAAATATGTGAGGCTTGAGGATGTCTATGACCAATTCGGGTTCGGAATGAGGGATCCCGTCGCTATAAGGAATTTTTACTGGTATGCTTATGCTTACTGGCAGGCCCCTCAGATAACATACTTCGTGAACATGGGCGATGGCAGTTATGATTACAAGGGCTACAGGACAACCGAGGGGAACATGTTTCCTCCTTGGAACCCGCGGGAGTCATACAGCCTGAACTCCGGCCCCTGGACCCACGAGGACTTCTACTTTGATTTTGACGGGGACAACTTCCAGGATGTCCTTTATGGCCGCGTCACGGCCAGGAACGCCAAGGAGGCGTGGGACTATGTTGTCAAGATGAAGCGCTACGAGCGCGGGGAGGCGAACGGGCCCTGGAGGAACAGGGTGCTTTTGGTTCCGGACGACGAGTATTACGATGGGCAACAGGATGGGATCTCGGACCACTGGACTAACGCTGATGACATTCAGAGAAACCACACGCCCCGTAGCCTTGAGGTGAGGCACTGCTACGGGATTGAGTATCCCATGAGGGGAGGCATGAAGCCTGAGTGGACGGATGACTTCATAAGGTATTTCAACGAGGGCAACCTGCTGATAACCATGTTCGTTCACGGCTCCCCCACCCAGATCACGCACGAAAGGCTTTATCTCCTCGCAACGGACAGGGAGAGGATAAACGCTGGCCCACGAAACGCTCTGATCATGGTTCTCTCCTGCAAGGTCGGCATATTTGAACGCATTGATCCCCCCCACTGCATAGGAGAGGAGTGGGCCATAAGGCCGGACGGGGCCATAGGGGTGATCTCAACCCTGGCAGAGGCAACCAGCGGGGCCAACAGGATGTATGCCAGGGGGATGTATGATCTCCTCTCGGATTACAGCCCTCACCCAGCGGGCGAGGTTGAGCTGGCTGGCAAAAACGACCCCTCCTATTATTTGGCGGGGGAGCCCTGCGTCCCCATCCGTTTCCCCCCGCCAGAGCTCGCTCTAATTGCCCCCGATACCCTGACCCCGGGAACCAGGGCCGAGTTCTCCGGCTCAGGGGCAGGATGGCCCTTGGTTTATCCCCTTGGCCTGGATACGAGGTATCTCAAGGAGGGGTATACGGCTTTCGGTCAGTATTACTCCCTAGAATCAGAGGATTGGCCGCAGTTCCGTGGGGCAATAAGCGCCTCAGGCAGTTTCTCCGGCTCATACACGGTGCCAACCGATGCCAGGAGGGATACGGTGGGAGCGAGAATAGTGGTATATGACCCATCGCCCCCCTTCGGGAGGGTCGGCATCGCTGACAGCATCTACACATCGCAACCAGCCAGTTCCTCTGATATAACCGGTCCCACAATAAGGTTCTACTATGAGGGCAAAGAGCTCTCCGAGGGAGAAAGGGTTCCCCAGAAGGGATGTATTGAGTTCAGGGTCTCCGATCCATCCGGGATATACATAAGGCCAAGGGAAAAACCCATGGATGGCCCATCAATCCTTTTCATCCTTGATAACGAGAACTACGATGTTACCACCTCATTCCAGTATGACAAAAACTCTGACACATCCGGGTTTGGGTTCTACGAATACGATCTCACGGGCGAGGCTGAGGCAACCCACACATTCGGCTTGAGGGCATACGATAACATAATGAACCTGAGCACAAGGATAATTCCTCTCGTTGTAGGGGAGACGGAGCTATCGCTCACTGACGCCCTGCCCGTCCCCAATCCCTTCACCGGAGGGAGGCTCTATTTCTCTTTCAGGGTCAACACCCAGGCAAGGGTAAGGGTAAAGCTTTTGACCATAACCGGAAAAGAGGTCTGGAACTCAGGGGAGAAGGTGGTGCCACAGGGCTTAAACCACTTCCTTTACACTGGTCCCGATGTTGCTAACGGGCTTTATTTCGTGGTTTTTGAGGCGAGGATCCCGAACGACACGAAGAAGCAGAAAATAGTTGAGAAGCTCCTCATAACGAAATAGCGACTAGAAACCTTACCTCGTGAAGGCCCCGGCGCTCTCCTGGCCCTCCTTTGTCCTCAGGACAACCCTGTAGTAGCCCTTTGCCAGGCCGGAGAGATCAACCCTGAAACGGCCAGATACCTCCCTGCTCACAGCGAGCCTTCCCGTCGCGTCGTAGACCAAGAGCGTTCCCTCTGAGACCTCTCCAAGAGCGAGCTGGCCCCCGATGACCATCAGGCTCGGCTCACGGACGACAGGGCCTTCCTCGGTCTCAGAGAATGTCGTATCCGTGCCGAAGTAGATCTTCTGGTGGCCCTCCCTCGTGTCTGTCCAGACGAGGTATGGCTTCCCGTTGTGGCCAGCAAGGCCTATGTATTCCCCGATTAGCCCAGCCTTCTCAACCGGAGCCGATGACTCGGATGTCACCCTTCGGTTCGGAGCCCATGTAACCCCTCCGTCCGTGCTCTTCGTGTAATAAAGGTTGAAATAGTAGTTTGAAGGGTCATCTCGCCTATCGTAGAAGGCAACATGAATGACTCCGGTGTTGTCAACGAAAAGCCAAGGGTGAAACTGGTCCCTTCCGTTGCCCGTAGGGTCATCGTTTATCCGGAGGGGTGTTGACCAGCTTATTCCGCCGTTCGTCGATCTAATGAAGTATATGTCCAGGCCGGAAGAGCCGTTGGAGCCAGCATAGGCAATGTAGAGGTTTCCGTCATACGGCCCTCCGCTCACATCAGCGTCCATAGCGGGGAACGAGAAGGTCATTATCCCTCCGTTGATCTCGCCCATTCCGAAGTTCGTGTTGACTATTGGGTTATCCGTGCCAAAGGATGCCCCGCCGTTTGTTGATTTGTCCAGGTATATGTAGTAATCCCCGAGATCAACCCAGGCAACATAAAGGGTTCCATCGGAACCAACGCATGGAACCGACCACTGGGTGTAGTTGGACGATGAGACCCGGACAGGGCTGTTCCATGTCTGGCCTCGGTCTGTCGATCTTATGCAACAGATGTAGCACTCAGAGAGGTAATTGGCGAAACGCGTCCAGGATATATACATGTAGCCGTCCCTGGAGCCTCCGGACCTGTCGCATGTGGTCATCTCCTTGTCCTCAAAGTAGTAGTCTCCGGGGGTGTAGAGCGCGGTAAAAGGCCCATCCCAGCTCATCCCGCCGTTCGTTGACCTGTAGACCTGGAAGCCGGAGTTCTCGTATCCCGAGGAGGAGAAGTTCAGGGCTGTGGCGTAGAATGTGCCATCAGAAGCAACAGTGAGGCAGGGATCGGAATCCCAGGCCTCTATCCCGGGAACGAGAAGGCTATCAGACCATGTTTTTCCCTCGTCCGTTGAGACCCCTATGCCTATCCGCCTGTATCCGAGCCTGAAATCCCGCCAAACAGCAACTATGTTCTGCGGGTTATTGGGGTTCATCCAGACCTGTTCCTCGTTGTGGATGTTTGTGCTCGCGTCAGAGTTGACCCTTATGTTTGAGAAATCGGTCGTGACCTTATCCCCAAGGATACGGATGCCCTCGGTGTTCGTCTGGGTTTCCCAGACATCCTTAAGGTTCATCGGGCCCTCAGTGCAAAGAAGCAAAACGAAAAGGTTCATAGCTCACAAATTATAAGGCCGCCCCAGGTCCCGTTCAAAACAGCCCGTAAGACAAATAAGGTCAAGAAATCAGGCCCCGCGCCTGCCAATTTTCTACAGCCAGTCCATCCTCATGGCCTTCCTGACCAATGCCATGGTTTTCCCGGCTTCATCCCGCGCCCTCTTGGAACCCTCCCTGAGGACATCTATCAGGTAATCATCTTTGAAAGAGGCCCTGCGCTCCCTGAGAGGCTCCAGAAACTCGTTCAGGCCAGCTGCCGCGCGCTTCTTGCACTCAACGCAACCCAGTTCCCCGCGCTCGCAGGCTATCTTGACCTCATCTGCCCTCTCAGGCAGAAACGCCTTTATCAGGAGGAAGACCGGGCAATCCTCCGGGTGGCCCGGGTCGCTCTTTCTTATCTTTGATGGGTCAGTAAAAAAGCCCATGAGCTTGCGCTCAAGGAGATCAGGGGCATCAGCGAGATATATCCCGTTATCGTAGCGCTTGCTCATCTTTCTCCCGTCAGAACCCAGAATCCTGGGCACTGGCGTGAGAAGCGCCTCCGGCTCAGGGAAAACCTGGGCGTAGAGGGAGTTGAAACGGCGAACGATGTCCCTGGCGAACTCAATGTGGGGAACCTGATCCTCACCAACAGGAACCACATGAGCCCTGTATATTGCGATGTCAGCCGCTTGAAGTATTGGGTATTCAAGGAAACCGCAGGATATCGCCTCAAAGCCTGGGACATCCGAGAAATCAACGCCAGCCACAGCGCCAGCCAGGACCTCCGAGGCCCTATCAGTCAGTAAGGAAAGCTCTGATGAGAGCTTTTGTTTGGCGGTCTCGGGATCCGGCTTGCCGGAGACGAACTCCGCCAGCCGATCCACGACCTCAGCCCTCATCCTCCTGAGGACATCCGAGACATCCCCTGTTTCGGTCCGCAGTTTGTCCTTCATGGTCTCAGCCCTTATGTCCTCAAGGTGCTCCTTGAATGTGGGGACCCGGAGGGCCTTTGAGAGGGAGACCAGCATTGAGAAAAGCAGGTGGAGTTCAGCGTGCTCAGGGACGGCTGATTGGAGAAACAGCACGGATCTCTCCGGCGAGAGCCCAACAGCGAGCCAATCCCTGACCATCTCAAGGGTGTTTTGCCTCAGGGCCCCGGTCTCAGCGTAGTCAGTCGTCAAAGAGTGCCAGTCAACGACGCAGTAGAATGTCTCGTATTCTCCAGAGTCCTGGATCCTGACCCAGTTGAAGAAAGCGCCAGCGAGGTTCCCCAGATGGGCCTTTCCCGTTGGCCTCGTCCCGGAGAGAACGCGTCTCTTCACATTCAAATTATCGCTGATCCTACCGAACCGGTTCAAGCTCGCAAAGGAAATGTCTTAGAGCCTTCGGTTCCCACACGATTCTGTATCCCCGAATGTCTTTTCTTTTATCGTAGACCCTTTTCGCGGCCTCAGCGACCCAATCAAGGTGAGCTTTGGTATAGACACGCCTTGGTATGGCCAGGCGAACGAACTCGTGCTTGGCCTCAGGGTGGTGTCAAAGAGGGTGTTTGAAATGACTATATCCCCCTGCCTCAGGAGAACCGAGGCGATTATCCTCTCGCCCCCCTGCCCTGGTGGACCGGTATCACATGGGGCATGCCCATGAACTCCTGGACAGCGCGCTCAAACCTATACCATGACTTGGCTGAGGCGTAGGACTCGTCCCCCAGCATGAGGGCTGACCACTGCTCCTGGCTCATTGCTCCGGTTCCGGAATCGGTCAAAAGGTCAACGAAAACCTTCTCCGCTGGTATCTTGAAAAGGTTGTAGTGGGCCTCCTTCAGGAGCCTATCCCTTTCCTCAGGGCCAGGGATCTCTATGTGCTCAACGCTCTTTATCCTAAAGGGTTCTATGGGGTATTCTGGCATTAGGAAAGCGTTCCTTTCGCGCTCAGGACCACTTGCCTGCCCCTGTAATGAAGCCGAGATGCCCATGTGAAGGGGTCAGGAAGATAGAGGGCGATCAGGATGCGACGCCAGCGGCTTATTCCCCCTCCCAGAGCTCCCTGATGTCAACTGGAAAGCCCAGGGCAAAAAGAACCCTCTTGACCACGAAATCAACGAGCTCTGTTATTGATTCTGGGTTGTGATAAAATCCGGGACACGCTGGCATGACCGTTGCGCCACCTAGAGAAACCTTTAGCATCGCCTCAATGATAACCGGCGAAAGGGGCGTCTCCCTTATCAAAAGAACGAGGGGCCTTCTTTCTTTAAGCGCGACCTGCGCGGCTCTGGTAACCAAGTTGTCCCCTATGCCTGAGGCTATCTTGCCCAGGGTTGAGACAGAACAAGGGACGACCCCAAAAGCGGAAAACCCAGCTGTTCCTGAGGCAGGGCCCCTCGCAATATCATCCGCTTCATAGACCTCTGTCGCGAGGCCCTTTATCTCATCCAGGGAAAATCCCTCGGCCTCAAGGACATGATTGCCCCACCGGGTTATGGCGACATGGGCCTCGGCTCCGAGGTCTCTCATCTCCTCAAGGAGCCTCACCGCGTAAGCCGCGCCTGAGGCGCCTGTTATTCCCAGAAAGACCCTCATCTGACCAGGAATATGTTCTCGGGCAGGGTCAGCTTCTCCTCAGGGATGGCGGAGCTCGTGTCCAGCCTCATCAAGGAGCACTCGTAGACCTCCTTCCCAACATTAAACCTGTAGTAGAGGGTCAGGCCCCCCCAACGCAGGAGCTTTCCCTCGTTTGAGGTGTCATCGCCCGTCAGCTTGTAGGCAACGCAGGTATAGCCCATGTATTCCTCGGTTCCTATCTTCTCTCCCTTCATCCCTTCGTGGCCGAGCACAATCCCCTTTGAGACCGGGTCTCCAGTGCACCAGAAGTTCACGAGGTCCTCAGGGGTCTTGAAATATCCCTCCTGCGCTGAGAACTCCATGAGGCTCATGTCAACCTTCCAGCCCTTCTTGTCAAGAACCAGGCCCCTCTCGGAGAGCTCTCCGCCTCGGTATATGAACATCCCTACCCGTTTCCCGTAATCCGCTATGTAAGCGACCGAGCTGTCCTCACCCACCCTCCAAGCAACTATTGCCTTCTGGAAGGAGAAGGGCCCGGCCATTAGCGTTAATAAAAGCATGTATCTCACCTCCTTTTTTCCGTTACCTTTATCTCCTCCGCGCACATGGGCAAAGGGCCATCTATGCCGAAGAGGGCTCTCAGGGCCTCCTCGGCCGGATAAGAGCCCTTGAGCCTCGTGCTCTTCCTCGTCGTGTTGACAACAAGGGAGCTCACGGCAACCGCTTGGATCCCATCATCAGCGAACCCAGCGAACCAATCGCACCTGCCGTATGGGTCTTGACCGGTGAGGGTCCCTGTCTTTCCACCGACCTTCACGCTCCCGAGGACAGCAGACCCATCTGAGGCGTAAAACGCCCTGTATGAGGTTCCTGAACTCACCGTTGCAAGCATGAGCTCCCTCATCTCCGAGGCCTCTCCAGGGCTCATGGCCACCCAAAGGGTCTCCGGCCTCGCGCGCCAAACCAGCTCGCCGTTCTTGCTCTTGACGCTGTCTATCAGGGATGGCCTCATCACAGCCCCTCCGTTTGCGACCCCGGAGCATATGAGCAGGGCGTGCATGGGGCTTATCGTGGAATTGACGAAGCCCGCTCCCATGAGCATGAGGCTATCAGTGTTCCTCGGTTTCTCAGCCTCCCCAAAACCAAGCTCCTCAGGCAGGCTGAACCTCGCCCCGTCAACCCTGAAGCCCAGGTCCCGCGCGGCCTCCAGGAGTGCCTCCCGGCCGACTTCCTTTGCAAGGACGCCGAAAGCAGGGTTGCAGGAGGCTCCAAAGGCCTCCGCGAATGTGGCTTTTGCCACATACTTGCTCTTTAGCCAGACGCGAGGGCTCCTTGAGTGGGGCTTGCCCCTGTATGTGAGCGAATCATCCGGGCTGAGGCCCTTCTTTCTCATGGCCGCGAGGGCCGTGGCCATCTTGAAGAGGCTCGCGGCTGGGAATGTGTTTCTCAGCACGAGGTTCTTGTTCCACTGACTGGTTGGCTCAGACCTGCTGTAGGCCTGAAGCCCGAGGATCCTCCCCGTTGATGCCTCCATGAGGAGGATTACCGCGTAGCCGGGCCGCCAGTTATCGTATATCTCAAATGTCCTTGTCTGGACGCTTGGTTTCACGGAAAAATAAGCAACATCGCCGTTCTGAAGGGTATAGGTGTAGACCGAATCCCGGAGGGACGAGTTCTTGAAGAGCCAAAGCTGGGTTCTGAACGAGGAATAATCGGTTCCGGAGAGGAGAAACAGGGTTAAAACCATGGCCGAATATCTTAAACCAGCGAGACCTGCGATTTCAATTTGAATGAGGCCCCCGGAGGGGTTTATAATTGAACCTTAGCCATGGAGGTTTATTTTGAAAAACTGTCCAAGCTGCGGCGCTGAGAACCCTGATGAGTCAAGGTATTGCGTGAAGTGCGGAGCGCTTCTATCTAGCCCTGGAGAGACAAGCGGCCCGACCGGCGTCTCTGGCCCATACTCAGGTGAGGTGATAACCGGCGGGCCGCCGCCCGAGAAGAAGAGCAAGTGGTGGATATGGCTGATAATAGGCATAGCCGCTTTCCTAATCATAGTAATAGGAATATGCTGTATAGTTGGCGGCGGATGCGCTATGCTCGGTTCTCTGGGGCAATAACACCTAACAAGGTAACAGCATGGAGGAGCTGAGGAGAAGACTCTCTGAGCTGAGGGGGTTCCTTTGATACGGAGGCCCTCTCTGCTCGCGCTCGGGAGATAGAGGCCCGGGCTGGCGAGCCGGGATTCTGGTCGGATCAAAAGGAGGCGAGGTCCCTGATGGCCGAGCTCTCTGGAATAAAGGAGAAGCTGGAGCTATTTAGCCGCCTTGAATCCGAGATAGAAACCATAGAGGAACTGTTGAGGGAGGACCCCTCCGGGGCCGATGAGCTCGCGGGCGAGATAGCGAGCATCCAAAAAAGCCTTGATGAGCTTGAGCTAAGGCTCGTTCTCTCGGATCCGGATGACATGAAGAACGCCATACTCACCATTCATCCAGGCGCTGGTGGCACAGAATCCCACGACTGGGCGAAGATGCTCCTCAGGATGTATCTCATGTGGGCTGAGAGGGAGGGCTACGGGGTCAAAACGCTTGACTATCAGCCAGGTGAAGAGGCTGGCATAAAGGACGCCACCATACTGGTTGAGGGGCAATATGCCTACGGCTACCTGAAGGCTGAGCGGGGGGTTCATCGCCTCGTGAGGATAAGCCCTTTTGATGCCTCGCACAGGCGCCATACCTCTTTCGCTTCCGTATTCGTTTATCCGGAAGCGGAGGAGATTGAGCTTGAGCTGAACATGAACGAGATAAGGATAGAGACTTTCAGGGCATCCGGGCCAGGGGGCCAACACATGCAGAAGAACGATACTGCTGTCCGCGTTATACATGAGCCCAGTGGAATAGTGGTTTCATGCCAATCAGAGCGCTCCCAGCACCAGAACAAGCTGAACGCTCTCCGCATCCTCCGCGCCAAGCTATACGAGCGCGAGCGCGAGGCGAGGGAGGAGGCTCTCAGAGCCAAGACCGGAGAAAAACACGAGATAGGTTGGGGACACCAGATAAGGAGCTACATCCTGCATCCTTATCGCATGGTCAAGGACCACAGGACCGGCTACGAGACAGGGAACGCGGACGCGGTGCTTGACGGAGATATAACCGAATTCATGAGGAAATACCTGCTTTCTACCGGGAGAAAGGGATGAAACTTCGGGTTATCTTTTTGGGGTTGGCCCTGGCGGGCTGTGAGCTTATCCCCTGGGGAAAGAGGGACATAAACCTCACCCCATCCGCGAGACAGACCCCTGGGTATCAGGAGGTCACGGATTTCCTGAGGTATCTCAAGAAGGGAAAGGCCGAGAGGGCCGCGGAGCTCCTCTCAGAAGAAGCAAGGGGCCAGTGGAACATCAGGCTCGCGCTCATTCCGGAAAGGGAAAGAAAGGAGTTCCTTCGGAGCATGAGAACCGATACATTCTCGGTTGATGAGGACATAAACCGTTTTATCGTAAAGGGTAAAAGTATACCCCCGGCCAGGATAAAGGTTGTCAGGGAGCGGGGAAAGAGGAGGCTTGAGTTTTGACCGCGATAGCCCTTTTTTCAGCCGTGAGGATCATCACTCTCAGCTACGGGCTTGACCTTCGCCCTGATGCCCTAGCTGAGGAAGGGGATAGGAGATTCTGGCTCTCAGAACAGAGTCCGCATGATAACGATTCGCTTTTCGGAAGGCTTTCAAAGAGGGACAGGGAGAGATTGCTCAATCACATCAGGTTTCCCGGCGACCGGGAGGCGCTCTTCGGAAAAGAGGCTCTAGTCGGGCTCGCCATTGCTGATCACGAGCTCACCAACTGGTCAGGCCTGAAAAGCCTCAGGGAAAACCTTCCCCCAGGAGCCGAAGCCATCCTCTCAGCGCCCCAGAAGGACCAAGAGGCCGAAAACGCGAGAAAGGCCTGCCTCGTGTGGGCGTATTCCGCGGCCTTGGCGGACTACCTCGCAAAGAGGCTCCCGGAGGCCAAAATGGGGGATGAGGCCGCGAGCTTCCTCTCGGATGTCATCCTATCAGGCCCCCTGTCCCTCAAACCGGATGACGCTTTCTCGGTCATAGAAACGATCATCAAGGAATCCCCGGGGAACAAGCCGCTGAAGTCAGCCCTGAGCGTATACAGGAAGACCTGCTCCCTCAGATTTCAAGCCTCCCTCAGAGACTACTACGCTCTCGTTGAGAAAACCACCGGAAGGGTTCGGGAGCTTTACCTCAAAGGGGTTGAGGCCTACGCGAACGAGGACTACAGGACAGCGCTTTTCTACTGGAGGGAGGTCCTTAAGCTTGACCCGGATCACGAGGAGGCAAAGAGGGGCGCTGAGAAAGCGGAGAGGATGCTGGGCAAGTAGGCTCTCGTCTCGCCCTTGAAGACTATTCCTCTCTCTCCTCCAGGGCCTCAGCGAGCTTCAGGCGCCACTGGGTAAGGGCCCTAACCCGAGCGAACGGGGATAGCCTATCTATTATTAGAACGCCGTTGAGGTGATCTATCTCGTGGCAGAGCGCCCTCGCGAAGAGGCCCTTTGCCTCTATCTCCACGGGCAAAGTCCTGTCGCGGATCAGGCGCTGAGCCGATACCACAACCCTCTCCGGCCTGGTCAGATTAACATATAGCCCAGGAAAGGAAAGGCACCCTTCCTCATCGGTTATCTCGCCCTCCTCCTCCGCGATCTCGGGGTTGATAAGAACGAGGGTTTTCCCATCAGCGAGCAATCCCTCATCCTTCTCCTCAAAACCCTCAAGGTTAAGGACAGCAATGGCCAAGGCCTCCCCCACCTGCTGAGCCGCCAGCCCAAGTCCATCAGCCTCGGCGAGGATCCTCTCCATGTCCTCCACGAGAGAGAGAAGCGAAGGGTTCAGCTCCGAGACCTTTTTCGCTGGCGTCTTCAGAATTGGGTCGCCGTAGTATCTGATCCTCCGATGAGGCTTGGTTTCAGGAGAGCGTTTTGTCCCTGCCCCCTTCTCTTCCTTTGGGTCAGAACCTATTGCTGTTCGCCGTGAAGCCTTGACACGGCCCATTTCTCTATCCTCAGGGTCGTCCCCTCAGAGACCTTTAGGGTCACCACATCGCCGTCTATCTTCTTTATCACGCCTATAAGGCCTCCTGCTGTTGTTATGGTGTCCCCTTCTTTCAAGGAATCAAGCATCTTCTGACGCTTCTTCTTTTCCTTTGACTGCGGGAGTATGATGAAGAAGTAGAAGACTGCTAAGAGGATTATGAAGGGCAGTATGAGGGAGAGGAGGCCGCCCGCGCCGCCCCCGGTCGGCTGTTGCTGTTGGGCTAAAAGGATTTCTGTGAGGTTCATCTTTTGTCTCCTGTGTGATGGGCCACGCTGAGCTTCTCAATCTGGGTGAGGCTGGCCCTCAGCGTGGAGAGATAAGACTGGGTTCCGGTCACCAAGAACCCTATAGCGTAAAGGCCCACGAATGGAAGGAGTATGATCTGCGCGCTAACCATGCAGTATATATATGTCGCGAGCATGTATATCCCAAGAAGCATCTCCACGATAGCCTGGCCCTTGCGCTCAGCGAGCCTGTAGATGCTGGCCGCATTGGTCCCCCATTTTGGCGTCCTGGCGAAAACGCCCCCGTTCCTGAAAAGCCCGTCTATGGCCGCTCGGGCATTGTTGAGGGAGATGCCCATGGCCACTGACATGAGAAACGGGATGAGCCAAGCCCTCCTAGTCCAGTCAGGATAGGTGTCACGAAGCGCGTTGAGATACAGGACCGGGAATCCGAAGGCACCGATTATGAAGAACCCCGCTATGGCAAAATACCAGCTGTATGCGGAGGATGTGGTCTTTATTATGAGCATGGGAAGGGTCAGGACAGCGAGGGTAAGCATGGCAGGATAAGCGAGGTTCCCCGCGAGATGGAAAAAAGCCTCTGTCTTGACCTTGAGGGGAAGCCCAGCGGAAAGCACCCTCGGAAGTATCTTGCGCATGGTCTGAACGCCGCCCTTTGTCCATCTCCTCTGCTGGGATTTGAACGCGTTAACATCCAGAGGCAATTCTGATGGGCAAACCACATCTGGGAGGTAAAGTATTCTGTAGCCGGCCAACTGGGCCCTGTATGAAAGGTCAGCGTCCTCAGTGATGGTATCCGATTCCCATCCTCCTGCTTTCCTTATGGCTTCAGCCCTCCAAACGCCCCCTGTTCCGTTGAATATCATGAAAAGTCCCTCCCTGCTCCTCACGAACTGCTCAACAACGAAGTGGCCATCCAGGATGACGGCCTGGAGCATGGCAAAGGGAGAGGAGGTGTCGTTTATGTAGCCCCAGCGGGTCTGAACAGCGCCTATCTCTGGGTCCTGAAAGTGCGGGATGGTCTTCTTGAGAAACTCTTTTGGCGGTATGAAGTCAGCGTCAAATACCGCGAAAAACTCAGCGTTCGAGAGGGAAAACCCGTGTCTCAAGGCACCAGCCTTGTATCCCTCCCTCGATCCCCTCCGGATGTGCTTTATGTTTATGCCCTCTGCCGCCAGCTCCGAGACAACGCTAGCAACGAGTTCAGAGGTCTCATCGTCCGAATCGTCAAGAACCTGTATCTCCAACCTATCGGCTGGGTAATCAAGAGCGGCCGCGGCCCTGATAACCCGCTCGGCCACCGAATACTCGTTATACATGGGCAATTGAACGCAAACAAGAGGCCACTCTCCCAGCTGGGGAGGGGTCTTCGTGCGCCAGGTGCCCCTGTGCTTCCTGTAGAGATAATAGAGCCAGAAGGCTCTCAGTGAAAACGCCAACAGAAAGCTCAGAACAACTATGTAGACAAACAGGACAACCTCGCTCACGACGCGTTCCTTCTAGCTCAGAGCCAAATTATAAGGCTCAGGCATGGCCTTGTGCCACATGATCTCGGTCTACCTCGCCGCCTCCTTTGTCGGTGCTGGCATGGTGAAAAGCGAGAGGCTCAGCGAGCCGGAGTGAGGCGCTGGATAGACCCCATCAGTTATGATTATCTCCTCAACGGTCCCAACCCCAAAGAAAGGAGCGGCCAGATGTTTCCGAAGGAGCTCGTTCTCCTTCGCGTATCCCTCGGCCAGAAGCCCTATCCTGATCACGCTCTCGTTGACCATAGCCCCCATCACCTTCGCTCCCCTGGTTCTTATCAGGGCCTCCTTTACCCCACGGTCAACGGATTCCAGCATTTCCTCCTCAGAGGCCTCCATGAACCAAACCGTTGAGCCCTCCTCAACTATGGCGTTTGTTCTCAGGCCGCCCTTCTCAAGGGAAAGGGGAAGGAAGGCTCGGAACTTCCCAGGGAACTCAGGGTGAGCGATGGCGAGCTGATACCGGGGCAGAACCTCATCCGCGTATGTTGGGTTTGAGAGCTCGGAGACATTTATCCCCCTCTTTCCAAGGACCTCTCTGAGAGCCCAATCAACGGGTTGATCGTCCAGCTCCTTTATCAAGTTGCCCTTGGCTAGGGTCACCTTGAGGGGGCATATCGGGTGGAAGCCGTGGCCCATGCCCATGGACAGAGGGGTCTTTGAGAATACCGCTATCGCTATAAGGTGATCCGAATAAGTATCGCCCTCCCAGAAGACCGAGACAAACCCCGGCTCATTGACCTTGCCCAGGATACCAGCGGATATGACCTCAAATGTGTCAGATAGCCTAGAGAGCTCTGAGAAGAGTGCCTCGCCAACGAGAGGATATGAATTTGGGGCTATGATGTAGAGGCCAGCGTGCTCGTATCCATCAGCCCTGGCCTGAGCCTCGGCCTCGGATATCTTCCCGAGGGCCCCTGAAAGGGCCTTATCGGTTGACGAGACAAAACCTCCCCCGATGCCGAGCGCGAACCTGTTCTCCTCAAAAGAGAATGCCGCGACAAGAACCCCGCGCCCAGCAACCACATCCTCGTTGAAAAGACCTCCGGGGGCCTCCGCACCCACTATGGGCGCTGGCATGACCTGGGCAACGCCTGAAAGCACGGTCTTATAATCGTATGCCCCTCCGATAAAACACAGGATGAGGCTTGGATTTTTCCCGCCTATCTTTTCCTGGGCCTCTCGCGCGGCCTCAACGCCAGCGAGAAAGGGCTTTTCCGCGGCTGAATAGCCTGTCCCGAGCCACCTCTCAAGTCCGGCCTCGGTCTCCGCCTTAATCCTGCGCTCCCTTGCCTCAGCAGGGCCTCTTTCTAGCTTCTTCCAAAAACTGTCACTGAGAAAAATGATCTCACCTCCTTTCGGGCCTCAAATGATAAACCTTTCGTGGGGCCCCGCGCAAATAGAACCTCTTTCTGGCATCGGCCGATCAGCATTAGAAACTCATACGAGCGGCGGATAACCCGGAAGGTCATGGAGAGGGCAATCCTCACAAAGGGGCCCCCTTCTCCTGCACCTGGTTTTTCCGAGGCGAACAAATAGCGCGTGAAACTCGTTGAAGATCTGCGGTTCGCGGGGCAGGTTGTCGTGAAATAGGGACTGGACCGCTTCATAATCAGCATCCGGCCCAACTATATCGTGCCTGGCGAGAACCCTCATAGTGTAGGCATCCACAACGAAAACGGGCCGGCCCAGGGCATATAACAGTATGCTGTCCGCGGTCTCAGGCCCTATTCCGCGAACCGAAAGCAAGGACTCCCTGAGAGCACTGGTTTCCACTTGCTCCATTCCCTCAAATCCGCCTATCTCCTTGAACCAAATGAGGAAATCCCTTATTTTTCGTGCCTTCTGATTGAAATAGCCGGCTGGCCTCACCAGGGCGGCCAGGTCCTCGTGATCCATTTCAAGAAGCGAATCCGGGTCAAAAACACCTCTTTTTTTCAGGTTTTCTATCGCCCTTTCAACATTCGCCCAGGAGGTATTCTGGGTGAGTATCGCGCCTATGCATACCTCAAACGGCGTATCGCCCGGCCACCAATGCTGGGGACCATACGCGGAGAAAAGCCTCTGGAAGATCTGGGTCAAAACCTCACTCGTGCTCATGCCCTCTCATCCTTCCGACAACCCAAAGGAGCTTTTCCTTGCTCGTGAGCGCCGCTACCCAAAGGAAAGCGAGGACCTCCCTCGGAACAACCCTCGCTGACGCCCTCTTCGGCTCAGCGAAGCGTGGCATGAAAGCGAGAACAAAAAGCCTCATGATGCCCGTTGCCACGAATAGAGCGGTGAAGTTGTTTATCAGGACGCCGTATCCCTGAAAATGTAGCCCGGCAAGGACTACCGTCAGCCACGACCCCAGAAGGCTCGTCAGGAAAGCGGCGAGGCCAGTCGCAAATGAATAAATGGCAACAGCGGAATCCCCGGATTCGCCCCTGTTCTCCATGAGGAGATAAAGAGCGGCAAGGTTGACGCCCGGCCAAAAACCGCCCGATAGGGCCGCGTCAATCCAGATGGGTATGAGGTTTGTTCGGGAGGCAAAGGGCCATAGGAGTGGGGTTATCACAACCCCGAGGGAGCAGAACTTGAGAACCGCCCTCGCTCCAACCCTGTCAATGATCCAGCCCCAGAGGAAATGGGAGAAAAACACGCAGACTCCTGCTATTGATGAATATAGGGCAACCTGGGTGTATGTCATTCCCAGGTTTTTGAACATGTGAGCGCCCCAGAAGGGCGAGGAAAGCCCGTTCACGAAGCCCCATATGACGAAGTAAAGGAGAAAAACCCTGTAATCCTTGTTGGCAAAGGGCCTGAGGAGGGCCGAGGACGCGCGGCCGAACCCCTTCGCGGTCGGCCTCTTTCCCTCGTAGTGAAAGAAGAAGAGCACCAGCGAAACCAAGGCCAATGCGAACGCGAGCACGAAAAGTATGGCGTATCCCTGATACTCTGAGTTCGCTCTCCGGTAGTGGTCCAAGAAGAGGCCAGCACCCAAAGAACCAGCCAAACCAACAGCCGAGAGAAGCCCGGATCGCTTCCCGAAATATCTCCCCCTTATCTCGGCCGGAACCAGGTCAGTGAACCAAGCGAGCCACGCGTTACCGCTCATAGAGCCCGCGGCCAGCGATATTCCAACCAGGAAAACGAATAACCAAGCCTTATCAGACGAACCCACGGCTATCATGGGAATAGCTGGCGCTAGAACCCAGATTGACCTTGAGAT
Source organism: Caldifarciminota bacterium (assembly GCA_039803205.1). GTDB lineage: Bacteria > Hydrothermota > Hydrothermia > JBDRYB01 > JBDRYB01 > JBDRYB01. The sequence goes on from JBDRYB010000001.1 coordinate 299,970, forward strand.
AAAGCCCGTCCAAACGGTCGTCCACTTGCGCTGGCCAGTTGCCTCAACCAGGTAGGCTGAGAGGAAACCAAAAAGGGTTGCCAGAAACGAGAAGGCCCCGAGTATCCCTATCTGGAAATCAGAAGCCCCCAACATCAACGCGAATGCGATGGGATAAAGCCCTATGGTATATGAGTTGTGAACCGCGACCGCGGCGCCCTCAAAATAGGAGAGGAGTAGGGTTCTCTTAACAGGACGGGAGATCTCTGTCAAGGCTGAAAATTATAACGAAGGGGTGGCTCGCGGTTCCTCAAATGGCCCCTAATGTGCCCGGAAATCCGGACGGATCTGAGCGAACGCGCGGCCTTGAAACTTCTCCATAATTTGCATTATCCTTTTGGCCGGAGGTAAGATGGATCTTTTGCTTCTTTTTGGCGCATACATGCCCTACACCGTGGCCGCGGGCCTCAACTATCCTCACGGGGTAGGGGTGGGAGACATCAACGGGGACGGGCTACCGGATGTCCTGGTCTCGGATACATATGGTTCTCAGGTCTATTGGTATGAGAACAACGGCAACTGGGGTTTCACCCGGCACTTCGTTGGCTCGAGCAGTTACCCGCTCTATGTTGACGCTGGGGACATTGACTCAGATGGTGATGTGGACATCGTTACAGGCGATTACCTGGGCTCCAACATTTATGTATTCTATAACTCAGGCAACGGTTCATCCTTCACATCCCGTGTCCTACCGACATCTGGCGAGGCCTGGGAGGTTGATCTTGGGGATGTGGACGCGGATGGTGACCTTGACATAGCCACAAGCACAGGCGGAGGGGTTCTCCTGTTCAGAAACGATGCGGGGCTCTTCACCCAGGTATATGTTGGTTCGCTGAGCTGGCCTCACGGGTGCAGGTTCTTTGACATGGAGGGAGATGGGCATCTGGAGATAGCCTCAACCCATCCCTTTCAAGTATTCAAGAACGACGGAGCGGAGAACTTTAGCCTCTATTACCAGGATGCGAGCCTTCAGGAGGGGTGGGGCGTTGGCCCTGCTGACATAAACGGCGATGGCTACATGGATGTAGCAGTGAACGATTATTATGGCGGAGCCACATATGTCTATTGGGGAAGCGCCTCTGGCTTCACGAAACAGCCAATAGGGCTTGCTGGTGAGTCGGAAGGCATGGACATGGGAGAGATAAACGCGCAGACCGGGGTGGACATCGCGGTTGGAGCGGCCTCAAGCTGGGTCATATGCTATTACTACAACCCACCCGGCTTCACGGTAGAGATAGTGGATAACCTTTACGACGCCGACTTAGTCGTGATATGCGATCTGAACGGGGATATGTGTCCTGACCTGGTTGCTTCTGGCCCAATGGGCGGCGCGGTCTTGGCCTACGAGAACAGGAACTGCCCATTTGAGGTCAGTGAGGGGGACGGGAAGGGAGAGCCACAGCTCAGGATACTTTATGCCGAGCAGGGCCCTCTCGCGTTCCTCGCGGAGTGCTCTGGTGAGCTTGAGATATACGACGCGACCGGGAGGTTGGCCAGGGCATATCCCATAGGGGGCTCTAATCAGAGAATAAGCCTTTCCGGCCTTGAACCAGGTGTCTACGCGGCGCGGGTCAAAGGGGTTGGGGCACAGGTTTTCGTTGTCGGAAAGTGAGGGAAATTCAATTCGGGTAGTCCGGCTATCCGGTGCGAAGGCCGCGCCTAATCCGATATAATTTTAGTCCTTGATCCAGCAAAGGTTCGGCAAGTTTGAGATTCTCTCCTGGATAGGAGGGGGACAGTTTGCTGATGTTTTTCTCGCTCTGGATACCATAATCCAGAAGGAGTTCGCGATAAAGGTCTCGAGGGCAAAGCAGCGCGAGGCAGAGGCCATGATGGCGGAGGCACGCGTCCTCGCAAGCCTGGATCATCCGAACATCGTCCGTTTTTACTCGGCTGACCTCATAGAGGAGAGGCTGGTTCTTGTCATGGAATACATACCCGGCCGCAGCCTCCGGAGCCTGCTGGATGAGGGCCCCCTTTCCCTGCCGAGGACCATGAGGATAGCATCGGGCATCCTTTCCGGGCTCCAATACGCGCACGAGAGGGGGATAATCCACAGGGACATAAAGCCTGAAAATGTGCTTCTGGCGGAGGGCGAAAAGGTAAAGCTCACGGACTTCGGCCTCGCGGCAATGATATCCAAAGAGAGCTTCTCGGCCTCCATGGCAGGAACCCCCTTATACATGGCGCCCGAGGTCTGGGAGGGCCACGCCTGCATTCAATCTGACCTTTGGAGCGCGGCCGCGGTTATTTACGAGTGTTTGGCTGGACATCCGCCCTTCTGGGACGAGAGCTACGAGGGCCTGAGAAAGAAGATGATCTCATCCAAGCCAAAGCCTATCCAGAGGCTGAGCTCCCAGGCCAATCGCTTCCTGTCTAGAGCCCTCGATCCCTCTCCCGAAAAAAGGCCTCCCTCAGCAAAGGCCATGCTTGATGAGCTTGCAGAATCCCTCTCTGCCCAAACCGAGGCTGTTATAATAACAGGGCCCATAGAGGAACCGAAGCCAAGGTCGCCAATCCTGGAGGGGCTTTCGGATGAACAGGCTGAGGCTGTCCAGCACGAAGGCCATCTTCTCATTCTCGGTGGTGCTGGCACGGGAAAGACCACATGCCTCGCGGCGAGGGCCTCCTGGTTCATCTGCGAGCGCGGCTTTGAGCCAGAATCCGTCTTTCTCTCGACATTCACGGGTCGGGGCTCAGGCGAGCTCCGCGAGAAGCTCCTGCCCTTTCTCTCTGAGAGCGAGATAAGGAGAATGTGGGTTGGAACCCTGCATTACCTTGCCTCCCGGATATTCTCCGCTGTTGCGGAACGGGAGGGTTTCCCTGAGGATTTTCTCATAGTTGACCAGGAGAGCTCCCTTAAAATGATGAGGGAAATCGTTGGATCAGAGCGCCAGGCAGGGGCCGTGCTCAGGGAGATATCCCGGGCAAAGTCAAACCTAGTGGGACCAAAGGCATACAGGGAGGCGGCGAAAACTCCGTGGCAGAACAGGGTTGCTGGTTTTTACGAGCGCTATCAGGAGGCGCTTACAGCCATGGGAGCCCTGGATTATGACGATGTGATAATTAAGGCCGAAAAAGCTCTCAGGGAGAATCCTGACCTCAAAGAGGACCTCACCAGAACCTTTCGCCTCATCCTCGTTGATGAGTTTCAGGACCTCAACCTCGCTCAGTTCAGGCTCATACTCGGGCTCACCGGCGGTTCTGCTTGGTTCACCGCGACGGGCGATCCCCTCCAGGCCATATATGGGTTCCGTGGGGCATCCCCGAGGTTCATAAACGCTTTTGCGGAACGCTTCAATCCCTATAGGGTCCACCTGAACAGGAGCTACAGAAGCTACGAGGAGATACTCTCGCTCGGCAGAAACCTCATATCCCACAATCCAGACCCTCCCTCTCCGGTCTTCGCTGTGAGGAGGGCAGAGAAAGAGGTTGTTCACCTCGTTGCTTTGGATGATCCGGAGTCTGAGGCAGGTTTCGTCGCTGACACGGTTGAGAGAATGCTGGATGAGGGGAGGAATCCGGAGGATTTCGGGGTCCTCTTCAGGACAAACGCGCAGGCTCGTGCATTTGAGGACGCTTTTTCAAGGCGGAGGATTCCCTTCAACATGGAAGGCGCCTCCAGCTTCTACAGGAGGCCGGAAATAAGGGCATCGCTCGGTTTCCTTCGCTTCATATCAGGGCAAAAGGACAAGGAGGACTTCGTCCTAATGCTGAGGCACTTTCTCGGGTTCAGGGGCGAGGAGGTAAAGTTGGCTACGCAGGGTTTCAGCCAAAAGTCCAGGCCCACAATGAGCAAGAAGCTCCCAGAGGATAAGCTATCTGCGCTGGAGGCATTCTGGAAATACATAACGGGTATCGGCCCAGAGGAATACGAGAACCTTACGCCCCAGGAGATCCTGAGAAGGTTCTATGATTTTACGGGCTATTCAAGGATATTCTCCGAAGCGCATACCCCTGGGAGGATAATGGAAAAAGATAATATTGAGGAGCTTCTCTCCCTGGCAGGGGGCTTTGGCAGGGGAGGGACCAGGCGGCTCCTCTCCCACATCTCCTTGACGCAGGAGCTTTCCGCTAAGGTAAGGGGTGCTGGAGGGGTGAGGCTCATAACCCTTCACGGCGCGAAAGGGCTGGAGTTCCCAGTGGTATTTCTCACCGGAATGGCGGACGGGCTTTTCCCATCGGGCTCCGCCATCACAAAGCCTTCGGAAATGGCCGAGGAGAGGAGGCTTTGCTATGTGGCAATAACGAGGGCGCTTGAGGAGCTTTTCATAACATATCCGAAACACAGCAGGGGGCGGTATTTTGAGCCATCCAGGTTCATCTACGAAATGTATGTTGTGGAAAGATAGGACGGAAATCACATCTCCTTCAACCGCGCCTTGTAATCAAACCTCTCAAGGAATCCCGTGTCAAAATCCCCCCTTCTGAATTCCTCCGATGAGATAACGACATGGTGAAACGGTATGGTTGTCGGAACGCCCTCTATTACGAATTCTTCCAGGGCCCGCAGCATCCTCGCTATTGCCTCCTCCCTGTCAGAACCGTGTGCTATGAGCTTCGCAAGGAGCGAATCGTAATGTGGTGGAACCCTGTATTCCTGGTAAATGTGGGAATCAACCCTGATACCCGGCCCGCCTGGCTTGTGCAGGATCCTTATGGTTCCCGGCGAGGGCGTGAAGTCCCTCTCCGGGTCCTCCGCGTTTATCCTGGCTTCTATGGCGTGACCTCGCATGATGATGTCCTCTTGCTTCATCCTCAATTTTTCGCCTCCGGCTATCCTTATTTGCTCCTTGATTATGTCAATCCCCGTAACCATCTCCGTTACAGGGTGCTCAACTTGGACTCGCGTGTTCATCTCTATGAAGTAGAAATTTCCGTCCTGATCCATGATGAACTCAACCGTTCCAGCAGAAACATAGCCAATTGTGGATGCTCCACGCACAGCGGATTCGCCCAGGTGCTTCCTGGTCTCAGGGGATACCACAGGAGAGGGCGATTCCTCTATGAGCTTTTGGTGCCTGCGCTGGATACTGCATTCCCTCTCTCCAAGATAAACGACATTCCCGTAGGAATCCGCGAGGATCTGGACCTCTATGTGCCTCGGCCTAAGGATGAGCTTTTCAAGATACAGCCTTCCATCACCAAACGCTGAGGCGGCCTCTGCTCCGGCTGACTGGAACTGCTTCTCAAGCTCTGCCGGCTCCCTGACTACTCTCATTCCCCTTCCGCCGCCTCCCGCAACAGCCTTCAACAAGACAGGATAACCCGCCCTTTCCGCTACCTCCATCGCCTCATCAAGGTCGGAGAGGGGCCCATCCGAACCAGGGACAACCGGAACCCCGGCCTTCTTCATTGTCTCTTTTGCCTTTGCCTTGTCTCCCATATCCTCTATCGCCTCAGGGGAGGGGCCTATGAAGGTAATCCCGTGATCCCTAACCAGCCTTGCGAACTCCGGGTTCTCAGCCAGAAACCCGTATCCAGGATGAATCGCCTCTGCGCCCGAGACCTCCGCGGCCGCTATTATCCTGTGGTAATGCAGATAGCTCTCCCTTGGCGGGGGAGGGCCTATCTTCACCGAGTAATCCGCGAGCTGGACATGGAGGGCATTTTCATCCGCGTCCGAATACACCGCGACGGATTCTATGCCCATCTCCCGGAGGGCATATATAATCCTGACCGCTATCTCACCCCTGTTAGCGACGAGGACCTTCTTGAACATGGCTTAATTATGGGGCAAGGGCGTGCGCTGGGACAATTCTTCTATTGCTTAAGCTCAGCCTCTCTCGCCTTCTCCTCGTATTCTTTGGCCTTATCTTCCATGCCTATAGCCCTGTAGATCTGTGCGGCGTGGCCGTATATCTCAGGGTCTGGTTTCTCAAGAACCGAGAGGGCCCTTTCTATGTAAGCCCTCGCTTTTTCTTTGTCCCCCATTTTGAAGTATATCCACGCGTGTGTATCCAGATAAACCGGATTATCCGGGGATAGCTCCTGGGCCCTCTGGGAGAGCTTCTTTGCCTTCTCCAGGTCGCCGCCCCTTTCAGCAAGGGTATACGCCCAGTTGTTCAGGACGCCTGCCAGGAAGTTCACTGTGTTCTGATCCTCTGTCCAAGCAGTGTCAGAGAGGATCAGAGACTCAGTCTGGGAGAAGGCATAATCGGAGACAGCTAGGTCTCCGTATTCGGAATGCCACATCGCAAGCTCATACCATGCATAGGGGTCACGAGGGGCTATCTCGGTCTGCCTCCTGAGCAAAGGCTCTATCTCTTTCTCCTTGCCCCTGGATCTGAGAAAGCTCATGAGCCTCTGAGCCTTTCCCCTGTCCCCTGGCGCGGCCTCTGCGGCCTTCCTGTAATACTTCTCAGCGAGACGGTTCTTCCCTTTGATCTCCATGGCGGTGCCAAGCAGGGAAAAAGCATCCGGAGAACCCTGATCCGCCACTGCCAAAAGGGTTCTTGAACCCTCGTCCATGTATCCGGTGTATATTTGCAAGAATCCCTTATAAACCAGGTTCGTTGGAGAGGGGTTCAGCCTTACCGCTATGTCTATCTCCCTCATGGCCTCGGCGGGCTTTTTGAGCTCAAAGAGGCATCGGGCCATGTAGTAATGGATCTGATCGTCATCGGGGTTGAGCACGGAAGCGCCGCCGAGATACGCCAAGCTGCTCTGGTAATCCTCGTTCTGATAAAGGGCAAGGCCCATCACCTTCATGAGGCCCGGGTCAGCCTCGTTCCGGAGCATGGCGGATTCCAGCACCGCTATGGCGCTATCCGGTTTTCCCTCCTTGAGGTAAATCTCAGCAAGCTTCAGGGACACAACCTTGTCCCCTTCCTTTTCTCCCAGCGCCAAGCCATAGTGATGCTTAGCGTCCTCGTATCCGTTCAACTTGTCGTGCGCCAAGCCCCATACGAGTTGCAAACGGTAGGATGTCTCTGCGATGTTCAGAAGCCCAGAAATCCCCTCCCCCTCTATTGAAAGGGATTCTGCCCTTTCCACGAGCATCTCAGCCCTTGGACAGAGCTCCAGCGCCTCGCGTGGCCTATCATACCTTACGAGGAAGGATACATAATCAACGAGGATGCCGGGCGAATCCGGAGCCATCTCCTCAGCCTTCAGGTAGGCCTTTTCCGCATCATCCTTCAACCCCAAGTTATCAAAGACCATCGCCGCGAGGTGGAGTGCCCCCGGATCCTCCGGGAACCTCCTCACGATCTTCTCAGCCAAAGAGCGCGTCTTTCGCTCTGAGCCATAGTGGAAAGAGAGCCTCAGGGCGTGCTGGTAGAACAAAGAGGTATCTGGATGCCTTCTCATGCCCTCTTCTGCTTTCTGCATCGCCTTCTTGCAGAACCCCTGATTCACCATGTAGTCTATTTCCTGGCTGAGATACTTTGGGTCTTTTGTCTCGGCATAGAGACTATCTAGAACCCTTATGATCCCCTCATAATCCCCGGACCTCATGTGCTCCTCAAGGATCGCTTCCGGGGTCTGAGCCAAGAGCAAAAACAAGCGAAGTCCGTTCATTTTCTCAGTTCCAAAAGGAGCGAGAGAAGGCAAAGCCTGGGATCAAGCCTTCGCCTGGGCCCCATTTCCATGTAAAGCTCCTTGTCCAACAGGACAAAAACATCCCGCTCCGTCAACCCTCTCGCCATGTCCTCGTATTTCTTTACTTTCCATGATAGCCTGACCATGTTTTTTTGGCCGAGCTTGGCCCAGGCCATCGCCGAGAGCGCCCTTCCAAGAGCAGGGAGCAGGTCCTCCGGTTTCATTCCAACTGCCTGCCATTTATCCACTTCTTCCATCGCCTCGCTTGCTCTGCCTGCGAGCGCGTTGTCGGTTATCCGGTATTCCGCTGTCTCGGGCTCCTCGCAGAGCAGGTTCCTGATCTCATTGAGGCTATGCAATTCATCCTTGTTCAGATATGTCGCCAACTTCACTATTTCAGCCCTTGCCCTTCTCAGATCTCTCGGCAAGGCATCCAGAAGCTCCTTGAAAGCCCCTGAAGATATTCTAACCCCGAGAGACTTGAGCTGGCGGCCAACCCAGGCCGTAAATGTCGGCTCATCAAGGGGCGGCAGCTCCACAAGATAAGCCTTTTGATTCAAGGTTCCCCAGAGCCGAGCGTTTCTTGAGAGGAACTTGAACGGGTCCTCCTTTTTCTTTATCTCCTTTTCAAAGAGGAGGGCGAGGGGCCTTCGCGGGGTGAAGCCCGCTGAAAGGAGCATCTCCCAGCCCTTCATCTTCTCGGCTGACCTCACAAAAGCCACGAATGATTCCCCGAAAAGCCCCGTGAATGACCCCCTCATCACATCACCGGGCCCTTGCTCATCTCCGTAAAAACGCTTAATCCCCTGCGCGCCTGTTCTCTCGGCGAGCATTTCAAGGAATCTGTCCAGGGGAAGTGTCTCTTGGCCAACGAAGATGTAAAAAGGCCTCAGCTCCATATTGGGGAAGTCCCTCAGAAACTCAATATGTCTCACATCCATATTTTATCGCAAGGGGCTGGAATGGGACAAGTTTGCGCGCCAGCTCATATTAATTATATCTACCAAACATGGCCCCTCCCCCAGTGGAAAGAGGAAACTCGGAGCCGATATAATCTTCAGGATGCACGCCCTTGTTGCAGAGAACTTAACCAAGCGCTTTGGTGGGTTCACTGCTGTGGAGGGGGTCTCTTTCCGTGTATCAGATGGGGAGATATACGCTCTCCTTGGCCCAAACGGCGCCGGGAAGAGCACGACCATAAGGATGCTAACCGGGGTTCTCAAGCCAACCTCAGGGAAGGCCCTCGTTGCTGGGTTTGATGTGGCAAAGGAACCTTACAGGGCAAGGGAAAGGATGGGATACATGTCCCAGATGTTTTCTCTTTACAGGGACCTGAGCGTTGAGGAAAACCTCATGTTTTTCTGCGGTGTCTATGGTTCGGGGAGAGAGGCTGTTGCCAGGGCAGTTGAGAGAATGGGCCTTGCTCCTTATCTCAAGACCGTGGTCAGGGACCTCCCTTTGGGCTTCAAACAGCGCCTGGCTCTGGCCGCGGCAACAACCCACGATCCCAAGGTCCTTTTCCTTGACGAACCAACCTCAGGGGTTGATCCCGAGGCGAGGAGCGAGTTTTGGGACCTGGTTTATTCCTTGAGGGAAAAAGGGACTGCGGTGCTCATAACAACCCACTACATGGAGGAGGCTCACCTCGCTGATAGGATAGGAATGATAAGCTCGGGGCGGCTCGTCGCGGAAGGGAGACCGGATGAGCTTTTGGCGCAAGGGCTTGGAAAGAGGTTCTGGCAAATGAGGGCTGAGCCCCTGAACAAGGCCCTCGCGCTCCTGAACGAAAAGGGAATTCCAGCCTACTCGTCCGGGGGCCTCGTATTCCTTGAGGCTACGGATCCTGAGGAGCCCCGCTCCGTTCTGGCGGCAGGAGGAATAGAAATAACTGAGATAGCCGAGAGAAAACCCTCTTTGGAGGATGTATTCGTGGGACTCACAAAATGAGAGCCGTTATCCTAAAGGAGATAAGGCACATCCTCAGGGACCCGATATCCTTAACCGTGATCCTGGTTATGCCAATAGCCTATCTTTTCATCTTTCTCTATTCAATAACATTTGACATAAAGAGGGTTCCTCTGGGGGTAGTGGATTACCAGAATTCATCCCTCTCCAGGGATTTTCTGAACAACCTCACTGCTCACGGATGTTTTGAACTCAAGGCTTATTATCCGGATGAGGCCTCTCTAATGCGTGATGTCTCTCTTGGAAAGATCAAGCTGGGCCTCGTTATCCCCCAAGACTTTGACGAGAGGCTCTCCGCCGGAAGCCTGAGTTATGCTGGGTGGTTTGAAGGGGTCGAGGGAAACTCAACCAACATAGCCAGGGGATACCTCTTCTCCGGGGCCGCGGGGTTCCTCCTCGGCCAGGCCGAGAAGATGGGCCTCGCGCCTCCCCTGGATGTGAGGCCCCGCTACCTCTATAACCCGATGCTCAGAAGCAGATGGTTCCTTGCCCCTGGCTTTTCCGCGATAATCCTCATGCTCGTGGCCACCGCGCTTACTGCGCTCTCCCTTGTAAGGGAGAGGGAGGAGGGGAAGGTGGAGGTCCTGAGAACATTGCCCGTGAATCCATATGCATTCGTGGCGGCAAAGGCGCTGCCGTATGTAGTGATAGGCCTCGTGGACTTCTTCATAACAATAGGAATGGTGAGCCTCATATATCGCGTCCCGGTGAAAGGAGGCATCCTTTCCCTCACTGGGTTCACCCTTCTTTTCCTCTTTCCTGCTTTGAGTCTTGGTTTGGTCATATCATCCATAGCAAGGGCTCAGCGCGAGGCTTGGTTCCTCGCGCTCGCCACAACCCTATTGCCATCAATAATACTGTCTGGATTCATTTTCCCGGTTGAGAGCATGCCGATGTGGCTCAGGATAATAGCTGAGGCTATGCCAGTGAGGCATTACCTGATTATCCTCCGGAGCGTCATGATAAAAGGAGTGGGCCTGGCCGAGCTTTGGCCCCACGCGCTTGTTCTTGGCCTCTATGGAATAGCGCTCTTGGCAATAGCCGGCAGGAGGATGAGGGCATGGCTTTCTCCAGGTTGACTTCCGCGATAAAAAAGGAGTTCGCCCTCCTCCTCAGGGACAGGCGCCTCCTGGCCCCTATTTTCGTTATCCCTGTCCTTCAGGTCGTGATCCTTAGCTACGGCGCAACCCTCGAGATAAAGAGGATTGGGGTTGGGGTATGCGATATGGACATGAGCTCCGGGTCCAGAAGGCTCATCTCAGCGATGGAGGGGACGGGCTATTTCAGGGTGAAGATGGTTTCTGACCCCAAGCAGATCACGCTGATGCTTGACAGGCGAGAGGCGGTCATTGGGATAGTTATTCCGCACGGTTTCGCTTCCGGAAGAAACAGAGAGGTTCAAGTCCTCGTTGATGGTTCAAACACCTCGTTGGGTCAGATCGCGCTTTATTATTTCACGGGAGTTATAATGAGCGCCACTGCGAACAGCCTACCCTTGGACGACAGGGTCCGCGTAATATACAATCCCATGATGAAGAGCTCCTGGTTCATGGTTCCGGGCGTCGTGGGGCTCGTTCTCTTGGTCTTCACCATGCTCCTTACTGCGATAGCGGTTGTCAAGGAGAAGGAGCACGGGACCCTTGAGCAAGTGATAGTTTCTCCCATGAGGCCATGGGAGTTCGTTTTCTCAAAGACCCTTCCCTTTGTTCTGGTTGGGATGGTTCAGGTCTCCCTCGTGCTCACCATCGCTGTTTTGTGGTTCAGGATACCGTTCAAGGGCTCCCTCTTTACCCTGGCGGTATTCGGCCTTCTCATGCTTATGTCAACCCTCTCCCTTGGGCTTTTCATATCCGTGATAACCAGGACCCAGAAGCAGGCCATGATGACCGCCTACTTCATAGCTCCTGTCCTCGTCATCCTCTCAGGCTTCATGATTCCGGTAGAGAACATGCCGAGGCCTTCCCAGATAGTTGCTTGGCTAAACCCGATAACATATTTCCTTCAGGCGATGAGGGGGATATTTTTGAAGGGCTGGGGTTTCCGGGAGCTTTGGCCCCAGGCTATTGTCCTATTCATCTACGGAACAGTCCTTCTTTCAATTTCAACTTGGCTCGTCAGAAAGAGGGTTTTGTGAAGAGGCTCCTCTCCAGCCTGGTCTTCAGGGTCCATCCGATGTAAACCGGCAGGAGATCCGGAGGCACATCCTTCATTCTGACCATTTTGCCTCCCTTTATCGCCCTTTTCAGCTCAAATACATAAACCCCATCCGGAACAGGGCATATTTCCCTCTTACCCTTCTTGGCTGAGAAAACAGCTTTAGCCAGGGGGTCAAGGGCTTTCGGGTAGATCGTCGTGTCCGAGGGCAGCTCCCTGAGCTCTTTTGCCCTCTTTTTCACCTCATCTGGGTTATCCCCTTCATACGGCAGAAACGCGAAAGAGATCTCCCTGCCTGGTGGTTCGATCAGCTCGTCCCCCACAGGGAAAACCGCCATCTCAATGGCCCTGAATGCCCCCACATCATCGCTGACCTTGCGCGAGAATTCTTCTCGGCTCATGCCCATCCTCGCCAGGTCCCGCGATGGGTTCAAGGAAAGAGATAATAGCCAATCAGCGAAAGCCACATCCTCTCCCGGAACGATGAGGTTCTTCCCTTTTGTCGTGAGACCCTGTCCCGCGGCATCCGAGAAGGAGCCTTTGATAGAACCTCCTCTGTCTTTGGCCTTTTTGGGGGCGCCAGCAGCCTCATATCCCCTCAGCTTCCCCCTGTTCACCTCGTTTCTGAGCCTGGTGTAGTCAAAATACGATATGCCTCTGGCTCCACGGGAGCGCGCCTCTGCTTCCTCCCAAGCCGCCTCTGCCTCCATCCCTGGCCAAAGGAACCCGATTCCAAAAACAGCGTCAGGCCTTTTGGATAAGCCGAAACTCAGGTAATCCGAGAAAAGCCCTGTGTCGTTGGTATATGACATCAGAACGAGATAATCCACGATCTCCTCCCACCTCCACCAAGACTGCGCCACCCTGAAACCTGCCGCACCAGGATTTGCCCAAACAGCCGCGCTGAGAGTGAGACCCCTTCCCCACCTGTATCCCGAGAGCGCATCGCTTACGCCTTTTAGAGCTTGATAAACCGCGAGCTCGCGCTCCTCGTTCAGACGCCAGAAACACCATGTGAGATAGCGTTCCTCAAGCGAGAGCCTCGGATAGCGGACGAGCTCCATCCAGCGAAGCCCCTCGGCTTCCGGAATGCGGAACAGCACGGTTTCATCCCGATCCGGAAGCCCCCACCATGTCCCAGGAAACCTTATGAAATCAAGGTGAATTCCATCAACGGGATAATCCCTGGCTATCTCACCGCATACCCCGGAGAGCCAAGCCCTCACCTCGGGATTGGCTGGATCCATGAAGATCCCGTCCAGGCCGTAAGATCTCCATGTCTCTGGCGAATACTGGAACATAGGCCTTCCGAGGACATCTCTGAGAGACCAGTCCGGATGGCTATAGATTATGTGAGAGGTGGATTCGGGAGGCTCGTCCCCAGACCAGACGAGCAAGGAGTTGACCCAAGCGTGGACCCGGATCCCCTTCTGGTGAGCCGCTTTTATCAGAGAATCGAGGGGATCGTAATCCGGGCCTGAAACCCTTGAGAGGTATTGGCTCCTGGGCAGGATGGAGGACTTGTAGTAAGCGTATCCCCCGACAACGGCCTGGTAATAGATGTCAGTTATGCCCATCTCCTCCGCCAGGGAGATTATTCCGGATATTGAGTCGGGCGAGGCGGCTGAGGATGCCCTAACCCACATCCCCTTTTGAAACCCGAAAAGAGCCACTGTAAGGATTATCACCTCCCCTTCTCCACATATCTCTCGTAGAGCCTCGCTATGAGGCCGGGGTAAAGCCTATCCTTTGCGAGGATAACCCTCGCAACTGAGAGATTGAGCCGCTCCTCTCTACGCTTATCGTTTCTGCACATATCTGATATGGTTGCGATCATCTCCGGCACACGCTTGTCATCAAGGATAAGGAGCATGTCGTTTCCGGCGTCAAAAGCGGCCCTGGTTATCTTGGCGAAATCCTCCTTCGTGAATTCTGTCTGGTAGTCCTTGCGGACGAACTCTCTCAGGGCAGGAGCCCAGAGATCATCGGTCATCACTATGCCCCAAGGAAGTATGGCGTGGGCATATCCCACTATCCTGGGCGAGAGGCAGGCTGGGACAGAATCGTAGTCAGGATAAACCAGGCTTGACATCATGACCCCATCAAGCCATGGCGCAACGCGCGCGAAAACCATGAGATCATCTGCAAAACGTTTCGCGCTGACCCTGTATCTGACCAGAGAGACATCCGAGTTCCATCTTTCCTCGCCGTATCCCGGAAAATGCTTCGCGATAACCAGAACCCCTCCCTCCTGACACCCCCTCGCGAACTCAGCCCCCTTTTCCGCGACGGTGTCGGGATCCCCAGAGAAGACCCTGAGCATCTTGCGCTGGAGGGCGTTCTCGCTCCCAGAAACATCAAGGCAGGGAGCCAGGTTCGTGTTCAGGCCGAGCTCCCTCATGTCCCTTCCCAGCTTAAGGGTATACTTATAGACGGAGTCCTTCGGCCAACTGCCCATCTCAACTGGCGAGGGAGTTGTCTCGTAGCCAGGGATGTTTCTCAGCCGGTTGACCTTTCCGCATTCCTGATCGCAGGAAAGCAGAGGCGGGATCTCCATGGCGCTCATGAAATCAGAGCAGAGCTTCTGAGTGTATTCAACCGACTTTATGTGGTGCTTGTTGTTCATCACAACGCCGCCAATATGGTATTTTGCCGCATATGTGGGGTGCGGCGGAAACGAGAGGAGTATCTGGCCTGCCCTCATCTCCAAGGGGATGGATCGGGCAATCGTCAGAGCGGAATCAATCTGCGCCTGACTTGGTTGGGGGCCGAGGAGAGCAAGCGCTGTTATTGGCCCGAGCATGGCCAAAAGAATAAGGAAAAAGCTCATCCTGGCGCAATCGCAGTTGCCCAATTCGCCCAATGAGATCAAAGAGAATGAGGCCTCTAGAACCTCTCCAGATAAACCCTCGCCTCCCCTTTCTTTATCTCAATCCGGCTTATTCTCGTGTTCCACCGCATCTCAGCGGGGAGCTTGTCCCAGAACTGCGTTATATCAACCCAGAGCAGGTCTCTATCTATCCTTACCCCTTTTCTTATGAACCTGACAGCGGTTTTAACGAGGGACAGGGAGCCTTCTTCTTCAAACCTGAAGGAGAGTTCCTTTACATCCCCCCAACAAACCCCCTCTGGGACGAGCCTGGCTCTCAGCTCCCCTGGCACCAGGGGTGCCTTGACCGAGAGCAAAATGAACCCCTCCTCCAATTCAAGCCGGGCCTCTCTCACGGGGAGCCGGCCCCTGTAGACATCAAGAAGGAGCCCGATGAATCCCTGGCTCAGGGAAAAATAGTTCATCTTTTCAGGATAACCCTTTTCGTCGTTCCCTCGCATGAGACGGCCATGAGGATATATGCCCCTGGTCTCAGATCCTCGGTTTCAAGGTTAACAAAGCCCTCAGAGACCACCGAAATTGCCATTCTGCCCCCCGCATCCCACAGGGAAATCTCCGCACCGGGAGGGGCTATTATGTGTAGGGATTCGGAGAAGGGGTTTGGGTAGACTTTCACTGGGGGGCCGGGTTTCGGCTCCCGTTCATCCAGGTTGAGGCCTCCGCATCCGAGCACATACCATATCTCATCTATGTAGATCTCAGTGCCATCCTCAAGGCCATCGTGGTCGTCATCCCCTCCGGCCTCCTGGAGTATGAAGGAGTTCAGAAGGGTTCTGGGCCGGTCCTCACACGGCTTGGTGACAACGCTAGCATTTGGATAGTCCTCAAGATACTGGTATCCCCACCCTGCAGCGGCGATGTATCCGGAGGCTATCGCGAGGCTGTCCCCTTCGTCCTGGTAATCGTTGGAAAAACTGACCTGATGAGGAGGCTGTTCAGGATAAACGAGAACCCCGTCCCAGATACTCAGAGTTGGTAGATCGTCTATGTTCCCTGATGCCACAGCGCCCATCGCGGACCAAAGGGTTGTCCATCCCGTGTGGGAGCCATCAGTATCGTAGGTTGAAACTATGAGAGCGCCTCCCCTCTGAACCCAAGCCTCAAGATCATCCCAATATGCGCCGATGCCGGGCATGGAAGCGTGATCCACGATGACAAGGTCCCAGCCACCCTCTCCTAGGGCATTTCCGAATCCGACCGGATCCTTGAAATACAGGCTCCATGTCAGGCTTGTCATTCCGGTGAGATAGCTCAGTGCCTTGACCACCATGAGGTCTGAGGGGTTTCCTACATACTGCGCGTCCGCGTAAACAAGGATATCAACATACTGTCTATGTGGCCACAGGCCCGTTATCGCGAAAAGCAACAAGTTCATGGTGATATTTTAATACTCAGCGAAGAGGATGTGCAAACGCGTCTCTGGAGCTTTGGCCTATATCTTTATCACCCTTGCCTTACCCTTTAAGCCGCCGGTTGCGTTTCTGGTGTCTATAACCAACCTGGAGTTCCCGAGGATCATCTTCCAGTCTATTCCGGAGTGATCCGTTGTTATGACCACCGCATCAGCTGAGGCAAGCACAGAAGGGGTCAAGTCAATGGAGGCCATATCCATTCCCTCCCCCCTGAGATCCGGGACCAAAGGATCGTGGTATGAAACCTCCGCGCCCTTTTCCAAAAGCATTTTTATCACATCAAGAGCGGGGGATTCCCTCGTGTCCCCGATATCCGGTTTATAAGCCACCCCTATCACTATGATCTTTGATCCGTTCAGGGGTTTCCTCTCATCGTTCAGAGCGTTAGCGGTTAGCTCAACCACATGCCTTGGCATTGATGTGTTTATCTCTGAGGCGACCTCTATCATCCTGGCGTTATAGTTGAGGCTCTTCATCTTCCAAGAGAGATAAAGGGGGTCTATGGGGATGCAGTGGCCGCCTATTCCTGGGCCAGGGAGGAACTTCATGAAGCCGAAACCCTTTGTCTCAGCGCCCTCTATAACCTCCCAGACATCTATTCCCAGCAGTTCGCACATTATTGCCAGCTCATTAACCAAGGCTATGTTCACTGCCCTGAAGGTGTTTTCCAGCAACTTCACCATCTCAGCGGCCTTGGCCGATGACATGGGAACCGCCTTCTTGACCACCTTGTTGTATATGGCGCAGACTATCTCGGTTGATACGGGATCAATGCCCCCAACGACCTTGGGCGTGTTCTTCGGCCTGTGAACAGGATCCCCCGGATTTATGCGCTCGGGGCTAAATGTAAGGAAGAAGTCCTTCCCAGCAACGAGGCCCGTCTTCTCCAGCTCGGGTTTTATAACCTCATCCGTTGTGCCAGGATACACGGTTGATTCTAGGGAAACCACATGCCCCCTTCTCAGGTGAGGGGCAAACGAGCTGACCGCGTTCATCACGAATCCCATGTCGGGGTCCCTCGTTTTTGAGAGGGGTGTTGGAACCGCTATGAAAACGAAGTCCGCCTCTCTTAGAACCCCGTAATCAACCGAAGCAGTTATCATGCCCCTTTCCACGAAACCCTTGAGCGTTTCCGTGGGCGTATCAGAGATGTAGGATACTCCTTTGTTCACCATCTCCACTTTGGCCTGGTCAATGTCAACCCCAATAACCCGGTAGCCCTCCTCAGCGAAATCAACGGCCAGAGGAAGGCCGACATAGCCAAGGCCAACAACGCCAACGACGGCTGTTCTGTCCTCAACCTTCTTGAGTATCTCCTCGCGCAAGCTCATGTTTGTATGCTCCTTCCACCTCCGGCTCGAACAAGGCCGGAGAAATTCCCTGCCTGAGCAGTTTTCTTATCATCTCGCCATGCCTCTTATAATCGCCAGGACTATGGGCATCTGATGCCAAAGCATAAATGAGCCCTTCCCTGAGAAAGGCTTCTGCCCTCCTCTTCACCTCACGCCCGTGTGTCCCCAAAAGGCTCCCCGAGTTCATTATGGCAAGAACGCCCCTTTCGGTCAAGCGTCTGAGCTTCTCAACCCCCATGTAATAATAGCGCTCAGGATGCGCCAGGAGGGGCAAGAGTCCTCCCTTAACCAGATCAGAGAGGTAATCTCCGGCCGCCAGGATCTCATTGACCAGAGGGAGCTCCACGAGGATGGCTTTCGTGCCACCAAGGGTGAGCCCTTCTGGATTCACTCCTTCCACAAGAGCGAGCATGTGAACCTCATACCCGATTGCTATACGGATTCCGGTTTTGCCAGCTATAAGGCTGGCTAGCTCCTCAAGTGTTTCCCTTTTTGGTATATCTGAGGCGTGAAACACATGGGGCGTGGCGAAGACCATATCACAGCCATCCTCCTGGGCCTCCTCTGCCATGCGGAGACTGTCAGCTATATCGCGAGGGCCATCATCAACCCCTGGAAGGAGGTGAGAATGAAGGTCAATCCAGCTCAGATTGAAATTATAATGCATTTGCTCGCCTGCTTTCCCCGGATGTATAATTTGTCAAGATTAGGAGGCAATCATGAAGGCTAAAGAAATGGGAAAATGGCTGCTCGGGGACCTGCTCTGGGGAACGGGGTTCTATCTTTTTTCCATAGGGGGGATATACCTCGCTGTGGAGTGGGGAAGAAGCCCATTGTTCGCGAGGCGCGCGACGGTGCTCGGATATGTGCTATACATGCTCATCACCATAATCATCGTCCTTCTCGTAGGGATGGGGGCGGCCGGGAAAGAAAGAAAACCACCCGGAAGGAGCCTCGCCACAAAGACCCTCATCTGGGCCGGAATAACCATCCCCGTCTCATCGGCGGCATTCGCTCTGTCCGCTCTCTGCCTCTATGCGGCCGGACTGATTCTCGGGGCGAAGATGCCCACCCTCGGTTTCGGTAACTGGCTGGGCGCGTGGGCCATCATGCTGGCCCTTTCTCTGCTGAAGGTGATGTTTACCATATGGATGAGCGGTATTCCCTCTCAGGAACGACCAGGATGAACGGGTTGGTGGTGCTGGTTTATACTATTGACCTATGAGGTTCTTTCTCCTTTTGGCCTTTGCAGTTTCGGCTCTCCCGGCTTTCCGTGAACCGCTTCCTGCAGGATGCACACGCGGCATCTGGACAGAGGGCTTCTTGGGAATGAATTTCACCGGTGGAACAAGGCAGGATGTCTCCCTTTCTGGCTGGGGATTGAATGGGGGAGCGGGCCTCGGATGGTGGGTCCACCATCACTTTGGGATTCGTGGCCAGTTCCGCTACATGGACTATAACTTCAGGTCCGGAAAGGATGTCTCCCCGCCCCTCACATATTCTTATATGGGATATGGTTTCTGGGGAGGTATGGTTTTGCGTTTTGCTGGCGAAAACTCCCTAATTATGCCCTACATCGGCGGCGAAGGCGGTTATCTCAAGCCCTTCCACGGACTCGTCAAGGAGGGAGGAAGCATCCGGAAGATACCTCCTGATTCCCTCGGATCAGAGACCCTTTACGGCGGCCTTGTGGGCATGTTCTTCAGGCTTCCCAAAAATTCCCTCTGGAAGCTGGAGGCTGGCTACAACCGGATGGGAGATGACTACCTCCTGAACATAAATACGGGGTTCACATTCAAGGTCTGGTGGTGAGAAAGCTCAGGTTTCTTCTGTATGTGATACTTGGCCTTGTCCTATTCTCCGGTCTATCCGTTTGCTGTCTGAACGCTCTAATGCCCCTCGTTGTTGGCAGGGGGAAGGTTGAGGTTCCGGCTCTCATAGGTATGGATCAAGAGGAGGCCCGGACGGTCCTCAGGAGGATTGGCCTCAGGATGAGGACGGATACCTCGCTTCCCTCAAGGGATTATCCCGAAGGCACGGTGATGGCCCAGAACCCACCCCCAGGGACGCATGTGAAAAAGGGGAGGAGGGTCTCGGTCACTCTGAGCGCTGGGGTCAAGAAGGTGGTCATTCCAGATCTTGAGGGCGAGGAAGGGGAGCACGGTAGGGCGATTCTCAGGAAACTGGGGCTTGGGGTCAGAATCGTGACCATCCAGACAACGGATATGGAGGCTGGCTACATCATTGGGACGAGGCCGAGGTCCGGAACCCAAGTAGATTACGGGGACACTGTAACCCTGATAATATCAGCAGGCCTTCCCCAATTCATCCCGGATACCATAATCGCGGAGATAGAGAGCCTTGAAGCTGGTGCGGATTCCGGGAAAACGAAGCCGCGAGAGCACCAATAGGTTAGAGGGGATAGCCGAATATACGCAGGGATTATCCAGACTTTTGGCGGACTGAGGTGGGTCCCTATAACCCCTACTTTCTCTTCCTGGCCTCCTCAAGCAGGGGCGCCAGTGCCCTCTCGGCCGCTGTGTTGAAGTCAGGCCCCATGCCTTGGCCCATGTAGAGGACCTCGCCCGTCTCCGAATCCGTCAGCTTGACGAGAACCGTCCCCCCTGAGAAGGACACAAAGCCCACGATGTCCGCGCCAGTGAGACTCCCTATGCGCCCCGCAGAGGAGGGGTCAACCGCGCCTGAGACCCCGAATTCCTGTTCCGAGAGCACGCCCTCAACCCGCTTTCGCTCCAGCACGATGAGGTTGCCGACCTTGAGGAGCTGGAGGGAAACCTGGTTATACGCCGCTTCGTCAAGGAAACCGCCCTCAGAAACGAGAGCGACCCGGTATGTCCTTCCGAAATCATAAGAGGGGGATATAGCCCAATCGGAGGGCTTTGTTGTGGCTATACAGCCCACAACCGCCAGCAGTGCTGAGAGTATTGATCTTTTCATAGCGCTTTTTTGACCCCCCAAGGAACTCATTTGTTCCTGCCCTTAGCCCCCGAAGGCGTCCTTCGCATCATCTATTATCTCCTCAATGTCCACAGCACCCTTGAGCCTCTCCTTGATCTTATCAAAAAGGCCCCGTTTGGATGAGGCTTCTGTTTCGGTGGATGTCTCCTCAGTGGCGTCCGGCACATCCTTGGTCAAGAGGGCCTCGCCATCCGCGCCTGAAGTCTCAGAATCCGATGAGCCTGATCCGAGTTCTGGCTTCAGGTTTTCCGCCTCATCAAGAAGAGCCTGACAGCGTTTCATAAGATCTGCTAGCTCACCATCCTCATCCCCTAGAGAGGCCGATACAGAAGTTGTCTTGACGGAAACGCTTATCTTAGCACCACAAGAAGGGCATGTTCCGGTTCCCTGGAACTCAAAGCTTGTTTTGCAGAAAGGGCACTTGATCTTTGGCATCCTGATACCTCCTATTTAATGATGAACTTTCCCCCGATCCCTGGCGCCCTCAGAAAATAAACGCCTGGGCCCAGGCCAAAGATTGAAAACCTGTTCTCGCCCTCGGTTATCTCGCGAGAGATAACGGTTCTGCCGGCCACATCATAGACCGATAGCCTGCCGGGCTCACTCGCTTTGATGATAAGCATATACTCCTTGATCCGGAAACCAGCTAGAGGCGAGCCCTCCGAACCCTCCCCAACCGCGGCTTCTATGGCGGCCCTCAGGTTGGGAACCCCCCATCCTATGTCGTTGTTCGGGTTCCCCGCGTTTGACGCTGTTTCCATGAGCAATTGCCTTATCTCCATGTTTGTGAGACTTGGCTTTGCCTGGATGAGTAGGGCCGCGGCCCCTGCTATGAGGGGCGTCGCAAGCGATGTCCCTCCGTAATAATCGTAGGAGCTGAGGCTGTAAGGATCCACAGAATAGGTGGTGTTGCCCTGCGCGGCAAGCTCAGGCTTTATCCTGCCATCATAGGTTGGGCCCCGGGACGAGAAGTCCGTGACGACCGAGTCAGAATCAACGGCGGCAACGGATATGCAGCTGTCCGCGTCCGCGGGGGCGATGAGGGTTCCGGGCATGGGGCCCGAGTTCCCCATGGCCGTAACGCAGAGCAAGCCTCGCTCCGCGGCAGAATCCACAGCTACGGTTGTCACCGCATGATCCCCATCAAGGTCAGAGTAATCATACCAATCTATGTAGCCCAGCGAAGAGGAGGTCAGGTCGCAGCCGAGGCCCTCAAGCCACTCCAGGCCCTGCACATACCAGAGCTCCTCTATGGGCTGTTCGTCTCCCGTGTCCTCTGTCTTCGCGAGAGCGAACTGTGCCCTTGGCGCTATTCCTATGAACTCCCCTGGCCAGTATCCGCCGACGGTCGCTGAGCAGATTGACCCGTGAAAATCCTGACCCCAGGGGTCTCCCGCTTGATCCCAGACCACGGTGTCCCCGTTTATGAAGTCCCAGTGAGCAATAACCCGCATGCTGTCAAACGCGTGGTGTCGGTCTCCTGGCTTGATGTGGAACCCCGTGTCAAGAAAGCCTATGAGGACGCCAGTGCCGTCATAACCATGCTCGTGCGCCCAGGGAACCTGCATCATAGCGGCTTGATCAAACGAGAGGCCGTATTCCGTTGTATCCCACTCTGGAGAACGGCCCCCTATCACCTTTACATCAGGGTGAGCCATCTTGGCCACGGGCCTCGTTTCCCTGACAAAAGGTAGTTCCCCTATCTTCTCTATGTTCTCGTCGTCAACCCGAAAAACCGCACCGTTCAACCACTTTGAGGAACCGATGAAAATAGGCCCCAATTCCTCTATTCGGGAGATGTAGGGTTGGTAAACCGGGAGGTCGCCGAACCCGACCGTGAAGTTGTGCTTCAGGCGCCTTGCCTGTGCCCTATCAGAAAGGGAAGCCCAGGCCTTGTCGTAATCAGCGGGGCCACAGGGGCCTTTGTCCGTGAAGAAAACCCAATAAAAACCACCAAAAAGGACAAGAGAAAAAGAAACGATCATGTAGAAAGCTTAAAGCTTGAGTGGGGCCGTTTCCAAATTGTTGAGCGCGGAGCTCTATTTCTTCGGTTTCAAAAGGCCCGAATGTTTCTTTGCTGGCTTCGCCTCGTATGTCACATAGACATATATCTTGCCCTTTAGGCCGCCGGTTGGTGCGGCTTCAGCCCCACCCATTGCCTTTTCTTCTCTCGGAGCCATAGCGCTGTAGAGGCTCTGCGCGTAGTAGTTGTAATAATAGTAGCTGTAATCCTGTTCCCCCGGGTTCACGACATACTCGTTTACGCTAATGGGAAGCCCCAGCTCCAGGCCAGATGCCTCAGCGAGGTCGCTCGCCTTTCCCCTAGCCATTTCAAGGGCCTTGATCCTCGCCTCTTGGATGAAGACCTCAGGGCTATCAACGATGAAGGAGATGTTCTCCAGGCGGACGCCCTTCATGCTCGTCGCGCTGTCAATGAACTCGCCAAGTCTCTCAAAGTCAGGGGTCTTGAATGACATGGTCTGGTGAACTGTGTATCCCTTGAACTTTCCCTCCTCATACCAATACCAGTAGCTATACTGGTATCTCTGCTCTGACCAGAACGAGCGCGTGGTTATGTTCTCCTCCTTGACCCCGAGCCTCACGAGCATCGCTTTGAGTTCCCTGGATCTGTCCTCAACCTTCTTGTATGCCGCGGAGGCGTTTTTGGCGCTATCCTCAACACCCAGCTCAACTTGCGCTACCTGGGGCTCAGCGGTTATCGTGGCTTCTGCCATCACATAAACGGTTCTCTTTGGCCCTTTCTCACAGGAGAAGCACATTATAAACAGAACAAAAGGAATTAAATGTTTCATGGCGGTAAATTATAATGCCCCAGGCAGATACAGCCTAAAGGAAAAAGCGAGGGGCCCGGATTTATAATTTGAGCCTTGAGAAAAGAGGTTAAGGTTAAGGATATAGGCATTGGCGCTGGGAACCCGGTCCGGGTCCAGTCCATGACATCCACGAGGACAGAGGATGTTGGAGCGACAGTTGCCCAGATAAACGCGCTATACGAGGCAGGCGCGGAGATCGTCCGGGTCGCGGTCCAATCCGTTTCCGCGGTGAAATACTTCAAGGAGATAAGGAAGGAGACCGATGTCCCTTTGGTTGCGGATGTGCACTTTGACCACAGGATAGCGATAATGTGCGCTGAGGCCGGCGCTGACAAAATAAGGATAAACCCCGGGAACATACGCGGGCCCAAGAAGGTAGAGGAGGTGATTAGGGCGCTCAAAGCAAACCGTGTTCCAGCGAGAATAGGAGTCAATTCCGGTTCCCTTGAGGACGATCTGATAGAGAAGCACGGCGGCGTTACCCCTGAGGCCCTTGCCGAAAGCGCCCTGAGGTGGGCTGATTTTTTTCTTGAGAGGGATTTTGAGGATTTCGTCTTATCCGTTAAGTCAAGCAGGGTTCCCGAGACCATTAAGGCATACAGGCTCCTGGCCAGCAAAACCGATCAGCCACTTCATGTTGGGCTCACGGAGGCTGGGCCACTTTGGCCTGGAGCCATAAGGAGCTCTGTCGCGCTCGGAATACTCCTTGAGGAAGGGATAGGGGATACCATAAGGGTTTCTTTGACTGGGGATCCGGTTGATGAGGTCCGCGTGACTTGGGAGATTCTGAAATCCCTTGAAAAAAGGGCGAGAGGCCCGATGATAATTTCCTGTCCAACCTGCGGGAGGATGAGGGTTGATATACTCCCAATAGTCCAGGAGATCACGGAAGCCCTCAAGGACCTAAAGGACCCCATTCGCGTAGCTGTGATGGGCTGTGAGGTTAACGGTCCTGGTGAGGCAAGGGAGGCTGATTTCGGAGTTGCGTCAGGACAGGGTTTTGGGTTAATATTTAGGAAGGGTCGGGTAGTGAAGAGGGTTAAAGCCGAGGACATAACGAAGGCGCTTCTTGATGAGATAGCCTCATCGCTGGGGCAAGAAGAATGACATACCTGATGATAGCGGTTCTCATCGGTGCCAAAGGGCCATCAAAGTGGGATGCGCTCCTGAGGCCCTATCCGGAGACCCAGGTTGACCCGGATGAATACAGGCTCGGCCCCGGAGATAGCCTGAGAATAACCATTTCCGGCTCCGTGTTCTACACTGCGGATATGAGCCTTGATGTATCTGGGTGGGTTTCGCTCTACGGGCCAGGAATATCCCTGTCCGCGGCCCAGGCAGGCCTGGAAAGCGAGATAAGCACAGGGCTTCAATCTCGTCCTTTGGGCACTTTCCTCGGCAAGAAATACCTCTCAGGTATGAGCATATCCGAGGCAACGGACAGCTTGAACAGGTTTTATAAACGGTATTACAAGAACATCAATGTGGGGATAAGCCTTCTCTATCCGAGGCCCGTTACCGTAGTGATTACTGGTCAGGTTCTCAACCAGGGAGCAATAACATGCTCAGCCGTTGAACGGCTTACTGATGTGATAACAAAGGCTGGGGGCGCCTTGGGCGAGGCCGATCTCACGGCTGTTAGGGTTGAGACGAGCGATGGAACAAAGACATACAACCTTTACAAGTATTATCTGGATGGCGACAGGTCCCAGAATCCGCTTCTCTGCAACGACATGAGGATCTTCGTGCCCCAGGCGACCAAGACCGTCTTGGTGACCGGCGCGGTTGAGCTCCTGGTAATATACTTCAACGATTCTGTGGAAACGGATGCAGTGAGAAGCCTTGAGGGGGCACGTGTGGTTCGTGTGGCCTGGGAAGATGGAGACAATGTGAGGAGGGCGATAGATAAGGCGGGTGGGCTTTCACTCAAGGCATCCAGGGAAGGTATAAGCATACTGAGAGGGGGGATAAGGATGTCTGCGAGCCTTGAAACAAGGGTTGAGCCAGGCGATAGGATTGAGGTCTCAAAGATCCCATCAGAGGTATATGTGTTCGGGGAGGTCCGCTCTCCAGGAGCTTATCGCTATTCCCCTGGGCTCACATGCATGGATTATGTGAGCATGGCAGGCCCAAACGAAAGGGGATACACGAAGAGGTTCACCATCGTGAGGCCTGATGGGTCAAGGGTTTCTGTCAGCCCAAAGGATGTGCCGGAGCCAGGGGATAGGATACTAGTTGAAAGGGTAGCTTTCCTCTGGTATGAGGATTATCTGAGGGTTCTCGCTACCGTGACCACAATAATAGTCACATGGCTCACCCTGAGAAGGTGAACGATAATGCTTCTGGTCCTACTCGCTTTTTTGTCCTGGGATTACAGGACCCTTTTCTACGACATAAGGCTCATCGTGAGGCCGCAGGACCAGAGCATAGAGGGGGATGTTGCCTTGACGCTTGCCTTGGAGCCCGGGACAGATACCATCCCCTTTCACCTAACAGCGAACTACACGATTGATTCGGTTCTGGTGAATGGCGCGCGTTGCGTGTTTTTCCGCGACTCGGACACGGTCTTCGTCCCCCTTTCCACAGCGGCCGATACCTGCACTCTGAGGGTTTTCTATGCCGGACCAACCCTTGACCGAGGCATTCACTTTAGGGATTCCTCATTCTTCAGCTTTGGCCAGTTCTACGATACGAAGGCCTGGTTACCCTGCAACGATACCCCTTCCGCGAAGGCGCCGGCCCGCTTGGCGCTTACCGGGCCCTCTGGATATTTCATCGCGTCAAACGGCGTTCTTGACAGCGTTCGCGATTCTGTGTACTTCTGGAGGGAGAATCATCCTGTTTCGCCTTATCTCCTCCTCGTTGCGGGGGGCCCATATGTCAGACTTGACACATCTTTTGCTGGAATCCCCATTTATTACTATGTCTTTCCCGATGATACTGCCAAGGCCAAAGTTTCCTTTAAGCACATCCCGGACATGATGAAGTTTTACTCCGATGGCTTTGGGGAGTATCCCTTTCCGGATGAGAAAACCGCATTCGTTGAAACAGAGGATCCCATAGGGATGGAGACCCAGACCTGCATCATGGTAGGCTCCCACACGATAACGGGCGATCTTTCCAGGGAGTATGTTTTCGCGCATGAGCTCGCGCACCAGTGGTGGGGAGACGCCTTGACCCCGCGCTCTTGGGGAGAGATATGGCTCTCGGAGGGCCTCGCTGTGTGGTCAGATTTCTCGTTTACTGAGCACATGTATGGCAGGGACAGCGCGCTGGCGAGGTGGTTCTGGGCAAGGGACCTGTATTTCCTTGAGGACAGCATCAGGCCCCCTTATCCCCTTCGTGATCCGGATTATTTTACTGGAGCGACCGTGTATTACAAGGGTGCATGGGTCATAAGGATGCTCAGATGGGTGATGGGAGACAGCCTGTTTCACGAGGGGCTCAGGTTCTACTACGCGAGCCACCGGGACAGCCTTGTTGACACGGACGATTTCAGGGGAGCTATGGAGTATATCATGGGCAACTGCCTTCTTTGGTTCTTCGGTGAGTGGTGCGAGGATGTCGGTTATCCTAGGATCAAATACGAGTGGTGGCAGAAAGGGGATACCCTCACCCTGGTGTTCAACCAGGTTCAGAACCACGGGCCCGTGTTCAGGATGCCGGTTGAGATAATGATAACCAGCGCTTCCGATACCGTTCGCGATACTGTTTTTATGGTATACCCATCTGATACATTCAAACTGATCCCCGGGTTTCTCGCGGAGGGCCTCCTCGTTGATCCGGATTCCTGGGTTCTCATGCGCTCGGAGCTTAGTCTTGAGAGCGAGGAGACCAGCGCTTCTTCCGCTATTGCCTTTCAAACAATTGGAAATGGGGCTTTGCGCCTGAGAAACCCCCTTGACTATTCCGTTGAGATAAGGGTTTACGATGCCACGGGGCGTCTCGTAAGGCTTCACCGGGCTGAACCGGGAACGAGCACCATTACTCTGCCGGGGCCCGGCTTCTACAGGCTCATATGGGAAGGGGGTGCCGCTAGCGCGGTATCCCTCAGATGAAATACAGGCTCTCTTTGGGGTTGGCTGTGTTCCTCTGGAGCACCTCTTTCCCCTTTATAAAGCAAGCCCTATCGTTCACCAGCCCAGGCCCTCTTCTGGCAACCCGTTTTATCGTTGCAGGCTTCGGAGCAATAGCCCTTTTCGCTGTTATTAAAAGGCCTATACCCTGGAACATTCTCGGGAGGAAGGAGATGTGGATAATGGCCCTCTCAAACGCTCTCGGATTTGCCCTCCAGTTCTTCGGCCAGGACCTGACGAGCGCCTCAAAGGCCGCGCTCTTCATAAACACCTATGTGATATTCGTTGCAATAGCCGCGCCCATTTTTCTCAAGGAGAGGGTTTCGCTCAGGGTTGGCTTCGGTGTGGTTCTGGGATTCATTGGGGCAGGAATAGCCTCAACTGGCCTTAGCCCCTCGTTCACCTCAACCGGGAGTTTTTGGGGTGACCTGATGTGCGTGGGCGCGGCCCTTGTTTACACGGTTTACATCGTTCTGTCAAAGAGGCTCGTTGATTCCGGATGGGATGTTCTGGCCGTAGCCTTTGGGACCATGGTCCTCACAGCGCCCCTGACACTTCCCTTTTCCTTAATTGGGTTTAGGTCGTTCGGGTTAGCCACGCTTAGCGCGGGGGCATACCTCGGGTTCTTCTGCTCGCTTTTCCCTTTCATATTTTACATATACAGCCTCAAGGGCATATCAGTGACGGTCTCCTCGGTCATGCTTCTCGGAGAGGTGGTCCTCGCTATGGCGTGGAGTTTCATTTTCCTGGACGAGAGGTTTGGCCCGGCCGAGTGGCTCGGAACCGGGCTGGTGCTATCCGCGATATTGCTGGTGGGAACAAGGAGAACGAAAGAGGTCGTGGCCTCTTGAACCCCGAGCGAGAAACCCTCTGAGGCCAAGGACCTATTTCGTTGCGCCGAGATCACTTGATAAGGAAGGCTATCCGCCAACCCATGGTCCTCGGCCTAAAGATCAGCCTTTTTGTTGCGGTCTTCTCCCCGTAACGCGGGCAGTAGAACGCGTCCAGAACAGACCATTCCCCTCCCCCCTCTTCAAGCATCAGGGCATACCCTCCATTTTTTCCGCGCAGGGTAAAACCCTCATCTTTTTGCTCCGGAAGGACATCAGGCGCCAGCGTGAACCCAGCACACCACGGCCCAGGCTCCGAGATGGAATCCTCAAGGATGAGTCCGTTCTCGGTCAACACGAACCTTCTCTCTACGGTAGGGCCGAAGAGGTCGTGCCTGAGAACAAAGGCACCGCTTTCCCACCCCGAGAAAAGGGCCCTTTTTCTCCCCTCAAGGGTAAATGGCCTTTGGGGGTCGCGGATGTGCATGGGTCTCCCCTCAAGCCAGACGAGGTTGTGCGCGGTTTCGGATCTCAGAGCCTCTCTCATGGAATCCGGGCCTGTGTAAAGATATACGCCGGGATCAACGATCAAGGGTTCTCCCATCCAAAGGGCAAACGAACCCAGATCTGAGTGGGTGTGGCCCCCTGGACGGTCAGGGTCATCATCAACCCTTGCGACGAGGTGAAGTAACCCCTCTCGCATGACCAAAAAGCCGCCTTCCTGATAATGTGTCGTGCCCCTGGGTTCAGGGACCTCAATACCAAGAGAGCTCGCGAGCTCAGATAGATATGCGAGGTAATCGGACTCGCGCGGCCTCAGAACCCCACCATCGTCAAAATCGCCGAAGATTGGGAGACTGCCGTCGGGATGGCTGATGTCCGCCAGGAAACCGAGGGCTTTCTGGATTACTTCAGGGATCTTTTGACAATTAACCCTCCATTCCCTGGCCAGGGCAAGGTATATAAGCCCCATTTCAAGAACAAAAGCGCCGTAACCGGGCGAAACCTCCTCATATGTGCCATCGGAAAGAAAAGCATTGGGAAACCTCGCGCTGAATTCTTTTCGGCCCAGTTCAAACCACCTCTTTGCTTCGTCAAGCTCCCTGAGATACCCCCCGAGGAGAAAAAGCCCCAGAGCCCTCCCGAGAGCGTGATTTGTAGGATCGGGTTCGGGATTTTTTAGTAGGTGCCTTCCGTGGGCAACGAGCCAGCGGAGGAGCTCGGTTCTCATTTTTGAGCCCAAAGGCCAGCGCGCCCCTTCAAGCAGAAAACCCAAATTTATCGCCCTTACCGAAACCTCAAGTGAAGATGCCCAATTGGGGCCGAGCCCAACCGGATTGGCTCTCATCCAGGAAGCAAAGCCTTCTGCAAGATCCTCCGGCCTCGCCCACCTGAAGCGGGACGGCTCCCATATCGTTCGCAGATCTGAAGGGGCTTTCCTATATTTTATGTATTTGTGATGGATCATGGGCCAGAGGTGGAGGGGAACCTCTCGCGCTCGGCCTGGCCTATTCCCCAGCGGAAGCTCGGGCAGGCCTGATGCATTAAAGCCCCTTGGCAGACACGGGGGCCGAGAAAAGAGCCTTTGACTTATGGTCCTTAGGAATGCGGATATGCTCTTTTTCAAAGGGGGAGCCTGGAGGCTTCTTCAAAACGCGAAATACGGTTCATCCTTCCCTTATCTCCTCCAGGATGTAGAACTCAAGGATGTCCCCCTCCTTGAACTTGTCAAAACCAGAAAGCCGAACCCCGCACTCCTCGCCTTCCCTGAGCTCCTTCACATCATCCTGGAAATGCTTCAATGAAGCCACCCCTCCATCCCATATCCTCTCCCCATCCCTTATTACCCTTACCTTTGCGCTTCTCGCTATTGTGCCAGATTCCACAAAACAGCCAGCAACATAACCTCCGGATACCCGGAATGTCTTGAGAACCCTCGCGGAGCCAATAATCCTTTCGGCGAGCTGCGGCTCCCTCATGCCCTTGATCACAACGGAGAGATCGTCAAGGAGTTCGTAGATGACATTGTATGTCCTTATGGGAACCCTCGTTTCCTTTGCCTTTGCCCTCGCAGCCGCGTCAACGGATGTGCAAAAGGCAACGACCATACCTCCCACGGTATCAGCGAGAGCCACATCTGCTTCCGTCACGACCCCAACCCCAGCATATACAACCTCAACCTCCACATCCTCAACCGATATGCTTGGG
Source organism: Caldifarciminota bacterium (assembly GCA_039803205.1). Classification (GTDB taxonomy): domain Bacteria; phylum Hydrothermota; class Hydrothermia; order JBDRYB01; family JBDRYB01; genus JBDRYB01. Next base: position 330,251 of record JBDRYB010000001.1, read on the forward strand.
ATGGCGTTGGAAACGGCCTCAAGAGAACCCTGGGCATCTGCCTTTACGATCAGGCGCAATTTGGGTTTTTCCTCCTCTGTCTCACCTTTTATTCTTTGGAGAAGAAGGCTCATCTCGCCCTTTACAAGCGCGTGACGCTTGGCAACAGCCCTCTTCTCCGCAATGGATCTCGCCTCCTTCTCATCCGATACAACCTGAAGGATATCTCCGGCCTTTGGAAGCTCTGAAAGACCTTGCAGAACAACGGGTTCAGATGGCCCAGCCTTCTTGACCCTCTTGCCCCATTCGTTGTAAAGGGCCCTTACCTTTCCGTGAACAGTGCCAACAACGACTGGGTCGCCCAACCTCAGGGTGCCCTTATTGACGAGAACAGTAGCCACAGGGCCCAGGCCTCTTTCCATTTTTGACTCAAGAACAACAGCCTCCGCGGGACCCTGACTCGTCGTTCTAAGCCTCATCTCCTCTGCCTTAACGAGTATGCTGTCCAGAAGGGTATCAATTCCTTGGCCTGTTTTCCCCGAAACCGGAACCATTATCGTGTTCCCTCCCCAATCCTCAGGTATGAGGTTTTCCTTGCTCAGCTCGCGCTTCACGCGCTCCGGGTCAGCGTTCGGAAGGTCAATCTTGGTTATAGCGACGATTATCGGACAACCGGAAAGCCTGGCGTGCGCCAGAGCCTCCCTTGTCTGTGCCTGGACGCCCTCGTTGGCCGCAACAACCAGAACCACTATATCTGCGCCCTGAGCGCCTCTTGCTCTTATTGTCGTGAATGCCGCGTGGCCGGGGGTATCAAGAAATGTTATCCTGTAGCCGCCGTGCTCCACAACATAAGCGCCTATGTGCTGAGTTATGCCTCCAGCCTCAGCCGCGGCTATGGAGGTCTTTCTTATGCAATCAAGAAGGGTAGTCTTGCCGTGGTCAACATGTCCGAGAACAGCGACAACCGGGGGCTTTGGTTCCGTCATCTCAGCGGGCGCGCTCATTTCTCTCTCAGGAGCTTTTGGTTCAACGAACTCCACCCTTATTCCGAACTCAGCCGCTACGGCCTCTATGGTCTCAGGGTCAAGAGTTTGATTGACTGTAGCGAGAACGCCCATGGACATGAGCTTCAGGATTACCTCACCCGATGGTTGTCCCATCATGGAGGACAGCTCACCGACGGAAAGGGCACCCGGAAGCACGAGCACTGATGGCTCTTCTGTGGCCACCCTCGCGCGCTCCACACGCTCAGCCTCCTTCTGGCGCTTGCGTGCCCTCCTTTTTTCTCCTGAATAGCGTCCCTTCTGGAAACTGCTCCTGGGAGTGGGCTTCTCTTCAACCGGTTTCTTGCTGGGGTGAGTTCCGTGTATCTTCTTTTTGCGTTCAAGATCAGAGGCAATGGCCGCTCGTTCCATTCTCAGGCGCTCCCTCAGAGCATCCTCCATTTCCTTGTTAACCTTTCCCTGGGGGGATTTGACATCGTATCCGAGACCGACGAGGATAGATATAACGGCTGAGGCCGAAAGCCCCAGCTCGTCAGCTATCTCCTTGACCCTCTTTGGGCCCTTTCTCTTCGTCACTTTATTTCCTCTCCGGATTCAAGGATGCTCTCTATGACCTCCAGGATCTTTAGGGAGCTCTTCTCGTCCAACCCAACAACCGAATGCAACTGCGCGAGGGTTGGGATCGAGGTGAATGAAGTGAGGCCCCGGTTCCTCATGGCCGAAAGCACATTCTTCGGAAGCTTTTTCTCCAGGTCTATGAGAGTTACAACACCTGGGACGGGCTTATAATCCCGCCGTGTTATTATGTCTACCCTCTTGCCCACCAGGCCAGAAGCCAGCTTGACATTCGCCCCCTCCTCGCCCTTAGCGGACTCAACATCCTCGTCCTCAACAACGGCCACTATCCTATCCTCTTCCGGATAGACCGTTATCGGGACAATAGGGGAAAGCGCGTTAAAAGCCAAGCGTATGGTATCTGGCTCCCATTTTATCACATCTATCTTTTCCCCTCCTATGGCTTTGATTACCTTGGATATTCTGGTTCCCTTGTGCCCAACGCAGGTCCCCACTGGGTCCATCATGGGGTCCTTTGACCTTACCGCTACCTTTGAGCGCTTGCCGGGTATCCTGGCGACAGCCTTTATCTCTATCATTCCCTCCATTATCTCGTTTATCTCCTGCTCCAGAAACCTCCTGAGGAAGTCGTTGTGGGCCCTTGAGAGAATTATCTGGCCTCGTTTACTCTCGTCATCTCCGCCGACAGAGAGGATGAGGGCTTTCATGCTTGTTCCTTGCCTGTAGCGCTCGCCCGGTATCTGTTCCTCTGGGGGAATAATGCCTTCAGCGCGCACCACCGCGCCCAGTTTGGGCCTGAGGGTGACGAAGACCCCCTGTTTCGGATCAACCTTCTGGATGTCAACTATCTCCAGCTCCCCTACCCTTGACTGGAACTCCTTGAACACATTGTATTTCACTGCCTCCCTTATCCGCTGTGTGAAGATGTTCTTTATCCGGTAAACGGTTGAGCGGTCAAGGGACTCAAAGGGAATGGGTATCTGAACCGTTCCGCCTGGTATGGCGCTCTCCGAGTAGGCCCTTGCTTCCTCAAGGGAAATGAAACATGGTTCCTTTGGTTCCTCTGATTCATCCTGGGCAAGTCTGAATTCAAGGGTAGCTTTCTCAACATCCTCAACAACCTTCTTCTCTACCCGGATGTCTATCGCCCCCTTTTTCAGGTCTATGTCCACCACGATATTGCAACCAGGGTGGTTCCTAGAAAGGGCTTTGACTATGGAATCCCTGAGAACCGCAACGACAAGCTCCCTTGATAGCCTTCTCTTCGTGTGTATCTCCGCTATAAAGTCCAATAGGGGCAGTTTCATGTGTCCACCTCCGCCAGGTTTAATCTGGCAAGGTCTCTCACGCTTAGAACCTCTCCCTCAAGGTTTATCTCCTCGTCTGAGACCGATATGAGCCTTCCCGAGAGGACTCGTCCTCCCCGAGTGACGGCCCTTACCCTCTTTCCTATGGCCCAAACCATCTCCCTCCTGGTTTTCAATTCCCGGTCCAGTCCAGGAGAAGAAACCTCAAGGGTATACGGCCCTTGAATGGGATAACCCTTATCCAGAAACCTTTCAAGTCGTCTGGAGAGCGCCGCGCATTCCTCCACGCTCACGCCGCGATCCCCGTCAACAAATACCCTGAGAAAGCCTGGTCCTTGCTCCACGGCAACCAGGACTAGCCCCTGTTCCTCTGCCATCCTCTCAATGATGCTTTCCAGTTCCATCAAGGTATCCTCCCCATTAGCCCCTTTATCCCTTTCACGACCTCTCCAAAACTGAAATCAAACCTCTCCCCAGTTCTTCTGACCTGAACCTCAACCTTCCCCTCCCTCATCTTTCTCTCTCCTACGACCAAAAGCAAGGGAAAACCTATGAGCTCCGCATCCCTGAACTTGAATCCAGGCGTCTCATCCCTGTCGTCCAGTATAACATCTACGCCCTCTTTCTTTAGCATATTATAAAGCTCCTCTGCTTCCCGGATAAACTTGTCTCCGGCTATGTTCAGCACGACGAGCTCATGAGGCGCTATGGCCCTCGGCCAGCTGAGACCCCGTTCGTCAGCAAAAGCATCCGCGGCAGCTGTCATTATCCTTCCGAGGCCTATCCCGTATGAGCCCATTATCACGGGCTTCAAGGAGCCATCCCTGTCCGTGAACACAACCCCCATGGTCTCGGAGTATCTCGTGCCGAGCTTGAAGATGTGGCCTATCTCTATGGCGGTTCTCAGTCTGAGGTTTCCCCCGCACCTGCACCTATCCCCATCCTTGACAGCCCGCAGATCGGCAAACCTGTCAACGGCAAAATCCACAAGAGGGCTAACGCCTACGATGTGATGATCGTTCTCGTTAGCTCCGACAACCCCGCGCTCAACGCCCCTCACGCTTTCGTCAGCTATAACCCCTCCGATTTTGCCTTTTATCCCAATAGGCCCGACAAAACCGATCTCAGCTCCGAATATCTCCCTTATCTCCTCCGGAAGACCAAGAAGGGGCGTTCCTCCCAGCTCCTTAGCCAGCTTCGGTTCTGAGAGCTCCTGATCCCCTCTTACCAGGACAACATACGGCACATCTCCCACATAATAGACAAGGGTCTTTATTATCAGGTTGGTTTCTATTCCGAGAAATCCCGCTACCTCCTCCGCTGTTCTCACATTAGGGGTATGAACCTTCTCCCTGTTTCTGTAGGGGCTATTGGGTTTTTCGGGAACCGGAATTCCGGTTGCCACATCAAGATTGGCCGAATATCCGCAGGAATCGCAGAGGGCTATTGTGTCCTCTCCGGATTCGGAGAGAACCATGAACTCCTCTGATCCTGTCCCGCCCATGACACCGGAGGATGCGAGGACCTCCACAAAAGGTAGGCCGCAGCGGGTGAAGATTGCCCGGTATGCCTGGCGATGGAGCTCGTAGGCGTGATCAAGCCCCTCCCATGTAGCGTCAAGGGTGTAGCTGTCCTTCATTAGAAACTCTCGCACCCTGAGCAATCCGCCTCGTGGCCTTGGCTCATCCCTGAACTTGTTCTGGACCTGATACCATATCTGAGGAAGGTCCCTGTGGGACTTTATGTGCTTGCGAGCTATCTCCGATATAACCTCCTCGTGAGTTGGGGCCAGAACATAGTCCCTTTCCTTTCTGTCCTTTAGCCTGAACATGTCGGGCCCGAAAGCATCCCAGCGCCCGGATTCCTGCCACAAAGAGGCTGGGTTGAGGGATGGCATGAATATCTCTTGGCCGCCTATCTTGTCCATCTCCTCCTGAATTATCCTATATATCTTCTTTATCACGCGCCAGCCAAGAGGCAGAAAAGCGTAGACCCCTGAGGCTATCTGCTTGATGAACCCTCCCCTGAGAAGGAGCTGGTGGCTACGGGTCTCCGCCTCAGAGGGGGTTTCTTTGAGGGTGTGGATGAAAGCCTTACTCCATCGCATCAGGCTGAGATTTTAAACCGGGGAGCGATCCTGGTTCAAAGAAGGATGCTGATTGAAGAGCCGGAAACCGAGACCCTATAATCTTCGGCCGAACGGATTTTTGAAGCATTGCGCCAAGCCATCATTTTCACACTAATTCTCGCGGCTATCAGGCTAGCCGTGGCGCACCTTTATCCGCTTCTTCCGGACGAGGCATACTACTGGGTCTGGTCAAGGGGTTTGGCCTTTGGTTATTTTGATCATCCGCCAATGGTCGGGTGGCTGGTTAAGGGGGGGACCATATTCCTTGGCAATTCCCACTTGGGGGTAAGATCGCTCTTTATCCTCCTATCCGGGTGCGCCGGGTTATTGATATATCTGTTGATAAGAGACCTATCAGAGGATCGCCAGGGGTTTCACGGGCTTTTGGCCGGGACATCCGCTCTCATGCTCGGCATAGGGGGGCTTCTGGCTGTTCCGGATGTCCCTCTCGTTTTCTTCTGGACACTGGGGCTTCTCTCAGGGATAAAGGCCCTGAAAAGGCCAGGCTGGTGGTTGATCTATGGTATAGCTCTAGGCGGTGCTATGCTTTCAAAATATAGCGGGGTATTTCTTCTAACGGTTCCCTTGGCTTATCTGTTCACAGATAGAAGATTCCTCATAAAACCACAGTGGTGGCTGGGTCTCGGTGTCAGCCTCGCCATCTTCCTCCCAAACATAATCTGGAACGCGGTGCACGGCTGGGTCTCTTTCGCTTTTCAGCTGGGCCACGGCCTCGGAAAGGGCTTCAATCCCTCGGGGCCTCTTAAATACATCCTTGACGCGGCTCTCGTGAACAGCGTTTTTCCCTTCGTTTTTCTTCTATGGGGCACAATAAGGGCCGCCCGGAAATTCAGGGAACCCAGCATCCTGGCTCTCATCTTCTCGTTCTGGGCTCCGTTCCTCTTCTTCTGGGCCGCCAGCCTCAGGGGGCATGCAGAGGCAAACTGGGCCGCTCCCGCTTACATGAGCCTAGTGGTTTTAGGGGTTCTTGGACTCGGAACATCAACCAAAGGGTGGGCCTGGAAGGCTTCAGTCGTGTTCGGCCTGGCACTCGTGGGAATCGCATATATCCAGGCTGTTCATCCCTTCTTGCGGATAAAGGGGGATCCCACCGAAAGGGCGAGGGGATGGAAGGAGCTGGCCATGTGCGTTCAATCTGTGAGGGAGGCCTATCCCGAATTGAGCCTCGCCGCGTCCCGGTATCAGGAGGCATCTGAGCTCTCGTTTTACCTTCCCGGAAACCCGACAGTAAGGGTTGCAAACCCATCCGGAAGACAGAACCAGATAACCCTCGTCTATCCCCCAGGGCCCGGAGAGGACTTCATATTCGTGGGTGAGCCTGAGGGGTTTTCAAGCGCGGAACTCATCCTTGAATGCAGAGGGTTGAGGCATTATAATGTGTATCTCGCAAAAGGTTATTCCGTATGCGAATATTGATGTTGTGGTTTTTGTCCTCGCCTGATCCCGGAGCCTTCCAGGTTCACCAAATAGAGATCCAGACCCACGACATCTACGAGACAAGGGGCTTCCCCGGCAACCTCATCTCTTGGCTTCACATTGCCACTGCCGAAAATACAATAAGGGGTCTTCTGACATTCAAGGAAGGCGATATAATCACCGCGGAGATCATGGAGGAGAACGAGCGTAGACTGAGAGGAACCGGGCTTTTCAGCAGGGTCTGGCTGGAGAGGCTCAGAGAAGGGGATACCTCAATCGTCTGGGTTGGGACATGGGACCTCTGGTCAAGCTCGTTTTACCTCGATCTCTCAAGGGAAGGGGGCTTACAGAGGTTTGGTCTCGGACTTATGGAACACAACTTCCTGGGGATGGCAAAGGAGGTCTCGGCTCTGTATCAGAAGGACTACGAGAGGAACTATTGGGAGGTCTGCTACAGGGACATGGACTTCCTATCCAGAGGCCTTGAGATGGGTCTCTCGGCCCAGATAAGGACCGATGGCCAGCTGGCGAGCGCTGGGATCGGGAAACCATTCAGAACTGTTGGAGAGAGATGGGCATGGGGCCTCTCCGGCTCCCTGGATTCAAGCAGACTAAAGGTTTATGTTGAGGGTAGCCCTGTTGATTCAGAGGACTTCTGCATTCATTGGGCAGGCCTGAGGGTATCAAAAAACCTGATGGAGAACGCTATCGCGGCCCCGTTCCTCGATCTCAAATACTGGGAGAGGAGGGGCAGGGATACTGTTCTGATGAGTGGGGTGGGCGTTGGGTTTGCCTACGAGAGAAGGAACTATTGCAAGACAACCAGGCTGGATGGCTTTGGGTATGATGAGGATTTCTTGCTTGGACCAACTCTCAGCCTAGGGGCCTGGATATACACGGAGGGATGGGGTTGTGAGGCCGGGCTTATGGTTGGTTGGCATCTCGGGGAGCGAGTGTTTTGGGATATGAGGCCTTCGGTGCAGTATAGCCGCGTGAGCGGTCGGGAAATGACCAAGGCAGAATTTACCACCAAGGCATACCTTAAGCCTCATCCTCAATCAGTGATAGCTGTTTCGCTTTGCTCTGGAAGGATGAGCGGACAACCAGGCCTCACTTCATATGAGTTGGGAGGCACATCAGGCCTCAGAGGATGGCCAGCTTTCTGGCTGTCCGGCAAGGAGAAACTGCTCGTTCAGTCCGAGCTCAGGCTAATAGGCCCGGAGGTTTTCCAGTTCTTTGTGCCGGGGATAACATTCTTCTGGGATGGGGGGGACATAGACTTTGGGGACGGGGATTTCGCGTGGGACATTGGCATCGGCCTCCGTCTGGGCCTCACGAAGGTCTTCAAGTTTCCGAATCTCATGGTAGATGCGGGTTGGCCGTATGGGCGCGGGAACCCGGTTTATTCGTTCAGGACAGCCCAAGGGTTCTAGAGGCTTCCTTTGGGACGAGCCTCTATTTGCCCTCACCCCCCTGAGTCTCTTCCCTAGTGGCTATGCATGAGAACTCAAAAACGGGGGTGAATTTCTGCGTCACAGTCACATCAACCTGCTCCTGGCCGCAGTTGTAGTTTGAGAAGGTGTAGGATGCTGAGTATGTGTTTGTGAATGGCTGAAAGCTAGCGAGCTGTGCCTGGCTTATGTCTATCATCCAGGGTATCTTTGCGGGGATGTCCACGAACCCAGAAGCTATTCTGTCTCCCACAACCCTGGCGTTGAAGAGGTCAAATACATCAACAGCGTCATCAACCGCGTTCTTCGCGTATGCCCCTCCGAAATAGAAGCACAGGTTTATTATCTGGACGCGGCTGGGGTCCTCGCCAACCGGGAGCCCAATTACATATATTGTGTCAACCGTGGGATCTGATAGGTTCCAAGGGTCAAGAAGCCCGCAGTCAGTATACTTGAAGCCTGATACCGTGCCTTTCTCCTTGAGGGGTTCGTATTTCATTTTTACGAGATTCCCCGAGTACCACCAAGCGTCCTTTGCATTCATGGCCTTGTGGAAGAAATCATTTATGAGATAGTCGCGACAGTTCATCATGTAGTGAAGCTCATAGTCAAACGAAAGGGTCATGTTTATATTCTTTGACCTGAAATTCCAGGTGGATGAGACCCGCCAGGCGTAATCAGCCCTAATCAGGAATGTGTCCGGGCCGAATATGGTTATCTTCTTGTCATCCCTGACCTTGCCATCCAGATAGTCAACCGCCGCCACCTCATACGCGGCTTTGAGCGGGTTCTTTCCGGCAGAGAAAGCGCTCGGATCCGGAAGCTTATACTGAAATGTCGCTGTCCCGGCCTTTACATAGTCCCAGCGCCAGTTTGACCTATCAGATGGTTCGCCCGAGACGATGTTTCCTGGGGAACCCTCCTTGAGCCTCACTGCCAGACGCATGGATTCCCCGAGATACTGAAAAACAGGCCTGTCATAGACATTTCGGATGCTACTAATCGTGATGGAGACAGTTCTATCGTGGGACATGGACGCGGTATCCACTGAAACCATGACCTGGGCCTCCGTTGGGGTCTCTGTCCTCTCTATGATCTGGGAAATGCTCTCGGTCTCGCTTAGCTTCTTTGCCTTGGACTTGCTGAACTCCTTGTAGAGATCATCAACCATCTGGAGAAGGGCTTGTATGACATTGCGTATATCCTTCTTGTTTATGGTAGCCTTGTTGCGACGGTAAATTGCCCCCGTTGCGTTGTTGATGAGCCATATTCCTGCCAGGAGCCCGTTCTGATCCTCACCCACTACCAGGTCAATGGTGTATGCGGCCTTTGATCTCATGGTATCATCTTCTATGTGGAGGAAACCGTTGTCCTCGTGGGTGAAGTATCTGAAGAATTGGGCCCTCGTTATGTCCAGCCTGTAGGCCGCAGGGACATCTATATTCGGGTCCTGGAAGTTCTTCTGGAAGCGCTTGAAGACTATTTCCTTGTTCTTCTCAAGCTGCGCGGCATCTATTCCGCGCGAGAGGTATCCGTTCGGATCGACGAACATCTGCATTTTGAAGTTGACCCCGGGCTTGGCCAAGAGGCTAGCCGGCAACAGGAAAACAAACCCAAGACAATACCCTATAAAAGCCCTATTAATCATCTTTTTCTCCATGACCCGCATATTTTAAGACATAAGCGAGGAGCTTTTCAAGCTTGGATCCTCCCCAGAGAACTTTCCGGATTTCCGGCACCTTAGCCCCCTGTTTATATTAGGAGATCAACCGGTATTTGCGAATTATGAGCTCACAGCTCTACCTATATGCTCACGGCCCTCCCTAGTGATCGCGATCATCACGCACCGTCTCCTTTCATACCCCTCATAGGAGGTGGCCCATATTCTAATCCAAAGGCCGAATCCGGGCCGATGTGGTTGAAGATCGCCGCGTCTGGCTCTTATAATCTCAGCATGACATTTGGAATTCTTTTCGCTTTAGCCACCTTGGCCCAGCGAGAGAAGATGACCATAGAGGGCTATATGAGGCCCTTTAGGGAGGCCTTCAGCTCGTATATCTCCGTCGTTTCCGATGCTGAGGACCTTTATTACTCTGAGCGCTATGAAGCCGCTTTCAACAAGTATAACGCCATACTCAAGGGCGCTGAGAAATCCGACTACAAGATGATAGGCTACATAGGCATGGCGTGGTGCTATATCGGCCTCGGGAGATACTCTGATGCCCTGAAGATGCTGAAACAGGCCGACCTTTACGCTCCATCTGACCCCAAAACCCACATAATGACATTGATGGGGAACGGCATATCCTCCTTCAACCTCGGAAAGTATCCCGAGGCATACAGGTATTTTTCAAGGATAACGGATGATTACAGGGATTACCTGGAATACTGGCGAGACGCTTATTATTTCAAAGCCCTATCAGCATATGCGAAGGGCGACTACCCTCAGACGATAACCGATGTGGAGACGATACTCAAGGACAGCCTGCATTTCCGGGGATACGAGAAAAGAGCGGATGCTTACATCCTCGGTGGGAAGGCGGCCCTCAATGGCGGGAACTATGAGAAGGCAGTCGCGCTCCTGAATGGGTTTATTTCCGAGTTCCCCACGCATCCGAAAGCGGGCGAGGCGAGGCTCCTACTCGCTGAGGCAGAGGCATCAAAGGGGAGCTACAAAGCCGCGATGACCGCATACGAGGATGTCCTCAATACATATCCATACCTGAAGGATCAAGCCCTGGAATCAATGGCTCGGGTATCGGTCAAGTTCGGAGACTACATCGTTGGGGACACATCCTTCAGGATAACTCATCCCCTCATGGTTGAGGTCTTTCTCTGGGTCCCCGCTGTTGAAGCGCACAATAAGGGGAATCTCGCTAAGGCCATGCCCAGGTTCCTCAGGATGGCGAGGGATGTCCCTGAGGACGAGCGATCCGGAAAGGGTCTTGCCCTTATTGGCCAGGCCTTCGCTGATCAGGGGAGCTACACGAAGGCCGCTGAAATATTCAGGCAGTATATAGTCCAGTATCCAGCTGGGGAAGACATAGCGAAGGTGATGAACCTTCTGGCAAACTGCTACATAAAGATGAATCAGTGGCGTGAAGCACTCAAGGTCCTTGACGAGATAATCTACAGGTTCGGCCAGGACGAGAGCCAGAAGGACTTGGTTGATGGCGCGAAAAAGAAGCTCTCGGCCATAATCAACGAGCACCCCGATGCGGCGGAGGGGCTCTCGTTTAAGACCCCCGGGCTTTCCCAGGATGCCGCTTTTCAGCAGGCCGCGGCCGCTTACAACCAAGGGGACTACGCCAAGAGCGCGCAGTTGTTCCTTGAGTTTGCGGACAAGAACCCAGGGGATCCGAAGGCCTGCAGGGCTGTTTTCAATGCTGGATACATTTACTTCCAGGCGAAGGATTACGCGAACGCCGTTTCCGCTCTCTCGCGCTATGTCTCGGGTTGCGGCTCCGGCGAGGACGCCGAGAACGCATACTTTTATCTGGGGGCCTCGTATTACTTCGCCGGAGACTACGCCAGATCCGCTTCAACCATGGAGGGTTTCGTATCATACTTCCCGGCCTCACCCATGAAGCCAAATGCCCTGAAGCTCGCTGGCCTAAGCTACCTTGAGCTGGGAAATCAGTCCCCCTCATACAAGGACAAGGGCATAGAAAGGCTCAAGGAATCAGCGAGGGTATTCAGGGCACAGGGAAACCCCACCGAGGCTGAGAAGATAGAGAAGTATCTTGAGGGAATGGGGATAAAATAGATACCTATGATCCCTGATCTCAATCCGAGGCCGATCGCATGGATAACCCCGATCATATCAATCCTTGCGCTTTCCGCGACATGCAAGCCAAAGACCTCACCAGTTGAGGTACCTATTAACATAGAAGAACGGTTCGCTGAGGCCATGTCCCTCTACGAGAACGGTCAGTATGCCAAAGCCGCTCAGATCTTCCAGTCCGTTGCTCAATCCCAGAGAGATGGGTTACACGCTTACACGGACGACGCGGAGTATTATCTAGGGATGTGCTTTCTGATGACGGGGCAGTTTACCGAAGCAAAAGGGGCATTTGAGTGGGTAATAAAGCATGCCTCATCTGGGGATTTTGCCCCGCTCGCATACATAGGCCTGGCAAGAGCATACCTAAAGGAGGCTCCGCCGGTATACCGGGATCAGAGCAAAACAACCGAGGAAGCAATTTCTATCTTGGAAACCTTTCTCAGTAAGTATCCGGATCACGAAAAGGCCCCAGAGGCAAAGGCGCTCCTTTCGGAAGCAAGGGACAGGATGGCCACCAAGGCCATTATGGCAATAAGGGTCTACGAGAACCTTATGAAATATGAGGCAGAGCTCCACTACGCGGATCTTTGCATCCAGGAATTTCCGGAGAGCCCTCTTGTCTGGCAGGCAAAGCTCTTCAAAGCAAGGGCCCTATATTTCCTATACAGGGATGATGAGGCGCTATCGGTTCTTGGAGAGATAGAATCCTCTGATGCTAACGGCGAGATAAAGTCAGAGGCAGTAATCCTGAGAAATCAGATCCTCGCGAGAAAACAATGAAGATAGGCATCTTCGGTGGTAGGTTTGACCCTATTCACATGGGCCATCTCATAGTCGCACAGGATGTCCTGGAAAGGCTTGGGTTAGACAGACTCGTCTTCCTCCCCTCGTTCCATCCTCCACACAAGGGGACCGAGGCCTCATACGAGGACAGGCTTGAGATGATCCGTCTGGGGATAGGCCAGGACAACGGCCTTCTTGAGGTCTCTGACCTTGAAAGGCGTCTCGCCCTTCCGAAAAGCTACACAGTTGACATACTTGAGGCTCTGAGAAAGGAGATGCACGAGGAGGATGAAGTCACCTTCCTAGTGGGGACCGATGAGTTCGCGAACCTGCCGTCGTGGCACAAACCTGAGCGATTGTTTAAGCTGGCGAGGGTCGCTGTTCTCGCGAGGGCGATAAAGACCCCAATAACCCATGCCCTTGCCCAGCACGCCACATTCGTTCCCAACAGGGTTGTTGAGCTTTCTTCCTCGGAGATAAGGGAAAGAGTAAAGCGAGGGATGAGCATAAGGTTCATGGTTCCTGAGCCTGTTAGGGAATACATACTCAAGAAGGGGCTATACGCTGGGAGAGGATGAGGTCCTCAACAGCTACCAGCTGGCGTGGAAGGGAAGGATATCGCTTTCCCTAGGCAATATCTCCACCTTAATATCCTTGCCTCCCGCGAGCTCAAGCGCCCTTTCAACCCATCCGGCTACATTGTGCCTGTATATCTCTGGGAGATCAGGGCATCCCGTGATGCAGAAACGCGCCGCGTTTGCCCCATCTGGGATCACGACAACCTTGCCGAAATCGTGATAAAAACCCCAGAGCGCGTTTGTCCTCTTTATTATGAAAAGTGGACTAGCGAAGAAAAACAGGAGCCTGTGCGGGCCCCTTGAGGCCCTGTCAACCGAGAACCTCCCCATCTCCCAGGCAACTGTTCCGAAATTCGCGCCCAGGGCCCTCTCCATCTCCTCAAGCACCATGCAAAAAGCCAAAAGCGGATACCAACTGTTCGGCTGAGGGCTCAGGGGTAATCCAGCGTTCCCGAAGAGTTCCCCCCACCTATCCCCCAGCTTATCCTGGGCAAAGGAAGCCAGCTCTATAACATCATATCCCCTTATGTTCATGCTCACCTCCCGGAGGGGCCAGAAATTATATATTCATCATCCGGCCCGTTTCAAGTTGCAAGCGGATGCGGGATTGCAATAAAATTTTCTCCCTGGGGCCGTAGCTCAGGTGGGAGAGCGCTGGAATCGCACTCCAGAGGCCAGGGGTTCGAATCCCCTCGGCTCCACTCGCGGCGGTAGCTCAGCAGGTAGAGCGTCAGCTTCCCAAGCTGAGGGTCGCGGGTTCAAATCCCGTCCGCCGCTTATTTATTCATGCAGGCTTCCAAGCTTTTACTCCATAACGGAAAAGCGCGAAAAACACCCTGTTTTCGGTCAGTTATGGTCGGTTGGGAAATGGGCCTTTGTTCATCTGAGGCCGTGGGTCGGGTGAGCGAATCCTCACTTTGCAAAAACCTTGACCAACTGGCCCTCTGCCATTACGAACCAGAGACCATCAGCTAATCTGAGGCCCCTTCCTGGCTCAAGGGTTCCCTGCCAGCCGAGCCTACCCAGCGGATCATAGGCCGAACATTCAACTGGGGCTTGGCCTGTCCAGAATATCTCTCCTGCCCTAACTATGAGCCTGCCGGGTTCAGGAGCGGCTGGCATGGTTTCGTCTTGGACGAGGGACCGGCATCCCTCCCTAACAGCCCATATAGCGTTGCGCCAGAGCTCAACCGCGTCGTTCATGCCATCCCCGTCGGTATCCGCGCCATCCTGCCATTCTGCAAGGAGTATTGAGAATAGCACTGTATTGCACGGCCACGAGCCGGCTGGGCCTTTCACCGTTATGAGGGCCTGGCCGTTCTGGTAAGTGGGGGTAAGTCCGCCCAGGAGAGCAACGGTATCCCCTGGTAGGGAATACTTGTAGGTTCCGTCGCCATCGTCCCACCAATCATCCCAGTAGCCAGTGTAGACTGATGGTAGAGGGTTCGGGCCTCCGGGGCCAGTGTAGTTAGTCAAGGGATGAGTGAAATCCCAAAGGTATATGTCATAAGCATAGCCCAAGTCAGTATAGGGACCCTGAGCGCCGAGCAGGTTCCAGAGCTGCTGATAAGACCCCTGTTGGTCACCGTCAAGGTCAAACTCGGAGAAGACGAGCTTGCCTCCCGCATTTACCCAGTTATACATGTCGTCCCAGGCATCCCAACCGAACTCGTAGCAAGCGGGGTGGTCAACAGCGACCAAGTCCCACGGCCCGTTGTTCCACATGTCGTTCAGGAAGGAGACATACTGACCAGAGCAATTTGACCAGTAGTAAGTGAAGGTATAGCCCAGGTTGGCGTTGAGCCACTGAAGGGCTCTGTATAGGTGGGTCTGGTCCCATGAGCGCATGAAATCATCAGAGTATGCGACGACCGTCCCGCCCTTGCCGCTTCCGAGGACGACCTTCACTGTCTGGCCCCCCTCGCCGCATGGGTTTATCCATACCGTAGCGTTGCTCCCTCCTGATGAGAGCAAAACCATAGCTATATTAAAGATCATGTCAAAACCTCCCTAGCTAATCCAGATGCATAGGTTAAACCTTAGGATCAAGCTCGTTCAATCTTTGGCTCCCCAATATCCAGCTCCCTGATAACGGCCTGAGCTGTCCGGGATCGTGGTGCAGGGTGATCACCCTTGCGTTTGGCCCCTCACGGACCTCTCCACCCACCCCAGGTAATCCGGATTCCCTTCTGAGACGGACAGGGCGATTATCTCAGGGACGCTATACGGGTGATTGGCCTTGGTGAATTCCAAGAGGGCCGGGAACGCTTCTTCTGTCGTTTTTATCACGAGAAGGGCCTCTGTGTCCTCGCACAGATTGCCCTCCCAGCGGTAAAAGGATTTCACCGAGGGGATGATGTTGACGCACGCGGCCAGGTGGTTCTCAACGAGGGATTTTGCGAGGGCTTCCGCCTTATCCGGCGGTATGGTGCAGAGAACAACGAAGACCTTCATATCACGGATAGATCCTTTCCAACATCCTCGGGAAGGGTATCGCCTCCCGGATGTGGTGAACGCCCGCTATCCAGGCAACGGTCCTCTCCAAGCCGAGGCCGAACCCCGCGGTTGGAACCCTTCCGTAGCGCCTTATGTCAAGATACCACTGGTAATCCTCTATGGGCATGTTCATGGCCTTCATGCGCTCGAGAAGGGCATCAGGGTCATCCTCGCGCTGAGACCCTCCTATTATCTCTCCGCGGCCCTCCGGCGCGTAGAGGTCAGTGTTGAGCACAACAGAAGGGTCATCCGGATCGCGCTTCATGTAAAATGGCTTTATCGCGGCCGGATAATGGGTGATGAAAACAGGCCTATCAAAGGCCAGGGATATTATAGCCTCTTCATCAGCGCCGAAATCCTCATCTGGTTTAACGGGCTTGCCTGCCTTTCCCACTATCTCCCATGCCTCCCTGAAGGTTATGCGGGGGAAAGGCCTTTTGACTGCCTCAAGGGGCTTCGTGTCCCTCTCAAGCACGCTCAGCTCCAGCTTGCGTTTCTCCATAACCCTCTCCACGATATAGACGACCATTTCCTCCATTATCAGAATTATGTCCTCAAGCCCTGCCCACGCGACCTCGGGCTCAATCATCCAGAACTCGGTCAAGTGCCTCCTGGTCTTTGATTTCTCCGCCCGGAATGTTGGCCCAGCGCAATAGACCTTTCCGAAAGCGTATGCTCCAACCTCCTGATACAGCTGGCCGGACTGAGAGAGGTAAGCCCGTTCGCCAAAGTAATCAACCGGAAACAGGGTTGATGTTCCCTCGCACGCTGATGGCGTCAGTATTGGCGCGTCAAAGCGGACGAAGCCGTGGCCATCCAGCCAATCGGATATGGCTCTCTCAACCTCTGCCCTTATCCGGAGAAGCGCCCACTGTTTTCTGGAGCGAACCCAAAGGTGCCTAAGGGGCATGAGGAACGCGACCCCGTGCTCCTTCTTTGATATTGGATACTCAAAGGAAGGGGAGACGACCCTGAGGTTCCTCACGGTCATCTCGTAGCCGCCCGGCGCTCGTTTATCCTCTCTTATTGTGCCTCTTATTTCAACCGAGCTCTCGAGCCCAAGGCTTTCCGCTATCTCAAAATCCTCATCCGGCACCTCGCCTTTGACCAGGACGCACTGCATAAAACCGGTCCCGTCCCTTACTATTAGAAAGTGGATCTTGCCAGAGGAGCGGAAATTAGCAACCCAGCCCCTGATGAGGACCTCCTGGCCGACAAAATCCCCAGCTCGCTCTATGCTGAACATCCTGAAGATTATAATCCATGCATGCGTAGTTGAAACAACAAGCGTGGATGCTGGATAATATGAAACTGCTCCGCATTCGCGGAGAGTAGTGGAGGTTATTATGCATACCAAGACAAACCTTAAAGACAGGGTTCACAGGGCCATCGTTGGCGACCCCGCTAATGGGATCGCTGGCCTGCAAGATGACCTCTGGACCAACATTATTCCGGACATAAGGCGTAGCCATGGCTCTTGGCTATATGATGCTGGTTCTGGAAGGGAATTCCTGGATTTCAAGTCATTCTTCGCCACATCAGCCGTTTCTTACGACCACCCGAAGCTTCTGGACAAGGCTTTCATGGAGCGGCTAGCTTGGGCTGGGGTTCAAAAACCATCCCTGTCTGACATGTGGCCCCTCGAGATGGCTGAGTTCGTTGAGACATTCCGCAGGGTTGCTGTCCCAGAGGGGTTTTGCCACCTGTTCTTCATTGAAGGGGGCGCTCTCGGGGTTGAAAATGCCCTGAAGGCCTCCTTTGACTGGAAGGTAAGGCTGAACATGGCCAAGGGCCTCATAAAGAACGATCCACAGGAGGAACCTCGTCCCCTGGGCACAAGGGTTATAGGCTTTGATGAAGGCTTCCACGGCAGAACAGGCTACACCTTGTCTTTGACCCACACAGCGGATCCCAGGAAATACAAGTATTTCCCGAAATTTGACTGGTTCAGGGTTAAAAACCCAAAAATCAGGTTCCCATTGACCGAAGAGAGCCTTGAGGAGGTCAAGCGCAAAGAGGATCAGGCCCTTGCCGAGATAAACGCCATACTGAAGGAGCACCCGCACGATATCGCGGCCATAATAATAGAGCCAATCCAGGCTGAGGGGGGTGACAACCACTTCAGGCCCGAATTCCTGGTGGCTCTGAGGAGGATAGCTGACGAGAACGACATAATGCTCATATATGATGAGGTTCAGACAGGCCTCGGGACAACGGGCAAAATGTGGTGTTTTCAGCATTTCCCGCCAGAGGCGACCCCGGACATGATAGCTTTCGGCAAGAAGGTCCAGCTCGGCGGGATGATGGCGAGGAGCGAAAAATTGTCACGGGTAAAGGAAAATACCTTTGCGCCACTCCCAGAGAGCAAGAGCAGGCTCAATTCCACATGGGGGGGCAACCTAGTTGACATGGTTCGCTCCCAGAGGATCCTTGAGATCATAGAGGAGGAGAACCTGACCGAGAACGCGGCCGCGATGGGCGAGAAGCTCCTTGATGGCATCAGAAACCTCGCGGACATGTTCCCCGGCCTAATAAACAACCCGCGGGGGCGCGGCCTCCTTTTGGCCTTTGATGCGGCAACCCCTGAGCTTCAGGGAAAGATATGGCAAGCCCTATACGACGAGGGGCTTCTGTGCCTCATCTGCGGCAAGCTCGGGGTTCGCTTCAGGCCCCACCTGGATGTCACGGAAGAGGAGATAAAGGAGGGCCTGAACAGAATAACCAAGGCCTTGGGGAGGCTCAAAGCGTAAATAAACCCCCGGCCAGACCGGGAGGTGCGAGGGTTTTATCCGGCCGGGTGGTTACTGGCACAATATGGTTCGCGTTTTTACTCAATCACCTTGAGCACTTTTGTTCCTCCTTGATACTTCAGCACCGCAAAGCAAACGCCCTTGGTTAGCTCAAGGCCACCGCGCCCTGGGTTGAATGTGTGGGCCCCTTGGGTGAGAACGCCGTTATACAGGTTCTGGATGAGCCTGCCTGAGGCGTCGTATAGAGTGAGAGAGATATGGAAAGTTGCTGGCATGAAAAGATAGATGCCTTTGCCCCTCGGCTCTAGGAGAATCTTCTCCTTCATGATATCTTCTTCCTTTTCCCCTTCATATAAAGGGCTACAGCCTTGCGTATTATTAGGATCATCTATAGCGAAGATCCGGCTACTATCGGGCATCGCGTCCTGAAGACCAAAAACTATCTCAATGCATCCATCGAGATCTATATCAGCCGCAAAGGGCGAGTGGACATCTGTCGAGAAGCCCCCCATGCTCCAGAGTATAGAACCATCCTCTCCGTTGACACATATGAGGGTATTTGTGGGTAGGTCGTCCTGCGAGAGCATGATCTCCAATTTCCCGCCATCATTTCCGTCCACATCCACTATGGCTCCTTGGCAGTGTATCCCGGCGGGGAAACCTGTCTTGACCCATTTTTGGGTTCCATCTGTTCCTCTAAGGCAATAGAGACTCGGGGCCATGGTTCCTATTACCACCTCTATCTGGCCATCAGCGTCAAGGTCTGCTACCCCAGGGGAAGAGTATATTATCGCGCCTCCTGTAGAAAAGCTCCACTTAGTTCCCCCATCCGTTCCCGCGAAACAATATATCACTCCGTTTGTGGAAGCCGCAATGACCTCAGCCTTTCCATCCTGGTCGCAATCATATATGACCGGATAATTCGGGAGATCCCCCATTAAGCTTCCTATTCTCCTAGCCCATTTACGAGTCCCGTTAGAGCCTTCCAGACAATAGAGCGTGTCATTGGCGGCTATGACCACATCCAGGTCCAGGTCACCATCGCAATCAGCGACCGCGGGCCCTGCTCGACAATACATGATGGAGGAATTGTTCCATATGGGGGTTCCGTTGAGTCCTGAGAGGCAATATACTCCGTTCATGTATGTGCCAAAGAAGACCTCAAGCACTCCGTCTCCATCCAGATCAGCGGCATTGGGTGAAGCCATTGTGCCTGGCGCAAAGGACCATTTCTCAGAGCCGTCAGAACCTCTGAGGCAATAGAGGTTTTCTCCATAGTCAGAAACGATGATCTCAACAGCTCCATCATTATCCACATCAGCAACAACAGGAGTGGAACGCACACTTGAGATGAAGTCCCGTGTCCACTTGCGGGTGCCGTCCAGCCCGCTGAGACAATAGAGCTTCGCGCGACGGACGCTGGATCCATAGCTTCCCATGATAACCTCTGGATACGGATCCGCATCAACATTTGCGGAGCTTCCGTATTGCCACTCCACCATGCCCGCTGAGTCCGTTGGCGCACTCCACTGTATTACAGGGCTGGTAATGGCTCCTTTCATGAGCTGCTGCCCAGTATGAGCAGGATCGCCCGCCCACATGGTCCAGGTCTGATAGGCCTGGCCTACGAACATAGTAACTGCAATAAACATCTCAACACCTCCAAGGTTATCTCGTTTCTGTTTCTGGCAGTAATTATAACCGTGGATGTAATGCAGATGTAACGCAAATTGCGTTGGTTCGTTGTCTTAACTTGATTTTGGCCATTTCTAACCCTTATAATTTTTCTATGGGCGCAGACGAAATTGTAAGGGAAGCCATAATGAGGTTCCAGAAACTAGGTGCTTTGGAAAGATATATTGAGGAAATCAGGAAGGATAGTGGGATTCTTGCGGCACAAGTGGCTGAGGTTTATCTGGATACCGTAAGACATAGGCACGATATGGCTATTAGAAGAGGTAAAGCGCTCATTGCAAAGACCCATAATAGCCCGTGGGTGAGAGGGTATCTATTGATGCTACTAGGAGTGAACTACGGAAATATGGGAGAATTAGGCAAATCCGTCAATTGTTTTCAGCAGGCTCTGGGGATCGCGGAATTCTTATTGGACCGCGATACCGCGCTCCAGGCCAAGGTTTATCTCGCGGCGAGCCATATTTTCAACTCCGAATACCGCGTTGCCTATAGGCTTCTTTCTTCTATCCTAAAGGATCTGCATAAGAGCTCCCCTCTATTTTACACTTGCTATTATTATTTTGGGATTTGTGCCCTAGCTACCGGAAACCTAGAAAAGGTAGCGAAGGCTTACGAGGTATATCTAGAAAGCCAAAAGGACAACATAAGAAGGGCTTACTTCCTGGAGATAATGGCTTTTGTTCTCAGAATAAGAGGGAAACTCGCTGAGGCCATGGAGACATTCGTTAATTCGGCAAAAGAGCATGTTGAACATGGTTCTGCCTACTCCGTGTATCCTATAGCCAAGGCCCTTGAGCTCTCCCGACTTGCTGGTTTTGAGCCTGTTCCCCGTGAGCTGTTAAAGAAGGCTCTAGATCTTGCCAGAAGGGGAGGTCTAGGCGAGCAGGCTGCGGCAGAGGAAATAGACGCGCTCCTCAAGGATGACGACTCCGAGGCCGCTGAGATGCTATACGATGCCGCGAATAACTATCTAAGAGCGCATCAGAACATAGAGGCCTTGTTTTCGGGCCTGACCGCGGCTTACCTGGCCTGGAAGACGGACAGCCCGGTATTCACTAAAGCCTTGAAGCTTATTGCCTCTCTCATTCCCCTGCATCCGGGCTTAAGGAAAGACCCCCTCCTTGGGGATTTCATGTCCGAGGTGGAGCCATTTCTGAGAAAAGCCTTGAGACATGGCCAAGACAAAGATGGCATAAAGGCGTATCTTATTGGCGAACTCAGGGTTATGGTAGATGGTAAAGAAGTAAATCTAAGGGGTTGGCGCAACAACAAGGCCATAAAGGGACTCATTTATCTCCTCTTATCTTCAAAACACAGGATACCATCGGATCACCTTTTTTATCTGCTCTGGCCCAGGAGGGCATTAAACGAGAGGACGCGATATTACCTATATAACGCAATAGCCGCCATAAGGAGAAACCTGGGCCGCCCCGAACTCCTCGTCAAAAAAAGAGACTTTTACCAGCTTGAAGGGGATGTCTGGACAGACTTGGGAGAACTGGAAAACCTCATAAGACTCGCTGACGCTACACGCGATCCTGCCGAGAGGGAGGAGTATCTCGCCAAAGCAAAAGAATTAGCAAGGGGCGATCTCCTTCCTGAATTCCCCTATGACAAACACATTGAGGAATACAGGTATTACTATGAGAGGATCAGGCAGAGGCTTGGCCTCCGATGATTTTGCCCCACCTTAACGCGTAGCCTTAAAATTTTCAAACCTTGGGTATTCTCAGTCGGATTCGTTCCATTTTCAGGACGGAGGTCGCTCTGGATCTGGGGACAGCGCATACCCTCGTCTATGTAAAGGGGAAAGGCATAGTCATCCGGGAGCCATCGGTCGTCGCGGTTGACCTAACAACGGGAAAGCCAATAGCCATAGGCGCTGAGGCAAAACTAATGCTCGGAAAGACCCACGAGACCATAATGGCGAAGCGGCCAATAAAGGATGGGGTCATAGAGAACCTCGATCTTGTGAACCTGATGATCTCCTCCCTCCTATCTAGAGTGATGAGGAACACGATCGCGAAACCCATACTCTATGTCGGGGTTCCCTCAGGCGCTAATGAGGTGGAGCTCAAGGCTGTCAGGGATGCTGGAGAGGCCGCTGGTGCGAGGGAGGTCTATCTGGTCGCTGAGCCGGTCGCGGCCGCTGTCGGAATGGACTTGCCGATCCACGACCCCACTGGGTACATGGTCGTTGATATTGGGGGAGGCACAACAGAAATAGCAGTTATATCCCTTGGTGGCATCGTAGCCCAGGCATCCATTCCCATAGCCGGGGACGAGATGGATCAGGCGATAATCAACTATATAAGGCGCAAATACACGATACTCATAGGCGAGCAGACAGCGGAGAAGATAAAGATAACCATAGGAAATGTTTATCCCACAGAGGAGGTGCTTGAGCCCATGGAGGTTCGGGGTCAGAGCCTCGTGAACAGCATGCCCCAGGTTGTTGAGATAACGCCCTCAGAGGTAAGAGAGGCCCTAAGGGAGCCGGTTTCCCAGATACTTGAGGCCATAAGAAGGGCATTTGAGGCCACGCCGCCGGATCTCATGGCGGACATAATAGAGCAAGGCATACACCTTACAGGCGGTGGCGCTCTCCTCAGGGGTATGGACCTCCTCATAAAAGAGGAGACCGGTCTTATGGTCAAGGTGGTCGAGAGGCCCCTTGAATGCGTGGCAATAGGGGTGGGAAAGATAATGGAGAATCCGAAAAAATACAGGAGCGTCATCCTCCCTTCCAGGAAACCAAGTAGATGAAATGTTCCTACGATCTGCGAAGCACGGCTTTCGGTCTGAAGCCCGGAACCGGAGCGGTCCTTTGTTGTTGACCGCATCCATTCTGCCCCTTGAATTCACAACTGGCAAACGATCATGAGGGACATTTATCGCTTTCTCCTGGCCCTATTCGTGGCTGGGCTATTTCTGCTACCGTTTCCGCGCAAGCTAGTCCACAATACCTTGCTGGCAACGCTATATGTGCCTGTGCTACGGGCTGAGGCCTTTATATTGGACCTTTTTCACCTGAAGTCTGAGAGGGATTACCTTCTCGCCGAGAACGCTCGGCTTTCGGCAGAGCTGGGTAAGAGATACATTCTATCTGATGAAGGGGGCGATATAGCGAGGCCTCTTAGGTTTGATCCCCCTGACAATCCGGAGAGGATAATCGTGGATGCTGGAAGGAACAAGGGCCTAAAACCCGGGGATGTCCTAATGAGCGGTGGGGCTCTTGCTGGCAGGATCATCGCGGTTGAGGCCAACACATCCACACTCCTAACCCCGTTTTCTCCGGATTTTATGGCTGGCGTTCTGGACACCAGAACCATGATCCACGGTGTCCTCGTTGGGGGAACTAGCCCAAAGGTTGATTACATACCCAGCTGGGAGGATGTGAAGGCTGGGGATACCCTCGTTACCTCTGGACTTGCTGGGTTTCTGCCCCCTGGCGTCTTGGTTGGGGTTGTTGAGAATGTCTACAGGACTGACAAACCATTCCTTGAGGTCAGGGTAAAATTGTTTTATCAGCCGCAGAAGATCAGGGTCTTTACAATAGCCAGGGGAGGCTCGGGATGAGAGGGTGGCTCCTCTGGCTCTACGCGGGCCTTGCAGTCATGTTCGCTGTGATATTCACAAGGATAAGGTTTTCCGGTTTTCCGGAGGCCTCCGTGTCGCTTTTCGCGGCCGCATCAATGAGATCGCCCTACCCGTTTTCCCTGATCCTGGGCATCGTCCTTGGGCTCCTTACAGAGGGGCTTCATCCTTCGGAACCCTGGGTTACTCCCCTCCTTTACATCCTTCTTGCCAGCGCTAGCCGCTACGCGAGGGACCAGATGAACCTCCGGGGTTGGCTCCTCGGCCTCTATTTCCTTTTCTGGGGAATAGCCTTTAGGGTCCTCCCTCCCATTTTTCACGGACAGACAGCGGGCTTTCTTGATGCGGCAGTCGGTTCAGCTCTGACCGCTGTTCTCGCTTATCTCCTTTATCTGCCATGGAAAGAAGAATGATCTTGATTGTTGGCTTCTTCGGCCTCGCGCTCGCTGGCGCCCTCAGCAGGGCATTTTTCATGCAGGTCCTCAAGGGCGGTGAGTTCAGGATGCAGGCTGAGGCAAACTACCTCAGAAAGGTTCCGATCCCGCCGATAAGGGGCAGAATAATGGACAGGAACGGGCTTTTGCTCGCTGGTTGGGAGCCCCGGTTCATGGCAGTGGCACTATTAGGTGAGGGCGGCCTAGCGGGAGATGAGCTCGAGAAGCTCAGGCTCACCATAGGCGCAGAAAGCCTATCCGTGAAAAAGAGCTATCTCGGCTACTCCATTCTGGCAAAGGACATCCCATATGAGAAGGCCCTGGGCGTCCTGGAGCGCTCAGAGGACTTCGGTTGGCTGCTCATGCTACCCTGCTTCTCGAGGACATACCCTTATAGAGGCCCGCTTTCATCGGTTATAGGTTATGTTGACGCGGATGGGGTTGGAAAGGCGGGAATTGAGAGGTCTTTTAATGAATACTTGGCTGGCACTCCAGGGGTCAAATACCTCATGGTTGACGCGAGGGGAAGGGTGGTGAAGGAGGACATATACCCAGAGGTTGAACCAGCCCAAGGAAAGGACATAACCCTCACGGTTGACGAGCGGTTCCAGGCCGCGGCAGATACCCTTTTCGGGCCATATAGGTCAGGAGCCGCTGTTGTCATGAACATAAAGACCGGGGAGATACTCGTTCTCTACACTAAACCGTATGTTGATTCCTGGACAATGGTCTACGGCACATCCGAGGAGAAATCCGCGGCCCTCTCAGCCCCAGGCTCCCCTCTCCTGAACAGGGCTGTCTCCGGCCTCTACCCGCCGGGTTCAACATTCAAGCCGGTGGTCGCGCTCTGTGGGCTTTCCTCCGGCGCGATAACCCCTGCCAGCGTTTTTTGCTGTGCTGGCGGCATGCAGATGGGAAACCGGTTTTTCAAGTGCACGGGGTTCCACGGGTGCCTTGACCTCATCCACGCGATAGAGCATTCCTGCAATACATATTTCTATTCTGTTGGGATTCGCATGGGGCTCCCCACATTTCTCAGCGAGATCGATCGGATGGGCTTTCTCAAGAGGAGCTACGATCTCGGGATAGGGGGCGAGAAACCTGCTTTGATCCCGAGCCTGGATTACTACCGAAAGAATTTCGGAAAACAGCTCGGCGGGGTCACCCTCAATCTCTCCATAGGCCAAGGAGAACTCCTCCTTACTCCCCTTCACATGGCTCTCGTCGCGGCATTGGTCGCCAGGGGGGAAATGCCCTTGCCCCACCTTTTGATGAGGGTCGGGGATGAGAGATATGTTCCCCCTGAGACTCTGAGAATACCATTATCAGATAAGGACAGGGAGGCAGTGAAGAAGGGAATGCTTCTCGTTGTGGAATCAGGAACCGCGAGGAGCTGCCGGCTCCCTGGATTCAAGTTCGGCGGCAAGACGGGAACAGCGCAGAACCCTCACGGCCAGGACCATTCCCTCTTCATATTTTTCGCGCCATACGATGACCCTGAGATAGCTGGCGCTGTGGTTGTTGAGCAGGGAGGATTCGGGGCCAAGGCGGCCGCGCCCATAGCGCGAGAGCTCATAAGGAGATACTTTGGCCTACCACCGGCTCCGCTCTTCGTGGTTAAGAAACCCTCGGAGGATCGGAAAGAGGAGATAGAATGAGAAGATTCCTGCCCCTCATTTTCGCTGGAGCCATATCTGCCTTCTCCTTGGTTGAGCTGTTTTCGGTTGGGAGCGCGCACGCGCTCCGGCAGCTCATCTGGATAGGCCTAGGAGGGCTCAGCTTTCTGCTCTTTTACAAAGCGATATCTCCCCTAACCCTTCGCCGCGGAGCCGAGATAATCTATTGGGTCTCAGCTATACTTCTGGTGGCGGTTCTGGTATTCGGTGGCCCGGGCGCGAGGAGGTGGTTTTCGTTCGGAGTCATGAAGTTTCAGCCATCCGAGCTATCCAAGCTTGCGGTTCTCCTCGTTCTCTCAAAGGCCTTGGAGGAAAGCCCCGTGAGGCCAGAAAGGGTTTTCGTTGCCCTCGGATATTCCCTGTTTGTTTTCATTCTCATATTCATCGAGCCAGACCTCGCTACAGCAGGAGCGGTTTTCGCTTTAACGACGAGCCTTCTTTTGGTCTCAGGAACCCCCTCCCACATCCTCATGCTCATATACGCGCCCATTTTCGCCGCGGCCTCATCCTTCTGGCTCTGGAGCTTCATAGGGCTTGTTCTCGTTGTTTTCATTCTCTCAAGGCTCATGAAAAGGGGCTGGGGATACACCCTCGCACTAACGAGCATGGTCATAGGTGTTGGGTTGGCTACCCCGTTGGTCTGGAACGGCGCGCTAAAGGAATACCAACGCAAAAGGATAATCTCTTTCGTGGCGCCAAAGGCGCAGAGCGCCGCCGCGGGGTGGCAAGCGCTTCAGGCAAGGGTCGCAATAGGCTCCGGCGGGCTTTGGGGAAGGGGATACAGAGAGGGAACCCAGAAGGGGCTTGATTTCCTTCCAGAGGCTCACACTGACTTTATTTTCGCGGCAATAGGAGAGGAATTCGGGTTTCTGGGCTGCGCTTTGATCGTTGGGCTTTTTGCCGCTCTCCTCTGGAGCCTAGTCCGGGCCGCAACATTCACGGAGGATCGGTATCTCAGGAACCTCGGGGTTGGAGCGATGACCATAATATTTTATCACGCGTGCTTTAACCTGCTCTCTGTCCTTGGCCTCTTTCCGGTCGCTGGCCTCCCGTTGCCATTTGCCAGCTACGGCGGAAGCCACATCCTGATGGAGTTCTCTCTGCTGGGAATCGTTGCGGCCTCGGTGGAGGAGGAAATGAGGAGAAGGGCATATTAGCGATCGCGGCGGTGAAAATGGGCGAATCGTTTTTGAAACCGGAGGACTTTGGCTCTTATAATATCCTTCTTGGAGAGGTGGCCGAGCGGTTGAAGGCGGCGGCTTGCTAAGCCGTTGTAGGGAGTATATCCCTACCGCGGGTTCGAATCCCGCCCTCTCCGTTGAGAATCATCTACAGAATTACAAAAACACGAAACTATTCTTTCCCGTAGATTTTCTTCTTCAGTCTTTCGTAATATTGCCTGTATTCGTCAATGTAGCGGTCGTAGGGGAATTCGGGAAGCAGATCGCCATTAGCGAGTTCCCGAGCCCTGGCAAGGTATTCCTCTTTTTCGGTAGGATCACGGGTAGCGTCAGCTAGCCTCAGAAGGTTCTCCAGTTCTCCAAGGTCTGTCCAGACATCCTCAAGCTGGTAGAAGTCCCGGTGTTTGACAAGGAGCTCACGCCTAATGAGATGGGTTCTTATCGTGTTTATGGCAGTATAAAGAAGGCACCTAGATTTTTGGGTATACTTGCGTCTTGGCCAAAGAAGATAGAAAAGGTGATCGTAGGGTATCCTATGCTTGGGCGAAAGAAGGAGATAGATCAATCCGAGTATAGCCTTGTTATTCCGCCAGGCCTTCAGTCTAATATCTTTGTTGTCCACAGTTATCTTGGTTTCTCCTATGAGATACGCTTTTATCCCCGATTTTGGCTCTGTTTCCCTTTGGTTTACGAGGGGTTCTATTTGTATGAGAAAGTCTCGGAGGAAAGGGTCATGCTTGAGGCCTGGATGCAAGGAAGCCAAAGGGTTAAGAAATTTCAAGGCTTGAGGGAGGGTGGGGCCGTTTGATCGCCAGGCCAAAAAAGCTGAGGTCAATCCAGCCAAAAACGCCTCTAATGGCTGGTAAGCCCGATAATAGTTCTGAGCGGCCTCAAAGAGCATACAAGCTGTTTCATCTTCTTCCTGCAAAAGAAGGGCCTTTATTTCCTGGGCTGCGGCCTGCTCGCCCCAGCTTCCAGACCTTGCCAGAGATAGGCACTTCTTAACAGTATCCTGAGGGGGTGCATCAAACCCGGATAACCTCGAAAGATTCATGGCCTTGGCACAAGGAAAGGCAGAGTAGGCTGATCCAAGATCCAAAAAGGCTTGGATTGAACCCAAATAGCTTTCCATTGATTCATCACATCTTCCCATCAACCTCAGGGCAAGACCTTTCATTTCCAACACGCCCGCCAGAAATAGAGGCCTCCTTCTTAACCTCAAAAGCGATTCCAGGATTTTATTGGCTTGTTCCGGCATTCCACGGATTATGTGTAGGACTGCGAACATGTACAAAGCATCAGGACGTTCCTCTTCTTTCAGAAATTTCTTTATATCACAGTAAAGCGTTTCGTATTCGGCCTTAAACAACCTGATGGATAGGAGGGACATTTTCGCACTGGTTGCGGCTTTCCTATGTCCCAAAAGTTCCGCGGCCTCAAGGAACTTGATGAAAAAGCTCTCTGCTCTGTCCATTTCTCCTAACATCCTGTAGGCCATCCCCATATTGTCAAACAAATACAAGGCTATCTCGGGTTTATCCGAGACTTTCGCCAACAGCCTCTTTCCCTTTCTCACAACCTCCGCGGATTTAGCCCTGTAAAAAGCCACCGATACCTCCAGGATACCGGCGGCCAGGGGGTCCTGTGCTTTCAATGTCTCAATATACCTAGCGACCTCAGAAAGCCTACCCATCTTCAGTTTCTTTATGCCTTCCTTTATCCTATCCGCGGTGTCCATTCTGAAAGTCTAAAGATTTTAGCCGATCAAATTCAAGTCTTTCAAGCACTTCCTCAGATATGCCTCAGATATGTCTCAGATATGTTCTTAGACTATAGAGATGTTTATAAAGCCAGAAAGGAGTGTTTGGCCATGTCTAGCTTGCTTATAGAAATCATGCTCGTAAGTCAGATCTATGGAAACTGGCCCATGTGGGGAGGCACGCCCACCCACGAATCCGTCCAGCTCATGAAAGGAGCCATAACAAGTCCTGTGATAAAGTGGAGGGTTGCAACTGAATACATGGTTGAATTGCAATTCTCAGCCATAGCTGATGTGGATGGCGATGGACATGTGGAGGTGGTGATAAGCTCTGGCGACGGGGCCTGTTGCCTCCGCGGCTCAGACGGAACCCAGAAGTGGGCTTTAACGATTGGTGGGTGGTCCTCTCCCGCGTTAGCTGATGTGGATGGCGATGGACAGATGGAGGTCGTGATAGGAAGTCTTGACAACAAGGTCTATTGCCTCCGCGGCTCAAACGGGACCCAAAAGTGGGCCTTCACGACGGGATACTCTGTGATTTCCTCCCCCGCAATAGCTGATTGCGATGGCGACGGCCAGATGGAGGTCGTGATAGGAAGTCTTGACAACAAGGTCTATTGCCTCCGGGGCTCAGACGGGACCCAGAAGTGGGCCTTCACGACGGGAGACTTAGTGTGGTCCTCCCCAGCCATAGCTGATGTGGATGGCGATGGACAGATGGAGGTCGTGATAGGAAGTCTTGACAACAAGGTCTATTGCCTCCGGGGCTCAGACGGGACCCAGAAGTGGGCGTTCACGACATGGGACGATGTGCTGTCCTCTCCAGCCATAGCTGATGTGGATGGCGATGGACAGATGGAGGTGGTTATAGGCTCATATGACCACAATGTCTATTGCCTCCGGGGCTCAGACGGGACCCAGAAGTGGGCCTTCACGACGGGAGACTTAGTGTGGTCCTCCCCAGCCATAGCTGATGTGGATGGCGATGGACAGATGGAGGTGGTTATAGGCTCAGATGATAAGAAGGTCTATTGCCTCCGTGGCTCAAACGGAACCCAGAAGTGGGCCGCGTCCTTCCCTTCTTCTGTTCACCTTCCCGGAGCGCTAGCGGATGTTGATGGTGATGGTAAGTTTGAGTTCCTGGTTTCGCAGCTGGGAGTTAAACCTAACATTGACAACCTCTATTGCCTGAACGCTGAGGATGGCTCTGTGGCCTGGAATATACCCC
This sequence comes from Caldifarciminota bacterium, assembly GCA_039803205.1. GTDB lineage: Bacteria > Hydrothermota > Hydrothermia > JBDRYB01 > JBDRYB01 > JBDRYB01. The sequence continues at coordinate 360,094 of JBDRYB010000001.1, forward strand.
TGGCCTTTGATGTCCACTCTCCGTTTGCTGGGGACATAGACAGAGACGGGTGCATAGAGATAATCACGGGTACAAATGAGGCTGATGCCTCGGGTTACCGGATCTTCGCCTTAGATGACCCTGCCAACGCTACGGGCTGTGGCCCTGTATATGAGGACATAGAGGAGGATCACGGCTCTGGTCCCATTGATTTCAGATCCATTGATCAGGGCCTTTACCTTTTCATGCCCTGTGAGGCCCAGGTTTCCCTCTCCCTCTACGACGCTCAGGGCAGGCTCGTTCAGAACCTTTATGAAGGCCTCCTGAGCCCCGGCGGCCACACCTTCATCCCAAAAACAGAAACAAAGGGCGTTTATCTCGCGGTTCTAAGGTATCAGGGAGGAATCCAGACTGTAAAGCTCATAAGATAATCCTAAAAGCCCCGGCTTACATTCTGCACCTCCCGTTCCTGGCCGGGGCTTTTTATATGCCCTTCTTTATTTGCCCTGGAATCGCGGCGGCCACCCCAATCTTGATTCCATCTTCAGCTCATTCTTGAACTGCTCCGTAAAATCTTCGTAAAGCTTCTTGGCCCTTTCTGGCATTTTAAGCCGAATTAGGGCTTTCATGGCCATCTCGCAAGCATCCTCAGAAAAAGGCCTGATAGAAAGCGCTCTTTCGGCAAACCTCAGAGCCTGCTCTGGTTCCTCATCAAGCGAGTATTCGGCCATTCTGGTATAAACGAGACTGGTAAGTTCCCTCACCTCATCCCTAATATCCTCCAGGAAACCCGGCCTCCAACCCTCCAAAAAATCTCCCCTTATCAGGCTAAGGGCTTTCTCGTAAATAGGCCTTGCCTCGCTGGTAGGGGCCGAAGCCTCTACTGCCTTGGCCGTGTTCACGAGGTTTCTGAGTTCATCAAGGTCTGTCCGTATTTCACAGCCTATCCACGCGCTGGTATGGGATTTATGAGGCTTTATAGCTACGCCCTGGTTCCTGAGGATGGCCCTGGCAAGAGCCGTGAACTTGTAGTAGTTCCTTCTCGCCCTTTCCAAAGGAAGGCGTGGCCAGAACTCCTGTATGATCCTCTCCCTTGTCAACTCGCCTTTGGCATGAAGGGCAAAGAAAACGAGAACCTCGCCTGGTCTCCCCTTCTCAAGATGAAAGCGTCCGCGAGGGGTCTCAATCGCGGGTTGTCCCATAACCAAAAGCTTCATCCTGGCCTGTTTGGAACGAGGGCTCAGCTTCTCAGCTATTTCTCTCAATTCCATTTTATCCGGGAAAACCGAAAGAGCTAGCATGAAGGGTGTAGGCACGGCGTGGGCTATGTAGGAGATGTAACCCCAAAGTTCGTGTTCTTTTGTTAGGTTCATCAATGTTTTAATATCCTCCAGGGAATCGCTTTCCAGACCTAATTTGTTCTTGACCGCTATCTTTGCCCATTTGGCCCAAAGCATGGCCACCCCAAAACCACGGGTCCTCGCCTCAGCTTCTATCTCTTCTATCCTCATCAACGAATCGCCGTTTTGAGGCAAAACAGACTCTTTTATAGCCTTTATCTCAAGCGTTGTTTTTAGTCTTCCTACCCTCGCGGCCGAGTTCTCCCCGAGCTCCAGATATAGATTTGCTCTATCAATGTCCCCCTCAGTTGCGAAGACGATCCCGAGGGACGCAAGGCAGGTAGAAAGCTCCATGGCGGCACCGTGGGCCTTCCTAACCTCCTCTAATGCTTGATTGATGTGTCGCTTAGCCCTTTCGTATTCGCCCATGCAGATATAACAGAATCCGAGGATATCGTTTTTCACGGCCTCAATCGGAGGAGTATCCTTGGGGCTGTTCGTGATGAGCTCCACGGTTTCGCGAAAACGCCCTGTCCCGGCCAGCGCCTCTGCCTTCAAGAGCATAGCTGTGGGATCCGTCAGCTTTAGCCCCTCAAGCAGTTCCAGGGAGTACTCCGGCTCCCCGCGGACCAGGGCCAAGCGCGCCTTGCTCACAAGAGCCACATCTCTCCACTCCATATCCTCAATCTCTTTCACTAATCTGGACGCCTCTTTCAGCCTCCCTTGTTCAAGGAGTATCTCTATGTAACCCCGAAGGAACCAAACATATGGCGTTATATCCCCCTTCTTTATGGAAGCACTCTTGAGCTTCTGGATGCCCCTCTTGAGAACCTCGGATTCTCCTATTGGGGCGAAGATGTGGGACATGAATATTAAGGCCTGAGCCGCTCCACGCGGGTCATCTTCCCCCAGGCAATCGTTAAAGAGGCTTGCGGCAAAGGAGAGAGCTTCATCCGTTTCGCCCCCTTTCCAGAGGAGCCTAAACTTCTGGGCTTTTTGTCTGTCTAACATGCTTAAATTATAGAGCTCCCGGGTTTCGGGAAACATTTCTGGAAAGCTTCCATTACAAAATTTAGACCTTGCTCATGTGAGGTGATAACATGATAAACGCACATATAATCGTAACGGCCTTGATGGGCCAGGTCCTTGGAATCTGGCCCATGTGGGGCGGAGAACCTACCCATAGGTCCGTCCAGCTCATGAGGGGAGCCATAACAACCCCCGTGATAAAGTGGGGATTCGGCGCATCCAGCTATGTTGAACGCCAGTTTGCCGCTGTGGCCGATGCAGACGGTGATGGGCATGCTGATGTTGTTTTTGGTTCAAGGGACGGTAAGGTCTACTGTCTCAGAGGCACTAACGGAACAAAGATATGGGACTTCCAAACCGGAAATCAGATTGTAGGGGTCGTCGCTTCACCAACAGTAGCTGATGTAGATGGAGATGGTGCTAAAGAGGTTGTCGTTGGCTCTGCGGATAGCTATTTCTACTGCATTAGAGGAAGTGATGGCGTAACAAAATGGATGTTTCAGGTAACCCCGAATAACTATGTTCTGAGCTCGGCGGCTGTGGTTGACCTCGATAGCGATGGGCATATGGAGGTTATTTTCGGAAGCAACGACACGAGGGTTTACTGTCTGAACGGCACTGATGGCACCATCAAGTGGACATTTACCACTGGAAATTGGGTCCAGTCCTGTCCTGCCGTGGCCGACTGCGATGGGGATGGTTCCCTAGAGGTGGTCATAGGCTCCTATGACCACAAGGTCTATTGCCTTGCTGGCTCAGACGGAACCCAGAAGTGGGCATTTACAACAGGAGGCACAGTGTTCTCATCTCCAGCAATAGCTGATGTTGATGGCGATGGGGCTCTTGAGGTCGTGATAGGTAGTTGGGATCAAAAAATCTACTGCCTGCGCGGATCAGACGGCACCCAAAAATGGGCCTATACAACCCTGGCTTCAGTGAGCGCCTCCCCTTCCCTGGGAGATGTTGATGCTGATGGGAAATTAGAGGTATTGATAGGTTCAGAGGACCTCAGGGTCTACTGCCTCAGGGGAAGCGATGGCTCTGCGAAATGGATACGCACCATGCCGGGCAGAGTTTTACATCCAGGCGCTCTGGTTGATCTTGATGGGGACAACAAGCTTGAATACCTCGTATCCCAGCGGTATCAACATCCTGATACCCTCTTTTGTCTTAACGCTGAGGATGGCTCGATGGTTTGGAAGATAGCCTTAGCTTATTGGATCAACGGGCCTTTTGCCGCTGATGTTGATGATGATAGCTGCATTGAGTTAGTTGTGGGAACCTACTATTCAACGAATCTGCCTTCTGAGTTGACCGTGATAGATGATCCCTATGACAGCACGAACTGTGGACAGGTTACTGGCCTTGATGAGAGCGGTTTTGACAAGGGTTTTGAATTCAGGCCGATCGGCAAAAGCCTGTATCTCTTCAACTCATCCCCAATCCAGGTTCAGTTGGAGATATACGATCCCTCAGGCAGGCTCGTCCAAGGGCTTTACAACGGGCTCCTCCTACCAGGCGCCCACACCTTTTCCCCAATCCTAAGGACAGGTGGTATTTATCTGGCCGTGCTCAGGCACACCGGGGGCACGAAAACCATTAAGGTGGTAAGATGAAGGAACCGGGCCGGCCGTGGAAACCTTGCACCTCCCGTATAAGCCGCGGCCGGCCACGCTTTCCTTTCAGAAGGCCTTTCCCATGACTTGCCTACCCGGACCTGTTTTTCTTTTAAATATGGTTCTGTGGGCCAAGGCCTTCGGCGGTTCCGGAGGAGAAAGTGCCTTCTCGTCGGCCCTAATCTCAAACGGGAAAATCCTCATCGCCGGATCAACCACCAGCTTTGGGCTCAACTACCCTGATTTTCTCTTAATCATGCTTCAGCCTGATGGCTCTGTTTCCTGGGCAAAGACCTACGCGGGGAGCATGTATGATTACCCATATTCCGTGATCCCAAACCCATACTCCGGTGGTTTCACTATAGCGGGCTGTATGAATTTCCGAGGGAGGGGATATGACGACATTTGCGTTATGGATCTCTTACCTGATGGATCTGTCAATTGGGAAAGGGTATTCTGGGGCTCAGATCACGATGTGGCTCGTGCCGTGGTTCGGTCCGCTGATGGAGGGTTCCTGATCGGCGGAATGACCAGAAATTTCCTCGCGAGGAGCTATGACCTGGTTATATTGAAACTCTCATCTGATGCCCAACTCCTATGGAGCAGAATACTCCGCGGGATTGGGTTTAGCGATGACCGCATATATTCCCTCATTCCAACATCTGACAGTGGGGTCATTGCAGTGGGGTGGGGTTCCAACGGTGCGGTCGGCGGATATGACATTATCGTATTGAAGATCGCGCAGAATGGCTCCATGGTGTGGGGAAAGTATATAGGAACCCCTGGGTTTGACTACGGGTGGTCTGGCGTAAAAACCGACGATGGTGGCTTGATGCTCCTTGCTTCAACCGACGGTTCCGGGGCTGGGGGCACGGATATCTTGATCCTGAAGCTCTCCCCTGATGGTTCTCCTGAATGGGCCAAGACAATTGGGGGTCCAGCAAACGATTACGGTTGGAGTATGATCCGGACCAACGACAGCGGATACGCCATTATTGGCCAGACCGAGAGTTTTGGGGCCGGAGGCGCTGATCTTTTTCTGCTTAAGCTGGGGCCGGATCTTTCTTTGGCTTGGGCCAGCACCTACGGCACTTCAAGGAGAGATGTTGGGAGCTCTCTTGTCCAGCTTCCTGACGAGAGCCTAGTGCTTTTCGCTACTACAGACATAGGAAACTACAACCATGATTATCTGGTAATGAGGGTTGAGCCGTCAGGAGGCTATCCAGGGTGTCTAAGCCCCTGCACTCCTACCACATCTTATGCGAGCCTGGGCGTGTCGCCAATTTCGCCAGATAGCCTTCAGAGCTTCACCCCCAATGTCCTGGATACTCTGCCAGCAGTAACAGATCAAAACCCCTCGGTTACCAATGTCTGCGAGCCAGTTTATGAGGAAATCAATGAGACTCAAAGTGATCCGGGAATCCCAATGGTGTGCCTTTCGTTGTCAGGAGGGATCCTCATAAGATCATACCTTGAGACTGATATAAGTATTTATTCCTCTGATGGCAGACTGAGCTACTCAGGGAACCTCAAAAAAGGCGAAAGCCGAATCTCGCTCGGAAAAGGCGTTTATTTCTGGAGAGCAGGGGTTTACAGGGGTAAGGCTGTTGTATGGTAGGAAACATTTTGGGGAACATTCCATTTTAAAATTTAAAACCTAAGACTGGAGGCATTGACATGATGAATATACATCTCATAACTAATCTGTTGGTCTGCCAGGCCCCTGGGACATGGCCCATGTGGGGTTACAACCCAGCGCACTGGGCAGTTCAACCGGTGCCCGGCGCGCACGCAACAGCTCCTGTTGTTAAGTGGATTATCTCAGTAGGGAATCAGATTCAGTGGCTTTTTTCTGCTACCAGTGATGTTGACCAGGACGGCCTGAATGAGGTTCTGGCTGGTTCTTTTTCCGGAAATTTTTACTGCCTGAACGGAACGACCGGAGCACAGAAATGGATCTTCAACGCTGGATCTGTTGTAGAATCGTGTCCCGCTGTCGCGGACATGGCCGGAGATGGTTCAGTGGAGGTAGTCTTCGGCACTTGGGGCGGAAAAGTCTATTGCCTCAGGGGCACGGATGGCACCAAGAAATGGGAATACACCACCTCTTATCAGTTCCACCACGGCCCAGTTGTGGTTGATTGCGACGGGGATGGCGATCTAGATGTGGTAATAGGGAATACGGTGGGAAGTGTATATTGCTTTGATGGTGAAACAGGTGGGCTTATATGGAATACTTTCCTCCTCTACAACAGCTATCTAGAGAACTCTTCACCCGCGGCCGGGGACATAGATGGGGACGGCCAGATAGAGGTAGTAATAGGTACCGCCCAGGGCATCTATTCCCTGAATGCCTCAACCGGAGCCGTAGAGTGGTTATCATCCAAAGGCGATTGCGGCAACTCTTCCCCTGGATTAGCTGACTGCGATGGGGATGGCGCTATTGAGGTGGTGATAGGTTCTGCGGACTACAATATCTACTGCCTTAATGGTCAAACCGGAGCCGAGGAGTGGAGGTATACTACCGGAGGAATTGTTTGGTCTTCTCCGGTAATTCTTGATGCTGACGGAGATGGGCTTCTTGAGATAATAATAGGGAGCTTTGACGGCTACGCTTACTGTCTGAGCGGGGAATCCGGAACCCTCCAGTGGAGAACGCAGGTCGGTGAAATCCGCGTGGGCATCCCTGCTGGGGATGTGGACGGCGACAACAAATACGAGGTAATTATAGGAAATAACAGCGGATACACATGTCTCAACGCTGAGAACGGTTCTGTTCTCTGGACATCAGCACCATCTAGTGGGGGAAGGAGTATCTATCTCGCTGATGCGGATATGGACGGCTGTGTTGAGATCGTAGGCGGGTCAACGGGCTACAACATATATGTGCTCGATGATCCCGGAAACTCATCAGGCTGCATGAGCGTGGGAGAACATGAAGGGCCTGGAGGGTATTCCCTTGAGTTCAGGCCATTGTCTTGTGGCCTTTACCTTTTCCTGCCGAGCCATGTGCAGGTTTCCCTCTCCCTCTACGACGCTCAGGGCAGGCTCGTTCAGAACCTTTATGAAGGCCTCCTGAGCCCCGGCGGCCACACCTTCATCCCGAAAGCAGAGGGGAAGAGCGTTTATTTAGCGGTTCTAAGGTATCCCGGAGGGATAAAAACCGCCAAAATGATCAGATAATCTTCCTAACCCCGGCCGGCGAAAACCCTACACCTCCCGAGCTGGCCGGGGTTTTTATTTCCCCTCGTATCCCGCTATCTTTCTCAACCGCCTCTCGTGCCTTCCTCCCTCAAACGGGGTGTCAAGAAAAACCCTGACCATCTCCTGAGCCTCGGCAGGCGGGGTTTCCCCCGAAAGGGTCATCACATTAGCGTTATTGTGCCGCCTGCACATCTCCGCGTCCCTAACCGAACAGCATCTCGCGGCTATAACGCCCTTGACCTTGTTCGCGGCTATTGACATGCCTATCCCGGTTCCACAGATCAGAATGCCCCTCTCGCACCTACCAGAAGCAACGGCCTCTGAGGCGTCTATGGCGGGATCTGGATAATCCGAGGGTTCTGAATCCGGAGCGCCGAAGTCAACCGGGTCATGGCCGAGCTCGTCCAGGAATGCCTTTATCCTCTCCTTCAGAAAGAATCCCCTGTGATCAGCCCCGAGAGCGACCCTCATCGCCTACTCACTGGTAGACATAGCAGTGCCAGCCGAACCTGTCCTCAGCCTTGCCCTCTATGATGTCAAAGAAGGCCTTTTGAAGCTTCGTGGTTATCGGTCCACGCCTGCCTTCGCCTATGGTTGTCCCATCAACGGAGCGTATCGGCGTTATCTCAGCGGCCGTGCCTGTGAAGAAGGCCTCGTCAGCGATGTAAAGCATCTCCCTGGGCAAAAACTCCTCCCTGACCTCTATCCCCATCTCCTTAGCCAAGGTTATCACGGAGTTTCTGGTGATTCCTGGGAGGATTATTGAACCAAGGCAAGGGGTCCAAAGAACACCGTCAAGGACAATGAAGATGTTCTCACCAGAGCCCTCGGAGATGAAGCCGAATGGGTTGAGGGAGATCCCTTCCTCCATTTTAAGGAAATCCTCGCTCAGATTTAAATCCTCCTCTTTCTTTTTCAGGCTCTCACTCTTCTCGTATCTAGAGAGTACCGCATCTATCTTTGCAAGAGCGCTGTTCGCGTAGTTGGCCGTGCACTTGGCCATAGAGGGGAAGGTGTTGGGGGCCATTCTCTGCCAGGACGAGAACTTCACATCAACGCCGTTCTCAAGAGCCTCTGGGCCCAGGTATCTTCCCCACTTCCATGTCGCTATAAAGATTTCAACTGGACATTGAAGAGGGTTAACGCCCAGGGTATAGTATCCTCTGTATACGACAGGCCTTATATACCAAGGCGTTTTATCCTCCCTGAGCTTGGGATCAGCCTCCTCGTTCCTCCTTATGAGCTCCTTCGTTATCTCAACCAGCTCCTCGGCCGTGTATTTAAGCTCCATCCTGTATATCTTGGCAGATCTGAGGATGCGTTTGAAATGGTCAAGCGCCCTGAAGATTGAGGGGCCCTTCGGGGTCATGTAAGCCCTTATCCCCTCAAAGACTCCGGTGCCGTAGTGAAAGGCGTGGGTGAGGACATGAATCCTGGCCTCATCCCAGGCCACGAACTCGCCGTTCATCCATATATAAGTGGTTGCGGGAATTGGACTGGGTTTTGTTGATTCCGACATGTTACCTCCTTAAAGGGAGACCTAATTATAAACCAAACCTAAAGGGTTGAACAACGGCAAGCATAGGCCCTATATTATTCCTATGAATGTCTCTTCTGCCATTTCTGCTTGGAGGAGCATAAGGCGTTTCAGGCCAGATCCCGTTCCGGAGGAAGCCATCCTGAGATTACTTGAGGCGGCACGCAGGGCACCGAGCTGGGAGAATCTTCAGCCCTGGCGGTTCATCGTGATAACGGATCCCGGGGTCAAGGAGAGGCTATGCGCGCTCGCGTTCAAACAAAGGGCAATCACGAGAGCCCCTGTCGTTATAGCCTGCTGTGGGGACACATCGGTCTGGGAGCGAGAGAGCCAGCGAAAGTCCCTGCAAGAGCTCAGGGACGCGGGGGTTGTCTCGGCTTCGGATGAGGTAATAGAGAGCCTGTTTCTCTCAACCAGGAGCTTCGCGCCCCAGCTCTGCGGCCAGCCCGGCGTTCTCGCGAGAACATTTGAGGCAGTCTCTTACGCCATCGCGTTCATGCTCCTTGAGGCCGTAGAGGAGGGCCTGGGAGCGTGCGTTGTTGGCGCTTTCGGGAACGAGCTAACACAGGACAAGCTTGAGGATTACATGAGCCTCAAGAGGGAACTTGGGATTCCGGATCCCTGCATCCTAATAGCTATCCTGTGCATCGGCTATCCGGACGAATCCCCGGGGCCAAGGCCCCGCAAGCCCCTCTCGGGGATAGCTTTCAGGGAGAGATGGGGAAGGGGGTTTTGATCCTTATTCCGCCACGAAAAGAACCTCACCTGCCCTCCGGCGAGAAAGGACATACCTGTATCCTGGAAATCGGAAAACCCTGACTTTGGATTTGAAAAGGGAAAGGTCTTTTTCAATCTCATCAACCGAGGGTATTCCATCCTCCCGGTATGAGACCACAAGTATTGATCCTCTGAATCTGTCAAAGCATTCCCTGAGACAATACCTTATCCGTTCAGGATCGTTCCACGGATTACCGGAGGGACGGAAGGCTTTGTTCCTAGTGGTGTAATCTATCAGGCTGGGCCACTCGTGGTATCGGGCAAGGCCCTCAAGGAAGTGGTAAAAAGCCAGGTAATCCACAGAATTTTTCGTGGCAGAGGTATATGGAGGATCAAGATAGACCAGATCGTAATCCCCAGAAACCTCAAGCGCGTCAAGGTTCAACGAGATATTTTTTCTTCCATTATCAAATACTAGGCCGTTAGCCTCCTTTACAAATCTCAGAAAGTGATCCGGAAATGGCCTGTCCCATGTGGACTTGTTTCCAAAGCTCCTCCTAACCTCTGCCAAGCGTATGTAAAGATTTGCACGATGAAACAGGTTGAAAGGACGTTTGACCAAACATGCTTGAAAAAGCGCATAGAAGGCCAGGGCTTGTTTATATTCATCCCCGAGCCTGAGAATATTCTGAACAACCACATCCAGCCACCGGTTCTCTTCATCAGTATAGTAAATATCCCCGAAGGTCTTCTCTATGAATCTCATGTATCCACAGGATGGATCAGGTTCTAAAATAAAACGGAGATCAGCCTCATCCAGAAGAATATCCTTGTTTTCAATTATGGCCTTGCCGATTAGGTAGTTGAACCTAAGGTAATCGTTGTAGGTAACCTCTTTTCCCACAGCCTTCATCCAGTAGGAGAAAACTCCGGTCCCTCCAAAGAGATCAAGAACACTGTCAAAGTCAATCCTTGTCAGATTTTCCCATATCCACGGTAACAACTTGGCCTTTGAGCCCTGGTACCGGGTTGTGGGTAACCTCCTTATTCCTGGTATCAAACCGGGATATAGATCCTTCATTTATGGCCTCCGAGATTGATTCGTCTGTAGCGAATGAACTCATCCAGATTGCGGAATGGCGGCCTAGCGAGCTCGGCCCTTCTCGCCATATTAGTAGTTAGGTATTCCTGCCAGTAAAGGTCAAAAACCTCGCGTCCTCGTTCTCCGAAGCGGGCAAAGAATAAACCATTTCCATTTACGAGCTCATTTACACGTTTCACGGAGCCTATATTTGTGGTGTTTCCGCTGCCCGGGGAATCGCTCGCTATGCGCCATTTGGGCTGGAAAAAGAGGACGAGATCATGGATCGGTGGTGGTATCCTTCTTAGATCGCAGTATTGATAAACCGGACAGAGTTCAGCCTCTTCGTTTCTCGTATAAATGATGCCGAGCACATAATGTTCTTGATATTCAGCATAAGGAAAGGTAATGTTCTTAGTGCTTGTTCTGTCTCTGAAATAGCCCGTGAAAGCCCCCAGTGTGAATCCCGAAACCAATTTGGGATTGCGAGGATTCCTGTAAGTGCTTTTGAGCTCAATTGCCCATTTACTTTTACCCTTAACCACGCTGATGTCTGGATAATGATTCTGTTCCTCCGCCAGAATTACCCGAAAGGCCCGTTCCTCAAAAAAACGGGTCAGACCAGGAAGGATCATGAGCTCTAAGGCCTTGGAAATGACCTTCGTGTCCGCTGATAAAGGGTAAATTCTGCTAGCCGTGTCTATGAAGCCGCGCAGTTTCCATAGACCATTTTCGTCCTGAAGATCGCTTTGAAGCGAACCAAGAAATGCGCGAAAATCGTTCAAAGGGAAACCACGAGGCATCGGTTAAATTATAATTCATGTGCCCCTTGGCGGTCAAACACGGCCATCCCCAGCTCCCAGAGCGGGGGCCAGGGATCATCCAGGCCAAAATTGAATACGGGCCATGGCCTCATCATTCCCAAGAAGCTCCTGAGAGCCCTTCCAAAGCTTCTGCAGGAGGCGAGGTGCGATAGCTCCCCTTTTAACCAGTGGGCCTTGAGGCCAATCCGGTAGCCCGGGAGCTCATCAGGAGGGTTTCCAAGCCACGAGTCCACGAGCATTTTGGGGAACTCAATTCCAGCAAGAACTGCAAGGGGTAGTGAACCCCATGGCCTTGGATTGACCTCTATGAGGTAATCCCCCTTAAACTCGCACATAGCGAGGCCAAAGTAATTCTCATCAGCAAGCCAGGCCTCAAGCCTTCTCATCGTATCCATGGGCAAGGGGATAGACTCCGCGGCACAGGATGGCCCGCCCGAGGCCGGAACCTCCCTTATCCTCCTGTGAGCGAAAGCGGCCCTGACCTTGCCACCCCACATCAGGAGAGAAATTCCCCAGGCTCGCCCCTCAACCCTTTCCTGCGCTATTGGCATGAGTTCAGGGTTCTCACGGATTATCCTAGCGGCCTCCTCCGGGCTTTCTGGAGACCACCTCTTGCCCTTTATGAACCCGTTCTCACGAGGAATGTGGGACATCCTGCTCTTGAGGAACACGGGCCAACGCTCCTCGACGAACTCCTCGGAATCAGAGCTTGCCGGGGTCGGTATACCGAAATCCCTTGCCCTTCGGGCAACATGGAGCTTGTCGGAGAGCCTGAGCATGGTCGCGTGGCCTGGCCCTATTGCCCTTGGGTATCCAGCAAGCGCCATCGCGGTCGGCTCTGAGCATGGGAGAAGGGCCTCAGCGTCAATTTTCTCAACGGCCACGAGAAATCCAAGCATATCCTTAGACGGGTCAGGAACGATAAGCCTCTTCCTGCAATACCTCGATCTGAACAGAAAGTTCCTTTGGCCGCTGAGGCCAACGAGGATGACCTCTATACCTGACCTGGCCAGGCTTCTCAGACACGCTCCGGCCGCGTTGTTGTGAGCTGATATTATGGCTATACGGATTTTGAGATTATACGACAACCGTTGCCCCGATTCCCACCCGTGAACTATAATTTCTGGCAGTGGAAAGGAACGGCATCCCGAGGCCTTTTCTCAAGTGGGCTGGCGGAAAATCCCAGATACTGCCCGAGCTTCTGAGCAGGGTCCCGTCGGATTTCGGGGCATATCACGAGCCGTTTCTGGGGGGAGGAGCCTTGTTTTTCGCGCTCATGAGGAGGGGCATTCTGAGGGACAAGAAGGTCTTTCTCTCCGACTCAAATCCCGAGCTGATAAACGTTTTCTTGGTCATCAGGGATAATCCAGAGGAGCTCCTTGAGCTTCTCAGAGGTTATCAGAGAAGAAACACGAGGGAGGAGTATTACAGGATAAGGGCCGAAAACCCCATCTCGCCAACCGAAAGGGCCGCGAGGCTCATTTACCTCAACAGGACATGTTATAACGGGCTTTACAGGGTAAATTCCAGGGGCGAGTTCAATGTTCCGTATGGCCGATACAAGAACCCAAGGATCTACGACCCCGATAACATTCGCGCTGTGAGCGAGGCCCTGAAGGGGGTTGAGGTATTATGCGAGGACTTTGAGGCCGTGCTGTCTCGCGCTGAGCCCGGAGACTTCGTCTACCTAGACCCCCCGTATTACCCTTTGTCCAGAACAGCGAGCTTCTCGGATTACACCCTGGATGGCTTCTCAGAGGAGGACCACATCCGACTAGCGCGGACATTCGCGGAACTGGCAAAGAGGGGCGTCCTGGTCATGGAGTCAAACTCCGACACTGATTTCGTGCGTTCGTATTACAGGGGCTGGCGGCTCACACAGATAAAGGCAAAAAGACCTATAAACTCAAAAGGAGAGGGAAGAGGGCCGGTTTCGGAACTGGTGGTTTTGAGCTACTAAAGAGGTTTATAATTTACCAGTGGCTAAAGGTATTTTTGAGATCAAAGCCGGATTGAAGAAGGACTTCAAGAAGCTATTCCGGGAGCTCCACATGTTGGAGGACTTTGAGGCTGGCAAGCTCAGGTGCGTCTTCTGCGAGAAGCCAGTGAGCTTTGAGAACCTGGGGGGACTGATCTTCATAAACGGGAAACCGCGGCTTTTTTGCAGGGATCGTGAGTGCTTTCTTGAGGTTCTAATGAGAAAAGATAGGGGCACAAACTTCAAATGAGTCCCCCCCTTAATAGACTGCTTATTGTATGGGCAATTTGGGGGCCTATTGTTTCAGCTTTGTTGACTCACTTTCTGTTTAGTAGGACATACGCTTGGGTTTTGGCGATAATCATCTTGTCGGGTTTAGTTGTCCTCCTCTCTCTTATATGGGATTGGCTTATTTTCCAGATTAACAAGACACGGCCCGGAAAATTTGTGTTAGCAAGGATTCATCCTAGAGGAAAAACATCTGCGGATGTAGCTACTTATCTATGCCGTGGAATTGGATCTAAAAAGGGTTCATTTTTGGGCTTTGGCCTTCCTAGGGTGGAAATCGTCTGGATAAAAAAGCCAGAGAAATTAAAAGAGGTGTCAACTGGGGAAGCTATAATATACTTGGAGCCGGGTCTTGACAACGAGGAAGGACTACTGAGGGCTCTAGAAGAATATGTAGAAGTGGTATTTATGAATGTGGTTAAGGTTACCTGTGGAGACACTATAGCAAAAGCGATAAAGATTATTTTGATGGAATCCTTTGGCAGAGAATTTCTCACACGGACAACAAAAATGAAAAGTTTATACGCTGAATTTACGCGGAAATTAACCCCTAATGATAGCGAGAAAAAGGAGAAGTTTGAGAGCTTTTTGAAAACCTTGAGAAATGTCGCCGCAGGTGGAATGTTTGAATCAATATTTATGTATTCTTTAAAATTTATCTCAGATAAGTTAACTACGGAAATAATGGGTTCAGATCTTGCGGAGAAAACTTTAATTGACTTTGCAACATTTCTGGAGGCCATATGTATCAAGGAACGAGGCGAGGATGTTTCTTTGGATTTTGAGACTGAATTACTCAAGGTTCACATAATTCTAATAACTAGACCGGAGACGAGTTCTCTACACCCCCATCTTAATTATTTGATGAGATACTCTTGTCAGGGATTTAACCCAATTTTTGTCTCTGGTATGGGTAGAAATACAGAACTGGTAGAAAAATTCATTAAAAAAGCAAGGAAACTTCAAGAGAGACACGAGTTAATTCCCTTTGAGGCGTTTGGGGCAAGGGGTAAAGCTATCAAAGATGGTGCAACATATGAGGTCTGCACCTATGTCCTTGAATTCCATCTGGAGCAAGCCAAATGAAATCCATCGCTCTCCTCGGCTCAACGGGCTCAATAGGCAAGAGCGCGCTCTCGGTCATAGCCAGGTATCCGGACCGCTTCCGGCTCGTAGCTATCTCCGGCCACAGGAACAGCGAGGCCCTTCTTGAGATAGCTGAGAGGTTCAAGCCAGAAGCCGTCGCTATAACCTCTGAGGTGCCCTTCCCGGCTGAGAGGTGGAGGTTATACAGGGGGCCGGATGCCCTCGTCGAGCTATCCGAGAACGAGGACTACGATGTCCTTCTTGTCGCGACAACTGGCCTCGCTGGCGCTTTGCCCACAATAAAGGCGCTTGAACGCGGCAAACGCGTTGCGCTTGCTAACAAGGAGACCCTGGTTTCGTTTGGCCCTTTGGTTCTTGAAGCCCTCAAAAAAGGAGGGGAGCTCATCCCCGTTGATTCCGAGCACTCAGCGCTTTTTCAGCTCCTTGAGGGCAGGAGAGAAGAGGCTGTTCGGCTAACAATAACCTCCTCGGGCGGGCCATTCAGGGGGATGAAGCCCAAGGACTTGAAAAGCGTGAAGCCAGCGGATGCCCTGAGGCACCCTACATGGTCAATGGGCCCGAAGATAACGGTTGATTCCGCTACGCTCATGAACAAGGTCCTAGAGGTTATAGAGGCGCACTTTCTCTTCGGATTCCCTCCCCAGGACATATCAGTAATCATCCACCCAACCAGCACCGTCCACGCGCTCGTTCAGCTCAGGGACGGGATGATGCTCGCGCACATGGGCCTGCCAGACATGCGCGTCCCCATCCAGTATGCCCTGAGCTATCCGGAGCGGCTAAGCTCCGATGTTCCGGCTCTCGATCTCAACGGCCTCAAGCTTGAGTTTCACGAGCCCGATACGGAGACATTCAGGCTCCTGCCCCTTGCCTGGGAGGCCCTGAGGAAAGGGGGCACGGCCCCCGCTGTTTTGAACGCGTCAAACGAGGTAGCTGTTCTGGCTTTTCTTGAGGGAAGGCTTTCGTTTCTCGGGATAATGGACACGGTTGAAAGGGTATTTCATGAGCACAAACCCTGGCCAGTAAAAAATCACGAGGATGTAGCCGAGGCAGACCGGTGGGCAAGGGAGAAGGCGATGCAGGGCTTGCCCACATAAGGGCTCTGGATTTATAATTTCCCTGTGAGCGTTCTTGAGCGCATAAACTCCCCTGAGGAACTCAGAGAGCTGAGCATTAAGGAGCTATACGAGCTAGCGGGAGAGATACGTGAGACCATCTTGGATGTAACCTCCAAGACCGGAGGCCATGTGGGGCCGAGCCTTGGAGTTGTTGAGCTCACAATAGCAATACACTACATCTATGATAGCCCCCGCGACAAGATAATATGGGATGTTGGACACCAGTCATACGCGCACAAGATTCTAACCGGCAGGAAAGAGCGTTTCAGCACTTTGAGACAACTCGGCGGTTTATCGGGCTTCACCAAGCCGGAGGAAAGCCCTCATGACCCGTTTGGCGCGGGCCATGCATCCACGGCCATCTCAGCCGCGCTCGGCATGGCAATAGCAAGAGACATGGCGGGCGAGGACTACAATGTGGTCGCGGTTGTCGGTGATGGCGCGCTCACGGGCGGAATGGCCATGGAGGCCCTGAACCACGCTGGCCACCTGAAGAAGAGGATTACTGTGATCCTCAACGACAACGAGCGCTCCATAGCCGAGAATGTTGGAGGCCTCTCAAATTACTTGGCGAAACTCTCTGGCAACAAGCTCTACAACCGAGTGAAGGAGGACCTTAAGGAGCTCCTGAGTTCCATCCCAGATACCCCGCTGACCAGGAAGGCAAAAACCGTTGTCTGGAAGATGAAGGAATCTTTGAAGAACCTGATGATACCCACCGTAATATTTGAGGAGCTGGGATGGAGGTATTTCGGGCCCGTTGGTGGCCACGACATTGACCAACTCATAGACATCCTTGAGCATGTGAAGTATTTCACTGATGGGCCTGTCGTCGTGCATGTGATAACTCAGAAGGGCAAGGGATACGAGCCGGCCATGAGAAACCCCGAGCTTTTCCACGGAATAGGGCCCTTCATCAGGGAAACCGGAGAACCCGTCAAGAAACCAGGGCCTCCTACATACTCTGAGGTTTACGGGAACGCTGTGGTCCGGGCCGCAGAGAAAGACGAGAGGGTTATCGCTATAACCGCGGCCATGTGCTTGGGGACAGGCTTGGCCGGCTTCAGGGAGCGCTTTCCGGAAAGGTTGTTTGATGTTGGAATTGCAGAGCAACATGCTGTTACCCTTTCGGCCGGAATGGCCATGGCAGGCCTCGTTCCATTCTGCACCATATACTCAACATTCCTTCAGAGGGCATTTGACCAGATAATCCACGATGTTGCCCTTCAGGATGCCCCGGTTCGTTTCGCTTTGGACAGGGCTGGGCTAGTGGGGGACGATGGGCCAACCCATCACGGGGTATTTGACATAGCATACATGAGGATGATCCCAGGAATGGTCGTTATGGCACCAAAGGACGAGGATGAGCTCACGGACATGGTTTGGACAATGCTTCATTACGAGGATGGCCCTATCTCCGTCCGGTATCCGAGGGGTCCTGGCACGGGCGCGAGCATTAAGGATTCGCCGGAGGTCATCCCAATAGGAAAATGGGAGGTTCTGAGGACCGGTTCTGATGTGGCTATAATAGCGACCGGAAGCACTGTATATCCTGCGATAGAGGCCGCAGAGGAACTCGAGAACGAGGATATATCCGCTGAGGTGATAAATGCCAGATTCGTAAAACCTTTGGATGAGGAACTGCTCGTGTCCCTTGTGGAGCGCGGTCCAAAGACATGGCTCACAGTTGAGGAGGGAACGCTCGTGGGCGGTTTTGGCTCAGGGATAGCGGAATTCCTTGAAGCCCATGGGTGGCTCGGGGAGGTAACTCTCAAGCGTATAGGGATTCCAGACCACTTCATCACCCATGGGACGAGAGCGGAGCTTCTCGGAATGATAGGCCTAGACAGCAAGGGGATAGCGAATTCCGTGAAGGAACTTCTATGGCAAAAAAGATCTGCCCGAACTGTGGCACGAGTGAGGCGGAGGTCCTGAGGGGGAGGGCTGGGTGCCCCAGGTGCTTCGTCGTTTTCAGGGATGAGATAAGGGCTTTTCTGGACTCAAGGTTTGGTTCCTCGGGATACTCAGGACAGCCTTATGTTAAAAACCAGAAAGCCGGGGAGCTGGTCAAGCGATTTGAGGAGCTCCAGAAGGAGCTTGCCATAGCAATTGAGTTGGAGGACTACGAACGCGCCGCAATGCTCCGGGATGAGATAAACAAGATGAGAAGACGCTTGGTATCATGAACAGAGAGCTCGCTGTAGAGAGGCCAGATTGGCTTTTTGCTGTGGGCCCGTATTCTGAGACCGTGATATGTTCAGGGGTCGAGATAGCGCGTTCGTTTGCCACGGGGAAGTTCTGGTGGAAGGCTGGGTTGGCCAGAATTGGACAGAAAAAGGCTGTGAAAAAGGCGTTCGGGATAATCCTCGGCCAGGACCCCAGGACTTTGGAGCTCCGGGGGCACCTGAGGGGCATCATCTGGGAGAAATACCCGTTTCTTAGAGGAACCACAACCCTTATTTCTCCTGGCAATGGCCTTCACATTGGGTTGGGACCAAATGAGGCTGTGAGGCTCTATTCTTACTCAGGCGGTGTTCTAAGCGAATCCGCTTTGGCGCGCGCTATGAGGCTCACTGAATCTGCAGGCCAGGTCCTTGATTTTGCCTATGACCGGGAAATGGGATTTCTCAACCCTAATCTGGAGGAGGTTGGTTCCGGACTCCGTTTCAAAGCCATTTTGCACCTTCCGGCCGCAGTTCACGCGGGCACGCTTTCTGGTTTCCGAGAGAAACTCTCTGATCTCGGGGTAAAGGCTGAGGGTTTTCTCAAAGGATGGCCGAAACCAGCCGGCTCCCTCGTGGTGATAACATACTGGCCTGGGCCAGACCTTAGGCCCCATGAGGCGCATCTCGCCTTCCGAGAGATAATGCGCTTTGGGGTTGAATGGGAGGCAGAGTCCTGTTCTCTCCTCTTATCTTACGCTAATCTGGCGGTTGAGGACAGGGCCGCGAGATCCATGGCAACCCTGAGGGTGGCGAGGCTACTCGGATACGGAGAGCTGGCTGACCTGCTCTCTTGGGTGAGGTTGGGGGTTGGGATTGGGGCGCTTGAACCCGTGCCGGTCAAGGAGATGACAGCCCTTTTGTTCATCTCAGGCAGGAACCACATGCGGGCTGTTGCCGGGCGGGAGCTCACCGAAACCGAAGAAAACGCCATGCGAGCGTCTCTGGTGAGGGCAACGGTGGGGGGATGGGGGGAATGCTAGCGCGGAACAGAACTGCATCGGGTAACCCTCTGAGAAGTATGAACCGAGCCCAATAGCGAATCTCCCATCCGGGAGCTCGTTAGGGTTGAGTTTTAGACAGGGTTGAATGCCCCGCTCATAAAGGGGCATAATATTCACAGTTTGAAGAAGCTCCTTCTGGTTTCATACTTCTATCCTCCGCATTCCTGGTCAATAGCCGCGATGAGGCCGTATTGGTTTTCCGTTCTCTTGCCAAAGCTCGGCTGGGATGTTTGGGTCTTCACCTCAGGGGGCCCTGTAAGGGACCCGTCGTTCAGGGATGAGGGGGTAAATGTCCTTAGAACGGGCAAGGCCGAGATCAGGTCTTCTGCCCCGCCGGGCGTCTCAACCCTGGGCAAAACGATAGCGAGGCTGTTTCTGTGGCCGGACTCAAGAAGGTTCTGGCTCAGGGAGGCCGGAAGGCTTGAGGAATTGGTGAGGGAGTTTGAACCGCACATCATTCTCGCCTGCGCTCCTCCATACACGGACCTGCTCATGGCAGAGAGGGTCTCTGAGAGAACCGGAATCCCTTTCGCGGTTGACCTTTGGGACCCATGGAAAGAGGATGTCTACGGGATGTATCCCACGCCTTTTCACAAGCGGCTAACCCGAAGGGCTGAGGAGAGGGTTTTCAGAAAGGCAAAGATGGTTTTCGTGGTGAACGGCGCCATGAGGGAAGCCCTTTCGTCCCGTTATCCGGACAAGAGGTTTCTCACCTTGCCATTTGGATACGACCCAGCCGGTGTCCCGGGGCCTGCCCCAAAATCAAACCGGTTTCACATAGCCTACCTGGGGAGCATGTTCGGAGAACACAAGAGGCCCGAGGGGCTTTTTGCTGGTTTTTTATCTCTCCCTGATAATGCTTCTGTTGAGTTCTCATTCGTTGGAAACAAATCCCAGAAAGCCAAAGCCCTAATAAGGGAGCTCGGGAAAAGGTTCCCTGTCAGAGAATCCGATTACTTACCCCACTGTGAGGCAATGAAGGTTGCGGCATCAGCTCATGCTCTTGTCGTCCTTTCAACGAGGGGTCCTCACTATCATCTGATCTCAACGGGAAAGGCCTTTGAGGCAATAGGGATGGGTAGGGCCATACTCGGAGTGGTTCCCAAGGATACATGGATATGGGATTTCCTCAAGGAACACAATGCCTACCTCGCGGATCCGGATGAACAGGGAGCCATAAGGGAGACAACTATCCGGATGATCAACGACTGGAGCGGGGGCAGGCTCATGC
Source organism: Caldifarciminota bacterium (assembly GCA_039803205.1). Classification (GTDB taxonomy): domain Bacteria; phylum Hydrothermota; class Hydrothermia; order JBDRYB01; family JBDRYB01; genus JBDRYB01. The sequence goes on from JBDRYB010000001.1 coordinate 380,369, forward strand.
TTCCTGACCCCGAGAGGATCAAAGCCTTTAGGTGGGAGGAGCTGGCGCGGAAGCTCTCAGACTGGCTATCGGAAAGCCTGGAGCACAGCAACAGCCGGGCACGAAGGTTTTACTAAGCCTAGAAAATTCCGCCTATTTCCAGGCCAACGAACGCGAAACCCATCAGCTTCTCGTCCCCCAGAGAACCTCTGACCGGCAATAGTGAAGCGGAGAGGCTAAGCTCAGCGAACCCATGATCAAACAGCATTCGTCCAATGAAGGTCTCAGCGCTTAAGCCGCCATAATGGGGTGCTTCTATGGCTCCTCCAAGCTCTTTTATGACGAGACCCAAGCCGCACGGCCCGAACAATCCTCCCCAGTAGCTCTTATCCCGGTAGAAAACTGGCCCAGCCCCGAGGCTGAACTCTTCAAGGTCAACGGTCTTTCCAACAGCGCTGATTCTAGTGCGGGTGTAGCCAGGGGATACCCTCAGGCCCCATTTGCTCCCCGTGTTCCATTCAAGGATTCCGGAGCATGAGAAAGCGGTTATAAAAAGCGGAACATCATTTTCCCTTGCGGCCTCAAGGAAACCCGAGTATGTCTCGTGAATGCCTATCCTGGCCCCGAAAGCTGAGAACAAAAGGATGAAGGTCACCATAATTTCAACTCCAGATTGGCTTCTGTATAGAGCCCTTCGGCAAGATCCAGCCTGCCCGCCAGGAATGCCATACTGAGCCTAGCCCGCGAAAGCCTCACCCCGCCCAGAGCTCCATATCTCCACTGGCCCGATGAATAGTAAGAGACACGAGGCTTTGTGATTAGAGAAACAGGCCCCTTAGCCCAACTAAAGATGAGGCAATCCTGGATGGCAAGGAGGTTAAGGGAATCGTCCATGTATGATATAGCGCTTAGCCTTTTGCCAAAACTCAGAGACCCCATGTTCTTCGTGATCTCCGATGAGAAGTTACCTCCGTATCTCTTTGTGTTTCCGCCAAGGCCGATGCCCATTTCACCGGATAAGGTAAGCTCCGCGCTCTCGCAGAGACTCCAGCGTCTCACAGCGTCCAGGGTCACGAGTCCCCTTCCAGCCGCGGTGTTGCTCAGGGTGAGGTAAGAAAGCCTAAAGGAACCACCATCTGAGCTGAGCTCAACATCAAGGCCAACGGGCAAAAGGACATCCCCGGCCACTGATTGGGCGAGCCCGAACCTCATGGTGGAAGAGACCCAGGCCTCGCCCACCGGAAACACGAGGCCGAATCCTGGTATGGCAGTTCTGGTGTCCAGGGTCCAATTTCGCCAGGTCCCGAATATACGCTGTCTGTATGAGAAATCCGAATAGGAGAAACCGAAGCACCAGGCCCATGAACCCAGGTCTCTCTTGAGGCCTATATCAGCGAGGCTGAGCCTATCAGAGCTCAGGGTATCCTCCCGCATCGCGAAAAGCCCTTTGGCCGCCGTTGACCAGGGCCCCCGCTTGCCCGTGAACAAGAAGGACAGGGGAGCCGAGCTGAGGTGGAGGTTCTGCGCGCCAAACAGCTCTGGCCGCTCAAACTCCGATAACCTCGCTATAGGATACTCATCCAGGATGGCTCCTATGTAGCCAGATGACCAAGCCCCTTCGTTTCTCCAGTAAGAAAACCCAAATTCAAGTGAGGCTTCATCGACTCCGAGCAAGAGCAACAGGAACATGCGAATAATTTAATCCAGGAACGCGAGACGGATCAAATCCTTGGGCCGATTGGATTTTGTTGAAATCTCCCGATAAATGCTTCATAATTTGAGCATGCCGATAGGTCTAGTCGCGCTGATCCTTATAGATACGGCCTCCGGAATATACCTTTCGCTTCCGGAACCGTGGACCCCTTCTTACAAGACCATGACCCCTGGCCTTAACCTCGTATGCGGTAACCTGATCGCGAGCCTGGAGTATACCTCTGTCGTGGGCAAGGGCTGGACCCAGCTTGATGTCATAAGGGTCAACCAGGAGGCAATAAGGGACTTTATGGAAGGATCAAGGTATTCAAAGCAGGGGGCTATGGAGGAGATCGGCGTTGAGGGTGCCACCCTCTATAGATCGTGGGCCTGCGCCATGAAATCAGATGGAGACCATGTCATATACATAGTGACGGCCGGATGGAGGCTGGGCGAGCGCGGCACGGTTGGGATGTTCCTTCAAATGAAGATAGAGCGCAAGGGGGCCCTGAAGTTCTCAGAGGAGGAAGAGGAGGCAATAGATCGGCTCCTCAGGGGCTTCTCTTTTCAATAGCCTGCGAGAGCCCATAAGCGGCCTTGGCCGGCGAGACAGAGAGGATGTGACAACCTGTATCCAGCTCAAAACCAGCCAGAAACCCAGTTCTCGGTATTATCTCAACCCGCCAGTGCCAATCTCCCGGCATGGATTTCAGGATCAGGTTGTAATCCGGCGACGAGAGCACATCCTCTAAGGCCTTCAGAACCCTTTTCAGGACCCCGGCTAGGGACATGGGCCCATCCGGCAAAAGCCCCTGTGGCTCCCTCGGCATTATCCAGGTCTCGTATGGGAAACGGGAGACCTCCGGGCAAAGGGCAACGAGGCCGTCCTCCTCGTGGAATATGTGTCCGTCTCTCAGAGAGGATTTGGCAACTTCCCCGCCTATTTCCCTCTCAATAACCGGAGGCAGGAACGGGAGGCCGACGAGCTGGGTGTGAATGTGTCTTCTGGAGGCCCCGGCAGTAGGGCCGTGGTTGTGGAAGAGGCTTACATACTTGACAGATGGGTTTGAATAAGCCGCGGAAACCCTTTTGCGCCATGTGTCAACGGCCAGAGCGAGATCGTCATCCGAAAGCTCGGAAAGCGACACCCCGTGTCTCGGAGAATCAACAATTACCTCGTGCAGATCGGTCGCTGGGTATTTGTTTGGGAAAACGCGAACCCTCCAAGGCTCTCCAACCCTCATTATCTCAGGAGGGGTCATGCCCTCGTTCCCTGGGCAGAAGGGGCAGGGGCCGGATTCGCCCGAGAAATCAAGAGGCCTTGCCCCGCGTTCCTCAGCCAGGATGGAACAGAACCCCCTTACACGATCCCAACGGAAATCCCTCACCCTCAAATTATATCGGTTTGCTTCAAGGTTTTGCACCGAGTGAGCCGGACTTGTTGGGAGATGAGCCGGAGATTTAAGATATTCCCTCCGGAGGAACATCATGCCTTATAAAGCCTTTGATTTCTTTAACTTGGATGCTAGTCTGTCGGATGAGGAGCGGATGATCAGGGATACAGCGAGGGAGTTCACGGAGCGCGAGGTCATTCCCATCATTGCTGATTGCTGGGAGGAGGCCCGCTTCCCCAGGGAGATAATACCGAAGCTGGCTGAGCTCGGGTTCCTCGGGCCGTTCATCCCCGAGGAATACGGTGGGGTTGGCGCCAGCTACACGGTCTACGGCCTCATCTGTCAGGAGCTAGAACGAGGGGACTCAGGGGTTCGCTCCTTCTGCTCTGTTCAGGGAAGCTTGGTGATGTATCCGATATGGCGGTTCGGTTCAGAAGAACAGAGGAGATACTACCTCCCGAAATTGGCTTCTGGGGAGCTGGTGGGCTGTTTCGGGCTCACTGAGCCGGATGCTGGCTCTGATCCTGGTTCCATGAAGACGAGGTGCAGGAGGGATGGGGATGGGTGGGTTATCTCAGGAAACAAGATGTGGATAACGAACGGAACAATAGCGGATATAGCGGTTGTCTGGGCAAAGGATGAAGAGGGAAGGATAAGGGGATTTATAGTCCACAAGGATGATCCCGGCTTCTCAGCGCCAGAGCAGAAACACAAGGTATCCCTCAGGGCATCCGTGACATCCGAGCTCGTGCTTGACGATGTCAGGGTTCCGGCTGATAGGGAGCTCCCTGGGACCGAGGGGCTCAAGAGCGCTCTCAGCTGCCTAACATCAGCCAGATACGGTATAGCTTGGGGGGCTGTTGGTGTAGCTCAGGCTGTTTTTGATGAGGCTCTTCAGTATAGCCTTGAACGGGTCCAGTTCGGGAGGCCCATAGCCTCATTCCAGCTGACCCAGGAGAAGCTCGCGGATATGGCGACCGAGATAACTAAGGCACAAATGCTCGCCTATCACCTCGGGAGGCTCGCTGACAGAGGTGAGATGAAGTATTATCATGTCTCCATGGCAAAACGCAACAATGTCGCGGTCGCGCTGAGGTGCGCGAGGGAGGCAAGGACAATCCTCGGCGCCAACGGAATATCCCTTGAATATCAGGCAATAAGGCACATGTGCAACATGGAGTCCGTTCACACATACGAGGGGACATATGAGATTCACACCCTGATTCTGGGGGAGGCACTAACTGGTTTGCCGGCCTATAGGGGATAAGCTTTTATTTTCTCCTCGTCCACAGCGGAAGTATCCCGACCGTTGTTGGCACGAGGCAGACCGCGAAGTATGTCAGGGAAAGGGCTATGCAGGCCTCATCTGGCATGAATGGCCTGAAGAGAAAGAGGAAAGCCCCTTCCCTTACCCCGAAGCCGCTTACTGAGACAGGGAGCATAGCCAGTAGGTTCACGGTGGGAACGAATATGAGGGAAGCCCAAACGGGCGGCCATTTGCCAAGAGCGCCGGAGACCAGGTGTCCGATAAGGGCAAAGATGATCTGGAGGATGAGGGCGAGGATGAAGGTGATTAGGAGGAGGCCGGGCCTTCTCCCGTAGAAGTGGAAGGCTCTCAGAAAGCTCATAACCCTTTCCCCCATCCTGAGCCAACCGATCCGGCCTATTGTCCTCTCAGCGAATGAGATAAACGGATCCGTGAAGGCGAGGATCGTTCCCAGAAGAAGCAAAACAGCGAGGACCGCAACTGCGATTCTCATCTCAGAGTGAACCCAGACAGCGGCCAATGCCGTGAACGCCAGGATTATGAAACCGGTTAACCTGTCAACGACTATGCTGGCCGAGACCTTTGCCAGGTCCCCGTGTTTCCTCACTATCCAGGCGCCACGAACCACATCAACCCCAACGCCGGCTGGCATGAAGTTGCCAATAAAAAGCCCAGCGAACATTGCCCAGAGGGAGTCTGAGATCGAAACCCTTATGCCGTGTGCGCGCATGAACAGGTGCCACCGGAATCCGGCCACGCAGTATCCCCCGAGAGCCATCATCATGCCTCCGATGAGTAGCCATATGTTTGCGCTCGCTATCTCTCCGAGGACTCGGGCTGGGTTGACCTTCCAGAGGATGAACGCCAAGATGCCGCCGGATACGATCAGGCGGAGGAGGACATCCAAGGCCTTTCTGATCTTCGGAGACAGGATGAAATTATATCATGCGCGAGGAGCGCCTTGCCAGCATCGCTGATCAGCTTTCTTCTCTCGCTTTATAATTTTCCCCTGTTCGGAGGGGTGTCCGAGTCCGGTTGAAGGAGCACGATTCGAAATCGTGTAGAGGGAAACCTCTCGTGGGTTCAAATCCCACCCCCTCCGCAGAGGGTGCTATCTCCTGGTTCTCTTGCCCTTTTCCTGGTTTATGAATACCCAAGCCACTATCTCGCCTGGATTCACCGAGTAGTCAACCCTGAGGGTTTTGGGATTCAGGAACCTTCTGTCCTCCCTTGAAGAACCAGCGAGACCTCTTCTCAGCCTCCGTGAGCGTGCCCTCGCATCCGAGATTATCGCTTTGAACCTCTTTTGCCACTCAGTAGCGTTTTCTTGCCTCGTGTCAATCCAACCTGCGTAAGCCCATCGCTCTATGTTCTCTTTTGTGGCCGGGAGATTCCTTTCCCTCTCAAGGGGTATCACGACGCGCGCGCCAGCCAGAAGGTTCCCCTCCGGCATGAGAACGGGTATCCCAACCGAGAGGGCCGCTTTCCTAACCCTATCGTTCTTTATGATGAAGTCCGCCATGGCCTTTGATATGGCGGCTGGCTCTTCGGAAACGACCCTTCTCATGTCTCCGTATATCTCTTTGAGAATGTGCGCCTCAAAGAGGAGCTTCGTTAGCCTCGGTGGCCCGAGTATCTCAAAGGCCACAGATGGGTAATATTTGTTTTCCCTTTCAAGGGCATAAAGCCTCTGAATAGCCGCTTCCCTGAGAAGCCCTCCGCGGTATGTTGGGCCCATGACAGCTCCTTCAAGCGCGTCTATCACATCCCTCCCCGTGTTCTGGCCGAGGGACTCGTATATCGCGTAATCCGCTATCTCCTCAGGTGTTATGAACTCCATCTGGTCAAGGGCCGTGAGCGCGACGAATTCGCCCAGAGAAAAGAGCCCGTTCTCTCCCGTGTCAATGTAGACGGATCTCAAGGGTTCTTCGGTTATCTCGGTTGCTCTGTTGGCCTTGAGGGCTGTCGCGAAACCCTCTTCCCCGGAGAGAGGTATGGGTTTCTTGTTGTCACAGATGGTTATCGGCCTTCCTCCCCTAGTTATCTCCCCTATTCCTATGCCCTGCCAGGCTATAGCGGCAGCCGGTTTGAGCTCCTTTATCGCTGGCGCATCAGCCGCCCTTGACATGATGAGGAAAAGGAGGCTCTGCGCTCCTGCCATGGCGGTCTTTGAAAGGAGAACCCTGGATGGCCTGTCCTCGGAGTGGGTGTAGGGGATGTCCCAGCCCATTCCGCCCGTTCCCGTTGTGCCTATCTTCACATATAGCTCGGTTCCCGAATCCTTCATGGCCCTCTTCAGTATCTCCATGTGCCTGACCAACTGCGGGGTGTAGGCTGTCAAGAGGAACCTTTCGGAGCTCTCCCTCACATCCTTTCCAGCCTTTATCTCTTCGTATAGGTCAAGCGCCGCATCGTAGACATTCTGATAAGCCAAGGCCGTGGCCGTGTTCACGGAATCATAAACTATGTTTGGCTTTGTAGTCTTGAACAACCAGTATAGGTATGAGGACTCTATTATCTGGTCGTTTACCTGCAGGTATGTATCCTCTATGAGGGTTCTCCTGGCCTCCTTGTCCCCGAGGAGCTCCTCTCTGGTTTTATCCTTGAACTCCTTTCTGACGAACATGTTTCCCCAAAAGCCTGTTAGCCTGCCCTTTCTGTAGCATGCTACCTCGTCAATCTCCTCGCGCCGGGGCTTGAAGCCCAGGAGCTCAAAGGTCTCGGTTATCTCGTGCTCGTAAAGCCCGAGTATTGCGACCCGGGCCGCTTTAAGGGCCAAGGCCTTCTCGGCTATTACCCTGCCTACGAGGCCTGTTCCGCCAAGAATTAGGACGCTTTTCCCTCTAAAGTTCATGGTTTTCTCTCTGATGGGCGATTATTTTAACAGCTATCGCTGTGTTGGAACAACTTAGCTACCATCCCATCAGAACCCCCGCGAAGACCCCTGGTTCCAGGTCTCCGAAGTAATCTCCCCTGGTGATGATGGGGAGGCCTGATGAATCCGAGGATATTTCCGTGTCCCTGCCGTAGAAATAATAAGCCCCAAGCCTTGCCTCAAAACCCCGGCCAAATGCCCTCCTGACCAGTGGCATTGCCATGAGACTGCCATCAGAAGCGCAGAGAACCCCGTAAAACGCCAAACTCCATACCACATCGTATGATTTACTGATTAGAAGCCCGATGTAATCCCTCTCGTAAAAGCTGTAAAGCCCATAACCGGTTGGGTCTGCTCGGCCGTTGTGGTAATACTCTGCCATCAGGTAAACCTGGCCAGGGAACATCCTGTCATAATTCAAAACATAACGGGGCTCCGCGCTCGCGTAAAAACACGCCTCAGCCCGGAGCGCGCCGCCAAGGAGGTTTGTGGAAAACCCAGCTCCCACGAGCGAATCCCCCTTGTCGTATCCCCCCTCAAACACGAGATCAAGGCCTGGAAGGTAGCAAAGGGTTCTCATCCCAGCCTTCCACGCAAGGGAGGAATCGTTATCCGAGGGAGGTGAATAGGCCAGTTCAACCGAAACCGGGCCAGCCGGCCTCAGCCCAATAAACGCGCAATCTGAGAAAGGCACATCATCCGGCACCACAGAGAGGTTGTTCTGAGGCGTGAATATGTTCAGAGGGGTCCAGAAGAATGTGGTGCTCCAGTTCAGGACCCTCCTTCCTATTGCGATGGCCAGATAACGGGACTGATATTCAAAGTAGGCTCGCCTTATGTAGTCCCTCTGCACAGTCCGCCCCGCGCCTGATGAGGCATCAAGGTCTATGAAACCGGGATCTGACAAGGAAAGCCCCTCGAGAACTGCTGAGTAGGCGTAAAGGTTTCCGATGTATAGCTCGTGAACCACCTCGGAATAAAGCCTGATGCCAGCGCCAACCGCCTTTATCCGGAGTATGCCCCTTGCCTGACCGAGCCTGAAGGGGACATAACGGAGATCCGTTGGCCCGAAAGGCCAGAGGACGCTGGTCTCCGTGAACTGGGAGTAAGCATCCCCTCCCATGGAGAACCTGAGAGCCATGAGCGCGTAAAGCATTGATCTCCCTATTCCCCTGACCAGCGCTCCATCTGGTTCACATCAAACCTCTCTGCGGGTATTTTGGTGTTGAACTTTATATCCATGATGGTGAGAACGGTCTTGTGGCCCGGTTTGTCCCCCGGGATGACTTCCATGAGCGTGGGGAGCCTTCTGCCGCCTATGGTTTTTACCCCAGAATATCTTATGGTCCTGACCCTTTTGCCATCCTCATCATAGTAATCCCCTCTCACAGCTATGTAGCCGGGCATTTCTATCACGAACACTATCTTTCCCCAGACAACGGGCGCGCCCTCGCGCGGGATCAGCTCAAGGGTGTAGCGGGTGCCATCGGAGAGCGGCTCCTCGGAGACTATCCTGGAATCATAGTCCTCCGATATGCTAGATTCGTGCACTAGATCATCGTTCGTGAGGTCCGATCCCATCCAGGGGTCCATCATCATGCTCGGAGGCATCCTCAGCTTCTTGCCCGCTTTTGGCAAATACATCCATAGGTTCCCCTCCTTTTTCAGGAAGACCGTGCCGTCATCCTTTCCAGTTGAGGACTTGGTTATGACAACCAGGCTCCTGTCCCCACCTCGTTCCTCCCAGAAGCTCATCTCATAGATGGTCTGATAATCGGGCCGGATGACCTCCATCCTGTAGGAACCAACGCTCGTCGTGCCGCGCATGAGGTCTTCCGCACCCTTAAGTATCTCCTCTGCTGTAATGCCAAAGATGAACCCAACGAGGATCATGGCCTAGCCCTTCCTCTCATCCCCAACGACAACCCCATCCCTCAGAAGTATGACCCTCTTTGCCTTGTCCATGACCAGCCTGTCGTGGGTTGAGAATACGAATGTCACCCCGTATCTCTCGTTCATTTCCCTCATCATATCAAGGAGGCCTGATGCTGTTGCTGAGTCAAGGTTAGCTGTTGGTTCATCAGCGAGGACTATCCTCGGGTTGTGGGCTAGCGCTCTCGCGACCGCTATCCTCTGCTGTTGGCCACCTGAGAGCCTGTTTGGGCGTTTGTTCAGGTATTCTCCCATGCCCATCGCTTCAAGCACCTCTTTGGCCCTTGCCCTGCGCTCGGCTTTCGGAACCTTCTGCAGGAGAAGCACGAACTCCGCGTTCTCAAGCGCTGTCAGAACCTCTATGAGGTTATAGCTCTGGAAGACAAAGCCGACCTTGCGCAAGCGGTAATCAGCCAAGGCTGATTTGCTCAGAGCCCCCAGATCAACGCCATCAACGATAACAGAGCCTGATGTGGGTTTATCAAGCCCACCTATTATGTTCAGGAGGGTTGTCTTCCCAGAGCCAGAAGGCCCGGCTATCGCAACGAACTCGCCCTCGTCTACCTCAAGGTTTATCCCCCGGAGCGCAGGGGCCTCAACCCCGTGCTCCAGGTATGTCTTCTTGAGGTCCCTTATCTTTATCAGCGTCATTGCCTCACACCTGCCTCATCGCTCTTGCTGGTTCAAGCCTCGCGGAACCCACTGCGGGGAAGAGGCCAGAAACCAGCGCGGCTAAAAAACTAAGGATGCATGTCATTATCGTTCCCTGGAGGAAGAACTCCCCAAACCTCGGATATATCACATCCGGCCAACCAACCATCTTTATTGCCCTTGACCACGCTGAGAGATCTATTCCGGTCACGCCCGTGGCGGCCACTATCCCGATCCCTAAAGCAACCCCGACCATAACCCCGAAAAAGCCGATGAAGAATGACTCCGTGAGTATGAGAAAAGCAACATGTCTCCTGTGCGCGCCCATTGCCATGATGATGCCCAACTCCTTAGTCCTCTCAGATACAGAAACTATCATCACATTGCTTATTCCCGCTACCGCCAGAAGGAGAAAAACAACAAGGACGATCATGGCGTATGCCCTTCCTATATCGGTCATCATCTTTATGATGTTCATGTATGTTTCCCAGCTGAGAACCGATAGGCCCAACAGGTTGGGTCTGAGCCTTTTGGCCGCCGGCTCTGCGGCCTCAGCCCCTCGTGTCCTCGCGACCAGCCTGTGGGCCCCGGAAATGGCGAGGGTTGCCCTTGCCTCGTTGATGTTGACCAGGAGGGTTCTTGAGTCAAGGTTCATGTCCCCCGTCTCAATTATCCCAGAGAGGATGAAACTGCCCACGCCTATTGAGCCATCCGCGGCCTGGGTTATGAATGTCATGGAATCCCCGATCCCAACCCCCAACTGCCTAGCTAGGTTGGAGCCGATTAACGCTGAGCCAGGGTTATCGGGATCAATGAATCTGCCTTCCTTCAACATCTTGTGTAGTCTTGTGGTAAGGGTTTCTGATGGGACATCCAGCCCTATCATCCTCGTGCCTGCGGATTTCTCCGGTCCAAAAAGGAGACCGAAGGCCTCAACCCTTGCCGCGGCAGAGACCACATCCGGGTCCCCCGAAAGAACCGAAAGCGCGTATTGAAGCCCGGGTATGGTATCAGAGACGCGTGGGTTGTCATCGTATCCAGGTTTGGTTATCTGGAGCTGGCCAACGAATAGGCTTGTTCCAGCCTCAACAGAACCAGCCTCAATGCCATCCTCCATGCCGCAGAGAAAGACGGTCAGGGCTACCGCGAACCCCACCATTGAGGAAGCGAGGCCTGTCCTTCCTTTGTTTCTGCTGAGGTTTCTGAGGGCTATGATCACCCAGTTCATCAATACCTCATTGCTCGGGAGGGGACCATTCTGGCGGCTATGTATGCTGGATAAAGAGAGCTGAGAACAGAGACAGCGAGAAAACCGAGGATAGGCTCGTGAAAGTGAGACCAAAAAACAGCCCCCATCTGCGGATATAGCTTGCCTATGTTGCCCATGTCGTAGCTCTCGTATATCTCGGAAAATCCGCTGACATCTATTCCAGTCATGCTCGTTATCCAGACAGCGATGAAACCTATGATGAGGCCGATGACTATTCCGATTGCGCCGAGAATAACCCCTTCGGCGATGACCATTCCGAAAACGCCCAAGGGCTTCATTCCTACAGCCTGCATTATCCCGAACTCGCGAACGCGTTGCTGGACTGACATGAGCATGGTAGCGGCTATGCTTGAGAGCGCGAGGAACATGAAGAGGAGAAGGACAATGGATACGCTCCCGCGCTTCATCTGGACGGTCTGTTCAATTACGGGCAGGAACTCTCTCCACGACCTCGCGACAACGCCTCCGCCTGGATTCAGCCTCCTGGCGACATCATCCGCGGAGCTGAGGCTCTTGACCCTTATGGCTATGATGTGATACCCGTTCACGAGGAGCATCCTTTTGAGGGTCTCCGAGCTGAGAACCACGAGGCTCCTGTCCAGCTCAGCTGATCCGAGGTGAAATATCCCTTTTACCCTGAGCGCCTCTCCGGATATGTTCCCGGTTGAATCCATGGCCATTATAACGAACTTGGAGCCGAGCCTCAGGCCCAGGTCATCAGCCATCCTGTCGCCGATCAGCGCCCCCCGTTTATCCCCCGGGCCTATGAACTCTCCTTCCTTCAAGTATTCGGAGAACTTTGAGACCCCGGACTCGTTCTCTGGCCTTATCCCAACGAGAAGGGCTCCGGATGAACCTGTCGGGGACCTGACCATGCCCGTTGCCAGAAGCCGGGGAGAAAACCCAATTACATCGGGGTCGCTTCTGATGCGTGAGAATATCTCAGATGTATCTGATATGACCTTTCTCACATCGTAATCGTCGCTGAATCCAGCCCTCTCAATCTGAACCTGGCCGGGGAACATGTCTGTTATGTGTCTGAGGGCTATTTCCCACGCGCCATCCTGTATTGCCCACATGAAAACCGTGAGCGCCATTCCTACTACAATTATGGAGATTGAGAGGGCTGTTCTCCGCTTGTTGGCGAGGATGTTGCGATAGGCGATCTGAAAATATATCCTCACTTCTCACTCAGATTATAAGGCACAGAGCCAATCTGGGGCAAACGCGAGCGGGGTTGGATTCTTATTTGGGGTCACAACCACTTCGCAACGAGCCTTGAGAACATAGAGGAAGGCATAAAGAGGTTCGGGGACGCGGTTAGAGGGAGGTAGGGGCACCTCTTGTGTGTGCTCAAAAAACCACGGCAGATCAAACCCTGGCCCGGGAAAAGGCCTTACAGAATAATTTTTACCCCCTGAAGAGACCTGATAAAAGTCTTTCCCAGTCCTCTCGTTTGAATTTGAGGTTTCCACAATATTCCATGTGCTTCTCCTCTCTGATCTCGCCCAGGAATGGAAGCACGGAACCTTTTTCTCTGATACTTAAAGGCCCAGGTATAAAATACCCAACCACATAATTAGGAATAGCCGGCAGTGGGACAATTTCTTCCTCAAGTTCCGCGAGCAGATCCTTGAAATGATCATCTTTACCAACAAAGCCCTTGATGTGGTTAAGCAATTTGGCGAGGCTACTGATATTCTTCAGAATTCCCAGAAAAAAATCCTCCGGCAGAACGGTCTTGACGAATATCCCTATGTGGCAATTTTTAGGGCACTCGGCATATGCAGACTCCAGGCTCTTGGAGGATTTGATGGACACAATTTCACTTATCGTTGTTTCCTGCTCCCCTCTTTTCAGGTTTACAATATCGGATTTAAATCTGTCCCGTTCTATGTCGATATCCCAATCAAGATCGGTGTCGTATCCAAACCCCATTATGAACTTCCGAAATGCTATTTCACCTATCTTGCCAATGAAATGGTCTGAAATAATTTGAAGGGTTCCTCGTGATTTGGCTCTGTCCGTAAATTCGGTTATTGTGGCTCTGGTTTCGCCCACGCGCATCTTATAGGGCATCAGTAAGGAGAACAGAAGGAGCCTGTAAAAATCCTCATCCTTGTCAGGATCTATCTCAATGAGATTGGGCAAGAGCCTTTTCACAATCCACTCCTCAATCTCTTCCCGCGAGGTTTCATACAGGAAGGCGTTTCCTTTGGTGATCAGTCTCGCACACTCCAGTCCCCTTATAGCCCCTATTATCAGGCGGAGTGTGGACTCACGATCCAGCCTATCTTTTACAAGACTAATGTCCGGTAAGGATGCAAGGACAAATTCCAAGGCATCTTTCTTGCGGGCTAGCCGTGTTCTGGCTATGTTCATACTGAAAGTATATCAGGTTCTCATGACCCTCATCAAGTTGAATTGGCAGGAGTGATCGGATTATACTGGTAGGGTGAAGGAAATTCTCTCTGCCAGACCAATAGTCTTTAGGGATATGTATGGGCTATCAACGACTTACGCTACCCACGGGCTCTATTATTACCCCGCCAAGTTCATACCCCATGTGGTTAGATATTGCATTGAAAACTATTCTCATGGGCCGAGCACGAAACTTTTTGATCCTTTTGCTGGTTCAGGAACAAGCGGAGTTGAGGCTTATCTAAGCGGCCTGGACTTTGTGCTGGCTGACATAAACCCTATACTCAAGCACTTGACTGAAGTAAAGCTTCTGAGCTTAGACCCCCACAAGGACTGGCGGGCCGAACTGAATAGGTGTTTAATGGTTTTGGAGAATGAAAATGGAAAATTTACACCTAGTTGGAAAAGCATGGGCTACTGGTATGAGGCCCCTGTTCTGGATGAGCTGATGAAGAAGTGGGGAAATTTAATGAGGCTAGAATCACCGCTCAAGCCAATTCTTACTTTCGCACTCCTGAGAATTTCTAGGCTGTTTTCTTGGGACGAGGACAGGGCCCCGAAACTATTCAAATCCAAGAGAAAGGATAAGGAGCTCCGCAAAATATTAAGTGGGGATTGGAAATCGGCTATGAAAACCCAACTAGCAAAAATATCCCTGGAATACCTGGGAAGGGTCATGGATTTCAACCGTTTTGCTGGTTTTCTGACAAGGAAGCCGGAGTATGTGGTCTATAACGGGATAGATGTCTCTGAACCGAAAGAGTTCCCCAGAATCAGCTATGATCTGGTCGTCACCTCGCCTCCGTATCTTCAGGCTCAGGAATATCTGAGGACAAGCAAACTTGACCTTTACTGGCTAGGGTATTCCGAAGAAGAAATAAAAAGGCTCACGAACAAGGAGATTCCTTACAAAAAACCGCCGGCGGATTGGTGGAGAGAATACCCTATAATTGATGGGATCATAAGAATACATCAGAATCAGAAATCCTTGATGATTTCTTACTTTTACTACCTACTGAGAGCATTTGATCTGACAATAGAGAGCCTTTCCCCGGGAGGATATATATGTGTGTTTCTGGGATCGCCGAAAGCCAATGGAAACGAGATCCTCATCTGGAGGTTAATAGCGGAACATTTTGAAAACAGGGGTCTGGAACTTACCGAGGTTCTTGAGGATAGGATAGTCAACAGAAAGCTATTTAGGGGACGGAAGAATCTGAATCCTATGGGAATGGAATCGGAGTTTCTGGTGGTAGCCAAGAAGGGATAAGACCCAGCAAAAGCCTCATGGCACTATCCTCGTCCCCCCCTTTCCCTCAAGCGCGAGCCTAAGCCCCTCAAGGGATGTGATTATGACTTCCTTTCCGCCTGACCTCAGGAAATCGCAGGCCGCCTCAATCTTCGGGCCCATTGAGCCAGATGGAAAGTGGCCCTCCATGAGGTATTTTTCGGCCTCTGCGCAGGTTATCTCGCGGAGCTCGCGCTGGTCCGGCTTTCCGAAATTGAGATAAACGGAGTCAACCGCCGTGAGAATAATGAGGAGTTCCGCGTTTATCTCCCTGGCAAGGGTTGCTGAGGCCCTGTCCTTGTCAATGACAGCAAAGGCCCCTTCCCAGCGCCCGTTTCTGTTTATGACAGGAATACCCCCTCCGCCCGCGGCTATGACCACGAATCCCTGCTCAAGGAGGATGTTGACCGCAGGAGCTGAGAGGACACGGATGGGCAAAGGCGACGGCACAACGACCCTCCATCCCCTCCCGGCATCCTCCTTTATTGGCCAGCCATACCTGCCGTGCATGGCCATGGCCTTTATCTTATCAAAGAACTCGCCTATGGGTTTTGATGGATTGGCAAACCCAGGGTCATCCGGGGAAACCTCCACCATGGAAACCAGTGTCGCGACACGAAGATCAGGGCGCTGGTTTCTGAGCCCTCGCTCTATGGCATAGCCTATCCAGCCCTGGGTCTCCGCGTTGAGCGCGTCCATGGGATACACGGGGAACTCATCCTCTGTCATGGCGTTTCTCAGGAACGAGAGACCGACCTGGGGGCCGTTCCCGTGCGTTATGACGACCCGGTAGCCAGAATCCAGGAGCCGGAGTATCGGCGCGACGGATTCCTCTGCCCTTCTCGCCTGAACCTCTATCTCAAAGCTCTCCCCTTTGTTCCTCAGAGCGTTTCCCCCTAGAGCGACAACGGCCTTTCTGGGTTGCTCCTCAGAAACGGGAAGCTTCTTTCCGGATGGCATCACTCCTCCAGGATGCATACCGCTATCACATAATCCCCATCGTGGGAAATGGAGAGGGCTGACCTGCCTTTGAAAAGCTCTGCCGCCTTGCCGGAAAGCGAGTATGATGGCGCACCAAGCCTGTCCTTTACAACCTCAACATCCTGCCAGCGTATCCCTTCTGCGAGGCCGGTTCCAAGAGCTTTGAGAAAAGCCTCTTTTGCCGCGAACGCCCCAGCGAGCTCCTTAACCCTGTGAGCGCCCTCTGCCCTGGCTACCTCACCCTGGGTGAACAACCTCTTTGTGAGCCTTTGACCCCAGCGCTTCAAGGCCTTGCTAAACCTAGGGAGGCTAACTATGTCTGCTCCTACTCTTAGCATAAAATTAAAAAAGGTCTTTTGACCCGGATAATTATAACCCGAAACCCCGGCCCGGAGCAAACTGACGAGACAACGCCTTAAACCCCTGGACCTTTTGGTTCGGTGATCCGGAATTTTGAAACACTGCGCCCCGCCGCTATGGGCTATTTGGGATCATGGGGTTCATCCGAAAAGAACGATCTCAAGGAGCATCTTGCCGTGAAGTAAGACGAAAATAGCGAAAGCAGTCCCCGCGAGGTGAACGAGGGCAGTTGCCCAATCGTTTTTTGGGGGAAACGCGATGCCAAGAGCCGCAAGGGGCACGAGCAAGAGCCAGAGCCACGGAATTCCCCATATCCCTATGGCAGGAGTAAGGTAAAAACAAGGGAAAAGGCCGGAGAAATGCCTGTAGAACCTGCCCTTGATGAGGCCGAGGAATGTAAAGGGAAACGAGATGAACATGGAAGGCCCGAAAACAAAGCCCCACCTGTTGATAAGCCACCATATCTCCCAGAAGCCCGGCCTGTAGAGAAACGAGCTGTGAAGGGCAAGAGAAAGGATGGAAAGGGGCAAGCCGAGCCAGAGCCACCTGAGAAACCACTTCCAGATGAACAGCAAAACCCTTTTCATTATCTCGCAAATAATAAAGCCCAAAGGGCATTGGGTTCCTCATGGTTCGGTAATTATTGCCGGCGCGAGGCCTTTTGACCAGGTTGGATCAGGACCTCAGCGCGGTGAGCCACAGGGCCAAGGTTATTGCCCTCGGCACATCAAGCCACCCCCTTATGTGGCTCTTTTCGCCCTGGTATATGACCTCTATGGGCACATGCGCGAGCCGAAACCCCTTCCAAAGCGCCTTAACCAGCAGTTCGGATTCCGTCTGAAACCTGGATGTTTTAAGGGAAACCGTTCGGAGGACATCCGTCTTTATTAACCTGAAGCCAGATTGGCTGTCGGGTATCCGGGTTCGGGTCATTAGGGATATAGCGAGGGTGGTTGTCCTGTTTGATAACCAGTTTGCCAGGGGCATCCCAATGAAGGGTTTCCTCGAGCCGATAACGATATCAGCCCCCTCAGATGCCTTAATGAGATCCGGGATCCTCTCCGGAGGATGCTGACCATCAGCATCCAGGGTGATCACGAAATCGTAGCCCTCAGAGATCGCTACCGAGAAGCCCTCCCTGAGAGCAAATCCCTTTCCCCTGTTCCTCTCAAGCCTGAGAACCCCAGCACCAGCCCCTTTGGCGACCCGAGCCGTATCATCCTCAGAACCGTCATCTATCACGAGGACATCTCCGGCGGGGAAGCTCTGCCGAGCCCTCCTTATGACATCTGAGATCCGCTCAGCCTCGTTGAAGGCTGGGATGAGGACGAGGCCTTTCATTGCCAAATTGCGATCCGGGTTTGCACGATAGCCTGCCCTTACCCCCTTTTTATGACCGGGATCTCTCCTGCCTCAAGGTATCCCTTTCCCCAATCTATATCATCCATGTTGTATCTCACGCCATCAACTATGCTCTTAGCCGCTAGTATTCCTGTCTCAAACGAGTGATCCATCAGATTGTATCTGTGCCTGCCGTTCCTGCCGATGAGATACAGGTTCTCAAATCCCTCAAGCCAGGAAAGAACTACCGAAAGAGGTTCTCTATAACCAAGATCCCAGACCGGATATGCCTCCGGAACCCGCGTCACTTCCCAACCCATAACATCTTTTTTGCTGATAAACCCGAATTCACGCTCTATGAAGTCCACGGTTCCATCCGCGAGCGCCTTATCCTCAGATCTCCATACGCCATCCCCCCGGAACACGAAATACTCAACAGGAAGCGAGGTGACGGAATCATCAGGAACCATCCATCTAGACCAGTTCTTTGGTTCGTGCCACCTGCCAAAAGGAACCCTGAGCTCCGGGAAGTATATCCAGGAATCCGAGGTGACATTCGGCTTTGCTATTTTCAGGAATACAATGAGGAGGTCTCGGAATCTCAGCTTCTCTGCCGCGGTCATGACCTCTTTGGGCGGTGAGGGTCTCATTGCGGCCAGCATTGCTGGCAAAGGAATAGAGCCTATCGTGTGGTCAACCATGAACTCCTCGTTCCCGGCCGCCACCGATATGATTCGCCTGTCCTTCCACCTGATCTCCTGGACGGGCGCGTTGAGAACAACCCTGCCCCCTTTCTCTTTGATGAAATCAGCGAACCTCTCGGATATTTCCCCTATGCCATATCTCGGATAATAGAACCTATCTATTATGGTTGCGAGCTCTGCGCCCTTTTCCTTTTTTGGGAAAAGGGCCTCTTTTAGCGCTGTCGTGAGGGACAACCCCCTTATTCTCTCTGCGGCCCAGTCCGCTGAGATCTCAGTTGGCTTGAGTCCCCAAACCTTTTCAGTGTATTCCTCAAAGTTGAAACGATAAAGCCCCCTACCGAAACGCTTGACAACCCAATCCTCAAAAGAGACATCTGGCTTGTGGCTGTATGCCGTCTTTGCCCAAATGTAATCCAGCAAAAATCCAGCACCCCTGAAAACGCTCAGCTTCCTGAGAACATCCCCTATCTTTATGGGGTAGAGGAAAAACTTGCCCTCCTTGTATATCCTTGAAACCCTCACTGGCATGAGTAGGTCATCGCCCAGTATCTCAGCGACCATCTCCAGGAGAACACGGTTCTTCGTGAAGAACCTGTGGCCGCCCATGTCGTATCTGAAGCCATCAGGAGTCAGCTTTGTCCGGGAGATGCCGCCGACGAAGTCCTGCTTCTCAATTACAACTGGTTTGACCCCTGCCCTTGCCAGGAAATAAGCGGATGAGAGACCTCCTGGCCCTGCGCCGAGGATTACGGCATTCATGGGAAAATTATAATGTAGGCGCGGGTCCCGGTGCCCGCGCGGTCACGAACCAATCAATCGCTCACTCCCCCGAACATCAATGTCCCCGTCACCAAGGGAACCATCTGGGATGGCTTTGGCGCGCCAACAACATCCCTTCCTTCAACCTGCCACTCCCCTATCATTGGCGAGTAGATCATTTGTCCCTTGATGGCTATGCCGATTATAGCGCCTTCGCCTTGGCCTGTCGCCATGGGGATGTTGAATTGAGCGCTGAGCGCGCTGGTTGCCGAGAGGCCACCGCCCCCAAGGGTAGCGCTGTAGCGAGGGTTGGCGAGAAGGCTGTCAAAATTCTGCCCCCCTTGGACCGGAACCAGGTGAAGGGTGTAACCCATGCCGCCCAAGCCAAATGTAGGGTAGAGCCAGAGCCAATCCAAGGGCGCGAAAAGCCAACCTATCTCAAAGAAACCTCCGCCTACGCTGAGCTCCGCGGTCGCCGAGTCGGACTCGGTTTTCGGGTAGCTCGCGCCGAAACCGCTGCCGCCGATGAGAAGCTTGCTTGCTATAGCATAGCCGCCGCCCATGACCAGTCCATAGGAGGACAATGGGTCATAGCCCTGTGTCTCGAGCCTGGAGCTTATTGCAGAGTTGTCCCAGAACGAGGCCCCTGATGTGAAGCCTCCCATTCCGCCTCCTACTGATAGGAGAGCTATAAAAAAACATTTCAACCTCCAAGAGGGAATATTATGGGGCAGAAGGACGCTCCCGTGCATTATCATTTAACCTATGGTCAGGTTCAGCATATCCATGGATGAGGAGAGCGCGGCGCAGTTGGACGAACTCGTCAAAGAAAGGGGCTATGCTAATCGCTCCGAGGCCGTGAGGGACATGGTGAGGAAGGCGCTCCTTGAGGAAAGGTGGGAAAAGGGAGGCGAGGTCTTGGGGGTCCTGATCACGGTGTTCGATCACACAAAGAGGCTCATCCAGGAGAGGATAACCGAGGGGTATCACAAGCACCACGAAGCGGTGATAACGACCCTTCACCTTCACCTTGACGACCGAAACTGCATGGAGGTGTCCGCGATAACGGGCGAGGCCGGAGCTGTGAAGAGGGTCGCGAAGGACATTCTGAGAAGGCCGGGGCTCATTTTCGGAAAGCTGGTGCCGGTCGCTAGACCAGAGGGGTCAAAATTGTCCAAGGCCAAACATAACCATTAAGCTTTTCCCCATGTCCGATGACTATGGCTACATAAACGCGCGAATAAGGGCCAGGTTCGCAAGGCTACTCCGGCCAGAGGACTACGAAAGGCTCCTTTCGGCCGAGGATCTGTCAGCGTTCTTTCGCGAGCTCAAGGAAACCCATTACGGCCCATCCCTGCCATCCGGAGACGGAGGCATTGAGGCAATACTCCTTGGGTTGAGGCGCCACCTTGAGAAGACCGTTTCGGAGGTCCTTGGTTTTTCAGATGGGGAACCGGGTGACCTGTTCAGGATAATCCTCGGGCGCTGGGATGTCCAGAACCTAATCACGGTTCTCAGGGGAAAGACGCGCGGGCTTCCGGCCGATGAAATAGCGAGAGACCTGGTCCCGCTTGGTTCTCTTGACAATACACGGCTCTCGGAATTGCTGAAGGAGGAGACCCCCTCGGATGTCTTGGACAGGCTTGCTTCCTGGAACATATCCCTGCCGATCAAAATAACGAGGGATCTGACGAGATTCGTGAGGGATGGGGATATCGCATCAGCGGAGTTCTACCTCTACGAGGGATACCTCGGATGGGCACGGGAGCGCCTCGGCAGGAAGGAAAATGGAGCAATGGTCCGCGAGGTCCTCGACAGCCTTTCGGATACGAGAAACATCGTTGGAGTGCTAATTTACCTCAAGAACCGCATTAAACCCGCGGGCAGGGTAAGGTTTTTGCCTGGAGGCAAGCTCGGGCCGCACATTCTCAGAAAGCTTGAGAGGTGCGAGACATACGAGGATGGCGTGGCAGTGCTGAGGGAAACGATATACAAATCCGCGTTCCCCAGGCCCGATACCCCTCTGGCTGAGGCGGAGAGAAGAATAGAGATAGAGGCCCTCAGGTCTGCGCTCTCAAAGAGGCTCCACGCGGACCCTCTCGGAATAGGAATAGGGCTATCCTTCCTAAAGGCACAGGAAACAGAGGTGATAAACCTCAGGACAATAGCTTTGGGGATCGCCTATGGCGCTGACAGGAGGGAGATAAGGGAGGCTTTGATCCTGTAGCGCCTGGGGGTCCATAGCGGTGGACAAAGCTTATGTTCAGGGGGGTGCTCATCATCGCGCCTCCCCACATGCCTGCTATGAATCCCCAGTAGTAGAACGGCCTCGGATTATAATAGACGACAGCATCCTCTCGGGCTTCCTGACAGGTATCAGCGGGAACCAACGATGGAGTCCCTGCCAGAGCAAGTAAAACGAGCGAGGTCCAGGGTTTCATTTGCTTCCTCCTGATGTAAGGGCCATTATGGCAATCATTCCCGCGTAAAGAGCCATTCCAGCAACAACGCCCACTGTTACATCCCTCATCTGCATGTTTTGGATTTCGTGATCTTCCACGGGGTTATGCTTTATAATATACCCCTATGCCAGTAATTGAACGCTTTGAAACCTTAATAGAGATGGCGAAGGCCAAAAGGGAGGTTAAGGTGGTTGTTCCCTCCCCTGAGAGTGAGAACCTGATAGAAGGGCTCGCCATGGCCTCCCACCTGGCATATCCCATCCTAGTTGGGGACGAAAAGAAGATAAAACCCCTTTTGGAGAAGCACAAGCTTGAAGCAGATGTCGTGGATGTCCCTGGGCTGAATGAGGCCCTTTACAAAGCCATGGAGATAGTGCGTGAAGGCGGAGCCGATATGATCATGAAGGGAAAGGCGGATACCCCGACATTCATGCACGCTGTCCTTGATAAGGAAAGGGGCATAAGGTCAGAAAAGCTCCTATCCCATGTGACATGCTTGGAGATACCGGGTTATCACAAGCTTCTTTTCGTCACGGACGCTGGAATAATCATAAGGCCAACCCTTGAGCAGAAACTCCACATGATGGATAACCTCCTCGGTGTCCTCAGGAAGCTCGGCTACGACAGGCCAAAGATAGCCATGCTCACGAGCCTTGAGGTTCCAAACCCTGACATGCCGGAGAGCCTTGAGGCCGCTGCTATGGCGAAGTTCGCGGAGCGGGGCTACTTTGGCTCAGCCATAGTTGACGGCCCTCTTGCGCTTGATGTGGCCCTTGACAAGTGGTCGGCTGAGATCAAGGGCCTCTCAGGCGAGGTGATGGGGGACGCGGATGTGCTTTTCGTTCCTGATGTGATCACTGGTAATACCTTCTGCAAGGCCATGGTCCTGTTCGCCAACGCTAAGATGGGAGGGTTCATAACCGGAGCAAGGGTTCCCATCGTGTTCCTTTCCCGCTCGGACACCCCTGAACGCAAGCTTTATTCCCTAGCCTTTGCTGTGGCCGCAAAATAGAGCCTGTTTGTGCCTTCGGTTGCAGTCATTTCAGAACGGAAAACTCTATTATTTCCATTCTCTTCATACAAGGCCTCCCTGGGCCACTACGGCCCCAAGGGTTTGAGAGCCTTGCAGGATGAGGGTTTCAGAGGGGAGGAAAGTGTGAGATCTCAGCTCCGGAGGCGCTTGCAATTCAGGTAGGAAGTGGGTTATAATATCATCAATCATCATGGAGGTGTAGGATGTTTCTAGTTTTGATCAGTCAGATCGTCCAAAGCGGCAGTTTCGTCCTTGATCTGGGCACAGGCAGGCTAATATCGGAACCGGTGAGCGAAGCAGAGGCTCAGGCTTTTCCACCCCCGCAGGAGATCCTGCAAAACACCGGGTTTGAGACGGGTTCACTCGCACCGTGGTATCAAGGCCCCGGGAACCACTGGGTCATCACGACCACCTTTCCCCACTCAGGCACATACTGTGCGACCGACACTGGTAATTACTGGATAAGGCAGGACTTCACCCAGCCGGTTCCTACCGAAAGCATCGTATCCATAACCATATGGAGCAGACAGGCCCCATTAGGAGGCGGAGGAAGATTCCTGCAGGCCTTTGACCTTATGTATTCTGACCTGACCTACTACGAGAATGTCGTATATCCTGACCCAACCTGGCGGCAGTGGAACATAACCAGCTGGCTCACCATGGGCAAGCAGTTGTCAGGTCTAAGGATATGGGGTTTCTGGTGCTCTGACCCATACGATGATTCAACCTACATAGACGACATAAGCATAATAGCCAACATGCCCCTTGAATTGGAGGGGGCCAGCCCAGGGCTTCCTATCGCTACCCTATCCGCGTGGCCCTCGGCATTCTCCCAAACCTGCCGTGTTGATGTGAATGCCCCCTATGAGGCGAGGCTTTGCCTTTATAACTCGTCTGGCGTGTTGGTTCAGGAGCTCTGGCGCGGCCGGGGAAAGGGAACCGTGTGGATAGGCTCTGAGCTTGGGCCCGGGGGCTACTTCTTGATCTTGGACTACGGGAGAGGAAGGCTCTATAAGAACATAATAAAGAGATGAGATAACGCTTACAGGTATTTGGTTATCTCAAATAGCTCTTGGTCCTGTGCCTTAAGCAGGTAATTTTCAATCTCCTTCTCAACCTCCTCGCACTCGCCGAAAGAGGATTCTATTCGCTTCCTGACATCGTCCTTGAGCCTTACGGTTATCACCCTTATGCCGCGCTCGTCCTCAAGCTCAGCCCTTGCCTCACAAGAATCCATGTCCTCGGTGGAGATGTTCCCTTTTCCGAGGGTGCATCCGGTTGAAAGTTGAACTCCATCAACGAAACACGAGACAGGCGGCCTTGCCGCGAAACAGCGGACCCTCAGAGGCCATTGGCCTCTTGTGTTCAGCTCTTTCAGGATGAGGGCGCCCATCCTTAGCCCGACTATTAGAAAGGAACCCCTGTGGCCGTGGAAGGAGGTTGCCCTGCTGAGGCCCTCCTCGGTCATCCAAAAGTCCGGATCCGTTGTGTGCCACATCATAGCTAAATTGTAACACTAGACCACATTGGGGTTCAACAGCGCACAATGCCCCTCTTTTCATCTTGGAAATACTATGGCCTGGGCTCGGATTTTTGTGGCCGGGCGCGACAACTTGCAAAACATCCTCTGATACCTTTATAATTAACGAGTAATGTCTTATCGGCTTCTTCATCATACATCCGACCTCGGGATTGAGGTATGGGCTCTTAACAAAGATGAGCTTTTCTGCGAGGCCGCGAGGGCCTTGTTTTCGGAGGTTGTAAATGATCTCATCTCCGTGGAGCCCAGGATAACAAAAGAGATCACCCTAAAAGAGGAGGCGGCCGAGGACCTTTTGAAGGAGTGGCTTTCTACCCTTCTATATTGGATGGATACGGAGGGCCTTCTGTTCTCGGATTTTCAAGTCAAGATCAATGAAAACGGGCTTGAGGGAGTAGTAAAGGGTGAAAAGATGAGCATGAAGAGGCACAAACTCAAACGAGTAGTTAAGGGAGTGACATACCACAACCTGAGCCTAAGGGAAGAGCCTTGGGGATGGGTGGCGACCATAGTCTTGGACATATAGGAAAAAGAGAGAAATGGGAACGCAGAGGCTTATCTCTGAGGAAGACATTCTTTCTCAGCTAAACCCTCAGCAAAGGGAGGCTGTTCTGGCAACTGAGGGGCCGGTATTGGTGATAGCGGGTGCTGGCTCAGGGAAAACCAGGGTATTGACCTATAGGATAGCTTATCTGGTTGGGGTAAAGGGGGTCCCTCCAGAAAACATCCTCGCGGTGACCTTCACGAACAAGGCCGCAGACGAGATGAAGGAAAGGGTGAAGAACCTGCTCAGGGGGGTTGCTGAGCTGTCCGGCCTTTGGGTAGGGACATTCCACTCAATGTGCGTCAGGATGATGAGGCCATTCGCGGAAAGAATAGGTTACAAGCCAAACTTCACCATATATGACAAAGAGGATCAGATCGCCTTGCTAAAGGAGATACTCTCCGATTACAGCGATCAGAATCCCAGAACCGCCTCATCGGTTATCTCAAAGATGAAGAACCTTGAGGGCTATGAACCGGAGGACGACAGGTTTTACTACATATACCAGGCATACCAGAATGCGCTTCTGGAGCAGAACGCCATGGATTTTGATGACCTCATCCTAAACGCAATAAAGCTCCTCAGAGAGAATCCGGATGTCCGACTGAAGTACGCCGAGCGCTTCAGATACATCCATGTGGACGAGTATCAGGACACCAACAGGCCCCAGTATCACCTCTTGGTTCTTCTCTCGTCGGTTCACAGGAACCTATTTGTTGTTGGAGACGAGGACCAGTGTATCTACTCCTTCCGGGGTGCAAACATAAACAACATCCTGGGCTACGAGGAGGATTTTCCCGATTGCAGGGTTTTCAAGCTGGAAAGGAACTATCGCTCAACAAAGAAGATCCTCGCGGCCGCGAACGCCGTGATAGTCAATAACACCCAGCGCAGAGGAAAAACCCTCTGGACAGAAAACCCTCCCGGCGCCAATGTTCTAGTCATCCCCGCCGAGGACGAAAGGGACGAGGCACTGCGTGTTGCCGAGAAGATAAGAGAATTCCTTGAGGAGGGGTTCACGCTTTCGGATATAGCGGTCCTTTACAGGACCAACGCGCAGAGCAGGGCTTTTGAGGAGGTCCTGAGCCTCCAGGGTCTCAGGTATGAGATGCGTGGGGCTCTGAAGTTCTACGAGCGGAAAGAGGTGAAGGACATTCTGGCTTACATGAGGCTTATTGTGAACCCGAGGGATGATGTTTCCCTGAGAAGAATAATAAATGTGCCTCAGAGAGGGATAGGCAAGAGGACCATGGATAGGATCGCCAAGCTCGTTGAGGAGCTGCGCCCAGAGCACCCTGATATATGCACGAGGGAGGTGATATCCAGGCCAAGGCTTCTTGAGACCCTTGACATAAAGCCATACATCCTCGTTTCCTTGTCAAATTTCAACAGCTTGATGACAGAGTTGGAAGCGCTCGGTCCGGACGCGGGTGCTGATGTGGTTATAAAAAGTATAGTTGAGAAAACCGGATACCGAGAGCACCTTTTCACCAATTACCCCACGGATGAAGCAGAGGAACGGTGGGAAAATGTCCTGGAACTAATGGGAACCGTTGAGGATTATGTGAAGTCCGCGGATGACATTTCTCTTAAGGGATTTCTTTCCACGGTATCGGTGAGAACAGAGCTGGACGAAACAGGGAGTCAAGCCAATGCCGTGACCCTGATGACCTCCCATGCGGCCAAAGGGACAGAGTTCCCTATTGTTTTCGTGACAGGGCTTGAAGACGGCATATTTCCTCATCACTCCTCTAAGGAGGATGGCTCATACGAGGAGGAGAGAAGGCTCTTCTATGTGTCCATGACCAGAGCTATGAAACACCTCGTTATTACATACGCTCGGCGCAGATACATCCGAAGGGGGATGAACCTACAGCCATCCCCGTTTCTCAGGGAGCTTCCAGAAGAGGTTACCGAGTGGGCAAACAAGAACGCTGAGATGGCCGTAAGGATGGTGAAGGAGGAGGACTTCTATCCTGGCCAGAGGGTCAGGCATCCCAAGTTTGGGAGGGGCATTGTCCTTGAATCTTATGACGGCAAGATCTTGGTGGATTTCGGTGGCGCGGGCATAAGGACAATAGTTAAGGATTTCCTGAGATTGGAGGGATTAAACCCCCAGAGCGAATAAAAACCCGGGGACACAATTACCCCAGGCTCAGTTCATGTGGAGAAGCCAATAGTCAGACAATATTCCAACTATACGAGACTATTGGGCTCCGCCAACCGTTCCTCTACGAGTCTCGCTACTTCTTCTTCGCGGCCTTCTTCTTGCCTTTGGCCACGGTCTTCTTCTTGGCCGTGGTCTTGCAAGTGCTCTTGGCCTTTGCCTTTTTCGCTGGCATCTCCATTCCTCCTTTGGAGGGTTGCATATTATACAGCTTGTCAAGAGGTTAAACCAATTGACGCTATCCGCGGAAAAATAACTTTGAGAAGAGCCCAGAAGGGCTTTAGGTGGGGTCCGAGAATTTCCTCAGAAATCCTCTTAGATCCTCTTCATCCTCGGAGAATGGCATCTCAAGCCCAGGATAAGGTGGCATGAAGCCGAATATTGGGATGCCCTTCCTCAGGGCCCAGGATACCTCTGTTAGGGTTCCTGTGCTCATTCCAACCGCTACTACAGCGCGGGATATGTTGACCAAAAGGAAGTTGCGCATCCCTCCTAGGCCGGTCCCTAGGACTATGTCAACAAAGCGATTTGCCTTTTTGGGGTCCCTTCCTGGGAGAACGCCGATAACCGTTCCGCCCGCCTTTTTTGCGCCCCGGGAAGCGTGGGCCATAGCGCCCCCAAGGCCACCTGTTGCGAGAATAAAACCTGCTTCTGCTATTGCCCGCCCAGCAATATACGCCCTTTTCTTTGTCTTCTCGTCTGGCTTTGATGGTCCAACAACCGCTATTATCCCCTTCATCTTTCTTCAATCACAATTAACCTGAATCTCGTGTCAGGCCCCTCAAATCCGGGTTCAAAATGGCCGAGGATGAGCGCGACCCTGCCTTGGTATGAATAGGCCTCCTCAAGCCACCAAGAAAACCCATTACCCGCAAGCACCAAAGAGAAGATCCGCTTATCCTGCCAGAAGCCCTTTATGTTGCCCTGGGGCCAGATATACGGATCGAGGGTTTGATCTTGGATTATCTCCTCAAGGCAGAGCTCTCCAGAACCAACCCGGTATCTTTTCGTGATCCTCGTGTATGAAGGCTCGTCTCTCGCGAGGCTGTCCGTGAGCCTTGGCTCCAACTTCTTTCCGGTTTTATCTCCTGGAACCCCTTGGGTTTTCGCTGACTCCTTTGCAATTTGAGCCAACCACTCATCCTTGGATTCTTCCTCATAGCAGAGGTCCTCGTAAAAGAACCTATCAGTTCCGTTGGGCCCTATTACCTCAAGGTATACAAATGGGAAACCGCTCCCATCGTGAACGCCATACTGCAAGAGCGCGGCCTTAGTCCCATCCTCTGACCAACCCAGGAAAACCGGACAGGAAGCGTCCGCGCTCAGGATAAAGAGAAAAGCGCTCATTTGCTCTTGGTTTTTGCAACCGCATCCGGCTCCCTCATATAGTCCGGAATGAAATCCAGCGCGGGTAGGATATTCCCCTTTGATAGCTCATCAGCCCCCATCTCGGCTATTGTTAGCGCCGAAGGTCTCTCTATCGGAATCAGGGGTCTCATCCCGTATCTGATAGCCCCATCCCCAGCAAAGCCGGTCGCACGATGCTCCAGAGCGAGTCTAACAAGCTCATCCGGCTCAAATATGCCGGGAGCCACGAGCTCGTGAATATCCCTCCTGACCCGGTAAATAGCGCCATAGACCTGGCCCTTTTTGGCGTCAAGCGCGCAGGCGATAACCCCCCGACCGGATTCTCTCGCAAGCGCTCTCAGGGTTGAGATCCCGACTATCGGAAGCCCTATGGTAACCGAGAGGGCTTTTGCCATTGCCGCACCAGCCCTGAGAGAGGTGAAGAATCCGGGGCCCAGAGAGAGGGCTATCCCATCAAGCTCTCTGAGCGGCGCTATTTCCTCTACGAGGCTAAGAAGGTTGTTCAGCGATTCCGCGTGCGAAAACGGGGATAAACACCCTACTTCAAGCTGGAGATCTCTTCCGAACAAGGCAAGGAAGGACGATGGGCCTGATGTCTCAATACCGAGGATCACGAGCAAATTATCGTGTATGAGGGCCCGGCCGCGCCAGTTGTTTCATTATGAAATTGATGCCCTTCCCTGCATTATAATTTTCCCATGGCAAAGATAGCCGTAATCATAGGTTCTGAGAGCGACAGGGATAGGATGAAGCCCGGGATTGACCTCCTGGAAAACCTGGGGATTGAATACGAACTCGTGGTTCTTTCCGCGCACAGGAATCCAGTTGAACTTGGAGAACACGCATCCAGGCTTTCTGAGAGGGGATTTGAGGTGGTGATAGCGGGCGCTGGTTTATCAGCCGCTCTTCCCGGCGCGATAGCGGCCCGGACAGAGCTTCCGGTCATAGGCGTTCCTTTTGATGCTGGAACCCTCGGTGGCCTTGATGCCCTTCTCTCCATGACCCAGATGCCCCGAGGGGTTCCGGTCGCGACGGTCGGGATAAACAACCCAATAAACGCTGTGATCCTCGCTCTGCGCATCCTCGCGCTGAGACACCATTGGGCCAAAGAAGCCCTGGGCAAGATAGCCTAATGCTTTCGGTTCTGTTGGCATCATTTTTTGTTGATCATACATTCTACCACGCTTATGGTGCAACGGAGTCCATATGGGAGTGGGGGAAGCTCAGCGGGCCGGGGAACATCTATATCCTGGCCGCTTTCAAGGATGAACGGGATTACCTTATTGGCCGCAGAAACCTCTACGGCGAGGGATTGATAAGGCAATCATTTAGGTTTATGGGAGACACTGGAGCCCTCTTTCTCTCCGGAAGCCAGAAAAAACAGGGCGCTGAGAGCTTTCTCGCCACAGAGGGCTCAGGGGGGTTGGGGCTATTACTCGGGACCAAGCCAACCGCGTGGATGAGGTTCAGCTCCCTGGCCCTTTTGGAGTCAAGAGGGTATTCCCTTGCCGGGAGTTACCAGGACAACTCAGGCATCCGCGAGGAGCTGGGGATTGAGATTGGCCACCGCTTTATCTCGGGCGAGATGGGCCTCAAAACTGAGCTAAGACCCCTGAACGGGGAGCAGAGCCTCAGGGCCAGGCCTGTTGTCCCGCTTCCCATAGGAACCCTGAGCGCGGATGTATACTCAGGGAGGCTCCGCTATCTCACGGTTTCCGGGGAGGAATCGAAGGGTTTCTACGAGCTCACGCTCTCAGGCGTGTTTCCAGAGGCCGGCCTAATCAGGTTTTCGCCCAGATTTTACGCGAGCCAGGGGATCTATTCATTGAACCGTTTGAACTCTGGGGGTTCTGTGGGGGGTGAGCTGGGGTTTGTGGCAAGGGCTAGCGTTGCGGGCGCCCAGTGGGAATGGGAACTCCTCAGGGGCAGAGGTGGTAGGGATCTTTATGAGTATCAGGGCGACGAGCAGGAGGCCTGGGCAAGGGCAAACTTTTCTGTGAGAAGGGAATTTTCCCGCGGCCGCAGCGTTTATGTGAGGTCTTGGATATCCAAAAAAGCCTATGACTACCCTCAGGGTTTCCTGCCGGATGACAGGGACGACAGGGCTCTTTTCTCCGTGATTGGGCTCCGGATGAGCCTCAGGCCCAACCTCCTCGCTGAGATGGGTTTCACTGCCAGGAGTCAGGACATGGTCTTTCTAAAACCCGAGCGTAGCCATGAGACAAGGCATCAGGAGAAGTATTCCATGTTCGGGAGGTGCGCTTGGGGAGGGCCTATCAGTCTGGACTTCAGGGCAGAGGTATCGGCTGTTTACAACACCTACAGGTTCAACCCGCAAGCAAATCTCCTAATCAGGTTCTACGAGAACGCTCTCTATTTCAAGACGCGCAGATTTCAGTCCTCCACCAGGTTCCGATTGCAGGACCAGGGCGGATACGCGGCTGGAATTTATTACCCCTCAGCCTTTTCACGCGAGATATGGTTACAGCCCCTTCTCAGGGTTTTCAATATTGGCGAGACAGGGATGTATGTGGCAGGAAGGTATTATATTAGGGACGAGGACGATGGGGAAGGATGGGCTAGAGCGCTTGAAGAGGAGGGGATCGGGGTTTCGGCCAAAAGGGGGTCTGATTTTGAGGCCAGGGTTCTCCTCGTTAAGAGGACTGGGGAAGAGCCGTTCTGGGACATCGGACTATATTACAATCCTGCCCAATGACGCGCGCGAAGGGTTCTATCGCTAGGGGCGTGGCAGGAACAGAAGGACTCTTCAGGGTAATATCTGACTGACTGGTCAGTCAATACTTGACACGGGACGAGCGCTGGCCGGATAATTTATGACTGACCGGTCAGTCATGATAGGCTGAACCCTACCAAAGGGGAACAGCACGGAGAGAAGATATGGAACAGGAGCAAAAGAAGGAGAGAAAACGCCGTGAGATTCTCAGCGCGGCCAGGAGGGTTTTCTCTGAGAGGGGCTATTACCAGGCAACAATGGACGAAATAGCCTCTGAAGCAGGGGTCGCTAAGGGAACCCTCTATCTCTATTACCCCTCCAAGGCACACCTCCTCCTCGCTTGCGTGAGGGAGATGATGGAATCCCTTGCCGGAAAGATGCGGGATATGCTCGCGGAATACGAGGGGAAGGATGTTTCTCCGGTTGAGATAATAAGGCACGCCATAGGCATTTACCTAGATCACCTGAACAGAAACAAGGACATGCTCATAACCGGAATGAGGGAGGGCCAGGTCTCGGCAGAGGAGATAGGGGGCGAGGAACTTCGGAAGGAGATACTCAGCCACATCTGGGGATACACGGAGTATGTCTCATCCGCGCTCGAGAAGGGGATGAGGGCCGGGGTCATAAGAAAGGGAAACCCTCTGATAATGGCCCTGGGTCTCATCGGTGTGGCACAGAACATAACCATATATCATCTTTACAACGAACCCGATAAGGACCTTACGGAGCTCAAGGAGGGCATAGTTGAGCTCGTGAAGAACATGATCCTTGAAAAGTGAGGAAGAAATGAGAAGGTTCATAGTATCCATAGGCATCTTTGTCGGATGGTCGCTCGCTGACACCCTCATTCTCAATGAGGGGTCCGCTGTCTCCGCGGCCCTCGCGGCGAATCCGGAACTGAGGATGTATCGGGCAAAGATAAGCGAAGCTGAGGCGAGGCTCGCACAGGCACGGGCGCCCTTCATGCCCCAGCTCTCCTTGTCCGCTGGATACACCTATCTCTCGTATGTCCAGGAGATGGAGATGGTTGTCCCCAACTTCGACAGCTTCCCCAACATCAGATTGGATACGGTCACGATGCAGTTCGGCCGCCACAACAACTACAAAGCAGAGGCGAGGTTGAGCCAGGTCCTTTTCTCCTGGGGCAGGGTCTGGAACTCTTACCAGATGGCAAAAGAAGGGCTCCGGGCCGCGGAGTTCAGTCTCAGAGCAAAGGAAGCGGAGGTTTCATCAAAGGCCAGGGTAGCTTTCTGGGGGGCTCTCGTTGCCAGAGAATACTGGAACCTGGCTAAGGAGAGCTCAAGAAACCTTGAGGAGCATTACCGAGATGCTGAGCGCAGATACAAATCGGGCGTTGCGCCGGAGTTTGAGCTGTTGCAGGCAGAGGTCAAGTGGAGGAACTCCATTCCTCAAGTAGCTGATGCCGAGAAAGCATATCGGGATGCCCTTGATGGCCTGAAATTGCTCCTTGGCATCCCACAGGAAACCGAGTTAATCCTTGAGGGCACCCCTGAGTTTGAGGAGCCGAACATAGACGATTCGGCCGCTGTGGCCCTTGCTTTGGAATCCAGGCCCGAGCTCGCATCCCTGGACCAGCAGATCTCAGCGCTGGAAAGGCTTGTGGCGATCCAGTCTGCAGGAGATAAGCCCCAACTAGTTGGTTTCATCGGTTATGCTTATCAGAGGCCATACGGGTTTGAAGATGAATGGGGAGGGACATGGAGCGCTGGTTTGGGTATTACCTGGAACCTCTTTGATGGCTTCTCATCCAAAGGAAAGGCCTCAGAGGCAAAGGCCCAAAGGGAGCAGGTCATCCTCTCTCGGTATCTCCAGGCCGAGGCCATAAAGAGCGAGGTTAGGACCGCGCTACGAGGGGTCTATGAGTCCTGGGAAAAGCTCAGGTCCGCAGAGGCAACCGTCGCGCTCGCTGAGCGAGGGCTCTCCATAGCAAAAGCGCAAAGAGAAGGAGGTATCGCGACGCAGCTTGCCCTATACGACGCGGAGATGAACCTTTATCAAGCGAAAATCAATCTGCTCGCTAGCCAGATGGGCTATGTGGCGTCTCTGGCCGCGCTTGAAAAGGCTGTTGGAGTGCCAATGTCCGAGCTCCCAAAAAAGGAGGAGAAAAATGAAAAGGAGTAGTTGTTTCTCGTGGGCAGAGAGGATCTTGAGCCTTTTCTTGGTCATCCTTACTGTATCATTACTGGCCTGCGGTCGCAAGGGTTCATCTGATAGCATCGGAAAGGAGAAGATGGTTGTGGGCGTTGAGCTCGTCAAGAAGGGAGCCATAACAAGGAGCGCGGAGCTCTTCGGGAGGGTCTCCGGGGCTGAAGAGGCGCAGGTCTACTCGGAGTTTCCTGGGAAGGTTACATACAAGGTTAAAGAGGGTCAGAGGGTATCCCGGGGCCAGACCATAGCCTACATAGATAGAAGCCTTCCTGGTGTTGATTACCGACCATATCCGGTGAGCGCCCCGGTTTCCGGGACGGTTGCTTTTGTTTACCTAAAGGATGGCTCCATGGTTGATGCCCGGACCCCTCTTGCCCTGATAACGGGCAGGGGGAGGGTTGAGGTAACGCTTGATGTGCCAGCGAGCCTCCTTCCTTTGATGAGGCCTGGGAGCGAGGCGGCTGTGATTCTCGGGGAAGACACGGTTAAGGGCAGGATAGAAAGCGTTTCTGGAGCGGTAAATCCCATCTCAGGGGCGGGCCAAGCGAAATTGCGCCTGAAAAACCCTGGCGACAGGCTGGTCTCGGGCATGGTCGTGAGATCCAAGGTTGAGCTGGAGAAGAAGGAAGGCGCTCTGATCGTTCCGGATGCGGCCATCATAGACAGGGATGGCAGGCATGTGGTTTTCGTGATAAAGGATGGGAAGGCAAGGGAGGTTCAGGTCAGCTTAGGGATAAGGGGCGATGGGGTCGTTGAGGTCATGGGGGATCTTTCCGCGGGGGACACAGTTGCCACAACCGGCGCGCTTGGACTCGCTGACGGCGTTCATGTGGAGGTGATGAGATGAGGGGCCTGGTCAGATTCTCGGTGGATCACCCTGTCACCATAACCATGCTCGTTGGGATACTTGTGGTCATGGGAATGCTCTCGCTGTCCCGGATGGGTCAGGACCTCATGCCCGACATATCATTTCCGACCGTGACCGTTGTTACTCAATACGAGGGCGCGTCCCCAGAGGAGGTTGAGAAGCTCGTAACCCAGCCGGTTGAGGGGGCCTGCGCTCTCATATCAGGAGTCCAAAAAGTCAGCTCAACATCGGCCGAGGGGGTTTCAACCGTGACCCTGGAGTTTGAGTGGGGAACGGATATTGATGTGGCATCCCAGGATGTGAGGGAGAAGCTCGGGATGATTGAGAAATACCTCCCTGAGGAGGCTGAGCGCCCCGCTGTCTATAAGTTTGACCCATCCATGATGCCAGCGATTGAATATGCGCTCTATTCGGATAAGTTCACCCAAACCCAGCTTAAGAAGCTCTCTGAGGACCTCATAAAGCCCCGTCTTGAGAGGCAGGAAGGCGTCGCATCCGTTCTCATACTCGGCGTTGAGGATGAGGAGATAATAATTGATGTTGACATGGCAAAGCTCCACGAGCTCGGGCTCTCCCTTGGGGAGCTGATAAATGTCCTACGGGGCCAGAACCTCAACCTTCCTGCTGGGCATTACATGATAGGCCCAAGAGAATACCTGATAAGGGCTGTAGGGGAGGTTTCGGAGCCACAGGAGCTTCTTGATGTGCCCGTTGGTTTTACGAAGGACGGAAGGCCTGTTCGCCTCTCAGAGGTGGCGAGGGTTTGGACAGGACTGAGGGAAAAGAGGGGATACTACGAGATAGAAGGGAAACCAGGGGTTCTCCTCATCGTGCAAAAGCAATCTGGGTCCAACACCGTCCAGGTCGCGGATAGGGTAAAGAGGGAAATGGGGGCAATAAAGCCCCTTTTGCCCCAGGGCATAGAAACAGCCATCGTCATGGACTTCAGCGAGGCAGTAAAGGCCAACAACAAGAACACATTTGACACAGCGTGGCAAGGTATGCTGTTAGCCGCTCTAATCGTCTTTCTCTTTCTCTTCAACTGGAGGCCAACTCTGGTCATATCCCTAGCTATACCGCTCTCGGTTTTCGCTACATTTATCGTTCTCCACTTGAGAGGGGACACCTTGAACATGATGACCCTCGGAGGGATAACCCTCGCTGTTGGGATGCTGGTTGATAATGCTGTGGTTGTGATTGAGAACATGTTCAGGCACGCTGAGATGGGAAAGCCCAGCTCCCAAGCCGCTGTTGATGGCGCCTCAGAGGTTGGGCTCGCGATAACGGCCTCAACCCTCACTAACATAGTTGTTTTTCTCCCCCTCATCTATTCGGGCGGGATCGTCGGCGAGATAATGAGATCCTTGGCCTTTACAGTGACCGTGACCATGCTCATGTCCCTCGTTGTCGCGATAACCATAATCCCGAGCTACGCGGCAAAACTCTTCAGGGCCGAGAAAAAGAGCAGGCTGGCCGGATGGTTCAACCCCGTATCCAGGGTATACAGGTTCCTTTTGGAGCTGACCCTGAGGCACCGGGTTACCGCGACCATAGTGACCCTGCTACTGATGGCTGGATCGGCCTTCGTTTTCCTTAGGCTCGGAGGCGAGTTTATTCCCATGCTGGACATGAGATTCATCCCGATAGAGGTGGAGCTCCCCCCTGGGACCCCCGCTGACGCTACAAAGGCATACCTTGAACACGGGGCTGAGATAGCGAGGGAATACAGCGAGGTTGAGATGATATCGGTCATGGTTGGCTCAGGGGGATTCATGTCCTCTTTCGGGAGGACAGCGGATGTCAACCAGGGAACCCTGTTTCTCAAGATGAAACCCCCTGAGCAGAGAAGGAGATACACCACCGAGGTCGCGCACGAGATAATAGCGAGAATGCCTCCTTATTACGGGTCAAAGGCTGTGGTCTCCAACTATCAATCTCAGATGCTCGGCGGAGGCATGCCCATAGAGATACACATATACGGCCCGGATGTGAATGTCCTGACGCAGTTGGGCGAGGATGTCCTCAATAGGATAAAGAACATACCCGGCATAGTTAGCCCGGATGTCTCTGTTGAGCTGGCAAAACCAGAAATAAAGGTCACGGTTGACAAGGAACGAGCCGCATACTATGGTTTGACGGCTTATCAGATAGTTTCGGAAATAGAGGCCCTCACCCTCGGGAAGGTAGCAAGCAGGATGGAGGTTGAGGGAGACCAGCTTAACATAGTGGTGAGGGCGGACAGCTTGGATAGGACGAGCCTGAGCAATGCTTGGATAAAATCCCCGACCGGCGCGCTGGTTCCGCTTTCAGAGGTCTCCACCGTTATCCTCGGGACCGGGCCGACCAGGATAGACCGGGAGAACCAGGTTCGCTTCATAAGGGTCACGGCTGACAAGGAGGGCCGTAGCCTCCAGGAGGTCAGCCGGGATGTCTCCAAAGCGCTCTCGGATTTCAAGACCCCTCCTGGCTACACCTGGGAAATTGCCGGGGAGTCAAAGCGCATGTCCGATATGATGAGGCAGATGTTCTGGGTGATCCTGGCCGCTGTCGTCCTCACATACATGATAATGGCCGCCTTATTTGAATCCTTTAAGAGGCCCTTGATTGTGATGTTCACGGTCCCCCTCGCTTTTATTGGCTCCGCATTTGCCCTCTGGTTCTCCGGCATGACATTATCAATGGTATCCCTGATGGGCTTGCTCATCGTCTTCGGCGTCGTTGTCAACAACGCCATAGTCATGATAGACCTCATAGACAAGCTCAGGGAGCGAGGAACCGATCCCTATGAGGCTGTTGTTGATGGCGCTGTCCTGCGCCTTAGGCCCATCCTGATAACTGCCCTGACAACCATTTTCGGACTTGCGCCCATGGCTTTTCTCAGAACCAGAGGGTGGGAGATGCGCTCACCCATAGCAATTGCTTTAATAGGCGGGCTTATGACCGGCACCTTCGTGACCTTGCTGGTTATTCCCATGGTCTACACATGGTTTGAGGGAATAAGGACCAAGAGAAGGCCAAAGGAGCAGGGCTAAAAACCGGAGATCGCCGCGAGCGCGAGGATTGACCCCTTAGAGAGCTTTCTATTGCAAGGAAAAAAGCTTGCGCGCGGCCACGATTTGCATTATACTTTTCAGGCTTTCCAAAACCCTGGGGTAAGAGGACCCCATATAATAAATGGAAAAGGTCTCAGAAGAAGAAAGAGACAAGCCCCCCTCGCGAGGGGGGGCTGCGGTTGGAGTGGCCTCGGTGCCACTAGAGGAAAGGGCCCTGTGGGATAGCTGGCAGTGGCAGTTAGCCCACGCGGTCCGAAAAGCCGAAGACCTCCGGAAGTATCTCGTATTGTCCCCTGAGGAAGAAGCTGTCCTGAGAGCAGTGGAGTCCGTCTACCCAATAATGGCGACCCCATACTACCTTTCCCTCATAGATCCATATGACCCTGATGATCCCATAAGAAAGCAGGTCATACCCTCTCAAGAGGAGCTGGGCCAGCGCGGAACGGAGGACCCCCTGGATGAGGAGGCTGACAGCCCTGTTCCTGGCTTGACGCACAGGTATCCGGACAGGGTCCTCATGGTCGTGACCAATTTCTGTCCTGTCTGGTGCAGGCATTGCACCCGAAAAAGGCTTTGGAAGCGACACGCGTGCAAAAAAGCGTATACCCTGCGCAACCTCCCTGACATGATCCAATACATAAGAACCCATACGGAAATAAGGGATGTGATCCTTTCCGGCGGAGACCCATTGACCCTTCCGACCCCCACCCTTGAGAGGATAATCTCTCAGCTCCGGGCAATACCGCATGTGGAGATAATCCGCATAGGAACAAGGGTTCCAGTGACACTGCCGCAAAGGCTCTGGGATACGGAGCTCCTCTCCGTCCTTGACAGGAACGGCCCCATATGGGTCAATACCCATTTCAACCACCCGAAGGAGATAACCCCTGAGGCCGCTAGGGCCGTTGACAACCTCTTGAGGGCAGGGGTTCCAGTGAACAACCAGTCCGTCCTCCTGGCAGGCGTGAACGACAGCGTCAAGGTCATGCGGGAGCTTGTAACGGGGCTTCTCAGGATCAAGGTGAGGCCATACTACCTCTATCATTGCGACCCCGTCCAAGGCGCCATGCACTTCAGGACATCCCTTGAGAAGGGGCTGGAGATAATGGAAGGGCTTCGGGGACATGTGTCTGGCCTCGCTGTGCCCACATATGTCGTTGACGCGCCTGGCGGTGCTGGCAAGATACCGGTCATGCCTAACTACATGGTCTCATGGGCAGAGGATGGCGTGGTCCTCAGGAACTACGAGGGG
Organism: Caldifarciminota bacterium; assembly: GCA_039803205.1. Classification (GTDB taxonomy): domain Bacteria; phylum Hydrothermota; class Hydrothermia; order JBDRYB01; family JBDRYB01; genus JBDRYB01. Next base: position 418,476 of record JBDRYB010000001.1, read on the forward strand.
ATCCTGGTAAAATACAATCCAAAAGGAAACGGGGCATCCGGCAAACCCGCTCCCGAAAGCGTCTCTGACCTCCTTTCCGAAGGCGGAAGGCTAGTGCCCGAGGGGAACCCTCGGATGCAAAGAAGGAGAGCGCGCCAAGGCCGCAGGTTATAGGGTTTTCTCACGAAGAGCCAGCCATGAGGAGCCAATATGAAAATAGGCATATCCTATGACCTTTTTACCCCTTCGCTAGTCAAGGATGGCCCACCTGACCTTTATGAGGAATGGGATCAGGAGGTCACCATAAGAGCCATAGCAGAATCCATCTCAAAGTTGGGCCATGAACCCCTTCTCCTGGGTGGCGGAAGGGGCTTCCTTGAGAGGGTCTTGTCTGATCCGCCCGATCTGGTTTTCAACATAGCAGAAGGATACGGCACACGCTCCAGAGAGGCGCACATTCCCGCTATACTGGAGTTTCTTGGGATCCCATACACGGGCTCAGACCCCCTTACCCTTGCCCTGACCCTTGACAAAGAGATGACCAAGATAGTTGTTTCTTCGGCCGGGGTAAGGGTTCCGGTTTCCCAAACGGTGGAGACGGTATCCGATCTTGAGAGGATTGATTTTCCCTTCCCGGCCATACTCAAGCTCAGGTGGGAGGGAAGCTCAATGGGGCTAAGACGAAACTCCAAGGTCAAAAACCGCGATGAGATGATCTCGGTTGGGAAGTGGCTCCTTGAGACATATTCTAGACCCATTATCGTTGAGGAGTTCATCCCAGGAAAGGAGATAACCGTAGCGGTTGTGGGCAACGGGTCCGAAACGAGGGTCCTCGCGAGCCTACTCATTGAGCATGTCTCAGTTCCGCCGGAGGAGTTCGTCTATTCCCTTGAAGTAAAGCACAACTGGCGAGAGGAGATAAGATACACGGTTAATCCTCCCCTTGATCCAGGAACAATTTCTTCCTTGGAGGAATCGGCTCTGGCCGCATACAGGGTTCTCGGTTGTCGTGATGTATCAAGGCTTGACTTCAGGCTTGGCCCGGACGGAACACCATACTTCCTTGAGGTGAACCCACTGCCCGGCCTCAATCCGACCCATTCTGATCTCTGGATAATGATAGACCAGCTTGGGATCCCGTATCACGAGCTCATAGGGGAGATCCTGGGCGCGGCAATGAAAAGGTTGGGGATGGGGCCCAGTTAAAAAGGCCCCGCCCAGGGCCAGCCCTGGGCGGGGGTTAGAGCACCTCCCGACTACCTTATTACCGATACTCTGCCTCCGGTTCCGAGAAGTCGCCACAGGTAGACTCCCTCTGGCAAATACGGCAATCTCATGGTGGTGGTTTTGCCTCTTGGCAAGGGTCCGAAGGTCCAGACCTCCCTCCCGTCAACCGAGTAGAGGTGCAGATAGCTCCCCTCGGGTGGTTCGCCCTCTATCCTTATGGCGTTCAGGGATGGGATGAAGAGGACCCTCAGTCCGCCGCCCACGCCATCCTCCTCCTGGGCGCCTACATAAACCGGCGCAATGGGTCTTGCAAAAAAGACATCTGAGTTGTGAGAGATGTAAGGGGTGTTCCATACCACCACCGGCATGCTGCCGCTGAGCTCGGAGCGAGAACTCAGCGAGAGACAGCCCTCAGCTGGCTCCACTCCATAGAGGAGCTCATTTGAGATAACGAGGGAGTCAAGGGATAAACCATCGGGTAAGCACCAGCTGGACCGTTTATCCACACCCTCAGCCGGACACATTAAAAACTTTATGTTTCCAAGGCTATCGTTCTCACGATCGCAGTATTCGGTAAAGTAAAATACATTTGATTGGCCAGCATCAAACTGAACGCCATCCGGTGAGACCCTGGGGGATCTGGTTTCCTCGTTGCCGGTCTCCATCCAATAACCTCCCCAGGTTGCCCCGAGGTCCTTCGTGTAGAAGGCATAGACATCGTGATCGGATCTCCCGTATTTCAAGGCCACGAAGGCTACAGCCTCGTTTCGGCCCTGCGCGCCCGCCACCGAAAGCTCGGACACCGGATAAGGGATGTCCGCGTAGATCGCCCTCCATGAAGCCCCGTGATTCAATGTGGAGAAGATGTGGACCCTCTGAGCCTCTTCGGGCAGTGAATTTTCCGCGTTTGCTTTGAAAACAAGATAGGTAGCCCTATCCGTTGACCAGATCTCAGGGCCACCCCTATAACACCTGTCACCGCCAACAGAAAGGACCTTTGCCCATGGCGCGTAGCGTGAGCCCCTGAAGACCCACAGGTATTGGATGCCCGAGAGGCGGTTCGTGGCTCTCGCAGGGATAAATGCCTTGTTCTCGGAACCGCGACCCCTTTCAACCGAAAGGGCGATCTCAGAGACATCAAAATCAGGCTCTGCTGAGACCCATGTGCTCTGGAATGTCTCAGAGGGCCTATCCGAGGCAAAAGAGGCAACCTCAAGACCCCTGTGCCCCAAACCCTTCCCATCCTTCCAGTATGAGGCAAAAGCCAAATACACGATATTCGGGGTAGGGCCCGGGTCTATGAACATTTGGGGGGGTCCAACGGGGCCTCCATACGAGTTGTATATCCCCAAAACCAATGCCCAAGTGAGGCCCCTGTCAGTGGAGCGGAATATCCTTATGTGGCTGTTGGATTCCTCATCCACCAGCAAGGCAACCCAGATGTTTCCGCTTGCATCAACGGCAACCGAGGGAACCCGCTCATTATCATCCGCAGGCGATATCGGGATCGGGGATAACCAGCCTCCTCCATCGTAAAATGGCAAGCCGCGAGGAGGCGAGGGGGCGCAAGCCACCGCGAACGAGGGCAGAAGCCCCCCGGTGGCCTCAGAACGAACCTCTGAAGAGCTCATTACTTCAGGGACAGAAATCTTTATGGGGAAAGCCTTCCCCAAAACCGGGGCGCTGGTGTCATTGTCTTCTGTGATATTAGTCGTGGCCCCTATGGGGTGGGCAAATACGAACGAAAGCCCTATCCCTACAAGCAACAATCTCATTAAATCTAGCCTCCTTGTTCTTTCTTCTTTGGATCACACTCAAATAATAAACCAAAACGCGTGGACTGTCAAGGGCCAAGACCAGTTTTTAGCCCTTGAACCCTTGTGGTTGGAATTCATGCAGGAAGCGGGTTGAAACATCATCCCTTGGTTCGGTGATCTGTAATTTTGAAACATGCGTGCCCCGCGTTTCCCTATTTCCTTATCCTCCTGTAAGGCTCCTTGCTGGGCAGGGAATAATCCGGGTATTTCCCCGTGAAACACGCGTAGCAAAAACGATCAGCCTCTTCCGCGAGGATCGTTCTCAGGTCGCTTATGTCCAGGTATCTGACCGAATCCGCGCCCAAAAATTCCCTTATCTCCTCTATTGAACGGCTGGAGGCGAGAAGTTCTTCTTTGGTTGGCATATCTATGCCGAAGAAACAAGGGTGAGTCAAAGGGGGCGATGCTATCCTTAGGTGAACCTCGCGGGCCCCAAAATCCCGAAGCAGTTCAACTATGAGCCTGCTAGTTGTTCCCCTGACTATGCTGTCATCCACGAGGGCGATGCTTGCGCCCTCAAGCACTCCTCGCAGCGGCAGTAATTTGTTCCTGACCACATCACGCCGAGAGGTAACTGTGGGCTGGATGAAGCTCCTGCCAACATAGTGGTTTCTTATGAGAGCCATCTCAAGGGGTTTGCCCGATGCCTCGGAGAAACCCAGGGCCGCGGGGAGCCCTGAATCTGGAACCGGCGAGACAAGGTCTATCTCCATGTCTTCACGGAGGGCCAGGGCCTTCCCGCAGGCCTTGCGGAATGCATAAGCGCTGTGGCCAAAGATCCTGCTATCCGGCCTTCCGAAATATATGAGCTCAAAGACGCACTGGGCCTCCGGTAGTGTGATCTCTATCCTGCCAGAGGCGATCTGTTTGCCCTCTCGGAAAACTACTATCTCGCCCCTGGCCATTTCCCTAATCGGTTCTGCTCCAACCAGGTTGAAAGCAGAATCCTCGGACGAAAGCACAAACGCGTCCCCGAGTTTCCCGACCCAAAGGGGCCTGAACCCGTGGGGGTCCCTCACGGCTATGAGGGAGTTGTCGTGAAGGAGAAGGAGAGAATAAGCGCCGGTAAGGGACCTGGCTATGGAATTGAGCCTATTTATGGGGTCTCCCTCCTCAGTGACATACAGCTTGAAAAGCGCTTCGGTGTCCGAGTCCGTTGAGAATATCATCCCTTTTTCCTCAAGCCTGGCAACGAGCTCGTTCGCGTTTGAGAGGTTTCCGTTGTGAGCTATAGCGTAGCGTGTTCCCCTGTGAACAGCGACAAAAGGTTGAGCGTTTGCCAGGGCTGATGCGCCGTGGGTTGAATACCGTGTGTGGCCTATGGCCGCGGTCCCCACTGTATCCCTCAGCGGATTCTGAAACATCACCTGGGGCACGAGACCAACCCCTTTGTGAACCCTAATATCATTCCCATCGTGAATGGCCATCCCCGCGGCCTCCTGGCCGCGGTGTTGGAGGGCGAAAAGCCCCTCTGAGATCAAATCGGCCAGCTTATCTGGAGGGCTTGATATTCCAAATATGCCACACATCAGAGCGAACCCTTCACTGCCGAGACTATCTCCCCGGGCGTTATGACCCTGGCGTTCAGCTTGTTTATTCCAATGACCCGTCCTGAGAAGCGTTTCTTGACCTCCTCGGAGAGCCTTCCCGTGTTCATCTCGGGGACGAATATCTTCTCAAAACGAGAGAAGACTTCGTCCAGCTCCGGGAAAGGCCAGAGGGTCCTTGGCCTTATAAGCCCAGCCTTTATTCCCTCCTTTCTGAGACGCAGGGCAGCGGCAAACCCAGCCCTCGCGGATACCCCAGCTGAGAAAATGAGGACCTCCGCGTCATCGGTCATGTGGGATTCCCAGTCGTCTATCTCGGCCCTGTTTTTCAGTATCTTTCCTGTGAGGTGCTTTATCAGGCGCTCCTGAGCATGGGGATCCTGGGTTTTTCTCCAACCATAAGCGTCGTGAGTTGAACCCGTTACCAAGAGCGCCTCTCCATCACCGAAAGAGGGCATGCGCGCGACCCGGCTCTCGTCCATGTCAAAAGGAGGGCCGTTCCCCTCATTATCCCTCTCGTAGACCTCAATTTCCCCTGGGATGGTGATGTTCTCGCGCAGGTGTGCGATGCTCTCCTCGGTCAGGACTATAACAGGAACCCGGAACCTCTCGGAAAGCGAGACCGCTCGCACGCTCAGGTCAAACAGCTCCTGAACTGACCAGGGATAGAGAACGATGAGCTCGTAATCGCCTTGTGTTCCCCATCTGACCTGATATATATCGGACTGGGATGGCCTGGTGGCCTGGCCCGTTGCTGGGCCAGCGCGCTGGACATCTATGAGAACCATCGGTGTTTCTGTTATTATGGCATACCCTATGTTCTCAACCATGAGGGAAAACCCGGGTCCGGAGGTTGCAGTTGCTGACTTCACTCCTCCCCAGGACGCGCCTATCACAGCGGATATGGCGGCTATCTCGTCCTCTGCCTGAAAGAAAACCCCGCCTGATTCCCTGAAACGCCGTTCAATCGTATACATTATCTCAGAGGCTGGGGTTATAGGGTATCCGCCGAAGAAACGCACACCAGCGCAAAACAGGGCCTCGGCCGCGGCCTCGTTCCCCTGCATGAATCCAGGCCCGTGTTTTATCGGAGTCTCATACCTCCTGAGAGGCAATTTCCTTCACCTCCGTGGCGAAATCAGGACAATATATCACGCAAAGCTGACAACCGTTGCAGTTCTCTGGCCTCGCGACCGTGACCGGTTTGAAACCGCCCGGGCCAGGCAGATCCTCAATTGAAAAGACATCCCTGGGACACATATAAAAGCAAATGTAGCATCCCTTGCATAGCTCCTGGATTATGATGACCTCAAAGGACTTGTTCAAGCGTAAATTTTAATTCCGGGCAATGATGGGAGGCAACACCAACATGGATTATAATTTGGTCATGATCCTCGTTTCTCTTTTCCTTTACTCGCAGGTGGAGCCTCAGGCAATGGGGCTCGTGGACGCGCTGATAATAGAGGCGCCAAAGGGCTTGGTTAAGGAGGTTCAGGTTGCCGGCAAGACATACGAGTCCGGATGGAAACCCTGCGGATGGTTGGAGTTCTCTCCGGGGCCGTTCAGCTTTGTCATTCTGCCGGGGGTGAAGCTTAAGGAGGGCCAGGACATCACCATCGTTTATCCAGATGGCGGAATGAGCATAACGAGGCCCCTGGCAGTGGGTCAGAAGTTTCTTGCCCTCGCTGATGCGGGCACAGGGACGATCTGCATTATCACCAAGGCCAAGGTATACGAGATAGTTGCAACCCAAGGAGAAGATGAGGTCTGGTATGCTGATCTCTCTGAGTTCTGGAAATACGACGAGCCAGAATCAGGGGTGGAGCTTCTTGAGGCCGGGGATTGTGGGATATGGGGATACTATGAGGAGGGTTTATCTCTGAGTCGGGGAACCCTTTCGGTTGAGATCACGGATGCCTCCGGGAAGAAAACCGCTATAAGCGTCGAGGCGCGGTAGCCGATAGGACTTTTGAATCCCTCACGAGGAGGTTTCTTCTGCTATCTAGTAACCGTGAATTTATCCGTAAGCACCCTCTCACCCGCTATTGCTCTGAGGATGTAGACGCCGGGCTTCTCAATCACTACGGGAATGTTGTGGGCTCCAGAAGCCAATTCCTCAGCCAGCTCAAAAACGAGCGCGCCCTTGGCATCGTAAACCGATATCCTAACCAGGCAGGGCTCGGGCAAAAGGAGGGCTATGTTTCCTTTGCCACGCGTAGGGTTGGGAGAGAACCCCAGGCAAAAATCCCTTACCGGCCTTGTCTCATCGGCAACCAAAGGCCCCGTCCCATCCCACAGATACACCCAGCACGAGAGGTCAGAAGAGGACGCCTCAAGAAGGCCATCGCCATCAGCATCCCCGAAAGAAACAGAGGTGTGGAAGGCATATTCAGAATTGCCCCAATCCCAGACTATCGTCCCGGGGGATCCGAAGTATCCGCCCCCAGAAATAACCTTAAACCTCACTCCAGCAACGGTTGCCACATCAAGGGTGTTATCACCCGTGAACCTCCCAACAGCAGGGGTGGGATCAAAGAAATAGTATGTGGCTCCGAGGGAGGTTGAGAAGAAGTTAGAGCCTCCGCCCTGAACATCAATGCAGTCTATCTTTGAGCTGAAGGCATCGTGGATGACGACCTCGGCAAACCCGTCTCCCGTGAAGTCTCCGGTTGATGGAGAGGAATAATTGAATGTGGTATCTGGACCAGGATAGCTCCTCAGGAAAAGAAGCGACCCCCCAGCGCTGAGAACTCCCACCTTCGCTGAATCATTGGCGTAAACTATTTCAAGGCCAGGAGAGGATGTGATGTTATCTATCGCTGGAGTTGAACGCACATTCTTTCCGGTCTGATAAGCCCAGATCTGAGACCCAGTAAGCGCGTTCAGGCAATAAATGTTCCCGTTGTCAGAACCGCAGACGAGCTCGTATGTGCCGTTGCCGTCAAGGTCGCCAAGTGCAGGAGAGGATTGCACATAGGCACCCGTAGGGAAGGACCACCTTTGGTTGTATCCACTACCCGTCCACTCATAGCAACGGATGTCGTTGTCAATTCCGACGAAGATCTCTGGAAGGCCATCGTTATCAACATCGCAAAGCGCTGGAGAGGAAGCAACCTGATTGCCCGTGTTTATCCAGAGCTCTGTGCCACCGGATTGGTTAAGTATCCAGAACCCGTTGCTGTGGCCCTCGTCCGATGATGCGCCCACTGCTATTTCATCAACCCCGTCTCCGTCAAGATCCCCTATTGCCGGAGAAGAATAAAGCACTACCTGGCCGCCAAGCCTTGTTTGATAGCCGTTGTAATTAAAGATATATATACCCTCGTTCACCGTCTCCTCGTAGTCTCCCCATGTGTCGTATTTCTCGCTTCCTGGCGAACCAACCAGAACCTCCATCCTGGCGTCGGAGTTGATGTCCTTAAAGGCGGGCGTTGAATACAGGACTATGTCTTCGCCACCATCAGCGTCCTCTATGAGGTATTTCCATATCAGGGTTCCCGTGCTGAAAGCCCCTTGGCCCGGTGTCCTCCCCGTTCTCTGATAGTCGTGCTTGAACATCCTCCACGCCGGATCAGCAGGCGAATAGGCCTGCGAAACCAAAGATAGCATCAACAACATATTACACCTCCCATGATTGGAGACTATATTTTAAGGCTCTGGGTCAAGCCCGTTCAAGTTTTGCGATCCTTTCCCCCTCTGTGTTATTTCTGATCTCCGACATATCCCCCTGGTCTGAGAAACGACGGGTAGCTCAGCTGAACAGGGCTCTCATCTACACTACGCCGCGCTCAAATGCCTCGCCGAAGGCCTGGGTAATGTTTCTGGTTTCTAAGCAGGAACGAGCAACTAGTAGAGCCCCTGAACCTGCTTGTCCTTTGGCCACTCAACGGAGAAGCTTATCTTGGCCTCCCACTTGTCAAGCGCCTTCATCTTTAAGGTCCAGGAGTATATCTTCTTGTCCTTGTCCTCGGAGTCTGGCTTTGGCTCTATCTTTACCCCTGAGACAGTTATGTCCTTTGTCTTCGGAAGGGGAACCGCCTCATAGAGAACCAGGGTTATCCCCTTCTTGAGGTAGTTTTCAACCGTTATCTTGTATCCGAGCTCAATCTTGCGCTTATTCCCGAATATCCCCGCCTTGCTCTTGAGCTCCTTGAGGGGCTCGCGTGTTATCTTTATCCTCTCGTCAGCGCCAAACGCGAGGGTGTCTGCCTGACCAGGAGCGAAATCCGGAAGGTATGTCTTCCCAGTATATTCATCACCAACATAGAGGAGACACTCTCCGGGAAGATAATGGAAATCAGAGCTGTTCTCAAAGGCACCCGTCAAGTATGCGGTTGGATCAAGCCTCGGATAAGCGTAGAACTCAAACTGGGCCGGGAACTCATCGGATGTCACGAGTATCTTCCTCGGTTCCTCGCCGGTCTTAACGGTGAGCCTTTCCCTTATGGGATAGAGCAAGGATACGCCCGTTTCAACCGGAGGGAGAGGGGCTTCTTCCATTTCCACTTCCTCTTCTGCCATGGTGGGGGCTGCCCTCGGGGCCATTTTTTCGTATCCCCCATAGCCATAGTAAGGTTCATAAATGTCCACATACCACGGCTCAAGCGGCGGTGCCTGGCGGATACTGGGCTTCGTGGTTGAGAGGACCATCCTCACATTCTTCCAATCCTCTCCTGTTTTCTGCCAGATAAGGGCGTTGAATACTAATTCAACCTTCTCGTTTTCTGGGAGCGCTCGGAGCTCGTAGCTAGGTGCCCAACCAGCTCCATAAGGAACTATGTAGCTTATTCCGAATTTGTAGCTCCCTGCCTTTGTTACTCTCACGGAAACTTCCACGCTCTTGCGGGTCTTTACGAACTCCTGTTCGGCATATAGCTTCTGCTGATAGGCATTGAGGGTATCGTTCAGGGCTGGCAGGAGCCTATCTATCTCCCTTCTGCGCGCCCTTACCTTTGCCATCTCAGCCCCTAGAAAGTCAAGGCCAGCCTGCCAGCTCTTCGCGTCAACCCTTCCGGAAATGAGTTCCTGCGAGGCTATCTGCGGCCCCCCAACTTCTATGGAAGAGAGATACTTCTCCTTAGCGGAAAGAACATCCTTCTCATCGTTCAGGGCCTTTATCCTCTCCTGATAAAGCTTTACGGTGTCCTCAAGGGCTTTTATTCTGGACGAGGGCTCCCTCATATAGCCCTGAACAACCTTTACCTCGCTTATCTTAACCCCTGAGGGGCTTTCCAGCCTGAGAGAAGCCTCGTCAAGGCCCCCCGGAAGGTCTTCAAACCTTATGACCGTGTCTCCTCCCAGGTTCACGGTCGCTACCCTGTGTATGTAGGCACCCGATGGATAAACGACCACCGAGTCCGGAGCCGAGCTCACTGATATGAGTATGGCGGATGCTATTCCAAACATCTCAGTCTCCTTGTTGTTTTGCATAGTTTAAGGCATAGCGCGGCCCAGAGACAAGGATCACCAAAAAAGCCGGATGGGAGGCATCCGGCTCTATTTTCACTATAGAATTCCCTCAGAACTCAGCCAGGCCGAGATAGTGAGAGAGGAGTTGGGTGATGAATATCCTCTCGTTTCTCACATAAAGGCTGTCCATCGTGTATTCCTTGATGGTTGCCCCCGCAGGAACATTGTATTTCTCAGGGGGTATGGGAACATTATCCTTTACCTCTGTCGCGTCCATGATGATGGTCTTGCCCTGTGGGGAGAGGAACTCGGTCCCGAGCACTATCTTTTTCCAGACGAACAGCCTCATGTCCCCGTTCATGAGCTTATAGACCTCGCACTGCTTGCCAGCGACGGTCTTGCGCACCCCGGACTCCTCGGTCATATTAACCAGATAGTCCCTGTAAGCGAGGCCCAGGTTCATCTGTTTTGAGAACTTCTCTATCTTTGGGCCCAAGGTCAGGCGCTCGTTGGCGGGAGTCATATCCCATATCTGCTTCAGGGTGAGAAACATCAGGTTCGGGCGCTTTGAGCCCTCCATCTTGTTCATGTTGATGGAGATGATGTAGTCCGGCATGATTATGTCCAAGCCCTTCAGGGTCATCTTTGTGCCATGGGCAGGGGTCTTCTCGTAGTATATTACCTGCTTCCAGCCGTAGTCATCAAAGTAGAGCTCCTGAATGCCCTCCATATCTCCGCTATACTTATACTTGATTATGCCGCTCTTGATGTCGTATGGCCTGTATATCTCCTCAAGCTTGGCCTTGGTGTAGTCTATCTTCTTGCCGCACCCGGCGGCCAGAAGAACTGCCAACCATGCAAACAAGCCCGTTGCCGCAAATCTCTTCATTTGTAAAAACCTCCTTGGTTTCGCGCTGGTAATTTTAATGGCCCCGCGCGGACAGATGCAAGCTAAAACCCGAGGGGTTCGATCTCAGTGGATCACCTCTTCCTTCTCTATGCCCCTGAAAACCTCTTTGAAGTCCTTCCCCACCAGAAGGGTGACCTCAAGGAGCCTGTCTGGATCAGGCTCATAGGTTATCTCTTTTACTCCAATAGCGCCAGCAAGGGCTTTCGCGTTTGCCATGGATGAATCAATCCTCTCTATGACGACCGTTTTGGCTATGGTATCCGTCGCGTTGCCGTAATAAACCACATCAAAACCCATGGCCCTGAGACGCCATGTCACCTTTTTTGCCAATCCTGGTTCCCCGGCCGCGTTAAGAACCTCAACCCTTATCCCAGGGAAAACCTCGGTTCTCATCCTTTCAACCTCACGCTTGCGGTTTGTCTGCCAGATGTTCCATCCACTGTAGCCAAGGAGTCCGAGGGTAACAAGGCCAATTAAGACCCCGACCAGAGGCTTCCAGCCAAACATGTGAGGTTTTTTTCTGTTATCTGACATTGCGCCGGGGCGATCCTCTAAGGGTTTCTATCCCTACGGAGAGGGCGGGATTTGAACCCGCGAGAGGGTTTTACCCCTCTACACGATTTCCAATCGTGTCCCTTCAGCCATGCTCGGGCACCTCTCCAAAGGTTCATATGATAAAGAATTGATATAGGCCGGCGCAACCGCGCGCCGAGTTCGCTTATCGGAACCAAGAAAACGAGCTCAGGCTGGGAGCTCAAAGAGGCCTACTTCACGAAAACATCTTCGGCATGCCCATATGTATTGTAATACCCTGCCTCGTGCGGGGATGAAGGGTTAGAGATGTCTATTATACAGAGGCCATAAGCTTCAGCTACCACATAAGCATAGCTCCCCAATACGGAAACACCAGCGGCAAAGCCCGGTATGCTGCAATATCCCACCTCGTATGGGGATGAGGAATTAGAAATGTCTATTATCCGTAGGCCACCCTCATCAGCCGCCACATAAGCGTATCTCTCTGAGATGAAAACACCCATGGCATCGCCCGGTATGCTAGAATATCCTACCTCTTGCGGTTCTGAAGGGTTGGAGATGTCTATGATCCGTAGACCACGATACCCATCCGCAATATAAGCGTAGTCTCCTGAGACGAAAACACCATAGGCCAAGCCCGGCGTGTCGTAATAACCCACCTCGTATGGGGATGAAGGATTAGAGATGTCTATTATCCGGAGGCCGTAATTATAATCCGCAATATAAGCGTAGTTTCCTGAGACAAAAACGCCCACGGCATCACCCTCCGTATCCCAATCCCCCACCTTGTATGGGGCCGAAGGATCAGAGATGTCTATTATCCAGAGGGCACGCTCCCCATCCGCCACATAAGCGTAGCCATTTGAGACGAAGACATCACACGCCTTATCCAGCGTCTCATGGTATCCCACCTCGCGCGGAGCCGTTGGATCTGAGATGTCTATTATCCGGAGGCCACAACCCCTATCCGCCACATAAGCGTAGCTCCCTGAGATGAAAACCCCCGAGGCCCAGTCCGGCGTATCGCAACGCCCTACCTCGCGCGGGGACGAGGGTTTGGAGATGTCTATTATACAGAAGCCATGCTCTCCATCCGACACATAAGCGTAGCTCCCAGAGCCCTCTTCTTCCTCATCCTTTGAGCAACCGAAAACTCCCAAGATGGGGATCATGCTAATACCTATGAGCAGTTTCAGATAGGCTCTCTTCATCTCGCTAACCTCCTAAAGTTAGCTCCAAAGGTATAAAGCAAACCAAAGAGGGGAGTAAAGTTTTCTCGTCTCGCGCGAGCCTTTCCCGGTCTGGTTTCAAGTTGTGTAATTGGCTCCAGAAATGAAGTTGGCCAATTTTTGGCAAAACTCTAGGGATCTAAAGTCTGTCCTTAAATTTAGCGATTTTTAAGGCAGTTTGGATGAAGGCTCCCTTTCTTCTTGATCCAACATATAGGTAGATGTTATAATATGAACCTTCGGAAGGGCCTGTAGCTCAATCGGCAGAGCAGCGGACTCATAATCCGTTGGTTCCAGGTTCAAGTCCTGGCGGGCCCAGATAGATTTCGTGCGGGTTTCTAGGATTGGGAGTTTCTCGCCTTTACCCCCCTTGTGCCAAATTTGTGCCAACTCTTCCCGGAGCCACAGTATCCAAAAAACCAGGACTTCTAATCCTGGCATTTTTTGTCTCCGTTGAAGCTCAGCGGGTCAACGGCTTTTTTCAGGGACCTGGTCGTGAGGTGGCTATATCGCATCGTCATCTCTATACGCTTGTGCCCCAAAATCTCCTGTAAAACCCTTATATCGACTCCGCTCATCGCCATGTGGGAGGCAAAGGTATGCCTGAGATCGTGGAACCGGAAACCCCGGACGCCGGCCCTCTTCAGGAGCTTTCTCCACCTGGGATCAATCGTCCAGATATGGCCCATCTTTGCATGGCCAGGGAACAGGAAGTCGCTTTCGCGTGGTAGCATAGAAAGGATATTTTTGACCTCCGTGTGCATGGGCACCTGTCTGGGCTTCTCGTTCTTGCTCCTCTCAACACGGATGATTCCCTCACGGAAGTCCACCTGGGACCATTTCAAGGAAAGGATCTCCAGGCGCCTCATACCTGAGTAGAGAGCAATTATGACTGTCACCCTGAACCAGACTGGTTCCTGCTCTAACTCTTGAATCAGCCTTGAAACCTCTTCATCGCTCAGAAACCGGAGACGCGGGGTTTCCTTGGCCATCTTGATACCCTGTAGAGGATTGGCAAGGGCGTGATTCCACTCCACAACCAGACGAAACATGTGTCTCATAAAGGCTAGCTCTCTGTTCACCGACATGCAGACTACTCGTGATGTCCCTCTGGTATGAGCTCGGTTTTTTGGTAACCCTGGAATGGGACAGATAGGGGTCAATGAGATTAGCCATGGGTATAGCCCTTACGCTTGGTTTCTCGCCAGCTCTTTCCCCCTCAACCTCGTCCAGCACCCTGCGGAGAATCTTCTCAGCGCCGGCTTTCGTCCTGCTGGCAACCTTTCTCCTTCGTATTCCCAATGCATCAGTATAGTCTATGCACCAGGAATCGCCTCGTCTGAACACTCTAGCCATGGTAGTCCTCCCTGGTCTGCGAGGGTGTCAACTCCCTCATATCTTTTATACCAGGGAAAACCCCGGTTTTTTGCGTCCCTGGTTTTGGTCCCATCTGCTCTAGCCAAGCGTTGATTTCTTCCAGGCTGAAACGATCCAGACGACCTATTTTCAGGTGTGGGAGCTCTCCCCTGGCAACCCGTTTCCAGACGGTCTTTTTGCTCTCGCCTGTGATCTCAGCGACCTGTTCGGCTGTCAGTAGTCGCACGGTGAATATTGCTCCACGGCGGAGTTCCTCGCCTGGCACTTCATCCAGAAGAGTATGTCCGTCCGACGAAATCTTATCCTGGGCCTCTGCCCATTGCCCAATCTCAGGTGTGGAAGAGTCCCTTCCGCCACCATCTCGTATATTGTCTTCCGGCTCAGCCGCCAGCACCTGGCAAGCTGAGTCGGGGTAAGCAACTGCTCTATAAACAAATCTCCAAAGCCTATTGTCAGGGGCCAGGACAAACCATCTACCTCCCAATGTAGACGAAGATGAACCACCCTGATTCCCGGTTATTCTGCCCTTGTAATGTCCTAAGTCCTTGCCCATCAAGACCATGCAACCATGCTATCATACTACCTCTTCTTGGCATCTTCTAAGTCCTTGACCCACAAAGACTTAGGCCGAAGTGCCGATGGCCCAAGAACTTAGCTGAGCTAAAATGCGGAATTCTCTGATTTTATAGGGAAGATCTGGATTGATGATTTCTGGTTCCGGAGGCCAAAATGCCGGTTTTAGGCCCAGCTAGGGCCAAAACAGGGAAAAATATACTAATCAGATCAGGCTATCGTTGATGCAGTGAAGGTTATGGGGCATCATAAGGATGAGGGAAGCTCTGGGGAGGATTAAGCTTGACCGGCCATAGGTAATGGCTTATACTTTTCAGAACCTTAAAGGAGAGGAGGTATGATTTATTTGCTTTTGCTTGTTCTTTTCGAGACGGGGCCCATTGCTATTCTGGTTCAGGATGAGGTTAGGCCAGGAATTCAGACCTCACTTGATGTCTATTTGGCTGACCTTGCAAATGAAGGCTACCGGCCTATAGTAGTAGAAGTGTCCAAAACGGACTCTTGCCAGATTATAAGAACAATACTTCAAGGACTTTATTCATCGGCTGGCATAGAGGGGGCTGTTCTCATTGGCGACATAGAGGTCGCTAAGTACTTGAAATTTAGCCTTGATTACGCTTACACGGACCTTTATTACATGGATCTGGATGGGATGTGGATAGACGAAAATGGGGACGGGATATTTGATTTGCATACAGGAAACAAGGAGCCGGAGATATGGGTTGGCAGGCTAGATTGTGCTACATTAAGTTTCAATGGCGCCAACCAAGTTGATCTTCTGAATGCTTATCTCCTAAGGAACCACAACTATCGCTCAGGCGTTACACATCTTTCCGAGAAAGCCCTCATCTTCCTTGATGACGATGATCAGTCTTTCGGTCACGATACAATTATTCCCCGTTATCTCGATCCGGTTTTCTGGCAGAAGGTTCTGGTATCAGGCCATGACTCAACGGATGCGGAACATTACTCAACAATGCTTGGATATACTTATGGTTTGATCTGGGTAGGCGCTCATTCCGTTGCTACTGCCCACTATTTTACCTCTGACACAGGCTATTCAATATTCAGAAGCATCCAGCTCCCAGACATAGATCCGCAGACACCCTTTTATTTTGTGGACGGATGTAGCACTGGAGGGTTTGAGTCTCCTGATTATCTGAGCGGTTGGTATGTGTTTAACCCAGAAGGCGGTGGCCTTTTGGCCCTGGCTGGGACATATGGATTCACAATGGTTCACAGTAGCATATTCTTTGAAGTGCTCGGAGCCGGGAAAACCTTTGGCGAAGCCCTCAAAGAGTGGTATGAGAAAGTAGGTATTATCAGCGGGAATTTTTATGTGAACCTTCTCCTCGGCGACCCCACCCTGCGCCTGCGCCGTGAGATGGCTAGGAGGGAAGTCCTTTTCTATGACCAGGCCGGAGACCTTGACCTCACGCCGGATCCTGGCGAGACCCTTCAGGTCTATGTGAAGCTGAGGAACCAGACAGAGAACCAGACCATAACGGGAATAACGGCAAAGCTCTCCTGCGGGAATGGCCTGATAACCGTGCTTGACTCCATGGCCTTCTACGGGGATTTCGCTCCAGGGGGTGAGAGGATAAACTCCACGCCATTCAGGATCGCAATATCCCCATCAGCCCAGAGGGGCCTGAGGATCCCGATTGACACGAGGATAAGCTCAACAGATGGCCGTGAGTGGCTAACAGGGTTTTACTTAAACATAGAAAAACCTTATCTCACTTACTTCTGGCAGATGTGGGATGACCCGGACGGGAACCTTGACCCAGGAGAGACATCTCCCCTTTATGTCCAGATACTCTACGATACCCTCTGGGCCTCAGGGGATACTGGGAAGGTTGGGGCCTGCGCCAGCAATGTCAGGGGAATTCTGAGGAGCCTTGACACGGCAATAACGGTCATAGACTCCATAGCAAACTACGGGATAGTCTCATGGGGAGCGAGAGCTTGGCCAACTGACCCGTTCAGGCTGAGAGCCTCCTCAGGGATAACCCAAAGCCCTTATCCTGCCCTTCTTGAGCTTGAGCTCAGGACAAACGAGGGAGAACCCCAGCTGGATACCTTCTCAATCACCGTTGGGGATTATCCCTACTTCTACGATGACTTTGAGTCAGGGGCAAAGGGATGGCTCCACGAACCCCTCCTTCCTGGCTGGAACGACGAATGGCACCTTGAGGATTACAGGCACAACTCAGGGGGGTGGAGTTGGAAGTGCGGGGGAGGTGCAGATGGCGGATACGGCACTTTGGACGGATGTATTCTTGAATCACCGCCGGTGCTTATTGGAGAGAATTGGGCTATGATTCTTTGGTATTATGTTGATGTCTACAAGTTTGAAGGCATCCACGATATTCCTCCGTGCTATTCCGACGGCGGCTTCGTAGAGGTGAATTCAGGGGAGACATGGAATCTTTTGGAACCCGTTGGTGGTTATCCAGCGATGATTTACATCAACAGCAACAATTACGGACTCCACCCGAAGCCAGGCATCGGAGGGTCTGATTATGGTTGGAACAGCCTTATTTTCCCCCTGAATAGTCTCACGGGGAGAAATCTCCAGTTCCGTATAACATTCTTCTCTACAGAAGATGGTGGATATTCCAAGGAAGGCCTCTACATTGACGACTTCTATGTGGGCCCCGCGACGGGCATAGCCGAGGGGCCTAAAGGCCGGAGTTTTTCGCTTTCCGTGGCTCCAAACCCCGCCAAAGGCAAGGTAAAGATAAGCTTCACGGTTCCCGATGGCGTGCCCTATTCCCTCAAGCTCTATGACCCAGCAGGGAGGATGGTCGGGGTGATACACGAAGGCCCAGGGCGCGAGGGCCCTGGGTTAACCGGAGAGATACACTGGGAGCCAGATCTGAGGCCAGGGGTCTATTTCCTGAGGCTTGAGGCAGGGGGAAGGGCTCTAACAGAGAAGATGGTAATCAAATAGCTTTGCCTATTCCCCGCCTCTGGTGTGAAGCGCTATCTCCCTCTTTATCTCAGTAAGGAGACCCCCATCGTGAAGCCTTCTCAGGGTGAGTATGGCGTTCTTTATTGCCCTTGGGCCTGACCTGCCGTGGCATATCATAACGAGGCCGTTCACTCCCAACAGGGGCGCTCCTCCGTATTCCTCGAAATCAACCTTCCGGAGAAGGCCCTTTATTGCCCTCCTCATCAGCATGGCGCCGAGATATGTCTCTGGTTTGCCCCTCATCTCTTCCTTGAGGAATCCAAAAACAGCCGAGGCGAGGCCTTCGCCGAACTTGAGGATGACATTCCCGACAAACCCGTCCATCACGACGACATCTGCCTTCTGGGTCAGAAGCTCGTGGCCCTCAACAAAACCGATGAAGTTTAGCCCGCTTTCGGCGAGAAGCCTCTGGGTGGCGAGAACAAGAGCGTTGCCCTTCACGGATTCCTCCCCGATATTCAGTATTCCAACCTTGGGGTTCTCGGTGCCGAAGAGATGCTTGTGCGCGAGAACTCCCATTATCGCGAACTGTTCGAGCTGAACGGGTTTGACATCAAGGTTCGCGCCGACATCAATAACCAGGCAATAACCGCCTCCCCTTCTCGGAAAGAAGGCCGCGATGCCAGGCCTTTTAACTCCCTCAAGGGTCTTTAGGGTCATGAGGGAAAAAGCCATGACAGCGCCAGTGTTCCCAGCGGAAAGGAACGCGTCCCCCTTTGATTCGGAGAGGAGCCTGAGCCCAATCCCCAGGGAGGATTCCTTCTTGTATCTCAGAGCATCCGTTGGCTTCTCATGGGCCCCAACCCTCTCTGGCGCATCAACTATTTCAAGTCCTTCTGGGACACCCTTGAGCCTCTCCGAGATGACCCTCGCGTCTCCCACCAGTGTCACGGAGAGCCCGTTTGATTCCGCCAAAGCAGAAATAGCACCCTCTATCTCAGGCAATGGAGCCTCATCCGTGCCCCAGGCGTCAAGTATGACCCTCATCTAGGCCTTCTCAAGCTCCTTCTCTATCTTCTTCTCGGCCTTAGTCTTCTTAAAGGCCTTTGTCTCCCCATAGAATCCACATTCCGGGCAAGCCCTGTGTGGCAGACGGGGTGATCCACATCTTGGGCACGCTACCATGGTTGGGGGCACGGCCTTGTAGTGGGTCCTGCGCTTCCTGGACCTGGCTTTTGACTGATGTTTCTTTGGAACAGGCATTCTCTTCTCCTTCTGAAACAAATTTTAATCCAGGATTATATCGGGATTCAAATCAATCTCCTCTTTCAGGAGATCCCTAATTGCATCGTCGTCTCTCGGCAGAACGAACCTCGGTTTGCCGTTCAGGTAGAGGCCCCTGGCAGTGCCGTATTTCTCTAGGGCCTCAGGGTTTGACTCCACCTTTATCACCTGGATCCGGTCCCCGAACTCCCTTGCTATCCTCTCTGTCCGTGCGAACAGCTCAGGCGCTATGGGGCACAGGAGATTCATGAACATGTGAACGGTTAATTTATCGCCTGGCCCCTTTGGCACGCGCTCCTCAGTGAACCAATATTCAACGGTTTCCTGGCTCAGGGGATAAAACATGACGAATGTGCCATCGTGGTCTCCGAGGATCTTGAAACCTGATTTCTGGAAGTGAGAGCGATGCATGTAACCCTCGTAGTCTGTGGCTAAAACGAGGATCCCTTTTGCCCCCTGATCCCTGAGCTTCTCCGCGAGGGCACCGAGCATTCCCCTCCAAATCCCCCTTCTGCGGCTCGCGCTCTTCACCCAGACGCAGGATATAATCGCGACTTTGGGTTCTGTCCTCAGCTGGCCCAGCGACCTCTCCGACCAGGCCCAGAGTATCTCTCCCACGATATTCCCCGCATCATCCTCTGCCTGAAAGGATTCATAGTGTTTCCCGAGGTTCTCCCCTAGCCAGGCTCTTGAGGCCTCCAAGGCCTCAGGCCCGAATATTCCCCATGCCTCGCCCGCGCACGGGT
This sequence comes from Caldifarciminota bacterium, assembly GCA_039803205.1. GTDB lineage: Bacteria > Hydrothermota > Hydrothermia > JBDRYB01 > JBDRYB01 > JBDRYB01. The sequence continues at coordinate 438,025 of JBDRYB010000001.1, forward strand.
AAGACCTCGCCGTATCCTCCTTTTTGGCTTGATAGAAGCGCATGCTTCACCTCCCTATGAACTTGAAAATGAGGGGCTCTCCTTCCCAGATGAGTCTCAGGAAATAGACCCCCCTTGATAGGCCTCTTATCTTCCAGAGGGTCTCTCCGGGCTTCATTTGATGGGTTTGCACCATCCTCCCTGCCGGGTCGTATACGCTCACCTCAACGCCGGAGTGAACCGAGGGCAGGATCAGGGCGAGACTGGTCTGGTCAAAGAATGGCCTGAGCGAAGCCCCGCTCGTCTCGGTTGCGCCGGTGATTACCGAGAACCTTACCCCATCACCTATCACCACCCTTGTTGAGTCCGGCACCAGGCCCCAGTTACCCAGCTCAACATAGCCAGCCTGGCCCTCATTGAATCCGAATGTTCCGAGGCTAATCCACTGGCCGCCGCCGGTTGTCTGGTCCACATAGAAGGTGTCAACCCCTCCGGCGTGATGAACCACATAAGGGGCGTTCTGTGCCCTGTTCCATCCCTCTGTGAACCAGACAGAGACCTCGTATTGGCCTGTCTGGGGCAGGTCTGGCATAAAAAGGAGCCTTTTAATTCCTGTTCCATCGGACCATATGTAGTTTAGGCCGTAATACTGGGGGGACCACTCCGAGACGCGCCAGTTGCCCTGCGTGAAACACCAGGGATCGAGGTTGTCTATGATGATCTCTGGCCAAGCTCTATATAGGGTGGCAGAAAGCCCGGATGTGTCTGCACTGAGCGCTATGTTCGTGATGAACGCGGAGTTGTATCCCTGGGATGAGAAATACAGGTCATATGTGTCTTGGATCAGGCTATCCAATCTGAATGGCCCCGGCCCCTGCAGGGCTTTGTAGGCAACCAGCGAGTCCGAATAGTTTTTGTAGCAGTAGAGGTGAATGGTCTGGGTTTGTGGCGGGGAAAGGCTCACCGTTCCTGAAATGCTGTATGCCTGCTGGAAGACCGGCGGGGTTATGCGCAGGTGGCCAGAAACCCCCCTAGCGTAAGCGAAGCCCTCTCGCTCATCGTGCCTGTTCCAATGGGCGTAGAACCTGTATGATTCGTCATATCCATCGCGATAATCAATAAAAGATGCCTCTCCAAGGATGGCTGGCATCACGGTCTCCCTTAGGACATAGAAGTCGGCCGTTTGTGCGCCCCGGTCCGGGTATCCAAAGGCCCAGAGGAGCCAAGGGTGGGTGCTATCCCTCATGGCGAAGGAGTTCGCGGAACCGTATGTGTAGCAGTATGTCTCTGTTCCCTGAACCTGGGTGTTGTAGGCGTTGTGATGTATGGAGACGAATCTGTCAAAACCTTGGGAGTTCGCGTAATAGACCCTGTCCGCCAGAGATACATAGACATCGGTTGTCCTCGTCATGCCCACTATCACCGTATCCCCAGGAAGGCCTGCCCTCTCAAAGTAATGCTTTGCCCAGAAAGCCACATCAAGGTTTGCCTGTTTCTCCATGTAATAAAGTCCTGTAGCACCTGGGTCAGAGCCGCCGTGGCCAGGGTCTATACAGATGGTCCAAGTCACTGCAAAGAGGATGTTCAAAAACATGGATAAAGGATAAGGCAGGAGAAATAACCAGAGCAAGATGTTCAGCTTTTTGAGACCTAGTGCCTGGTTCCTTTGGCACACCTTAGGCCCGCACGGATCTAATCTTTCAGACTTAGCAGGGGTCATCCCGGGAGGAGAATTCCTCAATGAGGGGATCTGGTATTTTAATACTCTTCCCTTATTTTGGCCATGGCTGGGCCGAAAACCGGCATTCAGGTAATCCTGCAATTTAGCTAAGTCCTTGGGGCATCGGCACTTGCACCGAACTCTTTTCCAGCTAAGGCCTTATGGGGTTTGAGTAAGGGTATTGATCCGGCTTGACAAAAAAGTTTATACTCTGGGCGTGACCCAAGAATTTGGAGGTATGCCATGAGAACAGCTATAACTCTCCTAGTAGCGCTTGGAGTATCTGGACTCCAAGCAGATGTGGTGATGAAGAAGGCGGGTAGCACGAGGGTCCTGGAACCAGTGAGGATGGCTAGAGCATGGACAATGGACACATATACGCCCTTCGCGGACCCGCAGCAGTTGGACACCCTGATAGTTGATGACGGAACCCCCGCCGGAAGAGGAGCCAACGGCGATGCAGCTTGGAAGGAGGCTGTAAAACTGCCTGTGAGCACGGACTGCGTCCTCAAGGAACTCCTGTTCTATCCCGGCGATGTCTACATGTGCGCTCCACCTCTCCACTGGTATGTCTGGGACGATGATGGCGCTGGTGGCAAGCCCGGAACCCCTCTGGCAGACGGCATTGAGACAAGCCTGATCTACGATAATTGGTTCTCCGTTGATGTCTCAAGCCTCAACATAACCCTTAACCCTGGTTCCGTATATGTGGGTTGGTCTGACGAGGATGTGATTGACTCCTCGGACTGGTATTGGAACTACTTTGATACCGCTCTGAACTGGTATAACTGGTGGTATAATGGCAGTGCCTGGGTTCTAGACGACTTCTTCTCTGGGGATTTCTTGATAAGGGCTGTGGTAGAGCTCACCGATGTGGAGGAGACATCCGGAAACAAGATGGGGTCAGTTGAGGTCTACCCCAATCCGAGTCGCGGCACAGTGAACTTCGCTCTTCCTGCTGGCACCCTTGGAGAGATAAAGATCTACGATGTCTCCGGGAGGCTCGTTGAATCGTCCAAGGGGGTGAACAAGGCCTCTTTTGAGCTTGGAACAGGCGTCTATTTCTACAGGGTTGTGAACTCTGGGAGCGTGAGGACAGGAACCCTCACCGTGGAATAGCTCTGGTGAAAAACAAAGCAGGCCGGGCTAGGTTTAGCCCGGCTTTTCTTTTTGCCCGAAACAGCTTGCCCGCATTAAGCTATACATGTGAAGCTCATAGGGCTTCTCGCTAAAAACGCTGAGGCTTCCCTCGCGCCGAGGCTCATGGCCCGGTTCCTGCGCAAGGGAAGGTTTTCCTATCATTACCAGCCTTTCTCGGTTGATCCTGCTCAGTTCAGGGAGGCATACGAGGGCCTCAAACTGCTATCAGGTGTTGGGTTCAACATAGGCGCCCCCTACCGGAGCATAGCGGTAAGATACACATCCGAGCTCTCTTCTGAGGTCATCATCACAGGCGCTATGGATACATTGGTCATCTCCGGCGGAAAGGACAAGGGCCACAATGTCCAGGTCTGGGCAATAAACGATTTTCTGGGTGAAATAGGCTTTAAGCCTGATGGGGCAAAGGCAATGGTCATAGGCGCGGGCGCCGCGGCCTCCGGAGCGATATACGCGTTTCTCTCCGCTGGAGCAGAAACCGTGTGGGTAGCGAACAAGACCCCTGAGAAAGCCTATGCTTTGGCCGCAAGGTATGAAAGCATGGGCAGGGGTCGGGTCATTCCAGTGGCTCTTACCGAAGGGGAAACAGCCCGTGTCTTGCCGGATTGTGAGCTCGTTCTTCACGCCACGCCGCTCGGCTCCAGAGCCGTCCCAATGATGTTTCCCCCTATTCGCTATGGCTCGCTGAGGCCGGATGCTGTTGTGATAGACATGATATATGATCCCCTGAACACGCCGTTTCTGGTCCGGGCGGGACACTTCGCCACCAGGACATACCATGGCCTCCGGATATTCGCTCTCAGCCTGGCCAGGAGCTGGAGCCTGTGGACCGGCAGGGATGACGCGAGAGGAATATGGGAAACCCTCAACGAGATAGTTGAGCCAGCGAAAACCTCGGAAACCGACTGACATGGCCCATTTCTAACCCCCCGTAAGTCCTTGTGGCACAAGCACATAGCCATAATCGTCCCAGGGTTATGGGGCTGTAGTAGCCATTCTCAGCCATGTTGAGAAGGCTCTGGAGCAAAACC
>JBDRYB010000002.1:0-160242 GCA_039803205.1 Caldifarciminota bacterium
CAGCTCTATCTGGATGCTCACGGTCCTAGTGATCGTGATGTTCATGGGCCATCTCCTTTCATCTTTCCATTTTTTTCCATACCTCTCAGAGGAGGTGGCCCATATTCTAATCCAAAGGCCGAATCCGGGCCAGCTGTGCCCGGAAAACCGGACTGAACCGGGGTCCTCTCGGCTGGGTGAAACGCTCCGGCCTCCGGGTTTATAATTATGCGGATATGATGTAGGAGGTTTGAGATGTTTGGTGTAATCGCAATGGCAATAGGGCTTTGGCCCCGTGTGGATGTGGCGCCAATAGCGCCCCAAGAGATAAGGGTTCCTCTGAGCTGGGCCCCCGTCGGCCCTGAGGGTGGAGCCGTGCTTTCAGTGTATACCTTCGGAACAGGGGATACGGTCGTGGCTGTCGTCTGGCCAAGCATATGGCTGAGCCTGAACCAGGGCACGAGCTGGACCCAGACAGCCCCATACGCGCTTTTTGGGGCCGAGGACGGCACAATAACGGCTGACAGGTCAATCCTCATGGCCTATGAGGGAGGGATAATCCTAAGGTCAACGGACTGGGGAGCAACTTGGGATACCGTTTTTGATGATTCCTATGTGGCCCGCAAGATCCTGAGTCAGGAAAAGTTGAGCACCGTCTACGCCGCTGTCCTGGATGATTATTTCAATGCGACCGTATTTTACCGCTCCACGGACAACGGCTTGATCTGGAATTGGAGGGATACCGTCCACTACTATCCCGAACAGTATACCCTCGCTGCCGCTCCGTCCAACCCCAACATACTTTTCTACGCTTGCGGCGACACGGATTCCGTATTCATATACCGTTCCACGAACGGCGGGGGAGCCGGTTGGAGCAGGGTTCTGGCGAGGGGGCCAGGATACCCAGATGTTCGGGCACTGGCGGTTCACCCGATAAACCCCAATCTCGTCTTTGCCTCGCTATCCCTGAATGCTTTTCCGCCTTCTGGGGTGCTTATCGTCTCCACTGACATGGGGGGCACATGGGCAACAGCGGACTCCGGGAAGCTCTACACCCATTTGAACTTCTACCAGGATACCCTCTTGCTCGCGTCCTCAGCAATACCTGAGGGGATAAAGCGATTCAATCTCGTAAACCCTTCGGATACTCAGTGGATTTACAACTCAGAGTGCGTTATGTGGACCGATGACGCCAGCAACATCCTTTATGGAGGGACAAACGGCGTTGGCGTGATAAGATCCCTCACCGGCGGCGTTTCCTGGGACGAGAGGAACAACGGGCTATATGGGGTTTGGAACGCAACCCCACACGGAATAACAGCGCAGGGGAACACGGTCTACATCGCGGACTACATGTCCGGAAGGGTCTACAAGTCAACGAACGGCGGGGTTTCCTGGACCAGGAACCAGCTCAATCCCGTGTTTGACCCGTCAAGGGGCTTCAGCTTCTCTGGCCTCTCAATCCATGCCGCGACCGAAAACCTTGTCTACGCTGGGATACCAAGCCTCGCCACTTTCGCTGTTTTCTACAGGACAACCGACGGCGGCTCCTCATGGACCCCTGTTTCCCTCCTGACAGCCCCCATGATGTTCTGCCTGGCTGACCGCGCCCAGGACACCATCTATGGGCTCGGATGGAACCTCTTAACAGCGCAAACAGGGGTCTTCAAGTCCATAGACAGGGGAAATTCGTGGAACCTCGTCAGGCCATATCCCCTTGAATTCAAGGGACTTAATGTTCTGGGGGATGTGAAGGTCTCCTCATGGGGCCACATATTCATGACCGACTCGGCTGGTGTATCACGATCAACAAACGGCGGCGCGAGCTGGGCGCAGATGAGCCCTAACTTGGAGATGGCTTGGTGGATGGACACAACCGGAAGCGCTGTCTTTTTCACCTCTTCTGACACAAGCCTTCAGGGCATCTGGTCATGGAATAATATATCCTGGCAGTGGTTCTTCTACGGTGGGGATGACTACGCTCCGGTGCCACTCCTGCCGGATGTTGCCGCTGAGGATAACTACAGAATAGCCACATGCTGGACAACTCTGGCAATGGGCCTCGCGGCCGTGGTTGCTTACGATACCTTCCCGTATCCCGGCTGGAATTACGATACCCTTTTCGGACTGATACCGTCATCTCTTACCCTTACGCAGTCCTCGATCCTTCTAGGAACCCTTGGTAATGGCTATTTTAGGGCGGCTCTCGCTGGGGTTTCCACGAATGAAGCCGAGCCTGGGCGGAAGGGTATGGATGCCTGGGTCTCTGGGAACAAGCTCTTCCTTAACCTGCCCGAGACCAGGCATGTATCAATCGAGATATACGATGTCTCAGGCAGGATGGTCAAGGAGGCCTTCAAAGGTGAATTGCCAAGGGGGCAGAGCACCCTTGATCTTCCGAAAACCATGGCAACAGGGGTCTACATGGTAAAACTTGATGCGGGAACCCGTGTTGTTCTTAAGTGGATCAACTCAGGGAGGTGAGAATGAGAAAGCTTTTACCCATAGGCCTTGCCCTCATCAGCTGCGGCCCGAAGTATTACAAGGTCAAGACCGATGTCCAGCCCTTGATGAACCCACGCGTTCAGAACATATTGCGGGAAGAAGGCGGTTGGGCCGAAATAAGGGTCAAGGTCGGCAAGAAGACCATGAACGCGCCCGTGATGGATGTCACCCCTGACAGCATAAAGGTCTTCACCGGAGACAACAAGCGCAACGATTCGCTCTGGGTCTATCCGAACGAGGTCTCTGAGGTGACATATGTGCTTCCAATGAACGCGAGGGAGCAATCCTTCAACTACGCGAGGAACGCTTTTCTCATAGGGCTTGCATCAACTGCCGCGGCAACAGCAACGACATGGGTATTTGAGGAGAACTTCAAGAACAAGGGTGGCGAGACCTCCGAGCCCAAATACTACATGTATGTGGCCGGAGGTTTCGGTGCCCTTACCGTTATCGGAACGCTGACCGCTTATATAGTTGGCTACAAGATAGGCTCGCGCAAGGACAAGGACCTCAAGAACAAGCTCAGGGTGTTCCTGGGTCTTGAAAGCTGGAAGTAGGGGCAGGTCTTGTGCCTGTTTTGAATTAAATGTCCGGCCAGCGCATAAAGGTTATTCTGTCCGGAGCACTCGGCCGGATGGGCAGGGTTGTCGCAGAGGCGATACGGGGGGCGCCTGATATTGAGCTCGTGGGGGGGATTGAGTCCCAGGAGAAGCTCTCCGAGAAGCCTGAATTCCCCTTGTTTCCAGACCTTTCAGGGTTAACCGGAGATGTCCTGGTTGACTTCACGAATCCGGGGGTTTCTATCGGAATACTGGAACAAGGTGCCAGCTCTGGGATGGGCCTCGTTGTAGGGACAACGGGGTTCACTGAGGAGCAAAAGGAAACGATAAAGGGCCTTGCCAATAGCGTTCCTGTTCTCCTGTCCCCGAACATGAGCGTTGGGATAAACCTCCTCCTTGAAATGCTCCCTAAGATGGCCCAGGGGCTTAGGGGCTATGATATTGAGATAACAGAAACCCATCACAGGCACAAGAGCGACGCCCCGAGCGGGACTGCAAAAGCCCTCTTTGAGGCCGTGAGGCGAGCGAGGCCAGAGCTCAGACCCATTACACAGAGGACAGGCCCCAGGGCTTCTGACGAGGTCGGGATCGTGAGCATGAGGGGGGGAGAGGTCTTTGGGGAGCACACGGTGATGTTTCTCGGGGATGGGGAGGTAATTGAGGTAACACACAGGGCTTTATCAAGAAAGGCCTTTGCCCTCGGAACCCTGATGGCAATAAGGTTCGTGGCAAAGGCAAAGCCCGGCTTCTACACCATGAAGGAGGTTATAATCAATAATGCACAGCGAGGCCATTGAGCACTACAACAGGGGGGTTCGCTTCTTGGGAAGCGGCGAGCTTGCCGAGGCCGAAAGGGAGTTCCGGAAATGCATAGAGCTTCAACCTGGCTTTGCTGAGGCCTACAACAATCTGGGCTTGGTCCTTGCGAGCAGAGGCGATCCAAAAGAAGCCGAAAAGAGCTTCCGGAAAGCAATAAGGCTCCAACCGAGGTATACTATTGCCTACCTAAACCTTGCCAATCTCCTCGTTAGCCTGGCGAGATATGCCGAGGCAGAGACAGCCATCCGTAAGGCAATAGAGTTGGAGCCCGGCTTCGCGGGCGCTCACTACAACCTGGGACATCTGCTCTTTATGGAAGGCAGGCTTATGGAAGCCGAGGCCGAATTCAAAGAAGCCATAAGACTTGAACCCCGACTCCACGCACCTTATCTCATGTTGGGCCTTATATACCATGACACCGGAAGGTATCACGAGGCCGAGAAAGAGTATTTGAATGCCTTGAGCGCGGATCCCAATCTGGCACAAGCCCATTTCAATCTGGGATTATTGTATGCGAGCCAGAAAAGGTATCTTGAGGCAGAAAAGCACTTCAGGGAAGCCATGAGAATATATCCCGATGATCCTGAAGCTCACGCCAATCTCGGACTGTGTCTACATAAACAGGGGAAAAACAAAGAGGCAAGGGAAGAGATAACCAAGGCCATAAATCTTATGGAATCACAGGGCAGATGGGAGGAGGTTCACTATCTCAGAGGGTTATTGGACGAGATCCGCTGAGGACAAATGCTTAAGAAAGAGGTTTGGGTAAAGGATCTTCTGCCTGGCGTCTCGGTCACGGAGATGTTCGTGATAACCGAAATAGGCTCGGGCCCGAGGCCCTCTGGAAACGAGCCCCTAAAGTTCAATCTCAGGGACAGGACAGGAATAATAAGGGCGCATCTCTGGTATGATTCGGACATGGACAGGTATCGCGAGCTCTACGAAAAAATAAGGTCAGCTTACGAGGAACAGAGGATCGTTCTCGTTGAGGGAGTTGTGAAAACTTACAAGGGCGAGAGAGACCTTGAGGTAAGGAGGTTTGAGGTGCTTGAAGATGGGGAGTTTGAGGAGTTTCCAACCATACCGAGCATAGGGGAGGAACGCATACAGAGCCTGTGGGAGGAGCTGGTCTCGTTCACCAGAAAGAGGCTCGCGGAAGAGGGCGAAACCCAGGATGTCGCATTCGCCAAGAGGCTCCTGGATGCTTTCTTCTCCGATCCGGACCTCTCTGAGCGCTTCAAGAGGTCACCTGGCGCGAAGTATTACCATCACGCGGTTGAGGGAGGGCTTCTTGAGCACACATACAATGTTCTCAGGCTGGCTACGGGAACAGCTTTGCTCTTCAGGAGGACATACGAGAAACCCGTATCCGTGCCTCTGGTAATAGCGGGCGCTGTTCTCCACGATGTAGGAAAAATTGAGTCATATTCGGTTGGCAGGAGAGACATACGGGACACATACGAGGGCCAGACTATAGGCCACATATTCCTCGGGATGACCATGGTAACCGATCTCGCAAAAAGGACATTCGGGAACGAAGAGATGAGCAGATTGCCCGCGCTCCTTCACATAATCGCTTCCCACCACGGCTACGCGGAGTTCGGAGCGCCGATTGAGCCGAAGTTTCCGGAGGCTTTCATCGTTTATTACGCGGATGACCTTGACGCGAAGCTTGAACACATATCAAGGCTACCCAAGGAGCTTCCCGCTTTCTCGGAGATGCTCAGAAGGGTGATATACCCGCCAAAGGACTGGGGAGAGGATTAGATTCGTGCCACCTCAGCCCCGGGGTAATAAAACCCCAAGATATCCCTGAAATCCTTCCCATCCTCGGCCATCTTTACCGCGCCTTCCTGGCACATCCCGACCCCGTGGCCCCAACCAGCGCCCCTAATGACAAACCCACTCTCCTCTTTGAGAACATGGAAACACGAAGAATTGAGGTATGTTTCTGAGAGAACGCGCCTTATCTCCAGTTCGGGCGAGAGGATCATCTCTCCACGCTCGCCCCTGAGAGCTAGCCTCGTTATCCTTCCGCTCTTGCCCCTCGCCAGAGGGGTTATTTCAAGTATCGCTCCGATGTCCTGCCCAGACCTCGTGAGAACTACCTCCGAGAGCCTTTGCCTGGAATACCTCACCTCCCACCTGAAGTTCCTGGAGCCAGAACAATTGGCGGGGGGCGGATTTTCTATGAAGTTTATCGCATCGTCTTCTGTCTCAATCGGGAATTGGTAATCTCCGTCAGCTCGGGAGATCAGGTATGGCACATCAGCATCCTCCCAAGCGCCGCGAAACTCCTCTGTTATACCACCACAGCACTTTGAGAACCTGGCATCCACGACATCCCCTTCATAAACCAGAACGAGGCCCTTGGTCTCATCGGACGCCCTCCGGGACTCAGGGGTCTCCGAACCGCGGCCCCGGTAGACCTGGCAATGGTCCTCCGAGCATATCCCAAAAGGTCCAAGGATGTGGTGAGACCCATATGTGGCAAAGAGGGTTGAACGGGCCGCGACGGCCTGAGCCTTCTGGGCCTCAAAGGGAGCAGACCCCCCTATCTCTGACCCCACAACAGAAGCAATGTAATCCTCAATCTCTACGATATTAATCGGCCTCAGGAGGCCTCTTATCCAAGGGATTATCTCGGTCTCCCCGAGGAAGGTCGCGTTCTCCTGAAACTCCCAAGGAAAACCCCTGCCAACTGGCAGGCCCTCAATCGTTATTGGGCCGTGAAACCTTACCCCCCCGAGCTCAAGCCTCCACTTCCTGATCTCAAGAACCACTCCTCCCCCACCATGGTATAGATCACGCCCACCGGGCTCTCTGAGATAGAGCCTCCTTGTAAAAGGCTCAAGGCCAGCTAGGGCCTCCCTGCCCGGAGGCTCTGAGAGGACATCAACCGAGGAAAAGCGTGCCGGTTCCCCCGGATAAACCCTGCAAATGTCCCCTCTCAGAAGCCGCCCGATCTCCAACCCATCCAGGTCAGAGACCAAAAGGTCATCGGAGGCAATCACCTTGGCTCTTTGAAGAGCTGGCAACCCGACCCTTATAAATTGCACGGAAGGCACAGGCCAGATTATACTCTTGATGTGAAAAGAGCTTCAATTTGCGCGCTCGCCATCGCCTCAGGAGTTCTCGGGGCGCAGGATGAGACCTACAACCACATAACCCTGAGCTTTCTCAGCCCCCAGTATTCCGCTTGGATAACCGAACCCAAATTGGTAAGCCCTGCTTATGAGGCAAACCCAGCTGGGATATTACAGGTTCCCTATATGAAGGCATCCGTGGGTTTCTGTATGGCTGATTTTAGGGATGGATATGCTGTTCTCAGGGCTCCTGATGGTATGGGGGTTCTTGATGGCCACACAATGCCTTCAGTAATATCCGTGAGGCAAAAAGAGGGCATAGAGAGCATAATAGGCGTCATGAACCTTCAGGGTTTCGGGGCCTCCTTCCGTTATCTGGGCGAAGAATCTTTTGGACTGGAGCTCGCGCTTGATGGCGAAAGGATAGACCTGGGGCATTTCACCGCCTCTGTTGATGATACGCTAACCGCGGCTGATGTTGATAACCTTACGAAGTGGCTTCCTGTAACATGGAAACTCTCCGCTCACGGATACGCGGTGATAAAGGGCTCGGGCGAGGGCGGAATAAAGACTACCCCGCTTTCGCTCGGAATAGGAGGGGATCTGGGTTTCCTGAGGGCAGGAGTTGGATTCACGATAACGAGATACTCCGGCGCCCTTGATTTCACCATACAGGCAATAGGGGACACATTCTCGGAGAGGCCAACCGTTGGGGTTCCTGACACGGTTGCTTGGGACGCGGAGACCCAAGGAAGGATGAAGCTGGACAGCATACTCTTCTGGCATCAGGAGATGGCGATGGAGGAACTCTGGGTTCCCTCGTTCAGTCTAGGGCTTCAGAGGCCGGCTGGCCCTTACAGGTTTGGCGTCATCTGCACATACACCCCTGGCTTCAAGATAAAGGGCTCAGCCACCGATACCAGGGTTTTCGCGCTTTGGCTTGATAGCGTGATAACGGATGTTGGGCTTGATGAGGATTACTCTGACCTATACGCTTACATGAGAAACGATACCCTCCGCATAGACGGCCAAGCGCTCCTGAATTTCGTTCCGGATCACGATCTCGGCTCTATGGGCTACAGCAACAGGAAATACGAGATAGATGTTCCGGGGAGGGCACTCCTCGCCTTCGGAGCCTCAAGGGAGGGCGAGGCTTGGCTAATGGATGGGGCAGGGGGATGGGAATTCCTGGGCTCAGATGAGGCGTATCTCGGCCTCTCTATGGGCTACAAATTCGGGCCTTGGGCTCTCAGAACGGGAGGGCTCTACAGGTTCAGGGAATACGAGGTTGGGGATGAGTTTTACGGAATAACATCAGGGTTTCTTGGGCTTACCGCGCAGGTATTCTCTGGGCCAATAACCTACGGGCTATCGGTCAAAACCGCCCTGCCAGAATACGCTTTTTCGCTTTTGGAGGGAACGAAATCCGTGCTCTCCGGCCCCATAAGGAGAAAGACGCCCCTTCTGCCTCTGACCATAGCCTTCTTTTTCTCCCTGGAGGCCGAGGAGTGAAAATTGGGCTTAGGTTTCAGACTCCCTCTCAAACAAAGGCTTATTTGTTTTTCCTTTACATAACAGAACCGCATAAATGCGCGCGAGGCCACCACGGATCAACGCGGGGAAATGCCCTCAGGGAGGTGGGGATATTTCTCGGGACCTCCTGATTCCTGACTACTTATGCGACAATGAAACCCTCACCCTCTCAATCCTGTAATATGAAGGTTTGGTCATTGTCGCGGCGTAGAACACGAAAGAACCATCCTTCGTGTAGTAGAGAGAGCTCACATCCTCATACGGCCCCCATTCCTTGCCGTTGATTATGACATAGGATCCGTCGGATTTATCGGCCGTAAACCCCCAGGCAGAGCCGTCTGAGGAAAACTCTAGACTCCATACATCCTCATACGGCCCCCATTCCTTGCCGTTGATTATGACATAGGATCCGTCGGATTTCTCGGCCCAAAACCCCCAGGCAGAGCCGTCTGAGGAAAACTCTGGCCACCTTGCACCCTCATACGGCCCCCATTCCTTGCCGTTGATTATGACATAGGATCCGCCGGATTTCTCGGCCGTAAACCCCCAGGCAGAGCCGTCTGAGGAGAATTCTGGCATCCCTGCATCCTCATACGGCCCCCATTCCTTGCCGTTGATGATGATATACCATCCGTCGGATTTCCTGGCCTTAAACCCCCAGGCAGAGCCGTTAGGGGAACCATCAGGAGAAACTGTAACCTCAAAAGGCCCGTATTCTCCGAGATTCTTGATCTCGGCCTCTAGGGCCACGGATAATAGAAAATACAATAACATCTTTGACCTCCTTTCGGCTGAGATTATAAGACCAGCGCTCCGGAGAATTCAATGGCGCTCGTCGTTTTCATCGTCCTCCCAGAAAGGAACAAAAAACCCGTTATCAGTTATGTAGAATTTGGTGAAGTATACTCTGGGTCCTTTTGGTCGTGAACTCGGGGTTGAAGATGTCTATCCTGAGCATCTTGGCCAGTTGGCCCGCCTTGTTCGTTATGGTGTTTTACTTCCTCCATAATGGCCTTGTTGGCCTTTTGCATGTTATCACCTCCAAAAGAAAAACGCGAGGCTGGCGGCCCCAACAGCGAAAAGGTAAAAAGCGAACCAGAAAAGCCTTCGCGAGATCAGGGTCTTTCTCAGAACCCAAAGGCTGGCTAGGCCCGTGGCCAGCGCAACCGCGAACCCGCCTAGCAACCAGGCCGGGTGCGGCAACGAGGCTATATCCTTTGCATCCAGTATTGCGCTCCCTATCACGGCTGGAAGGAGCATGAAGAATGAGAAACGGAAGGCCTCCTCAGGTTCAACCCCGAGCAAAAGGGCCGTGGCAATGGTCGCGCCTGAGCGTGAAATGCCCGGCAACAAAGCGCAGACCTGCGCGAGGCCAATTATCAAGGCTCTCCACCAATTGAGGGGCATATTCCGAGGCCTTGCCCACTTGGTCGCTAGGAGGAGGGCACCGGTCAGGATCATGAGAAGCCCAACGGGTAGGGGATCTTCAAAGGATGACTCTATGATGTCCTTGAAGAGGAAGCCAACGGTGGCCGCTGGCGCGAGGCCGAGCATTAGAAGGCCCAGGTATCTCCAGTTCAAGAGTGCCCTAAGTTCCTTGAATAGTATTATGACAACGGCTATCGCGGTGGCAACATGAAGGGCTATTTCCGTGGCCGCGCCGGGGCTTTTGACATCCAGGAGGAACTTGAATATGACAAGATGGCCTGAGCTAGAAACCGGTAAAAACTCGGTTATTCCCTGGATGAGACCGAGTATTATGTGGTCTATCAGAAGAGTCCCTCCCTTTTTTTGCCCATGAGCTTTCTAACCAGGGCCAATATCTCTCTTATTTCCTGCGTTATCTCTGGCGGAAGGTTTGAAGTTCTGGCCAGCCTTCTAGCCACGCCCTCAAGGGTAAGGCCCTCATCCGTAAGCTCCTTAATTTTCCTTGCCTTTTCCAGGTCTTTCTGGGTGTAAAACCTCCTCTTGCCATCCCTGCGCGAGGGGTGAAGGAGCCCCTTTTTGTCCCAGTATCTGAGCGTAGTCTCAGGGACCCCGGTTAGATGGGACACCTCGCCTATTGAGTAGTAGAGCTTTGTCAGGCCCATATTATATCATCCGCGGCCCAGAGTTTTCAAACCCCATCGTGGTTGCAATAGGATAACACAATGCCTTATCCTATATGGCCTTTTGACAACCGGTCTGAGGGAAAGAGGTGATCTAATAATCACAATGGATGGGCCGCTTGCCTCTGGAAAGAGCACCAAAGCCAGGCTTTTAGCCCACAGCTTGGGGCTCCGTGTTTTTGATACTGGCGCTACATACCGGGCACTGGCCCTCGCGGTCCTGAGAGCGGGCGCGAACCCGGACTCAGAGGAGGATGTTTTATCCGTGCTCGATTCCTCGGAAATATCAATGAAATGGCGCGGGAATAACTGTTTTGTCTTTCTGAATGGTGAGGATGTTTCGGGCCTGATAAGAACTCCGGAGGTTTCTGATTTTGCGAGCAGACTGAGCGTTCATCCGGGCGTGAGGAGACGGCTAGTGCGACTCCAGCGCGAGATTGCCGGTAAGGGAATAGTCGCGGAAGGGAGGGATGCCGGAACCGTGATATTTCCAGAGGCTGATTTCAAGGTCTATCTTGATGCCAGCCCGCGCGAGAGAGCGAGGAGGAGATGGTTGGATTACAAGAAGGCCGGACTGAACAAGAGGTTTGAGGAGGTTCTCGCTGAGACAGAGGAGAGGGATAAGCGGGACACAGAAAGGAAGGATTCGCCCCTTCGGGTTCCCGATGGGGCATTTGTGCTGAGGACCGACGATGAACCAATAGATAAACAGATTGAAACTCTCCTCCGGGCGCTTGAAAAACGGGTTGGCGCTCCCCGGAGGGACAGGCTCCTTTGGCGCTTCTGCTGGTATCTGAGTTGGCCGCTATGGTATCTGTTATACGGGCTTGGGGTTCAGGGGAGAGAGAACATCCCTGGCGGGCCTTGCATAATCGCTCCTAATCACACGACGATGTGGGACCCACCAATGATCGGCGCGGCCGCTAAAAGGGAACTCCATTATCTCGCCAAAGAGGACATATTCGTCTGGTGGCTCACATGGCTCATAAGGGCCTTCAACGCCCTCAAGATAAAGCGATCCGCTGGGGCAAAAGGCGCTCTTGAGGAGGCGCTTGAGGTTCTAAGAAGGGGAGGGTGCGTTGTCATGTATCCTGAGGGAACGAGGAACAAGACATCATCCCCGCTTTTGCCGCTCAAGCTCGGGCCAGCCCTCCTATCGCAGTTATCGGGCGCACCAATAATCCCGTGCTACGCGACCAGACACAAAACCCCTTGGCGCCCGCTGAGGTGGATATTGAGAAGGCCCAGGCTCATCTACAGGTTCGGGGAGGCGCTCTGGCCCCAGAGCTATCCCCCTGGAAGAAAGGGCCTCGTTGAAATGACGAGAGATCTGAGACGGGCGATGCTTGAACTGGGAGGACTTCCGTATGAGGATTAGGATAGCCGAGGAAGCGGGTTTTTGTTTCGGGGTTCAAAGGGCCCTGGACATCATAAACCGGGCCAAATCCGAGGGCAAGAAGCTCTCCACCCTCGGGCCCATCATCCATAACCCGCAAGTCGTTGAAGGGCTCGCCAGAGAAGGTATAGAGAGCGTAGATGACCTCTCTGAGGCCAGAACCCCCTATGTTGTCGTGAGGAGCCACGGCGTTCCCCCCGAGATATACGAGGAGGCGAAAAGTAGGGGCATAGAGATAATTGATGCCACATGCCCCTTTGTCAAGACAGCCCAGGATGTAGCCAAGCTCCTCGCATCCGATGGATATCAGGTCGTCGTGGTTGGAAAGGAGTATCATCCGGAGGTCCTCGGCCTGGTTGGGCATGCTGGCGGAAAGGCCATAGTTGTGGATGAACCCAGCGCCCTAAAGGGCCTCGTTTTCTCAAGAAAGGTCGGGGTCCTGGCTCAGACCACCATGAGATACGAGATATTCGCTGAGGTCGTCTCGGAGCTTCTGAGAAAGGCTAGGGAAGTCAGGGCCTTCAATACGATATGCTACACAACCCGCAGACGCCAGGAATCAACAAGGGAGCTGGCCAGGCAGGTTGACCTGATGATAGTCGTTGGTGGGAGAAACTCCTCAAACACCACCAGGCTATATGAGATATGCGAGGACATGGGCGTTCCAACTCACCTGATAGAAAGCCCTGATGAGATAGACCCGAAGTGGCTTGAGAGCGTCAACGAGGTCGGCATCACTGCTGGCGCATCAACGCCTCCAGAGGTAGTGGAGGAGGTGGTGGAGAGATTGCAGGCCATAGGGAGGGTAAAGGAGGGAATAACATGAAATACAGAAACAAATCTCTTTCAAAGGAGGACATAGCTTGACATGCCAGATGATATAAGGCCTGATGATGCCAAACACCCAGGAGCAATATCGGATGATGAATTCATGAAGCTCATAGAGGGCCAAACTGTCCAAGAGGCCCTGAGGATGAACGAGGTTGTAGAAGGCACTGTCGTGAAAGTAACGAAGACAGAAGCCTTCGTTGACATAGGTGCGAAGAGCGAGGGCGTTCTGAGCCTTGCTGAGTTCAAGGACGAGGAGATAAAGCCGGGGGATAAAATAAAGGTATATGTTGAGCAAATAGAATCCGAAGGGGGCCTCATAAAGCTCTCAAAGGACAAGGCTGACTTTCTCCTCGCTTGGGACAAGATCAAAGAGGCATACCAGGATAACCTCACGGTGGACGCGAGGGTAATAAAGCAGGTAAAAGGAGGGTTCATCGTTGAGGTTTTCGGAGTTGAGGCGTTTCTCCCCGGTTCCCAGGTGGACATCCGTAAGGTGCGCAACTTCAACGCCTTCATAGGCAAGTCCATACCCGTGAAGGTTATAAAGCTCAACAAGCTCAGAAAGAACATAGTGGTATCCAGAAAGGAGGTCCAGGAAGAGGAGCTCGAGCGCGCCAGGGCCAGACTGATGGAGATACAGCCGGATACGGTTGTTGAGGGGGTCGTCAAAACCATAACCGAGTTCGGCGTTTTCGTTGATATTGGAGGCATAGATGGTCTCATCCATATATCCGACCTCTCTTGGACCCGTGTTCACAACCCAAGCGATGTGGTAAGCCCCGGGGAGCGGGTGAGGGTAAAGGTCCTCTCCGTTGACCCCGAGAACATGAAGCTGTCCCTCGGCCTCAAGCACATGACCCCTCACCCCTGGGAGCGCATAGCAGAGAAGTATCGCATAGGTTCTAAGGTCAAGGGCAAAATAACCAGCCTCGTTGAGTTCGGAGCGTTTGTGGAGCTGGAACCTGGGGTTGAGGGCCTCATTCACATCTCCGAGATGGTTTGGGGAAGGCCTCCGGCCCACCCGAGGGACATCCTCCAGCCAGGTCAGGAGGTAGAGGCAATAGTCCTGAATGTTGACATAGAGCGCCAGCGCATATCCCTAGGGCTCAAGCAGGCAACGCCTGACCCGTGGGCTGATATAGAGAAACGGTTCCCGGTCGGCTCTGATGTTGAGGCAATAGTCCAGGACTTTGACAGCTACGGCGCATACCTTGAAATAGACAAGGGGGTCCAGGGCTACCTCCACATATCAAACATCTCCTGGACGAAGAGGTTTTCCTCCCCTGAGGAGGCGATGAGCAGGAACCAGCGCATAAAGGTCCGCATAATAGACATAGACAAGAGAACAAGGCTAATGGAGGTCTCCCTCAAGCACACGAGGCCAAATCCGTGGGATGAGATAAAGGCCAGGATGCCGGAGGGCTCCGAGATAAAGGCAGTAATATCATCCGTCACCGAGCGCGGCGTCTCCATAAAGATAGATGAGGGCCTTGAGGGGTTCGTTCCCCAATCCCACCTTCAGAAGAGGGGAAATCCGAAGGATAACTACTCGCCCGGCCAGGAGATAAACCTCGTCGTCCTTGAGGTTGAGCCTGAGAGAAAGAGGATCGTCCTCTCCGAGCGCAACTTCTACAAGGCAAAGGAAGCGGAGCGCAAGGAGGAGCTAGCGGCCAGATTCAAGCCAGAGCCAGCCCGTCTCAATCTCGGCGAGATACTCAAGGCAGAGCTTGACAGGCTGGAGGAGCTCAAGGGAGGAGAAGGCAAGTAGGGGCAGGTCTTGTGCCAGCCCTCTGGATCATGTCAAGGGCTTGTGTCATAACTATCGGCTGTAGGCTCAACCAGTATTACTCCCAGATGATAAGGGAGATGCTGGGCAAGGCCGGATACGAGATAAGCGGTAGCGATCCTGACCTGGTTATCATAAACGCCTGCGCTGTGACGGGAAGGGCTGAGAGGGACACGAGGAAAGCGGCCAGAAAAGCACTGGCTAGCTCTGAGCGGGTTATCGTTACCGGTTGCCCCGGCGAGAGCATCCGGGCCCTCGGCTTTCAAGCAATGACATACGAGGAACTCGCTCGCGAGCTTGGGATCAAAAACCCTGAGGGGATCTCAGGCTTTTCCGGAAGGGCAAGGGCATATCTCAGGGTTCAGGCCGGATGCGATCTCTCTTGCGCTTATTGCGTCGTGCCGCGGATGAGGGGGCCATCTGTCTCAAGGTCAACAGAGGAAATAATCCGAGAGGCGGAGCGCCTTGCCGGTGCTGGTTTCAAGGAGCTCGTTATCACGGGGACCCAGATAGGGGACTGGCGAGACGGGAACCGGGGCCTCGCGTGGCTCCTTGGAGAGCTCCTTGAGAGGATACCAGGGGTCCGTTTTCGTCTATCCTCGGTTGAACCGCAGTATCTCAACGAGGAGCTCATAGGTGTGATGGCCAACGCTGGCTGGCGAGTCGCTGATCACCTTCACCTTCCCCTGCAGTCCGGCTCAGATAAGGTTCTCTCAGAAATGAGGAGGCCCTACACGCTCAGGGAATACGAGGAAAAGGCTCTTCTTGCCCTTTCGGCTATGCCGAACCTCGCTATTGGAACGGATGTTATTGTGGGATTCCCGACAGAGACCGAGAGCGATTTTCAAAACACCCTCTCGTTCCTCAGGGATTTTCCCCTCGCATACGCGCACATATTCAGCTACTCCAAGAGGCCTGGGACAAAGGCATACCATCTCGGAGAACTGGATTCCAGGACACTCAAAATGAGGGTTAAAACGCTCCTTGAAACCGACCGGACGAAAAGGTTAGAATTTTCGGAGCGATTCGTTGGAGAGGAGCTTGTGGTCATAGGGGAGAAAAGGGTGGGCGACGCTACCCTGGCTACATCGGGGAATTACTTGAGGATGAGGGTAAAGGGCCTTACCCCAGGCCACCTGGCCAGGGTTAGGATGGTGAGTCTAGGCAAAGGGGAGCTCGTGGGGCGGGCCTCGTGCCCGCCACAGAACTTGGAGAAAAACATATGCCAAAGATAAAAACGAAAAAGGCCGCCGCGAAGAGGTTCAGCCTCACCGGCACTGGCAAGGTCAAAAGGGGCCGGGCGAAGACCTCCCACCTGAAGTTCAGCAAGAACCAGAAGACAAAACGAAGGCTCAGGAGATCAACCACCCTCAAGCCGCAGGACGCTAAGGGCGTAAAGAGGGCTCTGGGGAAGGGTTAGACAGCCCATCCTCATCGCTGGTCAGACCTGGCACGGCCTTTCCCTTAAGCTTTAAAATTTTCCCCCGTGGAATGGCGTGAGATGGAGGAGTTCTGGGAAGGCTTCATCATGGTGAGGAGGCCCTCTAGGGTCTATCACCCTCCCACGAACCTTTACGAAACGGCTGATGAATTCGTGGTCATGGTCGCTGTCTCCATGGCTGAGAGGGGTTCGCTCCGGGTGGTCTACGATTCCGGAACCCTGCTCATCCAGGGCCAGCGCTCTGAACCAGAGGCCGAGGTGCCGAAGCGCTTCCACCTCATTGAGATAACCCCCGGGCCCTTTGAAAGACAGATAATAATCAACGCGGAGATAGATCCGGACGGAATAACGAGCACATATACCGATGGAATGCTCATAATAAGGATACCAAAGGTAAAGCCCAGAACGATAGAGATCTCAGAGGAGGACTGATTTGCCCGAGGAAAGGATCCCGCCCGTTCCCGAGGTCCTTCCGGTCCTTACCATAAAAGGAGGCGTCGTATTCCCTCATTTGTTCTCCCCAATAATGGTCACCACGAAGAGGTCCAGGGACCTCATTGACGATGTCCTCGCTAAGGAAGGGGAGCCAAAGTTTCTCGCGGCTGTAACACAGAAGCCGGACACTCCTGAGGACGCGAGGCCGGAGGACCTCTACGAGGTGGGCTGTGCGGCCATAATACTCAAGATGTCCCGCTCACCCGACGGCAAGGCCATGCGCCTTCTCCTCACTGGGGTTGAGCGCATAAGGATTAAAGAAATAACCCAGGAAAAGCCCTATCTGGTCGCGAGGATTGAGGTCCTCAAGGAACCAGAGGTTGACCCCATGGACATGGAAGCCCAGGCTCTGAAAAGGGGAATAACCGAGGCTCTTCGTGAAATAGCAAAGGATTCGCCCAGCCTGGCCGAGGAGCAGGTAACAATGGCCTCAAGCATAGAGGACCTTGGCCGTTTCGGAGACCTTGCCGCTAACCTCGTTAACCTTCCGGTTGAGGATAAACAGCGAGTGCTTGAGACGATAAACCCAATTGAAAGGCTGAGGGTGCTCCTTCCGCTCTTGGACAAGCAGGCAGAGATAATAAGGCTCTCACAAAAGATACGGGAGAATGTAAAGGAGGAGATTGACAAGGGGCAGAGGGAATACTTCCTCAGGGAGCAGCTCAAGGCAATACAGAAAGAGCTGGGAATAGGCGAAAACCAGGAGATAGCCGAATTGAGGGAGAGGCTTGAGAAGGCTGAGCTCCCTGAGAGGGCAAAGCTTGCCGCTGAACGGGAGCTCGCCCGGCTTGAAACCATTCCATCGGCATCCCCTGAGTACACTGTTTCTCGAAACTATCTTGAGTGGCTCTTGACGCTTCCCTGGAACCAGAGGACAGAGGACAACCTCAACATGGCCCACGCTAGACAGATTCTTGACGAGGATCACTATGACCTTGAAAGGGTGAAGCGCAGGATTTTGGAGTTCCTCGCGATAAGGAGCCTCAGGAAGGACTCCAAGGGTTCAATACTCTGTTTCGTGGGGCCGCCCGGGGTTGGAAAGACATCCCTCGGCAGATCCATAGCCAGGGCAATGGGCCGAAAGTTCATAAGAATATCCCTGGGCGGGGTGCGTGATGAGGCTGAGATAAGAGGCCACAGGAGGACATATGTCGGAGCTATACCGGGGAGAATAATCTCGGCCATCCGGGACGCTGGCACGAAGAATCCTGTCTTCATGATGGACGAAATAGACAAGCTCGGGATGGACTTTCGGGGAGACCCGGCCTCAGCGCTCCTGGAGGTCCTTGACCCTGAGCAGAACCACGAGTTTTCGGATCACTACCTTGAGGTTCCATTTGACCTTTCGGAGGTATTCTTTATAACAACCGCTAACACGACAGCAACCATTCCACCTCCCCTCCTCGACAGGATGGAGGTGATAGAAATAGAGGGCTACATTGAGGAAGACAAGCTTCACATAGCCAAGAACTACCTGATAAAAAAGGAGCAGTCCGCGACCGGGCTCTCCGATTACCAGATCGTTTTCCCGGAGCGGATCCTGAGAAAGATAATCAGGGAGTACACGAGGGAATCAGGGGTCCGCGAGCTCTCCCGGAGAATAAACGCCGTCCTCAGGCGGGTAGCAGTGGAGGTCTCCAGCGGAAAGATAAAGAATCACAAGCTCAGGATCACGGAGCGCAAGCTCAGAGAGTATCTCGGTCCCCCCGTCTATTACTCCGAGATGGCGGAAATGAAGGGCAAGGTTGGGGTTGCGACCGGTCTAGTCTGGACGCCTTTCGGCGGCGATGTTGTGTTCATTGAATCGGAGAGGGTCCCCGGAGGCAAAAGGCTAATTATAACCGGTCATCTCGGCGAGGTCATGCGAGAATCGTGCGAGATAGCCCTTACCCTTCTGAGGGCCAGGGCGAGCAAGCTCAGCGTTCAGGAGGATTTCTACGACAAGAATGACATACACATCCATGTTCCATCGGGCGCGGTTCCAAAGGACGGACCGTCAGCGGGGATAACGATATTCGCCTCTCTCGTCTCGCTCTTCACAGGAAAACCCCTCGATCCAACCGTGGCCATGACAGGGGAAATAACCCTCTCGGGAAAGGTTCTGCCCGTTGGAGGGGTCAAGGAGAAGATCGTTGCGGCCGCGAGGTCCGGCGTCCGTAAGATACTAATGCCGAGGTGGAACCTCCTGAGAGACATAGAAGAGGTTCCAGAATACATAAGGCGCAACTTGGAATTCGTCCCCTTGGATGAGGTTGACGACGCTCTCGCTCACATCTTCCTTGAGGAGGGGTAATTGGTGGAAAAAAGCGAGGGCCTGAAAACCAAAAAGGGTAATAAAACCTCTCTGTCCAAAACTCCGGTCAACCTTCCAAACATCCTGACCGCCTCCAGGCTCATACTGCTTCCAGGGCTTTTCATAGCCTTTCCCACAAACAACAATATCCTGATACTCATCCTTATGGGGATCATCTTCGCGACGGATGCGCTTGATGGCTGGCTCGCGAGGCGCTGGGGCCTCGTCTCAACCCTGGGAAAGGTCCTGGATCACGCTGTTGACAAGTTCGTCCTCGTTGGGATAATTTTAATGCTCGTTCTTTTCAAAGGAATGCCGTGGTGGGTTCTGATGCTCTTCCTTCTCAGGGAAGCGATAACATCGGTGGTCGGGATAATCCTCCTGCGCAAGAAAATGGAAATATCTGGCTCAAACCTCCTCGGAAAGCTGACCGGTTTTTTCTTCGGGGTCCTCTCGGTGGCTTATGTGATTCAATTCCCCTGGCGGGAGATATTCCTCTGGATAACAATAGGCCTGGCTGTTCTGGCATCAGCTTCATATGTTTATTATCATTTTGTGGGGAGGAGGGCATCGCGCGGTTGAATTTTCCCCATCCCCCGGCACATACTTAAGGGTGTTCATAATACTACTGCTGGGTTTGGAACTATACGGAACAGGGGCTTATACCATTGATTCCTGGAATCCATACCTGCCCCAGTGGGGAGCTGTTTGCCAGTTTCACATCCTTCCTGTGAGCGTGCCGGTAAGGCTTTGCTACCACAGGGCAAGGAGCGAGCGCTTTATCTACGGAGGGCCGTTTGACAGCCTCGTTGGATACGAGAGGTTCTCGGAGAGCTTTGTGGGCGTGGGGAGCTTTTACTCGCGCCAGCTCTCTGTTCCCTGGTTTCTGAATCTTGGAGTAGAGGCAAGCCTCGGCCTTGATGTGAACATGATGGTATACTTCAATCCCTTTCCGCCAGCTTGCTGGTATTATCTGCCAGTTCCGAACTCGGGTATCATGAGATTAACAGGGGGTCTTGGAGTTGCTATTGCTTCTCTTTCATGGGAACCGGGGCTGACACGATCATATTTGCCAGCGCGGATTATCCTGGCTACATAGCCATTTGCATCAGAAAAGAGGATAGATCGGTTCCTCTGGATTCATGGTGGAGCCACTGCGAATGGTCTGATATTGACCCAACTTTGACACCTAATTCTCTCAGCAGATCACGCCCCAAGGAGTCGGCACCATGGTCGCTGAGGCTCACGGTAAGCGAGGGCGGCTGATTCGGTTGTCAAACGAGGATCGCTTACCCTTATGACATACTTGCCATCATACCTCTCGGCCTCTGAGACCTTAGCCTGGTCTATCTCAAGGAGGCCCTTCCTTTATCCCCTGTTTCTTATCAGGGCTTTTGGGTTGGTTTCTATCTCCTCCCTCTCAGCCTCATCAGGGTTGTAGCATATTATGTAGCGTTCGCCATCAACTACCGCCTCCTTTACCCAGAGCTCTGACTTACCTTCCCTCTCTATCCTGTGGTATCTACCCTGCCTTGAGAGGGCCTTTCTGGCAGGATGAGATGCCATCCTAAATCCTGTTATGTAGTCATAACCAGCCTCATCCATGAGCCTCAGGTTGGCCTCTGATACCATGCCCCTGTCGCAGACAAACACTGCCCTCTTTATCCCAAACCTTCTTCTGAGGTCATCAAGGGCTCTGTATAGGTGATGGAGCTCGAGGCTCTCAGAGCCCTCTATGAGGTATTCCTCCCTGAGCTTCTCTTGCAACTTGAAAATATCCCTGGTTAAAAGATAATGTTGGCACCATGTTTTTAACCGAAATCAACCCTCCTCAGAAACCAAACCCTGATTTTACGCGGAACTCAGAGGATAAGATACCCAAAGAGCAGGGTTTTAGTGTCAAAGTTGAGCCTAGCCGTGTTCTCAACTGAGAGCCCCAAATACCAGAGGAGAGAAGCCAAGGTCCAGAGCCTATCAGAGTATGGGCTTTCTTCTGGTCCTCTCCTTCATGCCCAAAATGATAAATCACGGGGTCAATCAGGGGCTAGGGGGGTGAGGGATCACGTAAAATTCCCCATAGCCAAAGTAAATTTTTGTGCCCTGAATTTTCTCATGATCCATCCGGGGGCCATCCCATCGGCCGGGATGACCCCCGGCTCTATCAGAACTCCCACTGCTTTCATCTCTCTTTTCCTCCCACAATAACCCCTTGTCTCCTCAGGGTTTTGCCCTCTGTCTCCGCGACCACGGCATAGAAGCCCCTGTTCCCGGGGGCATATGTCATGCTTGTCCCGTTTCCCGTGAAGACCAGCCTTCCGGTCGCGTCATAGACCTGGACGCTTCCCCCGCGAGGCAGATAAACCTCAAGCGCTCTTTGCCCGAAGACCACCCTCGGGCCATCCGCTATCATGCCCTCTTCAATCTCCTCCCAGTTGGGGTCAATGTGTCCCGTGAATGCCACGGAGTCAAGGGTTGGTGAGACCCACCTGTCTGTTGTGCTCATAACCACCCTGTATTGGAAGTAGCGCGTGTTCTGGGTCAAAAGCCCGTTGAGGCTCGTGCCGCTTGTGGTTATGGGCCCTCCCCATGGCTCGGAGAGAATTGCAACCGGGTCATTTGAGGCCCTCACCCATATCTCAACCCTGGTTGGAGCCGGGATGTTCCCGGCGAAGTAGGCGTTATCCCAAACGAGCCTTTGCCCAGCATCCAGGATGGAGGATATGAGAACCCCAGGGGTATCATACCAAAGCCTCGTCTCATACCACAGGAGGCCCTCCTTGCCGGCCTGCGTTCCTGCCCTCACTAGGACATCAGCGTCCCCATCGTTGTCAAGATCACCCATGAACATCCCGAAGAAATGCCTGCCGGTTGCAAGGGTCCTCCGAATGAAGCTCATGTTCCCCTGGTTGTCGTAGAAGTAGATAGCCTGGCCATCCTGGTCTGCCACAACGAAATCAATATCCCCATCAGGATCAACATCAACCGCGTGGACCCCCATTGGTTTGAGCATGGTCATATCAACCGTGTGAACAATAAACGCGCCGGAGCCGTTGTTCTCATACCAGTAAAGCCCGCGGTTGTATTCCCTGCCTGTAGCAACCATGTCCAGATCGCCGTCCTTGTCCATATCCTTTGCCCAAAGCCCATAGGTTCCTACACCGTGTATGGTCTGTTGGGTGAAAACGGGCGGATTCGCGCCGTTGTTTGTGAAAAGAAGGAGACCGCCCCTCGTCGTGAGAGCGATGTCCATATCGCCATCCCGGTCAAAGTCAGCGACCCATATGTTCCAAGATGTGTTCAGGAGAGCCTGGGTAACCCTCCGCTTTGTGAAGTTCTCAGAGCCATCGTTCTGATACCAGTAGAGCCCTCCGCCGAGCCAGGATGCTGCTATGTCCAGGTCTCCATCACCATCAATGTCCTCAACGAAAACGCCCTCTCCTTCGGGGTTACCGCCTATATTGGGGTCTATGAGGTGGCCGACGAAGATCTGAGAGCCCACATTTTCATACCAGATGAGGTCCCTGCCGGAGGCAGGGTGAGATGCCACAACGAGGTCGTTGTCCCCGTCCTGATCCAGGTCAATCATGAACGCCTCATCAACGGATTCTATGTTCGGTTCTATTATGTGCTTGGTGAAATTCCCCCTTCCGTCGTTCTCATACCAAGCCACGATGTCCGGATCGGATTCATCCGTTGCTATTACATCAAGGTCTCCATCCTGATCGAGATCACCAACATCAGGGTCGTTGTCCCATCCGCCTATTGTCGGGTCAATCATGTGCTCAGGTAGGTTCTGTATGACTCCGGTGAGTCTTATGAGGGTGGGGAACTCGTTCCAGGTTATGCAGGTCTCAGCGTAGAAGGTATCACCCCAGAAGGGCGTTGGACCGAGGTGCCCAGGTCCCCCTACCCAGCTGGTCTGGGAAAAGGAGAACTGGGCAACCATCCCATGTAAGATGATCTTCATCCATGTCATCTCAATCACCTCCTTTTTTCAAGCCTTTTCGTATCATACTAATAATCTAATATATCTGAGATGATTTGTCAATTGGCCACCCGGGAGTGATTGTGGAATATATAACTGGAGAATGGTGAAATCCCTACTCGCTCAGGAGGAGATAAACTTTGGTGAACGAGAACCTTCCATATGAGGAATAGGCGAATCCGAGATCTAGGCTATCAATTACCGAGAGAGAGGGGTCTTCCGGGGGAGAATCTGCCGGCAGAAAGATGAGGACTTTAGGGGGTAGGGGATCACCCGGAGCGTATCTGGCCGCTCCGAGCTGAAGGCGTTTTGGCAGAAACCAGAAGAAAACCGACTCGCCCTTGAGCCTGAAAAGCGCGGAGTCCGCTGATGCAATGATCTCACGGTTTCTTTCGGCGATCTGAGCGGCTTTTGCCATATAGATAGGGTTCTGAGCGAAGTATGTTGGGATATATGACCTGGCCCAAGCGAGGCCCAGAAATCCTATCAAACCTGCCCAGAAAAGCCAGCCTAACCATCTTTTCTTTGAGCTAATGTAAAGGTATATGGGGTAAGAGGCCAAAACGAGAAGGGGATATGTGAACTGATATATCCTGTTTGGCCTCATGGCGATGAGCATGGGGAGGATGACCATACCACCAAGAACCCTTTTTAGCCAAGGAGATCTGGAGTTAAGCCCGCTTCTTGGGATGGCCCAAAAGATGCAAAATCCCCCAATAATAATCCCCGCCAGCAGAAGATGCCATCGCCGGGCTATCCAACCCGGGCCAACCCCGGTATAGTAGGATTTGACTATAACATCAATCAACTCCAAGTTTCCAGCCAGAAATGTTATGATAATACTGGCCGCAAAGATACCAAAGACCCCGCACAAGAGCCAAACGCTCTCCGTGAACAATTCTTTTTTTATGTTGTAATAAAAGAAGACGAGCAAAAGCCCTGTTGGTATAACGATGGCGAGGGGATGTATCCAAAAACAGAGTGGCAGGATGATAAGCCCCAGCCTTCTCAGCCAAACCTTACCGGAAAGGATGGCAAAGGCGCCACCTGAGACCCAAAGCATGACAAGGGCCTCTGGTCTGGCTGAGTGAGCCTTGGCCAGAAGCGTAGGGGATGCGGCCAAAAAAAGGAACAGGGCGAGCGCTGATGGCCTTCCCTCCCCGACGCGAACAATAGTAAATCCAGCAAGGGTTATAGCCAGAGCCGTAGCTATTATGGAGGGCAATATGGATGAGAAGTAGCTGAGGCCGAAGAGCTTGAAAGAGAGAGCAAGGAGCCCTATTTGAATCCACATCGTAAAAGGACCCCATCCAACCTCATAAAGCTGTGGCACCCCAGAGAGGGGTGCTGATGGCCAACCCGCCTCTATCAAGCGTAAGGCGGCCTGGCTCCACCAAGCGCCATCGCCGAAAAAATCAAGGTTCGTGAACCTGGCCCAGAACACGAGGTTGAGGATGAGCCAGAGCGTGCTCACGCTGGCCACGAAAATATGAGCATAGAGAAAATGTTTTCCGGCTCTCACGCTTATAGTATCATATCCACCTTCCTCTTGGTGCAACTTGATGATCTTTGCGTGGGGCCAGGCCCATGCCTGAAAATATCACACATGGATACAGGGTTTTCCGTCTCGGCGGTTTCCATTGTGATGTTGGCCGTCGGGATCTGGCCCATAGCCCACATCCCTCTGGGCGCGCCAGTTCTTCTGGCCTGGCAAAAGGAACGAGAAATCGGTTTTTGGAACCTAGCCGCTTGTCTGGCAGGGGGCCAGGTGTTTCTGTCCGCAACGACATACCTTCTCTACATATTCGGGTTTCGTTTTCCTACCGTGGGTTTTCTGGCGCTTGCCATCCTCTTCCCCCTCTGGGTTTGGGGCATCCTGTTGCTCGTGAGGAGCCGTTGGGATATTAGCCTACCGAGATGGCTTTTGATTGGGTTGGCTATAACGATGGCACTCATTCTCATCAGGCTCATCAAGGGCGTAATTCACGATGAGGGTTTTCACTTCCCAAAGGTAGCGAGCATCATCCTCGGAGACCCTCCCTATTTCGTTCCCAAGGGAACAGCGGGCTATCAAGGAGCATATCATTTCGGGGTTGACTACCTCGCCGCTTTCTGGACATGGGCTATATTTCCGTTTAGGCAGTGGGTTCCCTTCAACGCGATGGCATTCTGGAGCTCAGCCGCAACCTATGTGCTCTTAGGCTGGTTCTTCAGGAGATTCCTCCCGGAACCCTGGGCCTCACTCTCGCCATTTCTAGCCTTTTGGCTCGGGAACTGGTATTCTCCGGTCGGGCTTTGGGGCATAATACTTGAAAGAAGGTCCCTGATCGCTATCCTAATGAATGCCTACAACCCCATGTTTTTCTCTTATTTCATCCAGGCTCCCATGGTTTTCGGCTTCCCGCTCCTTTTATCAGCCCTTTGCCTGGCAGAGGAGAGGAGGTTCTCTCGCGCTGGGCTTCTGGCGGGGCCGCTCCTCCTTGCCAATCAGGCCCTATTCGCATTTCTGATCGGTTATTCCCTTATTAGTTCGCTCACAAAGAAGAGATACATCATGACCCTCCTTGTTGCCCTCGTCCTTTCGGCTCCTTTTCTGCCCCACTTGGTCGTCCGAGGAAACCTCTCGGATTCCCCTTCGTTTGCCTTCGGGTTGCCCATCTTAAATCTCGTAGACACCGGCACCGCGTCAGGCCTCATCAATTACATTCTCTTCTTTTTCCCCGTGCTTCCTCTTTACATACACGGAGCATTCCTTGGGTTCAAGGATCCTGCCAGAAGAGCACCCCTTTTGCCCCTCCTGATGATAACTGCCCTCTTGTTCCTCGCGCCTCACTTCATTTCCTACCTCCATACCGGAGATTTCTTCAAGTTCTTCATGCTTTGGGGCGTTTTTGGGCTCCCCATAACCCTTCTGAGCCTTAGCGAGCTTTGGCAAAGGTCAAAGCTCTGGAAGATTACATTACTTGCGGCTTTATTGCCCGGCATCCTCTCCTATCTCCTGGGCTTCGGAATTACATCAGCGCGGACGAGAAGGCTCGTCAAATGGGAGAGGGTTAGGCCGGACATCATCTCCGCGCAGAACGCTCTGAGAGGAAAGGGGGGAGTCCTGATAATAAACCCGCCAATAAGATATATCTCCATCAATAAAGATACTCTGGAGTATTCTGATGGTGATGCAGAAGAGCGCGAGCGCCTCCTGATGATCCTTGGAGGTGCAGGAATCCCTCACTATCCGTGCGGCCAGATCTATGGGAAGGCGCGAGATGATTACGCCGCGCTCATTGGGCCTTGGCTATTCCTCGAGGATATCCCTCGCTCGCTTTTGAGATCGTTTGGGGTTGGTCTCATTGCCTTCCCTTCGGAAAAGCCCTCACCTGATATAGCTGACCGCAAGGTCTTAACAATTGGGAAGACAGCATTTTACGCCATCAGGTAGGGTAGGCTGTGGTTGCAAGAACCCCTCTTTTGGCCTGAGAATATAGCCATGAACATCGGATTGCCGGAAATTCTTCTCATTCTTCTCCTTATAATTCTCCTCTTTGGTGCAAAGAAACTGCCCGAGCTCGCACGGGGGATGGGCGAGGCCCTCAGGGAGTTCCGGAAGGCGCAGAGGGAGGGGAGGGAAGGGAACAACGATGGAGAGGGTAAGGATAAAGGGAACGGGTGAGCTCTTTCCCCGTTTCATCCCGTATATAGTTGCCGTTTTGGTGGTTCTCGTCGCGGAATTCCTTTACTTTGGCACTGATCTGCCCGTGAGCTTCTTGGCTTTTGTCGTAGTCGGAGCCCTGGCTCTTGTTTTATTCGCGCTGAACCCATACTGGGCGATCCTCGGACTCTTTCTGATCAAGCCGATCCTGGATACCATGTGGGGAACATATTCATCGGGCGGGATAAAGGGGACCTGGTTGATGGGGGTTGTAGGGCCTCTCGTTTGGCTTTTTGGAATGCTTTATTACAGGATATCACCTCTGGATTACAAATTGGGAAGGACAATGATATTCTGGGGCGCCTGCTGTCTTTTGCCCATGATCTTAATTCCATTTTCCACCCCGGGTGTGGCTCCCCTCCTCGGTCCGCTTATCTCCCTGAAACTGCTCAACGGTTGGGGTTTCTACTTCCTGATTCCGTTCCTGATCAAGAGCAGAGAAGACTTCAATCTGTTCATATACGCCTGGCTTGCCTCAACCGTAATTCCCGCCATTCTTGGGCTTTATTACCTGATAACCGGAAACCCCTGGGGTTTCCAGATCACTGCTGGTTGGTGGAGATTGTCTGGCCCTTATCACGACGCGGCCGCTTTTATGACCGAGATAGCCCCTGGGCTACCGATAATGCTTTATTTAGCTTCAGGAGCTAAGATATGGTGGAAGAGGGTTCTCTGGCTCATTCCTATCGGGATATGGCTCATCCTCGCTTTCAACTCATATACGAGGTCCTTCTGGATATCGGCTTCACTCACCATGCTCATTTGGGCTTTGGTAGGGATTTGGCAACCTTTCGCTCTTGCGGCCGTAGGAACAATCTACAAGTGGGGTATTATCTGGAAACGCTTTACGGTAGCAGGGATTGAGGATATTGATAACCCTTATGCTCTTGGCGGGCGAATGGGTCTATGGGAGACATTCTGGACGGTGTTCAAGAAGGTTCCTTGGCCCGAAAAGCTAATAGGATATTGGGCGTTCAGCGAGCACAGGAGTTGGAGGCTCCCCGATCTCCACATTCAGTATACGCAGATGATTTTCCATCTGGGCATATTCGGCTTCATAAGCTTCATGAGCATTCTCTTTGGTTTCTTCTATTATATTTTTAGGATCGTATTTACCAAGCCAAACTGCCGAAGGGAAGGCCTTCTGGGGCTTTCCCTGTTGATTTTTGCCGCTGTGTTATCGGGAACAGGGGGCTATTTCTTCGTCCCGAATAACCAGTGGCTTCTCTTTGGATCCATGGGAATTTTGATAAACTCGGATGTTTGGTGCAATGACCGACAGGAATGAGAGGCTATTCCTCGGCGGAATTTTACTCTTGGCCCTTGCTATTCGGCTTCTTGCTATGCTCTTTGCCCCTCAAATGCCTTCCCAAAGCGGCGATGAGGGCATGTATTACAGGTTGGCTTTGGAGGTCTTGGAGAAAGGCTTTCTGGTTTCGGATCGCCCCCCGCTTTACCCCGCGTTCATCGCTCTTTGCCTCACTATCTTCAAAAGCCCTGTCTCGGTTCTCTGGATTCAGGCGATAATAACTGCGTTTTGGCCTTTGATGATCTGGGACATGGGCAAGAAGCTCGGATTGAAGGTTCACATGGCGCTTTGGGCGGCCATTGCAGTAGCGGTTTTTCCCCCGTTCATACTTTACGCGACCAGGGCCTGGCTCTCTGAGTCCCTTTTCACGACCCTTCTCCTTCTGGCTCTATGGGGTTCTTTTGCCAGCTCCGGATTTTGGCCAGGGTTCACATGGGGAATAACCTCGCTCGCAAAGCCAACAAGCCCAATAATGGCCCTTGGTTATCCGATAGCCCAGATCGCCCACCCTAGACGCTGGCTCCTTTTTCTCTTCGGGCTTGGTTTGATCGCTGGTTCTTTCTTTATATACAACAGCCTAACAGGCGAGGATCGCACTCCATACGGGACCCATGGCGGAAGAGGAATAGTGGAGATCATTAAAATTGAAAATGGTCCGTGCGCGGAAGGAACCCAGCTTTACGCGGGCCTACTTAAACCCCCTGAGGGAACTGACTGCGGCGATATTCTTTGGAGGCTCAAAAGGCCCCATACTATACCGGTTCTTATGCTGAAAAAAGCCGCTTTTCTGACCTTGCCATATAGAGGGGTTAAGCTAAGGGAACTGGCCCTCGGGCCATGGCACACGAGGTTTCTCGTTCTTCTTCTCGTGGTCATTCCGGACGCTCTGGCGTTCATTTTCGGTGGATTATACCTTACATTCGTGGGAATAAGGAGAAGGGAGGTCTTCCCTTTATCTTGGGTTTGGCTCTCAACCCTCGGTCTCGCGCTCGTGTTTCACGGGGAGACTCGGTATCTTCTTCCAGCTATGCCCCTCTTCATTCTGGGGGCATTCCTTCTCTGTCAAGAAATAAGGAGGATCCGCCCTTGGATGCTTATAATTTGGTGCGTTTTCGCAGGCCTCTTGATGTTCGCATGGGTTTTCTGGTGCCTCCCCTTCTATCTTTGCCACCCGCTCAGGTAGGCTTCTTCTGGAAGAGGACATAGGAGACCGACGCGCACTCCCTCGCGAGGGGATTGAGCCAGAAGAGGACATCCAACCACTTTATCGGGAATGTGAGAATGGATACCGCAATGTAAATGATGTCCCTGAGCGGCCTTATCCCAAAGGACAGGAGGGTTGAGAGCCACATCTGAAATGTCCAAAGCAAGGCGGATGTGGGTCCTCCGAGGACCCCTTCCTCAAGGAGCACGAGGCTCTCTCTTTTGTAAATGGCCCTCGCTCCCTCGTGGGTCCAGCGCCTGTGATCATCAGGACAGGAGTGAAAGGGTTGGAGAAATGGCACGCAGATGTATATGAAACCCCCTGGTTTGACGACCCGCTCCATTTCCCGAACGGCCCACTCTGGTTCTTTGACATGCTCAAGAACAACATACGAGATGACAGCGAAGAGGCTCTCTGACCTTATCGGAAGCTCACAGACATCGCCGATAACCGAGACGGGCTTGTATCTCGCGAGATCCAGGTTGAAGACCCTGGCTTCTTTACACCGGAAATCCTGGGCACCTGAGCCGAGGTTGAATATGACATCGCCTTTTGTCGGCCTTCCGTATTTCTTGAATAGCCTGGTGGGCTGTCTATCCAGATATGTGAACACAGGCGAGAAGATAGCGAAGACGAGTCTATACAGAAGAGGATGGGATTTAGCCGCCTCTTTCAGCAGAACCACCAGGTTATGGTATTTTCTCATCGGAGAGATGATTTGTTGGCTATGGCGGACGCGACTATAAAGAGAGCGAGGGTATCGTAGTCAATTCCGGCCGCTGCAGCCTCAGCCGGAAGGTCAGAGAGATCCGTCATCCCCGGTATGGTGTTGACCTCAAGTATGTAAGCTTCATCCTCGGAAACCGCGAAGTCAACCCTTGAGAATGTCCTACAGCCTAGGAGGTTGTGCGCTCTCACAGCGAGGGATTGAACCCGGTGGTATAGCAAGGGAGGCAATTCGGCCGGTATGACGAAGTCCGTTATCCCTTTGGTGTATTTTGCAGTGTAGTCGTAGAATTCCCTCCCCTTGACCCTCAATTCCAGCGCGGGAACAGCAAAAGCATCAGCACCTGTTCCGAGGACGCCGCAGGTCACGGTTTTCCCTGTGATATACTTCTCGGCGAAAATAAGGGGATACCACCGAGACATTTCGGCAAGGCCGCTAATCAGCTCCTTCTCATCGTGGGCTATCCTCACCCCGAGCGATGAACCTTCCCTTCTCGGCTTCAGAACGCAGGGAAAGCCCAATCCGCTTTTGATCTTGTTGGCGAAATCGTCCAATAGCTCCCCAGGCTCAGGAAACACATAGCTTGGGGTTGGTAGGCCGTTGGCGATAAAGGCCCATTTGGCTACGAGCTTGTCCATAGCAAAAGCGGATGCAAAGTGATCCGATCCCGTATACGGTATTCCAGCAAGCTCAAGCGCGGATTGAACGGTTCCATCCTCTCCTGGAGTTCCGTGGAGCATAACGCAGACCAGGTCAGCTTTTCGTTCCTTTATTTTCGCGATGAAGTCGCCCTCTAGTTCCAAGGTGAAGGAGTCTATTCCCTGCCTGAGAAGGGCCTCGTTCATCCGCGCGCCGGAGCGCCGAGAAACCTCGGCCTCCCCGGATGGCCCGCCGACCAGGACGCATACCTTTTTTCCGCGCAGGCGGTTTTTTATGGTCTCCGCGTCAATCATGTCCAAGATTATAACGCGCGAGCCGGTCCAAATTGCATTCTATTGTTGCGCCGCAATAGCATTCCACATTAAAATTAAGGCCTTAAGTTCTGTGGAAAGGATAGCAGTTCTTGGAGCAGGAAGCTGGGGCCTTACCCTTGCCAAGCATCTTTTCGGAAAGGGCCACCGGATCTCGCTGTGGGATGCTTTTCCTGAGAGGATCGCTGACCTGGCCGAAAAAAGGTCTGACGAGGTTCGGTTACCCGGAGTGCGGATACCCGAGGGGATAGCCCTTTTCAAGGAGATCGGTGAAGCCCTGGAGCACGCGGATGTCTGCGTTGTGGCTGTTCCTTCTCATGGGTTCAGGGAAACACTGAGGTCTGCCCTGCCGTATCTGCCAGAGAGGGTAGTCTCAGCGACAAAGGGCCTTGAGCTAGGGACAGGGAAGACCATGTCCCAGATAGCCAAGGATGAGATTCCCGATAGAGTTTACGCGGTTCTCACAGGCCCATCCATAGCCAGGGAAGTGGTGAGAGGCCTTCCCGCTTCGGTGGTGGTTGCCTCGGATGACAACGGTTTCGCCCGTGAGATTCAGAGGCTGTTTTCCACAGAGAGCTTCAGGGTGTATACCGGTTCCGATGTCCTGGGGGCTGAGTTGGGCGGAGCCCTCAAGAATGTCATAGCTCTTGCTTGCGGAATGTCCGATGGTATGGGCCTCGGCTACAACGCCAAGAGCGCTCTGGTGACGAGGGGCTTGGCGGAGCTTATGCGTCTTTCGGTTAGACTTGGCGCCAAACCTGAGACCCTCTCCGGCCTCGCTGGGATGGGGGACCTGGTCGTTACGGCGTTTTCTCCGGATTCAAGAAACAGGACGCTCGGCGAGAGGATAGGCCGTGGCAAGGAGCCGAAAGAGGCCCTCGCATCCATGGTTGAGGTAGCTGAGGGCGTGAACACGGCTTCTGCCGCGAGGGCGATAGCAAGGGACATGGGGGTTGAGACCCCAATAACCGAGGCTGTGGACCTCATAATGAAAGGAAAGATGAAGCCAAAGGATGCTCTCAGGGGCCTGATGGCCAGGCCCCTTAAGGAGGAATTCTACGGTTTAAAGGAGGCAATATCAGATGACAGATGAGAAAAAGCCAAAGATAAAAATAGCGGGTATGAGCATAGAGGCCAAGGGCCCAATAGGAAAGAAAGAGGAGGCCGAAGCAGAAAAGCCCACGGAGAGAAAGATCCCGGATATAACGGCAAAGGATGTCGCGGCCAGAGAGTTCACCCCAAGGGTGAAGGGATATGATCCCCAGGAGGTGAAGGAATTCCTGGAGGCTGTAGCGGTGAAGATGGCCGCGCTGGAGGAGGAGCTTAGGACACTTTCCGCTTCCGGAGGCGCGGGTAGCGCTGAGCTGGCCGCTGAGGTCTCCTCGCTGAGGGCCAGGGTCTCTGAGCTTGAGAAGGAGAACGCTGAGCTAAGGGACAAGGTTTCAAAGGGGATGAGCGCGGGTGAGGCATCGGACATGGCCGCGAAGATCATCAAGCACGCGGAGGAGCTCGCCGAGAAGATAAAGCTAGAGGCAGAGGAAGAGGCAAAAGGCAGGCTCAGGGAGGTTGAGCTGGAACTGTCCGGACGCAGGAAGGAGCTGGAAGCCGAGCTGGAGAGCCTCAGGAACGAGACCGAGCGCCTCTCTCACCTGAAGGATGACTTCATAGCCCGCGTGGAGCAGACCCTCCGCGAGTTCAACGACATAATAACGAGATACAAGGCCAAATAACATGCCCTTGGTTCTGGCCGGGTTTCTCCTCGGACAGAAACCCACCCTCATCCTCGGAGACAGCCTTGAGATAGCTGGGTTCCAGGTAAAGGTCTATTCCCTGGCCCTCGGGGAGAGCGATGAGGCCGATGTTATAGGTACTAGGCTCTTTATTATCAAGGGAGCTGATACCCTTCTCAGCATTGGGGATGATGAGTGGCCCTTCCTATTCCTTGACAAGGACACCGGCGAGGACATAGACGGGGACGGAAATCCTGATGTCGTGGTTGTGATGGCAGGAGAGGATAGGATAAAGCTGGTCGCATACTCTCTTGATACGGCTGGCCCAAAAGAGGTTCGTTTCTCCATACCCGGTTGGGCAGAGATATTCTCATACGAGGATGTTAACGGAGATGAGGTCCCTGAACTCCTGGTCGCGGATACGAGGATCAGGGGGTTTGAAGGGCTTGAGGTGCCACAGGTCATAGTGGCTCTCAGAAAGACACGGGGCGGCTATTGGGAGGAGTTCCCTGAGGCCTACAACGATTATTATACTGCCAAGCTTGAGGCGCTCCTAACGAAGATGAGGATGGAGGCCAACCCCTTCAAGAAGAGGGCATATGCCACTGCTTATTCCGCTTACCTATTTCACATGGGGAAAACCCAGGAGGCCTGGGACGAGTTTCTGAGGCTAACCGAGGGCGACGAAACCCTTCTCATGAAGTTCAAGGAGCGCATGCTGTTCTGGGAGGAAAAATGACAGCCTTCTTCTTTCTCAGACCATACATAGGGCTTATGGCTGGACTCGCTCAGGCCTCAGATGGGAGTGGAATGGGCATGGGGATTGAGGGAGGGCTTTGGGCTGGCAATCCGAGGGCCCGTCTCACGCTTATGGTCTCCTATTCAAAGCTCTCGGTGGAGGGAAGCTTTGATACCACTGCCACCCCAGCCGGAGGTGGAGATCAGGGCCCCAGTGAGGTTCCAGCAACCCGTTCCCTGGACGCCATTGATCTGGCTCTTGGGCCCTCCATATGTATCGGGCGATCCGAGATAGGGCTGCGCTTTGGGTCTTCCCTTCACACGGGCGAGAGGGTCTCGGACGACGCTGGCTACACCCTCAAGGAGTATCCGAGCACCTGGAGTTTCCTTTGGGGCGGGGGTTTCGGTTGGAACTGGGATAAGTTCGGGCTTTGGTTTTTTGCTGATCAGCACACGGGGCGCCGGGGCCTGTGGGTCTTTGGGGCGAAGGCAAGGCTTTTCCCGTTATGAAAAGGAGCGAAAAATGGAGATAGACCCTAAGGTCATAGAGGAAGGTAAAGGCCTGGCTTGGTTATCCTATCTGGGCATCCTGTTTCTGGTGCCGTTGTTCGTCCAGAGGACGAATCCCTATTCTATGTTCCATGTGAGGCAGGGCATGGTGCTTTTTGGGCTCTGGATCGTTGGCTTCATCGTAGGCCTCTTGGAACTGGTCCTGCACGCCGTCGTATCAATATTTGACATTCCATATGCTACCTGCTGTGTTGATGGCGGCCTCGGGCTCATCCAGATAGCAATCTACATCATCGCGCTGGTTCTCTCCATAATGGGTATTATTAAAGCGCTCTCGGGCGAGCTCTGGAGAATGCCTGTCCTTGGCGGAATAGCTGAAAAGATAAACCTGTGAAAATGGCCGCTCGCTTTCAACTGCT
This sequence comes from Caldifarciminota bacterium, assembly GCA_039803205.1. Taxonomy (GTDB): domain Bacteria; phylum Hydrothermota; class Hydrothermia; order JBDRYB01; family JBDRYB01; genus JBDRYB01. The sequence goes on from JBDRYB010000002.1 coordinate 34,132, forward strand.
CGTAGGAAACAAGAAATAGACCCATGCCTTTTACCGTTATAGTTGGACTTCAGTGGGGAGATGAGGGAAAGGGCAAGATAGCCGATTACCTATCCGGAGAGTTCGGGATAGTCGCGCGTTTCCAGGGTGGAGCGAACGCTGGGCACACGGTCAACATAGGGAAAAAGAGCTACATAATGCACATCTTGCCCACGGGCCTCCTTCGTCAGGGAACCAAAGGTGGGGTAGGGGCTGGCGTCGTGATAGACCTTGAGACCCTCAGGGATGAGATAAAGGTCGTTGAGAAGGCTTCTGGCCCCCTGAAGGATAGGCTCATAATTGACGAGAGGGCCCAGATAGTTCTTCCGTTTCACAAAATAGAGGACGCTCAGATTGAGGAATCCAGAAAGAACCTGAGGATAGGCACGACCCAGAGGGGAATAGGCCCGTCATACAGGGACAGGTACGCGAGATACGGGGTGAGGGTTGGGCTTCTCAGGGACGAGGGGCTTCTCGCAGAGGCAATAGAGCGAGCGCTTTCCTTCAATAACCCCATTCTTGAGAGCATGTTCGGGGTCAAGCCCATGTCCAGGGACGAGATCATGGATTGGATCATGCCTCTGAGGGACTATGTTCTGCCATATCTCGGGGATCTTTCCGCTTTTCTGTGGAGAAATAGGGACCAGAAGATCCTCCTTGAGGGCGCGCAGGGAACCCTTCTGGATGTTGATTTTGGAACCTATCCTTATGTTACATCCTCTCACTGTATAGCGGGCGCGGCATCAGTTGGCCTCGGGATCCCTCCATATTGGCTGGAGAATGTCATAGGCGTGACAAAGGCATACACCACGAGGGTAGGAGAAGGGCCCTTCCCAACCGAGATGGATGAGGCCCTCAGCGCTGAAATAAGGAATAAGGGCTCTGAGTTCGGCGCGTCCACCGGAAGGCCGAGAAGGTGTGGGTGGCTTGACCTGCCAGCCCTGCGTTATGCGATTCGCCTGAACGGCGTCAAGGAGATAATGATGACGAAGCTGGATGTGCTCTCCGGATTGCCTGAGGTCCTGGTTGCTGTGGCATACGAGACTCCAGCAGGCAAGACCAGGGATTTCCCCATTTATGGCCTCGAATCCGTCAAGCCAGTGTATAAGTCAATGAAGGGCTGGGGCACATTTACCGGCGAGAGGATTCCGCACGCGGCTTTGGAGTTCATAAAGCTCGTTGAGGAGGAGGTCGGGGTCCCTATCACCCTTCTCTCATACGGGGGGGACAGGGCAGAGGTGATAAGGCGAAGGATTATCAGCGAGGAATTCTGAACCTCATGATGCCATATTCAGGCTCGCACCAGGAATAGAACGCGTAATAGCTCTCGTTGTCATCGCCGCAGGTTGATACAATATCAACTTTGACACTAAAACCCTGATCTTCGGGTATCTTATTCTCTGAGTTCCGCGTAAAATCAGGGTTTGGTTTCTGAGGAGGGTTGATTTCGGTTAAAAACATGGTGCCAACATTATCTTTTAACCAGGGATATTTTCAAGTTGCAAGAGAAGCTCAGGGAGGAATACCTCATAGAGGGCTCTGAGAGCCTCGAGCTCCATCACCTATACAGAGCCCTTGATGACCTCAGAAGAAGGTTTGGGATAAAGAGGGCAGTGTTTGTCTGCGACAGGGGCATGGTATCAGAGGCCAACCTGAGGCTCATGGATGAGGCTGGTTATGACTACATAATAGGATTTAGGATGGCATCTCATCCTGCCAGAAAGGCCCTCTCAAGGCAAGGTAGATACCACAGGATAGAGAGGGAAGGTAAGTCAGAGCTCTGGGTAAAGGAGGCGGTAGTTGATGGCGAACGCTACATAATATGCTACAACCCTGATGAGGCTGAGAGGGAGGAGATAGAAACCAACCCAAAAGCCCTGATAAGAAACAGGGGATAAAGGAAGGGCCTCCTTGAGATAGACCAGGCTAAGGTCTCAGAGGCCGAGAGGTATGATGGCAAGTATGTCATAAGGGTAAGCGATCCTCGTTTGACAACCGAAACAGCCGCCCTCGCTTACCGTGAGCCTCAGCGACCATGGTGCCAACTCCTTGGGGCGTGATCTGCTGAGAGAATTAGGTGTCAAAGTTGGGCTAAGGTAATGAGGGCGATAACAGGAAGGAATGTCTCTCCCTCAGGGGTCTACAAGCGCCTACTCATGCTCGGTTTGACCTTGAGTTCCTACCGGATGAGACATTCAGGAACATCCTCGAGGAGGTTTTGGCCTTCCCTTACCTTCCTTCTGATTTCTCTTTTAACATGACCATAATTTAAACTCCTAGTCTGGGGAGTGGCCCCTAGGGTGCCCGGGAATCCGGATGGTTCTGGAGCTCCTCAAGCCTGAGAGCCGCGATGAACATGGTCTCTTCGCCCATGTAAGGCGCTGATATGTGGATTCCGGGCCTGAATCCGTGGGAGTCCGGATGGCCCGGAACGCTTATCCCTGGAATCCCAGCGAGGTTCGCGGCCGCTGTCAATGTATCCATAAGGTAGACAGCGAGGGGATCGGCAAGGCTTTCCCCTTTCTTGACTGGCGGAACGGGAAAAGTTGGGGATAGGATCACATCAACCTCCTTAAAGGCATCGTCATAATCCCTCCTGATGAGGCGTCTCACCTTTTGCGCCCTCAGGAAATACTTGTCCTGGTATCCCGCTGAGAGCACAAAAGCCCCCGCGGCTATCCTTCGTTTAACCTCGGGCCCGAAGCCCTCTGACCTGGTTTTGACATAAATTTCCTCAAGGCTACTGGTTCCCTCGGCTCTGAAGCCATACCTGATCCCGTCAAACCTGGCAAGGTTTGATGAGCACTCAGCCGCTACAACTATCTGATAACATGGTATCACATAACGGGTGTGAGGGAGGGATATTTCCTTAAGGGTATACCCGTCTTTTTCCAGGAGCATAGCCCCCTCCATAACCGCATCAGCTATCTCAGGGTCAGTTCCCTGGCCGAAGTATTCCCTGGGAAGCCCAACTCGGAGCTTGGTTTCCCTGTGGAGCCGGATGATCTCTTGTTCGGATGGCAAGGGCATTCGCGAGGTCGTTGAGTCCATGGGATCGTATCCTCCCATAACGAGGAAGACTCTCAGACTATCCCGAACCGAGCGTGAGATAACCCCTATCTGGTCAAGGGATGAAGCGAAGGCAATCAGTCCATAGCGGGACACCCTCCCGTATGAGGGTTTGAAGCCAACAACCCCGCACCAGGCACCCGGTTGGCGGACAGAGCCCCCGGTGTCAGAACCCAAAGCAAAGGGAACGAGGCCAGCGCCAACAGCAGCGGCAGAGCCTGAGGATGTGCCTCCCGGAACATGGTCCTTGTTCAGCGGGTTTGATGTGGGCCCGAAATAGGAATACTCTCCCGTAGAACCCATAGCGAACTCGTCCATGTTCGTCTTGCCCACGATGATGGCGCCGGCTTCCAGAACCCTCCTCAGCGCTGTGGCCGTGTATGGTGGCCTGTATCCGAGGAGAATCCTGGAAGCGCATGTGGTCTCGTGGTCCTGATAGCAGATGTTGTCCTTCACGCCGAACGGGATCCCCCACAAAGGAGGCATGGGTTCCGGAGGCTTGCCGAGGGCGTTTGCCTGCTCTTCGGCCTCATCAAGAAAGAGATTTATGAAAGCGTTTAGCTCCGGTTCCTCTGCCTCAATCCTCTCCCTCGTGATGGCTATGAGCTCAGCCGGGCTAAGCTCTCCACGAGCATAAAGCTCGTGTATCTCCTCAATAGTATTCATGAAACTCAGAGCTCCTCTCGTATCCCATCAGAAAGGCCTTGTGGTTTGGCTCAATGAACCGGGGCGAGACATCCTCGGAAAGGGCCGCGCGGGCGGAATCAGGGTCAGCAGTTCCAGTGATCCCAGCGATGAACCCTATGACCATCATGTTAGCCATTACCGGGTTGCCGAGGTGCTCATTCGTAAGAATCGTAAAAGGAAAGCGCAGGACCTTGGCCCTGTGATCTGCTTTCAGTTCTATGAAATCCCCGTCAAGCAGGATGAGTCTGTCAGGCTCGTGGGGAAGGATGTATTTTTCATAAGAGGCCTGGTCAAAGGCGAAGCTCAACTCAGGTGTTTCCGGAAACGGAAAATCAATGGGCTCTCCCGAAATGACTATCTCGGCCGCAGTGAGGCCTCCCCTGACCTCTGCTCCGTATATCGCGCCGTATGAGGCAAACCTTCCGGATTTCGCGGCCGCCTTTGCCAGAACGGCCCCAGCTAGAATAACCCCGCGCCCTCCGGATCCAGCCATGAGTATTTCGGTTCTCATTTCTCAGTCAGTCTTCTCTATGTAAAATCTAAAATCCTTCTCCCACCAACCCTTTGGCCCATCGCGCTTGCTCAGCCTGAACATCAGGACAGGGCAGGAGATCATCTGCGCGGCCGCTTCCCCAGGGGGCATCTCCTTGACCCTCAGCCGGAGCATGGGTTTTTTACCTTCTGTGAGAAAGAGCCCTTTCAGCTCAAACCTGAAACCGAGGGTGGGTCTCATCCCAGGGAAATACGCGAGAACAAGGGATTCGGTGAAATCCACCTGGGGCCTTGCCGAGGGTTTGTCCATCATGAAGCCCATAACTTGGCCCCAAAGGCCTCCGAAGGACTCCTCATCCCCGACCACGATGACGGTTTCCCTTTCAAATCCACCAACAGGAGCCGCATATATCTCCTCAAATCCAAGGGCATATTCGTGAGCGCCTCCTGCGCAGAGAAGCGCGTAAGCTAAGGTTGTCATTCCTTCTTAACCTCCACCTTGCAGTTCTCCCACCAACCAGCAGGCAAGTAGGAGATGTTCTTGCGTATCTTAACTATGACAACTGGTTTTATGTAGCTCCCGTCCCAGGCTCCGTGCCTGTAGAGGAGCTTGAAGACCAAGAATAGGGTCGTGTCCGGCTGGCCGCGGTAGCGCAGGAACACATTATTGAGCTGGTAGTCGTAGCCAGGGGTGGGTAGTTCGCCCGGGAACCAAACCACCATCGCGAACGAATCGGGATCCAGCTCTGGCATGGGCGTTTCCCAGCCAGCTGTTACCTCAGCCCAAAGCCTAAAGAAGGCATCAGCGCCCTTGAGCACGAAAGCACTCTCTTTGTCCATCCCCCCGGAATCAGACGCGTATATGACCTCGTATTCCCCCGGAAGCAAGCCCTGATCAGCTGGCATCACGCTCATTATTGCTATGGCTATCTCTGGCATCTTATCAGCGAAAGCCCTATGGTCCTCACCTTATCCGCAGGAACCTCAATTATCACATATGGGCTTGTTATCACTTGAGCGAGCATAGCGCCCTTTGGCGGACACTTCTCCTTTGCCACGAGAACCGCGTCCCCCACATCATCTATGGGATAGACCGGAACAGCGGCCGAATCAAGTCCATCCAGTGCCAAAAGTGGATTTACCTCCCATTCCCAGACGCTCTGCCCGTCAACCCCGGCCTCGTTGTAGAATACGGAGTATATGGCGCATGGTTCAATCCCATAACCAGCGGTTGGCCTCTTGCCCAGGAAGGCCATAATCAGTATGGCATCCTGGAAATCCGGCATGATGTTCATCTTCTCGGATATGCCGAAATCGGAAACGGCCTTCAGGAGCTCGTCGCTGTTACGGCACACGATCACTGTTTCCCTCTCAGCCTTGCAGAAAGGCCCTGCCAAAATCACACTGAAATTCACCTTCTCAACGCCAGGGGGCCCAGCGTTTGAGAAAACAAAAAGGGTAAAAAAGGTTATCATGGTCATTGCGAACACCTCACGAACCTCACATGAACCTCTCGTAGCTTGTGATCCGGAACAGCAAGGATGATATATGGGCTTGTTATCATCTGTATAACCATGGCGCCCTCAGGCGGACATGTTTCTTTTATCACAACAACGGCGTCCCCCGGCCTGTCTATTGGCGCTGTAGGAACGCTCGCTGGGTCTATGCCGTCCCCCTCCAAGAGCGGCACTATCGCCATATCCCAAACCATCTCCCAGCTGACACGGGCCGCGTTGTAATCAACCCTGTAAACTCCGACCGGATCCAGGCCATAGCCACCGGTTCTCCTTTGGCCGAGGAAAGCAATAATGACAGCGCCCTTACCTAGTCCAGAAGGCCAGCCGAAATCCTCATTTATCCCCATATCCTTGAGCGCTTTCTTGAGCTGTTTCTCGTTCCTGCAAAGACAGAGGGTTTCGGATTTGGCAGAAGAGACCATGCCCCAGCCCACAACCGAGAATCCTATCCTCTCAGCGCTAGGAGGGCCGGGATTAGCTATCAGCAGGCTTAATACCAAGCTCATTTCTCAACTTCTCTTTGACCCCTTTCGCGGCATTTCTGTTCCCCTTGATGTGCTTTGACGATCCTGAACATGGCTCTCGCGCGCATCAGAATTCCCCTATGGTTATCTTGCCTTCAAGCTCCTCCGGGCTCATCTCAGCCGCTCGCTTTACATTAACCGAGACCTCCCGATACCACCTCAGGATGTCAGCCGCGCCGCCTTCCAGGTTGTGCCTCCCATAATGAACGGGGCAGTTGCTTATGGCCTGGACAAAACCCGTTCCGGCAACGGATATGGCCTTTTTTATGGCGTTAACCAGATGCCTGTAGTGGTATGTGGTGTATCTGGCGACATAAGCCGCTCCTGCGGCCTTCACGAGCCTGGCCACATCAAAGGAGGGCCAAGGGTTTCCTTTTGGGGTAGTGGATGTCCTTGCGCCCTGTGGGGTGGTTGGCGAGACCTGGCCTCCGGTCATGGAGTAGTTCATGTTGTCGGCCATTACTATGGCCATGTTTATGTTTCGGCGTGCCGCGTGTATGAGATGGTTTCCGCCTATGGAAGCGATGTCCCCGTCACCCCCTATGGCTATAACAGTGAGATCTGGCCTCGCGAGGGCCAAACCCGTAGCAAAAGCAACGGGCCTCCCGTGGGTTGTGTGGAGGGTATCCGCGTTTATCATGGGAGAGGATATCCATCCTGAACAGCCTATCCCGGAGACGAAAACGGTCTTGGTTCTGTCAAGCCCAAGCTCCGAGCAGGCTGTTATTATCGCCCTTAGAACTATGCCGTGGCCACAACCAGCACAAAAGGGGGTCGGCAGGGCCTCCGCCCTTATCCACTCTCGGACAACAGGATCCCTGACATTCACCTTCATATTATCATGCTGGGCCTTTCAGGGTTTCAACTATTTTTGTTCGTTGCGCCGCGCTCATAGGCTGGACTAAAATTTTGAAGCTCTACGGAGGTTTTTTATGAAAAGGCTAACAGCAAGCGCAGTGCTAATGGGACTGGGCCTCCTCCTCTCGTGCGGAGGAGGAGGCGGAGAGGAGGCCGAGAAGAACGGCACCCTCTACGCGGATGTTTGGGATTCTGGTTCTCCCGATTCCCTTGACGGAGAGGCTATGCTCTACGCTGATGTGATGGTTGACATCTCGGATCTGACCCTAAAGATAAACGGGGCAGAGCTGGAAAAGGATGTTTGGGATGACCCGTATCCGAATTTCTTTTTTGGTGGTAGTGTCCCCAAAGCGAACCCATCCAGCCTTTCCTTCACGAGCTCAACCCTCGGGAACGCATCAGCGAGCGTGAACATTCCGGGTCCTACGAATATAACCAGCCCACAGGACAGCGACACCCTTCCAACAGGCCAGGATGTAGTTATAACCTGGGATGCGGTTTCCTGCGACTTCTACTGGGTTTATGTGGTTGTTGGTTTCTACGATAGCAACGGAGGCTACCTTGATTGGAAAATCTGGAGCGGATACCCCACAAACGCTACCTATACCTTACCAAAGGATTCCCTCTCTTATCCTGGGGCGGCCTACGCCGCAGTTAATTTTGAGTTGTATACTGTGAATGGACCTGTTCCAACCCCAGGAAACAAGGGCAACATAACGGGTGATCTCGCCGGATTCTTCTACGGGGTTAACCAGGGTGACTCTGTAGAGTTCTATGTAGGCAACCCAGTGAAGGGACATATCCCCAGGCTTCACAGAGGCCCTGAGAAAGGAGAGTTCCTCAAGTCCATGAAGGAGCTGATGGAATAGCCCCAAGCGTGCAGTCAGGACAATAGCCTCGGTCGCTTTCTTGATCGGACACGCGCGATCGGTTATAATTTATTACTGGCACAATGTGGGTTTTTTATTTATGGATAATTTTATCGTTTTTGCTGGGGCTTTTGGGAACCTGGGGGTTCCTCTGGTTCTCAAGGAGAACAGGGCTTTTCATGGACAGGCCTGCGAGGCGCAAGCTCCACAACGGCAAAATACCGCGGGGCGCTGGGGTCGTGTTCTACATCCCATTCCTCATTTGGGCCTTCCTTGACCACAACGGCCACAGGTGGCTTTTGCTCCCCGGAACCATACTGCTTGCCCTCGGTGTGGTTGATGACCTGTGGGGGATGAAGGCCTGGATGAAACTCGTAGCCCAGACAGCAATTGCAGTAATAACTTGGCTCATAGGGTTCAAGATCACCTCGCTTTCTCTGGGATTTTTCTCTGTCCCGCTTCCTGAGCCAGCCGGCCTAATCTTCACGGCCTTCTTCCTGGTTGGCATGATGAATGCTTTCAACTTCGTGGATGGTCTTGATGGGCTTGCCGCCTCTCTCGCAATCGTGGCGTTTGTCTCGTTGGCGTATCTCAGCCAAATAGCCGGATACCAGCTCATTTGGTATGGCGCTTTGATGATGTCCGCTGTGGTCGCGGGGTTCCTGTTTCTGAACTCCCCGCCCGCGAAGGTCTTCATGGGCGATATGGGCTCTCATTTCATTGGTTATCTCCTGGGCCTGATGATAATAAGGGTAATGAACACTGACTCCGGATTCCTGGTCATACCCGCGATACTCATCGCGGTTTTCCCCATAATGGACACTTTTTTCGCTATAATCCGCAGGGTGAGGCTCAGAGCCCCGCTGTTCCGCGCTGATAGAGGTCACCTGCACCACAAGCTTGCTGATGCCACAAAAAGCATCCGCTTTGCAGTTTTTGTCCTCTTGGGTGCCAGCATATCCACCTGCATTCTAGGCATAATAACAGCCATGTGGCCCTGGCTTTCCCTTCCGGTTGGAACCGCGGTTTTCGTTGCAATAATGAGCTGGGGGATGCTCGCTAGGGCGGTCTGAGGGGATTCTGGCGTTCTCATTTTTTTATTACGCTGAAGCTGGTTATGGTTAGGTTCTCATCAACCGCTATCCCCACCAGGGGAGCGATCACCTTCCTGGCCTTAGCGCCCGGCTCAAGCGGGTTTGTCTCCTCAATCTCGTAGCAGTGCCATAGGGTTCCGATGCCAGTCTCCTGCCCAAAATCCACCCTGGTTATCCTCGCCCTATCCATGGCAATGCCAGGCGCGTTCTCGTTTTGATACTCATACCCGAGCCTTATGCTGTCAAAAGATGGGAAAAGGATTCCGCCAGTTGCACCTCCTATCCCCGCCTTCCACGAGCCCTCGTGTGAAACTACTTTGCCCCCTTGATATATATCAACATCCTCACCGAAATAGGCGATGGAGCCGTCACGGGTGTCATAGGCCAAATAGTTCCTGCTCACCTCCACGAGATTGCCGTCCACCATCTCTCTTTCTTCCACAACCCTGCATCTTACTCCGGCCACCTCAACCACATCCGAGAGGACGGTTATCTGAAGGACGACTCCCTCGCCCGTGAGGACGGCCTGGACCCCCGGAACGAGGGCAAAATAGGGATTCACGCCCCAATCCCTGTATGCTTCCTGGGCACAAACCCTCGGAGAATACCGCTGGGATGGTGGCCTCGGGCATCCCAGGAGCAAGATAACACCAAACAAAAGAGATTTAGAAAGATCTTTCATATGCTCCAGAATTATAACCCGCCATGTGGGTGGATTTCACCTGCAGAATGCTTCGCCATTTGCTTTGATCCCCCGCGCATCTTTGCCCCATAATATTGAGGTTGAGCTGGTTGAAGGGTCTCAGAAACACTCAGCGGGAACAATTTCCTGGGGGAGGGGTCTAATTTGACGGATCTGGAGCGTGAGCGCCTGTTTGAGGAACTTGTGGAGGAATATATGGAAAGGATATATAACCTCTGCTACTACATGACCGGGGACGCTGAGGCGGCCCGGGAGCTCACCCAGGAGTCGTTTCTCAGGGCATACAAGGCCCTCGGCGGCTTCCGCGGGGAGAGCTCGGTCTACACCTGGCTCTACAAGATAGCCCTCAACAGATGCAGGACATACCTGAAAAAGAGAGGAAGGGAGAAGAACGTTTCCCTTGATGAATTGCACGATGCGGGCTGGGACCCAGCCGAGGACCCCCCGGACAACCTAATGGATATTATGGCTGTTAGAAGGGCACTCACAATGTTGCCCCCCGAGCACAGGGAAATACTCCTTCTTTTTTACTTTGATGAGATGAAATACGAGGAGATAGCTGAAGCATTGGACATACCTATGGGAACAGTGAAGTCCAGGCTTTCCAGAGCAAAAGCCGCTCTGAAGGAGGCGCTTGGATATGGCGCAGAGGATGAGTGATGAGCGGATTGAAAGGGCGCTGAGGGGTATGCCCAGACTCAGTGCCCCTCCTGGCCTTAAGCGCGAGATATACGCGAGGGCGAGGTCTCTGAGCTCCAGAAGGAAATGGCTCTGGGCTCTGAGCCCCCTGCCCGTTGCCGCGGCCATCGGCGTTCTCGTTGCCGTGCTACTGAACATCGGAAGGCTTAAGCCCACGCCAACCCGCCTCCCCCAGGAGCCTCTCGTGGTCGCGCCCGCGGACGGAGAGGTTCTCTTCCCGGACGAGGTTGAGTTCATGACCTATGGTGGTGAAGGAAGGGTTGAGCTGGATGGGATCCCCATCACGGGCACTCAGCATACCTCCGAACCAGGCGCTTTCATTTACATCCCGCAGGACCTTGAGCCAGGCTACCACAAAGTTGTCATAGAGATAGACGGAAAGAGGGTTGAGGCCTCTTTTTATGTGGAGGAATCGGAATGATAGAGGCCCTTCTTGGATTCATATTGGTTCAGACAAACCCAACCGAGTTGGAGCTGGAATCTGGCCAGAGCGAGCAGATTGAGGTGGTTGCCGCAACAATGACGGGCAGGATTGAGGGTTTTGAGCTCATCACGAGGGTGATACCCGAGGAAAGGGGCTATTTCTCTGGGGGGATTTTCGTGGCTGGTGAGCCTGGGCTCGGTATAATCATATTTGAGGTTAGATACAAGGATCAGGTTGGCATAAAGGCTGTTCCGGTGAGGGTAAAGGATGTTCAGGAGGGGCTTTCTCCAAAAGAGGCAGTGCTTTCAGTCGGGGATACCTTGATATTCTCTGTTAAGCAGGGAACCCCGGAGGTCTGGCGAGTGATGCCGCCGTGGCTTGGAACCATAGAGGACGGGGTGTTCGTGGCGGAGAATCCCGGCAGGGGGGTAGTAACCCTGAAGACTGATGCTGGCTTTCATAAAGCGAAGATAGTGATAGAGGGACCAGAATCTGAAGCTGGTGTCCTTCAGCCCTCTGAGGTCGTGCTCTTTCCTGGGGAAGGGGTCAGCTTTGCCGTTTCATCATCCGCCGTGCTTTCGGTTGATCCTCCTGATCTCGGAAAGGCTGAGAAGGGAAGGTTCATAGCCAGGAGGCCTGGCAACGGCCTCATATGGGCAACATGGGAAGAGGGCGGAAAACGCAAGACAGCTAAGTCCTTTGTGAGGGTCCTGCCCGCCATCTTCCTCAAGCCCGGCGAGAGCATGGAACTGCCCCTACCAGGAAAGGCCAAGAGGGCAACGGTTGAGGTATCCGGCAAGGGCCTCACGGCAGAGGTCGCCTCAGGAACACTTATCCTTTCCGCTACGGAAAAGGGCTACGGAACCATAACCCTACGCAGAGGAGAGGGCAAAAACAGAAGGGTGATGCCCTACATAGTTGCCGAGAAGCTCGTGAGCATAGGGCCGAGAGAGGTCTCCCTCTCGGTGGGCATGGACTTCAAGCCTCAGGCGCCCGAGAAGGGTTTCACCTTCACGGTAGTTCCCCCTGAGGCAGGCTGGATGGAGGGCGATGTTTTTAGGGCAGGGGACTGGAGAGGTGAGGCCTGGCTCATTGGGGTGAAGGCCAACTGCGAGTCAGGCGGATTCGTTCACCTTATAATAGCGCCTAAGTAATCACAGCTCAACTACCTCCCCCGGTTCCCTCACGGAGCAACACTTCACATTTTCCTTGAAAAATCCCCAGTTTTCCGTGTGAATTGGGATCACCTCTTTTGGAGAAATGGCCTCTATTATCCTGATGAGCTCATCGCCGGATGCGTGGCCCGACGCGTGCAGGGGGTCCCTTGGATCCGCTTCCGGATCCCCGATCATGGTTATGCCAAAGAATTCAAGCCACCTTCTGAGCCTTTCCAGGTCCCACTCCTGCTCCTCTGAGTGGGGCTCTGATGTGGAGTATATGTGGATGCCTCCAGCAAAACCCGGTATGTCCAAAAGTCTATTTATGACCCAATAACGAAACGAGAGCAGGTAATCCCCTATGTTTCTGGTTATCTCCTGAGGGGTCACCATCTTCTCAGGGAATCTTTTAAACAGGCTCTTTTCCCAGCCTTTGGGGTTGGATTTTTCGTCCTGATATATGAGCACATCTTCAAGGGCCTCATTTAGCTCAGGATCGGATACGGCTATGGCTGAGGCCGTATAGTAATCCTGAGGCATGAGGACGAGCCTCCTACCCGTTTCCACGGCCGCGCGAGCGAATGTGATGAGCCTCTGAGGGTGACGGAGGGGAAACTCCGCGTTGACCCCCTTGCCGTTCGCTGCTCTCACCACCTCAAAGGCCCTATTGAATACATCTTCTTCGCTCATGGTTCCTGATTCCCCTACCCTCGTCCCCTCTATTAGAAGGGCCCTTATCGGGGAAAGCTTGGCCGCTTCCTCAACAAAACGCTCTGTCTTTCCGCCAGCGTATCCGTGAAATCTGATGTCTCCGGTGTAGACTATCCACCCTGCGGATGTCTCTATCCCAAAAGCCACGGCCCCCGGCGCTGAGTGATCCACAGGCCATGATCTTATCCGGAACGGCCCAGCCCTGAAATCCGTTCCGACGGGCTCAGCATCGGTAGGCTCGGGTTTCGCATCTGAGAGGCAGAGATCGCGCCAGAATCCCATGAACTCATCAGAAACCTCGTCAGCAAAAACCCTCCACGGCCTCCATATAGCGAGTTTCTCTCCCTCCCCCTTATTTTTCGGTATCTTCACGACCCATTCCCTGCGGCACCTCGGCCTCGTGTAGGCTATCTCCTTCTCCATCTTGTCCGATTGGACATCCTGCGATGCCTTCGTTGTTAGCGCGCATCCCGGAGACCCGTAAAACGGGATATCATCTCTCAGGAAGCTAGCGAGGCCAGTGTGATCAAAGTGGGGATGGGAGAAAAGGGCGGCCTCTATTTTGATGCCCAAATCCGGCATATCCTTTAGTCCAGGGTGATCTATAAATAAGTCATCCCTGTAAAGGTCTCGGTAGGGTGGAAGGAGGCCGGTCAGTATGTAATCCAATAGCCCCCTAGGGGCTCTTGGCTTCAGGAACTCCTCAAAGAAAAGCCCGAACCTCGCGTAGTTCAGGCCGAAATCAAGGATGACTCCCCTGCGGTCCTCCTCAAGGACCATCTTTGTCCCGCCTATTGTTCTCGCACCATCAAGGATGTGAAGTCTCGTTGCCATGGCGAGATTATAATGCCCAGGGACAAAAATTAGCAAAATGAGATGTGGCTCTGGCCCATATCAGAGCTTCAAAATATGAGAAGTGGCGAGGAGGCAAAGGAAGAAACTGGAAGGCATATTGGGATGGATAACCTTGTTTGTTCTCCTCGCGGTTATCGCCTCGTTCCTCTCGCCCTTGGGGAAGCGGGTCTATTACCAGCTCGGCCGAGAAAAAAGGGTCTCAGGACCATTCTGGGAGATATACTTCACGAGCCAGACGAAACCCGAGCTCAGGCTCGTAGAGCTTATACACGGCGCGAAAAGGGAGGCTCACTTGGCGTATTACGAGATGGACAACCCGGATGTGATAACCGCTCTCCTGTCTAGAAATAAGGAAATAGAGATAAAGGTTATCACGGAGACCAATAACTCAGACAGCTGGGGCGTGTCCAGGCTCAGGGATGCTGGGGTTCCGGTCAAAACCGATGACAGGAACCCGCTGATGCACAATAAGTTCGCCGTGATAGACGACTCCGTGGTCTGGACGGGGAGTTACAACCTAACGGAGCGAGGGGCAAAGCTGAACTACGACAATGTCATAATCCTTTTCTCGCCCGCTCTGGCAAGGAATTACGAGGCAGAGTTCTCGGAGATGTGGGATGGGAGGTTTGGGGCCGGTTCCCCGAGAAACACGGATTGCTGTTTCAGGATCGATTCGGTTGAGATAGAGAACTACTTTGCGCCGGAGGACGGGGTAAGGGGCCACTTGATCTCCGAGATAAGCCTAGCGAGAAGAGAGATAAGGTTCATGGTCTATTCTTTCACGGACAAGGCAATGGCAGAGGCGCTGATAAAAAAGCAGGGAGAGGGTGTAGCAGTTGAGGGCATACTCAACCGGGATCAGATAAAGGATGAGAACTCCGTTTGGACCAAGCTGAGCGAGGCCGGGGTCCCGGTTTATTTTCCGAAGGAGAGAACCCTTCACCACAAGGTCATGATAATAGATTCCTCTGTGGTGATAACGGGGAGCTTCAATTTCACCAAGTCCGCCAACACGAAAAACGACGAGAACATCCTGATAATCCGATCGCCTGATATAGCCAGGGCATACCTTGAGGAATACGAAAGGGTGAAGGAGAAATCTGGCCCTGCTGAGATAGCGGGGAGGTAAGTGGGTTTATCTATTATGCCTTCCTTATGCTGACCTTTCCTGCCCTGCCCCGGACAGTTGCCTGAGGCGCGGACGGGTCTTCTATGCCTTCATCAACGAAAACCCCGCAGGCGCTGACCTCCTCCTTGATGATGTGCATTTTCCTCTCCTTGGGCACGAGGAGCTCTATCTTTCCCGCGCTCACATCAAGGCTCAGGACACCGGGCTCGGCCGAAAGTGCCACCTCAACCTTTCCAGCGCTACAGGACACAGTTCCCTCGCGAAGCCCTCTGAGCTCTGCCTTGCCAGCAGAACAGGTTATATCGGTTATTGGTGGGACCTCACCCTCAGCCTTTCCCGCGGACAGCTCAAGCCGAAGGCTCCTCTCAGCAGGTATGCGTATCTTTGCCCTTGCCATGTTGAGCCTAAGCCCATCGCTCGTCTCCTCAACGGAACCCAGCTCATCTAGCCACGCCTCCACTTTTACCCTGTCCTCTTCCCAGAGGGAAAGCTCTGCCTTTGAGGCAGAGATAGCCAGAGCAAAACCATCCCTTCCTGGAAGCTCCCTTTCCACGAAACCGGCCTCAGCTTTTCTGCCCACGAATATCCCCACCCTGTGTTCATGGGCTTTCAGGGATTCTAGCGCTGAGAGCAATCTCTCCGCTTCGTCCGCTGTTATTTTGCCCTCCTCAACCATCCTGAGGATCCTCAAGACCTCCTCTTTCATCTCATCCTCCCCTGAGCCTGCGTTCAGCCTCCTCAGCTGTTATCCTTCCTTCTTCAAGATCTCTGAGGATCTCCGCCCTGTTCACCCCTCTTTCGGCCGGCCTTCTCCTCGAGCGCCTTCGGATTATTCTGATTATCTCACCCATGAGGCTGAGTGCGCCCAGGGCTATCAGTATCCAAGGCCAGTCGCGTGCCCAATTCCAGCTCAGGACCCCGAGATTCGCGAGCCATATCAAGGCCCCGACAGCGATCAGCGTGATGGCAAACCATATCCCTACCATACTAAACCTCCTCATTCAACCCTTATTATGACCAGTTCGCCCTCATCTCCCTCAACCCTGAGAACCTCTCCCTCTGTTTCCTCGTTTATGGACGAGAGGATTTCTTCAAGGTTGAGCTCCATCCCGTTTATCGTCGCCTTGGCATCAGATGGGATGAAACGGCTCGCGGCCTTGAGAAGGCCCGCTGGAATCTTTATGTGGGCCCTCGTTTCATCATCCGGATCCTCCACATGGATGACCAGGTATTTGGCCCTTTTGCCGGGGCGCGGGGACTCCCCTGTATCCCCCAAGGCATCAAGGAGCCGGGCGGCCTCCTCCGCGTTTATCTTTCCCGCCTCCAGCATGTCCAGTATCCTTTTTCTTTCTTCCCTCATATCAGCCTCCGTGGCTAGTCCGAATATTATAACCGAAACCTCATGGATTGTCAAGCTTTATTTTCAGAATTATAAAATATAAATTGGGATACCTGGAAACAACTTGTATCAAGGCTTCTTTGTCAAACCGAGATTCCCGTGGTTCCGGTGGGGATCAGCCTTGCCTATGTCTCCACCAAAACTATCTCGTCCCTGCCATCGGTTTCCTTGAACCTGACCTCAACTGCCTCGTGCCCGAGGGTTTTGACCTGGAAGCCCGTGTAGTCCGGGCATATCGGCAGTTCCCGCCAACCCCTGTCAACAAGAACGCAGAGCCTCAGGGCTGAGAATCGCCCGTAGTCCAAGAGCTCATCAATGGCGGCCCGGACGGTTCTCCCCGTGTAAAGCACATCATCGCAGAGGATAACGGTCTTGCCCTCTATTTGAAAGGGTATGTGCGAGCCCTTGACCATAGGGGCTTCGGCTATACGGCTGAGATCATCTCGGTAGAATGTTATGTCCAGAGAACCGACCCTGAGGGAATTGCCGGTTTTCTGCTCAAGTATGGCGGCTATGCGCTCCGCGAGAGGAACCCCTCTGGCCTTTATCCCGATGAGGACCGCGTTGGCCAGGTCCTCGCGCTCAGCTATCTCGGACGCCAGGCGCTCTATTGTCCTCTGCATTCCTGCCTCATCCGTTATCATCCTGGAGACCGTCATGGACAAATTATAATGGTTATTCGCTCCTCGTTGCCGCCTTTTATATCACAACAGGCATCCGAAAATGAGGAACAATCCCCCTATTACACTGAGAGCGATAAGGCAATTGGAGACAAAATCGCCCTCCCCTATGGGTGTTTCATACATGAAGAGCTCAGCGCAGGGATCGGTCTTTTCCCGGTATGCAACAGGAGGCAGTTCAACCGGGGAGAGCTTTATCCGCATGGTATCCGTCGCGACCCCGGCCGCGCTTATCCTGCCTTCGTGAGCTATGTGGCCTGTCTTGTATGCCTTGAGCGGATACTCCTTTCCAAGCTCAAAACCCCTTATGGTGAGAGGGGACTTACCATGCAGGGTTGAGCCTATATAGATGCTCGCGCCCGGAGGGTCAGTTATGATGGTGATGGAGCCGACAGGCTTTCCCCACTCTGCAATTGCGAGAGCGACCGCGGCAATATCTCCGAGGACATCCCGTAAGGCCTCCGTTTTGTCCTTGCTCACAGCATACTGGGAGGAGGCAGTGCCGCCTCCTCTTAGGGTGTATTCTACGGATATGTAATATGACCCTATGGCCTCTGCTACCCTAAGCTCTATCCTCACATCCGGGGTATCGGATCTGACGAAACCCCTTGCTTCAAGGGCAATCCACAGGGCTTTTGCCGCATCCTCTGAGCCCTTATCAGCCGAAACCGCGGCCGAATATGCCAGAACTGCAAGAGCGAGCATCTCACCACTCCTGAGGCACGAAGAAACGAGTCAACGCGTCCCATGTGAAGAGGAAGTGGAGGTTGGAATAGACCATCATATCAGCGATAGCAGGGGTAGGGTTGTCCACTTCCCCAGCGTAGAAAAGCCCAGCATCTATACACCAGTTGGGGGTAAAGAAGTATCTGACCCCTCCAAGGAGGGCATAGACAGCCTCAAGGCTAGCTGAGCTCGTGTCCGTTGGGAAGCAAACCTTAGGGACGAGCTGGCCCTCAAAGACCATGGCCGTGTTGTTAGCCATGAACTTCTGAAGCCCTATGGTTCCGCCATAGAATATTACCTGCGTGAGGCTGCTGTCCTTGGCATAAGCGGTATCCCTTTCAACAGTCATTATCCTGTAATCCGAGACAGATCCGCCGAGGTGAACGCTCCAACTACCCATGTCCCTTCCCATTACGCCGTAAAGGAACCCATATTTGACGCCATATTTGTTCCCACCTGCTTGGAAAGAGTAGTGATACCCAGGGGTTGTCCTGAGCTCAAGAGCGGTGAATACAGGGACTTTCTTGGTTTGGCGGCTCAGTTGGAGCTTGAAGGATGTGGTGGGTGCCACTATTGAGCCAGTGGAAAGGTTCGTAAGGACACCAGCTATCATGAATCTGCCCTCAACAACATCCCCAAGGCCAAGTCCGAGGACGCCCTGGAATATGCCCGCCTCCTGGAATGCCTCCGCGGATCCGAGGGATACCCCTCCATTCAGCCAGAATGTCCTGGAAGGAAGGACCTTCGCTGTTGGCACCGTGAAGCATCTGGTTGGCATGAGGTAGTCTTGAGGCCAGATTTTTAGTGAGTTTATCGGCTTGGCCGCATTTTTTGGTATCACGGAAGCTGTCTCTGGTTTCTCCTCCGTCACTGAGAGCTTGACCTCAGGGATGCTAGTCTGGGAAATGACCGCAAAAGAAAGGCAATAAAACATCTTAACCTCCTTGCCGGAAAGTATAAACCATTCGGGAGAAGGCGCGCAAGCTTTCAGTGAGAGATATAAACCCCAGGGAGCCGCTGGGGCTCCCTGGGGCAGGAGGGGGTGGTGGGTGTGGGGGAAGGTGTTATTCTACCTCTTCAACGAAGATGCAAGCTCCCGGGCACTCGTCAACCATACGCTTTGCCTGGGATATGAGGTTATCGTCAGTAAGCATCTCCATGCCCGGTTTAACAAAGGCCAGCCCTTCGTCGTCCATCTCAAAAACCTGAGGCACCTCGTCAGCGCATATCGCGTCTCCGGTGCACAGGTCTCTATCTATCCATACTTTCACCTTTGCCATCTTTCACAGCCTCCTAAGACTCATCGTAAGGTAGAAGATTATAAAGCAATTCGCGTGGCAGTGCAAGCTCCCCGCCTCAATCCCTCTTGCCCTTGAACAGAGCTCTTATCACATACCCGAGCATGTCCGGGTTTTCCTTGAAGCGCCTTATCACATAGGGTTTCCAGTCCCTTCCGAAAGGAACATAGAGCCTGAGCCTGTGGCCCTCTTTGACCAGGATGTCCCTGAGGCGCTCTTTTACCCCGTATAGCATCTGAAACTCGTATTGCTCCCGGCTCAGGTTGAACTTGTGGATTATAGCGAGCGCTTCCCATATCATCCTCTCGTTGTGGGTCGCGAAGGCCGGGTATCCTCCCGATGAAACGAGCGTCCTTGCAACCAAGCCGAAGTTCCTGTGAACCACATAGCTGTCCTGAAAGGCAACCTCCGGTGGTTCCTTGTATATCCCCTTGCATATCCGGACCACGGGCCTCCACCTCGCCATGCGCTTCATATCAGAGACAGCCCTTCGGAGCATGGTTTGGCTCACCCATCCCACATTCTCATAGCCCTCTGACCTGAGGCGCTCGTATATCTCAAGCGTAGCGTCAACCGTGGATGAATCCTCCATGTCCATGCACACGAAGCGACCGAATCCCGAAGCGGCCTGGACGATCTCCTTGATGTTTCCGTAGCAGAACTCCTTGCTTATGAGCAGGCCAAAGTGCGTTGGCTTTATGGAGATATCAGCTTGCAACCGCTCCTCAGAGAGCCTTTCCAGAACGCGCTTGTAGGTCTTCACGACCTCCATCACCTTGCGCTCATCGGTAAGGCTTTCGCCGAGAAGGTCAACGGTGGCGAGGATACCCCTCGCGTTCAGCTCCTTTATGACCCGAACAGCGTCCGAGAGGTCTGGGCCGGCTATGTATCTCCTGGCAAAGAGGAAGAGTATGGGTTTGGGCGTTATCCTGAGACAAGATATAATCAGGCTGTTTATTGGGTTCATTTTCCGGGCTCTTTCTCAGCCCCCTCACCCGGTTTTTCCTTTTCCACTACCACCTCTTCTAATGCCTCTGGCCTCTGAGCTAGGAGGTCAATGTCGTCCTTCTTCTTGTAGAGGACGATGTATATGAGGGTCTGGCCTGACCAGCACATCGCGCCCAGATACGAGAGGAGGATGAATAGGATTATGTAATAAACAACCCCTAGAGCGGTTCCGGCGGCTATCGTTGCCTTCGCGGTGGCCGCATGGCCTGTGAGAGCGAAGAACTTTGAAAGGCTCACCGCGTCCATGAACCTCAGACTCCAGATGGAAAGCGAGAAGCAGTCAACGAAGCGCACCGCGACATCATGGGCGAAAAGCGCCTGCGGATAACCGAACCCCATGGCCCAAAATGTCAGCTTAGCGGACCATGTGAGGAAGAACCCGAATATAATCAGGGCTACTGCCTTCACGATTAGGAGGATCACCTGATACACGATAAAGCGCCAGTTCTGCTCGTTCAGGATAGAGAAGGTTTCAAAAAGAGCATCAAATGTGTCGGCCTGGGTGGTGGCGACAGCAGGGGCTACGACGAAAAGCGAGACCGCGAAACCTATCATCACATAGATTATGAAAAGGGACACGAAGAGGAAGAACAGAAAGAGTATCGCGTCAATTACCCCGCCGGCCGCTGGTATCCTGCCCAGGTAGAAAACCCCAACCTCTATCCCCAAAAGAACCAACGAGAGGACCAGGAGGGTCAAGGGGGCGAGGACAGTTGCTTTTCCCTTCCGGAGCGCGAGCTTCATGGCCTTTGATACCTCATACAGCTCGTCTCCCTTGAACTGCTCATAGGCTATCTTGGATATGGCGACGCCCGTGAAGAGCTGAACCACACCGAAGAGCACTACGCCGAGCCACCACACTATCTGGGACTTCAGGCCGAAAACGAGATATTCTCCTGTGAGAACGGGAATGGGCAAGAGGTGGTAAAACCTCCAAATATCATAGGGTTTGAACCCAGCCATGCTGTAAGCCAGATATGTCAGGGGCACATACAGGATAAGCCCTATGATTATGCCCAGAAACTGCACCCACATCTTCTTCACTGAGAGGCCGCATCTGGGGGCTCTCAGGACATCCTTGAAATTGAAGTGGAGCTTTATGTGCATGGAAAAACCTCCTTTATCTTCTCGTCTATGAAGGCTTCGGCTTCGTCTATATCATTTTGGGAGATGGTCAGGACCTTGCCATCCTCAACCAAGACCTCTCCGCCAACGACGACCCAGACCACATCCTCTCCTGAGGCCGAATATACCACATGGGATTCCGGGGAGCGGAGTGGTCTCAAGTGGGGCTTTCTCCCATCAATGACGATGAAATCAGCGAGCTTGCCAGGGGTCAGTGAGCCTATCCTCTCCCCGAGGCCGAGGGTCTCAGCGCCCCCTGAGGTCGCCATCCTTATGACATCCGCGGCCCTGACCGCGGTCGGGTCGCAGGTTTGCACTTTGTGTATGAGAGCGCATGTTCTCATCTCATCAAACATATCAAGGTTGTTGTTTGAGGCCGCACCATCGGTCCCAAGCCCAAGTCTGACACCCTGGGCCATGTATCCGGGGACAGGGGCAATCCCTGAGGCGAGCTTGCAGTTTGACTGCGGGCAGTGAACTATTCCGGCTCCTCTCTTGGCGAGAATGTCCCTATCTCGCTTGTCAACCCATACGCCGTGGGCCCCAACGAACCAAGGCCCCAGGACCCCCAGTTCATCCAAAAACCTCACGGGGGTTGTGCCCTTTGATCTTCCAATATCATCAAGCTCAGTTCTCGTCTCTGAGAGGTGCATGTGCAGGATTACCCCGAATTCTTTGGCCATCTCCGCGCCAGCCTTTATCAAGCTCTCTGAACAAGAGTAGGGCGCGTGAAGCCCTACACCTGGATAGACGCGGTCGTCCCCCTTCCAGCGCTCTATGAAGCCACGGGTTCTCTCAAGGCCCTCTTCTGGAGTCCTGGCTGAGGGGGTAGGGTAGTCAATAACCCCTTCCGTGAGGACTGCCCTCATGCCCGCTTTCTTTACCTCCTCGGCCAAAACTTCCTCAAAGAAATACATGTCCACGAAAAGGGTTGTTCCCGTTCTGAGCATCTCAGAAATGGCTATCTTGGCCGCGTGTCTTATGAAATCCTCTGAGACTATTGCCCTCTCAGCTGGCCAGATGTAATCCCCCAACCACTCCGAAAGGGGAAGATCATCAGCGAGGCCCCGGAACCCGACCATCGCGGCGTGCGTATGCGCGTTTATGAGACCGGGCATGATTATCCCCATCGGGAATTCAAATGTTTCTCCATCGTATTTCTTGATGAGCTCGGGGGCAATTCCGACATCCGCTATCCTTTCACCCTCAGTAATGAGAGCGCCATCCTCAATGGTCCCTAATTCCGGATCAGAGGTTATAACCCAACGGGCACGCCAGAGCATTACCGCAAATATTAAAGCAAAGGCACGGCCACGGGCAAAGTGCGCGGCCTCAGCCACAGCCAGTATAATTTCCCTATGCTTGACAGGGCTTATCTCAGGGAGCGTGAACCCGAGCTCCGAAACTCCCTCATAGCAAGAGGCTGGGATGAGAAGTTCCTGGATGAGATCCTTGCCCTTGATGAGAGGAGGAGAGCCTTAATAAGGGAGGCCGACGATCTGAGAGCGAGACGCAACGAGCTTTCCAGGGCTGTCGGGGAGATGAAGAAGCGAGGGGAGGATGCGGCTGAGATAATGGGGAGCGTGAGGAGGGTCTCGGAGCGCCTTGACGAGCTGGAAAGGCTGGAAAAGGAGGCCGAAGACGAGTTCGCGAGAGCCTGGCTCTCTCTCCCAAACATCCCCCACGAGAGCGTCCCAAGGGGCAAGGATGAGAGCGAGAACATCGTGGTGGCCGAATGGGGTGAAAAACCCAGGTTCTCATTCAAGCCAGCCGCTCACTGGGACCTTGGCCCTGCGCTCGGCATAATGGACTTTGAGGCTGCGGCGAGGCTATCCGGCTCCCGTTTCGTCCTCTTCAGGGGCGTGGGTTCAAGGCTCGTCAGGGCCCTCATGAATTTCTTCCTTGATGTCAACACAACCGAATACGGGTATACCGAGATATGGCCCCCTGCGCTCGTCAGGTCAGAAGCCGCGCTCGGCTCCGGCCACCTCCCGAAGTTCCGGGAGGAGATGTATTACACGGGGGACGAGGATGGGCTTTACCTCATTCCCACAGCAGAACTCCCCCTCGCTAACCTTCACATGGGCCAAACCCTCCGGGAGGAGCAATTGCCCTTAAAATACACGGCTTATTCTCCCTGTTTCCGGCGTGAGGCCGGCAGCTACGGGAAGGATGTGAGGGGGATGATAAGGGTTCACCAGTTTGACAAGGTTGAGCTCTTCAGGTATGTTTTGCCTGAGAATTCTTTCCAGGCCCTGGAGGAGATGCGGGCAGAGGCCGAGGGGCTTCTTCAGAGGCTATGCCTACCGTATAGGGTTGTTGAGCTATGCACGGGGGACCTGGGTTTCGCTTCTGCCAAGACATACGACCTTGAGGTTTGGGCGCCCGGGATTGAGAGGTGGCTTGAGGTCTCATCAATAAGCAACACAACGGATTTCCAGGCGAGAAGGTCTGGAACGAGGCTACGGAGAAAGGACGGGACCATGAGCTGGCCCCATACCCTGAACGGCTCAGGCCTTGCCTTCGCGAGAGTGATAGTTGCCATTCTTGAGAACTATCAGCTTGAGGGGGGCCTGGTCAGGGTTCCTGACGCGCTAGTGCCCTACATGGGAACCGATGTGATAGGGCCGTGATGAGGACAAAAAAGATAATAATCCTTTTTTCGTTTTTCTCGGAATCCTGTGCTTTGGTATTGTAGGATACATGATCATAGAGGGCTGGGGGTTTCTTGATTCACTCTATCAAACTGTGATAACCATTTCAGCGGTTGGCTTTGAGGTTTATCCGCTTTCGGACGCCGGGAGGATATTTACCATAGTGTTATTGATATTGGCGATAAGCTTCGTTGCTTATTCGGCGAGTCAATTTGTGAGCTTTATCGTGGAGGGGAGACTAAATGAGTTCTTCAGCAAAAGAAGGATGAAAAAGCTTCTGAGTGAGCTTAGGGATCACTTTATAGTTTGTGGCTACGGGAGAATGGGCGCGCTGGTCGCGAACAACTTGCGCTCAGAGGGCCAGTCCCTGGTGGTAATTGACGATGACCCCGAAATGGTTAGAAAGGCAACAGAAGAAGGATTCCTGGCCATAGAGGGGGATGCTACCCAGGAAGAGGTTCTCAAGCGCGCTGGAATAGAAAGGGCAAAAGCCGTTGCCGCGGTTCTCCGAGACGAACCGCAAAACCTCTATCTTACCATAACAGCTAAGGCCTTAAATCCCTCTGCTAGGGTAGTTGCCAAAGCCCTTACCGAGGAAGGAAAAGCCAGGCTTGAGAAGGTTGGAGCGGACACAGTTATCCTCATTTATAACATAGGAGGAGACAGGTTGTCTTTAGCGTTACTAAGACCGGAGGATCTTGATTTTGTGTATATTGCTCACGGGGCAGGTAAGCACATCGTAATAGGCGAGACAAGGCTTCCTCCAAATTGTAGGATCCTCGGGAAAACGGTTGGGAAGGCAGGACTGAAAGAGCAGTATGGAATAGACCTCCTTCTCATCAAGCGGGAAAACAATATAATCCTTCCGGGCCCTTCTGACACCCTTGCAGAAGGAGATGTGCTTTTTTTGATGGGCGAAAGAGAGCAGGTTATGAGGTTCTTAAGGGATAGGCTCTAACAACCCAGTTTCACCTCCACTATCTCCCCTCTCGGCTCTGTCTCCTGGAATATCTGGCCAGTGAATCGGAAAACCTTGCAATCAGGGTGCATCCATGTGTCCCGGGGCATCCCAGCCTTCATGCATGTATAACCCAGAAACTCATCAATCCCCCAGCCGTTCTCAACCGGAACCTGCGGTAGCAAGAGTCCAGCCCTCCCTGTTATGTATCTCACGAGAAGGCCGTGGACCCCTATCTTTATCCCGTTTCTTATCTCATCTGGGGTATTGCCCGGAACGGGCTCAGGGGGGCTGAGCACCGTTAGTTCAACCACGAGGCTGTCCATTTCATCTTTTGAAACCGGGGTGAAACGGGGATCTTTGAAGGCCGCGGCAAGGGCCGCGTTCAGGACAGCGTCCAACAGGGGTAGAGATGGCTCAGGAAAACCTATACAGCCCCTCAGATTGTGATCCGGATGGGTTTTTAGGGTAACGAAAACCCCCCTCGGCTCCTTGAAGGCCAGCGGGAACCCCCCCTCCGGACCAAGAGCCTCACCTGAGAGCCTGGATTCTATTGCCTTTCTCGCAAGGCGAACCAAAATTTGGCCTTCCTCGGCCGAAAGGGAGTTCATGTCGCCCTCCTGGAACCTGGGATCCCTTATTTAGGCTTTACTTCCTTCCCTGTTCTTATCGGGGTTTCTGTTTGGGGGGTCTCTGCCTCAGGGGTCTCGGTGGCCTTAGCTGCGCTCTTGTATGGGGAGAGTATGAACTTCTTGTAGAAGGAGAACTTGGCCCCCTCCATCTTCACGACTACCGTTGCTTTTGCGGAGGGCTCATACTGCTTTCCGAACTCTATCTTGCCGGTTGAGCCCTCATATGCAACGAACTGCATTTGGTCCCTGAGCCCTTCCCTTGTTATGCTCTGTGCCTTGGATAAGACATTATAGAGGACCATGTAAGCATCGTAACCGAGAGCGCTAAAGGATGAGGGGCTCTCAGAGTATCTGGCCGTGTATCTCTCCACAAACGGCTTTATGCTGGGATCATCTGGAGAGAAATGCGTCACGAAGTAGCATGCTCCGGGAACATCACCAACCAGAGCAGGGAGTTTCCTTGAGTCCCAGCCATCGCCGCCTATTATCGCCCCCTTGTAGCCAGCCTTTCTGAGAGCAACGATCGCCCGTGCCGCGTCCTCGTAATAGAGGGGCAGGAATATACCCGTTTTCTCCTGGGGAGCCTTGAAGGACTTGAGAATATCCTTGACGGTGTTCTCATCGCATATGGGTTCCCCTGGCTTGCGTATAACGGTCTTGGTTATCTTTATGCCAGCATCACCGGCAAACCCGCTGAAGTTGGAGGCAAGCTCCTCGCTGTATGGGTTGCCGTCAAGCTCGACTATGGCTACTTCTTCAAGTCCAAGGCCCTCAGGGCCAGCCAGGTGAGCCGCGGCCTGGCCTATGTGCTTGTTTGAGGCGCAGACGCGCCAGAGATAGTTGCTTCCCTCAATTACATTGTTGTATGTGGCCGAAGGTGTCAGGGTGGGGAGGGACATGGCGTTCACCGTTGCCTTTATGGCCAGGGCATCCGTACTGGTCACGGGGCCTATCACAGCAACCACGCCCTCTGCTTCCAGCTCCTTGAGTATAGCCTCAAGTTTGGAAGGATCGCCAGCATAGTCCTTCTCTATGATCTTTATGGTAGCGCCCTGGACCTTGTCTCCGGTCTCAGCTAGGCCCATATATACGCCGTTCAGTATGTCCCTGGCGTAGCCGGAGAGCTCCCCTGATGCGCTCAGCGGGAGAAGGACTCCTATCTTCACCTCCTTGGGCTTCTGTGGGCAACCTATGCTCATGAGGCCCAGAACTCCCAACGCGGATATTCCTATCCTCTTCAACATGTTAAAACCTCCTCGTTTTTGGTTAAGGGGCAAATTATAGGGGCCTCATTCAAGGGGTTTCAAGATCATTGGCTAAGGAAGGGTATCCCATTAGGGACCGATTCCGGAAGATTTTCGCTACTTGAACCACTCCTTCTTTTTCTTCTCCAGCTCCTCCTTGGCCTTTTTCTTCTGTTTCTCTGCCTCCTCTTGTGCTTTCTTCTTAGCTTTCTCGGCCTCTTCCTGGGCCTTCTTCTTTGCCTTCTCAGCTTCCTCCATTACCTTTTCCTTGCCCTTCTCCAGCTCTTTGCCCACCTCTTCCTCTATCTGCTTTCCTACATCTGTCCCGGTTATCTTTATCTCAGGGGAATCCATTGTCCCGCCCAGCTCAAAGTAAAATGTCGCGGCCTGCATGTTCGGAATTATGAGGTTTGAAAGCCGTGGCGAAAGCGCTTTAACCTTTGTCAGATCCACATCCAGGCTCAGATCAAGGTCAAGCTCCTTCTGGAAAGAGGCCCTGCCAACGAAAGCAAGCCCTACATCTTCGGATGAGAATGTGAGCCTCCTGCAACTGACCCATCCGTCTTTGACCATGAAACCCGTCTCGCAAGAGCTGTAGGCGTATGAACCGAGTGAGGCTATGCCTGTAAAATCCGCCAGTTGTCTCATCAGGGCTGAACCCTGAACCCTGCCTCCGGATGACCAAACCCTTCCCTCAAGTGTTATGGTGGCCAGAGGGTCCGCGACCCGGAATTCTCCGGAGACCGAAAAAGAAGCCCTACCGGAGAGCTTAGCACCAAGAGGATCGTGCTTCTTGGAGAACTCGGATAGGTCAAATCCGGAAAGCGTTATATCCATCCTGACAAGCTGGGGCCTCGCGTGGGATATGCTGGCTCTGCCTGAGAGAGTCCCCCCGTAGAGGGAGGCCCTGAGGCCCTCGCCATACAGCCCATTTTCGTCAGAGAGAACGCTCACTTGGAGGTTCCGGATCTCCTCGCCCCTTAGCCCTACCCAGTCCGCGTGAAACTCAAGCCTGCCCCTGGGGATGATGTCCGGGGTAAAGTCCCCCGCGCCGCCTGTTCCGCCTTTTGGCAGGAGCGCGTCAAGGTCAATCCTCTGCGCCCTCACGGAGAAATATCCCTCCTTCCGGATGGGATAAGCGATGCCTGATGCGGAGAGGGAAAGGTAGGAGGAGGAGACGCTGAGATGGTTGAGCTTGGTAGAATCAGGGGTGTAGATGATCTCTGCTTCCGCGAGGTCGATCTCCTCAGGGAGGCCCTTTGTCCTAAAGTTCTTGAGGGTAGCCGATGCCTTCACCGATGGATTTTCCGGAGTCCCGGAGGCCCTGAATGTGAACTCAGCCCTGCCGCTCACCTCCGGGAGAAAGTCCTCAAACCAGAGCGAGGCCTGACCGTTTATGAAATAGGCTATTCTGGGCATGAAGATTACGGTCCCTTCAAGGGAGCCCTTTGTCCTGCCGGATGAAGCGGCAACATCCAGGTTGACCCTATCCCCAGCAAGACCAAGCCTAAGCCTGTAGAAATTCACTGGCTCAGGGGCCGCATCTGTTTTCACGGAAAGCCCGGAGGCATCAAGAGAACCCCAAGCCCCCGCGAGCTTCACCGAGGTATCCTTTTTCGCTAGCTCAACCCGGAGGCTGTCTATCTTTATCTCGCCTTTCAGAGACACCTGGCCGGATAATCCACCCATGTCAAGGGACTGAGCGGGGAGAATGAGGGTATAGGATGAGGAATCACCGGAAAGCCCCCTCGCAGAGAGCATAAATACGGCCCCCATTTTGTCAACCGAAACCCTTGATTCTCCTAGGGAAAGCGAGTCTCCGCCCTGATCGTAAAAACCAGAGACCTTCCACGCAAGGGGCTTGTTGACCAGGCCTGGCGCGAGAACGAGGCCAATTGCCTTGCCCTCTGATCTCAGCCTCACCTCGGTTTTCTTTGAAACCGAGGCTGAGAGGGACATGTTTATCTCAGAGAGGGCGAGGGTTGTCTCCCTTTCGGCTGATAGCAGGGTAAGTGAGCCGTTCTTGACCCTGAGGCCGCCCATCTCAAGGGCAAAGGGCAGTTCCTGCTCCTTTTCGGGTTTCCTGGAGGGCTTTGATGGCCCAGATATGAGGGTTATCTCAGGGTTTTCAATATCTATCCCGGCAAAGGAAACCTGGCCCCAGAACAGGGGCAGGATTTTTACATTCAGGCGGGCCCTTTTTACCTTTGCCAGAGGCGGATCCCCCTCTCTTTCTCCAGCGATGAAAACGCTGTCTATATTAACGCCTATTCCCGTAAGACCTATGCCCAGGCTTGCCTTACCTATCTCAACCTTCCTGTTCAGCTCACGAGAGGCCCTCGCGGAGACCGCACGCGCGACGGTTGTGGGGTTCACGATGGCCCTGAGATAGAAGAAGCCTCCAACCAGAAGCATGATAACCGCGCCAGCGATAACGCATATGGTTATAAGCCATTTCCTCTTCATAGTGCTAGATTATAAAACAGGGTCAGGCTTCCGCGCCTGTTCTGGTTAGACCTGGACTATCGCGCTCCGGTTAGCCTACCTTATCAGCTTCACCGTCCTCGTTCCTCCTTGATACCTCAGGACGGCCAGGTGGACGCCCCTTATCCCTGTTTTTGGGATAAATGTGTGGGTTCCGGGAGCCAGGAGGCCATCATAAAGATTCTGGATCAGACGGCCCCCCGCGTCGTAAAGCGAGAGGGAGACCCATGCCTCCGCGGGCAAAAAGAGGGATACGCCTCGTCCCCATGGGCGGAACTCAATTGCGTTCAGGCCCCCATTTTCTCCTGCGCCCAGAGCCCCACAGCCCGTTGCATTGATAGGGTCATCAAGCGCATAGAGGTAATAGTCCGCTGTCCCTACTATCACCTCTATACAGCCATCGCCGTCTATGTCCCCAGGGAACGGAGAATGAACATCCCAGCCAACAGCCCTTTTCCAGCAGAGGGTGCCGTTTTCGGCGTTGAAGCAGTAAAGCGTGTCAGGCCCCATCTCCACATTCGGGACCATGACCTCAAGCCTGTCATCCCCGTCAACATCCGCGAGGGAAACCGCGGTGTGGAGCCATACTCCACTGGTAGGGGAAGCCCATTCTGCCGCGCCGGATGAACCATCCAGACAATACATGTTCATGTCATAACTGCCTATGAAGACCTCAAGCTGGCCGTCTTCATCCGCATCCGCTATCGCGGGGGATGATACCACGACATTCCCTGTTACAAAGAGCCATTCCTGCGCGCCAGTTGCACCATCAACGCAATAGACATTGTAATCGGTTGAACCAAAGACAGCCTCAAGAACGCCATCGCCGTCAAGGTCTGCGACCGCTGGGGATGATATTACGGTGTTGCCCGTGAGAAACGACCACTCCAGCGCGCCAGTTGCACCATCAACGCAATAGACCCTATAGTCCTTTGAGCCGAAAACAACCTCCATGTCTCCGTCCGCATCAAGATCCGCGACCGCAGGGGCACAGACTACATCTCCGCCGGTGAGAAAGCTCCATTTCTGGCCACCTGAGCCATTAAGGCAGTAGAGCCTGTCATCAGAGGAACCGAAAACGATCTCAGGCAAACCATCGCCGTCAAGATCCGATATTGTAGGATGGGAATCAACATAATTTCCGGTGGTGAAAGACCATTCCAACGCGCCATTTGAGCCAGTAAGGCAATAGAATTTGTAATCATCAGAACCGAAGACAACCTCCAAGGAGCCATCACCGTCAACATCCGCGACAGCAGGGGACGAGTATATCCTGTTGCCGGTCGGGAAGCTCCATTTCTGAGCGCCTATCGCGCCGTTCAGGCAATACATCTTGTAGTCGCAGCTCCCGAAAACGATCTCGGTCAGGCCATCACCATCAACATCAACTATGGCGGAGTTCTGCCACTCCACATAATGCCCCGTCAGAAAGCTCCATTTTACAACAGGCGCTGTTGTCATGGCGCCTTTCATGTTTTGCACGGAGCTGTGTTCGGGGTCAGCGCCCCACATGGGCCATGTCCCATAGACAGAAAAAAGCAGACAAATGAACATCTCTAAAGCCTCTTATCTTACCATCTTTATCCTCTTAATTCCCCCCGGATATCTCAGAACCGCCAGATAGACGCCCCTTCCTTCCGGTTTCGGAATAAAGGTATGCGCGCCAGCCGAGACTATGCCCTCGTAAAGGTTCTGAACGAGCCGGCCCCCAGCGTCATAGAGGGATAATGAAACCTGGGTTTGGATCGGCGCAAAGAGGTAAAGCCCCCTGCCCATGGGCCTTAACTGAAAACCCCCCAGCCCAATCTCGTCCAGGCCGAGCTCAGAGCAGGTAGTATCTCCGGGGTCATCCAGGGCGTGAAGCCGGTAAAGCGCCATTGAATATATGCCAACCGTTATCTCGGAACAGCCATCGTTGTCAATGTCGCCTACCGATGGGTCCCGAAGCCGGGTGCCAGTGAGGGTCTTTGCCCAAAGCTGAGACCCAGATTCCGCGTTAAGGCAGTATAGGGTGTTGGAAAGAGGCGCGACCAGGACCTCAAGGAGGCCGTCGCCATCAAGGTCAGCTATGGCTGGGTCAGCTCGGATAGCCGCGTTCGCGGCGAAGGACCACTTTTGCGCGCCCGTAGCGCCGTTGATGCAATATAGCTTGAGGTCATAACTGCCGACCAGCACATCAAGAACCCCATCTCCGTCGCAATCCGCTATTGCCGGGGAAGAGAATACATCCCCTCCGGTCGGAAAGGCCCACTTTTGTGTCCCTGATGACGAAACGCAGTAAAGGGTATCATCCCGAGAGCCGATGACCGTTTCCTGCTGGCCATCGTCATCAAGGTCTGCGACCGCTGGGGATGAACGAATCGTGTCCCCGGTGTTGAAGGCCCACATTTGGATTCCTGTGCCAGAAACGCAATAAAGATAGCCATCATAACTGCCAACCAGTATCTCCAACGAGCCATCCCCATCAAGATCAGCAACAGCAGGGGAAGATTCTATGCCTCCGCTGGTTGGAAAAACCCATTCCCTGATGCCTGGCGAGGAGATGCAATAGAGGGTATCGTTGTAGCTTCCAAAGATGATCTCAAGAACCCCATCCCCATCGCAATCCGCCACAGCGGCTGAGGAACGAATCAGGGTATCAGTTGTGAAGAAGGCCCACTCCTGGGTTCCCGCATCAGATATGCAATATAGATTCCCATCATAGTTCCCGGCGAGAACCTCAAGACCTCCATCGCCATCAACATCAGCCACAGCGGGTGTTGCCTGAAACCAGTCCCCAGCTGTGAAACGCCATTCCTCCGCGCCGGTTATCCCGTTCAGCGCGGCCAGCCTGGTTGAGAAATCCCCGGAGAGGACCTCTGGTATCCCGTCACGGTTAACATCGGCTATTGCTGGTGCTCGGATGTCTATATTGCTCCAGACATATGTCCACTTTACAACAGCGCTGTCGTCCATGTAACCAACCATGGGTTGAAGGTGGGTGTGCTCCCTATCGCCGCCATAGCAAGGCCACTGGCCGTATGGGGCGGCTCCAAAAAGAACCAAGCTTATCATCATACCAAAACCTCCCTACTCTCAGACTATATTATTATAAAACAAAGTGTTTCTCGGAATGTATCCCATAAGGGGGCTCCGGTTAAAACAATGCGTCTAGACATGGTTCATATTCTGCGGAAAAAGCTCACAACGAGCTCACAGCCTAGATCTGGTTCCCTGTCCTTTGCTGGGTATCAAAACATCTTTCGCCTGAATTCCTCTATTCGCTTGTTTGCTAGCTCTAAGTAGCCTTTATCTATCTCATACCCTACATAACGACGCCCAGTGGCTAGGGCCGCTATGGCTGTCTGGCCAGAGCCCATGAACGGGTCAAGGATGACCTCTCCTTCAAATGTGTAAAGAAGAATGAGCCTCCTCGGCAATTCAACCGGGAATGGCGCTGGATGGCCAACCTGTTTCGCTGAGGCCGCGGGGAATGTCCAGAGGCTCTTTGTGTATTCTAGGAATTCCTCTCTGGATATATTGCTCTTTTTGCCTCGGGAAGGCCTGCTGAAGCCCTCCTTTGAGAAAACCAGGATATACTCGTGGACATCACGGAGGATTGGGTTCGCCGCGCTCATCCAGCTCCCCCAAGCAGTTGATGAACTGGCGCTTTCCGCCTTGTTCCAGATTATCTCCCCGCGCATGAGAAAGCCGATATCCAGCATGTCTTGAATAATGTAAGCGTGCAAAGGGATATATGGCTTCCTGCCAAGGTTGGCAACATTCACACAAGCCCTGCCCCCCGGAACCAGGACTCGGTAAACCTCCTTCCAGACCCTCTTTAGTAATCCGAGATACTCGCTGAGGCTGAGATCTTCATCGTATTCCTTGCCAACATTGTAAGGGGGCGAGGTCACCATGAGGTGGACAGAGCGATCCGGCAGCTCGTCCATCTCCTCTGAGGACTTCAGAAATATCCTGTTGAGGTTCTCAGACGGAATAGGGTTCTCCGCGTATCTGACCCCTTTCTCAGCTGGGAGGCCCTCGTATAGCTTGCTGGCGTAAAACCTCGATGAATCATGCCCTATCCTTCCGGGGGAACCGAAGGGGCTGGTTCTAGTGGACTTCCTTTTCTTGGCCAGATAAAGATTATATCTCCTCCAGGGGAGCAGATTCAATCGCGCAACCAAAGGGCAAAGCCAGGCCTGAGTGCAAAAATTCGTTGCCGCCCGATATAATTTCCCCGTGCGCGAACTATCCGCGAAGGCCCTTATAACAGGCATCCTCCTTTCGGTATTCTTCGGGGTCGCAAACGCTTACCTCGCCCTTCGTATGGGGATGACTGTCTCGGCATCCATACCCGCCGCGGTCATGGCGGTCGCGCTCTTCAGATTAATCCGCGGCAGCATAGGCGAATCCAATATGGTCCAGACGATCGCCTCAGCCGGGGAATCCCTCGCGGCTGGCATCGCTTTTACCATACCCGCTTTCTTCATACTCGGGGCGAAGCCGCATATCGCGCTCATCGTCCTCATAGCCCTCACTGGCGGCTCAGTTGGGATACTCGCCCTTTCCGTGGTTAGGCGCCATTTGATAGAGGAAGAGAAATTGCCGTTTCCGGAGGGAACCGCGTGCGCGCAGGTCCTGAGGGCAGGGGAGCGCGGGGGCGCGGGCGCTATAGCCATCTCAGGGGGTTTTGCTTTTGTATACAGGATCATGGGAGCGATGGGCTTCTTCTCCGACAAGCCGGGTCTTCCCGCGAGCTGGACATACCTGAGCGCTGATCTGAGCCCAGCTGTCTTTGGCGCTGGCTACATCCTGGGGCCGAGGCTCTCGGGGTTCGTCCTATCAGGGGGGATTCTTGGCTGGCTGGTTATAGTGCCGCTCATTTCCCTTTTCAACAAAACGCCGGTCACATCCGCGGAGGTGGCTGATGGGATATGGGCAAATTACCTCAGGTTCATAGGCGCTGGGGCGGTTCTGGTCGGAGGGATTATCGGCCTTCTCAGGGTGATAATCCCGGTTTTCAGGGGCCTGGTGGGGAGCCTGAGGGGAGGTCGGGACATCCCCCTTCCTTATGTTTTGGCGGGCCTCATCGTGATATTTCTGGTTCTATGGCTTGTTCCCCCTGTGGCAATAGGGCCCGTAGGAGCCATCCTAGCCCTCACCCTCTCTTTCCTCTTCGCTGTGGTTTCCGCGAGGGTCGTTGGAATAGTTGGCTCATCATCTAACCCCGTTTCAGGGATGACAGTGGCCGCGGTCCTCCTCTCCGCTCTAGTGATGAAATTGCTCGGCGCGGGAACGCTCTGGACAGCCCTAGCGCTGGCTGGGGTTGTCTGTATATCAGCCGCGATTGCCGGAGACACATCCCAGGACCTCAAGACCGGGTTTTTGGTCGGCGCGACGCCCGTAAAACAGCAATTTGGAGAACTGCTTGGCGTTCTGTTCTCGTCCCTGGCAGTAGCCTGGGCCATGTTCCTCTTTAACCAGGCCTGGGGATTTACTGGGGGCGAGCTCCGGGCTCCGCAGGCAAATATCATGGCGATAATAACTCAGGGCGTTTTCCAGGGGACCGTTCCCTGGCACCTTCTCTTTATCGGCGGGGCCGCGGCGCTTGGAGTTGAAGTCCTCGGAATAGGCTCACTCCCCTTCGCGGTTGGACTTTACCTCCCCCTTGACCTCTCAACCGGTCTCTTTCTTGGGGGCCTACTATCGTGGGCCTTCCGGGCAAGGGGACAGAACCTCGCGGCCTCCGGCCTCATTGCTGGAGACGCTTTTTCTGGGCTCCTGGTTGCTGGTTTGGCCGCAGTGGGCGTTGGCCTTCCGCAGATCCTCAATTTCGGGGCCTGGGGAACGCCAGTCGCTCTAGCGGCCCTTTGTCTGGTCCTGTGGTTCCTGAGAGGGAAGTAAAACCTTTTGACACCCCATTTTCTAAGCGGATCACCACCCGCCAGATCCTTGGACAAATCTGAGCGAGGTCAGCGCGCGGCCTTGAAGCTCCAGGGGTCAAACCATTATAATATTATGGTGATGAACGGATTGGTTTTGATGATGGCCCTCGTGGCCCAGCAGGTTGAAACCGATCCATCGCTTTTTGCCGACAGCTTTAATCTCCGCACCATAGCCCAGTGGGCAAGAGGAAACACTCATTACATAATCTACGATGGCCAATATGTCTACGCGAGCACCCTTGAGAGGGAGATCTCCATAATTGATGTCTCTGTTCCGGATGACCCTATTGAGATAGGGAGCATCAGCGTGAGCAATGTGCCCCTTGGCCTCGCCAAGAAAGGGGAGTTCCTCTTTGTGGCCCTCGGGGATAAAGGGCTCTGCTCCATACAGATAACCGACCCCTCAATACCTGAGATGGTCTCGTGCGCTGATACGCCGGATTCCGCTATAATCGTCTGTATCCAAGGAAATTACGCCTATGTCGCAGATGGTGACTCCGGGATAAGGGTGATAAGCATCGCTGACCCATATAACCTCAAGGAGGTTGGTTTTTACGATACTAAAGGCTTCGCCAGGAGCATCGTGGTTTCCGGAAAATACGCTTATGTCGCTGATGGAAACGAAGGGCTTGTTATCCTTGATGTCACGAATCCGACATCGCCGAAGTTCGTGAATTCCCTCAAGCTTGAGAGCTTCGCGAATGATGTTGAAATAAGCGGTAAATACGCATATGTGGCTATCGGAAAGGATGGGGTAAGGGTCGTTGACATAACGAACCCCAGGGATCTAAAGGTCGTTGGTCACTGGACTGGGCCTGGCGCGGCTATTGGCGTAAGGGTTCAGGGTGACAAGCTTACAATAGGAGCCGCATCCGGTGGGGTCCGTCTGATGGACCTCCGGCAGGAGCGTGAGCTAGCGCACTACACCCCTCCGAGATACACCAGGGATTTCGTATTTGAGGTCATACTATGCGGGAACTATCTCCTGGCGGCCTCTCGTTCAGGGCTTATTGTCTATGAATACACGCCGCAAAACTAGGGGAGCCAGAAAGCCCTGCCACGCCATAAACACCTGTCCTGCCTGCGGGTCTGATATGATCGTCACGCAGCTTACATGCCCATCTTGCGGAACGGAGCTCAGGGGCAATTTCCGTCCGAACGAGTTCGCCTTCCTCACGGATGATAAGCTGGAGTTTCTCAGGCTGTTTCTCAGGCTCAGGGGGAACCTCACGGAGCTCGCGAAGGAGATCGGGGTTTCTTATCCTACCGCGAGGGTGAGGTTTGACGAGCTCATGGAGGCGCTGGGTTACGCGGAGAGAACTGGACCCCGGCCTGAGGTTGAAAGGGTTCTCAGCATGCTTGAAAGGGGCGAGATAACCGCTGAGGAGGCTGAGAGCCTGCTTAGAGGGCTATGAATTGATAGCGAGTCTTCGGGTTCTCACGAGATATGACGAGGAAGATGTCCCGAAGATTTTAACTCCACCATGAATCCTGTTATTTTTCTCATCTTCTTCACAGATGGAGCCTCTGTCTCGTGTCCTAGGGTTGATCGCTCGCCTGCTATAGACGGCATCCTTGAGGAATGCTGGTCAAAAGCGGATTCCGTGAGGGAATTTAAGGCTTTCAGGCCCTACTATGCTTCTGAGCCTTCAGAATCAACAACAGCATATCTGATGCACGATGATGAGAATCTATATATCGCTTTTAGGTGCCAGATAAAGGGAAGGGGGCCGGATATCCGCTTGACCATGAGGGATGGCGGGACTGGCGATGAGGTCAAGGTCATGCTTGATACTTACGGAACCGGAATAACGGGATACCGATTCGCTGTCTCCGCGGCAGGAACCCAATCTGACGCGAGGGTAACCGATGATGCCAGGTCCATGGACTTCTCGTGGGATGGGGTCTGGCGCCGAGGGGTTTGCCTGACGGATTCCTCGTTCACGGTTGAGATAGCGATTCCTTTCAAGGCCATAAGATACGGCCCCGGCCCTTGGGGAGTGTGCTTCATAAGGTCAACCCCCTCCCGGTCCGAAACAGCGATGTGGCCCCTGATGCCCCAGAACACGGATCTCAGGATGTCCCTCTTGGCGAGGGTTGATATAGAGCCTCCGAGACACAGGGGGCTTCACCTTGAGCTTTATCCGGTCGCCCTGGCCGGCAACTCATTTGTTTCCTCGGAGGATTACTCTTGGGAGAACCAAGGCTTTGACATCCGATACCAGCGCAAGGGCTTCTATTCCGAGGCCGGGCTTGATATGACATGGTCCCCTAGTCCATCAACGAGCCTTCAAGCAACCTTAAATCCTGATTTCGCGCAGATTGAGGCTGACCCTTTCCAGCTGAACCTCACCAAATACGAGCTCTGGTTAGCCGAAAAGAGGCCATTTTTCATAGAGGGAGCTGACATATTTGACTCACCCATAAAGGTATTCTACTCCCGGAGGATAGGCCCTGGGTTATCCACGGGGGCAAAGCTATCCTCGTCCGGAAGCCGCTTTGAATACGGCGCTCTTCTCGCGAGAACCGAGCCTTACACTGAAATGATCTCAGGGGACACCCTGGATTACCCATCAGGGCTTTACTATGTTGGGAAGGCGAAGATCAGGATATTCTCCAATTCAAATACCGGCCTCATGGTCTCAGGCGCGGAGAGGGAAACCACATACAACAGGGCAGGTTGTCTTGGTTTGGCATTGAGGGGAGCATCCTGGGCCTTCAAGAACGGCCTCGCCTTCTCTGATAGGGATGGGAAGACAGGAAAGGCTTTTACCAGCACCTTCAACCTCAGCGGAAAAACGCTTTACGCGGGCGCGGAGCTCAACTGGTCCGAGGAGAGCTTTGATGTCTCGGAGATAGGTTTTTACCCATACTCAGGCTCAAAGAACCTGAATTTATATGCTGGGCCAGTTTTCTATCCGGAGAGAGGCCCTTTTTCCGAGATAAGGCTTGCCGGATCAGGGGGGTTGGGGGAGGAGAAAGGAGAGGATACCCTATCTTGGGGAATGGGGCCCGTTGGGGAGATAAGCCTAAGAGGAGGGCAGGGCCTCGGTTTTCAGTGCATATGGAACAAGGGCTACGAACAGGGAAGGGTTTTCTGGGCCTGGAACCCCTCCATTGATTTTCACACTGATTGGCAGAAACCCGTTTATCTGTGGGCGATGGTTTGGCGGAGCTACGATTACAACTACATGAGGGGGTATTTCGCGCCCCAGCTTGGCGCTGAGCTCGCCATCAGATACACGATAAGGAGCGGCCTTGCCGTCTCCGCTAATATTAATATTTGGGCCGAAAAGAGGCCGGACAATTCCCTTGAGGCCATAACAGTATCCCCAAGGCCCAAGCTCTCCTGGCTTCCCAAAAGCGGGATGAACATCTCCATTTACGCTGAGCCGGCTTTTACCGATGGAGATATTGAGAGAGTGGTCGGGGGCGCCCTATTTTCCTGGGAGTTCGCGCCTAAATCCTGGCTCTACCTGGTCTATAATCATGAAGCCGAGGATGACGGCACGGGCCGGATGATCGCAACGGGCTCCGCTTTCCAGATGAAGGTGAAGTATCTGTTGGTCATATGATTGGCTACCCTTGCCTCACAACAGTGTTCCTCTCAAACTGCAAGGAATAGAGGTAATAGTAAAATCCCTTTCTTTGAATGAGCTCCTCGTGGTTTCCCTCCTCAACAAGCCTGCCGTTCTGGATTACCAAGATCTTATCCGCCTCCCTTATTGTTGATAGCCTGTGAGCGACCACAAAAGATGTCCTGCCCCGCAGGAGCTTCCTGAGGGAACGCTGAATTATCTCCTCTGTCTCCTGGTCTATGTTGGCTGTTGCCTCGTCGAGGAGGAGTATTTTCGGGTCAAAGGCCAAAGCCCTGGCAAACGCGAGGAGTTGGCGTTGACCCTGGGAGAGGGTTGACCCTCTTTCGGCCACCCTGGCTTTGTATCCGCCATCAAGGCGCTCTATGAACCTGTCCGCGTCAACTGCTTTTGCTGATTCTATGACCTTCTCAATGGGGATGTCCGATCTGAGCCTTATGTTTCCCTCTATTGTCCCAGAGAAAACGAATATGTCCTGCTGGACAAGGGCCATCCTTGACCTGAGCTCCCGAAGGGGGATGTCCCTTATGTCCGTCCCGTCTATGAGGATCCTTCCCCTCTGGGGGTCGTGGAAGCGCAGGAGAAGCTTTATTATGGTGGTCTTGCCAGCCCCGGTTGGCCCGACTATGGCGATCGTCTGACCGGGGAGGGCCTCAAAGCTTATATCCCTGAGAACCCAGTTCTCGCCCTCGTATGCGAACCAAACCCCTTCAAACCTTACTTGGCCCTTCACATCAGAGGGCATGATTTTGCCTCCGGATGGCTCTTCGGGCCCATCCATTATCTTGAATATCCTCTCGCCCGCCGCGAACGCGGATTGCATTATGTTATATTTTTCAGAGAGGTCCCTTATTGGTGCGAACAGCATCTCTATATATGAGAGAAAGGCTACGAGCGCTCCAAAGGAGAGGGCCCCCCGGATTATCTCCCCTCCGCCATACCAGAGGATTATGGCCACTGCAATTGCATCCGAAAGGTCCATTAGGGGCCTGAATGTTCCGAAAACATAGAGCTGTTTTATGAATGCCTTGTATAGGTCGTAGTTTATCCGCCTGAACTTCTCCGTCATCCTGCCCTCCTGGACAAAAGCCTGGATCACGGATATTCCGGACACTGATTCCTGAAGGGTCGCGTTGACCTGCGCGAGGTATTTCCTTACCTCTCGGTAAGCCTCCCTCGCGTAGCGCCTGAAGAGAAAGGTTGATACACCGAGAAGGGGAACTATTGCCATCATAGCCCCGGTGAGCCGGATGTTCATTCTGATCATTATCACTATTATCCCAATAACGAGGAGAGCGTCCTTGATGAGATACACGAGCACAGAGGAGAAGAACTCGTTTATGGATTCAACATCGTTCGTTGCCCTGGTGACGAGCCTGCCAACCGGGTTCGCGGAGAAAAACTCAACTGGGCTCCTCAGGAACTTGCTGAAGATGTCCTGACGGAGGTCCGCCATTCCCCTCTGACTAACCTTCTGCAGGGT
Source organism: Caldifarciminota bacterium (assembly GCA_039803205.1). Lineage (GTDB taxonomy): Bacteria > Hydrothermota > Hydrothermia > JBDRYB01 > JBDRYB01 > JBDRYB01. Next base: position 74,155 of record JBDRYB010000002.1, read on the forward strand.
ATAGACCTGGCCGAAGTTCAAAATCAGATTAAGCGTTAGTATGAGAAACAGAGCCAGGCCTATCCAGCCAACCCCCCTGAGGTGTCCAGCCCTAACCCTTGATATCAGGCTCCTGTCGTATTCCTTTAGCCTTGAGTAAGCGATAAAGCTCCCCTCTTTTAGGACGATCAGGTCCCCCTTTTGGAGGCTCTCTGAGAGCTCAGGTGGCACAGGGATGTATCGCTCAGAGCTGAGAAGCCCCCTTGCCTCAAGCTCGCGCCTCTGAGACTGGGGAATCTCAGGAAGGTTCACCATGAACCCGCCCTCAGGAATGGGGATAAGCCGGGCGCCGCGCAGGAGATCGGGAGGCGCGTTTTCGCTTATTATTGCCCATGAGGGCATTATGTAGCGGTCAACAGCGATCCTGGTCAAGAGAGGCGGAACAAGTTCTCCCAGTGTGAGCAATCCCATGAAAAGGAGGGACAGCAGAAGCAGGGGCCAGTATGGCTTCAGATACCTGGTGAGCCTCAGCATTAGCCTGGTGTCCATGGCCTGCGGAGCGTCGTCGGTGAAGGTGGGATGGTAGCTCATGCGAGTGCTCCTACTTGATCGTTCCTGGCAAAAACACTATAATATAGGCCTGCGTTAGAAGCTTTTAGAACCGGGGGGGCAGTGTCGGCTGTGGCTTCTGCCTCAGTTTCGGCTGCCCCCGAATTTTTTCTTGTATGGAAAAACGGACGATTATCTTCATAGACGCCCAGGCACTTCTCAAGGGGGCATGGAAAGCATGTAAAAAAGATTTTCGTGTGAATCACTTCAATCTGATCAAGGACCTCTCCCTGAACAGGGACCTCATAAGGGTCTACATGTATGACGGCATATATCCTGAGGAAGCTATCCAATTTGCTGAGGAGAGAAGAAAAAAGCTTGCCTGGGCCAGCGAATTCTGGGGCAGGGGGATAACTGTCAAACTCATTGATATGAGAGAATCCGGGAGGGGAACATACAGACAAAAGGGTGTTGATGTGCGTATTGCCTCGGATATGCTCACCCTCGCGTTCCGAGACGCGTATGATGTTGCTGTTCTCGTTTCCGGAGACGGGGATTTCGGCGAGGTCATTGACGAGATAAAGGGCATGGGAAAGAGAGTTGAGGTGGCCTATTACAGAGAAGGTTTTTCTGAGCGGCTTAAGGAATCCGCTGATAAAATAATCTACCTCCAGGATCTGCCCAGCTTCAAGGGATGCTCCTGACCAGCAGATCATACCCTCATCCTCCAGGCCGCATATAACCCTATTGCCCCGTGGGGAAGATACTCCGCCCACCACTTGCCGCAGAAAGAGGCGAATACCCCTATTACCAGCACGAAGCCCACAACCGCCACGGCCAGGATCATATGAAAGAGCCTCGGCAGTTTCGCCATCCTGAGGAATCCAACCGTGTATTTGCCGATCATGTATATCATGAATGAGACGAGGGCAAGCCCTATCCTCAGGTAGGCGAAGCTGTCATCTATCTCAAGGGGCCTCTCCCTGAAAATGGGGAACAAGACCGGCGCCGGCAGGGCGCTCAGACCACCGAGCACGATCTTGAAGATGGTTTCAGTTTCCAATTTCGCCATGGGCAAGAAGGGATTCGGGCAAGTAGAGCTCCTGAGCGGACGCGTTGAATTCGTGCTTGAGGTTCACCTTCAGGTTCTCAAGGGTGTATATCTCATAAGATACGGGAACAAAGAGGTTTTCTCCTTCTTTTTTCATTCCGAAAGCCACGAGAATATGCGGCGCATCCTTGGTGATCTTGAAGTCCTCAGAGGGGGAGAGATAGAAAACTCGTAGCCCGCCACCCCTTTCCTCTTCGGAATTAAAGGTTTTACATTCAAGATAAACCGGAATACCTTTCCATTCTAATTCAAAGTCCGGATACCCAGCGGGTTTCTTCCTTCCTGATCTCGCAATCGGCCTCTGAGCCGGGATCTCCACAGATCTCAAGCCTTCAAGAACAAAATCCTCTATTTTATTACCAGCTTCGTTTGGTCTTTTTGTCTTTATGCCTTCTTCTTTAGCCTTAGCGCCGGCTATCTGGATTGCTCTTTCAAGATTACTGATGAAATCTTCGGCCCAATCCATGCTTTCGTAAATCGGGAGTATCCTGTGACCGGAGAGAACCTTGATAACAACTGTAAAAGGAATATCTCTGACAGGAGACAGAAATTTCTTCAGGGTTTCCTCCAATTGTTTAATGTATTCCTCTTGCATTTAACCCTCCTTCAAGAAAATAAGGATGTTCTCCCTTTGCATCACATTGTAAAGCCCAAAGATTATCTTGTCTATGTTTTTTATCAGTCTGAGGCCGCACTTCTCGCACTCTCTGATTACAAATTCCACGGTATTGATGAGCTTTCCCTGATAAGTCGCATTGCCTATGACCAGGCTCGCGTATTTACCCGGTTTGAGAACTCTAGCCATCTCCTTGATTGCTTCCTTCATATCCTCGTTGTAAAGTCTAACCCTCTCGTCTCCTCGGCCTCTGACACCTATAACTGATTCCCTGAATAGGGTTACATCCTTGCCGAGATACTTTAGGGCATGCGCGTCATTAGCTACATAATCCAGAGCGATGGAATAGGGGGGCGAAGTTATGATCCCGTCCACGGAATCATCCTTCAAGGGCAAGCGCCTAGCATCAACCTCGCAGATTTCAGTTTTGCCAAGCCTGATTCCAAGCTCCTGAACCACATCCTGGTAGTCCTCAACCGAAGAAAGCATCAGGGAGATGCCCTTGAGAAAGGACGGGATAAAGGGCCTTCTCCTTCTTTCCGTGTCGCTTACAGCCAGTAGGAAACCCATCAGGTAAAAGTTGCGGACGGGTTCTTTCTCTATGTTCATTATGAAATCCAGCATGTCCTTCTCGTGGTTTCCCCTGAGTAGCCTGTTGGCCTCGGCCTGGATATCCCGAAAGAACTCTTTTATCTCCCGAAGGAACAGAACGGATTCGGTTTTAACCCTGGTCTGGAGAACGCAAAGGGGCGATATATCAAGACATACTGAGTTTATACCCAACAACTGGGCTTCCAGGGCAAGGGTTCCGGAGCCGACAAAAGGATCGAGGACGGTTTGGCCCTCAGAGAGCCCCATTATGTTCAGAAGAGCTCTTATCATCTGGGGATGGAACTTGCCCTTGTAGGGGTATATCCAGTGAGTCAGATACTGGTTTATGGACCTGGTTCGGTTCTTACTAACGATAAACGGATAAACGCTTTCCTTGTCCCCTATGGACTGGAAATAGGCTGTGCGCTTGCAGAAGCGTTCATCATCTCCTCCCCATGCTCTTATCCTTCTCAGGCTGTTCTCAACTAGGAACTCATAACCAAAAGCAGAGAGCTCAAGTTGCGCGAGCGCGAGCTCGTAAATGAACTGCACATTGGGCATGAGAACAGCCACAGTTCCTGTCTGAACATCAGGGGGGTTCGCCCTCTCGGAGAAATGCCAGCTCCTCATTTCCAATCCATATACTCAGCCTCGGGATACCCTTCCAGCTTGAACGATGTATCCGCTACCACGACCAAAACGAAGTTCTCCGGATCAAAGTATGACCTGGCCGCGGAATTGACCTCATCAAGGCTCAGGTTTGATATGGCGAGGATGTCCTCTATCCAGTATAGGTCCGGTAGTCCAAAAACCTTGCCTTGCATCACGAGGCCAGCGACCTGGCCGTATGTCTCGCCTGAGCGGGCTATTGATCCCCGGTAATACTTCTTCGCGGCCTCGAGCTCTTCCTGGGTGAAACCCTTGTTCCTCGCGTCCGCTATGAGGGAGAGGAGCTCGGATATCGCTTGATTCCCTGACGAGGTTTTGGTCTCAAGCCCAGCATAGAATATTCCCGGATAAACGCTATCGCCAAAGACGAACCCAGGGCTATAATAGCCGAATACGGAGTAAGCGAAGCCCAGCTCAACCCTTATCCTTTTGGTTATTCGGGATGAGAAGCCCGATCCACCCAGGATGTAATTCGCTGTCCTCAGAGCGTTGTAATCCGGCGATGTCCTCGTTATGCCCCTCGCGCCGAGGGCTATGTAGCACTGGTTTATCTCCGGCATCCTGACAACCTTAACACGCTTCCCCTCTATTTTTGGTGGAGGGGCAAGCGTTGGAAGGGGCTTTCCTGGGTTCTTCCATCCCCCAAGATGCCTCTCAACGAGGGAGACAGCCGAATCAGGAGGGAGGTCTGAAACCACTACAACCCTCGTTCTGGCAGGGCAATACCAATCCTTGTAAAACCCCTTCACATCCTCAAGGGTTATCCTTGAGACCGTGGAATCATAGCCTATGACAGGGTGAGCAAGGGGATGTCCATCGTAGACTGTCTCATCAAAGCTCCAGTCTAGGACCGTGTTCGGGTCGCTCTTAGCTGAGTATATTGATGATACGGTCCTCTTTCTGAGCCTCGTGAACTCATCCTTCTTGAAGTCAGGTGAAGTGATAATTTTTGCAAGGACGCCGAGGAGCGCGTCCGTGTCCGTAGAAAGGCATTTAAGGGACAGCTCCGTGGATGCCTTTCCCACATTTATCCAGAACCTCGCGCCAACGCTCTCAAAGGTATCAGCTATATCCTCAGAGGAAAGTCCGCCAGCCCCCTCGTCAAGCATGTCTCCGGTCATCCCGGCCAGCCCCTCCTTACCAAGGGGATCCAGCACGCTCCCGGCCTCTATCTCCATCTCAAGGTGGAATATGGGGAGTTTTGATTTCCTGACGGCTATCACCAGAAGGCCATTATCAAGGGTTTTCTCCGTCTTCTCAAGCGTGAAGCGCTGAGGATCTAAACTCCAGGCCTTCGTCATATGGACCTCCGTCTTTTCGGGCCCGCAGGCCAGAAACGATCCGAGAAAAATGAAGGGCCAGAGCCGCATCAAGGCTTTTTCCGCAGGTTTTTCCTTCGTCATGGTGCTCCTTAGTATTTGAACTCCTTCTTCTGTCCCTCCTCCATCATCTTTATATATTCTCCTATGTCTTCTGGCGCCTTGGGCAGTAGGACTACGACTGACCTGTTTTCCTGGGTTAGATATTTCCTCGCCACATTCATGATCTCTTCGGCCGTCACAGCGGCAACCCTTTCCGGATAACGATTTATGTAATCAGGATCCCCCTGTATAGCGGCAGCGTTCCCTATTGAGAAAGCCGTGCCAGCCGCGGATTCCTGCTCATAGATGTTTTCGGCTATGGCCTGCCTTGCGGCCTTCCTCAGCTCCTCCTCAGAAACCCCTCCCTCTTTGATCCTGATGATCTCCTTATCTATGATCTTCTCAACATCCTTTGGGTCCTTGCCCTGCTGGAGCACGGCGCCGACGACAAGGAGCCCTGGGTCCACGCTCTCATCCGTATATGCCCAGACAGATGTGGCTAGCTCCTGATCCCTCACTATCTCTCTGTATAGACGGGAGCTCTTTCCGCCGCCAAGAAGGGTGGCCAGCACATCAAGGGCAGGTATGTCCGGATGGGTGGCCTCAGGGATATGGTATGCGGAGAGGTAGATGCTCATGAACCCCTCTTTGTGGACAACAGTCCGCCTCTCGCCTTTCTGCGGAGGTTCCTTGGCTGTGACTGGGGGAACTGGAACCAAAGGCCTCGGTATCTTCCCAAAGTGTTTCTTCGCCATCTCAAACGCGTCCTCGGCCCTCACATCTCCAGCTATGACTAGGATGGCATTGTCGGGCCTGTAGAATGTCTCGTAAAATCTCCTTGTATCATCAAGGGTAATTGAGGCTATGACAGAACCCCAGCCAATAACAGGATGCCTGTATGGGTGAACCATGTATGCCGTTGCCCAGAGGTTTTCCCAAGCGGTTCCGAAAGGGCTATTGTCCGTTCGCCACCTCCTCTCTTCCATGACCACATCGCGCTCCGCGAGGAATTCGTTAAATACCAGGTTGACCATCCTGTCGGCCTCCATCATGAGGGGCACATCCAAGGCATCCGCGGGCACAACGCAGTGATACACCGTGACATCCCTATCAGTGAAAGCATTATCCGAGCCACCAAGCTGATCTATTATCTCCGAATAATTGCCCTGAACCCCGGCTGATCCCTTGAACATCATGTGCTCGGTCAGGTGAGCGAGGCCTGTCTCATTGTAGCTTTCGTTCCTGGAACCAACTTTATACCACACCTGGACAGCCACAACCGGCGCGGAGTGATCCTCCACCACTATGACCATAAGGCCATTATCGAGGGTCTTTGTCTTGAACCTTACAGGCAAAACCTCAGGTAGCTCTGTTGCCGCGATCATCATAAAAATTGCTCCTGTCAAAGCAGGACCTCCTATGGCTTGAAATTATAAAGCTTTTAGCCTGGACAGGCCAATTGCCATGCAAATGTCCGGACCCTAGCTTTATCCTTTTGGGCTATGAACTGGCAGGACCTATCCACTTACGAGCATGGGAAGCTCAGGTTTGAGGCCGCAATATTGCCCATAGGAACCCTTGAGGCCCACGACGGCGGGCCTGTTGGAACGGACAACTTCATTCCGGATGCCATATGCGAAAGGCTCTCTGAGCGCCTCGGCATCCCCAAGCTTCCCCTCATGCCCTATGGGGTAACGAATTCCCTGTTGTCCTATCCTGGCAGTTGTTCACTCACCGATCCGGTTCTTGAGGGCTTCATCTACGAGCTGGGGAAGACCTTAGCCAGGAACGGGCTCAGGTATCTCTTTGTCATAAACGGGCACGGCGGCAACACCGACCCACTGAGAGCGGGCGCGCGAAAGGTATTCCGTGAGGCAGGGCTCTTTGTTGCGGTAATAGACTGGTGGGTTGAGACCAGGCGACACGCTGAGGAGATATTCGGCAAGGAAGGCATGGGCCACTCGGCCATTGACGAAATGGGCGCCCTTTTGGGATTCTGCCCGCGGTTCAGGGATTCTCTGCCAAAGGGAGAAGTTCCCGCTTACTACTACTGGCAAGGGGTGAGGGTGTATCCGGTTCCGAGGCCTGTTATAGTCTACGAGAACCCAGAGGAAAGGGTGGATTTTTCAAGGCTTAGTCCAGAAAGGTGCTCTGAGTTCGCTGATAGGATAACGGATGTGATGGAGAGGGTGATAAGGGACATACTCGCGGGTTGGAGGGAGATATGAAGGTTGAGTTCTTCAGGCACTCTTTGGGCGAGGATGAGAAGAAGGCCGTTCTCGAGGCCTTGGATGGCATATTTCTCACAACCGGCCCGGCGAACGCTGAGTTTGAGAGATTGTTCTCGGAGTATCTCGGCGTCCCGTATACCGTAACGGTCAACTCGTGCACTGGCGGCCTTCACATTGCCCTTCTGGCTTTGGGTCTGAGGCCCGGAGACGAGGTCATAACAACCCCCATGAGCTTCATCGCGACTTCAAACGCGGTTCTACATGCCGGCGGAATCCCTCGTTTCGTTGATGTTGAGCCAGAGACCGGGCTTATTGATCCGGATCTGATAGAGGAGGCAATAACCCCAAAGACTAAGGGTATTATCCCGGTGCACTTATACGGCCAGATGGCGGACATGAAAGCGATTAGGGAAATAGCGGACAGGCACGGGCTTTTCGTGCTTGAGGACTCAGCGCATGCCATTGAAGCGGAAAGGGATGGGGTAAGGCCAGGCCAAAAAGGGGACATGGCCGCGTTCAGCTTCTACGCTACAAAGGTCATAACCTGCGGGGAGGGAGGTGCGATAACGGCGCACACCCGCGAGCAAGACGATCTCCTCCGGAAGCTCAGGCTTCACGGGATGAGCGCTGGAGCGGCAGACAGATACTCAGGCCTATACAAGCACTGGGAGATGGAGCTCCTCGGCTGGAAGTATAACATGACGAACTTTCAGGCCGCGATGCTCATCCCTCAATTGCCGAAGATGGAAGCCTGGCGGGCGAGGAGGGAGGAGATCTGCCGGAGATACGAAGAGGCCTTCTCAAAAGCCGGTATAGGTTTTCCCGAGGTTGTTCCCGGCTCAAGGTCATCTCGGCACCTATTCACGATATGGGTTGAGGATAGGGACAGGGTTCTCTCGGAGCTCGGAAAGCGAGGGGTTGGCGTCGCGGTCAACTACAGAGCCATTCACCTGAGGAAATACTACACGGAGCGCTTCGGCTACAAACCAGGGATGTTCCCTGTGGCCGAGAAGATAGGGGACATGACAATAAGCCTTCCCCTTTATCCGGACCTGAAGGATGAGGAGGCCGATTATGTGATTGATTGTGTGAGGGAGGTTGTGGGGTAGTTTAAGCGCTTTATTGCCAAAATAGTCTCAGTCCCCCTTTGAAAAACAATCCTGATACCCCATTTCCATCTATATGTAACCAGTTTTCTATCCTTCTGTATCCCACCATGAGGTCAGACCCCATGGGCCCCCTGATCCAAGAAGCCCTGACCCATCCCCTCGCCTCGGTTTGAACCGGAGGCACGAGGAAGTTCTCCTTTGGAAAGCCCAGGTAATATGGCATTTTCTCGTGGACAGAGCCAGCCCCGTCCTGGGTGAAGGATAAGCCGAGCGTAATCCTGGTCACGGGCCTCGCCTGCCACTCCAGCTCAGCCAGAAACCTCTGAAAATCAGAGCCGAGGGGGTGACCGTATGGCCAGGCTCTGTAGATGGCCTTTGTGGTCCTCAGCCTTGAGTTGAATGTCCAGCGCGTTGCCGCCGAGTAATCCATTCTGAGGATGAGAGGGCCCGCGGACTTCATGGCGCCAAAAGCAAGAGCGAATTGATTGGGGTCCCATATGGTATCAGGAACATACTGGAAATCATCAATGTAGAACTCGCCATACAGAAGGAGGCCGGGAAGGCTGAGGGTTGCGTCCAGGTCCCACGCGTAGTCGTCCTCGTGCTGGAAGGAGCCGGTCCAGGAGTAGGCGTAGTATATGGGAAATGGGTTGAAGTATTGGAGCGAAGGTCCGCCCTCCTCCCTCGCGTATCTGACCGTTTCTGACCACGCCATGTTTAGCCTTCCGAGAATGAGAAACTCAACCCTATGGCCGTTTATGAAGCGCTGGTATTCGGTTCTATGCTGGAGGTTCTCCGAGGTGTCTATGACATCCTCTATGGGATAGGGGTCCAAAACGCCGAAGAATAGTGAAATCCTCATGAAAGAACATCGCCACGCTATCTCGCCGCAATCAAATGGAGGGAAATTTCCTCCATCAAACATCAGCCTGTTGGCCAGAGGCGGTCCCCAGGAAACAGGCGCCCTTCCCCAGTAGCCTGATAGGTTCCCGTTTTGAAAGCCGACAAAAGCCCTCATCCAATCAGAACGGATCCCCTTCCACCTCGCCGGATATAGGGAATCGTTTCCAATCCAGATGAATGGCTCAGCAGAAGCGAAAAGGGCACCATTTTCGTGGGAAAGCGATGCTGTGCCTGAGAGGCGTTGGAATGTGTCGGATTCGTAACCAGCGGCCGCAGAGAATCTCGGCGAGGCACACCTGAGCTCTTCCCACAGAGAGCCTTCTCCAATCACGGTATCAGGGAGGACAAAAGGCATGGTCCAGTAGAAACCAGGGGGCAGTTCTCCTGAGAGGATGAGCCTCGCGATCTCAGCATCCCCGTGTCCAGGTGTTATTACCAAAGCCAAAAGCAAAACCTGCACTCCAAGATTTTAAGGCAACGGCCCCCCCTGTTGCCACAGCAGAGGCCGAGGGATTAAAATTATCGTTATGAGCAAAGGGTTCTGGTTCCAGGAGATGCACTCGGGTTCGTCCGGGCTCATTCTGGGCGTCTCAAGGCTTATTTTCTCTCACGAATCCCGTTACCAAAAGATAGAGATATTTGAGAACGACTTCTTCGGTAGGGTTCTCGTTCTTGATGGCTATGTCATGACAACTGAGCGAGATGAGTTCATATACCACGAGGCCCTCGTTCATCCTGCCATGCTCGTCCATCCAAATCCCCAGGAGGTCCTCATCATAGGCGGAGGTGATGGGGGCGCGCTCAGGGAGGTTCTCAGGTATCCTGTCCGGAAGGCCGTTCTCGTTGAGATAGACCAGGCCGTTGTTGATTCCGCAAAGGCTTATCTACCAAAGCTCTCCTTGGGATTCTCCGATCCGAGGGCCCTTGCCCTATACGAGGATGGGTTTGAGTTCATGCGCCGAACCCCGCCGGAGTCATACGATGTGATAATCGTTGATTCGCCGGATCCGGTTGGCTCGGCCAAATCCCTTTTCACCAAGGAGTTCTACAGGGAGGCCCAAAAGGTTCTCTCAAAGCCTGGCGCCCTGGTTGTTCAGGCCGAATCCCCATTTTATCATATGGAAACCATAAAGGAAATGAAGAGGTCCCTGCTTGCTGTCTTCGGGGAGGTCAACTTCTACACATCTCCCGCGCCGAGCTATCCTGGGGGCTGGTGGTGCTATGCTCTTTGTCTCAAGGGCATAGATGGGCTTGAACCGAAACGCGAGCCTCCTGAGGGGCTTCGCTATTACAACCACCGTGTTCACAGGGCTGGCTTTGCTCTGCCGGAATTTCTCAGGAAGGACTTGATGTGAGAGAAAAAGTATGAGCAGTTCTTCACAGGAAGAGCTTCTGGATGAGGTCAAGAGGTTGGGGGAGAGAATCAGATCCGCTGACAAGCATCTGCCGGCGGATTTTTACGAGGTTCTCCAGGCGCTCGAGGAGGAGGGAGAGTATGAACAAACATTCTCTATTACCATTGAAGGCGAGGAAATAACGCTTCGTCTCAACATCAGGGCAAAAGACAAGAAAAGGCCATCATCTTGGCAGGTAGCCCTGAAATTCCATAATAAGCGAGTGGATTGCATTGATTATGAGCCCGGGCTTGGCTGGCACCAGCACGGATGGAACAGGGAAACCCTGGCCGAAAAAGAGAAAACTTCTCTCCCTGAAATGACTAACAAAATGTCTGACCGTTACCAAGCCACACTTGAAAACTGGCTTCGCCTGGCATTATCATTAATGAAAATAACCACAAGGAGGCTGAGGACATGATCGGAGAGGCCATCAGGATCAGCCTGGAAAGGGCCAGGAAGCTTGTCGGAAAGCTTAATTGCTTTAAGCTCCACGAGGAGTGGTGGGGCATCCATATTCTGACCGGCATCCCCACCTTTGATGAGGAGATTTCTCTGCTCCTAGAAGAGGTGGCGACCCAGGATCTTTTCAGAGGCAAGAACATGCTTAAAGTCTCGGATGGGGGCGCGACCCTGGCCTCACTTTTTGTGCGAGGGCTTCATTTGGATCCGGCAAGGGTAAGGAAGCTCAACATCATCTTGGAGCATTTCGGGATCAAGCAAGGTTCTGGAGACGAACTCTATGTGTTCACTTCAGAGGAGGAACTAGAACCTTCAATCAAGAGGCTCCTCGCGGCTATCCTTACCGTTCACGCCCTTTACCTGGAACATATCTTGAAGCCTTATGAAAAAGAGGAACGGGAGCTGACTATTGCCTTCCGTGGGTGGTATGAAGATAAACCTGAGCCGTTCAGGAAAGAGAACCAGCTCATTATTCCGGAGCATCACCGGGAGATAATCGGAACCCAGAGCAGAACCCCCCACAGGATTGATTATGGCCTCTGGAGTAGCAAACCGGTTTTTGTGGCCAGGGTTGTTCAACCCTATGATTACAGCTACAACGGGTTCTGGTTCTTCAGCCTTGATGTACAGGAGGTTCCGAAGATGGCAATTCTCCTCCAGCCAGAGAAGTGGCGAGGCAGGGCCCTTGAGGTTTTGGAAAATCTCTCCAAGCAGGATTTGATAAACGCAGTGGTGAGGTGGGAAGGAGCGGAAAGCACGGGGGAGCTCCGTGAGAAGACTGATGAGATCCTGGAGATCGTAGGGAAAAGAATTTAGAGGATACAGAGGCCAAAAAACATGGCATCGCGGGCAATGAGAAATCCTAAAGAGAAACCGAAGGATGTTGATGAAATCATAGGTGCGCACGGGGCATTAACTGGCGGCAGAGTGGGTACGCCGCTAGGAAAAAGGGGGAGCGTTGACAAGAGCAGGCGTTATTTTATTTGCGGCCACTACGGGAGCTTTTGTTGAAGAGCGTGACGAAGAGGCCGCTCCATTGATACTGACTGGTGCAACTTCCAATCGGTTGAATTCACTGTTTGAGAACGCCAACAAAAAACTCAATAACGCTGGTGCCCACAAAACCAACATGCTTTACCTTAATCTTGGTATACCATGGATATTAAACAGGAGTAGGTGGCTAAGATTCTCAAATAACAGGTTCCAAACAAGCTTGGAAAGACTTGTGGAAACAATAGGGCAAATTGCCTATCGTGGAAGCTCGCGTCTAGACTTATGGCGCTTATGGGTTGGAAAACATGGTTAGTCATTACGCAGAAAGGATAGAGAAGACTGTGGCCGACCACATAGAGCAACAAACGGGGGTTAGGTCTAATTGGTAAAACAGGAGGCAAAACCATGTCCCTGAAACCCCCTAAGTATGTGAGGACAGTCCGCGAGCTTATTTACGGGCTCTACGCGGAGGGTTTTGGGGGCAATTACGGTTTTGTCGTGTCCCGGTTCAAAAAGCTGAAATCCGGGGAGAACTCAAGGGATTGGCAGAAGGAACTTGAGAAGGGGAAGATATGCGCCTACTGCGGAACTGATAAGAACCTCACGCTTGATCACATAATCCCCATATCAAGGGCAATTGGGGTCATGGACATATACGACCTGGGGGTGGTGATAACATATAAAAAGGGCAAAAAATGACCAATCTTTTCGGAATCCCTTATGAGGGAAGGGTCAACTTCACCAGAGGGGCCTTCCTCGGGCCCGCTCATACCCGTTTCTGGCTTGAGTCTCTTGAGGATTTCAGCCCGTATCAAGGAAAGGATCTGGAATATTCTGAGCTCGGCGACCTTTATCCGCCATCCGGATTATCCGGGGAGGAATTCACGGCCTGGTGCGCCGAAGCCCTCAACTCGTGGGCCGTAGAGCCCCCATTCCTCGCGCTCGGAGGGGACCACACCATAACCCTGCCACTTTGCCTTTATCTGAGGGAAAAGCTGGGGGGGTTCACGGTTTTATACCTTGATGCTCACCTTGACGCGAGGGATGAGTTCCAGGGCGAGAGGTTCTGCCACGCGACTGTTGGGAAGAGGCTCTCGGACGAGGGATTTGAGGTTCTGGCCCTTGGTTGGAGGTCCTTGGCTCCGGGGGAGGAGGGCCCTAATGAGAATGCCGTGTTTGAAAGGCTATCTTCCCTGAAGAAATGCTATCTGAGTCTTGATCTTGATGTCCTTGATCCATCGGTTTTCCCAGGGGTCTCAAACCCCGAGCCAGGGGGAATGTCCTTTGGGGAGCTAATTGGTTTGATCCAGGGCCTCAGGGGCAAGATAATATCAGCCGACATGGTTGAGTATAACCCGAGGGAGGACCCCGGGCCTGCCTCAGGAGGCATAGCCGCAACCATCGCCAGGGAGGTCCTCATATCGCTATCACGATGAAGTTCCTCGTTGATCAGCATGCGGGGAAGCTCTGTCGTTGGCTCAGGTTTCTGGGATTTGACGCGGAGATGGCAGGGGGCTCGCTTTACGATTTGGCGGCAAGAGCAATTAGGGAAGGGAGGGTTCTTCTCACTAGGAACAGAAGGGCGCACGATCTGCCCATCGTCAAGGCCCTGGTCCTGCTCTCCGATGATCCGGATGAGCAATTGAGGCAGGTCCTCTCAGAGCTCAACCTAAAAACCAAGGCCAACCCGTTTACCCGTTGTCCTGTTTGCAACGAGGAGCTGGTGGATGTGGAGAAAGAAGAGGTCAAGCACCTTGTCCCCCCTCACACATATTCAACCCACGAGGAGTTCTCCAGGTGTCCATGCTGCGGCAGAGTCTACTGGGAGGGTTCGCATGTTGAGAGGATGAGGGCAACCTTGGAGGAGTTGCTGGGAGAGCACGAATGAGTGCGCATGGGCTCGCTTTTGGTTTATAATTTCAGTCCGGGCCGTTAGCTCAGGCGGTAGAGCACCGGATTTTTAATCCGGGTGCCGAAGGTTCAACTCCTTCACGGCCCAGTTTATTTTATGCGGGTTTCCAAGATTTCACCCCCTAACGAAAAAGCGTGAAAAACACTCCATTTTCGGTCAGTTATGGTCGGTTGGGAAATGGGGCAGGAGTAAAACATCTTTCACCTGACACATTTCATACCCCCACAGATTGAAGATTTGGCCAGCGTTTCCTCGTAAGCCCTTGTGGCACAAGGGGATCGCAATCTATCCAGGTCTCTGAGAGTAATGCTTATGTAGCCTCTCAGAAACTCTCTAACCAGGGGGTCATCCTGGGAGAGGAGTCCCTTAACGAGGGCATATAGGCCTCTGAGAAAAAGTAAGAGCCAGGAAAGCATGATAAGGGTGATGAGCCCTTTCCTGACCAGGGGGTCTCTTATCCTTCTCAGAACCTCCCTCATCCCAAAGAGGCCTTTCAGGTCCCTGAAGAGATGCTCTATCCTCATCCTCTTCTTGTAGGCCTTTATGGGATTGTTTTCCTCGTAAATGGCAAAGACCAGGAGCCTCTCTTCTGTCTCTCTCAGGTATGTTGGCTCCATGAGGCAAACGGTGTCCTCATCCCCACCGGTGAATATCCTCGCAAGCTCAGCCATTATCTCCTCTTAGATTCTGTCCGGATTTCCGGGCACCTTAGGGGCCACTCTCCAACCTGAGGGATTAAATTATAAACTCATAGAGGCTCGTCAGGGCACAAGGCGCTGACGAGCCGTAGCCCTGCAAGACTTAAGGAACCTCTCGTTCTGCCTAGCTATGGTCGTCCTCCTTGTTGAAGCCCTTCCCTGGCTTTTACGAGTGTATCCCTGAACAGATTCCACATCTGAGGGAAGTATTCGTCTCTCAGGCTCTCTATCCAGGATGCACCGTCTCCGATGACCACCCCCTTCGTGTTCAGGTCAACCAAGTATTTGCGCCTTATGAGCTCAGCTGGCTCAACTGAGGCATATACCACCCTATTCATGAGCTTGTGGTCCTTTCTCTCTGTGAAAGCGAGGAGTATCTTGGCCTCAGCCCTTCTGGATTTCTCCCTTTGAAGGGCTATCTGCGTTCCATCAGCTTCTACAACAACATGCTCAGATTGGTGGGTGCCTTTGAGGTTATTATCCTCTGGAAGGCCTCAGAGGCCATATCCCTGCCTGCTTCTCCTCAACGAGTTTCATCCAGACCTCAGGTTGATCTATACTTATCTCACCCAGCTCTATCTGGATGCTCACGGTCCTAGTGATCGCGATGGGCCATCTCCTTTAATCTTTCTTTTTTCCATACCTCTCAGAGGAGGTGGCCCATATTCTAATCCAAAGGCCGAATCCGGGCCGGTTGTGCCCGGAAAACCGGACTGAACCCTTTCAAGGAACTCATGTGAATGGGCCCATGATTGTCCGGTATAATTTCAAGCTGTGAAGACCCTTGACAGGATGATCCTGAGGCAGGTCATCGCGCCATTCGTTGGCTCACTTGCTACATTCTCGGTAATAATGCTCCTGGATAGGATGTTTGACCTCATGGACCTCTTGATCCGCAAAGGCGTTCCTCCTGGAACGGTTGGCCTCGTAGTCGCATATACCATGCCCTTCATCCTCTCCTTCACAGCCCCTATGGCGGTCCTTGTTGCCATACTCGTTGCTTTCGGGAGGATGGCGCAGGACAACGAGGTTCTTGCCGCGAAGGCCCTTGGCATATCAGTGAAACGCCTCGCTTTCGGACCTTTTGTTGGAGCGATTGTTCTCGTGGGAGTCCTGTTCTGGGCTAACAACTACCTGGTTCCCGAGGCAAACCATCGCCTCAAAACCCTTCTCGTTGAAATAGGCCAGAAACGCCCCACCGCGCAGATAAAGAAGGGGCTTTTCACCCAGATTGAGGGGTATCTGGTCTATGTTGAGGACAAGGATGACAGGACGGGGAGAATAGAGGATGTAAAGATACAGGAGATGGGCGGCAGTGAGCCGAAGACAATAATTGCCAAGAGGGGCAGGGTTTTTGTATCAGGTGATACGGTCATGGTCTTCGCCCTTGAGGACGGAGAGATCCACCAGGCAATAGGCCCCAGAAAGGATGTCTACAGGCTCATCTCATTTGAGAGATACAAGATGAAGATCCCCATAAATCCAGAGATGCTGAGGGAGGAACGCAAGTTTCGCGCGGACAAGGAAAAGCTCCTCTCTCATCTGGCCAAGGACCTATCCGAACAGGAGAAAAATCTCGGGAAACCAGGACTGGACCCTGGCGCGAAGAGGTCGGTTTTGATCCGGATCGCTCAGATATGGGTTGAGCTTCACAAGCGTTTTGCCTTGCCCGTCGCGGGGCTCATATTCGTTCTTCTCGGGGTTCCCGTTGCTGTAATGACGAGGCGGGGCGGCTACGGGACAGCGTTTGGGATATCCTTCTTCATCTTTGTCCTTTATTACATAATGCTTCTCTCTGGCGAACAACTCTCCACGAGGGGCATTTTGCCCCATCCGGTTATCTGGGTTCCCAACCTGCTATTCGTTGGCCTCGCGATCTGGCTCATTAGAAAAGAAGAGAGAAAATAGCCCCTACCACCTTAAAGCGCGTCCGTTTTCCCTGAACCAGCGCCTTCTTTCCTTGTGATCGGGGATGAAATCAGCCACGAAATTCCAGAAATCCTTTGAGTGGTTTCTGTGCCTGAGGTGCGCGAGCTCGTGAACAACCACATAATCAACCATGGGCTCAGGGGCCATTATCACCCTGAAGTTGAGGTTTATGTTTCCGCGCCCCGAGCAGCTCCCCCAACCGCTTTTCTGATCCTTTATGAAGACCCTCTTGGGTTTCACCCGCATCCTCCTGGCCCAGGCCTGAACCTTGCCGAAAAGGAAAACCCTTGCCTCTTCCCTATACCACTTGATGAGCACAGACCTTATCTGATCCGAGCGCATGTCCGGCGGACCCTCAACCACTATCATCCTGGGGGTCTTGAAGACCTTGATGTGCCTGGCTTTCGGTTTTCTCTTGATTGAGAGCCTGAGGCCTTTGCCCAAATAAGGAAAGGTCTCGTTGTCGGCGAATCGTTTCTTGGGTGGCACAACTTTGTTTAAGATCTCAACGATCTGGTCAATGTTCCTGAGAAGGACCCTCTTTATCTGCTGGAGCGAGGCGCCTTTTGGCGCTGATACCAGAAGTCCCTCTTTGGTATACTTGACCCCTACGGAGACCCTCCCCTCCTCCCTCACGAGCCAATAGATTATCGTTCTTCCGGGTATCTTTAGCTTGTGCTGAACGGGTTTGGCCCCCTTCATTCCTTTACCACTATCAACGGCCAAGGAGACATCTTTATCACCCTTTCCGTTGTGCTGCCGAGAAGCCACCTCTCAAGCCCCGTTGCCCCGCGACTGCCCATTATCGTGAGGGGAATGTTGTGCTTCGTTATGTATCTGGCTATGCCGTCGCCGGATTCCGGGTGGCTTATTACCTCTGGCTTTACCTCGCCCTCGGAAAGCCCCTTTGCTTTTAAGGCGTATCTCAGCTCATCCAGGGCCTTGTCCATCTCCTCCGCAGTGGGAGGTATGTCCGCGAACTCATATACGAAAAGGAGGTGGACGGGCGCTGAGAAGGCCCTTGCTATGGGCAAAGCAAAGTCCAGAGCCACGAAAGAGGCATCCGAGAGATCTGTTGGAACAAGGAGCCTATCTATCTTCGGGATCATGTCCTTGGCCCTCGCGATGAGCACGGGTCTCCGGGTGCCATGTAGGACCTGCCTCGCGGTTGAACCAGCGTATTTCTCCTCTCCGGGCACTCCGGCCCTGCCCAAGGCTATCATATCCGCGTGGAGGCTTTCAGCGGCGTCCAACAAGCACCTCCCCGTGGCCTCTGATTCGGCTATCTCGTATGATACCCCGATGCCCATTTTGGCGAGGCCGCCCGCTATTTCCTCCAGCTTCGCGCTCACGGTGTTTTTCCTCTCAAGATACCTCGCCTTGTCCGTCTCGTGCCTGGAAGGCGGCCTCATTATGTATATGGCGTGAATGGTCGCGCCGGTGCGCTTCGCTATCTCAGCGGCTATCTGCCCAGCAAAAATGCTATCCTCGTAAAAATCACAACCCCAAAGGATCCGCTTCATGAACAAATTATATTGCAGGGGAAGGGCCCCGTGCCTCTTGATTTACCCGAACCCCTCTCCTGCCTTATGCTTTGTGCCTTGAGGAAGCTCATTCTGGTCTTCGGGATAGCTATATGCTTCAAGGCCCTGGTTTCCGCTCCGGCTCTCCTCAACCCTCAAAGGGCCTATGGCATGGATACCAAGGGCTACATATCCATAGCCGAAAACCTCTTTCTGGGGCGCGGGTTCTCCTGGGACGATTCTCCGCCATACCACCAAAACATCGTGAGGACGCCCCCGTATCCCTTGGTTCTCTCCGTGCTATACTGCCCTTTTCGGGACGAGAGGCCTGTTCTCATCTTTCAAATCCTGCTCGGCGCTTTCCTCGCTACCCTCGTTTTCCTTCTGGGCCAGAGGGTCTCTGGAAACGGTCTTGTTGGGGGGCTTTTGGCCGCCTGCGACCCGTTTACAGCCCTCTTCGGTGCCATGCTTTACTCGGAAACCCTTTTTGCCGTGCTCCTGGCTCTTGGCGCGCTCCTGCTTTTCAGCCGGAGGAACACGCTAGCCGGGCTAATAATGGGACTCGCTTGCCTGACGAGGCCAGCTGGGATAGCGCTCGTGCTCGGAGGGATATATCCGGCCTGGAGAAAGGACTGGCGAGGCCTGCTGAACTTTCTCTGGGGATTTCTCGTTTTGCCCATCATGTGGGCGCTGAGAAACTACATGGTATCAGGGATCTTCACCCTCTCATCCGTCTCTGATGTCAACATGTATGTCTTTCTCGGCCCCATGACAAAGGCAGAGGCTTTTGGGATAACATATCAGGAGGCCTGGGGATCATCACGCTCAGACCTTTATCTCAAATATGACAAGGATCCGTGGCGAGCCGCGAACGATCCGGATTTCGTGCGTGAAGCAAGGGCAGAGGGACTCCGGGAGATAAAGGGACATCCATCAGCGTTCGTGAAAATATATCTGAAGGGGCTCCTCAAAGGCCTCGGCGGCCTTGATTTCAACCTTCCCTCGCATGTCCTCGCTGAGCCGCAGAAAACCCATGGTTCCCTCACGGCCGCAGTTTTTGCGCTTGTCCGTGGGGATCTCAGGGGGTTTTGGGAAGGGCTTATCCAAAGATTATCAGGAACCCATCCCATTGCTCTCGTCTACACAATATATTCCTGGATATTTTTGATATTACTGTATGTTCTTGTTGCCAGGGGGATCAGGATGAAGCCAGAGGAGATAACATGCCTCGCGATTAGCATTGGGCTGATCTTCGTCGCCGGTCCACTTGCCTCATTCAGGTTCAGGACCCCTGCGCACCCCCTGCTAGAGGGAATATCTAGGTGGAGGCACTAACCTTGAGGAAGAACCTGCCCGCAATCATCACCTTCGTGCTCTCGGCCGTCATCGGTATTACCCTCTCTGTGATGGGCTCTCTCCGTTATCAGGCTGGGAACGCTGGCTTCTATGACCTCGGCATAATGGAGCAAATAGCCTGGAACCTTGGTTTTCGGTATGACCTTTCTTTTCTCGTTAAAGGACACCTGCGGCCTCTGTTTTTAATCATTGCCATTGTTTACCGCGCGTTTCCTCGTGCGGAGACCCTTATTGTAATAGGCTCTATCTCGGTTGCGGCAGGAGGCATCTCCTTCTATTTCCTCGGCAAAAGGGCGATCGGCCCCTGGGCTGGGTTTTTCCTTTCCGTTTTCTATCTGCTCCATCCGGGGACATGGTATCTCGCTCTTTTTGACTTCCATCCGGATGCCCTTTTTCCCCTTATTGTCAGCATAGCCCTAATCTTCCTTGAAGGGAAGAGGCCTTGGCCCTTCCTCGCTTTTTCGCTAAGCCCTCTTCTTCTCAAGGAAACCCTTGCTCTGCCGATCGCAGTGCTCGGAATCGTGGCTTTTATTAAGGGCCTCAAGAAGCAAGGGGCCATCATTGCGGCTGTGGCTCTCGTCTGGTTCCTGATTGCCAGCTTCTGGCTTGTTCCAGCCTTCAATCCCCAAGGTCCATACACGAGGTTCTTTGGGCCTCCCTCGCTAAGCTGGGCAAAGGTGACATATTGGCTCTTTCTCATGTTGCCCTTGGGCTTACTGCCAATTCTGAGGCCCCTTGAACTCCTCCCAGGATTGGTCCACTCAGGCCTCATTGTATTCGCGGCATTCCCCGGCTACTACGGGATTGAGACCCAGTATGCCGCGCAGTTCCTTCCCTTTGGGTTGTGGGCTACAGCCGTCCTTATGTCAAGGGTCAACTGGAGAAAAATAGCGCCATTAATCCTCGGGTTCTCCTTTCTTGGCCACGCGCTTTTCGCGCCAACGCCTTTCGGGATCGTGTTTTACAGGCCGGATAAACCGTTTAATCTCTGGATATATCAAGTAACCAAGAGGGACCAAGAGGTTACGAGGGCAATATCTGAGCGCGTTCCTCGCGATGTCTCCCTTTGCGCGCAGATAAACCTGATAACGGGCGGCGTTCCGCAGAGAGCGAGGCTCTGGCCCTTTCCAGAAGGGCTCGAGGAGGCTCAGTATGTCCTCCTGGACACGGCAACCGGAAGATGGGTTGGAATGAATAGGGACGAGGAGGGATACAGGTCCTGGGCAAGCAAGGTCCTGAGCGATCCCGCATGGGAGATAATATATCAGGATGGGGAGGGGCTTTTTGTTCTGAGGAGGATAAGGTCAGAGCCGTCAAGGTTGAGCGAAACCCTGCGGGCGCGACACGGGCACGGGCAGTTTTCCCTTGAGCATCTCCTTTGCCTTATCCGACACCTCAAGAAGCCTCCTGCCCGCCTCAGAAGCGCTTATTCCAGCATCCTCTTCCCTCTCAAGATAAACCAGGCACCTCGAGAAGGGCTTCGGGATCATGAACCGGTCCCAGGAACCGATCTCCCAGTATGAGGAATAAGCAACCCCCACATAGAGAATGGGGGCCTTGAGTCCGGTCGCCAAGCGCCAAGCCCCCTCCTTGAACTCATACCGGGGGCCCCGTGGGCCATCTGGGGTTATCGCAACCGAGTTGCCCCGCCTTATTCCCTCAATTGCCGCACGAACCGCCTTGCCTCCTTCCCTTGTTGCTGAGCCCCGGGCCAGGCCAAACCCGAATATCCTGAGGACCCCCGCAACAAGCTCCCCATCCTTGTGGGTTGAGACGAGGACGACAACCCCCCTTCTCCTGTGGGTGAATATGAGGGGAAAAAGCCTGTTGTGCCAGAAGAGATAGACTACGGGATCGAAGAAAGCGTCTGCCCCACAGAAACGAACCCTAATCGTGCGGAGCCAAAGGTAATAAATGGGAGCTATAAGATAAGGAAGGATCCTTCTCATCTCTGAAAAACGCTGAAAGGAACTGGGGTTATGGTAAGAATAAAAAGAACAAGTGAGAGAAGTCCGAGGAGGATGCGCTTGGGGTCAGGCGCTATGGCATCAACCAGGGTAGGAGGATGTTTTATCCCGAATATCAGGATCAGGAGGGCCCACCACCACCAGCCTGGCCAGAATATTCCCGCGACTATGAGAACTGCCCAGAAGGCCCACGCGAACGGCTTGTGCCACTTGCCCATCAACGCATACGCTATGTGGCCTCCATCCAGCTGGCCAACGGGGATTAGGTTCAGGGCAGTGACGAAGAAGCCTATCCAGCCAGCAAAGGCAACAGGGTGCAGCATTACATCGTAGCCCTCCGGGGGCCTACCTATGGCTATGAGGCTGATTAACCTAAAAAGGAGGGAGTCCCCGAGAATAAGCGCGGCGCCCATGTCGCTCTTTGGAACAAAAGAGGAGAGCTTGAGGCCGATGAATGTAAGGGGCAGGGCCGCAATGAGGCCCGCTATTGGGCCCGCTGAGCCGATGTCAAGGAGTGCCTTACGGGTTGGTATTGGGCTCTTTATCCTTATGACAGCGCCCATGGTCCCGATTATGGTAGGGAATGGAATAAAATACGGCAGGGTTGCCTCAACCCCGTGGAGGCGTGAAGCTATATAATGGCCCATCTCGTGGATGAGCAATATGCCCATTATGGACAAGGAAAACGGCAGACCCTTCCAGATCATCCAGGGCTCCTGTAGGATTTTAACCTGCTCATACATGGCCCCAACAGCTAAGGTTGTGAGCAGAGTGAGAACAAAAAGAGCGATGTTTATCCAAACCCGGGTGCCTTTCGTTTTAACCCTCGGGAGGAGAATAGCCCTTACGGTCCCGTCCTCCTTCTGGTTTATGTGGAGGTAGAAACCCCGGTGGTTTGCTTCCACGACGAACATCTCAGCGTTTTCCTTCTGAGGCGGCCTCATATAACCCTCAAAGATGAGCATACCATCCGGAAGGGCCTCCTTGTAAATGATCTCCATGAACCTACCAACGAGGGTTTCTATCTCTTCCATATGACCTCAACTATGTCCCCAACAGAAAGCCCAAGAGCCGCGGAGGCATCCCCTTCCCTAACAGATAACTCGAGAAATCCGCCTGAGCCTATCAGGGCTAGTGGCTGGCCCCTCTCAGCATCCCCGTATGTCCTCGCAGGGTGAATCTCCACTCCACCAGCGAGAACGACAAAGCCCTTACCCTCAACCATGCTGGCTGGCACATCGGTTATCAGGTTCCCGAACCTGTCCCTCATTATCACCCTTCCCCTTATTCCCCCCTCTGTCTCCCTGGGCGACAGGAAAGCGCAATGGAGAGGTGAAGGGCATGGGTGGCCGAGATTTTCGGGTTTCTCTCCCAAGGCAAGCGCCCGGGCCGCTGGAGCAAAGACATCCCTCGCGTGGAATGTAGGGGAGGCAGTAGGGGGGACCGGGATCTCAAAAGCCCGGAAATTCTCATCCATGAATGGAGATAGTATCCCATTATCCGGAGCCACGAAAAAATAATCGTGCCACGACGCGACAAGGGCCTTTCTGGATGTTCCAACCCCCGGATCAACGACAGCTAGAAAGACCGAACCAGCCGGAAAATACCTCCAGGATGTAAAAAGCACATAAGCACCAGCCCTTATGTCCTCAGGGGGAATCTCGTGGCACAGGTCTATGACGGGAATACCCGAGAGCACGCCCTTTACCTGACCAACGTACGCGCTGGCGGGCCCGAAATCCGAGAGGAAGACCACAAACCTGTCTGACACACTCATATTATAAGGCACGCGAGGAAGGCTACGTCAACCACGGATTTTAGGGAGGCGGTCTATGACCTCTGGCCATGCAGAAACATCCCGGGGGGTTGGGGCTAGCCATTTTGTTAACCAGGCACCAGGCCTTTGACTTGCATTATAATATTCCCCGGAGGAAAGATGTTGGGAATTTTTGTGATTGTCCTTTCGTCCCAGAAGGACACCCTAATAGACCTCGGTGAGGCCCAGAGGCGAGCCGGCGCGATAATGGCCGCAGCGGCTTTCGGTAAGACCAAGGGCGGGATCTACGCTGATGCGTCGGCCGAGTTGGAGCCCATAGCGGCAAGGCTCTCTTCCTTGGGAAAACACGACGGCAAGGGGGGATTTACCTTCACTGATCCTGACTCAGCCGAAAAGGCCGCTCTCTATGTGAAGGGTGTTGAAGCCACAACAGGGGTGAATAGGTGCTTTAGCATCCTGAGCAAACAGATAGTCATATACCGCGCCCCAATCCAGGAGGCATACAGACCGGAGACCGAGGTAAAGATAGGAACAGCTACTCAGCTCTGGGTTGAGAACCCTGAGGAATACAGGTATTTCAAGACCCTAGCGGATGCTTATGGGATAAAGTGGGGCGTGGACGAAAAGAGGGTTCGCCGGGGAGGCAAACCCCTGCCCGGGGACATGGTAGAGAAATGCAAGCTGGTGATGGAGCTCTGGGATGCCTACAGCAAGATAGAAACCACGAACGACACTTCCATGGTCATGGTCTATAAGAAGGACATAAAGTCAAAGGCAGAGGTCAACTTCAGCAAATCAGCGGAGCTCTTCAAGGGTTTTCTGCTCTCTGATAGCGTTTTCCAGATATACAACATATACGCTGAGGAATCACCCATGAAGGCAAAAATAGGGGCCGAGATTACGGATCTCAGGGGGAGGGTTGATTTCTTCACGAGGTATCTAACCGAAGGCAGCTATCTCTTCCAGGAGGCAAGGCGGGAGCTGGTCACCGGACCCGACGGGACCCAAGCGATAAAAGAGACCCCGGAGAAGCGGGGAACCAGGTGGGACTTTATAAAGTGGTTCCTGCCGGATCTGGTGGATGTGACCCAGAGAACCCTGAGGGCTTTTGGAAAGACACTGAAATGATCACCCTAGCTTTGGTTTTATTCGCTGGCGCAAAGGACACCATTCCCCTCGCTGACATGCAACGCGCGGCCGGTGCCCTCGCTGGAGCCAACAAGGCCTGCCTGAAGCTGGGCGAACCATACGCTCGTTTGGCCGAGAGGTATCTTGATAGGCACACGGTCACCCTTGCCAATTGGGGGAAATACGACTCCATATCAGGAATGTATTCCTTCACTACCACTGGAACAGCCAAAGCCGCGAAGGAATATATGGAGAGAGCCGCTGTCAAAACCGATGTATACAACTTCTTCAACGAGCTATCCCTAGCGCAGAGGGTTCTGGGTGAGATACCCCTGATCTCAGGCGGAGCAATAAAGGTCAAGGTTGCCGTGCACTGGCACCTGGCAAAGGAGAATCCCCAGGCATACGGCCTCATAAAGACCCTAGCGGAGATATACGGGGTCAGCTGGCCACCACCGCCAGGCCCAGCAACTGTCATGCCAGCCGATTACCTGACCAGGGTTATGACGGTCAAGGACTGGGTTCTCGCTGTTGATGCCATTCCTTTTGACCCCATGGACACGGTCTATGTGAGCGTTCTTACTGGGGATTTCAAAGCAAGGGTAAAGACGGGGTTCTCTGTGGGATGCGAGCTGCTGTTCTCATATTTCTCCGCGGATTCCCTTTACAGGGCATACGCCAATGACTCCCCCTATCCTATAATGGCAGGCGTCATGATGGATTCCCTCTCATCCGAGGCCCTGAAATTCAAGGAATACCTGACCGTGGCCAAATATGTCTTTGAGCCGGCCGTTGACACCATGATAACGAATCCGGACGGAACCCAGACATGGGTAAGACACCCTGAGAAGAAGGGAACAATGTGGGAGTTTATCTCAACATACCATCCGGACATAGCGCCTAGGACATCAGCCGCCATGAAGGCTTTGGGGGTGACGGTCCCTTAATGAGAATAAGGGAGGCCGGGCCTAAGGATGTTAAGGGGATAGTCAGCGTCCATATCTCCAACGCCTCTGTCTGGTATAATTCAAAAGGTAAGCCGACCAAAAGATCATACAAGTTCCTTAGTCCTTATGAAAGGCGGCTCTCTGGTGGGCCATGGATGGATGAGGGATTGTGCGAGAAGCACCTAAAAAATCTTATCGCTGTGGGAGGGATTGCTCTGGTAGCCGAGAAAACAGGAAAAATAATCGGCGAGGCCGAGATTATTCCCTCAGCAGAAAGAGAAGGAAACGCTTTACATATCTCTATTCTCTATGTCCACAAAGACTGCCGAGGCAAGGGAGTTGCTAGAAGGCTCCTGGAAGCAATTTCGGAAAGGGCACAAGCAAATGAGCAGGATATCCCCGTATGGTTCTGGACCCGGCATCACGATGATTGGGCCACACATTATCTACGGCAAGGTGGCATAAGCTCGCCTCATGAGTTTATAATTTATCCGTGGCACTCAAGGACGATCTCGCGGCCCTATCAGCTGATAGCACCTCCGGCGCGGCAGAGCTGTTGCAGAAAGCCGCGACCATTGCCCTGAGATACGCTGGTTCTGTTCCCGCTGAGGAGATAGCAGATGGGCTTCTTGCCGCGAGGCCGGACATGGCCTCTGTCATAAACCTGGCACTTGAGCTCAGACGCCACAGCTCAACCTCGGATGCCGAGGAGATAACCATGGCTTTTCTCCACGAGCACAGGAAGTTTTTCGCCAGAACGGTGAACGAGACAGCCAAGCTCTTGGACCACGGGGCAAGGGTTTTGACCTATTCTCGGTCAAGCACGGTCCTGGCCGCGTTTCTTGAGGCAAGGTCAAAAGGAAAATCCTTTGTTGTTTATCTCACAGAAGGGAGGCCCGGAATGGAGGGGGTCAGCCTCGCGAGGGAGCTATCGGATGTGGGGATACCCGTTGTCCTCGGAACGGATTCGGCGGTGGCGGGTTTTGTTGCTGAGTGCAACATGATAGTCGTTGGAGCGGACGCGGTTGGGCCCGAACGCTTTTACAACAAGACAGGAACCCTTGGTCTCGCGCTCATATCAAGGGCTATGGACAAACCATTCTACCTATCCGTGAGCCGGGACAAACTGCTGACCCACGAGGGGATGTCGTATTACAGGGTCAGGGAGATGCCGGGGGAAGAGATAGTATCCCCAGTGCCAGAGGGGGTGAGGGTGATCAACCGATACTTTGAGGCCGTTCCCGTTGAGCTGGTGACGAAGATGGTTGGGATATAGGGATAACTGCGATCGTTCTCTCTCGTTCTTTGCCCTTACCGGACCACCGGCAAAACGCAGGAGGCTACTCCCTGTTTGTGCTCAAAGACAGCTATGTATATTCCCACGGAAAGCCCCTCTGGCCTGAAGGCATATTTCCCAGGCTCCAGCGTTCCTGAAAAGAGCACAGACATGCGCCTACCGCCTGTGTCATATATGGAAAGGGAACCCTCGGTTCTTCTGGATATAGAGAGGATTATCCCATCCGGCCCAAATACTATGGCGGGGCCAGCAAAACCTGGGATGCCGTAGTCCTCGTATGCAAGAAGCCCGCACCCGGAGGCGCCGTCCGTGTCATCAAGGAGAAAAGCCGCATCCACTCCGTTCGTTGTGCCAACTAGGAGTTCCGCACAGCCATCACCATCAACATCAGCATTTGATGGGTCATGGATGTCCCCGGAACTCAGATTGACGCTCCAAAGGAGGGTTCCGTCGGATCTCAGACACCAAAGGGGGTGTGGGTTCACGCCCGGGGCGGGAACGAGTATTTCCACCAGGTTGTCGCCATTTACATCACCGAGCGATGGAGACCTATGAACCCCGCATCCGCCCGGAACGGGCCATCTCCACTCAACCGCCCCCGTGATGCCGTTAAGGCAGAAAACCGAATCCCCAGGGTTATCGGTTCCGGCAACTATCTCAACAACTCCGTCCCCGTCTATGTCAGCCGAGGCTGTCCCGGCAGGCTGTGAGGGGTATGAGGCGCCTATGTATGTGTTCCAGAGGGTTATTCCATTTCTGTCCACGCAATAGACCCTACCCGCGTCAGAGTGGTGTATGACATCAAGGTGGCCATCGCCGTTCGCGTCTATTATGGTTGGCATGGAATAGTGTCCACCGGCCGCGGGATTCGTCCATAAAACAGAACCGTCCTCACCGTTCAAGAGAAAGAGAGCTGAGGTTGATGATATTGCTATCTCCCATCTGCCATCCTCATCAACATCCGCTATAGCGGGAGCCACATCACAATCCCCTTGGAGCCAGAGCGCGCGTTCCGTCGCACCGGTGGCCGCGTTCAGCCAGTAGAGGGTATCGTTGGCAGAACCAACTATGACCTCAAGATTGCCATCCTGATCTATGTCAATGATCTTAGGGGAGGGATACCCACTTATCACTGTGGAGGGCCTTGACCAGAGAACAGATCCGTTCAGGCCAGAAAGGGCCTCTATTCCGCCGGTGAACTGATGAGTGATCACTATGTCCAGCGTTCCATCCGCGTTCAGATCCTCTAAGGCTGGTTGTCCCAATATATGCGCGCCACCGGTGGAAACGAGCCACTGAGCTAAGCCAGAAATCCCGTCAACCAGAGCGACCTGGCCCGTCCCGTAGCTCGCTACAACAACCTCCAACTGCGGGTCAGCGTCAAACTGCGCTACCGAGAGAGCATTCTCCGGAAAGCTCGCGCCGCCGTATGTCCAGACTATGTCAGGGGGAGCACTCATGCTTCCCCTGAGCGGGGAGAAGTGGGTGTTCGCCAGGTCACGGCCATACATGGGCCACCAGGCAGGGTTCTGGGAAGCTACTAAGAGCATCGCACAAAACATTCCACACCTCCTCTTTGCTAGCGCGGATATTATAGTAGCTTTCCGTGGAGTAAGTCAATAAGCTGGGTTCACCTGCGTGGTTTTTGTCCCCCTTTACGCGTTCGGTTTATAATCTGAGCATGAAACTGCTCGTTCCTACCGATTTTTCTCCTTATTCTGACAGAGCCCTGGAACTGGCAGATCTCATTGCCAGAAAAACCAAGGGGGAGATAACCCTCCTGAATGTGATATATGACCTCAGGGAATCGCCTCTGTTCCCAACAATAGTAAGCGGCATTGTTGCCGAGAGCCTTGAGGCGAGGAGAAAAGAAAACCTCACCAGGCTGAGGGAAATAGCCGAGACCAATCCCTTGATCAAAATGACAATCGCCGAATTCGGGGAAGCGCACAGGGTAATCCTTGAGCGCGGATCATCTTGCGACCTGATCGTCATGGGAACAAGGGGGATACACGGGCTTTCTGGCGCTTTGGTTGGTTCTGTGACCCTTAGGGTCCTTAGAAAGGCTGTGGTTCCATTGATAACGGTCAGGGAAAAGGTTCCAAATGACATAAAGAAGGTGGTGGCGGCCACGGATACATCAGAGGTTTCCGGCAAGGCCCTGAACGCGGCAATTGCCCTGGCAAGGGCCGTGGGTGCTGAGATGATCCCTGTTTACATAGACACCATAGCCAGATATGTCTCTGAGGGCAAGGTCTATTGGCAGAGGGTCGTAGAACGCGTCTCAGCGATATCCGAGTGCAAGGATTGCAAAATATATCAATCAGATAGCCCTGTTCGCGGGATAATTGAGTTCTCAGAGCGCGAGGGAGCTGACCTCATAACCGTAGGAGCACGAGGGCTTTCTGGGATCCGTGAGGTGGTCGGAAGCACGGCAATAGGCGTTATGTCCTCCGCCTCAGCCCCTGTAATGGTGGTTTGAGCCGGCTCGCGTTATCAACCAGCTGGAACGCCCGGCGCATGGCCACGGGCGCTGAGGTCGTGGATTCCATCATCGGCCTGGGAATAACGAGCCTTGAGCTCTCATACAACCTTGAGCCAGACATGGCATGCGATGTAATCGCGCGCATAGGGGAAACAGGGGCCACGCTTGTTTCCCTCCATCATCCCTGCCCCATGCCCGCGGGCTTTACGAAGGACCAGGCCTCAGGGGAGATCTACAACCCAGCCTCATTTGAAGAAGAGGAAAGAACGCTCGCAGTCAAGAGCCTCATGAGAACCCTTGAGTTCGCGGCTGAAAATGGGGTTAGGATCGTTATCCTCCACGCGGGAAACATCCCCGAAACGCGAGAAGCTGAGCATGAGATGGCTGAGCTGTTCAAGGAAGGGAACGAGTCCTGGCTCCGGATGAGGGACGATCTGCTTCGGGAAAGACAGAGGCAGATGTCAGCGCGGCTCAGTGCCCTGATGCGCGTCCTAGATGAGGTCGTCTTTGGATACGAAGAAGCTGGGGTCAGCCTCGCGATTGAAAACCGTTATTACATAACGGATATACCGGATATTGAAGAAACAGCTAGGCTCCTTGAGAGCTACCCTCCCCTCCTATACTGGCACGATACGGGCCACGCTCGAGCGCGGGCGTGCTGGGGCCTTGAGGGGGAATATGACGCGCTGAAGGAATTCCGGGAGCGTCTCGCTGGCTATCACATCCACGACGCGGAGGGCCATAGGGATCACAAGGCCCCTGGCAAGGGAGACATTGATTTCGCTGAGATCCTCAGGCTTGGCGGAACCGGAGGCAAGGCCCTCGTGCTTGAGCCTGGAAGATGGGTTAAAGAGGAGGACCTGCGAAATGGTATAACCCTGCTTGAGGATATCCTGAGAAGGGTAGGGACATAATCCGAAAAGCCGCAGAACGCGGTTATCACCTCACGATCATCAATTTCTTCACATCGTTTGACTTCTGCGTTCTGAAAACAACGAGGTAAAGCCCTGGTTGAGCCCTTGCGCCGGAGCCGGTTCTCCCGTCCCAGAAATAGGGTTCCTCAGAGCCGGGGGATTCCTCATCGTGCGCCTCAGACCAAACCAAAAGCCCATCTATGGTATATACCAAAAGCTCACTAAACGACGAGCGGCTTAGCATCTGATACTCAAAACGGACACCAGCCGCCCTATCCGGATTAAAGGGGTTCGGGTATATCCTCGTTATCGCGTCCCTGGTTGATCCTGGGACCTCGGGAGGCTCCGCGTTCAACGCGTCCCAGGCGTTCAGCATTCCCCAACCCGTGAGGTAGTTCGCATCGGTGTATCCTGGGATGTCAGAGCCTGTCCTCAGGAGAACCTTTCTCAGGCTGTCCGCTGACCAGGACGGGTGAGCCTGCCAAACGCAAGCGGCCGCGCCTGCCGAGAGGGCCGAGCTGAAGCTCGTTCCCGAAAAGAAAAGGTAGAATGTGGTGTCCTGCTCCCCAAAGAAGACCGTGTCAGCGGCCGCGTAGGCCCAGAAAGGCGCAACCAGCTCGGGCTTTGTCCTGCCATCGGCCGATGGCCCGTATGCGCTTGAATATGATGGGACCCATACCCCGTTCAGGGAATCCCATTCAACGCCACCAATAGCGCATATTCCAAAGGCGTCAGCCGGCGCGGAAAGGCTCGTGTCCCCGACATTTGGGAGAGGCGGAGGCCCGGATCTGGCCACATTTCCCATTGAGTTGAATATCAGGATGTTCTCGGAAAGGGCTCTTCCAGCGGCCCTTGATGATGGAGCGGTCTTGCCATCCATATCCGAATCAAAATACCAATCCCTATATCCTAGCGAGCTGTTGACTATCCGCGCGCCGTGCCTTCCAGCCCATTCCAAAGCCTCAACCCAGAAATCCTCCTCAATCAGGTTCTCAAAGCTTCCAGCCTGGCTCGTCACAACCTTCTCGCATTTTGCCAGAAGGAGATCGCATCCTGGGGCTGTTCCAACCAGGGTTTTCTCAACTAGTCCTGCTATGACGGAGAGGATCTTGGTCCCATGATAGTGTCCGGGGCCAGCGGTTGGCGTCTCCGCTGATCCATCTCCCCTCCTCTCCCAGACAAGAACCCCGGAGGAAAGAGCGGGCTTCTCGGAGAACTCCTCGCCGAACCTGGCTATCCGGTTCCCGGATTTGCCGTAAAGCGTTATGGTTCCAGCGCTGTCCTCTGAAGCAATGACAACCTGGCCGCCGTAGATCCCAACAGAGGCTGGGCTTGGCATCGGACAAACCGTTATCGGCCTCATCGCAAAACCTCCGGAGGGGCCTGGGGAGGACCCGAATATGAGGGTATCTCCCCTCCAATAGGCAATGTAGAGGCTGTCAGATGCAAAAAGGCAAGGAAGGGTGCCCTGATCAATGAAACCCGTTTGCCATACTGAACCATCATACCATGCGATGTTGAGTGATGAGCCGTCGCTCGCGAGGATTACCGGCGTGTCCTGGAACATGGCTGAGCCCATCCCCCAATAATCTGCCAGAGGAATGATTAGGGTTCCTGTGGAAAAGCTCGTTCCGTAATCCGTTGAATGGGCCTCGTAGATGCCATGGCCCGGAACATAGTAAAAAACATAAACATTCGCTCCGGACGAGGCTTGCTTGGGGTCAATTCCCTCACCTAAGTTCGCCACATCAAAGGGGGATGGGTTGTTGTGCCTTATCTTTGCGAACCTCACACGCGGGGTTGTGCCCTCTTGCCAGGCAAGGCCAAATGTATCCCCGGAAAGGAACGAAAGTGATGGCCTTGTGGCAAAATAGCCAGCGCTGAGCTTTGTTGGGGACGAGAAAACGCCCTGATTATCGCCAAAAGAGAAGTATATGTTCCAGCGGTTTGACCCAGGAGAGGCAAGGGAATCCTCCGTGCTCGCTGAGAAAGCGAGGACTGACATCGCCCCCTGAACCGAAAGGCTCATACTATTTACATAGGAGGGCTCATCGGGGGGGAAACCCGGAAGCGCAATCCTCCCTGCCTGACTGAATAGGCTGTCGCCTGAGTTGAAGTCATGCTGAGCCTTCAATCTGTCCGTTCCTTTTATGTGTCTGAGACACGGGTGGTTCAAATCAAATCCAGCATCAAGAACCGCAACGCGAACTCCAGTCCCTATGTAACCAGCATCGTGAACCTTGTCAACTGATATCGCTTCAACCTGTTGTCTGCCGGTTTCCCCATAATCATAGAGATGATCCTTGCCCCCAGCGGTCTCGTAACGCCCCTCTGCCACAAATGCCTTTTTGCCCCTCATGGCCTCAACAGCGCCCGCAGGGAGCCAGAAGGATACCGCGCAAAGCCACCTGGATTCCGCCCTCTTTCTCGCGCCGAGGCACTCAGCGAGATACGGGTTCGCGGAATCAAAGACCCAGACCTTCCGAAAATCCCCTGGTTTTGAGCTCTTTGCCCAATCTGATGGGTTTATTGCCAAAACGAAAAGAAATACGCTCATCTCAGCTCTCCAGGAACCCAGGGTTCTCCTGTGGTTATGGTGGTTTCCGGCTCAACTAAGAGGACGAGAGCATCCCCGTAATCAGCGCGTGAACGGTGCCTCAGCCCCGCCTTGACGAGATAAGCCTGGCCCGGAGTCAGCTTTACTGTCCCCTTATCAGTGTCTATTTCAACCACTCCAGAGAGCACATAAAACAGCTCATCCTCGTTCCTGTGCACATGCCAATGGTAAGAACCCCTCAGCCTAGCAAGCCTTATAGCTATTCCCGAGAACCTGACAAGGTCCTTGGGAACCCAAACCTCATCTATTTTCTGTGCCTCCTTTAGTATATCTATCGGTTCCATGCTATCCGAAATGTTAATCTGTCGGCTCAGCGGTTTTCAACTTGCAGGCTCACTAGTTATTAATCCGCCAGCTTGAATTTGAGGGCATAATTCGCTATTTGGATTTCCTTCTCCTCCTGCCCACCCTTCTCCCTCTTTTACCCTGCCTGAACTGGTCCTTGTAGAAGAGAGGGGTATCTTGCGGAACAGAGGCTTTAAGCTCATCAGCCTTCGCCTCAAAGGCCGCGAGCTCGCGCTCAAAAGGCCCCCAAAACTCGTGCAGGACATCCTGCCAGGAGATCTCACCCTCCTCTACTCTGTCAAGGTCCTCCTCCATCTTGGCAGTGAAATCCTCCCTGAATACCTCAGAAAAATTGGGAGTGAGGATGTCAGAGACAAGGATTCCCAAGGGGGTTGCGACCAGCGCTCGCTTTTCTCTCTGCGCGTATCCCCTGAGAAACAGGGTTGAGACGATAGTAGCGTATGTTGAGGGCCTTCCTATGCCTTTTTCCTCAAGGGTTTTTATCAGGGACGCCTCCGTGAACCTGGGCGGGGGCTCGGTCTCCCTTTCCTCGGTCTCAAGGCTGAGCAATTTCAGTATATCACCTGGTTTCATGATGGGCAAAGGTTCTGCCTTTACCTCCTCACCCGTTATCCTGTAGAAACCCTCAAAAAGGAGCTTCCTCCCGGCCGCTTGGAATGTAATCTCAGGAAGCCCATCGGGATGCAATTTCGCTGAATAAGTCTCAAATAGCGCATCCTTGGCCTGGCTAGCGACGGCCCTCCTCCAGATTATGCTGTAGATTCTGAACTGATCCTCGGAAAGGTGGCCCCTTATGCTCTCAGGGGTGCGTCTGGGATCCGTTGGTCTTATGCACTCGTGCGCGGCCTGAACCCCTTTGGCTTTATCCTGATAAACCCTGGGTTTCTCCGAGAGAAAGGCCTCCCCCCATGTCTCTGAAATCAAATCCCTTATCTCCTTGACTGCCTTATCCGCCATCCTGACCGAATCCGTCCTCATGTAAGTTATGAGGCCAGTTCTCCCCTCAGGCAGATCGACGCCTTCATAGAGGCTTTGGGCTATGGACATGGTCTTCGCGGGGCTGAATCCGAAAATGTTTGAGGCCTCCTGCTGAAGGGTGCTTGTCTTGTGGGGAGGCGGAGGCGAGGACTTCCTCTTTGCCACCCTAAACTCGTCAACAATGAAGTTTCTCTTCCCTATCCTCTCAGCCATCTCTTTGGCCTCTGAGAAGTTCTTTATGCGCTCAGGGTGCCTTGCCTGAAACCTGGCCTTTTTGTGTTCCAGCTCAGCCACCAGTATCCAGTATTTTTCGGGAACAAATGCCTTTATCTCCTTCTCCCTGTCCACCAGCATTTTCAACGCGACGGTCTGAACCCTGCCAGCAGAAAGACCCCCGCGGATTATCTTCCACAGGAATGGAGAGACCTTATAGCCAACCAATCTATCAAGTATGCGCCTTGCCTGTTGACTGTTGACCTTGCGCATGTCTATATCGGTCGGGTTGGCCATGGCCCTCTGAACCTCCTCCCTTGTTATCTCGTAAAAGAGAACCCTTTTTATGGGAGCCTGGGTGTATTTTGATATGTCCTCAGCAATGTGATAGGCTATTGCCTCACCCTCACGGTCAGGGTCGGTTCCCATGAATATCTGGCTGGCGTTCTGCGCGGCTTCCCTCAGGGCCTTCAGTATCCCTGCTTTTCCTCTTACCACGATGTATTTGGGTTCAAAGTTGTTCTCTATCTCAACCCCAAGAGCGCTCTTCGGAAGATCAATAAGGTGGCCCTGAGAAGCGAGAATCTGGTAATCCTTTCCCAGGTATCCGCTGAGGGTGTGGGCCTTTGTCGGGGACTCAACTATGAGGAGCTTTTTCCTGTCGGCGGCGCCACCCTTGGGCTTCTTTATGCCGGTTGGCAATCTCGGCGAAGACCTTCTCTTTCTCGTCGGTATGCCAGCCATAAGGGGCAAATGATAAAGGAAGTTTCTGGCTGAGCGCAAGTTCGGATTCAGAATCTCCAAATCGCACTCAACTTGCGCACGGCCATATCATATGCAACCTAAAGTGCACCTTAGAAAGGCAATTCACGCCCTATCCGGCCTAATCGGCATAGGGGTTCTCGTTTTCCCCAAACCCGCAATGGTGGCACTTTGCTCGTGCGGGCTTGCGCTCGCGGGGCTCATTGATATAATAAGGCTCAGATGGGGATTCAGGGGGCCGATAAAGGGGCTCTCCCGTCTCTTCAAAGAAAAGGAAGGCCAAACCATATCCGGATCAACCGCTCTCCTTGCCAGCTACCTGTTTCTCGTAGCGTTGTTTCCTGCCCCGGCCGCGGCTTTCGCTATTTTGTTCTTCTCGCTCGGCGACCCCCTCGCATCCCTTTTCGGCAAATACTTCCCCATATGGAGATTCAGGGAGAAGAGCGTGGGTGGGGCACTTGCTTTTATCCTCGTGGGGCTTGCCCTGAGCGCGACTTTACCCGGCTTGAGCTTTTGGATTAAAATATGCGCCTCGGTTATCGGAGCCTTGGCCGAGTTTCTGGCCGGGGATGTGGATGATAACCTGACGGTGCCAATAGCTGTCGGGGTAATTATGCTTGTTGCTAACAAGGTTTTCTAGGAGGTTAACAGAAATGAAGAGGTCGCTTCTTTATCTTGTTGGAACGATGATCGTCGGATGCACGCCAGGCTTGGTGAGGAACCCCGATCTCAGCCTGAAGTATCCTGAGGCCGCAAAAGCGAAGTCCTCTGAGATGAAGGAGGACTATTCCGGAGCTGAGCAGGCATACAAGAGCCTCGCGCAGAAAAACCTGCCCGGGATAGAGAGGTTCTGGGTCCTCGTGAACATGGCTGACCTATACTACGACAAGCTTGGCCAGCCGGAGAAGGCAGCTGAGGCACTTGAGGAGGCCGGAAAGATATTGCCCGAAAGAAATCCCCTCCAAGACGAGGTTCTTTATCGGAAAGGGCTTTGCCTTGAGATGATGGGGAAGACAGTTGACGCGGCAAAGGCCTTTGAGCAGGTTGCGACCCAGTTCAGACAGAGCCCGTGGTCCCAGGATGCCCTTGATGGGGTTGAGAGGGTCTTTGAGCGCAACTTCAAGGAGTATGCCGCGGCCATGGTTGATCCCAGAACCGGGGATACCATTTACATAACGAAGCTACAGGTTGACAAGGCCCTTGACCAGATACCACCTATGTATCGCCCGAGGTATGAGACCCCTGAGGGAAAGGTGGAGCTGGTTGAGCGCTTGCTGGACGAGGAGCTGTCCCTCCTTGAGGGCGCGGTTCTCAGGCTGGACACCCTTCCTGATGTCATTAAGGAAATAAAGAGGGCAAAGGTGAGCGCTCTCCAGAGGGTCTATTACACGGAGGAGATCCAGGCCAAGGTTGAGATAGCTGACAAGGAGATAAAGAAGTATTACATGGACCACAAGGAGGAGTTCAAACAGCCCGGTCAGGCAAGGGTCAAGAGGGTTGTCCTCAAGAGCCAGGATGAGGCAAACCAGGTTGCAGAAAGGATAAAGGCTGGCGAGAGCGTGGACTCCCTCGCTAACCAGATGACCCTCTTCAAACACGAGGCAGGCAGGGGTGGCGAGTTCATAGTCTATTCAACCCAGGACGCCTACAAGCTCTTCTACGACGGCGTGATGGCGCTCAAGGACTCGGTCGGGGTCGTGCAGGTTGACGATACCCTCTGGGCCGCTGTCAGGGTTCTTGAGAAAAAGGAGCCCGGATACAAGACAGTGGATGAGGTGAGGTCCCAGATAATCCGCAATATCAGAAGCGACAAGGAGCGCGCCGCGTGGGATGCCAGGAAGGCCGATCTCAGAAAGAAATACGGCGTGAAGGTGATGATAGATACCCTCACCCAGGAGCTCCCTGAGACCCTCGCGGTGATAACCCTCATGGAAAGGGCTATAACCAAAAAGGACTTTGAGGACAAGCTCTCAGAGATACCCCCCATGTTCAAGGCTCGCTATGAGCAACCATCGGGCAGGCTCATGCTGGTGGAGAACATGATTGATGAGATAATCGTCACTGCTGACGCGAACGAGAAGAAGATGTATCTGAAGTCCTCTGTTGTGTCTGAAATGAACACTGCCAGGAAGAGGGCGCTCATGGGGGGCTATTACGCCACCCAGATAAGGGCAAATGTGCAGGTGAGCCAGGACGAGATAGCCAAGTATTACAAGGATCACAAGGAGGACTTCAGGGTTCCAGCACAGGTCAAGTGTCAGAGGATAGTTGTGAGGGACAAGAGGCAGGCGAACGAGGTCCTCGCTATGGTCAAGAAGGGGGATCTGAGCTTTGACTCCTTGGCCATAAAGTTCTCCATACTTCAGGGCGAGGCACGAAGGGGCGGCGAGGTCACGGTCTTTGAGAAGCAGGAACCCATCAACTTCTACAACGAGGTCTCAAAGAAGAAGGCCGGATGGCTTGGGATTGTCCCGTTCGCGGATACTGCTTGGGCTGTGGTGAAGGTGAAGGAGGTCCAGAAGGCGAGCTACAGGCCCCTTGAGGAGGTTTCCCCCCAGATAGAAAGGACAATAAGAGCCGAGAAGGAAAAGGACCTCGCTTTCAGGCGCAAAGACGAGCTCAAGAAGAAGTATTCGGTCGTGCTATACATAGAGCCAACCCAGGGGACAGAGGAAAGCCCCCAACCAACGCCACCGGAAAAGTAGTCTTACTGGGTTTTAAGGGACGAGAAAATGAGCATATTGGTTGATGAGAACACGAGGGTTGTTATCCAGGGTATAACCGGAAGGGACGGTTCCTTTCACGCTAAGGCCATGTTGGACTATGGGACAAAGGTCGTCGCGGGTGTAACGCCCGGAAAGGGGGGCCAGAAGGTTGAGGGGATCCCAGTGTTCAACACCGTTGCTGAGGCAATAAGGGAAACCGGCGCCAACACATCCTGCATATTCGTTCCTGCTCCGGCTGGTTATGACGCCATACTTGAGGCCGCGGACGCCGGGGTAAAGCTCATCGTAGCCATAACAGAGGGCATCCCATCAGGGGACATGGAGAAGGCCATTCGGTTCCTGGATCAGAGGGGCGCAAAGCTTATAGGCCCAAACTGTCCAGGAATAATCTCCCCCGGAAAGGCAAAGGTCGGGATATTGCCGGGCCACATTTTCACCCCAGGGCCTGTTGGCCTCGTTTCCAGGTCAGGAACCCTCACATACGAGGTCGTTTCCCACCTTACAAATCAGGGACTCGGCCAGACAACCGCGATAGGCATGGGAGGAGATCCCATAATTGGCCTGAAGTTCACGGATTACCTTGAGATGTTTGCGGCTGACCCTGAGACAGAGGCGGTTGTCATAATCGGCGAGATAGGCGGGACTGATGAACAGGATGCCGCGCTCTACATAAAGGAGAACTTCAAGAAGCCAGTTGTTGCTTTCATAGCGGGAAGAACCGCGCCGCCCGAAAAGCGCATGGGCCACGCTGGGGCGATAATATCCGGGTCTGAAGGAACGGCTGAGGAAAAGATAAAGGCCTTTGCTGAGGCGGGCATTCCGACAGCGGCACTCCCTGAGGAGGTCCCTCTTCTCCTCAAGGAAAGAATGAAAGCGAAGGGGCTTTGATCTGGCTGATCCTCATCTCGGCAGATACCCTCGGACCATGGTCTCAGGTCCAGGCTAAATATAACAAAGTTTTTTCTCTTTCCGCGTCCTTCATCGAATCAATCACATACTCAGAAGGATACTCTGAGCGCTACGCGGGCAGGCTATACATAGAGCGCCCCGACAAGGTCCGCCTTGAGGCATACGAACCGGATACCCAGCTCATTGTCTCCGATGGCAAGATCGCTTGGCTTTACCTCCCAAAATCAAAAGCCGCGATGCGCCAGCCGGTTTCAGAGGTATCAAAGGCATGCGACCCAAGACTGTTTCTCCTTGAGCGCCCACCGGGGTTCAGGGTCTCTTACCAGCTAAGGGATTCGGCCCATATCTACACATTCATCCCGCCTTCCGGTGATGTTTATCCGTATCAGAAGGTAATGGTGGAGCTGGGGCCAGGCCTGGATATAAGGGTTGTGTCCGTGGTTGATCCATTAGGTAATCTTTATGCCTTTGCTCTCAGGGACATCGTCCTGAATCCAGGCCTTAACCCCGAGCTCTTCAGGTTCACGCCACCAGAGGGAACGGAGATCTTCGGACAGTAGGGATACAACGCAGGCGCCCTGTATTCGCAAATAGGGAGGATCCTGGTTTATAATTTCTCCGTGCCAATAGCGATCTTGGTTATAGCGACAAGCCCTCGTCTCGCTCATGATCCAGGAGAACTCTGCAATCCCATGCTCTATATGAGCCCTGGAGCTGATACCTTTGATCTGAACGCCTTTATTGAGCGCGAGCTCTCTTGGAGGCCAGGCTATTGGCGCAGGGGTTTGGAGAATTCGCGGCTATATTGGCCCATGATCTCCAGAAAGGTCAAGGATGCTGGACTCCCTGAGGAACTGGTTTGGCTCCCACTAATAGAGAGCGCTTTTGAGCCGCAGGCCCTTTCCAGAAAGGGCGCGCTCGGTCTTTGGCAATTCGTTCCCTCCACCGCAAAGGCAGAGGGCCTCGTGGTGAACATGTGGGTTGACGAGCGACTTGATCCCGTAAAATCAACGGACGCGGCCCTGAGACATTTGAGAAGCCTTTACGCGCTTTTCGGGGATTGGAACCTGGCGCTTGCCGCTTATAACGCTGGCTCAGGAAGGGTATGGTGGGCGCTTTATCAAGCCTCTCTCGGAGGAAAAAAGAGAAGGAGAAGGATTCCCAGGCAGGTCAAGGAGATGTGGCTCAGACAGGGGGATGTCTGGGACTTTTGGTTAGCGCAAGAGTATTTTCCAAAAGAAACGAGAAGGTATGTTCCCCTGTTTTACACTGGCCTCGCGGCTGTTGAGCGAGCGGGCCAGTTCGGGGTGAACCTCTCAGACACCCTCTCATACCCACTTGCTTCTGACACCGTGCTGGTTGATTATCCCACGGATCTGGCTCTGGTCGCGGAATTG
The DNA here is from genome assembly GCA_039803205.1 of Caldifarciminota bacterium. Taxonomy (GTDB): domain Bacteria; phylum Hydrothermota; class Hydrothermia; order JBDRYB01; family JBDRYB01; genus JBDRYB01. Next base: position 113,964 of record JBDRYB010000002.1, read on the forward strand.
CTTGGTTTGCCAATAGATTCAATATCACTTCGGAATCCGGAGCTCGCGGTCGGGCTTACGCCACCGGATACGCTTTGGCCCCTCAGGGTTCCGCCCGGAATGGGCCAGGGCCTTGATTCGGCTTTGAAGACAATAGAACCAAGGGAAGTCACCATTTGGATAAGCTATAAGGCACAGAGGGGGGACAACCTCTGGAAACTGGCAAAGCGCTACGGAACAACCCCCGAGCACCTCGCTGAGGTTAACGGACTTTCCCTCAAAAAGAAGCTCAGGCTTTATCAGAGATTGAAGATCCCGAAGAAGGTAAAAGCCCGGTCAAGGAGGGATGAAATATGCATGGGAAAGGGGTAAAAGAGACCCCGGCCGCACTTTTAATCCGTGGATCTTGAGGTTGTTGATCCAGTTGTCGCACTGGGATGATAATATGGCTCTGAGGATGCGGTATCCCGAGAAAGCTTTCAGAAAGGCTTGCCGTGAAGCAGGAATCCGCGACTTTCGCTTTCACGATCTCAGACACACATACGCGAGCTGGAAGGTTATGGATGGGGTTGACCTCAGGAGCGTGGCCGAATTGCTTGGCCATAGAACACTAGCCATGGTAATGCGCTATTCGCACCTTTCCCCGGATCACCTGGACAAGATCAGGGAGAAGGGGGTTATGGTGAGATTGCAGCCAAAGGAGTTTAAGCTATGAAAAAGGTAGTGCAGTTTTTGCATCCTGGGCCGGAATACGAGGGAAAAGACTGGCATCCAGCAGATAAATCACACGGAAGGCGCTTTATTTTTACAAAGGGAAGGGTAAAAAACTCTCGCGGCCAATGGGAATGGCTTCCCGTAACGGCATGGGTGGAGTGGGAGGCAAACGCAAAACTTTATCCCAACCGGACTGTTGGGACAGCCATGCCCAAAAATATCCACCTACCATACCTACCCAATAAGGGAATTCCAGGCCCAAAGGAACGGCACAGCACTGATCCATGCGTATTTGGTGATCGTTTCCTATATACGGTCTGCAGGCAGATCAACCGGAAAGGTAATCCCACTAAGATGCAAAGCCTTGAAGAAGGTTCGGTAATCCTGTTTGGCTCACGGATAAAATACCCGGACGGCTATCATTTCGTGCTGGACACACTTTTTGTTGTGTCTGAGGATCGGGTTCACCACTCGCGTGAGAGCCAATTGAAACCCCCTGAAGTGCCCGACTGGTATTTCAAGTTGACCCTGGAGCAAGTATATGCCCTCCCCCATCGTTATACCCTATTAAAGGGCTATACCCCTGAGGAACAGCCTGAATTTTTCAGCTGGATACCCTGCAAGGTCTGCAATGATAGTGCTCCAGTGCCTTTTGAGAGGCCTAAGATAAAGTTGCGTGGTATCAGACCCAAAATGACGCAAGGTTTTTCTTTGCGCATAGCTATGGAACCAAAAGAAGCCTGGGATGAGGTCGTTAGGCAGGTAAAGGAACAAGGCTGTGAATTATGTGCTGGTCTTGAAGTGCCCACAAACCAGCCCAATCCGCATTTTGAAAACCTGATGGAGAAGTTTCTGAGCGGTAAATGAGCTGTTAGTTATTTATTATTTTCCCTCGGCCACAGGACCCTTGCCATGGTAATGCGCTATTCTCACCTCTCCCCGGATCACCTGGACAAGGTCAGGGAGAAGGGGGTTATGGTGAGATTGAGCCCTTCAGAAGACTGAGGGCAAAGCTCGGCCTCTCAGCTCTATAATCTTGGCCATGGATAAAGAGGTCGCAAATTGGCTAGCGGGCGCCAAGTATGACCTGGAGACAGCGGGCTCTCTTTATAGGAGCAAGAGATACATCTATGTGGTCTTCATGTGCCACATGGCTATTGAGAAGGGATTCAAGGCGCTCGTCAGGCAGACAACCGGCAAAACCCCGCCGAAGATTCACGACCTCATTCGCCTGGCAGAAATGGGCGGTGTGGAACTTGAGCCTGAGACAAGAAAAACCCTTATTGACCTCAACAACATGGGGGTGGTCACCAGATACCCGGATGACCTGGCAAAGCTGAGTAAGCTCATAACTAAAGAAAGGGCATCCTCCGTCCTCAGGTTCACCAGGAGGTTCATACCTTGGATAGAGAAACGCTTGAAATAGTCAAAAAACTTGCTGAGGCCCTCAGGGCAAAAGGCCTGAGGGTTGAAGGTATAGTTGTTTTCGGGTCAGCCCTCAGGGGCAATCTCAGCCCTGATAGCGATATTGACATAGCGGTTATCTCTCCTGATTTTGAGGGCCTTGACGCAATAGAGCGCATGAGGATCATCTCTGAGGCAAGAATAGAGGCACACCTTCTTCAGAGGGCCATGGACGCCTTCGGCTACACCCCTGAGGAGTTCCGAGAGGCTTCTGAGGGCACATTCCTCGGGGATGAGATAAAAGTAAAGGGAACCCTAATTCCAGTCTGATTCTCAGCGAGATCAGTGAGGTCCAAATGGTCATTTTTCGGTCAGTTGGATTAACATTTGTATCCCTGAATTGGTTGTCAGAAAAGGGTTATACGGATTTGGGGTGTTAGCTTTTTAATCCGACGGCCGCAGGTTCAAGTCCTGCCGGGGGTGTCCTCAAAACCCTACTCAAAACAGGGTTTTCACGGATTAGAGCTTTCTCCCCAGAATCCCCCAATACCCCTAAAATACCCCAAAATTTGTCCACCAGAACCCCCGGCCTCAGAAACCAGCTCTCAGAGGCCGGAGGATAACACAGAAGGGCTTTTGAGCCTTCAAGGGGAATAAATAAACCCTCCCGGAGGCCACGGAAACTCAGAGCCCCCGGCCCAGGCCCTTTGCATTCCCGGCCATGAGGCGGTTATTTTCCCGGAGCGGGCCGTTAAGGAGTGTTCAACTTGGAAAGTCTGGATTGGAGCGTTGAACAAGCTGGCAGGCTTTGACCCTCTCCTTGTTGCTACATGGGCACAGCTTCACTGGAAAACCTTTGAGACTTTCACAGAAAAGGGCCGCGCGGTTATCATGGGCAGGCTCCGGCCTTTCAGGGAATATACCGAAAAAGCCCAGGATATTATACGAGGCGCGCACGAGGCCAGAGAGGCACACTTAAGAGATGGGCACCGGACCCAATCAGAAAACAGGGAAAATACCTCTATATTTGAGCCTCACGGAGAAGGTGAATACCTTAGGCCTCCGGGAATAGGAGGCCCTCGGCCCCCCGAGTTAAAGGCCCAGGCGCGCGAGCTATGGGAGAACAACTCCCTCACGGCGCGACAAATAGCCGAGAGGCTTGGAATACCCCCGGAGAGAGCGAGGATTATCACTGATTGGGTTTACTTTCAAGGCTGGAAGCTGACCCTTACCCAAAACCTTCCCTAATCCTCATAATTTGTCTCCTATGGAAGGACTCATTGAATATCTTTCACCACTGATGGAAGTCTTGGGAGACAGCAGGCGTTATGCAATGGTGAGGGATGCTGTCTCAGGGGTAATCCAATGCGGTAAGCTCTCGGTCATAACCAGAGGCCTCATGTGGCTCACGGTATCAGTGAGCGTGGATGAGGAGCCGGTTACGAGTGGATAAACAGAAGCTCTGGCGAGCTATCATGTGGGGCACGGATAACCCTGATGAAATCCCCGAGAGGTGAGGAAATGGGTAAGGGCCAGCCAATACCCCTTGATCGTTCGGGTCTATTCCATTATAAGAATACAGATATGTTTGGGGCTTTGATCTTTGGGCTTCTCGTTCCTCCTGATTCGGTCACCCCTCTCAATCTTCACTGGATTGATACCATAGAGGACTGGAAATGGGGATACATGAGGAAACTGGAGGCCAGAATAAGGGTCATATATTGGACCGCGAGACCCAGAGCAAGGGGGTTCTATAGGTTATCGCCTGATGAAGTTTTCATCTCCTATTCCGTATCAGAAAGGTTTGTAACCCGTGTTAGTGAGGGAGTAATGATCTGGACCCGGTGGATGTGTCGCGAAGACAGCGGGGTAGTTGTATCCTTAGAAGGTCCTTGGAAAACCGAATTCCTGATATGCAACAAAAAGACCCGGAAATACACCAACTTCTATGTGATAGTATCCCCTCCTCGGGGTTCTCTGGACCTAAAGGGCAGGAAGATGGAAAGTCCCAGCGTGCTATCCAAGTAGGGAAACAGGACGCTTTTTGGGGATATAATCTAGTCCTGTGAAATTCGCTCGGGTTGCCATCCCAGATGCAGGCGCTACCCTGACCTACCGGGTTCCTTTGGAGATGGGCCTCGGCAGGGGCGATGTGGTTCTCGTTCATGTCAGGGAAAAGACCTACACCGGCCTGGTTCTCGGAGAGGATGACCCCTTCCCGGGCGCGAGGCCCATCTACGGCAAGACTGGCATAAAGATCCCCGAGGGCCTCGTCGCGCTCTCTGAGTGGATAGCCATATACTATCTCTCGCCCATCCACGAGGCCGCGAGGCTCATCCTTCCGCCTGGAATGCCGAAAAAGGAGCGGATTGAGATAAGGATGAGGAGGGACCCTCCGCTGGTTAAACCGAGGGGAAGGGTCCAGAGGGAGCTTTTGGCTTATCTTTGGGAAAGGAGAGGGCGGTGGCTCAGCTTGGATTGGCTTTACAGGAAATTCGGGCAACCTGGAAGGGGGTTTCTTGAGAGGCTCATTGAGGAAGGGGCTTGCCAAGTGAGATCAAAAATGCCAGAAGCGAGAACCGAGGAAGGGGAAAGGTTTGTGGAGGAGGGAGGGGATGTCTTCTTTCCGGAAAAGCCCACCTCTCAGCAGAGAAGGGTCCTCAGGAGCCTGAGGGAAGTTTTGAAAAAAAAGGAGTTTAGAGTCGCTCTCCTCCACGGAGAGACAGGCTCTGGAAAGACCGCTGTCTACGCCTGGCTCGCGAGGGAGGCCCTGATGAGAGGCAAATCAGCGATAATTCTGGTGCCTGAGATAAGCCTAACCCCCCAGCTCGCGGCTGTTTTCAGAAAGGCACTGGGGAAAAGGATCGGCGTGTATCACAGCGCTTTCAGCCCATCAGAAAGGATGTGGGTTTGGAGGCAGGCCGAGGCTGGAGACATAAGGGTTGTGCTTGGGCCAAGGTCAGCGCTCTTCCTTCCCGTGAGGGATCTTGGGCTTATCGTTGTTGACGAGGAGCACGATGACTCATATAAATCCCAGAGGCTTCCTCATTATCACGCGAGGGATGTTGCCACTGTGAGGGCGAAGGCCGAAGGAGCGCTTCTTGTCCTTGGCTCCGCCACCCCATCAGCCGAATCCTACTACAACGCGAAGCGCGGAAAATACCTGTATCTCAGGATGCCTGAGAGGGTTCCCGCATACACGGAGCCAGTTGTCAGGATAATAGACCTAAAAGAGACCGAGGTCTCAGGGGTTTTCTCGGTTCCGCTTCTTGACGCGCTCAGAGAAACGATTTCATCAGGTTACCAGGCAATACTCTTCCTGAACCGACGAGGCTACGCTCCGTATATCCAGTGTTTGAGATGCGGGATCGTTTTGGACTGTCCTTTTTGCTCCATTTCATACACATTCCACAAGGACACCGGAGTCCTGGTCTGCCACCTCTGCGGCAGGACAGCGAGGGTTCCAACCCTATGCCCCTCTTGCGGAAGCCCGTCCCTTGTTCCGATGAGATACGGGGTCCAAAGGGTCCAGGAGAACCTGGAGGCCCTTCTCCCAGGAGTAAGGATCCTCAGGCTTGATAGGGATATATCCAGAAGGAGAGAGGGACCTGAGGGGGTCTTCAGGGATTTCGCCTCAGGAAACGCCAAGGTTCTCGTTGGAACCCAGCTAGTAACAAAGGGCCTGGATTTTCCGGGCGTGAAGCTCGTCGGGGTTCTCATAGCGGACATGGGGCTTTTCAGGCCGGATTTCAGGGCAAGCGAGAGAACATTTCAATTGCTCTCGCAGGTTACGGGAAGACTGAGAACAGGGGGGATGGTTATGATACAGGCTGTTAACCCTGAGGAAGGAGCAATAAGGTTTGCCAAGCTTAAGGATTACGAGGGATTCATGGCTCAGGAGCTCGCGGAGCGGAAGAGATACGGCTACCCACCGTTCTCCAAGCTAGTTCTCGTTGAGGCAAAAGGGAAGGATAGGGCCAAGGTAATCCAATTTCTTGAGGGGCTCGCGATGCAAACCGCTTCTTGGCTCGGGGGGAAGGGACTGATCCTGGGGCCGTCGCCATCCCCATATGAGCGGGTGGGAGGGCTTTTTAGGGCGAGATTTCTGATAAAGACCAAAAAGGGCCTCAGCCCAGAGCTGGACTTTCTGGCTGGGTATCAAACGCCCTCAGGGATCGAGCTCAGAGTGGATGTTGACCCAGTGGATATGATGTAGGCAAAGGAAACCGGGCGCTTGACCGGCCACGGCCTATAAGGTTATAATTTAGCCATGGCTGAAACAGAAACCCTACCTCCACAGGCTGATGAGAAGGAGTGGGAAGGCTTCGCTCGCGAGCTCAGGCTGGCCCGGCCGTGGATCATGGCCATGGGCGTTATAGACATAGTTATCGGCGCTTTGTCCCTTCCTCTTGGTGCTGGGAACATTGTGATTGGAGCCATGCTCCTTCTCCTTGAATCCAGGCTCAAGAGATTTCTTAATGGCGAGGCTAATACCCTCAAGGTATTTGCTTCCCAGCTCAGGCTTTACTTCGTCATATCTGTCATAGTGTTCATCGCTACGATGGTCTTCTATTTCATATTCGTCCTTCTCTATGTGGTTCTCGTGATCCTATTTGCCATAATCCTCACCCTCATAACCACCGCGGGTAGCACGGCAACCCAGAGCCTACTGTGAGAACCCTTATCCCCAAAGAATCATCCTCAAAGCGAGGAGGATGTAAAACCCCAGCATTACCAAGAGCGTGCTCCTCTCGGACCTGAGAGCAGACCGCCACTTCCCCCCTCGCCAGCTGGCCCTTTTCGGGATAATGAGAAATCTGTGGGCCCTCTTGCAGTAATCAGTGAATTCCTGAGGAAAGGCCTTTCTCAGGTGATCCTCCTCAGCGAGTATGATGAGCGCATACTCGGCCCAAAACAGGATGGCGAATGCAATAGCTAGCCAAGGAAAGAATGCCCCTGATGAGAGCGTCATTCCCAAACCAAGAATGAAGTTCCCCCAGTATATAGGGTTTCTCGTCCAAGCGTATGGCCCCCATGTCACCAGCCTCGGGGCCTCTAGCCTCGGAGAGCGCGTCGTTGGCCCTGAGAACGAGACCGAAACCCAGCGGATCGCCTCCCCCAAAATGGTCAGGAGGGCTCCGGTCGCTAATAGGACGGGGGAGTATTCCCCGAACACAAGGGCTATCAGAAAAAAAGGAACACCGAGCCAACCCCGGTTCCTGAATAGCCAACGGCCGATTTTTAATGGCAAACGGAAAAGCTTGGGGTATGGTTTTGCAACGGATCAAGTATAACCCTCCTGCCCCCGCTTAGTTGAAAAATCCTTCTGGGAGAATGGTATAATTTGCTTTATGAATGAGGATCTAAGACGCAAGGTATCCGCGATTGCCCAGGTTGCTGGTTGGCTCTGGCAGAAGGGTTGGGCAGAGGCCGGAGCAGGCAACATCTCGGTTGATCTATCCGAAGGCAAAGAGAGAAGAATCCTCATTACCGCCACTGGCTCCAAGATGAGGGATATAGCGAGAGAGCCTGAGGCAAACCTAGGGATAATAGAGCTCACGGATAAGGGCCATCGGGTCGTCTGGCCGGAGGGGATGGGGTTCTCGCCGACATCCGATCTGGCCGTGCACCTTGAGATACACATGAGGAAACCAGGCCTCTCGGTTCTTCACACCCATCCGACGGAGCTGATAGCTCTCGCCCGATTGCTACCGAATGAACATGAAGTGAACTCAGCTCTGCTGGGCGCTCTTTTTGAGGTTCCGGTTTTACTGCCCAGGGGGTTAGGCCTCCTTAGACCAGAGGGCTCACGGAATCTTGCGGTTGATACGGCAAACGCCCTATCAGCTCGCGATCTGGTTCTCTGGCCAGGGCACGGCGCGATCGCTGTTGATCCCGAACTCACCAGGGCCTTCGATCTTATTGATGTAGCGAACAAGGCCGCGGCAATCTGGCTGATGAGCCGGGACAAGTAGGCCCTTATTCCGCAACTTTCCTGAATACACCGACAGTGTCCCCGCCAAACTGGACCTCAAAGACATCACCTATTGGGTTAGCAGGAAGACAGTAACCACGGTGTGCTATGTAGTAGAAATCCCCATCCTTATAAAGCCTAAACTTCTTTCCGGAGAACCCCGAGTCCGGCTCCCACTCCTTATACCGTCCTTTCCTGTCCATCCAGTAAAACTTCTCTGCGACTAGAAACTCCTTCTGGGGTTTTCCGCACGGCGGATCGTCGGATATGACAAACACGAGGACCGTATCCGGGATGATCCAGGATCTAGCTGTGTCTCCCTGCCAGATCAACTGCCAACACTTGGCCCTGCGATATATCCACTGCTTTCCCTCTCTGGCATAAACCTTGTAATGCACGACCTCTTTTAGGGTGTCAGATCTCTCGGCTCCTGATGTGTCAATGTAGGTCAGGATTACCTGTTTCAGGAACTGGCCTGTTGGGTATCCGCACTCCGAGCCTCCGTATTTCTCGGAGATGAGCAAAAGAAAACAAAGAAACCAGCTCACTTGATAATTTTAAGGCAGGGGCTCAGAGGTTTTCCAGCGCGAGAAATTGGAGTGTCCGAATGCGCCAGAACCCTCGGGAGCTTTAAGATTTGATCATGCCCCTTCTCTATGCGATAACGGACGAGAATCTCATTCCAAAAGGGAGGCTCCTGAAGGCAGTGGAATCAGCCATCTTGGGCGGAGCTGATATAATTCAGCTCAGGGACAAAACCACGCCGGACAGCGAACTCCTCCCCCTGGCTATGGAGCTCATGGCCTTGTGCAATGAGCACCGTGTTCCCCTCATAATCAACGACAGGCTTGAGATAGCGGCTGAGCTGAGCGCTGGGCTCCACCTTGGGGACGAGGATGTGCCTGTGGCCGTTGCCAGAAGAGAGCTGGGGCCTGATGCGATAATCGGCAGGAGTTGCCACGACAGCATAGCACTCGCGCTTGAGGCCAGGGAACAGGGAGCCTCATATGTGGCGTTTGGCCCAATATTCCCGACCCCAACGAAGCCGGGCCGCCCTGGCATAGGGCTCAGCATCCTTGATGAGGCCAAACAGACTCTTGATTTCCCCTTCGCGGCAATAGGGGGCATAGATGTGAGGAATATCCGAGATGTCGCGGGGAAAAAACCCTGGGCAATATGCGTGATAAGGGCAATATTCGCTCAACCAGACCCAAAAGAGGCGGCCGCGAGGCTCAGGGAGCTCATGGCGCCAGATTCGCTCAAAACTGAAATCCAACCATGAGCTACCAGAGGGTTTCTACGATTTTCGTTCTTCCGGTTTCTCCCATCCTCCGTGAATACCTCAAGAACACCGGAAAATCTCTCTGTCCTGAGCCCTTCCGATAACTACCATCCCTTCTGTCCATCCGGTTGGTATATCTGGAAGTTCCCCTTCTACCTCACTGCTATTCTTCCTGACTGCTTCCCAGCCCGCCAGAAGTAAACACCCTGGTCAAGCTCTATCCTGTTGTCGCCCTTCTGAAGCATGCCAGAATACGCTAACCTGCCGTCAGCCAGGTATATCTTTATGCTCGTGGGTTCGGGGGAGAGGAATGATGCTCCGCCTTGGCAGGGTCTGGCTATGATCCTGGCGTTGGATCCGGAGTGGTGTTCATCCTCGCTTTCATAGAGGGGGTCGCATATGGGCCTAACTGAGATGCCCGGATCCACGCGTTCGTAGCTCAGATCGGTCTTCGTGTATGACCAGTCTGACAGCGAAGCGACAGCGTATGTTGATAAAGACGGGGAGCTCGCCGGAGGATTGCAAGTAGCAACACAGGCTCCGGGGAATGTCCCGTCGCTCCTCAGGATGAGCAAGGCGAAATCCCAGTTCCCGACGCCGTAACTCATGGTCATCCCCGCTATCGCGAATCGCCCATCCGGCTTCTCAATAATGCATGTCGGGATCTCGTAGTTGCCGCCCCCAAAGGTCCTCGCCCATTCCAGGTCCCCGTTAGAGGCAAACTTCATGATGAGGAAATCGTAGGAACCGGCCCCAAAAGAGCTGCTGAAAGCGGGCAATATAAATCCACCGTCCGATGTCCTCGTTATCTGAGGGCGGTAGAAATAGTCCAAATTAGCGTCAGCGAAGGCCTTGGCCCAAAGCAGGGCACCGTCCGAGAGCCTTATTTTCAGAACTCCGCCGCCATATCCTCCCAGATATCCGTCAACAACGAGGTTCCCATCAGCAAGTTGGGCTACAGAATACCCGAAATCGTTCTGACCGGAGGTGCCATAGGTTTTAGCCCAAAGGGTGTTTCCAAACCCATCAAGGCATATGACTAAGATGTCAAAGTCAGAGGAACCGCTTCTCACAGTGAACCCAGAGACAACTATTTTCCCATCAGATGTCTGAATAACCCCATAGGCGTGATCCTGGTTCACATCGGAGTATTTCTTTGCCCAGACCACATCCCCGTTTGGCGTCAGCTTCATGACGATGATATCCTGCTGGCCGCCGGGTATCGTATGTCCAGCAATGGCGAGGCCTCCGTCAGATAGCATCACCATCGAGTGAGCGTAATCATAGTCGGGATAGGGAACCCCGTAGCTCTTTGTCCACAGGATTCCTCCGGATGAGTTCAGCTTCATGAGCACGATATCGTTGGAGATGTTGAAGTCGTCAAAGGCGTGGCCACCAACATAGTAGCTTCCGTCAGCGGCCTGAACTATGGGCCAAGCGAACTCGTCGTATGTGCCGCCTGTTCGGTAATACTCATAGGCCCAACTGAGAGCGCCCGTTGAGTCCGTCTTTACGACCAGGAAACTCCCGTTTGAGTAGAATTCCCCCGAGTATCCGGCCATAGCGTAGCCCTGGTCCTGGGTCTGGATCACCGAGAAGCACTTGTTTGACCTATCCGTTCCGTAGGACTTCGCGAAGAACCCCTGCAGTTGAGAGATCAAAATACAAATTATACCAAACATGCTAAAGCCTCCTTTGCACGCGATTTATATATTATAAAACAATCTGACACGGATCTGACACAGATCAGGGCCTCTCATAGAGAAGTAGTCTCACGCCGGGGAGATCCCAATCCCCTGAGAGACGGTAACCCATCTCAAGCCTCCTCATTAGGGGCTGAGGAGAAACCTCCCACTCCCTGGATAACATGAGCCATATCCTATTCCCGGACAAGGTGATCGTATCCTGATCTGTGCTTCGGTCTATTCCCACAAAGCTCTCGGTATAATAATAAAGCAGGGCCTGACCGACATTGCCGCTCGCCACGAAAAGAGGTTCATCGGCCTTGCGGTTTGCTCTCAGAAGGGCCGCGGCTGAGCGGACATCTTCCTTGTAATACCTCCTATTAAAGAAGAAATTGAGATCCGAGACGCACATGAGGCCAAGCATTAGGGCCGTTGAGATCCAAGACAAGGCCCTTGTTTTGAAGCTCATGGCCAGCCATAACCACACGAAGAGGAGAAACACCCCTGACCAAGCCGTGTATCTTGGGTGGTGGGTTATGTTGAGGCCAGGCAAGAGGCTGAGAGCCAGAAGGAGAACTGGCGGCAACAGCGCGCATGTAAGCATAAAGACGAAACCCTTATTACGGATAAGCGATCCGATCTTCAATACGGGCAAGAGCGCGGCCGTGCCGCCGGCCGCAAGCCAGGGCCACTCCCTTATTATGGCCCAAATGCCTTCAATCCGTATTTCCCTTACCGATGGACCGAGGCTGAACCCGAAGAAATAGGGAAACCAACCGTAGACAAAGCTCATCATCTCGCCGAGAGGGGTCTTCTTTATTGAGACAGGCGGAGGAGGGTTGCCGAAGGCGTAGATAGCCCATGGCAAAAAGGTAAGCGAGGCTATGATGGTTGAGACCAAAAGCCCCATGATAACTGGCCTCTCGCGCCTGAAGGCCAGGACATAGGCCCAAAGCCCCACCGTGAAAAAAGCCACTACATACTGGGACCAGAGGCCAAGCCCCAAGAAAGCCCCGCACGCCAACCACCACGCCTTACCCCTTTCAAACCTGAGAAAGGCAATTGACGCCAGGAGACAGAACAGCACAACCAGGGTGTATGACCTCGCTTCCTGGGAGTAAAAGAAGAGCCAGGGGCTCGCTGAGGTAAAGAGCGCGACCAAAGCCCTTTGCATCCTCGGGAAACCCAGCTCTTTCGCCAGGAAATAGCTTGCAAGGACCGATAGCGCGCCAGCCACAGCCGCCGGGAGCCTGAGAAATGCCTCAGAATCCCTTATGTTCAGGCAGATATTGGCAAATAGGTAATAGAGGGGGGGTATCGTCGTCTCAAGGATCCTTATTTTGAACCAAGGGCCTTCGGAGCAGAAGTAGCTCATCGCCTCATCCATCCAGATGGACATCCTGGAAAGCCCGGCAAAGCGCGATAGAGCAAGGATCGCTGAGATAGCCATTATCGCTAACTCGGCCCACTTGCTCATCTTGGCCTTAAGGATAAAACAAGGCCTCCAACCAAGGCAACCCTTGCGCTCAGTTGGTTGAATTATAATCTAGCGCATGGATATTGTTCTACTACCTGACCCCGAGACCGCGTTCATCAGACCGCTTCTCAGACATAAGGCAGGAGATAGCGGATGTCCTCATTGCATCAGGGATTAATGTTAAATACCACCACCACGAGGTAGCGCCGTGCTCGCTTTCAATGCCCGGGGGCGGAATCGTTCCTGACTCGCCTCGCGTGAATTGGCTCGGCGAGCAGCTAAAGGTGGACGCTCGTGGAACACGAACGATCCGAGGTATCGTGCTCGCTTTCAATGCCCGGGGGCGGAATCGAACCACCGACACGGGGATTTTCAGTCCCCTGCTCTACCAACTGAGCTACCCGGGCAGGCCTCAAATTATAATTTCACTGCCCGGCCGGTTGCAACAGGGGCTCTATGAGGTTTAAAATTTCAGCGTGATCCTGGTTTTCTTTCTCTTGGTTTATCCATTCCAGGATACCATTGACTTCTCCCGGAGCTGGGCAAAAAGGGTTTTGGGCGATGAGGGTTTCAGCTCCGGCTATGCCCTGGCGGCTGGGGATGTTGATCGGGACGGCTACCAGGACCTGGTGGTCGGGTGTCCTGGCGCGAGCAAGATCTACATCATATATGGCCCTCTTGGGGATACGACCGATCTCCTTTGGCCCTCCGGAAGGAGAACCGTTATAAGGGGAAGGGATTCGGTTGGGACATCCGCGGCAATAGCCGATTTCAACCAGGACGGTTACACTGACCTTGCTTTTTCCGACCTTGATGGCAACGGGACCCTTTACATAGCCCTTGGCCCTATATCTGACAGCCTTGATCTCTGGGGAAACCTATGGGCTCAGAGGATAGTCTACTGCCCAGGCCTCTATTACCACTGCATGCTCGGTAGCTCCTTTGCTGTTGGCGACTTCAACGGCGATGGCTATCCTGACCTTGCCGCTGGCGCACCAGGGGCAACATTTTACTGGAGGGAGAAAGCAGGCATAGTCTACATAATAATGGGGCGCGAGCGCTTCAACTCCGTTGAATACCTGGACGGATGGCACAGTGTGAAGACGATTCAGGGCGCTCTCAGCTATGACCAGATAGGTAGTTCCCTTGCCGCGGCTGATTTCAACGGGGATGGCATGGATGACCTCGCTATAGGCGCTATTGGGCTCAGCTATCGTCAGGGCGCTGGGGGCTTTTACATCCTTTACGGCCAGGCTACCATTCCGGATGTGATTGACATGCTTTACACGGATGAGGTGCGTTTGGCCCTGGTGTTCGGCGAGAGGGAATACGGTTCTCTGGGAAATTCCCTTTCTGCAGGGGATTTCAACGGGGATGGGCTTTTGGATCTCGCTGTTGGGGCTTGCGCATTTGGGGAACCAGAGGTGAACGCGGGGAGGGCATACATCTTGTATTTCCCCTTGGAGAGTGAAACCCTGGACATGGCAATGGCCACGAGGATAACGAGGATCATCGGCAGTCAGGCAAACGCTCTTTTGGCCTGGAGGCTTTCGGCTGGGTTCGTCAACCACGATGACCGCTCTGATCTTCTGGTCTCAGCGCCAACATACGATATCATGGGTCGCGCGGACGCTGGCCAGGCTTATCTGGTTCTTTCGCCTTTTCCTGAGACAGTTAGGGTTGATGAAGATGAGCCCGGAGTTTACCACTTTTTCGGGGCTGAACCGAGGGACGAGCTGGGCCGAGGCCTTCTTCTCTGGGACATGAACCAGGATGGCGAGGATGATGTGGTAATTGGCGCGCCCTTTTCGGAGCCCTTTGGGGGTAGGGAAAAAGGGGGCGTAGCCTATGTTGTTGAGGATTCTGTTGATACAACGGAAAATGTGGCCTGGAACGAGAACCCCGGAGGCTTTCCAGGGGTTATCGCTCGCGCTGGGCTGGGCGCCGCGATATTCCTTTCTCCTGGCGATATTCCCCTGAGGATCTACTCGGCTGATGGGAGGCTGGCCTGCTCGGCTGAGCTCTTTAGGGGTGAGAACAGGATAAAGCTTAAAACCGGGGTCTATGTCTGGCTCGCTGGGCCTCACAAAGGGAAACTGGTGATACGGGGGAAATGACACGAGCCCTGAGAGTAATTTTTCATGCTTAAGTGGTGCCTTGGGCTTTTCGCGCTCAGTGCGGGCGTGAGGCTCGCTTATGTCTTGGTTGTTCCCCAACAGGAATCGCTTCTTTTGGATCAGGCCGCTTACGATGCATTAGCCGCCCGGATCCTTCAGGGCAAGCCCTATGTCCTCGTGCCCGGTTCCGGCTACGCCAATCCAATTGCTCCTCCTTTTTTCACGGACACGAGTTCCCCTTCAGCGGTCTATCCTCCCGGATATCCCCTGTTTCTAGCCGGAATCTACAAGGCCTTTGGTCAAAGGTATCTCCCCGTGAGGTTGATACAGGCTATACTCTGGGGCCTTTGCGCTCTAACCCTCTTTCTAATCGGAGAAACAATCGGCCTGAGAAGGGTCTGCTCCGGCTTGGGGGCTGGTCTCCTTGCACTCTCGCCGCCGCATGTTGAGCTTGCTGGTCTTCTGCTCTCTGAGAACCTCTTTGCACCCCTTCTCTTGCTGGCGGTCCTGTTTACGGTCCTCGCGGTGAAAAAGGGCCCCTGGTGGGCTATCTTGGCAGGGGTATGCTCCGGCCTCTCCGGCCTCACCAGGCCGACTGGGGCCGGTCTGATAATAGCTCTTGGCATTATACTCCTTGTCTTCATGAGGAAGCATGCTATATGGCCCTTTTTCGCCTTGATTCTCTTTGGATTCCTGATCCTCTCCCCCTGGGCCATAAGGAACCAGAACGCTCTTGGTTGGCCAGTAATATCAAGCACGGCAGGTGGAAGGGCGCTCTATTTGACAGCCACCGGCGTTCCAGAGGGCCAGGAGTGGGACTCAATCCCTGGCTTCCTTGCCAGAAAGGGAATAGAACCTACCACCCTCCATCAATCCTTGAACGAGGCCCAGCTGGATAGGCTCTACGCGGAGATGGCTAGAGAGGCCTTTCTCAGAGACCCAATAAGGGCCCTCTCGGTCATGAGCCTGAACCCTCTCAGATTCGCTTTCAACATGCCCTATCCTGGGACAAGACCATCGGGAAAAACCGTAGCGTATGCTGTATTCACCGGCATTGTTATAGCGCTCTCGTTCTGGGGTCTCATCAAGAACAGAGAGCCCTCTCTCTGGGCGATAGCCCTGGTTTTCATCTATTTCGCCCTGGCGCACACCGTAATGTCCCCAGCCCTGGTGAGGTATTCCCTACCGGTTATTCCCCTTCTTTACCCTATAGCCCTATCAGGCCTTATTCCGAAGCCCAAGATCACTCCTCACCAAGCGCGCCCCTGAGGAACCCGTTGTTCTCGGCCAGAATGCGCCTGGCCTCAAGCCTATCAACCCCTCTCTTGTGCATGACTATCGCGACCTTCGCGGAGCCGCCGGCTTCCATTAGGAGCTTTGTCGCGGCCTCATAATCCAGGCCTGTCATGAGCATTATTATCTTCTTCGCCCTCTGAACCAACTTCTCCGTTGCCGCACAGACATCCACCATGATGTTACCATAGGTCTTTCCGAGGCGGACCATGGCCGCGGTTGACATCATGTGGACGATCATGAGCTGAGCCTGCATGCTCTTCATCCTGGTTGAACCAGCTATAACCTCTGGCCCGACATCAGCTACTATGACCGTATCAATGAAGGATTCGTCAAAGTTCCTCTCAGGATTGGTTGTAATCAGTGCTGTTCGGCATCCCCTGCTTTTGGCAAATTTCAGGGCCGTGCGCACATAGGGCGCTCTCCCTGAGGCGGAGAGACCTATGACCATGTCGTTGGGGGTGAGGTTCAAGGCCTTCATGTCCCATTCGGCCCACACCTCGTTGTCCTCAGCGCCAGGCGAGCTCCTGACCGCGGCTCCGGGCCCACCGGCTATCACCCCTATGAAACGCCAGTATGGAACCGAGAAGGTTGGGGTCATCTCAGTTGAATCAGCAACCGCAACCATTCCAGACGCGCCAGCGCCAACATGGACTATCCTGCCTCCTGCTCTCAGAGAGGTTATCATGTCCTCAGTGGCCTTCGTTATCTCAGGTAGCGCGGCCTTGACAGCAGGCGCGACCAGGTGATCCTCAGCGTTTATGAGCTCAAGAACCCCTTTAGTGGGGAGCTTGTCCAAGTCTTTTGTCCTCGGATTCTGCATCTCCGTCCGGAGGGTCTCTACTTCCTCAAAGACCTCCTCTTCTTCCCTCTGCTTATACCTCAAGCAAACATAATCCTCAATACGCTCCTCGTGTTTCATGGCTAGAGTATAAATGGGATAAGGGTTATTATTCAAATTTACCCCTTTGATTTACCGCAGGATAATATTCCCTAAAGGGAATATTGGGTGCCCATTGGAGTTCACGAGAAGCCACATGGACAAAAAAGCCCATCCACAATGAGCTATGCAGATTTTTTAAATGCCCTCATGAAGGCCCTGTATCCGGCCCTCGCTATTTCTTCCCCTTTATGGAAGTCCAGAGAACGATAAGGAAGCCTTATCCTGATGTATGTATCCGAAACAGCCATGGCCGATTTCCTCGCCTTGTGGGTTCTGTATCCCCACAGGGCAAATATCCCTCGCCTGATAAGCCTTCCGGGTCTGGGAACCGAGGCTATTTCAACCGATAAAACCCTTTCTGCGCCGAGCTCTTTTGCGACCCATGCTGGTATGGGATCCAGTATCCCGCCGTCCACCAGGATCATCCCTTGATAACGAAGCTCCGGGAATATTATTGGGGTTCCGATTGAGGCCCTAATTGCTGGCCATAAAGCCCCCTGAGCGAAGACAACCTCCCTCGCGAGCCAGGGCAAGAAAACCGCGCCACGCCTCGTTATATCAGCGGCCACACAAGCAAAACGCAGGTCCATATCCTCAATTTTTGTCTCCCGAAAGTATCCGCTCAGATAACCCTCAACCTCCGAGTGTTTCAGGGGATCAACCTTCTTCTCCATGTCCCTGAGAACGCGTTCGGCCTCCTGAAAAGAGCCCCTCAGAGCATAAAGCGCTCCTATCAGCGCCCCCATTGAACAACCGACAACGATGTCCGGTTTTAGACCCAATTCCTCAAGGGCATACAGAACACCCATGTGCGCAAAACCCCTTGCTCCTCCTGCTCCGAGGACAATCGCGCTTTTCGGCATATCAGTAGTATGCCACAGAGCCGTCAGGGAGCCTTATCTTGACCGAACGCATCCAGAGCTGAGGCCGCCACCACTGCTCGTTCTCCCTATACCACTGGACAGTCCGTAGAAGCCCATCCTCAAGCTCAACCTCGGGTTCCCATCCGAGGAGTTCCTTTGCTTTTGCTATCCCAGCGATGTGACGCTGGACATCCCCTGGTCTCTCCTGCATGTGGAGGAGGCATTCCTCTGATTTTCCCAGCAACCTGATGATCGCCCTCGCCATCTCGAGAACGCTCGTTGCCCTTCCCGTTCCTAGGTTGATTACCTGACCAATCACGCGCTCGGGGGGCGCAAGGAGCGCGGCTTCAACGCCCCTCGTTGTATCCTCAACAAATAGCCAGTCCCGTGAAGCGTGGCCAGTGCCGAATACCGTTAAGGGTTCTCCCAGTAGCGCGCTCGTGATGAGCCTCGGGACGAGCTTCTCAAGGTGCTGATATGGCCCATAGTTGTTGAAAGGCCTGATTATCACTCCGGGGATCTTGTATGAAACGAGGTATGACCAAACTAGCCTGTCCGCTCCTGCCTTAGCGGCCGCGTAAGGGGTTGTGGGCATGAGGGGGTGGTCCTCGTTCATGGGTTCAGTTATTGCAGAACCGTATACCTCGGATGTTGATATGTGAATGAACCTCTCTATCTTCTTTGCCCACCTGTAAACCGCTGAGACAACGGACTGCGTTCCGAGGACATCGGTCGTGAAGAAGACCCTATCGTTATACAACGAGCGAGAGACATGCGTTTCCGCGGCATAGTGAACCACATAGTCGGATCGGGAGACCAGCTCATTAACGAGGTGCAGGTCATTCACATCCCCATACCAGAACTCAAAACGGGGGCTTTCCTTTATCTCCTGAGGGATGTTTTCTGGATTACCAGCATATGTCAGAGCGTCAAGGACGATGATGTGCCAGTCCTCGTGCTTATCGTGCATCTTCCTGACGAAATCAGAGCCCATGAACCCGGCGCCGCCGGTGACCAGGAGAGTCTTCATACTGAAAGGATAAAGTGTGGACTCGGCCCGGAGCAATTTGCTCTGGAACTTATGTGAAATTGAAGAGCACACGAGGGAATGCCCTCGCGTGCGTTAACCTCTACTCGTTCTTCTGGTTCATCAGATACTCAACTAGCTCATCCGGCTCCTCCCATCCTCCGTGAATGCCCAATACCTTCTCTGGGTCTTCTTGATCTTGAGCCTCTGGCGGTGGGGTCTGAGGAGCCTGTCTATCTGTGCTCTGGACATCCTGAGTAGCTTTTGCTCGGTCTCTGGTTCAAGAATCAACTCCCCCGGGCCGTATATCCCCCTCCTGCCTCCGCGGCCCGGTTTCCTCCGTCAGCTTGACACACCACCTCCTCCGGGTAAATAATTGGCGATGACTGATAAGAGGAGGTTTGGATCATGCTGATGCTTCTGATAGGAGCCTTTTACTTGGAGACTACCCCGGCCCATTTTTCTGACGGCCAGTGGGATCCCCTGATCTATGTGTCGCGGAGGCTTCAAGTTGAGTCAGCGAACCCTTCGGATTCCGGCGCGGTTGAGATTTATCCGAGGTTTGACGCGAACCGGGACGGCTACTATGACCTCATGTCAGCGGTAGCAATAGGCGGGGCAGGAGGCTACATAAAGCTATGGTTTGGCTCTGCGACCGGATACTCTTCAGGCAACTATTGGCAGACCCAATCCGACTCCGGCGGGAACATGGACATGGCTGACCTTAACCTGGATGGATGGCCAGAGCTCATCCACTCCGGCTGGGGAACCGACGGCGGCAAGTGTACGATATACTGGGGAAGTCCAACGGGCTACTCGCCCTCTGACACGACCCGGCTGCCCAACGGCAACGCTGAGGCTGTCTATGTCTACGATCTGGACAAGGACTCTTACCTGGATATATTGCTGGCCGGAGACAACGGAACCCTCTATGTCTACTGGGGAGGCCCGGGCGGCTATTCCTCTGGCAATAGATCAACCAGAAGCCTAAACACGGTCGGCCACAACATTGAGGTCGCGGACCTGAACAAGGACGGTTGGCCGGATGTGGTTCTACCGACGGGAAGCCTGATCGCGGCCGAGATAACAATCCTCTGGGGGGATGCAACCCCAAGAGACCTCGGGGACAATACTACATGGAGCCATGTTGATGGCTCAGGCTATTCCCACGGCGTTACCCTTGGGGATTTCAATCGGGATGGCTGGATAGACATAGTCCGGTCCGGATACGGCCCGTGGCCTCTGGGCGCGCCGCCCTCCAAGGTCTATTTCTCAAACAACGGCACATTCAGCTCCGGCAACAGCATCTCGCTCAATGTTGGACACTGCTATGGTGGCAGTGCGGCCTATGACTTCAACGGTGATGGCTGGCTTGACCTTGTCTTTTTCAGGGGGAGGCCGGGAAGAAACGAGCAATTCCAGCTTCTGATGTATCGCAACTCCGGGTCGTCCCCTTATTTTTCTGATGCCAATTCAACCGGTTTCGGCCCCCAGCAATACTACACTGGCGGATTCGTCTGGGATTTCAACCGAGACGGCAAGCCTGAGATATTCGCTAATAACGGCTGTGGATATGGGCTTCAGTCCTATGTGCTCTGGGGAGTAAGGCTCTCTGGCTCCTCCGTGGTCTACGATAGCATGCAGTCTCTCCCTGTTACTGACGATCACCACGGCGGCTTCCGTGAGTGCGGGAATGTATATGACAGGTCACCATACGCGTGGTATGAGTCAGGGGTGTTTTCTCACACGAACCTCCAGACCCAGGCTACGCTATCCTGGATAGCTTGGGAGGACAACCAGGTCGGCGCTCGTGTGAGGATGTATATAAGGACTAGGTGGGATGCCTCATCTCCGTGGTCGGGCTGGCGAGAGGTTTCAAACGGGGAGCTTGTGAGTGAATCCCCCTATTTCCCTGCTAGGGACATCCAATATAGGGCAGAGTTCCTCTGGGATAACCCTGCGTATATGCCTTGGCTTGAGAGGGTTCAGCTTGAGACACAACCCCTTTCGGTTGAAGATGCCCAGTATCACGATCCCGAAAAGCCCAGCTTCGGTTCAGGGAGGGGCCTCATCTGGGTATCCTGGCCCGGACACGAAGCTGAGGTTTCCTTATACTCATCTGACGGAAGGAGGCTCGGCCTTGAATCCCTAAATAACGGAAGGGCTGAGTTTAGGGGACTCTCATCTGGCGTCTATTACATCTTCCTCTCAGGCGAAAGGCCCACTGCGCTCAAGGTCATATTGAGATAGAAAATCCCCGGCCGGAACAGGAGGTGCAGGAGGATTTTGTCCGGCTAGGCTTTTTATCCCTTACCTGACTATTCCCGTGCCCCTGTATTCGCCCCCCTGCCAGAGATAGACCCCGGGTTCAAGGTTAATCCGTTTTTCGCCCTCGTTTACCTGGCCTGACCATACCATCTTTCCATCTGCCGAGTAGACCCTCAAAAACACATTATCCTTGGAACGGAACAAGATTCCGCCCGCAATCGGGGAACAGAACAGCAGATTATTTCCAACGGCCGCATCCTCAACAATAGCGGAGGGGGAACAGAACTCGTTTTTTGTGGGCGTGAGATCGTTTACTGGGGGAGGGGTTGCGGTTGACATCCCTGAGGGTGTGTTCAAAGAAAGGCTCAGGGTTGTAGTCGTGAAAGCGAGACTTGTGGGGGTTATGGGAACATCAACAACACAGCCGGGAAAGTTTCCGCTTGGGTCCACTGTTAAAACGGAATGATAGGCCCCAACCCCACACCCCACAGCATATCCTCCGGACACGGGTATTGTCTCGTAACCTTCATCCCAGCCGTAATCATACCTTCTCGCCCAGATCACCGAACCACCAGAATTTGTCTTAAGAATAAAGATATCGTAGCTACCGGAAAAGCTAGCGGTGGTTCCCGTGGCCACGAGATCACTCCCATCAGATACCAAACCATAGAAGAGGTCCCCTGAACCGCCGCCGTATGAGTTTGCCCACAAGAGATTTCCCGAGAGGTCGGTTTTCATTAGCATGGCATCACCGGAGGAATAAGAATTATACTGGCCGGCAACCACTATGCCATCCGAAACCGCGACAACTGCTTGCCCCACCTCATATTGAGACGCAGTGCCATATGCCCTAGCCCACAGGAGCGTCCCGCTCGTGGAGAGCTTCACGAGCAGAACCTCTCTGTCTGAACCCGAACTGAGATACCCTGTTATAAGGTATCCATCAGATACCTCAACGCAATCGTATGCTTCATCGTAGCCCGTTCCTCCAAAGTATTTTGCCCAGAGAACAGAGCCAGAGGAGGATATTTTGAGAATGATTACATCCCCGCCAGACCCGAAGCTGTATGTGCCGCCCACTGCCAAGAAGCTCCCGTCAGATGTTGGGATTATCCTGTTGAGCCAATCGCTGCTCGTGCCGCCGTATGCCAGTGACCATAACAAAGAGCCGTTCTGATCCGTCTTTATCACGAACCCATCCATGTTTCCTATGGTTCTCGTATAACCTGCGACCAGTATTCCATCGGATACCCTGGCTATGGACCTGAAATACTCATGATCAGTATCCCAGCCGTATCTCTTTGACCAGAGCCTTTCGCCTGAAGCATCAAGGCGCACGATTGCCCCATCATACTCGGATGAAAAGCTCTTGTAGACACAGCCCCTCAGGGCGTATCCGCCGTCGGGCATCTGCACCAGGAAGGAGGGGCTTCTGCTGACATCAGACCCAGACATGTAGCCCTTTAGGAAAAGGGCCAGAAGACAGCTCATAATGGCGCAATTCATCTTTTGAACACCTCCATCGTTCTTTGTCTGAAGGGCGTTATTGTTAATCGCTGACCTTAGAAAATTCCAATACAGATCGGGGTTCATTTAGCGCAAGAGTTTGATTTCAGGCTTATTTCTGATCTATAATCTCATGGTGGAGATTGAGGAGCTCAGAGAGATGTGGAATAAGGGAACAGGGCTCTTGTTTTCAGGGGAAAATGAGGGATTTTGGGAGTATGTCTCACAGCTCAGAGAGGTTGGCGGTGAAAGGGGGGTATTGTCCTATCTGCTTGAGGAATATTACTACAGGGTAAAGGAGGATTCTGTAAAGGCCATGAAGATAGCGAGAAGGGTCATATCCTCCACATCAAACCCCTACTTCCTTACCATGGCTTGGTCGCACATGAGTTGGGCTCTCAGGGTCACGGGCGATATTTCTGGGGCCCGGTCTGCGGTCCTGAAACACCTTGAGTTTGCTTCCGAGACCGGCAAGCGGGATGAAGCCCTCATACTCTTGGCTTACACCAATTTCTTCGCAGAGGATCTCGCGGAGGCTGAGAATACTTTGAGCCATCTAGAGGGCCTCTCAGGACTACCACTCATCAAAGCCCTTCATGTGCAGGCTCTTTTGGAGCTCTTTAAGGGGAATTTTGCTAAGGCGGAGGAACTCGCTCGCGAGATCATTAAGCACAAAAACGAGGATTACGCTCAACCATTCAAGCTCTCTTTGGCCCTTGAGGTCTTGGGATGCGCTAGGGAGGCTATGGGGGATGTGGATGGGGCTTTGGCTATCTACGCGTCTGCTTTTGAGCAAGAGATCGCTGGAGAGACAGCTTATGCCCTCTTTTACCTGAATAAGGTGGAGAGGATCAGGCTCATTGCTGGCGCGAGAAAACCAATCAACGCGGATCTAGCGAAGAGGGCTATTCTTCTTGCCCAAAAAACTCCGGAGGGGAGGGCCGGATTGACGGAGTATTGTTCGCTCTCGTTTTGGGAAACCGGAAGATTTTCAAGAGTGATATCCGGCCTCATTGAGGCCGGCGATGCTTACATCGGCGTCAACCAGCCCCAGGAGGCCCTTATTGTCTACCTCATAGCGGCCATGCTCGCCAAAAAGCACGACGCGCCGGGGTTCTGGACTGCCATTGAGCGCATAAGGCCAAAGTTCGGCCTATACAGGGCTTTTCTGGAGAACCACTTCTTCTTCAGGGATTTCACGGGGGATGTCCTTGTGCCCCTTTTTGAAACCAGCCGACAAAAGGGCTTAGGGATAAAAATAAGCATGCTTAGGGGGATGAATCTCCCCGGCATGAAGCCTCCAGAGAAGTGGCGCTCGAAGAAAGCCCTCCTCCTCTTCAAGTATCTCTTACTCAACGAGGGTAGGCCTCTTCAGGCCGATTACCTCGTATGGCTTCTCTGGCCCAGGGCGAACCCCAAGAAAGGAATGGACAGGCTTTATCCGCTCGTTAGCGCCATCAGGAAGGAGCTCGGAAAGCTTTCCGGCCTTCTCGTCTCAAAAGGGGGGTGTTATTCCCTCAAGCAGAGTCAGGAGCTCTGGGTTGATGTCCACGAGTTCAGGAGGCTGATGAGGGAAGCGGAATCTTTGGAGGCTAACCCGTGCCTTCAGCTTGAGAAGTGCCTTGAGGCTATTGAGCTCTATCGCGGGGACCTCCTACCCGAGGACAGGTATGATCGGTTCATAGAGGAGCACAGATCTGAACTGCGCCACAGGTTCAGGTGGGCTGTTGAGAAGGCTACCCAGATATTCCTCAGTTCCGGCAGAAAACAAGAGGCCCTTGAATTAGCCCAGAAGCTTTATCTGGCATTTCCCAAGGATAACGCCATAGCGAGCGCATACATAAATGTCCTCGTCTCATCCGGAAAAACCGAGAGCGCGAGGGAGGTCTACAAGGAGTTCAGGAACCGGCTTTGGCGGGAGCACAGGATGAAACCCTCATTCGGTTTTTCTGATAACAGGGGTTAGATCCGCGGTTTTAAGGCTCGCTTTTTTGGGATTCAAGACGATCGGGACAGCCTCGGGTTTCTCCGCGAGGAGCTCTGGAGAGACCTCCCTGATGAGAGGGTTTCTGCACCTGATCATTAGGTTAAGGGTATCATCTGGGTTCACTCTGTAGACCGCGAGATCGTATCCGCCCGAACCGAAGCTCCATGTCCTCCCCACCAAAACGAACTCGCCCTCACTTGTCCTGGTCATGCCGTAGCACCAATCACCTCCAGCCCAGCCTATTGTTCTCGTCCAAAGGTGATTGCCGAGGGAGTCAAAACCGCTAAGAAGCATGTTGCACCTCCTTAGTCCGAAGCTGAAAGTGTATCCGGCGAGAGCAAACCCATAGTTGGTTGGGGTTATTGAAAAACAATAATCAGCATCATCGCCGCCATATATCCTTGCCCATAAAAGGTTCCCTGAGCTATCAAACCCGCATAGAAAGACATCCTGAGTGTCCGCGGAAAACCCCTTTGTGAATCCGGCAGATATGAGGCCCCCGCTCTCGGTGCCAATAACAGAAAGCCCTTGGTCCCACTGCTTTGCTCCAACCTCCCCTAGAACTTTACTCCAAATTGAGTTACCCAGGGAGTCATAGACCCCAACGAAGAGGTCAATATCCGCGCTAGCGTAATTCCCAGCTATACCCACTACCGCGAACCTATTTCCGGGAACCTGGGCGACTGACTTCATCTCGTAAGC
Organism: Caldifarciminota bacterium; assembly: GCA_039803205.1. Lineage (GTDB taxonomy): Bacteria > Hydrothermota > Hydrothermia > JBDRYB01 > JBDRYB01 > JBDRYB01. The sequence continues at coordinate 139,185 of JBDRYB010000002.1, forward strand.
GAACCCACCCGAGACCTTTTTGGCCCAAAGGGGTTCTCCAGAAGGCCCTATCCTCACCAGGAGCCCCTCGCTCTCCGACAAGGCAGAGGAGCCGGGCGGAGTGCTCATTCCGACCAATAGGAAACCATCTCCAAAAGGAACAACGCAACGAGCAACCTCGCTTCCCTCGGCTCCAAGGGTCTTCATCCAGATTACTTTGCCCGATTGATCAATGTTCACTAGGAGTATGTCCGCGTCTTTGTCCGGCGTGCTGTATGTCCATCCGACAACCATAAACCCGTTTCCATCAGCCCGAGCGAGAGAGTGAGCCACATCATCCTCGGGGCCGCCTATTACCTTAACCCAAACGGGGTTATTGAGGGAATCAAGCCTCGCTATGAGGATGTCCTTAGCGCCATATCCAAAGCTGGCGGTGTAGCCAGTGACTATGGACCCGCCATCACTCGTGGCGAGGACAGAGAAGCCATTTTCGTTGCTAGTGCCGCCCAGGACGCATACCGTTTCCTGGCGGCTCAGATAAGGCTTCTGATAAACGATCTCGCGTGGCCTCTCAGCCCTACAACCCAAGGATATCAAAGCAAACGCCAATAAGATTTTCTTAGAAAAGCCTCTCATAATCCTATTTCAAATCCCCTGAAGGCCCAGGCCCTTATCGTCCAATACGGGTCTTCACGGCCTAGGCCCTTCAGGAATTCTCCTGGGATCATGTATCCCCCTCCCACGCCGAACCTGAACCCTTCAACATCGTAGAACAGGTTCAAGCTCAGCTCCTCTCCTATTTCCTCACGGTCGGGGAGATAGAGATACGCCAAGCCGTCAAGCCTCCCTGAGAGCTCCGGCGTTATCCCGAAGAGAACCGAGATGTCAGCGGCCTCAAAAGAGTGCATGTCCATCCAGTATATGCCATAAGGGCCTCCGTTTCCGGATGAGACATAAGGGGGCAGGATGGTATCCGTCATCGCGTCCCAGGTGAGAGCGTCCCCGAAACCCGTCCATCCGTTGTAGTATTCGTCCAGGATATATGGATAAGAGAAGGGCGAGCGCCAGGCCTCCGAGAAATGGAAGAATCCGCCGCCTATCTCAGCGACCCCGAGGCCCCAGAAGACCCCTTCAGCAACCCAGGCGTTCCCCAACCTGTTTGAGGCCAGCTCCCCTTTGATCTTGAACCCTGTCCTGTTGAAGTAGAACCTGGCGCCTAACCAACGATCCGGAAACGCTTGGGTTTCCAGGCCCCCATAAAAATCAATACAGAACCATTCTGGTCCTATGCAGATATATGATCCCGCGAGGTTCCTGTCCGGCCGGGCCCCCGGCAATATGCTGTCGGATCTCATGAACCAGAGCATATCTGCCCTGATGTTGGGAAATTCCAGGCTGATCCTCGCGCCATCCGCGCCCATATCCAGGTCAGAGAGCCATAGCCCATCCCCATAAGTTAACCCCTGCCTCCCGATCCTCAAACAAAGTGGCCCTGGCGCGAGCTCCATGTATGCCCTTGATGGATAAAGCTCGTGCCCCTCGCCGTTTAGATCACCCCTCGCTATATCCCAATAAGCAAAGCGAACCTCAAGTCCTGCTTTCTCCCAGCATATCCTTTGGCCCAGCTCCCCCGATATGACCACCAGGTCAGGCCTTGCCCAGAAAAACCCAGCCGAACCGAGAAAGGCGTTTTCTGCCGCGAGCAGAAGGTGGGTAGTTAACATTATCTCTCCTGGATGTGCCCTATTGGCATTATTAGCAGGGGCAGTTCGTCTTCCTCTAGGCCCAAAAGATTCGCGAGGGCCTCGTCCCCGAAGGCGCCTATCGCAACGGTTCCAAGTCCAAGAGCCTCAGCGGCCAGGTAAAGGTTCTCGCAGGCCGCGCCCGCATCAATAAGCGCGTAGCGAAACCCTCGTTGTCCATACTTGCCCATGCTCCTTTGGACCTTTGATGTTATTATCACCGCGCAAGCGCCTCTGCCAGCGTGGGCTTGTCCTATGGCTATTCCTGGCAGAATTGACGCCACTTTACCCTTTTTGTAGAAGGAGAGACTATGCCTCTGTGGATCATACCTGTATAATCCTGGTTCCAAGCCTTCAACCTCATGGACAGCAACTATGAGCTCGGTCGGATAGAGCGCGCCAGCCGAGGGCGCGGCCCTGAGCGCGTGGCCGTTGGATTCGCCGGTTATTCCGATAGAGTAATAGACCAGCGCGGAAAGCTCCGAGAGGGTTATGGGTTCCTCTGATAGCTCCCGTCTTGACCTCCTGGATCTTATTGCCGAAGAGAGGCTCATGCTCAGCTCCGGCCGCGGTGGAAGGAGTATCTCAGATGATGTATCCCTCAGGCTCACTTTTGGTTCGCCTACCCTTATCCTTGTTATCTCGTAGAAGGCTCGCCAGGCGGTTTTCGGATCCTCCGCCGGGGCCGCGCCGTGGGCCTTGCAACCGCTCGCGAGAGCAAGGCAAACCAATCCATAACCCATAACCCTTAACCCGAAGGTCATCTAGGCCTCCCCACCGGCAAAAGGAGCATGGGCAGTTCGTCCTCGGGCAAGCCCAGGATATCTGAGACCGCGTCATCATCAAAAGCGCCAACCCAGACCGTGCCATAACCGAGCGCGACAGCGACCAAAGAGAGGTTCTCGGCGGCCGCAGCAGAGTCCATTACAGCGTATCTGAATCCTCTTTCTCCGTATCTGTCAAGTGTCCTCTGGATCTTTGATGTGAAGACAATCACGCAGGAGCAATCCCCCACGAACTCTTGTTCAAGGCAGGCTATCTCAAGGGACCTGGCCAGATCTCCCGTAGCCTGGGCCCAGAGCTTGTGATGTAGCCAATCGTAGCGATATAAACCTGGTTCAAGCCCCTCAACCCGGTAGGCCACAACGAGGAGTTCGGTAGGGTGCCTGGCGCCAGCTGAGGGCGCGGCCCGGAGGGGTATACCCTGCTTATCTCCGGTTATACCACCCGTGTAAAAAAGTAGAGCTGAGAGCTCGGAAAGGGTTATTTGGTCCCCGGTGAAGGAGCGGATTGACCTCCTGGCCTTGATCGTGTCGGATAAGGGCATTCTCAGCTCCGGGACAGGAGGGAGAGGGATCTCGCCCCTGGTGGGGGTCAATTCGGGCCTCGGGGGTCTCGCCTTGATTATCTTTGTCCTATCGTGAAAGGCTTTCCAATCCATAGGCATAGAGTATAAGATAACCCGTGAATGAGAGACAAGGATGGCAGTGGCACGGAGACCGATTGATATTGCACCATACCAGGACCTTGCTTTAAGCTATCCCCACATAGGAGGCGAAAAATGGCCGTTCACGAATACAAACCCGTAAGAGCCCCGAGGGGCACTCAGCTGACATGCAAGTCATGGCAGACAGAGGCTCCCATGCGCATGCTGATGAACAACCTTGACCCTGAGGTCGCGAAGGACCCAGCAAACCTCATAGTCTACGGCGGAACAGGCAGAGCCGCGAGGAGCTGGGAGGCTTACCACGCGATACTTCAGGCGCTAAGAGAGCTTGAGCTTGATGAGACCCTTCTCGTTCAGTCCGGAAAACCAGTTGGGGTTTTCAAGACGCACGAGTGGGCCCCCCGTGTCCTCATAGCTAACTCAAACCTCGTTGGTAAGTGGGCGAACTGGGAATATTTCCGCGAGCTTGAGGAGCGAGGCCTCATCATGTATGGCCAGATGACGGCTGGCAGTTGGATATACATAGGGACTCAGGGCATCCTCCAGGGAACCTACGAGACATTCGGCGCGGCCGCGAGAAAGTTCTTTGGGGGCACCCTCAAGGGCAGAATAGTTGTCACTGCTGGTCTGGGGGAGATGGGTGGAGCTCAGCCCCTTGCCGCTACCCTTAACGGTGGGGTAATGATAGCGGTTGAGGTCAACCCTTGGGCAATAGAACGGAGGCTAAAGCACGGGTATCTTGATAAGGAAACTAGGAGCCTTGATGAGGCGCTAGAGCTTGCCACGAAAGCGGCTGATAAAGGGGAAGCGCTCTCGGTTGGCCTCCTCGGCAACATAGCCGATGTCCTTCCCGAGATGGTCAAAAGGGGGTTCGTTCCGGACATCCTTACTGATCAGACCGCGGCTCACGACCCCCTGAACGGATATATTCCCTCTGGGTATACGGTGGAGGAGGCCGCTGAGCTCCGAAAGAAACCCGATGAATACATAGCCAGGGTAAAGGATTCCGTGGCAAGACATGTCTCAGCCATGCTGGAGCTCCTCAGAAAAGGCGCAATAACCTTTGAATACGGCAATAACCTGAGGCGTCTCGCTTATGAGGCCGGGGTCTCAGATGCTTTTGAGATAAAAGGCTATGTTCCGCATTTCATCCGGGATCTTTTCGCGCAGGGTTCAGGCCCTTTCAGGTGGGTAGCGCTTTCTGGTGAGCCTGAGGATATATTCAAGACGGACAGGAAGGTTCTTGAGCTCTTTCCGGACAACGATCACCTCAGGCGCTGGATAGAGCTCGCTGGGAAAAGGGTGAAGTTTCAGGGTCTTCCCGCGAGGATATGCTGGCTCGGTCAGGGGGAGCGAGCTGAGTTCGGCCTGGCGATAAACGAAATGGTAAGAAAGGGGGAATTGAAGGCTCCTATTGTGATAGGCCGGGATCACCACGATACCGGGTCCGTCGCGTCCCCGTTCCGGGAAACAGAGGCAATGGCTGACGGCTCTGACGCCATCGCTGACTGGCCCATCCTGAACGCCATGCTCAATGTCGCATCAGGGGCCACATGGGTTTCCTTCCACCACGGAGGAGGCGTTGGCATAGGATACTCCCTTCACGCTGGAATGGTTGTTGTTGCTGATGGCACGAAGGAGATGGATGTCCGGCTTGAGCGTGTATTGACGAATGATCCGGGCATTGGCGTCATCAGGCACGCGGACGCTGGATACGAGATAGCCAAAGAGACAGCCAGGAAACATGGCCTGAAAAGGCCTATGGAATAACCTCATGCTTCCCATTTTTATCCTATCAACCCATTGGTTTGCTGAGCTTCTGACCGTTGACGCAGAGGCATACGCGAGCTCGGTGATCCAAACATCCGATGGTGGATACCTAATAGGAGGAGATATAGAGGACCCCCAGACCACGAACCCGGACCTGTTCCTTATAAAGCTCTCAAAGGAAGGCTCTCTGGAGTGGGCGAAGATATACGAGACCACAGTCGGCCATCTTTCCTTCCTCATTCAGACGAGCGATGGAGGCTACGCGCTCGCTGGCTCCACATGGTATCCCCTGAATGTCAAGTCCGAGTTTTTGCTCGTCAAACTGAAGCCCGATGGCTCTGTTGAGTGGGCGAGAAGCTATGGTGGCAGGCTTCACGATGAGGCGAATTCAATAATCCAGACAAAGGAAGGCGGTTATCTCTTGATCGGGGAGACGAGGAGCTATGGGGCCGGGGAGAGCGATGTGCTGGTCATCAGAACAGATCCGAGGGGGAATCCCATATGGGCCAAGGCCTATGGGGGTGAAGGGAACGAGAGCGCTCGCTCTGCTGTGATGGTTGAGGACGGCTATGTTATTGCAGGAACCACGACCAGCTTCGGGTCCGGCGGAGAGGATGTCCTGGTTATGAGGGTATCGGCCGACGGTTCGTTGAAGTGGGCTAATGCTTACGGCTTTGATGCATACGAAGAGGCATTTTCTTTAGTCCAGGCAGATAAAAAAGGTTATTTTATCTCAGGCTGGACGGATAGCTTTGTGCCTGATGGGGACCGAGACGCTCTCTTTATCAGGCTCAGGCCTGATGGCTCTCTGATGTGGGCAAAGAGATTGGGGCTTCCAGAGAACTGGGAGGAGGCCCGTTCATTGGTGCAGGCCAGAGACAAGGGCCTCGTCGCGGCGTGCTTTGCTGAGATACCGAGGGGTTGGTCACAGGACATTCTGGTGGTTAAGGTAACCGAATCAGGAGAGCTCGCTTGGGCGAAAACCTTCGGAGATAACAGTGAAAGGGACATGGCCTCCTCGTTGATTCAGGCAAAAGATGGGGGCCTTGTGATTGCCGGGACAACATCTGTTTCAATACTCACGAATTTCCTCGTGCTGAAGATTTCCCCTGAGGGGAAGGGCCTGAATTGCCTGATGGATTACTCCCCTGAGGTCTCGGGCCTTGAGCTCCGGGTTTCTCCTTCTGGTCTCTCAGTTGAAGATTGCTCTGTTTTCAGCGATCCCCAGGAAATAAATATCAGGACGCCCGGATTCATAAGAGCCAGAGGTCTTTGCGAATAGCGCGCGGATTGCCATGGCCATCATAATTAGGATGTGCTCAGAGAAATAGAGGATAACCCTCTTGTAAGAGCCCTATCAGAGGCCCTCTCAGGCCTTGATGTCTATCTCGTCGGTGGTGTGGTTCGTGACGCGCTTTTGGGAAAGCCCTGTCTTGATGTTGATGCGGTTCTGGTCCCGAAAGCCGATCCGCCCGGCGAGTTCAAAAGGGCTTTGTCCCTCCTTGAGAAGCGCTTTGGAATTAGGGGCATAAAGAGCCAGTTCTTCACTGGAAAGTTCAGCCTTGGAGAAGGAGAAGTTGACCTCGCCCTGGCCAGAACCGAGGAATACCCTGAGCCAGGCTCTTTGCCGGCTGTTCGTCCCGCATTCAGCCTTGAGGAGGATCTCAGAAGGAGGGATTTCACGGTCAATGCAATTGCTCTGAGCATGTCAGGTCAGATGATTGATCCCCTCGGGGGTGAAGATGATCTCAGAGCCAGGGTTCTCAGGGTCATATACAGGGGTAGTTTCAAGGATGACCCAACGAGGGCGCTCCGGGCGATCAGATATAGATACCAGCTCGGGTTTTCCTACGCGCGAGAGACCGAGGAGGAGTTCGCCCTGGCCAGGAAACACATGGCCAGTGTCTCTTTTGAACGGATAAAACACGAGCTGGAGCGCTCATCCGAAAGGCCGGAAAGGATGAAAATTTGGCCTGAGATGGTGCAAAGAGGCCTTCTCCGAGGCAAAATACCCTCTATTGGGGTGCTTGAAGCGCTTTCTGAGAGGGTTGGGTTCACTGCGGATTCCTGGGTAATGTTCTACGGGCTCATCTCAGAGGATATTCCGGTTGGACTCACGAGAAAGGAGAGGGGTATCCTGAGCCACATCATCGCGAACAAGCTCAAGGAATTCTCTTGTCTATCCGAAGCGCACGAGGCCTTGAGAAAAGCGCCTGATGAGGCCATTCTAGTGCTTGGGGTTTTGAACCCCCTCTTGGAGGATTACAGGAAAATGAGGCCTGTGGCAAAACCCCTGATCAAGGCTGAGGAGATGGAGGAGATGGGCTTCGTGGGGGCTAAGCTCGGGAGGGCTATTTTGGAGCTGGAAAAGGCCAGACTGGAGGGAAAATTGAAAACCAGGGCAGAGGAGGCTGATTTCCTGAGAGGGCTTTCTTAACGCGTGCTGTCTTGGCCCATTTCTAAGCTCCCTTAAGTCCTTCTTGGATAGCTTAGCCAAGTATCTCCTTGGAGTCTCATAAGGGAGACCCGCTATCTCAAGGTCAGCTCTTAGTTTTGAGCGAACTTGGCTCTCAAAGAGAGGAGGGCACCGCATCACCTCAGAAGGGACATAAGAGCTATACCGAGCACGGTCAGAGCTATCCCTGCCCACCGTAACCAACCGATCCTTTCCCCGAGAAACATCCCAGAAAGGATGGCCGCGAACAAGGGGCTTGTTGACGAGATGGGCGAGACAACATATATCTGCCCGATCTTCAACGCGTTTATGAAAAGGAAAGCGCTCCCCGCATCGTGGAGGACTCCAGCTGCGGCTATCCTCCCCCAATCCCTCAGGCTGATCCCTCGGATCCCCTTCCAATAAAAGGCCAGGGCCACGCTCACCACGATCACCGACGCGAAGAAGACCCTGAGCCAAACAGCCGTCATCAGGGGCGCCTCGTGCGATAGCGTTTTGAAGACCACATTGTTCACCCCCCAGGAGACCGCTGTGAGGCCAGCAAAAACCCATGACTTTCTGGTTTGGATGGTTTTGGGCGAATCCATGTATAAAAGCCATATCCCTGCTAGGATGATGGCGGCCGCGACCATGGAGAGAGGCCTTGGCACGACCGAATAAACCATGAAATCAACGAGTATTGCCAAAGGCGGATAGGAATTGACTCCGGGCGAGACCAAGGAGACATCCATTCCGCGCATGGCCTTCAGATAAAAGAACCATGCCGCGACGGGGCCGAGCATGGCGCCCAAGAAACCTAGTAGCCATGCCCTTGGGCTTATGTGGAGAAACCAGCCGGGATCAAGCGCCGCGACCAAGAGGCTCACAGCGAGGAAACCCGATGAGAGCTTGATCGCGTTCAGGGCAAACGCAGGGTAGCGCTCAGATGGCCTCTTCAGGATCACCGGAGTGAGTCCAGAGAGGGCCGCGGCGCCGAGGGCAGAGAGAACCGCCAGCACTAGAGGTAAAATTATATTGCTAGCATCTTGAACGAGCTTGATCCGGGGCATCAAGCTGGCCTATAATTTGATAATGTATCTCAATAACAACAAGGAGCATCCTTCATGAGACGAAAAATTTTTATAGCACTCATCTTTCTGGCCCTGTTCGCGGCTATCCACCTTGCTGGGGATCTGGTTCCGGTCAGACTGCCCTTTTTCGGGACATCTGAGAGCGTCTGGGAACACCTCAAGATGGGCTGGTGGAGCTACGGCCTCGCGTATGGCATATCCTGGGCAATAACTCGGAAAGGTAGCCTCGCTGGGCTTTTCACGGGCACGCTTCTCTTCGTGGTTTACACATACAATGCTCCCCCCTTTGACCTGTTTCAGGAACCACCTCTCCCATGAAGATAGCCCTCCTCGGTCAGCCGAACACCGGCAAGAGCAGCTTCTTCAACCGGGTCGCTGGGGTAAAGGCCAGGACATCAAACCTTCCTGGCACCACCGTCAGGGTTCACGAGAGCCCCATCCGGGTTGATGGCGATGAGATACTCCTAGTTGATCTGCCTGGAACATACTCGCTTACACCCCTTGATCCAGCGCAGGCCGAGGTATTGAGCTACCTAATAAAGGGGGATATATCGGGCCTGATAATCGTTCTGGACGCGACGGCGCTCGCGCGAGGCCTTGAATTGGCAATAGAGGCCGCTGAGCTGGGGATCCCTATGGTTCTCGCTTTGAACTTCTGGGATCAGGTTCCGAGGAAGGGGATTGAGATAGACGCGGATAGGCTCTCTGAGATCATGGGGGCAAAAGCGCTGGCATGCTCAGCTCTGCACGGCAAGGGAATACCCGAGATCCTAAGGGAGGCCGTGTCCGCGGCAAAAGCGGGGAGTCCTCCTGAACCGCTGAGATACTCTAGCGATGTGGAATCAACAATAGCCAAAGTGGAAAGGAGGATACCGGGCAGATTCGGGGCCATAAAAGCGATTGAGGGGCTTGAAGGGCCTTTTGGTTCTCTGGATGAGGAAACCAGAAATGCAATAAGGGAACTTGAGTCCTCAAGGGGGAGGCCCGGCTGGGAGATCATGGCGGCCGAGCGGCATCACCTTGCCATGAGGACAGCTGAGAGGATAACCTCAAGGCTCTCCGAGAGGCCATCGCTTTCATCGAGGGTGGACAGGTTCGTGCTTCATCCGCTCTGGGGCTCGCTAACAGCCCTTTTGGTATTCGGGTTTTTCTTTTGGGCGATATTTTACCTCGGAAGGCTCATAGAGGGGTTAACCCTGGCTCCCCTGGAAGCGCTTTTTTCAAATATCGTCGCGCCAATCCAAGGGAAGCTCTTGGGCGCAATAGCCAGTGCCGCGCTGGACGCGATCCTGGGCACCCTCGGCATCGTCTTTCCGTATTTCATCCCCCTCATCTTCTTCATGGCCATAGCCGAGGACCTGGGATACCTTCCGAGGGTGGCGCACATGACCGATGGCCTGCTTCACAGGATGGGGCTTCACGGAAAGGCAGTGATACCTTTCATCCTCGGCTACGGCTGCTCTGTTCCTGCCGTGGCCGCTGTGAGGATAATGGAGAGCAGGCGGGATCGTGTGCTTACGGGCATCCTAGCGCCCCTTATACCCTGTTCCGCTAGGACAACCATTATCTTGGGCCTTGTCGGATATTTTCTCGGGGGGTTCTGGGCTCTGGCTATCTACATCCTAAACATCCTGGTCATAGGGGTGATCGGGACCCTGCTCTCCCGGCTCAGAGGGGGCGAATCGTGGGGAATGGTGATGGAGATACCCCCATACAGATTGCCAACACTACGCTCGGTTTGCCTCAATGTCTGGCTTCAGCTCAAGGAATTTCTCGCTGTGGCCTTTCCCCTTCTCATCCTTGGTTCGGTCCTGCTCGGCCTCCTTGATTACTGGAACATCAAAGGCCTGATTGATTTCGCTCTTTCTCCATTTGTCTCAGGGCTTCTCGGGCTTCCAAAGGAGCTCGGGGCACCTCTTGTTTTCGGTTTTCTGAAAAAGGAACTCGCCCTCATCATGGCCGCGACAGCCCTTTCTGTTTCGCCAACAAACATAAACACCGCACTGTCTCCCATTCAGATAATGGTCTATACGGTTTTCGCGGTGTTTTATGTGCCGTGTCTGGCGACAACATTAATGACATGGCGCGAGCTGGGTTGGAAGCCTGCCTTAGGCGCGGCTGGGCTCAGCCTCGCTGTGGCAACGATAATGGCGCTGGTGATAAGGGCCCTGGGGGCAGTGTTGAGCCTCTGAGAGCTATTTTTTTATTGACCGGTTTATAAGCCAGAGAATCAGAGCAACCACAACCCACTGAAGGACCGCTGTCGCTATGGTGAACCTTCCGAATGGGTTCCACCAAGGCTCGCCCCAGCTCAGGGATTGCCAGAACCACCAGGCCATGAGAACTACAAAGGAAACCGGCACAGCGCCCACCAAGAAGACCCACAGAAACCAAGGCGGAATCGGGAAGTCTGATACCCTGGTTATATCCTCTGACATCCTCTTTATGCCGTATTTCAAGGATGCTATGACGAAGAAGACTCCTGATAGAAGCAACCCGAGTCCCCAGACCCAGTCCTGGTTCTTGAAGAAATCCACCGAAAGCGCTGAGGGAATGCCCATGATGAACATCACTGAGCCAACAAGCCATGTCGCCTTTCCCCTTGGGACCCCCCAATCCATCACAACCCGAACCGGGAGCTCAACGAGGGATATGAGCGAAGCGACGGCCGCGAGGAAAAGCCCAAGAAAGAAAAGTATGGCCAGGATGTTGCCCAGGGGGAGACGGGTCAGGAGCACAGGGAGCCAAACGAAGGAAAGGCCCTCGTTCCCAGAGGCGAGGACCTGCATGGCCTCGGCCTGGGAGAGGAAGACGAAAACCGTCGGGATTATTGCCATGCCAGCCACGAGGGAGGCTATGTTGTCCGAAAGGCCTATGACGAGGGAGTTCAGCGATATGTCCTCGTTCTCCTTTGTGTAGACAGCGTATGTGAGGAGAAGGCCCCACCCAGCCCCTATGCTCCAAGCGGACTGGGTGAAACCAGCGAGCCATGTCTTTGGGGAGAGGAGGAATTCTTTCTTTACGGAAAACAGATAAACAAGCCCTTTTGATGCTCCCGGGAATGTCAAAACAGCTACTGCAAGTATGACCAGTATAATGAAAAGCGCTGGCATCATAAGGGTGTTAGCGAGCTCTATTCCCTTAGCGATGCCTCTAGCGACGATTATCAGAACCAGACCAAGGGATATCGCTTGAAAGAGAACAGTCCACGGGGTTCCAACGAATCCATCCCAAATTGCCTGGGCCTGAATGTGGGTGAGGCCAGAGAAACCCGGCCAAACGCTCAGAAAGAGGTATCTCAGGCACCATCCGGTCACCACAGCATAGTAAAAGGCTATAGCGGTTGAAACAAGGGCCACGAACCCGCCTATCCAGCCGTTTCTCTTGCCCAGGACCTCCGCGAATGTTGCTACTACGCCTCTTCTGGTGTGTCTCCCGAGAACCATCTCAGCCATGAGAAGGGGAAACGACCAGACCAAAAGGGCTATCATCCAGGTTATAACGAGGGCGCCTCCCCCCTCGGAACCAGCGACCCTGGGAAAGCGCCAGATGTTTCCTGTGCCCATGGCCATTCCGAGTGAAGCGAGGATAAATCCGAGCCTGGTTGTGAACTGTTCCTTCTTCGCCAAGATGGAAATTATACTATATCAGGAATCCCGGGGAAAACTCCGGGCCCTAATAGGGCCTCAGAACGGATGGGACATGTTCTACTTGTTCTATCAGTCCTGCCTCGCGGAGTTCCAGGAGGAATTCCCTTATATCCTCTTCTTCAGCAGATGGATACTCCGCCTTCAGGAACTCCATTATCTCGCGGAAACTGCGCCTGCCGTTTATGAGGAAAACTGCCTCGGTGAGTATTCTCGGATAATCGGGATCCCTCATCATCCGCTCTATGAACCCTCTGTGTCTATCTGGTTTGCCTGAGAAGAAGGTTCTCATGTAAAGAGGAGCCTTGAAGTTTCTCCTGAACACAGGCCCGCCTATGCTGAAGAAGATGTCCTCTATGCCGAGCTTACTCGCGAGCTCCCTGTAGCCCTCATCTGTATCCGCGACGATTCTGTATGGCTCCTCTCTTGTCACCGCAAAAGAAAGAGCCCCTTCCCTTCTCTGGGCCCAGAGAAGGGCGAGACGCTCAGGCGCGGCCTCGGTTTCACGCGAGAGATCCTCTTCTGTTCCATCAATCAAGGTCTTTATTACCTTCCTGGTCATGTCATGCTCCCAGCACCCGAGCCACAGCGCCACTGAAACGACTGAGCCCACAAGGATCATCTCCTCCGAGGATACCTTGTCCGGAGTATCTGCTGATGAGTGATAAAATAGGTCTGGCCAGTGGCCTATCATCACCGTTGGAACGCCGATCGTCGGGTCAGAGAGGATATAGTGATCGGATCCGCCGCTGAAATCCTGCCTCTTGAATGACCAGTATTCCGGCAATCTAAATATCTTGGATGTCTTGACCTCTTTGATGATCCCCTCTATAAGATAACCCATGAAACACGGCAGGCTCCAGGGAGAAGGTTCTATTATGAGCTGCCCCTTGGTCTTCTCCTGATCCTCTCCAACCATGTCAAGGTCAATCCCAGCGAGAAACCTGCGGACCATCTCAGGCTTCTCGTGTGCCAGGGCCACTGTCCCGAACATCTCCGGAACCCATACGAATGTGATGCTCTTTGAGGGCTGGGGTAGGTCACCGGAAGAGATGAGTCTCTGGAGGGTTATCGCTATTTCAGCCGCAAGGGCTGATCCAGAAGCGTTATCGTTCGCGCCCGGGCGCGGATGGCAGAGGTGAGCTACGATGACTATCCCGTCCGGCTCCTTACCCCGGATCCTGGAGATGAGAACCCTCCCCGTTCCTTTGAAGTTCTCCGCATCAACGCTCACATGAACCTCAAGCGGATTTCTGCTCAACTTTCTTCTTATGTCCCTGGCAGACCTGTGAGTGATAGCAAAGGCCGCGCCGGCCCCGGTAAAATTAGGAAACATCCCAGCATAGGAATAAATGTCCTGCATCAGGAGTTTTACTCTACCTATGGATTTGTCCTCTTTCGGCATGTGGTCAAAGAGGACGCATGCCGCTTCGTATTTCTCAATAGCGAGCGGATAAACAACGCTCGGATGGCCGGTCGCCAGGACCGCCTTTCCCCTCACATCCTTTCCGTAATAATCCTCGTCCTTTGTTCCCGCGCCAACGCTCACGAGAGGAAATCTGCCCTCCAGGGATGATGAACCAGGAACCAAGCTTATGGGATTCTCCGAGTAATCGCAAATGGTAATGGGATTTTTGGCAATGAGGGTGAGCTTCCCTTTTCTGGCATTCCAGGCGGGAGGCATCCTCCATGTCCAGTAATCCGTTTCGCCGTCCAAAGGAAATGTGAAGACCTCGTTTTCAACACCAGCGGAATCCAGCTGTGCCTTCAGGAAATCCAGGGCAGAATCGTAGCCGGGTGAACCTCTTATTCTGTGGAACTCGCTTAGAGCGCAGACGAGCTCCATCACCCTTCCGCGGCTAAGCTTCTGCAAAAAGAACCTGGCTATCCTCAGCATGGGCTCAATTATAGCTTTTTTGTAAATACTCAGTCAAGTCGCGTTGGCTCAGATCAACTCTTCCCAACACGCTCCAAAACGGGAACTTATCATCAGAAACCAAAACACCAGGCCCTTCTGTGGCACAAAATGATCCTCATGCAGTAATTTACCCGGCGTGCCTTCCTGGCTTAAAATATGAATGTGATCCTGGGCATTTTCATCCTTGGCCAGGCCCCCGAGCAGGTTCCGGGTTTTGCCCTACCGGACACCGCTTACGAGATGACGCCTGTGGGGGGTGGGGATTATTTGCCCGTGATATCCCCTGACGGAAGAACCATGTTCTTCTGTTCAACGAGGCACGGGGGCTTGGGAGGGGAGGACATATGGGTCAGCTTCGCTGATTCTCTGGGAAACTGGGGGGCTCCTCAGAACCTCGCGGACCTTAACACCACAGCAAACGAGGGACCGAGCGCTGTCTCAGCTGATGGCAAAGCTCTGTTTTTGGGCTACAACACATCACCGGATCCGGCCATAAGGCGGTTTTTCGGCCTAAAGGAGGGTCAAGGAGGGATGGACATATTCGTTTCCAGGTGGAGGAAGGACAGGTGGAGTGCCCCGGAGAACCTCGGTCCCAAGCTCAATAGTCCAGGATGGGAAGCCCACGCCTCGGTGGCCCCGGATGGTTCAGCGATCTACTTTGCTTCAAACAGGGAAGGAGGCCTGGGCAAGACGGACATCTGGGTCTCCCGGTGGAACGGCTCTGCTTGGGAGGAACCTGAGAACCTCGGGCCTAATGTCAACACCCCATTTGAGGAGTATTCTCCGTTTATCGCTTCTGATGGGATAACTCTATATTTCTCCTCAAATGGCAGAGGCGGCCTTGGAGGCCAGGACATATTCGTTACTAGGTTCCAGGACGGGAAGTGGAGCGAGCCAAAGAACCTGGGAAGGCCCTACAATACCCCTCTTGATGACATATTCTTTTCAGTGCCAGCCTCAGGCGAATACATATATTTCTCAAGGGGGGACAGCATAACAGGCTCCGGGGATACGGTGTCCCACATATACCGGCTGAAACTCAAACCTGAGATAGCGCCCTCACCAGTAACCCTTGTCAAGGGAAGGGTCTACGACGCCTCAACGGGCGGGCCCCTTCGCGCTTGGGTCACGGTTGAGCTCCTGGAAACGGGCGAGACCGTGCAAAGGGTTGAGACCGATCCCTACTCTGGAGGTTTCACCCTGATACTGCCAAAGAGGGCGATATATGGGGTGACGGCCGAGGCCGCGGCGGGTGATTTCACATATTCCTCATTCAACTACGATCTCACGGACGAGAGAACATACCAGGAATCCAGGCTAGAGATAGGGCTCATGCCCGTGAAAGCCGGCGCCAGCTTCTCTGTGAGGAACTTCCTCTTTGACTTTGATTCGGACAAGCTGAGGCCCGAGTCCGGCCCAGAGCTCTCAAGGCTCTCTTTGTTCCTGAAAGAACATCCTAGCATAAAGATAACCATAGAGGGCCACACGGACGATGTCGGGGAGGAGGATTACAACCGGGCCCTCTCCGAGAGGAGAGCAAGGGCTGTCCTAGAGGCTCTCGCGGCAATGGGAATACCCAGGAGCAGGATGAAGGCTCTTGGCTATGGGGAGAAAAGGCCCCTCGTTCCGAACGATTCTGAGGAAAACAGGCAATTGAACAGACGGGTGGAGATAGTGATAAGCGAGTAGGGAGGTCTTGTGTTTGCCCACCCGAATTTTTTATCTCCTTGGCCTAGAACTGGTTTTTTTGTAACCGGAACTCCTTATCCGGCAAGGAATTACGCAAAATACCCTTGTTTTATGCTGGTTTCCAAAAAAATGTTTAGAGCCCTTATCCAGTGAGGATTTTGGGAGCTTGCTTCTCTCTCTGATTTATACTTTGGAGCTTCTCCAGAAGGAGGTAAGACAAAATGAAAAAGGCAAGATGGCTGATAAGGCTGGCAATGGGGATAGCCCTTCTCGGGGGGCTCACGGGCATATCCAGGGCTGATGTGCAGTGTCCGCCGGGACACGAGAATGAGTGTGGGGCCAAAAAGGCTTATTACTGCATATGCTTTAACCCCCACCGAACTATCTTTATGGGATACGATTGTTGGTGCAGAGAGGGCCAGAGCTGCTATCCGTGCGTTCCTGTGCCTGATTGTAACCAGGTATGTGGTGGAGGCGGAGGAGGCACACAAGGAATAGGGTTCTTCTTCCCGCCATGGTGATAGGATCAAGAGAGAGAGACAGTGGGAAAAGCATATGAAGAGGATAGGCCTTTTTGCGGGCCTGGTGTTGGCTGAGGCGCTCCAGCTGGAGCTTCCCGAGGGCTTCAAGATGACCAATCTGGTGGCCAACGGTGGCGATTACATATACGGGACCGCGGACAGCTCAGGTGTCACCTACCTTATGAAGTGGTCAGCCGATGGTAAGCTTCTCATAAAAAGACTCTCAGAGGCCTGTTGCGGCTACCTTTGCCTTACGAAGGACTACCTGGTTGTAAGCGAGGCTACCACATCCCGGCTCACCATTTTCACCACGGATCTTGATTACATCAAAGAGGTAATCCTTAAAACAAAGTGCCCTCCCCCGCGCATGACCTTCGGCCACAAGCATGTGTATCCACTTGAGGATGGGAGACTTCTCGTGATCGGAAAATATTTTGCCGGAGAAACTCTAGCAGTAGCCACCATTTGGGACACATCAGGGAAGTTCCTAGGGGTCTTTCTGTCCCCTGATAGCGCGTGGGCAAAGTCTCAACCCTTCGCGGCCTCGCCCATATTTTGCAGGAGCAAAGGCGATACGGTTCTTGCGGTTGATTTCTTTCCGTTCAAGCTTTACCTCATATCCATCAAGGGCAAACCTGAGCTTCTTGACAGCTTCACCGTGAGGATCAAGAAGCGAAAGAACTTCTCCACTCCTGAAGGCGAAGCGGCCGAGGAGTATGAGGCATTCGTAAAGTGGATGGAGGAAGAATGCACATCCAACCACCCTGTTCTGGGCAAACAAGCTTATCCTCTGAGCGATGGCAGGATTGTTTTTGAGTTTGCCCAGTGTGCAAGCGTTGTTGATATAGACATGTCTCCCCACATAGGGATATACGATCCAGCAAAAAGGAAGGTTCTCTGGGCTGAGGATCTGAACACCTCTATCCTGGGCGGCATAAGGGGCGATACGCTTCTTATGGGCGCGAGCGGGTGTAATGCAAAAAGAACTGTGCTCCAGAAAGCGGTGGTTAAATAGCCAAAAATTGGTTCGTTGTATGCCCATGGCATCGACAGGAATGTGATTAATTAACCCTAAAGCCCCCACCTATAGTTCCCATGGGGGAGAGCGGTGGCTCCTCTCTAACCAATTATGAATTGTAATTGCCCTTCTTCCCCGTCAAAACCTTATAGAAGCACCAGAAAAACAGAGAGCCCACCACTCCCCAGCCTATTATCATGAATGCCCAGCCTTGCCAGCTCATCCCTTACCTCCCTGGGTTTGCCTGCCGCGCCAGGCGAGCTTTATCAGCCAAGCGAACAGTATGGCAGTGGCAACCATGAAGAGCCTTCCTGCCCAAACTCCGACCCCGGAGCCGAGAAAGCCCCTGAGCCAGGCCAGAAAACCTTGCTGAATCACGGTCTTAACCGCTGGGGTTATTATGTCCATGACCGTCCAGGTGCCGAGAATGATGATGAGGAGAACCGGGGTCACGAACTTCGTTATATACATGAAGAACCTGGGCACCCTGATAGCCGCGCCCTTGTGCAGCTCCTCCCAAGCCATATCAGACCCGAAGAACCACATGAGAATGATGACCTCAAATGTCGCGCCGAGGACCAGGCCAAAGGTTCCGGCCCAGAAGTCCATTTCATCCATAGCGCCGCGGAGCATTATGGGGATGTGGGTAAATATGAGGAGGAAAACCCCAAGGGTCAGAGCGGCTCTCAGCTTGCTGAAGCCATATTCATCCTGGAGAAATGCGATTACGGGCTGAGATAGGGCAACGGACGATGTTATGCCCGCGAAGAACAGGAGGCCGAACCAGAAAGCGGAGAAAACCCACCCGAAGGGTATGGAAGAGAATATGGCCGGCATCGTGACGAAGCCCAAGTTGAAGCTCCCACCCCTTGCTATCTCTTGAGCGCCAACTACGCCAAAGAAAACCACTGCGGCTGGTATAGCGATTGAACCTCCGAGTATGACCTCGGCGAACTCGTTCGCTGAGGCGGTCGCAAGCCCGTTCAGGGCTATGTCGTCTTTTTCATCAAGATAGGAGGCGTATGTGATTATGGCTCCGAAACCGAGGGATAGGGTGAAGAATATCTGGCCTGCGGCCGCGAGCCAGACAGACGGCCTCAGAAGGGCTGACCACTGAGGCTCCCAGAGAAAGGCCAGGCCAGAAAGCGGCGTCTGGTCCGAGCTAATAGGCGCTCCGAGGGTGAACACCCTTACCACCAGGCTAGCGGCCATTATGAACAGGGCTGGCATGGCAAACTTCGCGAGGTTTTCAATTCCCTTCTGAACCCCAAGCGCGAGTATGGCTATGTTCAGGATGAATGTGAAGAGGAAAAACAGGTATGCTGGTAGAGAAGGGATTACGACCTGGCCCCCCATGAGGGTTTTCGCGTTCATGTATCCGGAGAGGAAATCGGAGAAGGGTTTGAGGACCTGGGCGACGCTCGTGTCCGCGAGGCCTGGGAGGCTTGGCATCTGTCCAAGGAGGGAGAGTATGCTGTAGCCAAGGCACCAGCTCTCTATGTAGTTGTAGTAGGTGACTATGACGAGAGGAAAGAGTATGCCCATTATTCCCAAGTATTTTGCTATGGGGTGCCTCCAAACGCTCTCGTATGCGCCCGGAGTGGAGCCGTGGCCAAGGACACCGGCACGCCTTCCGATTATCCACTCAACCCACATCAGGGGGAGGCCAATCAACAGAAAGGAAACGAAATACGGGATCATGAAAGCGCCGCCCCCGTTCTTGGCGGCTTGAACAGGGAAACGAAGGAAGTTACCCAGGCCTACGGCGTTTCCGGCCATAGCAAGGATGAGCCCTATGTTGCTTCCCCAGTGCTCTCTTTTTCTCGGACCAGCCATTTCATCTCTCCTTTTTGAGTATTAGCCACATATCCCTCCCTACCCTCTGGCTCTCCTGTAAGTTGAATCCTGGTGCTTGCTCGAGATCGTAAGGCCCTGGAAACGGGGACAAGCCTCCCCCCAAAACCTTCGGCGCCACACAGACTCGCAGTTCGTCAAGCCACGGACCCTCAAGGAGGCTCCTCGCGATCCTCACTCCTCCCTCAAAGAACACAGAGTTTATCTCGGCCTCAGCCATCATTTTCAGAACGAGCTCCATATCCAGCTCATGGCCTATAACCCAGACATCGTGGCCCTTATCCTGGATTGCCATTATCTTGTTCTCATCCGCCTTATCCGTCGTGATCAGTATTGTCTGGGCAGACTGATCCAGGACCCTTGCTGAAAGGGGTATCCTGAGGGATGAATCAAGGATGATCCTGACCGGAGGCCTTGGCGCATACACCCTTCTGGGCGTCAAAAGCGGGTCATCGGCCAACACAGTTCCAATCCCAACCGAGACAGCGCAGAATTCCCCCCTCATCCTGTGAACCAGATCAAGGGATTCCTCGCAAGAAAGCCATTTGCTTTTGCCCTGGCTATCAGCCATGAACCCGTCCAAAGATACCGCTATCTTTAAGACAACATACGGAATGCCGAGCTCGTGACACTTGAAGTGCCCGGGGTTTATTGCCTTAGCCTCGGCCTCCAAGAGGCCAACCGAAACATCAATACCCGCCTCAATCAATTGCTTTACACCCTTGCCGTTGACTCGGGGGTTGGGATCGAGGCTCGCTATTACTGCTCGCTTTATTCCGGCTTCAATTATTCTGTCAGTGCAGGGCGGCTGTGTTCCGTGGTAACAATGGGGCTCAAGGGTCACATACAGGGTTCCGCCCTTGGCGTGTTCCCCTGCCATGAAAAGAGCCTCTGCCTCAGCGTGTAGGGCCCCCGGGCCCCTGTAAAAACCCTGGCCTACTATCCGGCCCCTGTTGGTTATTACCGCTCCAACAGATGGTCTCGGCCCAGCAAAGGGTTTCCCTAAAATGGCCAGGTCCAAGGCCCTGGCCATCATATCCCTATCAATATCCACCAGAGGTTATTATTATAATCTCTGGCCTCGCTTGATTTCAAGCTCGCGCGCTCGCGGACAAGGAAGTATTTGGATCACCCAGGCCTTCGGTGAGGCATCTGCGCGGCGTAAAGGACATGAAAACCCTGTTCAGCTGAGCTACCCATCGTTTCTCAGACCAGGGGGATATGCCGGGGATCAAAAATAAGCACAGAGGGGAAAGGATCATGATAGCATTCCCTCACTATTGCATAACGCCTGCTATGTCCCAAGACTTCCATCAGTGGTGAAAGATATTCAAGGAGTCCTTCCATAGGAGACAAATTATGGCCTAGATGGCCAACCCAGGGCCAGCACCTCAGGAGGGCCTATTTATGAGGATTAGGAAAAGTTTTGGGTAAGGGTCAGTTCCTCTATAGACGCTTGCCGCATTTGACACAAATACCTTTATGTTGATCGCACACCATGGCTGGATGTGATGCCGGCCATTTTTCGCATACCGCGCATGAATCCCGCTTACCGCTAAAGGAACAGCTATCACACAATAGTCCAGGATGGTCAGCTGGCCAACGACCACATATCGCGCACTGTTCCCTTTTGCTCCCAAAACCATGTTCATCACACAAGAGTGCTCTCTCAGTCATCCAAGACCTCCCCTTTCTCTCCGCCCGAAAGTATAAAGGCCCGTGTCAAGCGCGCGCAAACTATGTGATCCTTCGTGATCCCTCACCCCCCTAGCCCCTGATTGACCCCGTGATTTATCATTTTGGGCATGAAGGAGAGGGCCGGAAGAAAGCCCATACTCTGATAGGCTCTGGACCTTGGCTTCTCTCCTCTGGTATTTGGGGCTCTCAGTTGAGAACACGGCTAAGGTGATGAGGGCGATAACGGGAAGAAAAGTCTCTCCCTCAGGGG
>JBDRYB010000003.1:0-144884 GCA_039803205.1 Caldifarciminota bacterium
ATAGAAGACCACGAGAAGCGCCTGAGGGTCTTGGAGAGAGCATACTGGGGAGCGGTTGGAGTGATAACCTTCCTTCAGATAACTCAGATAGTCCTCAATATAATAAAGTTCTGGTGGAGGTGAGATAGGATGGCTAAAGCCCAGCTCTCCGGCAAAATGCTCCGCCTTAACGGCTCCTTGTCCCAGTATCTCCAGGGGACAACGAATATAACCCTCTCAGCTTTCTGGGTTAGGATAACCATAAGGGCTAATTGGAACAATGAGGTAACCGAGTGTTATCCTTTCTGGTGGTATTGCTCGCCAAACATATACATCCAGCATTATGGCTACTTAGCTTATAACAGGCAGATAATAGCGGTTGGACAAGGCAGAAGCAACACCATTTACCCCTACTATACCGGGGGCACATCAACCGCCTCTCACGGTGCTATGACCATAGACATGGTCTACGATGGCTCAGCTATAGCCTGGTATCTTAATGGCGTCCGGTCAACGATAGCATCTACCTCCGGAAACATCAATGCTCTCAACTCTGCCCTTTACATAGGGCGCGCCCCTGGCGGGTATTATTACAGGGGCGATATTGGGCATGTAATCATCCATAACGCTGTGCCAGGTGCCTTCAGCGGTTTCCCGGATCACCTTTCCGGGATTGCGGCGCATCCCCTTTTGAAGGCTACCGAGTTCCTCAAATATATAGGCCTCACTGAGAACGATGTCCTGTGCCTATACGATTACCGAGACCCAAATAATCCAGGCAAAAACTATGGGTTTGGAGGTTCAAACTACGATCTCACTCCATATAACAACCCATCCGTGATTGATACGGATTGTCAGTATGAGATAATAGATGAGATACCTTTAATAGCTACCGCATGGCTTGACTGCGAATATAGCCCGGCGCAAAGGAACATAGGCAATTTCCTCTTTCACGCTCAAGCAACCGGAGGGGTTGAACCTTACAGCTACCAGTGGTATGTCTCTACGGATGAGGGGAATACTTGGACGCCAACGGGTGATACAGCTGATTTGTATGTCTGGGATGCTCCGCCGGGTCTGTATTGGTTCAGGGTCAGAATAACCGACAACGACAATAACGAGGCTTACAGCCAGATAGTCAAAGTTCTTGTCTACACCTGTCCTTCCCAGATAATTGAGTATCCCCATGGGATAACCCTCAAGGGTCATATGGAGGTTCCCCGGCTCAGAGGTAAGCTGAGGTGTAGGCTATGAACCTTTACCTTTATCATGACCCTAATGATTCGCCTTGGGACTTAGCTCCATACATCCCACAGGACAGCCTCAGCCTTCTCCAAGCTGAAATAGAAGATAGCTCTGGATTACTCAGGGCAACCCTCGTTCTTGAACTGTTTGAGCCTGAGCCGATAACTCAAGCTCCCTCTGAAATTAGAGCCCTTCTCAGGAAACCCGGCATCCTCATAATCCAATCTTCGGGTGTTTATCTTTTTGCCCTCTATTATGATCCAATCAAGACCGAATACGATCCAACAACCAGGAGATACAGGCTCAACTTTGTTGGCCTCCTGGAAGCTTTGAGGTCTTATCTGAGCAGGGATAAATGGTGGAATGTTCTTGATGCTTCAACCTTAATGGCAAGTTTCAAGGAATTCCTTTCCCAATATCTCCCTTCAGATATAGTTAATGAGACTGTATACCACTCCCGTAGTATGTCTCCCATCCAAGAAGATCCAAAAGACCCAGCCTGGACTTACTTTGCTGGCTTTATCCAGCCCTCAAGCTGGCTTGTGGGGAAGCAAGTTGATTACAGCCCAAATGGTCCCTGGACAATAATAAATGTTCTGGGGGTTACTAAGTCTCTGGTTCAAGAGGAAACCATATTTGCTCTCTGCCTCGCCAAACCCGCTCCATGGTGGTCAACCCAAGGGGATTATGTCCTGCCAATTGTTGTTAAAGCAACTTGGAACTGGGATTCGTGGGACTGGGATGTTGTGGATATGGTCTGGAAATATGACCCTGATAACGAAGGAAATACATGGTGGTGGCCGGTTTGGTTCGGATTAAAAAGATGTCCGCCAGGAACAACCGGGGATAGCGCTCTTATCTACACCGTTGCAACCTCTAATGGTGAGAGGGTTGTTTGCGCTTGGGTTGAGAGTTCAGTAAGGAAACCCGGACTTGAGGGGGATTACATCCAGATAGACGACTCCTGGTTGAGGTGTGTTCTCCTTGATGGAGAACTGAATTTCCTTGACCAAAAGAGGATAACCCTCAAGTATATTGATGTCGGTGCCGCTTCTGATGCTCGTATCTCAGCCCAGACAACCATACTTAGGGGTAATGGTTATAATAATAGCGGAACTCCGGCAGGGGTGGTCTTTGTCGGGATAAATGGTATTGTGCCGTTCAAGTGCACCGGCGAAGGCCCGACAGGTTATGGTGATAGCGGTCAGGATGGTTTATCCGGGGTATTCGCAGTAAGGTGGTCTGGTGATGCTTGGACTGATAATGAGCTTCAAACCATTTGGCGCCGATATTTCGTTATGAGCGACCCGGATACAGACCATCCCATAAGGCTTCTGGATTTTGAGGTTATACCTTTCCCAAATTATCAAGGAGTATATCTCGTCCACATCATCTACGGCAGGCGTTATGCTGAAGCCGGGAACCTTGCCTTGGACAACCTCGTTTATATGCTCTATGGCTATGATGCTGGCACTAATACCGCTAATTTCGCAAAAGGAGATTGGTGGAAGCTGGAATATTCTCTCAGCGAGGATGTAAAGCTGACGCCTACATTCGCGGTTCCAGTTGGCTTTGATTACGATAACTGGAAAGCCTCGTTTATAATTGGATACACCATCCTGAAGTATGGTGAAGGGGGGGTTGAGAAAGAGGACATCTTCTTTGTTGATATGATAACCGGAACGCTCAGATATACAGGACCCTATTGGCCTCCATTTAATCCTTGGAGTGCTCCATATAGTGCAAGCATGAACCCGGATAATGCTGGGATTATGGAGCTGGACATCCCAATAACAGCCGGAGAAAATGAGAGGAGAGACCCTCGTGAAGCTCCGGTAACCCTCTGGGATGATGCTGAGTGTGAACAGAACCTCGCTTCCCAGCTTAGAACCCTTATAGCCTGCAGGATGAGACCCTTTGCAATCAGATACGAGGGCTCTCTGGAAGGAACCCAGCGGGTCAAGTTTCACATCCTTCACCAAAGCTTCTCAGAATGGGAGGCCTTTGCGATTGCCGGGGAATTTGATGTAGGAACTGGTGATGCTGATATTTATACCCTTGATGGGAGAGATCTAAGAGGTGAGCTTGTTCCAAAGATCGGTGGCGGTCAATTTAATGAATCTGATGTCTGGCGCTCAGTTGTCCCTTATCATAGCATCTGGAGCAATACCGGGGACATAAGGTCAAGTGGTTATGACCACCAGGGGAATTTTGGAATGTTTAATTATCCTATCGGCGTCATGTCGGTTCCAGTTGTAAAGAAGGTCTGCGAAAATGACCGGATTTACTCTGAACCAGGCAAGCTGGGATACCAGAACATGATGAACCCCTCTGAGCGCTACTGGTGGAATGTCTACAATGCGCACAGGCTATATCTCATAACAACCCTCAGCTACTGGAGCTTCATAGAGGAGGAGATTGATTACAGAAAGGAAACCAACCTCGCTTGGATGAACCAGAGCTGGGATGAGGAGGTTCACGGACTAAGCTATGTGGCTGGAAGGGTTCTGTGGAAGGGGAACCTCAGGAATAGGATATGCCTCGTCCTCATACCCCGCTGGCCGCTCAGAGGAGATAATCAGACCATATCCGGGGATAATTACTGGGAGGACAATAAGACCGCGCTTTATCCTGATGTCTCATACATCAAAGAGAAAGGCTTTGAGCTCGGTTTGCAAGGGAGATACTGGGATGCTCTTTGCCTCGGACCAGAGGGAGGAGCGTTATTGACAAATATCTGGTGGGGGGATGAGGGGCAATTTGACCGAGAGCTCGTTGTTAAGCTTGAGAGCCTTCAGCCTCAGTGGTTCGGAACTGCCTATCACAGGGGAGGTCTCTATACCGATCTGTTTGTGTTCCTAAGGGAGAATGAAGCAGAGCTAGGAGGTCATAATGCCAGGGTTGGGATGAGGGAGCTGGCCCTCCCCATATACAACTGGCGCGGGATGATCCGAATAGGCATGCTGATAAACGAGGACATCATGGAGGATTTGGAGATAAGGGATGACCCTGAGCTTGTGAGATATGGTTATTATGACTCAGCGGGGCAGTTCATCCCGGTTCCTCTCTACTGGCAGATAGCTGGTCTGAGGTGGGACTTAACGAGGAACACGGCGAGCTTTAGGCTATTGGAGACGAGGGATGATCGGAGGACAGGCCCCCAAAGCTGAGAATTGGGAACAGGGGATCGGGGTCGGGGACATCATTTTGATCCGGAACACGGGCCTCCTCCCTTGGCTGATCCGCTTCTGGACTCGTCGCGGGGCGCCAGCTGGACACGAGGGCTACAACCACGCGGCGATCTGCGTTGGAAGGAGCGATGAAGCCCTCTGGCTATCGGCTGAGCCATGCGGGGTAGGGATCAGGAACACCACTGAGCTCTTGAAAGGAGCAGAGGGTTTTGCCGTCCTTCATTTTACTGGCCCAATTCGGATCGGCTTCTCGGCGGCCCAGAGGGCAATGGCCACCCTGCGGAGCGGATATGACTTCGTTGGCGTCCTAGGTTTTGTCATCTCCAGGATCACGGGTCTCAGGGTTGATTTCAGAGGGAAATGGTTCTGTTCAGAAATATGCCACTCAGCTTGGCAGGAGGCCCTGGTTGAAAATGGGCTACTGAGGAGCTTCCGGGACAGCTCAGATACTTCCCCGAACGACCTCCTGGCATGGGCTCTGCACCAGGGGTGTTTTGAGAAGATCCGAGTTGATAGGGAATGGGTTCCCGGATCATAATTTTCTCCCTATGGGAGGCCAGCGCCTCCGGCTCAGAAGGGTGAGCGGATGGACAACGACCGGCGTGCCCGTGATCATAGGCGTTGTTTCGGTTGTTGCGTTTCCAGTAGCCATAGCGGCCTGCGTAGGCCTTCTCAACCTTCAAATGCCTCAGATCGCACAGAGAAAGGGCTAATCCTGCTCTATTCCCCATTCCTTAATGAGCTCGCGGTTTATCTCGGAAGCGAGCTTGCCATCAGGCTGAGGCTGGGTTTTCTTTGTGATGAGGCGCCTCGGCCCCTTGACGAACTCCCTCGTGGACATCACCCTTGCGCCCAGGGCTCCAGCCGTTCCCCTTATCTCCCTGTCCTCGGTGACCACGACCACATCCCGAGGGTTCTGGCACCTCCTGAGCCAGCGCTTTATGTATTCATCAGCGCTTTCGCCCTTGGTGAAGACCGCGCCGGGGAGGCTGTGGTGAACCCCTTCCCTTCCATCAAAGACGACTATGACCCTGTGAGGTGCATAGACCTTGGAGAAGGAGACCAGATATTCCCTTGCCTTTTCCATCTCCATTTCCCTGAAACGGGTCGTGAGTATCAGATTGTAGCCGTCAACTATGTATATCATGAAGCCTCAAGATCATAAACTATATTTCCGGCCTCCCATAAGCAACGAATATCGGCGCGTCGCCTTCCTCCCACCCGGCAAACTCCTCTGGTTTCGGGTTCAGTATTACCCTGCCTCCCCTCTTGACTCCTATGAGTATCGCTGGTGGTTTCTCATCAAGGAACATCCTCGCGGTCTCAGAGAATGATTTACCCTCAAAGAACCTCTTCCAGGACTCTGGTTTCATCTCCTCAACCATGTAGATCTCGCAATCCTCGCCGCCGGTGTGCCCGACCGTGAGCAGGTCAAGATAGACCTCGGACATTCCGGGGCTTATTGATGTCTGCGCGAGAAGCCCCATCTGATAGTCAGTGAAGCATATCACCTCATCAGCGCCAGCATCCTTGATGTGGCCAGTTTTCCTGTGGTTGGATGCCTCAACTATTATGTATGGGCGGGTTCCCTCCTCGTTGGCAAGAGCCCTCAAGCCGAGAGTCACCAGCGCGTTCATGCCATCGGAGTCCGGCCTGTTCTCGTCCGATAGTATTATCACCCTCGCGGCCCTGTGGGCCCGGATTGACTTGAGAAAGCCCTTATCAAAAGCATCCCCAGCAACGAATGTGACGCGCTTGTAATCCTCCTGCTGGTGATAGAGCTCCGGGTTCACATGCCCATCATGTATAACCATGATCTCAGGCGGCTCTCGCCCAGCATCGCGGTGATAAGCGTTCAGCTCTTTCACGAGCCTGTCTCCCTTCAGGCTCCAGTTAACAATGAGATACTCTCCCTCTTTCAAAGCATGCCTCCTTTGCATCCTTTTGGCCGTCAGGAAAGCGGCCAGCTCCCCTGTTAGATACGCCACGACCGAGACCCCTCCTATCATTATGAGGACAGCGGCGGTCCTGCCTGGGCCAGTGTTTGGGCCCCTGTCCTCAAAGCCTGAGAGCAGGTATGTGGCTATTGACCAGAATGATTCTAAGACTGAGGAGAAAAACTGATTGAATCTGAACTCCAAAAGGTGCATCGCGACCGCGCCGGACACCCAGACAAAACAGAGGAAGAAAAATGCCCTCAGGATGCCCATGTAGTCCTTGGATGCCCAGGATCTCCTGGCCATGCTGAGATAGACCAGGAAGAGGAAACCCAGAGCTAACAGGCTAAAGAGAATAGTTTCTACTATATCAAGGATCACGGGCAAATTATAAGGCCTTACGCGCAGGCAGAGCTACTTGATACGGATCAATCCGCCAGCAGGCCCTTCTTGAAGCTCCCCATCGCGCCAAAGGAGCCAAGCATAAGAGAGGCATACCATCTAATATCATGAAGGGGATCGCTTATAATGCCGAGCCTAAGCGCATCAATGAACATGGGGATGAAGGCGGCTATCCCTATTATCACGGGCACAAGCTGGAAAAGATACATGAGCAGGTCCTTGAACGAGAATACCCCCATCTCCCTACCCATGTAAATGAAAAGGGTTGGCGCTGACAAAAGCATCCCCAGAATTCCCTCGCCGGCTACGAGCAGGGCAACCCTGTCTAGCTCAGCGCCAAAAAGAGGGTCAATCCACGGAGCTATTACCACGAGCAAGAGGCGGATAGCATTATATACCGTAATTCCCTCGCTATCGCCGAACCAATCTATCCAGAATATCCACCAGACCATCCCCGCGTAGAAGAACATCCAGATTATGAAGTGCGGGATGAAGGCTAGGAAGCAGATCAGTGTGCTCCATCCTCCTTCCAGGGAATAGAACCTCCGTAGCACGGTTATGAGGGTCTGGCTCACGGGTGAGAAGAAGAACAGGTAGACCGAAACCCCTAATGTAAAAAGGATATAGGCTATCATCAGGCCGGTGAATATGTTCCCTGCTACTTTGCCGAGATCAAATTCCAGGAACTCCCTTAGCTTCCGGATCATCCTGAAGATTTTAACCCTAAGCTTTGGGACTGAACCTCTTTCTTATGAAGAAGGCCGCGAGGTTCAGTATGAAGGTGAGAATTACGAGAACGAGAGCCGTTCCGTAAGCGAGGGGCCGAACCCCTTCTATGTTCTGGTGCTGGGTTGCTAGAATGTAAAGGTGATATGGGAGAGCCATGAATTGACTGGTTGGGCTCGTCGGAAGGTGCGGAGTGTAGAAGACAACGCCCGTGAAGAGTATGGGGGCTGTTTCGCCCATGGCCCTTGACATGGAGAGGATCATGCCGGTCAGTATCCCTGGCAATGCGGCTGGTAGAACAGCCTTCCAGATGGTTTGCCATTTCGTCGCGCCCAAGGCTAAGGAACCCTCCCTATATGAGTGCGGGACCTGTCTCAGCGCCTCCTCTGATGTGGTTATGAGCCAAGGCAGGTTCATCAGACCGAGGGTGAGGCCTGAGGCCAAGAGTGAGGTCCCCATCCTGGACAATTGAACAAAAAGCGCCACCCCGAATATGCCGTAAACTATGGAGGGAATGCCACCGAGGTTCCTGGTGGTGCTCCTTATTAGCCTAGTGAACCAGTTATCCGAAGCGTATTCGGCCAGATATATCCCAGCGCCAAGCCCTATAGGGAAAGAGGCAATTGTTGATATTACTGCAAGGTAGAATGTGCCTACTATTGCCGGGAATATCCCCCCTTCGGTCATGTTGTTCATGGGTGGTTT
This sequence comes from Caldifarciminota bacterium, assembly GCA_039803205.1. Classification (GTDB taxonomy): domain Bacteria; phylum Hydrothermota; class Hydrothermia; order JBDRYB01; family JBDRYB01; genus JBDRYB01. The sequence continues at coordinate 8,186 of JBDRYB010000003.1, forward strand.
CGTGAGGAAATCCCAGCTCAGAACCCCAGCCCCCTTGAGGGTTATGAAGGAGAATATGTAGCCGAGGACGAGGGCTATAAGTGTAGCAGAGAGGATTACCACCCCTGTTCCAGCTCTATCGGCTAGTTTTTTAAGCAACAAGCCTGACTTGGTCATGCGGACTCCTTTACCCTCTTGACGAATGGCTCTGCTATCAGGTTGACCAGGAGTGTTATGAGGAACAGGTAAAATCCCAGAGCAAAAAGGACATAGTAATGTTCCGTGTTCCAGGGAACCTCCCCGAGCTCTATGGCTATTGTGGCCGTGAGGGGTCTTACGGGATCGAGAAACGAGTGGGGCATTGCCGGAGCGTTCCCAGCGGCCATGAGGACCGCCATAGTCTCCCCTATCGCCCTTCCGAAACCGAGCATTATCGCCGCGACTATGCCGGGCCTCGCGGCTATCGCGACGACTCCCCATATTGTTTGCCACCTGGTAGCGCCCAGAGCTCTAGCGGCCTCCCTGTATGTCCTCGGGACCGCCTTGAGGGCATCATCCGATATTGAGATTATCGTTGGGAGTATCATTATGGCGAGAATGACGGAGGCGTTCAGCGCGTTAAGGCCAGAACTCTGGCCTGTTAGCCTGGCCACGAGGGGCCCGGTTATCACCAGGCCGAGAAAACCATATATCACCGATGGGACCGCGGCCAGAAGCTCAACTATTGGCTTGAAGAAGGCCCTCTGGCGCTCTGTCGCGACCTCTGAGAGATAGACAGCGACCAAAAGACCCCAGGGAACCGCTATTGCCATCGCGCCAACCGTGACCATCGCCGAGGAAATAAGAAGCGGCAGTGAGCCGTAGCTCGCGGCCGTATAGCCAGCGGGATTCCAGTTTGTTCCGAAGAGCAATTGCGCCGGGGGAACGGTCTTAAGAGCGAGGATGGTGTTTTTCCCAAGAAGAAGCACTATGCCAAGCACCACCATTACCGAGATCACCGCGGCAAACAGGAAAACTACCCTGGCTATCCTATCGGTTAGCTTCTTCAATCCGAAAATCATAAGGGGGGATTCGTTAAGAAAGTGTTAAGATCAGGCGCAGAGGGGGCAAGATTTGCATTCGCTCATCTGGTTGGATTATAATTTAAGGGATTAGGAACAAAAATGACCCATGAGAAAGATTGTTTTTGCGCTCCTTGTTTTGCTTGGCTGGGCCACACCCTCCCGCGCGGCGGACACGGTTGAGGTTTGTTGCATCTCCATGCCAGATTACATGCGCGATGCCCTTTGCGCAGGCATAGTAATTGGGCTTTGTTGTGTAGGAACCTTGTGCCTTCTGGATTTGGCATCGACGGGTGGGAGTGCTTCGTGCCCAAAAAGCGATTCGTCGTGGCTGGGCCGCACATACAAAGAGGTTCTGAGGCTATTTGGCCAACCATCCGCTGTCTATTCGGATGGAAGGAACGGCGCAGTGATCTCATACATGTATACCAGAACACCATCCAATTCCTACACCCAAATACCTGGGCCCCCCTATGACTACGAGGATTGGGCAAGCGTGTGCGTCCTTGCCAGAACCAGCAGGGCGCCTTACGGGAGACACTCCTGTCATGCTTACCGGCTCTTTTGGGTTAACGAGAACGGCACGATCTACAAATACAAGAAGAAGGGCGTATAACTGAGCCCGTTTGATTCCCCGCTCAAAAACCCTGATCGTGTTCAATTTTAAGCTTAGTGGGCGGGAAGCCGCGGGCTAAACGCACCTTGCGATTAATGTATGAGGTGAGTTATAATATAATATCTTGATAACCCTTGGAATTCACGACGGACACACAGCCACGGTCGCGCTTGTGGTTGATGGGAGGTTGGTCTCTGCGGTCTCAGAGGAACGCCTCAACCGGATCAAGGAGTGGGGAGGATTCCCATACAGGGCAATAGAAGAAGTCCTCAGGATAGCGGGTGTTTCCCCGAAAGATGTCAGGTTGGTGGGGATCGCGACCCTTTTCCCACCAATAACATCAGCGGAATACGAAATGGCCCACCCTGCGAAGAGGCTTTTTTGGGCGGCGACCAAATTCGTTCCAAGGCCCCTTCTCTACAACGGAGCTTGGCTATCCGGGGCCAGGGTTATATCGGGCCCCATAATCACCAGGAGGAGGCGCGCGGTGGCTGAGGCCATCTCGGAAACCGGCATATCCGCTCCCCTGCTCTTCTACGAGCACCACACTGCCCACGGCCTCGGCGCTCACATCCTCTCAGGCATGCCAGAAAGCCTGGTTTTGACCGCTGATGGCTCTGGAGACATGCTCTCCGCGACGGTCTCGGTTGCCAGGGGAAAAACCCTGAAGAGGCTGTCGGAGATCTCCAACTACAACTCCTTGGGAGAGTTTTACACGAGGATAACCCAATATCTCGGAATGAAGCCCCTTTCCCACGAATACAAGGTAATGGGCCTCGCTCCCTACGCGCCCGAGGAAATGGGGAAGGCGGCCTACCAGAGGATAAAAGGCTATTTCGCTGTTCTGCCGGAAAGATTGAGCTTCATAAACACCTCAGGCGCCTGGAAAAGGGATTACCTGAAGAGGTTTCGGAATGATCTCGCTGGGATGAGGTTTGACGCTGTCGCTTTCGCGGCGCAGAAGCTCCTTGAGGATATCGTTGTTTCATGGGTCAGCTCAGCAATAGAAAAGACGAAAATGCGCGCCCTCAGCCTCTCAGGCGGGGTTTTCATGAATGTGAAGCTGAACAACCTCATCCTCCAGGCCGATGGCGTTGAAGAGGTCTTCATAATGCCTTCTGCGGGGGACGAAAGCCTCGCTCTGGCTGTCGCTATGATGGCGTATCTTGAAACCATGTCTGGGCCACATGAGCCTCTGGGAGACCTCTATCTCGGGCCAGAGTTTGGGGATTCCGATATAGAAAAGGCCCTCTCCGGCCTGGGCCAAGGATTTACGGTCTCTTACGAGGGCGATGCCATTCACGAGCGCCTTGGAAGGCTACTTGCCCAGGGAAGGATCATGGCGAGGTTCTGGGGAAGGATGGAGTTCGGGGCAAGAGCCCTTGGTAACCGAAGCATCCTCGCTGATCCGAGGAGGCGCGAGACAGTTGACAGGATAAACAGGGCGATAAAGATGAGGGATTTCTGGATGCCTTTCGCGCCCACGGTTCTCTATGAGCGGAGGCATGATTACCTCGTAAATCCGAAGGATCATCCTGCCAAATACATGATGGTCGCATTTCCAACAACCCCTCTGGCAAAGAGGGACCTTCCGGCGGCACTCCATCCGGCGGACGGAACAGCGAGGCCCCAGATCCTCAGGAAGGAGGATAACCCCACATATTACAGGGTGATAAAGGCTTTTGAGGCTGAAACCGGCGTGGGCGCTGTCCTTAACACATCCTTCAACCTACACGGCGACCCTATAGTCTGCACCCCCCAGGACGCGGTTGATACGCTTCTGAGATCAGACCTTGATGGCCTGGCAATCGGCGGATGGCTGGTCCTCAGGAAGAGATGAACGAGGATTGAAATGTCCCCCCGTGAAACAAAGCCTTCACCTCCCAATCCTAATGAGGGGCGAGGAACTAGAAAGCCCCCTTGGCTGAGGGTTCGTTTGCCCGGCAAGGGGGAATTCTCGGGAACGAGCCGGGTTCTAAGGGAGCTGAGGCTGAACACGGTTTGCCAGGAGGCTCGTTGCCCGAACATATCCGATTGTTGGGGCCGCGGAACCGCTACATTCATGATCCTCGGCAAAACATGCACGAGAAGGTGCGGGTTCTGTGCGACCGAAACAGGGAGGCCAAAACCGCCTGATCCGGATGAGCCCGAACGCGTTGCGGAGGCCGTCAAGAGGATGGGAATAAGGTTTGCTGTCATCACTTCAACCACGAGGGATGACCTTCCTGATGGGGGCGCAGGGCATTTCGCTGAGGTGATACGGGCGGTTAAACGCACAGGGGCCATGGTTGAGGTCCTCGTTCCTGATTTCGGAGGAGACGCTGAGGCTATAAAGACCGTTCTCGGAGCTGGGCCGGATGTTTTCGCTCACAATACCGAAACAACAAGGAGATTGACCCCTTTGGTAAGGGATGGGCGTGCTGATTACGGGACATCGCTTGAGGTTCTGAGGATAGCGGCTCAGCACGGGTCTGCCCTCGTGAAATCGGGGTTCATGGTTGGCTTGGGGGAAACTGAGGATGAGATATATGAGACCCTCAGGGACATACGGGAGGCCGGGGCAGTTGCAATAACCATAGGCCAGTATCTCCAACCAACTATGGCTCACCTCCCTGTTGCCCGGTTCGTTGAACCGGAAAGGTTCGCGCTTTATGCCAGGTGGGCCAAAGGGCTTGGATACGAGCACATCGCCTCCGGCCCCCTTGTGAGGAGCAGTTATAGGGCGGAGGAGATAGCGCTGGGTTTTCCACGAATCTAGGGTCGCGTTCGCCAACACTGTGCGTCAGGATCGCTCCCTGAGTCTTGAACCCCATAGAACGAACCCTTTACACTGTATTTCTTACGGGAGGAATCATGAAAAAGCTCGCGTTCATTGTGGGATTGGTCCTTTTCGGTTGTGAGGGCTGGAACATGGGTGGTCCGGACAACCCGCCTGATCCGTATCCCCTGGTCGTCGGGAACTCATGGCATTACATAGCCATATCCGGGGACATTACTGACTGGTTCATTGACTCCGTCGCGGCAAAAGAGCCGTTTGGTTCTCATCAGAACGCCTACAGGATAGTGGAGATAACATCGGGTAAGGGCGCGGCATTCTGGCTACCTGAGAGGATGAGGACAAGGGACATATTTGAGTGGCACGCCTTCTACGATGACGATTACCTGGTTTTTGCTCTTGCTGATCCCTACGATACTATGGAAATAAGGCTTTTCAAGAGGGACCCTGATATCGGCGATAGGTGGGCTTCATACAGGGAGATTACTGTATACGATGAGGACGGGGATATGATAGAGGACACACTGATCTTCAGCCTAATGATGGAAATTGTTTCCTACGAGGATGTGATGACGCCTGCGGGAGAATTCGCATCATTCAGGAGCCTCAGAAGCGAATGGGATAGCCTGTGGCTTTCGGGAACTGGCGAATGGGAGGTTAATACCTACTATTGGGATTACTTCTTCTGGGCCCCCGGGGTTGGCATGATCAAGTATTGCGATTATTGGGATGAGAACCAGGGGTATCACCTTGAATCATACAACCTGAGATAAAAGAGCGGTCTTGCCGGAGGGGTTTTAGGCCGGAGAGCGCGCTGTTCCAGCTAGGACCTATTATTACAAGGGTTCTCTCCCTTCAACCAACCCGCGTTCCCAGCTGGCAAACGGAAAGAGAGCTCCTTTATAATCTCTCCCGGACAAGGAGGCGATAATTTGGCTGATGAAGCAACTGCCACGAGAAAACTCAGGTGCACCCAGTGTGGAGCGCCCTTGGATGTTCCCAGGGGCGCGGACCACATAACCTGTCCGTTCTGCGGCTCTGCAATAGAGGTCAAGAGGGAGATATACCAGGGAGAGTTCTGGGCAAAGCCCGTCTTTGACAAGGCCGCCGCCACCGAGCGTTTCTTCCGGTGGACAGCTGAGAGGGACAAACCAGCGCCCTTCAACGAGAAAGTGGAATTGAGAAACATCGTCCCGGTCTGGGTCCCAACATGGCACATAAGGGAATGGAAGGCTGGGCCTGGAGGCGCCAGGGAAATAGCCTTCTCAATCCTGCCGGGCTTTGCTGACAGAAAGACATACGAGGCCCTTTCCCCGCAGAACCTCCCCCTCCAGGCCATAAAACCCTTGGAGGAACCCCTCCCCGGCGAATCAGCACAGCCGGATATGTCCCCCCAGGACAAGATAACCTTCCTCAAGAGCCGGGGCCAGGATGTTCACGAGCTCAGTCTGGTTTATGTTCCCCTATACCGAGTTGAATACTCTTACAAGGGCAAGTCATACAGCCTGCTCATAGAGGGAATGACCGGCGGGGTTCACGCCATAGATTATCCGAAGAAGCCGGGCTGGCCATACTACCTCTACACCGTCGCTTTCGGAATATTCTTCTTCTTGCTGTCCTTGCCCTTGTTTTCTGAGGACACGGTGGATCTGGGACTCACCCTCCTGTGTCTGGGATCTGTTCTGAGCCTGCCCGTATCAGCCCTCATAGCATATTTTCTGGTGAAGAAGGTGTGAGATGGCCGAGACAGCAATAACACAAATAAAGGGCCTGAACTGCCCTAACTGCGGGGATGCTCTTGAGCTTGTGGCTGGTCAGGTTATAGTTGATTGCAAGTCATGCGGAACCCTCTTTAGGGTTGAGGGGCTTCTCGGAACCCCTCGCTTCCTGGTAAAGAACGCTCTTGATGCGGCGAGGGCTCAGGCTTTAGTCAAGGAATGGCTAAATAGGTGGGGGATCCCCGGTTCCTTCAAGAGAGGCGTGAAGGTTGAGTCCGCCAGACAGGTCTATGTTCCCATGTGGTTCACTGAGGGCCAGGTCATAGGCTGGCGCCTTGGCTACACCGAATCCACTGATTCCAAAGGTAATAAAACCAGAACATATCACGAATACAAAGTCAATAGACGGCTCAGGTGGTCAGACCCAGCAACAGGGATAGGGGAGCTATCCGTGACAACCATAAACCTGGAGGGCCTTCCCCTAAACCACTACTCGGAGGCGGAACGCCCTGAGGGCGAATACCTGGAAATAACCGAAGAGGAAGAGGCCTCGCGGAGAGAAGCCAAAGAAGGGCTCCTTGCGGCCGCCAGGAGCGGATACCGTTTGGACTATGTCACGGACGAGTTCCTTGAAGTGGTGGATCAGGACTTCTTCCTGGTCTATTATCCCTTCTGGCAGGTTACATACTCCTACAAAAACCTGAAGTTCTCAGCGACCGTTGATGGCGCTAGGTCTCAGCTCAGATACGCGAGGGCTCCAAGGGCAACTGGGTTCCGGATATGGCCTGTTGTGCTAGGCTTGGCCCTTGTTGATCCTCTGATAATGGGCCTCGGAGTCCTCATAACCCAGCTTACCGAGGAGGGAAAGGTCCTCATAGTTGCTGTGGCACTCCTCTTCGTATTTAACCTTGGGCTAGGGAAAACCATGAAAGGAGGAGGAGAAATTGTCCTCAACAAGTAAAGAGATAAGGCTTGTGCCGCTCAGATGCCCTGATTGCGATAAGCTCCTTGACAAGAAAGGGGAGCACTTCGCTACATGCAACGCCTGCGGAAAGACATACCAGGTCACGAGGGCTGGCATCAAGCCAACTCGGATAAGGACTGCAAAGGGCCAGGGCAAAACCCTTAGGCCTTTTTGGGTTTTCAGGTGCGATGTCCAGATAACCCACCGGGATGCGAGCGGCAGCGTGGGCAGTTTCTTTGAAAAGCTCCTCGGAGGAGGCTCGGGAAGCGGCGAGATCAGGGTCTTTATTCCGGCCTATCATCTTGATTCCGAGGAGATGTTTGAGGTTGCCATGAGAATGACCGAGCGACAACCCAAGTATGAGGCTATGGATATGGGCAACGCAATAGGCATAGTAATACCAGAGGATGAGGCCAAAAGGTATATCGTGCCCGTTGTCATGGGCCTGGAGGTGAGGCGAAAGGACACCCTCCACTCCATACGCTTCAATGTGAAGCTCAAGGAATCAAGCCTGGATTGGGTCTGGACCGAATAGGGTGAGTCGTCGGTTTGGCTCAGCAGGGGGAGGCCGAGATATGAGATACCTGAAGGAAGCCATTGGGAAACCAGGGGTTTGGTTCCTCATCTTTCTCGGGCTCTGGGTCGCCGTGAACCTTTATACCCTTATGGGTTTTCCGCCGCAGATAAGCTCTTTTGATGAGGCCATGAACGCCTCACTCGCTATGGGAATCTGGAAATACGGGGCCATCAAGACCGACATATTTCCCGATTCATACCTCGGCCAATACGGATATGGGGTCATATCAGCGTGGCTCTACTTTGGAATCCTTGCCGTATTTCTCAAGGTTTTCGGGATAAGCCTCTTCTGGGCAAGGATGGTCTCCCTGCTCTCAGGCGCAACGGGGCTTATCCTGGTTTATCTTGCCGGCAGGGAGTTGAAGGACAGCTGGACGGGTTTCCTAGCGAGCGTGTTTCTGGGCACAGAGGCCCTAGTTATGGATGTCTCGCACACCGGAAGAACGGATGCCATGATGATCACCATAGTCGCTTTATCACTCCTCTTTTTTATCATGGGGATGAAGCGCCAAAACAACTGGTTCACAGGGACAGCGGGGTTCATCTCGGTTCTCTCCATTTGGGTTAGGCCGCTCTGCCTGTTTGTTGTTCCAGCATACGCACTTGCCCTATTGGCTATGCTGAGATGGCGTTCGTTCCTCTGGTTTCTGCTTGGCTGTGCGGTAGGATGCGCTCTCCTCTTTTTCACGAATTACCTTCCCAATATCGGCTATCCCCTTCTCGGCGATCTGGATGTCGCAAACCAGTATTCTCCAGCTCTTCTTTTGATCCGCGGAAGGTTTTCCGATCTGTGGACTAACCTCTGCTCCAACATCCTCGGGGTCTTCAGCTTCTTCAAGACCGTCTCGGTTAGATACACCATATTCAAGCTCTCGGTGATCCTTGGCTTCTTAAGTATCCTCATAAACAGAAGGGATGCTAAGCCCTTTTACGCGCTAGTCATAACGGCAACCCTCGGCGCGTTTTTGATTTGGCCGAGGATGAACTGGCTCTATTTTCCCTCCATAATGCCCTTTTTCGTTCTCGGCGGGGTTCTGGGCCTGGGGAGATGGAGGCTCGCCAGGATGCTCCTTTTGGCCCTCCTGATGGTTCTCGGTTCCTGGTATCCTTTCGTGCTGAATCACAGGTATCGCGATGGAGAGGAGTATTTCGCTAAGGTATTGGATAGGATATCCAGCAGGGTCCCGGCCGGGTCAGTGGTCTTGGGGGATGGTTCTTGGCTTTGGTGGAACCTGGAGAGAAAGGGCTCAAGGCTCGTCATACCCGTGAGCGAGGATTTTCATAAGGGGAAAGAGAACCTCATGGGTTTCTGCTCAAAATACGGGGTGGACTACATATACCTCACTTACAGCTCTGATACCTGCGTTCTATTTTACATAGTGCTTACCCCGTATTCCTACTCTCGCCGATTGTTGTCCGAGGAGGAGAAGGGGTTCATAAATGGACTTGAGGTGGTGGATGTTATACACCTGAAAAAGGGGTTCGGCGGCATGCGTTTTGACAGCCTTGTCCTATACAGAGTGAATAAATGAGGGTTCCGAGGGGCCTATTTCGCAAACCGGGTTTCTGGTTTGTCGTTTATATCGTGTTCTGGCTCACGGCAAACCTCATAACGCTTACATGGTTCCCTGGATGGGACTTGAACCAGGATGAAGCCCTTCACGCCTCATGCGCTTGGGGGATCTGGGAATACGGCGCTGTTAGGTCAGGGTTCCTCCCAGGCTCATACCTCGGCCAATACGGCTACGGCATGCTATCTAGCTGGATCTACTATGGGATCCTCGCTCTCTTTTTGAAGATTTTCGGGATAGGCATCTTCTGGGCAAGGCTTCCCTCCCTCCTATCAGGGGCGGCAATCCTACTCTGCACTTACCAGATGGGCAAGGAATTCGGTTCCCCGGCATCAGGGCTTCTGGCGTCCGTTTTCACGGGCTTTGAGGTATTTTTCCTTAGGGCATCCCATTATACCCGCTCGGATGCCATGCTCGCGGCATGGATATGCGTCTCCGTCCTTCTCTTCCTGGTGGCCATGAGGCGAAAGGCCTGGTGGATTTTCGCGACCCTGGGCTTCGTATCTGGGATATCGGTTCTGGTAAGACCCTTGGGCATATTTCTGGTCCCGGGCCTCGCAATGCTCATGATCCTCTCGAGAAGATGGGCCGGCCTCGCTTGGTTCAGTTTGGGCGCGGCTTTGGCTGGTTTCATCATGTTCTTCACAAATTTCTTGCCCTTCAGGGATTATCCCATCCTCTCTGATATAGATGAGCCAAACCGCTCCTCCCCGATCTTCCTTCTCCTCACCCGCCAATTCCACCTCATACCCATCGTGATTGAGTCTAAGACACGGTTTCTCCTTCTGATATTCTTAGGATGGCATGAACCCATTTCAAGGTTCCTCATTCTTCGCGTGACCCTCCTCGCCGCGACCCTGGGCGCTATGTTAAGGTTCCGGGACTATCCTCTTCTCTACGGTATCCCTCTAGCCCTCACGCTGAGCGCTATATTCTGCTGGCCCTTGCTCCGCGGCGGGTATCTGATATTCCTCGTTCCCTTGCTTGCTTTGGGGTTCTTCGTGGCGTTTCAAAGGGTCTCGTGGATAAGGTGGGGAATGCTGATATTCGGGGTCGTGGTGGGGTCTGTGGCCGCTTACAGGAGCACCGAGGAGTGCCGCGCGAACGCGCCCATTCGCAGGCTTGAGAGCATGGTTTTCCGCGAGATTCCCCCTGGTAAGACCCTCATGATCAATTGGTTCTGGTTCTGGTGGCCCCTTCACCACAGGAATCGGCTTGTCGCTATGGTGGATCAGGATTTCACATGGGGAGATCTGAGCTTCGCGGATCTGGTAAAACGCCATGCCCCTGATTACATAGCAGTGGTCTTCTGGAAGGATTTCCTGATATGGCCGAGGCAGATGAACCATGGGGATACCCTCTATATTTCAGGGTTGGAAAAGATGGCGGGGTTTTACTTTCAGGGCGAGAACAGGTGGAGAGGGTTTGATAGCCTAATAATATACAAGGTTCCTGATGGTCTTTGAGAACCCGGAGGATTACAGAAAGCACTTCTCCAGACTCATAATGCTCGAGCGCTCGGAGGAAATGCGCGCCATGAGGGAGGAGATACTCCGGCTATCTGGCGAGGAAAGGCAGGCTACCGGAAGGTGCGTGCTTGACATGAGCCTGTCAGACAAGGGGCCGTGGCTCGGGGGCAGAAGGCTGGTCTACTTGTTCCGAGCGGACATGCCTGAGACCGAAATAGGGCCATCTGACATGGTCATGGTTTCTCGGGGCCGCCCGCTCACGGAGGGGATAGCCGGCGTGATCCTAAAGCGCACGGGAAACGGTTTCGTGGTTGTTCTGGATAGCCCAATATCCTGGAGTAAGGTAAGGGTTGACCTCCTCTCAAACGACATCACATACGAGAGGATGCTTTTTGCCCTGAAGAACATGGAGGGAGGGCTCTTCCCTTTGGGGTTCATCTTGGGCAAATCTGAGCCGCTCATCCAAAAGGAGGCCATCCGTATTCCGGATCACCTCAATCCTTCCCAAGCAAAAGCCCTAATGCTTGCGATGGGATCAAGGCCCATCTTTCTGATCCACGGCCCTTTTGGCACGGGAAAGACCCTCACCCTCGTTGAAATAATAGCAAAAGCGCTTGAGAGGGGGGAGAGGGTTCTGGCTTGCGGGGACTCAAATGTTGCAACGGACAACCTCTTGGAAGGCCTGGTCAAAAAGGGCCTAGAACCTCTGAGAATAGGCCATCCCGCAAAGGTATCTCCCCACCTGGTTTCGCACAGCCTTGACGCGATGGTTGAGGCACATCCGGAATTTGGAAAGTGCCGAAAGCTCTGGGAGGCCATAGAGGAGCTCAAAGCAGAGCAGTCAAGGTATCCGAGGCCAGACCCAGGGTCCCGGCGTGGCTACACCTACCGTGAGATAGAGCGCCTTGCCAAGCATCACAAATCCGGACGCGGAATACCCAGGGAGAGAATAAAGGGAATGGCAGAATGGGTCCTGATCGAGAAGAAAATAACCGAACTTAGGCAGGAGGCTACCGAGAGGGAGGGCAGGATAATCAACGAGATAATCTCATCCGCCAGGGTGATATGCTCAACCTGCTCTGGCGCTGGCTCTGAGTTTCTTGAGGGGGAGGATTTTGACCTCCTGGTCCTTGACGAGGCAACCCAGGCAACTGAGCCATCGGCTCTCGTGCCCCTCGTAAAAGCAAGGAGGGCTGTTCTCGCCGGGGATCACAGGCAGTTGCCTCCGACAGTCATATCCAGGGAGGCTGAGCTGGGCGGCCTTGGCCTCAGTTTTTTCGAGAGGATGATAGAACTGCATCCGGAGGCTTCCACCCTCCTTGACATCCAATACAGAATGCATCCGGACATAATGGAATTCCCGGCGAAGGCCTTCTACGCCGGTAAGCTGAGATCCGCAAAAGGGCTTGAGAAAATGAGATTATCCGATCTCCTGGCCATCCCGGCAAGAAACCCGGTTCTCGGAGATAGACCTGTTTTTTTCGTGGACACCGGAGGAACCCACAGGGAAAGAAGGAGGAAGGGTTCCCCGTCAAGGGAGAACCCGGGCGAGGCCGAGATCGTCAAGGGACTGGTGAAGGAGCTGCTGGCCCTTGGCCTTGATCCCTCGGAGGTCGGGGTGATAGCGCCCTATGAGGACCAGGTGAAGCTTCTGAGAGGTCTCCTGCCCGATGGGGTTGAGGTAAAGACGGTTGATGGGTTCCAGGGAAGGGAGAAGGAGGTTATAATACTCTCTCTCGTCAGGTCAAACCCCAAGGGCAAGATAGGGTTTCTCAAGGACAGACGCCGCCTGAATGTGGCGATAACCCGCGCGAGGAGGAAGCTCATAGTAATAGGGGACGCGGGGACCCTGGCGAGGGATAAGGTCTACAGGGATTTCGTGGGGTGGGCGAGGAGGATTAGCTAGATATAGAAACCTGAATCCATTTCCCCGCATGAAGAAAACGAGGTTCTGTTCCTATTCCACGAAAACCCTAAAAGCCTGATCCGGTGTATCGCAATATCCGACCTCTTTGGGGTTTGCGGGATCGGAAATATCTATGATTCTCAAGCCGCTATACGTGGCCGCAACATACGCGTAGTTCCCTGAAACGAAGACGCCGTAGGGTTTGTCCGGAGTCTGGCAATGCCCGACTTCTTTGGGGTTAGTGGGGTCAGATACATCTATCACCCGAAGCGTGGAATCCAAAGTGGTCACATAAGCGTAATTCCCAGAGACGAAAACACCCGCAGCGTTGGTAATGGGACATAAGCCAGCAAATGAGGGATTTGTGGGATCGTGAATGTCTATTATTACCAGTCCATCATCGCGAGCGGCCAAATAAAGATAGCTCCCTGAGGCATAGACGCCCAGAATATTCCATCCTGACATACAACCATCTGTAATCACTTGAGGGGATGTTGGGTTAGAGATGTCCACGATAGCGAAGCCGTAATCGAATTCGGTAATGTAAGCGTAGTTTCCTGATACGAAAATTTCCCAAGCATAAGCAAAATCGCAACTCGCTACCTTTTGAGGAGATGATGGGTTGGATATATCTATGACCCTCATATTGTACCGGTAGGCGCTATCGTATGTCAATACATACGCGTAGTTCCCGGAGACGAAGAGGCTGTTGGGATAGTCTATCGCACTACAACAGCCAACCTTTTCTGGAGATGAGGGGTTGGAGATGTCTATTACTGCGAGGCCGTTGGGATAATCAGCTATATAGGCGTATTTCCCGGATACGAAAACATCATTGACGGTGTCCTCTGGAGTATTGTAAGAGCCAACCTCTTTAGGAGCTGAGGGATCAGAGATATCTATGACGCGGAGCCCGGCGTCTACATCTGCCACATATGCATATGGACCTTCACCATGCTCTTCTTTTGCGCAGTTCACGAGACCCGCCATAGGGATAAGGGTTATCCCTATGAACAACTTTGTGAGCCCTTTCCTCATCATTTCATTACCTCCTTAAATATCTCCAAGAAGCCGTTTTTATCTACCGAGAAATTATAGACCCGAACAATGAGCTTCTTCAACCCAGTGCGTTTGCTCACCTGACACATTTATCCTCATCCTCTTCTTGTAGGCCTTTAAGGGATTGTTTTCATCGTAAACGGCAAAGACCAGGAGCCTCTCTTCTGTCTCTCTCAGGTATGTTGGCTCCATGAGGCAAACGGTGCCTTCATCCCCATCAGCGAATATCCTGCTGAGCCCAGCCATTATCTCCTCTTCCATCTCAGCAAGTTTCCTCAGTTTCCTCCTCAGCCCTTCAAGATTAAGGCCCTCCATAAAACTTGAACCAGCATGACCCGTAGCTTTAGACTATGCACATAACATAGAGCCGGATCTAAAAGTGATTATTGGAGGTTTAGCACTATGAATGGGACAAAGATAGGTGTGGCCTTTGTCCTTTCGGTGGGTTTTGCCTGGGCTGGGTTTGTGGCTCAGTACCTTTCTGAAATGGACCAGGCCACCAGAGAGAATGCTGTGATAATCTTGGACTGGGCAGGAGCCCACACAGATGAGATGCTTCACGCTGAGTATCTCTGGAACACTGGGAGATACGATGAGGCTATATCCGCGATAGAAGCGCTGGAGCTTGAGTATGGGGATATGTGTATCGGAGTATCCTGGCGAAAACCAATAGAAACAGAAGGCCCAAAGTGGGGAACGGATGTTAGGGTTACTCCTATCCCAAATAATGTCGTCGATATAGAGCTGGTTAAGGCCGCTGGCAACAACAACCTCTTTATAGCTGCCAGAGGCGACACAGCTGGACTTTACCAGTGGTGGTTGTATATCTCCACGAATGGAGGAGCGAGCTGGGCTATGGCGGATTCCTGGGCTAGCACTGCGCCATTTACAGATGTAGACATAGCGGAACTTGGGGATGGTTATATATACCTGGCCTATTCCAACATGCGCGTTGAGCCTAAAGTGGTAAAAATGGTGAGGTTCAATGAGACAACAGGGGCATTCGATAATTCGTATGATTTTTTTGATGCGGCTTTCGCGAACGACACCATATCTGAGATAAAACTGGAGCCATATCGGGGTTCTGTTCAGCAGTTATATCTCCTCTTTCTTGACAAAAGCCATAATCTTTACTATTTCTGGGGCACTAACGGAGGAACAACCTGGTATGATGCCAGCCCAGGAGTTACGGATGCAAGGAGCGGAATTGACATGGATTTTGGTTCCATGAGCGGTTCTCAACACTACCTATGGATAAGCTGGATAAACACATCTGGATACCTTCGGGCTGCTGGTAGAGTATCTGGTTCCTGGAAGTTTTACACCCCTATCTATTCCGTGAATGTAGCTTTTGGCACCAAAATAGCACAGCACGGGGATACTGTGATAATTCTAGATTCAGACATATATGCGGGCTACCTTGAATACTTTATAACCTTTGATGACGGAAACACCTGGGGGTATGGGATCATATACGATTCTACTCAAGCTGGTGCCTTTGATGTAACCGGACGAGGAAACCAAGGCTGGCATGTTTCGTTCTGCAATTACAACCAATCGGGCAACAGTATCATGAAATACAGAAAGAGGCCCTATTCCGGAAACTGGGGTAATGTAGTGAGCTTTGGAGACAGGAACGCGTTCTTCAGCTACCACAGCTCAATTGATTACATCGGAGCAGGTGCTTATGGTGTTGCCTACATAGACTATCTTCGTATTGTCTGGTTCGATAGATCCGATTGGACGGATATCGCCGAATCCTCGTTTAGGCCTCTGCCCATGGATTTCAGAGCCATTCCAGGAGCGGGAAGGACAACGCTTTCATTTGTTCTACCGGAGGCCGGCTTCGCAAGCTTGAAGATATATGATGCTCGCGGCGCGCTTGTGAACGATCTATCGGGAAACTATGCGGCTGGACCAAATAGGGTTGAGTTCGTGCCTGACAAAAGCGGAAGCTACTTCGTTTTGCTCTCAACTGGAAAGGAGAGCGTGAGAGCGGGTTTTGTGGTGGTGAAATAGACTAGGAAACGGAGGAGCAAAGCGCGAGAACAGTAAAGACGCCCGTTTCCTTTTCCTATTTATCCCCTGATTTCCTGCACTTGCCGCAAATTCCGTGGATAACCACATCCATACCTAGTATCTCGTATCCCATCCTGTCAACGGCCTCTTTTAGGGCCTTCTCAGCCTCAGGAGCGTCTATTTCCTCTATTGCGCCGCAGTTGTCGCATATGAGGTGAAAGTGGCGCGGATGGCCAATCACATGCTCGTAAAGCCTTCCGCCCTTTCCAAACCTGTGTTCCTTTACCAAGCCAGCATCAACCATGAGGGTGAGGGTCCGATACACGGTCGCGCGGGAGATGTTCTTCGCTCTCAGGAGGAACTGGAGCTCCTCCGCGCTGAAGTGCTCGTGCAGGGCAAAGACCCTCCTGGCTATCTCCTTTCTCTGGCCGGTTATCCTGTGGGCGTTCCGCCTCAGGAAATCAAGAAAAGCCGCCAGCTCCTCTTTCATCCCTCTGACCTCAGAAGCTCCAGGAGAACCTCCACCTGTCTTTCCAGCTCCTCCATGGAGCCCTTGTTCTCTATGACAAACCAAGCCCTCCGGGCCTTTTCCTCTTGGGGGATCTGGGCAGAAAGCATCCTTCGGACATCCTCCTCGGAGTATCCTGTCCTCCGCGCGGTGCGACGAACCATTTCCTCGGGATCGGAGGTGACCACAACGACCCTGTCAAATAGCCCCTCAACACCGTATTCAAAAACGAGCGCCCCATCAACGAAAACGATTTCCCCTGGGGCCTCGTCCATGGCCTTGCCAACCAGAAAGGCTATCCGAGGCCTCATTATCAGGTTCAGCTTTCTGAGCTTGGAGGGATCAGAGAATATCTCCCTGCCCAGGCGCTTCCTGTCTACCTCGCCGGAACCCGTGAAGAATTCGGGGCCGAACTCTGCCCTTATCCTGTCTTTTATATCGGGGGCCGTAATCACAGCGTGAGCTATCTTATCCGCGTCAACAATGGGGAATCCCTTCTTTCTAAGGATCTCCGCGACCGCGCTCTTTCCGGAGCCGGTGTTCCCCGTTATGGCTATCTTAAGCTTTGCCAAGGCGCTCTCTCCAGGCTTGGGATTGGATCCCCAAAAATGGCTGAAGCGCGCACTCGCAGGGTTCACGCTCACCTGCCCCCGCTCTGGCGACGAATTCCTCAACCAGAAGCCCTATCTCTTTAGCCCTCTCCTTCATGGCGATCTCAACCTCGGAGCCAGAGGGCCTGGCACCCCTTATGCCTGAGGCCATGTTAGCAACAACAGCGAGGCCAACGAAGCAGATCCCGAGCTCCTTGGCGAGGACCGCTTCCGAGGCCATCGTCATTCCGACAACATGCGCTCCAAGGGTTCCAAAAGCCCTTATCTCGGCCGGGCTCTCAAGCCTTGGACCGCGGGTCTGAATGTATGTTCCGCCGTCCCTAACCGGAAGGCCCATCTCCTTTATAACGGAAAGCAGGATCTTTCTGAGTGCGGGGCAAAAGGGCTCGGTAAAACTGATGTGAACCCCCACGCCTTTGTTAATGAGCGCTGAGATGGGATCGTCGCTTTCCGGGACCTCAGGGCCCCCAGGGCCGTCGTAGAATGTAGGGGGAGGATTGAGGTCAATTAGGTCATCAAGCACGAGGTAATCCCCTGGGCTCAGGCTGGGATCTATGCCACCAACAGACCCCACCGAGAGGATCGCTTTGGCGCCTTTGGAATAAAGCCCCCAGATGTTCGCCCTGTGAGGGACGCGATGAGCCAACCAAGCATGTTCCTCCCCGTGCCTTCCGAGAAAAAGGACCTCCTGCCCCGCTATCTCTTTTTGAATTATTGGGCCCGAGGTATTCCCAAAAGGGGTTCTCTCGGGTGGACCTGATATGCCGCTTATGCCGCTTCCAGTTATCACGCCTATCATTCTCCCTCCAGGTATTTTCTGATTATTCGGTAGAGCTTAGCCAAAGAGGAAACCGAAACCCACTCCTCGTCTCCGTGGATGCCCCATCCCTCAGGGTAAGTTATCACGGTCGGTATTCCCTTCTCAGAGAAGAATCTGCCGTCCGTAGCGCCGTGCTCGTGGCCGGGGACCGGGGGATGGCCGAGAACCTCCTCCATGCACCTCGCGAATCTCACGAGGTGCGGCTCGTCCAGAGGGGTGTTGAATGGTTCGCCGGTTGACTCTACCTCGTAGCTGAGGCCGTGCCTCTCAGCGAGGTCTTTCACGGTCTCATCAACCCTGGCAACGCTCCAGGCCTCGGTGAACCTTATATCAAATGATGCCTCTGCCTCATCCGGAACGATGTTGACCTTTTTCCCGCCTTTGATGAGACCTATGTTCAGGGTCTGGTGCCAGTGGCCCTCGTCTCCACAAGGCTCAGGCGTAGCGAAAACCCTCTTTAATTCCTCGTAAAACCCGATTATTCTGTCTATGGCGTTATCCCCCGCCCAAGGAGCGGAACCGTGAACCGCCTTACCCTTAGCGAAAACCCTTATGTGAAAAGCGCCCTTACCCCTCGTGACCAGACTGAAATTGGGGCCGCCGTCCGGTATCACGACGAAATCCCCTGACCACCCTTCATCTCTGACTAGGTAAGCAACCCCGTTCGCACTGCCTATCTCCTCGTCCGTGGTCAGCATGAGGGCCGCAGAGGGGCACTTCCCCTCTCTGTAAAGGTCGCGAAAAACGGCCAGCATGACCGCTGAAGGCCCCTTCATGTCAAGGGCTCCCCTAGCATAGAGCTTGTCCCCTTCAAGGCGAGGCCTGAACTGCTCAGGCTTCGCGTCAACAACATCAAGGTGCGCCAGAAAGAGGGTTTCAGGCCTCTTGCCCTCCACGAAGCTCACGACCATGGAAGGCCTTCCCTCCCTCTCATACCTGTGCCGGATGAGGCCTTGTGGCAAAAAACCATCAGCTATACCGATAACCTTCTTGAGGGCCTCGGGGTTCTGAGCGACTGAAGGGACCTCCACGAGCTTGAGGGTCAGATTGAGCAGGTCGTCCATTCAGGGAAAATTATAAGGCATTAGCTCGGGAACAATCTAATCCGCGGGATATCGCTCGGGGGCCCTTGCTCATTCTATCCTCGCTTCTTCCACGAGCCTTATGAGGTTCTCATCCCCTGTTGACCTCGCTATCTCCAGGGCCAATGGCTTCTGGCCCCATCTGACGAGCCAATCCAGAGCAACCGGCAATTCCGGGCGATATTTCTCGGCAATGGCCCTGCGGTCATCCGGGTTCGCCTCCTCAAGTAGCCTCGCGAGGCGCTTGCCGGATGGGGGGCTTCCCTGTTTGAGCCATGTAGCGTATGCCCCGGGGAAAGGGGTTTTCACCCCGATGTAGCCTGTCGGAAAATCCGCGACAAACTCTAGGTAGGCAATCACATCCGAGGAATCAGTCTCCGAGAGAAGCCTGGCGAGGGTATCGCCGCTGAGCGTGAGGACATCCCTGTTGTATTCGGCAAAGAGCCTCGCGGATTCAACCATCTCCTTTATCAGGGTATCCCGCCATCCAGGGGAGGCATCCATGACATCCTCCGGCCAGAAAAGGGTTCTGCCAGTATCATCGGTGAACCAGATGTATAGCCTCCCGAGGGTGAGAATAGGGTCCTTGTTCCAGCCCCTTGCCGGCAGTTCCACCTTTATTTGCACGAGATCGCCCGGGCCCGGCCTCTCCCTTCCCCCCCTTGCCTTGACCTTTGCCCAGCCATCTCCTACCTCCTTTACCGTTCCCACCGCTATCATCTCCGTCTTACCCCAGACCCTGTAGAAACCCACATCAATTCCGGGCTTAACTCCCCATTCCTTTCCCCGGTTTATCTCGCAGATGAGGCCCTGCGTGTCAACAACCTGGGCCATGATGTAGGCCTTCTCATATGGGGGCTGGGCTGAGAGTAGAGCGTGAAGAAGAAAGGAAATCATAGCTTTCCTAGGAGTTCCTCAGCGCTTTCCGCATCTTCGTATCTGTGATGAGCCTCGCAGAGTTCCAAGGCCTTTTCAAGCTCTGCCCTGGCTTCCTCGCGCCTGTCTAGTTCTTTAAGCAGAATCCCCAGATTGATGTAAGCCGCTATGAAGTCCGGACTTATTCTTATTGCCTCGCGAAATTCTCTTTCGGCTTCGCAATATTTTTTCAATTCCATGAGCGAAACACCCAAGTTGACATGCGCTGGGGCATGATCAGGTTCTATGCTTATTGCTTTCCGAAACTCCTCCTCAGCTCTCTGAAAATCCCTCTGAGCTAAAAAGCCCACTCCTAGCCTG
The DNA here is from genome assembly GCA_039803205.1 of Caldifarciminota bacterium. Taxonomy (GTDB): domain Bacteria; phylum Hydrothermota; class Hydrothermia; order JBDRYB01; family JBDRYB01; genus JBDRYB01. The sequence goes on from JBDRYB010000003.1 coordinate 28,157, forward strand.
TGGTGTATTTCGGCTCTTTTCCTCTTCACGATAAAAGACAGAAAACGAACAATAAGGAAGATAGCAAATGTTGATATAATCAATATGAGCGAGATAATCATCCTCTCCATCATTCTCCCTCCCTTTTGAACACCTCACTCATTGTCCCCCGCTCGTCCCCACCTTCGCCTCGCACTTCGTCTTTATCTTTATCATCTCGTCGCGCATCTTCCGGTTCTCCTTCGTGTCCTCCATCTCATCCAGAAGGTTGAGGACGAAGTTGGCGTATTCAAGGGCTTCCTCGTATTTCCCAACGCGATACTTTGCGTGAGCGCACCAGTATGTCGCTAGAAGCACATTGCGGGGCCTGTGTATCTGCTCGTTGAGGACCAGATAAACCAGCTCCGAGTATGTCTCCTCGGCCTCAGCCCACTTCCCGAGCCTGCGCTGGCATGTTCCCAGTAGCCAGCGGAATGTCCTGCTTTCCGGATACCTAGCGACGAGGTCCTTTGCCAGGGGATAAGCATCCTTTGCCCTTCCCTCGCCCAAATAGACCCAAACCAGGGAGAACTGCGCGAGGTCTCTGGTATAGTCCCCTTGACGCCAAGCCTTTTCAAGCTCCTCCATGCCCCTTTGCTTCCGGGTCTCTTTGTCCTTTATGAAGGGAAGCCAGGAGAGGGACTTTGGCAGTTCTGATATGGCGTAATCATACATGCCGAGGGGATAGTAAGCATCGTATATCGTGGAATCTGTCTGGAGGCACAAGGCGAGGTTGTCAACAGCGTCCCAGGCTATCGTAACAGCAGAGGCAGGGTTTGCCCTCCCTTTTCTGAAAGCCTTGAAGCCAATGGCCGCGCCCTTGTAGAAGTATCCCCAAGCGAGACGACGGGTATCCCCGGATGATTTCGCGGATTTTATTATCGCGTCAGCCTTCTTTTCACCTGTTTTCAGGAGGTCATAGAACTCCTTCTCCCTGGTGTTGACCTCGTAGTCAGCCATGTATAGGTCAAGGAGCGCGGCCTTTAGGATGTAGGGTATTGGCTCATCCGGATAATCAGAGATTATCTCGTTCATGAGGGCCTCTGCCTGGGAGTAGCGCTCCCTCATCCCGTATTCCATAGCCTCCATCGTGCGGTCGTGGAGGGCCGGATCATCAGAGGACAGAAAAACCAAAGCTACCAGCACAGGAGAATTATAAGTCCGCGGGAAATCCCCGTTCAACTAGCTGCGCGTAGAAATCCAGAATATCCTGCAGTGAATCCAAATTCAGCTTCTCTGGCTTAACTCCGAGGGCCCTCTTTATGGCGAGGGCCATGTCTCTTGGATCACCCGCCCTGAATGGGATAACTCCCTTTGGCCTGGGAACGGCATCCGAGGCCACAACCGGAACCCCCAGCTCAAGCGCCTCAGCCATGGAGAGTCCGAAGCTATCGGAGAATGTGGGCCTGAGGAATACCTGAGAGAGGGGAAGGCATGTGTAAAAGGGCTCCTCCGCGTTAAGCCTGATGACCACATCGTTTTCAAGCCCAAGCTCCCTCATTCTTTCCTTGAATAAACCGAAAAGTCGTTCCTCGCCTATTTGGGATAAATAGATTATCAACCCGGCTTTCGGGAGCTCCTCTCTCAGGAGCGATAGGGCTTCCAGGGTGGACAGCAGGCCGTATAGGTCTGTCCGGTTCCATGATTTGAACAACAGCGCGGAGGTGCATAGCACGGGATGGTGAGATGACACGAAATCTCTGATAATGGGATGGGGTATTCCCCAGTCAGGTGGGGAGATGTATGGCCCTATGATCTCAACATTCCTCGCTCCCATCTCGGATAAACCGCGTGCTATTTCCTCGTTGACCGCGATGAACCAGGCCTTGGCCATCATGTATCTGAACTCCGGTTTTCTAATCAAGGATACATTCGGCGGATTCCTCATGCTGTGGACAGTGAATATCACCCTTTTCCCTCTGAGGCCCATTAGCGAAAGCCTCATCCTCGTTCCCCAGCCATGGGAGTGATAGTGAATTATACCCTCTCTCGCCCTGAATACAAACCGGTTGATCCACCTCCCCCTCAGGGGGAAGATGCCCTCCCCAGTGTGGTTTCCCGTATCATCGTAGACGGAGACCCTGAACCCCTTTTCCTTGAGCCTCGGGAACAATCTGAAGATGTGGGTAGATATACCTCCCCACGGCCTCGGCCAAGGCCCAACGAGAGCTAGGGAAGGCTTATCCATCTTTCTCCCGAAAGGGCCTCGGATGCGGCGAGGGTCAAGAGGGTTGAGGAAACAGCCTCCTCAAACGCGAGGGGGACTGGCTCACGGCCGCGAATCAGGTTCGCTATAAGCCTAATCTGTTCCTTGTGGCCCTTGTCCTGATCCGGGAGCCTTATCTCCTTTTGGTCTTCCTCATAGAGGATCAGGGAGACGAAATCCTCCAGCACAGCGGATGATCCCTGACCCATCACCTCTATCCTTTCTTTTGGCATTTTCCTGCTCCCGCGCCCCGAGTAGATCACCACCCCAAGCGAGCCGTCGGGCCACCCAACCGAAACCGTGAACTCGTCCTTGTTCCCAGTTGCTTCAAGAAGGGTGAAGTCCTTGCCGAACACGAACACGAGGTAATCCAAGAAATGACACCCCTCGCCTATAAGCCTTCCGCCCCCTATTTCCGGATCGTAAAGCCAGTGATCCAGAGGCAAGGCTCCGGCGTTAACCCTATAAACGAGGGTGGAGGGCCTGTGGGTCCTGATGAAACTCCGGAGCTCGGCCGAAAGAGGCGAATACCTTCTGTTGAATCCAACCACAACGGGCAATCCGGCCCTTCTCTGGGTTTCAATTATCCTCTCAAGCTGATGCGCGTTTATCGCGAGAGGCTTCTCAACGAACACGGGTTTGCCCGCCTCAAGCGCTTTTATGGTGATCTCCGCGTGGCTATCGTGTCTGGTAGTTATGAAGACCAGATTAACCTCAGGATCCTCCAGTGCCTCCTGAAGGGTTGAGGCGCTCGCCCCGTATATCCTTGATGTCTCAAGCGCTTTCTCCCCAGAGGAAGCGACCACATGCCTTATCTGAAAATCAGGGGAGCTGGCGAGGAGGGGGAGATGGGTCTCACGAGCAAACCTTCCTGGACCAACGAGGGCAACCCCTATTTTTCCGCGCGTTTTTGGGGCCGCGGCCTTTATTGGTGCGGGGATATTCTCCAGTTCATACGAGAAGAGTATGGCTATGGGCGGGTTTTCCTTCTCCAGCTCTGCATAGGCTTCCGCGGCAGAGGCGATCGGAAATATCCGTGGTTTAAGGTCTCTATATGGTAGCACAGAGCCTTCAGCAACGAGGCGAAGGAAGTGTTCCATGTTCCTCCTCTCGGTCCAGCGCACATACTTCAAAGGGTAATCTATTCCCTTTTCCTCGTATGTGGGGTCGTATCTCCCTGGCCCATATGAGGTTGCCATAACCAGCTCCAGCTCCTTCTCATACATGATCCTCCTATCCCCGGAGACCTCTGTGTTCCCCACGAGCACGACCCTCGCGCCTGGCCTGGCCATCTCAAAACCCAAATTGACCACATCTGAGCCGCCCCCAGATGTGCAAATGAGGACAGCATCAGCGCCTTGTCCTCCCGTAATTGTAGGAACAGCCCCCGCGGCCTCCTCAGGCCCAAAAACCTCAAAACCCAGCTCCCTCGCCAGGCTGATCCTCTTCGGATTCCTTTCAACTCCTGTGACACGAAGACCTGATGCCCGGCCTATCAACGCCGCGAGGCTACCTATGAGGCCCAGGCCCACGATCGCGACCGTTTCGCCCATGCCGAGGCCAGCCCGCCTTAGGGCGTGGATGGCTATGGCTCCCACGGATACGAAAGCGGCATCTTTTGGATCAGCCCCCTCTGGCACGGGAACGCAGAGGTTCACTGGAACCGCGACCGTCTCCGCGTGATGGGCGAACTTCGTCCCCCCGCAAGCGACCCTCATGCCTGGCATTATGCCTTCTACGCCCTGGCCTACGCCCACAACGATCCCCGAGAGGCTGTATCCAAGGGGTTTTGGCGACCGGGCTTTCTCGCTGAGCTTCTTGTAAGAGGATACTGCCTTGCCCCGAATTAGGCTTTCCGCGGCTTTGAGGATGAGGGATGGATCTTGCCGAATGCGGCCGACCAGGGTAGGGGAGTGCGCCGCGACCGTGCCCCTTTCGGTCCCTGAGCTCAAGAGAGAATACTCTGTCCTGACGAGAACCTCTCCCGGGCCCAGAAAAGGTTCAGGCACATCCACAACCTCAACCCCCCCTGATCTGACTATGACCTTTCGCATTCTTCAGAAATACGCGCCAGCGCCGAAATAAAGCCCCCAGAGGTTGGAGTGGGATGTCACGGTATCATCTCCGAACCTTGCGACCAGGCCCTGGCCCATAAAACCAAGGTTCAGGTATATTGGTTTATAGTGGTAAGAGAGCCCAATCTCTCCCGCGAAGCGCGCTCCTTCGCCCTCATCCGTATCCGTAGTCTGTCCCCAAGGATGATTGACGATCGTCCTCCTCTCCCCAGTAAAATAACCAATAGCTCCCCAGAACTTCGGGGAGAGGGCCATGTGCCGGGGCGGCATCTGATACCCAGCGGAAAAACCCAAGGAGTTCCCGTAGTGCCTGAATGTCAAGTTGCCCCACCACTGCTGGGATTCCCATGTTTCGGAGTGATAGACGAAGAGAAGCCCCAAATAGAAGTCAGAGGGGTAGACCTTCCCTTCAAGCGCGAAATCCATTCTGTCAAGATCGGCCTCAACCTCTTCCACATCTCCTGTGTTGTGCTTGTGGACCTCCATAGAGGAAAAGCTCCCCGTGAGAAACTCAGCCCCTACGCCGAACATTCCAGAACGAAAGGAGCCATCAAATCCCCAAAGGGGGCCGGAGACCACTGCCCTGTCGTTGTCCTCCTGGTAAAAGCTCCACTCCGAGGGAACGACCGCTCGGAAGCCCCCTGAACCCGAAATCTGAAGAGGGTTCTGTGAGATGATTAAGATAACAAGCATCTCAACTCTCCTTTGTTATATCCGAGAGCGCGTGAGAGAGCTCTCTGAGCTCCCTAACGAGGCGCCTGAACCCGGCGAAATCCAAGGCCTGCGGACCGTCAGATAGCGCTTCATCAGGCCTCGGGTGAACCTCAACCATTACCCCGTCCGCGCCAGCCGCCAGCGCGGCCCTTGCCATTGGTATAACGAGGTTTCTGCGCCCTGTTCCGTGGCTCGGATCAACTATCACTGGGAGGAATGTTTTCTCCTTGAGCAAGGGCACAGCCGCCAGGTCCAAGAGATTCCTGGTTTCATTATCGAAACCCCTCACCCCTCGCTCGCAGAGGATTATCCTCTTCTCCCCAGAAAGCATAACATATTCGGCTGACCAGAGAAACTCCTTCAAGCTTGCCATCATCCCTCTTTTGAGGAGAACGGGCTTGCCCGCCTTGCCCACATCCTCAAGGAGCCTGTAGTTGAACATGTTTCTAGAGCCGATCTGGAATATATCAATGACCGGGGCCAGGAGGGACATATCCTCACGGGACATGACCTCTGAGACGACCTGGAGCCCGAACCTTTGTTTTGCCTCCGCTATTATCGGCAGGGCATCCCCTCCAAGGCCCCTGAAAGAATACGGTGATGTCCTCGGCTTGAAGATCCCCGCGCGCATTATCCTTATCCCTTCCTCGGAGATAAGCTGAGCTATCTCAATAAGGCTCTCACGGGACTCAACCGCGCACGGTCCGGCTATGACCGTGAAACCCTGGCCGAGGCTCCATCGGCCCTCGGATGAATGGCCTTTTCCGAGAACAAGCTCCGGTTCCTGCAAGAGGAAAATTATAAGGCCGTGCTGGGCGCTAATTCAGCTTCGCCCAAAGGCAGACCATTTGACCGTATCCCTGAAGCTCGGGGGGAAAAGACCTTTGAATCCAGCCAGCAAGGCTGTCTCTGGGGATATGTAGCGCTCCAGGATCGCCTCCTCGGCTACCCTCGCTCCGCGAAACAGCTCCTCTATCTGGGAATCGGTGAGGTTTTTTGCCAGGCGCTCAACGGTGTCCCTCATGTCCAGGTTGATGATGAGCTCACCTGCGCCAGTCTTCATGACCCTCGCGTCCCGGAGAAGGGATGAGTAGACGGTCAAGAATGTCTCTGCGAGGCTCCTGTCTCTCCCTATGAAAGAGATGACATCAGCGATCGCTTCCCTATCGCCCAAGAGCACCGCGGCCGCTGACTTCCTAAGGAGCTGAGATTGTGGTCCGAGGAAACGTTTGGCCATGCCTATACTCCCTTCTGATAACCTGTGTAGGACGGGAATTGGGATCTCTCCCCCAAATGGGTAGCGAGAGAAGTCCTCCAGGCTGAGGGTAAAGAACCTTACCCTCCTTGCTCTGGAGAGTATCGTCGGGAGAATGAGCTTCGGGGACGAGGAGACCATCAGGAATGTGGTCCTGCCTCCCCCTCCCTCTTCAAGGGTTCTCAGGAATGCGTTCTGGGCCTCAGGTTTCATTGGGTCCATGAGATCGCCGTCAAGAATTACTATGAACCTGTGCTTTGCTTCAAATGGCGGTTTTTTTGCCTCCTCGCCAATCGCCCTTACTTGGTCTATGGTTATTTTGCTCTGCCAGGAGAAGTCATCGGGCCTTATGTGCGGCCTCCCGTAGAACCGGAGGGTGTATTCCCTATCCTCCTCCCTTCTGTTCCTCTCCTTATCAAGGCGCTCCTCGTATTCCTTGGGCAGGAGCACCATGAAATCCGGATGCGAGAACGAGAACACCCTCTTGCAGTTCGTGCATTCTCGGCAAGGCCTTATCTCCTCGCTCTCGCAGAGCGCCGCAGCAACTACTTCGTGGGCCAGGGTTGCTTTGCCTACCCCCAAAGGGCCCTCAAGGAGATACAGCGGGGTGTATGCCTCCTTCTCTATCACATTCGCGAATACCCTCTTCGGATAATCATTACCCAGGGTCCGAAAGAGTATCTGGGCCACCCCAAATTATGGCGCATGCGTGGATACCCGTTCAAGGAATCCTCCTTGCGCACCAGCCCTCTTCGGGATTAAACTTTGCGTGTGAAAGTCTCTCTTCTCGTTCCCGCGTTCAACGAGGAGGAATGCCTTCCCCTCCTCGCGGAGGAGCTCAGGGATTTCATCGAGAGCAAGGGCGTCGCTGGGCAGATTGAGTGCATAATAGTTGATGATGGCTCTTCTGACAGGACATACCGTGTCGGGCTTGAGCTGGCGGAGAAATACCCATTTATAAAGGTTGTAAGGCACTCCGCTAACCTCGGAAAGACTCAAGCCATCATAACCGGCGCGAGACGCGCTGAGGGGGATGTCCTCGTGATATTTGACGCGGACCTTCAATACTCCGTTGAGGACGCGTGGAGGCTCGCGGAGAGGGTGGCTGAGGGCTGGGACATAGCGGTTGGTTGGAAACAGGGGGATTACCAGAAGAAATTCGTCTCCTGGGTCTACAACAGGCTCTCGCGGTGGCTCTTCTCCCTTCCGATACACGACATGAATTCAATGAAGGCAGTAAGGGCCGAGGTATTTCCGCACCTGGGCCTCAGGAGGGACTGGCACAGGTATATGGTTCCTCTGGCGGTTGAGAAGGGTTTTACCGTGACAGAGGAGAAGGTGACCCTGAGGCCGCGCGCGGCCGGAAAGAGCAAATACACGGGGTTCTGGCGCATAATCGTGGGTTTCGCTGACCTCCTCGCGGTTAAGTTCCAACTGACCATAATGCGCAAGCCCCTTCTTTATCTGGGAACGGCCGGGTTCGTTTCCGGCCTCACAGGGGTCGCAGTGGGCATCGCGGCTATCCTGATAAGATACATCGCCGGAATAGGCTACAGGCCCGTCCTCTACCTGGTTATCCTGCTCGTTATATCCGGCCTCCTCTTGATAAGCATGGGCCTCGTTGGCGAGCTGGTTGCCGGGATCCAGGACCAGCTTGAGGCAAGGAACAGACCGTGATCATCTGCTCTCCAGGCCCACGGACCAAATGACCCTCCGCATCCTCCTCGCCCTTATCCTTCTTATCGTTCTTTTTGCCCTCGAGATCCTTCTCGGCCCCGGCGGGTTTCCGGATGGCCCTCTTTTTACCATCAGGCTCACGAGGGCACTTTTGGCCCTTTTTGTGGGAGCAAGCCTCTCGGTGTCGGGCTCGGCTTTGCAATCCCTTTTCCAGAACCCGCTTGCGGATCCGTATGTCCTTGGGACCGCTTCAGGCGCGGCTCTGGGATATGCTCTGGGGTTCTTCTTCGGCTTCAAAAACCCCGGCGCCCTTTCTCTGCCAGCCGCGGGTGGCGCGGTTGGCTCGCTCTTCGTTGTCTATGCCCTCTCGTCTGTGCGTGGCAAACTATCGGGGACCAGAATGCTCCTTTCTGGGGTGATGGTTGGGTTTTTCGCGTCCGGTTTGGTTGCTGTTCTCATGATCCTGGCCAAGGCAGAGGCAATAAGGACCTTCTATGTGCTCTGGGGAAACCTCGGCGTTGTGATAACCCGCGGGGATGTTCCTTGGCTTGTGGCCATGGCCGCCGCGATCATCGCTGGGACGACCGCTCTTGTGATTCTCTCCAGAGAGCTGGATGCCCTGAGCCTCGGCGAGACAGAGGCTCTCTCTTTGGGGGTGAATGTCCAGGCTCTCAAAACGGCCGTCTTCATCACAACAGGCGTGATTGTCGGTATAGCGACATCCGTGGTTGGCGCGGTTGGCTTTGTTGGGCTTGTTGTCCCACATGCGGTGAGGAGGCTCCTTTCCCCCAGACACTCGGTCCTCCTCCCAGGCTCGGCTGTGGGCGGCGCGGCCCTGGTTCTCTCCTCCGATCTCCTCTTGCGGCTTCTTGGCTTTTATCAGCTTCCTGTTGGGGTGATAACCAGCCTGGTCGGCGTTCCCTTCTTCCTATACATAATGAGGGCGAAGGCAGGAGAGAGCTGAACCTTGCCCTCGCGCTGTCAACGGCTCCATAATTTCGGAGTGATGGGGATCTTCCCTATAAATCCACGAATCTTCCGACCCTTATATGGATAATCAAACCGTTTTCATGTCCCTGGCTCTTGAGGAGGCCAGAAAGGCCCTCTCGGAGGGAGAGGTTCCAGTAGGTTGCGTTATCGTTATTCATGGCGAGGTCATTGCCCGCGCCCACAACAGAACAGAATCCCTCCGAGACCCGACCGCTCACGCGGAGATGCTCGCATTGCGAGAAGCGGCTGAAAGGCTTGGGGATTGGCGGCTTGAGGGTGCCAGCGTCTATGTCACCCTTGAGCCGTGCGTTATGTGCGCGGGCGCGCTGGTTCTGGCAAGAGTAAAGGAGGTGGTTTACGCGGCAGAGGACGAAAGGTTCGGCGCCATGAGCCTCTACGGCTTGCCTTCGGATCCCAGGTTGAACCACAGGTTTAGGCTGATAAAGGGCCCCTTGGGGGATGAGGCGCTGGAGGTCCTCAGAGGGTTCTTCCTAACGAGGAGATGATCTCATCCAACTCCCTCTTCGCCCTCTCGGCTATGAACTCTCTTCTCGTTTTGCCCCTGAGGCCCTCCGGGACATCCCTGAAGAGGGCTATGTGCAGGTTCGTGGGCTGGTAATTCTCGGTGGGTGCGGCGGTTATCGCCCTGAAGAGCGTTCCTATTCCAGTATGGGCTGGGAATTCCAGAGCCTCCTCCCCTTTGGCGAGCCTCGCCGCGTTCAGGCCCGCCAGAAGCCCCCCTGCCGCGGCCTCCATGTATCCCTCTGTTCCAGAGAGCTGGCCGGCTACGAATATACCTGGTTTCGCTATAAGCTCCAGGGTTGGTTTAAGTAGCGCTGGCGCGTTCAGGTAAGTGTTCCTGTGAACCGCGCCATATCTCAGGAATTCAGCCCTCTCAAGGCCCGGTATCATCCTGAAAACCCTCTCCTGCTCAGGTATTCTCAGCTGGGTCTGGAATCCGACCAAAGAGAAGGCCGTGCGTTCAGCGTTCTCCGGCCTCAACTGCACGGCCGCGTATGGCTCCTTTCCTGTTGCGGGGTCCTTAAGGCCTGATGGCCTCATGGGGCCGTATATAAGGGTCTCTGGCCCTCGAGCGGCCATCACCTCTATGGGAAGGCACCCTTCAAAGTATGGTATTCTCTCGTCAAAATGGGGCCTGTGGGTCTCGGCTGAGATGAGGGCCTCGTAAAACCTCGTGTATTCCTCTTTTGTCATGGGGGCATTGAGATATGCCTCCTGTTCCCAGCCGTGCCTGTCTGCCCAGAACATCCTGGAGAACTCCAGGCTCTCTCCGGAAACGATGGGGCTCAGCGCGTCGTAAAAATAGAGGAATTCCTGGCCTATGAGCTTGCTCATGGATTTGGCGAGCGCGTCAGATGTCAGCGGTCCTGTTGCTATTATCGCTATGGGTTCAGGCACATCCCGAACCTCCTCCCTCCTTATCTCAACATTCGGGTGATCCTCAAGCGCTTTGGTTATGTAGCTGGCAAAAGCCTTCCTATCAACGACCAAGGCCTTCCCTCCCGGAATCGCGGATCGCTCCGCGGCCTCCATTATCAAAGAACCTAGCCGTTTCAACTCCTCTTTCAATATCCCTTGAGCCGAGAGGATGTCCTTTGATTTAAGGGAATTGGAGCAGACAAGCTCCCCGAGGAGACCCGAGGAATGCGCGGGGGTCATCCTTCTGGGCCTCATCTCGTAAAGGATGGCCCTGATGCCTTGATTGGCGATTGTCCAAGCGGCCTCTGAGCCGGCAAGGCCTCCTCCGATGACCTTTACCCTTAGAGCCATTGTCCCTCAGTCTATGGCCGCGTTACTTTGATCCCCTCCAGAATTCCCTGAGCTTTCCGAAGGCCCCCTCAAGCCCCTCCGGCGCCGGTTTTTTCCCCGCGAAGATCTCCAAGATGCTTATGTCGTCAAGCTCAAGCAGGAGCTCAAATCCTACAAGCTCATCCTCGCTCATTTCCGGAGACACCCGCTCTGCAAATGGTCTCAGTAGTTCCTCGGCCTCAAGCTTTGAGCGCCTTGAAGCCCTGTATAGGATGCGGCGTTGACGCTCGCTGAGCAAAGGTCCCTATTTGCCCCCCTTGCCCTTGCTACCCTTGGGTTTATCAGGCTCTTTTGGCTTCTTCCACGCCTTTGCGACCTCAAACACATTCAGATAGACCTTACCATCCGCAACCGCGTTGAAAGCGATGTATTTGCCATCGTGAGACAAGAGCATCCTGTCAAAAACGAAGTCATATTCCCCCTCAAGGGGTTTGCCGTCAACAACCACGAACTCCCTGTCGTTCTCTGGGTTCTGTGCTGTAAAGGAGAAATGCCTCCCCTCAGGGGATATGTTCAGGCTCTGTGGGAATATGTTATCGTAGCGCTCGGATTCCTTGTCGTTGCAAACCCCGAATACCTTGCCGGCCTCATAAGCGCCCTCGTTCCACTCGCCCCCCTCGGAAGCCAGAAAAGCAAACCCTATTGTATCCCCGAAGATAAGGGTCGTGGTGTTGATGTCCTCGTAGTCCTTGCTCACATTTCCCTTGTTGGGTATAACCGTGTATTTGCCGCCGGAATAGTAACCAGATGGGTCCCAGCGCCCGCCGGTTGAAACCACATAGGCGTAGAGATCGCCCTTCTTTGAAACAACCGGATTGCTGATGTAGTTGTATGGTCCTATCCTCCTCTTGTTCTGGATGATGTAATAATCCCCTCCAATGTAATTCTCCTCCTCCCAGTGCCCTCCCTCGCCAGCCACATACGCGACGGTTCCTGTTTTTGTCACCACGAGCCCCTTGACGAAGTCATGTTTCTTGCCTTCAGATTCGCCCGTGACGAGGAAATAGGTTCCGCCCACATAGTAGTTGTTCTGGTCCCATGCGCCGCCCGTGCCAGCGAGATAGAATATTGTGCCATCGGGGCCAAAGGAGATCTCCATCACCACAGGATACCTTTTCTTTGCTGGCTTGCCGTCAACAACCACAACACGCTCCCCGCCCATGTATTCGTTTCCAATCCACTTTCCCTTTGAGCCCGCTATGTAGGCGAGGTGTTTTCCATCCGGAGAATATGTGAGACCGAAAAGCCAGTCGTATTTCTTATCCTCCTTCGCGCCCCTAACCACGAACATCTTGCCGCCCCTATAAGAACCATCCATGTTCCATTTCCCACCCTTGGAAGCCACATAGCTGATCTCAGAGCCGTCTGGAGAGAGCGTTAGGTTGTAGACATGGTCATACTCCTTGCCGGCCTTCCCGTCGTAGAAGACCGAGTATTTCCCGCCGTAGTAGTATCCCTCGTCGTTCCAGCTCCCGCCCTTGCCTATCTTGAAAGCGTAGTGCTCGCCATCCTCGGAGAGCACATACTCTCCTACATATTCATACGGGCCATAGGCCTTTGAGCCGAGCACGAAGAACATCTTGTTGCTGTCATCCATGGCCACATAGGCAAGGTTCCCATCCGGGGCAAACCTCAGGTCCCATATGCTCGCGTAGGTTGCCTTTTCCTCGCCGTTCACTATGAGCCTCATTTTGCCATCGTAGTAGGAGTATACCGAAACGGCAATCTGAGTCAGATCATCGGATTGCACCACTTCCGATATCTCCCCATCCGGGGCCTCCATCAGCGCGGTCTGGCCCAGCTTGTCCATGGGGAAGGCCGCGAACAGAGTGATAGCTATGAAGTTGTTCATGATTCCTCCGAACTCTTTGATATTATAAACCTCCCCTTTGGATGCCTACCACCATTCGCGCTCAGAGACAAATGTGGATTAGCTGGGGACTTGGCCCAATTTGAGGGGTCCCGGAAGGAGGAGATGTGGACACTATGCTATGGCGCACTATTGCCCTTGGAGGAGACATGCTTAATTTATTCGGCAAAAAGAGAAAAAAGAAGGGCCTGGGTTGGCTGAAGATCTTCTCCTTCCGGCTCACCGAGAGGGACAAGGACAACCCCTCTGAGCTCATAGATGGATACGAGGGCTTTATATTCGCGTGCGTGAACATCATCGCTTCCCGGGTCGCGGGCGCGAGGATGAGGCTCTTCGTGAGGGAGGGCGATTCCGAGAGGGAGATAGATGAGCATCCCCTCTTGGAGCTTCTGAGGGAGCCTAACCCCTACATGACCCAATACTCTTTCCTATACCTGACCCAGGCCTGGATGGAGCTTGCGGGCAACGCTTATTGGGTAAGGGTCGGTCAGGAGCTCTGGCCACTTCCTCCCCAGTGGGTCAGGGTCGTTCCCGGCCCGTGGCCGAGGGTCATAGACGGATACATCTACAGCCCTCCCTGGGTCTCCGAGCCAATGGCGTTCTCAGACGGGGAGGTGATTCACTTCAAGCGCCCGAACCCGCAGGACCCATTTTATTACGGCGCTTCAACCCTCAGAGCGGCTTTCGGCGAGACCGAGTTCTGGCGGCTTGCTGGAGAATACAGGGCAAAACGCCTTGAGAACGGAGGGGTTCCCCCAGCCGCTATGATAATATCCGAGGAGGCCAACCCTGGGGACATAGACAGGATAAGGGCGGAGTTTGAGCGCCTTCACAGGGGAACGGCTAACGCAGGGAGGCCGGCCATTCTCCCGCCCGGAACGGATGTTAGGCTCCTGGAGGTCCCGGCTATAGACAAGGAGTTCGCGGAGGCCCTCAGGCTCACGAGGGAAAACATCCTCGCCATATTCGGCGTTCCGGGTTCAAAGCTGGGACTGGTTCAGGATGTCAATAGGGCGAACGCGGAGGCAAACGACCTCACATTCCTCAACGAGGTCATAAGGCCCCGCCTCCGGTTCCTTGAGGACATACTGAACTCTGAGATAACATATCTCTTTGGGGATTCGCTCCTCTTGCGCTTTGATGACCCCCTCCCCAGGGACTGGGAGTTCACGCTCAGAAAGGTTGAGACCCTGGTCACCCTTGGGGTTATGAGCGTAGACGAGGCGAGGAGGGAAATGGAGCTGGAGTAGGAATTAAAAGCGCGAATCGTGTTAACTTTGTGTCAGATCTGCTTGTATTGTATATCAAGCTATGTTTGGTATTGGAATCGTATTGTTCTCTGCTCTTTTCGCTAAGACATACGGAGGGACTTACTCGGAGGAAGGCTATTCTGTGATCCAGACCCAAGAAGGAGACTATATCTCGGTGGGATATGTTGTGGATGGCTATGTTGACTTTTCGGTCATCAGGTTTTCCTCCGATGGTTCTCTCTCTGATGCAAAGAGGTTCGGCGGGAGCGGTTGGGATGAGGCCTATTCCGTAGCCGCGACTCAAGACGGCGGGTTTGTTGTGGCAGGAGAAACTGGTAGTTTCGGGGTCAGTGGCTTTGATTTTCTCGTTATGAGAATGGCTTCTGATGGCTCACTCATTTGGTCCAAGACTTACGGGGCCGCATACATGGAGCACCCATACTCAATAATCCAGAACTCAGACGGGGGTTATACCGTTGTGGGAGAGACGAACAGCATCGGCGCAGGTTTTTCCGATTTTCTGGTTCTCAGATTGGGATCCGACGGTTCAGTTCTCTGGGCAAGAACCTTCGGGGGCGAAAACGAAGAGGAGGCTTGGTCTGCAATTGAGACCCCGGATGGAAGGCTTGTTGTCGCGGGATGGACGGATAGCTATGGGGCTGGCAACGATGATCTGCTAATCCTCAAGCTGAACCCTGACGGCTCCCCCATTTGGACCAAGACCCTGGGTGGCATTGGAGATGAGCGCGCCTTTTCCGTAGCCCAAGCTCATGATGGCGGATATGTTGTTGCTGGATGGACAGGGAGCTTTGGCGCCGGCGGAACAGATTTCCTGGTCGTAAAGCTCGGCCAGGATGGTTCGCTCATTTGGGCAAAGACCTTTGGCGGAAACAGAAATGACTGGGCCCAATCCATAGTTGCCACATCCGACGGGGGTTATCTTGTTTCTGGGACGACATTCTCCTTTGGGGCTGACTCATCGGATGCCCTGATGATCAAGCTTGGGCCGGATGGCTCACTCATCTGGGCCAGGAGGTTCGGGGGCCAGAGCTATGACTATGCTTATTCCTCAACCCAGGCGCGGGACGGGGACTATGTTGTCGTTGGGACAACCTGGAGCTTTGGCGCTGGGGCATGGGATTTTCTCGTTATCAAGATCGGCCAAAACGGCGAGTATGCGAACTGCGTTCAGGCCTGCTATCCGGTTTCTACCAATGTGAACCCCACGACATCCTCTCCGCTGATGGGCTTCATCTGCAATTTGGATGCCTCAAGCCCAACTCTGACACCAACCCCGCTCAATTTGATCGCATACGATATTTGCCCCACCCTGGCCTCTCAGGACACGAAAGGCTCTTCCGGAGGACCATGTTGCTTCGCTTTTTCGGAAGGCGCGGTGTTTTTCGCTCAGGAGCCGGGGAACCTCAGGCTGTATTCCACGGACGGAAGGCTTATATGCTGTAGGCACCTAGAAACTGGCTACAACAGGATAACCCTTAAGCCCGGCGTCTATATCTGGAGAGCGAGTTCAGAACCTACATCATCCAATTCAAGGGCATGCACGGGAAGAATTGCCATCCCCTCTCGGTAAAAACCGGACACGCCCGTGTGTTCTTGAATTTAACCTGCGTTAAAATTTAACATATTCCCGCTTGATAGAGGCCCTCGGGCCGCTTGAGGAGTTATCCCATCTGGACTCCCGTTGGCCATCCGGGTTCAAGAGCGTTATCCTGGCTCGGATCGCCCGGGAGCGTGGGGGTGTTTTTTATTCTCCAAAGGAGGACCCAACAGATGTCAAGGAAGAGCTCTCCTCCTTCGGGGTTGCCGCGGTGGGCACTCAAGAGGATTGGAGGGAGGCCATTTCCCCTGGCAAGCCTCTCGTGTTCATCGGGCCCACGAGAGACATCCCCCGCACCTTAGAGAAGCTCGATTCCATGAGGTTCACCCGCATAGCGCCGGGCGCGCGGGTCTCGCCCGAGGACCTGATGCGCGCCCTCTCAGAAGGAGGCCTTGAGAGGGTTGATTTCGTTGAACTACCAGGAGAGTTCTCCAGGCGCGGCGGGATAATTGACCTTTTCCTTCACTCCCTGGCTTCCCCTGTCAGAATAGAGTTCGTAGGAAACAGGGTTGAGTCCATCCGAGAGTTCTCCGTCGTCACTCAGAGGTCAACCGGCGCGGCAGACGAGATCTGGGTTCCTGATCCCCGCGGCGCTCCGCTCGGCATCGGAGAATTGGTGCAATTGGGAGAGGAGCGCTCAAACCCCTTGCCCTTTGATGTTCAGGCAACTCCGGAATTCAGAGGGGATGTGGCTTTGTTCTACAGCTCAGCAAAAGAACTCGCAGAAAGGGGCTACGAGATCAATTTCTTCACCCTTGAGGAGTGGCGTTTCAGGAGGCTGAATGAGGTGGTCCCGTGCAGGTGGATTAAGGGAGAACTCAGGCACGGGTTCATCATCCCCCACCTCTCTCTCGTCGGAATGAGCTCGGGAGAGATAGTGCAAGTTGAACGCGCGGCTAGGCTTCCCGGCCCGAGGATAGAGAGCATAGAGGCGCTTGAGGAGGGTGACTATGTGGTTCACATTGATTACGGCATAGGGAGATACGCTGGGCTTGAGAGGGTTGAGATAGGAGGGGGGCTTTACGAGTGCGTGGTCGTTGAATACGCTGATGGAAGGCTACTCGTTCCCTCACATGACCTCTCCCGGCTCTCCAGGTATGTTGGGCCAGAGGGTTTTAATCCCCCGCTATCCCAAATATCAAAACCAACCATGTGGCTCCGGCGGCGCAACCGGGCCGCGGCGGACGCGGCAAGGATAGCGAGAGAATTGGTCTTCACAGCCGCTATAAGGAAATCAAGGAGAGGCCACGCCTTTGGGCCGGACACCCCGGAGCAACGAGAGCTTGAAATGGCATTCCCATTTCCCGAGACCCCGGATCAGGAAAAGGCGATAGAGGATGTGAAGAGGGACATGGAATCCCCGAAGGTGATGGAGAGATTGGTCGCGGGCGAGGTCGGTTTCGGAAAGACGGAGGTCGCCCTCAGGGCATCTTTCAAGGCGGTAATGGATGGGAAGCAGGTTGCCATACTCGTTCCAACTACCCTGCTTGCCCTCCAGCACACCAGGACATTCCAGGAAAGGCTATCCAGGTTCCCAGTGAGGGTTGAGATGGTCTCGCGGCTGGTCTCCGGGAGGAAAATAAAAGATATCCTACAAGACCTCAAGTCCGGCAAGGTTGATATTGTCATAGGGACGCACAGGCTCCTTGCGAAGGATGTGGCTTTCAAGGACCTCGGCCTCCTGGTCATTGATGAGGAGCACAGGTTCGGCGTCAGGCAAAAGGAACGCCTGAAACGCCTGAAGATAACGGTTGATACCCTCCTCATGACAGCGACCCCTATCCCCAGAACGCTTTCCATGGCCCTCGGCAAGATAATGGACATGTCCGTAATTGAGACGCCGCCCATAGGGCGCCAGGAAACAGAGACATGGGTGGGCGAGTTCTCAGAGCGGGTGGTAAAGAACGCGATAAACCGGGAGCTAAACAGGAACGGTCAGGTCTTTTACATAAGAAACAGGATAGAAGGCCTCTCCGAGAGGGAAAGGAGCCTCAGGAGGATGTTCCCCGAAGCGAAGATAAGGGCTATTCACGGAAGGCTCAGGGGAAGAGAAATAGAGCGGGCTTTCCTGGATTTCTACGAGGGCAAGATAGATATACTCCTCTCAACAGCCATAGTTGAGTCCGGAATAGATTTCCCGAGGGCAAACACCCTTATCGTTGAGCAGGCTGAGCTCTTCGGCCTCTCAGAGCTTCACCAGCTCAGGGGGCGCGTTGGAAGGGGGAGCGTAAAGGCTTATGCGTTCTTCTTCACTGGAAAGGACATAGATAAAAAGCCGAAGGCAAAGCGCAGGCTCTCGGCTCTTGCCAGATACCACCACATCGGCTCAGGGATGAAGATAGCCCTGGCTGACCTCTCTATAAGAGGGGGAGGGGACCTCCTCGGCCTGGCTCAACACGGCCACGCGAGGGGTGTGGGATACACCCTTTATTTCAGCCTTATAGATGAGGCCATAGAGAGCTTGACTTACGGTGGAACCAGGAGAGAGACCCTTCTTGAGATACACGCCCCCGCGCTCATTCCAGAGGCATACCTGGATGATCCGACCCTCAGAATGGCTTATTACACGAGGCTTTCAGAGGCTAGAGCCATCTACGAGATAGACGAGACCGAGGACGAGATGAGGGACAGGTTCGGGCCTCTGCCGCCCGAGTTGGAAAACCTACTCAACGCTCACAGGGTGAGGTTATGGGCGGGAGAGCGCGGATACGAGAGGGTGATCTTCTCTCCGGATATTGTGCAGCTCAGACGCGAGGGAGAGGAGGAAACATTGCCGACTGAGGGGATACTGGGAGAGCTTATCTAGATCTTAACCAGCCTCCTCGTCCTCTGGCCGACCCTCATGATGTAGACCCCTGGTCTCAGTCCCCTCAGATCGTTGGTTCCCTCTCGGATTTTAACCACGGGAGCGCCTGATATGTCATAAAGCACGGCTTCGCTGATCCCGTTTGGAAAACTAACCGTGAGAAAGTCCTCAACGGGATTCGGGGATACAACGAGCCTCTTCGGAGATGAAGGCGCCTCGCCCTCTCCGATTGGCTTACACGGTGGTGATGAGAGCCAGGCAAAGACATTCAATAGGAGCTCGTCGTTGTTGGGGCCATAGGAGAGGTATGTGTTATCCCACAGGTTTATGTCCGAAATCAGAATTACGCCCCCCTGACCATCCACGCATCGCCCAGCCATGGCTCCGTATCCGCCCATCCAGCCGATTATCTCTGAGGGAGCTGAGGCACCAACCGCCCCCGGAGCCGCCGTGCAGACCCCTTCTGGTGTTATCCCTGCGAATATCTGAGCGTAGGTCGGGTTAGAGGTGAAAGATGAATAACACTGCTGTGGGTCGCCGAGGCCGACGCTCATTCCAAGCCTGCTGACGACCTGCGCGAGGTTTCCGTTCGGGCATCCGGTGTTCTCGGACTGGATGAGAACAGAACCTCCCCTGGCAACGAAAGCGGCAAGGCTATCCGCCTCTGAGGCCGTATACGCGGAATACCAGTTTGAAGCCAGGTTTATCACCACTATCCTGTAGGGGCTCAGGTCCATATTGTCAACCCCCGAGGAGGTGGTGCTCAGAGCGTAGCCGTTGGATGTCAATATGCTGGCCAGGGTTGAGTATTGACTGGTCAGGTCATAACAGTAGCCGGGGCAGAAAACCCCGTGGGTGTAGTCCCAGAGGACAGAGACATCCTTTGGGCTAGGGGGCGCGGGTGAAACGGGGTTTTCATGGTTGGAACCTGCACCCTCAAGGCCCGTGGTAGGATCAAATAGGCATATCAGCAGAATAAGCATAAAAACCTCCTGTGCCTTCATATTATAAAAGCACCAGTTGATCCCGCGCAATAGGATCGCCCCCCGGTTTATGATCTCAAAGAAAGCATAAATGAGCCCTCATGGAAGAGCTCAACGAGACCGAGATAATGAAGAGGAACCCGAAGGACACTGAAACCAGGGATCAGAACCTTCCTATGAGCCAGAGCTTTATCCCCTCAAACTCCGGCTCGGTCCTGCATATCCCCCCTGAGCAGATTACTCCGGCCGGCTGAGACCCATAGAAAACCATAGCGTCAAGGCGCTCGTTCAGGTGAACCGAGAGCTCAACCGATTGCCAGACCCCGAGCCTCTCTCCTCCGGTCTCCCTTCGCTCTGTCCTCCCGAACCAGAGAGAGCCCCAAGGTCCCCAGCCCACTCCCAGCTTGAGCTTCCCATCAAAGTAATCCAGGGTGTCAATGAGCTCAACCGTGTCAGCGTAATATGGGTAGATGTCTCGCCTAATCCTGTGATCGTAGGAGAGGGTAAGAGAGCCCTTGCCCATGAAATAGAGCACTGCCTCAGCCCCAGGGGTCATCTCGGCCCTCTTCGTGACCAGGGCCTCAAGGGAATCGTTGTATATCTCTCGGAGAACCCCGTTTACCAGGATGTGATCCAGCTTCGCTGTGGCGCGGAACAGCCCAGTGCGCCTGTAGCTGGCCAAAAAATAGTTCTCCTCAACCCGCTGGGAACCGATAGACCTCTCAGAAAGGCTCCTGTGGCCCGTCAGGGTCAGGCCCTCTATTGGGTTTGCGTTCAGGGTAATCCCATGGCCTGCCTCATCTATGCTGTCGGTGAGGTATACCCCATAGTGGTTTATGGGCGGAGGGTTATTGAACCCATTCCCCAGGAGGTTGTAGTCCTTTGACTCAAGTAGGATGTTGAACCTGGGGAGGCCAAGGGATACCGCCGCGTAGTAGCTTGTGGTTGTGCTATCCGGAGTGCTGTCCCCAGCATAATAATATGGCACATAGAAACCCTCTCGTCTGACCAATTCCCCATAGACGCTGACCAGCGAGGATGCCAGCTCTGCCGAGCCCGATATGAACTCCTGCTTGTATGTGCTGTCATACTGGGGCCAGTTGACGCGGGCGTATACGCCCGTTAGGTTTAGGTGAGGCAATCCCACAAAGGAAAGCCTGCCTGCCCTCAGGGTGTGTTCCTGATCTTTCTTGAAATCGTAATAATATATCTCTCTCTTTGTCCCCGATAGGAACTCACCCTCAAATGGGCCAAGCCTCGCCCTCACATCCCCTCCCTCAAGCCACCTGTCAAGCATCAGCTGATCGTCTCTGACGCTTGCGAGGACGAGGCCTCTGCCAAAAGAGGCATAGTAGCTCCCGCCCCTCGCGCTTATAGCATCAGAATTGTAGGCCGCATATCTCTGAGTCAGGTCCTCATACCTGGGGAAATTCGGCCTATTCGGCTGGAGATAGAGGAACTTTCCGCCCACCTCCCAGCTCTCTAGGTAAAGCGCCGCGTCAAAGATGCTCTGAAGCCTTTCGTCATCCGAACTCCTCCACTTCCAGTATTGGATGTCCGTAGAACCAGTAAAAAATACCTGGGCGAGAATGAGGGTGACCATGAGGCTCTCCTTTTCGTTCTACTGGCCCAGAAGCTCCTGAACCTTGTTCTTTATCTCCTCCTCTTGACCAGATGTGAAACCAACTCGCTGATACACTATTTCCATGTTCTTATCCACTATGACCGTCACCGGCACAGCCATTGCCTTGTATTTCAAGGAGACCTTCTTGTCGGGGTCAAGGAGGACAGGGAACTTCCAGCCCCTGCCGTCTTTGGTGCTCTTGACCTCTGAGAGCTTTCTGGGGGAGTCCTGGCTTATCCCCAAAACCATAAGGCCCTTGTCCCTGTTGGCCTTGTATAGCTCGTTTGAGTAGTCCAATAGGTCCTTGCAGTTCGTGCACCATGTTGCCCAGAAAACCATGAGAACCGGCCCGGACTTAACCAGCTCCGAGAGAGTAAATGAGTTTCCGTCTGTATCCTCAAGGGTGAAGTCCGGCGCGGTCGCCGTCATCAGGATTCCCATGAGAAGCCCTGTCATGTCAATCCTCCTATTTTATAAGCTTTGCAGTTTTCGTTCCAAACCCCGTCCTCGCGACGAGGATGTGGACCCCTTTGCCCAGGCCAGAGAGAGAAAACCCATGTTCTCCGGCCGAAAGTCTTCCGGAGACGAGCTCTCGCTCGGCCCTTCCAGCGGGATCATACGCGTCTATTTTGACCCAGGTCTCTGATGGGATGTTCAGATACAGCGTTCCGGATGAGAGCCAGATGTCAAATCCTGGGGCTTTTGGGGTATCCTCATGGGCCCCTGAGCCGTAAACAACCTTTATCTGTTTTGATTGGTGGACCAGGTGAGTCTGGTAGCTCTGAACGAATATCGTCGCGTCAAGGGACTCTGGGTTCCATCCGGATATGTTGAAGGTCCAAACGAACCGCTGGGTATCCCCTGCCTGTGAGACGAGGAGGCTGTCGCCTGTTGGCTTTGATATGATGTCCCTCATTATGAACCTGTTGTAGCGGCCATCCCCAAAGACATGCCGCTCAGTTATCACGCAGAAAACCCTGGGATCGGGCGCGGTGGGAGGGAGGGTTGTCTCAATCTTTATGAGGCACTCAACGATCCCGGAGGTGGATGTGCATGTGGCACCAGCATCTATGATTATCGGCGAGACGACCCACTTCCAGTTGTTGACCCTGTTCTTGTAGCGGTTATAGTCCCCGGTGGTGTCATCCGTGGAGCCCAGTTCGCGATCAACCCCCGTGAACCACACATCAGGCACCCCTGATACCCCATAAAAATTGAAGCGGTATGTGGCATCCGAGCCGGAAAGCCCTTGCATGTATTGTATGACGCTCACGGTATCCGAGAAATCCCTGGCTAGCCACTCGCAAGCCGCATTGGAAAACGGACAGTGAGGACATGTTGTGCTACTGAATGCCTCCACCAGAACGCTCCTCTGCGCGGCCCAAAGCAGTCCAACCAACCCCAAAAGCAAAAAGATCCTCTTCATAGCTTGTAGATTATAGATCAAAAAAGGGGGTGCTTTCAACCCGGGGTAGCCCGAGAACCCACATTTTCCCATGCTGGATATGAGAGGGACTATCTTCTGTGAAACAGCCCCTCCTCAGCGTGGCAGGACAGGCACTTCCCCCCTTTTCCCTTAAGATAAAGCCCATGATCAACCCTGGCCTGGGGGGTCATTGAGGGGGAGAGAAGCTCCCTGTGGCACCTGCGACACCCTTCATCCCTCACCGATAGGATTGCCCTCGCTTTTCTCTCTTCCTGAGGGGAATACCTGTGCACCATGTGTTTGAGAATGTTTGTCCCAGCCTCAAGCGCAGAATAGCCGTGGCAATCCGTGCAGATCGGGATTATTCCCTCTGATTGGGAGCCGTGAACTGATGACCTGAAAGATCCTGCTGGCTCGCGCATCTCGTGACAGATGGTGCAAAGCCCTTCCTCTGATCTCTGGAAATAGGCCACGCCAGAAAAAACAGCCGCTCCAAGGATCAGACCCAATCCTGTGAACGGGAGCCACCTCAGAGCATCTTCGCCTTTTGCCACAGCTCTTCCATCTCCTCCAGGCTCATCTCCTCGAGAGCAAAGCCTTTGGCCGCCGCGAGCTCCCTCATCTTCCTGAACCTCGCGAGGAATCGCGCGTTCGCATCGCGGAGGCATTCCTCAGCCGAATAGCCCAATTTCCTGGCGAGCATTGCCCCAGCAAACAGAATATCGCCGATCTCGTGCGCAACATCCGCATCAGCCGCGATAGCCTCGCGCAACTCCCTTATCTCCTCATCCAGCTTCCCGAGCACACCTTGGGCGCTTTCCCAGTCAAAACCGAGCCTCGCGGCCTTCCTGCCTATCTCGTCAGCGAGCATTAAGGCTGGCTGGCGCGTGTTGATCCCTTCTGGGAATTCCTCGCTTTTGCTCTTTTCCCACCTCTCAAGCACCTTTCCCATATCAGGGCTTTCCCCACCGAAAACATGCGGATGCCGGCCTTTCAGCTTCTCATATGCCCCTTCCAGAACCTCCTCAAGCTTGAAAATCCCCCTCTCCTCAGCTATTGCAACGAGCATGAGGATGACGATTATGGCGTCACCGAGCTCCTCAGAAAGCCCCTTACCGCTTTCAATTGCCTCAAGGACCTCGTAAGCCTCTGCCACAAGGGCTGTTCTCATGGATTCAAGGGTCTGCTCCCTGTCCCAAGGACAACCATCCGGTTCCCTGAGGCGTTTTATCAGGGCATATAGGTCGCCCAGCTCCATATCTAGAATATTATGGCCTTATCTCCTATGAAGTGCTCCCCGAAACCTATGTGCCAGAAATATACGCCCGGCGAGATCAGCCCTGGGATGAACACGGAGTTCTTGCCCTCTCCGAATTCAGAAGTGAGGGAATAGACGAGCCTGCCGGAGGCATCGTATATCCTTATGGCCGTCTGACCGCTGGCCGGAAGGGTAAAGTGAATGGTCCTGCCGCTCATGTATCCGGCCAGTCCCTTCTGGCCCTCGGCTTCTTCAACCCCCACTACATCCACGGTGTAGAGAAAGCTGAGCTGAGGGGTCGTATTATACCAGTTTATGCAGACAGGCATCAGAACGAGGGTATCGTAATCAAGGGTTGGAACAGTGAAGGCCGCATATCCCTTATCGTCAGCCTCATGTTCATACACATCCGAAGGAACAGTTGGCCCTGACCTGTAGCCTATCACGAGGACCTTCCATGTATAGTCATCCTCCCCGTCAAAGTAAAAGAAGAGGCTATCCGCAGAACCCCATGAATCAAAGACGATGCAGTCGCATCCCCCTGGCCCCCTTATCGGCAGTATTCCCTCGTTCCCTGAAGCGGGATAGGTATGGTGAGCTCTCAGGGTAAATATGGAGGCCCACAGGTTGGCCTCTGACCAGTGCCACTGATCCCAGTGGCCCCCCGTGAACCACCTCCAGGCCGCGTATTCTGTTAGGGCGTTCTCAAGGCTATCCCCGTAATCCCTCCTGAGAACGCCATCTATGTCCCTCATGGTATGATTGCCCCAGTGAAGCCCGAGGGTATCCCAGATGGTTCTTATGATGTCCCTGTTGTTCTCCCAGAACATAAGGAAAAGGGGCCAGACCACGCCAGCGTATTCGTAGAGGTCGCTGGGGTTTGTCATGTGGGTTATTTCGTAATTGGGCCTTCTCAGGGGCCCTACGCCATTTATATAGCCTATGTAGGTGTTGTCATCCGGATACACCATCTCCTCGGCCCACACCGCGCAGTTCTCAAAGAACCAAGTTCCATCCGAAACAGTGTATGAGAACTGGCAAGCGTGCATGAACTCGTGGCAGACCGTGCTCTTCATGTATCCGCCCAGGTTATCATCAACGGCTATGTAGGAATAAAAGTCCTCCTGATACGGGTCAGGGCCCTCTCCCTCTGGAGCGCAGTAGCCGAGAACACCTCCTGTAAGCCCGATTATGTGTATGTCATACCGGTTATCACCTCCGGCTCCGTTGTCAGGAGGGGGCGCATCAAAGCCCAAAGAGTCAACCTCAATCTCCCAAGAATACTCAGCTATCTCCGCTATCTGCCTCGCGTAGTCCTCTGATACAGCATATGCGCCAGTTGTGTCGTAGTGGATCCTGAAGTGCGTCGTGTCGTATGTGGTCTGGTTTGCTGGGCGGGGCATCCTGATCCCGTGCTCAAGGATATGTGGCGTGCCACATATCCAATTTCCAAATAAACATAGTCCAAAAACCATGCCTGACATCAAAGGCTCCTTTTAGAGCTGTAGCCCTCTTTATCTTATTACGGCCTTGCCCTGACGACTCTGACCAGCAAAGGAGAACTCCCAGAAATAGACGCCCCTGGCAATGGACCCTGGAAGAGAAAGCCTATTCTCGCCAGAGGGGAATTCTCCCACGAGATCAAAGGCCTTTCTGCCCGTGGCATCGTAGAGCCTCAGGGAAACCTCGCCTCCCCTCGGAAGGTTAAAGAGGAAGTCGCGGCCCGCGGAGGCCACTCTCAGGAACTTATCAGGGACGCTCTCGTCCGCAGCAACGACATCAACCGTGTATTCAAAGTAAAGGTCTTGGGTATATGAACCATCAATCCAGTTGCAGACCACGGGAACCAAAATGAGGCTATCGTAATCCGCTGTGGGTATCTTGCTCGTGCCATAGCCGGTAATGTCGTCAACGGGTATTCTCATTGTATCGGATGGGTTCGCGGCCCCGGTCCTGTAGCCTATGACGAAGAGCTCCCAGTCATACCCATCAGAACCGTCAAAGTAGAAGTAAAGGGTGTCGTTGGGGTTGTAGTTGTAGAAAACCACATAGTCGCACCCGCCAGCGCCTCTCGGGTAGAATATCCCTTGGTTGCCGGAGGCGGGATAGGAACCATGATACTTCACAACCGTAGCGGGTGGATAGAGGTTCGCCTCTGACCAGTGCCAATTATCCGCTCTCCCTCCGACGAACCATCTCCAAAGAGCGTAGTTCTCAAGGGCTGTCTTGAGATCGGTGCCGTAATAGGTGGAAAGGACATAGTCTATATCCGAATAGGAATGCGCGCCGACATTCACCCCGTATCTGTGCCAAATCATCTCTATGATAGCTGTATCTTTCACCCAGAGCATCAGAAACAGGGCCCACACAACGCCGCCGTATTCGTAGAGATCGGTTGGATTGGTCATGTGGTTTATTTCGTAGTTGGGCCTCTTGAGGGGGCTTACCCCGTTCAGATAGCCCACATATTCGTTATCATTCGGGTAGCACATCTCCTCCCCCCACATGGCGCAGTTCTCCATGAACCATATGTTGGCCTGAGTTCCGAGTGAACGCTCGTATGCCATCTCGCAAGCGTGCATGAACTCGTGGACAACGGTTGCTCTGAGGACCGAAGCGTTCAGATTCTTGCCTATAACTATGTAGCTCGTGTAGCTCTGGGGGTAGTTGCCGCCAGGGCTTTCCGGAGCAGTGTATCCGAGGACGCCGCCTGTCAGATACTGGACATACATGTCATACAGGCTATCCCCGCCCATAGACCCATCTGAAGGAGGCTTCTCAAAACCGAGCTGGGTCACATAGACACTCCACCCGTGCTCCGCATACATTGCTATGCTGTCCGCGTATGACTTCGGAACCGCGTGGGTCCCTGTTGTGTCATAGTGTATCTTGAAGTGGGTCGTGGTTATGTAGGTCTGGCAGGTTGGCCGGGCCTTCGGGCCCTTCTCATCAAACTCCTCTGCTATCTGAGCGGTGCCGCATATTCCCGGCACGCCAACGAGGGATAGTGCTATAAACATGATCTACCTCCATTTCTGTTTTCCAAATTATAAAACATCTGGGTTCGGTTTTGCAACATGCAGGAGAGGTGGTTCGTGCTTGTCGCTAGACCCTTCTCCTCACCCTAATCCTCAGCCCCTTCACCTCCTCAACGACGATGGTGTCGCCTTTGGATATGTCATCCGCGGCCTCCGCGAGCCACCTCTCTCCGTGGACGAAGACCTGGCCCTTCCCGCCGGCCCTTATGTCCTCAAGCGCCTCGCCCTCCTCGCCTATGAGGCCCTCCTTTCCCGTAGTGGGGCGCCACAGCTGGGCACGGATGGCCTTTCCAATGACGAAGATAAACAGGAGAAGGGTGAGGATGACGACAACGGAGATGGAAACCCAGCTTATCCTTAAATATGGGACATTTATGTCAAAAAGCATGATAGAGCCGAAGAGAAGGGAGAGAACCCCTCCGGTGCCGAGTATGCCGTGGGAGGTTATCTTCACCTCCGCGAGCATGAGGCCAACCCCGAGGATGATGAGAAGGACGCCCGCGTAGTTCACGGGAAGGAGTTGAAAGGAGTAAAAAGCGAGGATCAGCGAAACCGCGCCCGTAACCCCTGGGAATATGCCGCCCGGGTGAGCGAGCTCAAACAGCAGGCCGTAAAGCCCTATCATCAGGAGGATATACGCTATATTTGGGTTAGCCAGTAGGGCAAGGAGGCTGTCCCTGAAACTCATTTCCCTCTTTATCACTCGTGCGCTTGCAAGCTCAAGCGTTTTCCCTCTCACGGGTCTGCCATCAAGGGCTATGAGCAACTCTTCCGGGCTGCTGGCGACCAGGTCAGCTATCCCAGCGGCAACAGCGCTGTCAGCGGAGAGGCTTTTGGAGTGTCTGACGAACCTCTCTGCCCACTCAGCCGGCCTCCCCGTCTTCGCGTAGAGGGAGGCGAGGTAAGCAACGGCGTCGTTGGTGATTTTCTCAAGCATGACCGAATCAGCCTTCTCCCCCATGGACACAGGATGAGCGGCTCCAATGTTTGTTCCCGGAGCCATGGCCAAGAAGTCAGCGGCCCCAGCGATAAAAACACCGGCTGACGCGCACCTTCCGCCAGAAGGGTAAACGAAAACGCATATGGGAACCTCAGATGCTATCTCCTCCTTCACTATGGTTCTCATGGATTCATCAAGGCCCCCAGGGGTGTCCATGTTTATTAGGATGAGGTCAACATGCTCCGAGTTCGCCTTTCTAATTTCCCTGGCGAGGTATTCCGTAACAGGCGGCGAAATTGCCCCGGAAACCGTGAGCTGGACCACAGTAGCTGAGAGAAGTGCCGAGCAAAGGGTCATGATTATATTATAATCCACCCTTGGCGCGAGATTCACTACCTTGAAACGCTAACTCCCTAACCAGCTGGTTCTACTCCTCCCAGCAAAATTTCCAACCCGGAGGACGAAACCGCCAAGGATCAAGGTTTTACGGCTATTCTCCGAAGGCTCTCTTTCTAAGTCTTCTGTAGTATTGCCTGTATTCATCAATGTAACGGTCATAAGGAAATTCAGGCAAGAGATCGTCCACTGCTAGCTCCCGGGCCTTTGCCAGAAGCGATTCTTTTTCATCCTGCTCATGGGACGATTCGGATCTGACAACCAAGTTTTCCAGCTCGGAAAGGTCTGTCCAGACATCGCCCTCAAGCTGGTAAAAATCGTGCTTGTGCACAATGAGAACATTTCTATCAAGGACCCTCCTGGCAAAGGATACTGCCTGATAAAGCAGTTCCCGGTTCTTCCTGTCATATCTCTTTCTAGGCCAGAGGAGGTAGAAGAGATGATCCGCAGCTATCCTGTGTTTTGAGGACAGCAGGAGATAAATAAGAAACAAGGCTGATTTTCTGCTTCGCCATTCCAGAGGTTTTATTTCTTTCCCCTCCACATATATTCTTAGCTTTCCAATGAGATAAGCCCTGATGCCCTTGTCTTTGTAGCTCTCTGATATTCCCGTCACCATAGGTTCCACCCTCAAGATGAACTCTCCGAGAATGGGGTCCTTTTTGGAATTAGGATATAGGGGGATGAGGTGGCCTATGAGTTTCAAAGATTTGGTAAAGACAGGGCTATCAGTTTCCCAGGCCAAATAGGCGGCAGTAAGGCCCGAGAAAAAGGCTTCTGTGTTCTGATAAGCCTTAATATAATTGTTCGTGGCCTCCAAAAGACCTTCTGCGGTTTCCAGATCACTTTCCTTAAGAAGTGCTTCGGCCTCTTGGGCCGCGGCTTGTTCAGCCCAGGCTCCCTTTCTTGCGAGTTTTATTGCTTTCCTTATGAGCGCTTTGGGCGGCGGCTCAAGTCCTGTAAGCCGAGAGATCTCAAGGGCCTTGGCCAGAGGGACAATTGCATAGACCGAACCAAAACTCAGATGCCCCTCAGCGGATTTCATAAAATAAACTATACTCTCGCGAAGCTCTCCTGCTATTCTCAAACAGATGGCTTTAATTTCCTCCAGGACGCAATAAAAGATGCCCTTCTTTTCACTTCTCATAAGCGCATCGGTCATCCTAATGGCTTTATGTGGGTTTCCGAAAAATAACTCATATATTATCAGATAATATTGAGCGGTTACGAGACGAATATCTCTGAGTTTCCCTTTGGATTTGATGCGGGACACCTCACTAAAACAATCGCGGTATTTGCCTTTCATAAAAAGGATGTGGCAAAAAGCAAGAGAAATTGCGTCTTGTGAATCTTCATCACCCAGCTCTTGGGCGATATCTAGCGCTCTAAGATAATACCTTTCAGATAATTCCAGTTCTCCCAAATCTACATACGCGTTGCCCATCAACCTCAAAAGGTAAAGAGTTGAAGCAGGATCATCACTGAGACGACTGAGAAGCTGTTGACCCTTCTTGATGGTCTGAGTAAACATATTTTTGTTGATACATATCCCCACATTAGCCAAGGCAAATGCTAAGGGATCATCCCTTTTGAGCCGCTCTAAATAGGCAACAAGCTTGTAGCTCATGCCTTCTAGCATGAACATCATGACAGCCTTCTTGGCCTTCTCGGCTCTGGTCATGGGAATAGTTTAGAGATAGAGAACGATCAGAATCAAGTCGGAGAAGCTCCTTCGTCCGCACTCAACATTAGATTTGCAGAGCATTCACAAGGAACGCACCGGTTCTGTTTCAGCTCTGTTTCAGTTGATTCCGTAAATATAGGCCCGTATGCACGGAGGCATAGAATAATGCAGATAACCTTGTTGGCAGCTCCTCAGACATGGAACGGTTGATATGGCTCCAAACAAACATGTATGCCTCCACTGCCCCAAACGGAGCAATGGTAGGCTTGTTCACCCCTGCAATCTCGCGGCAAGCGAGAACGGGATAAGCTTTGACTCTGGCGTCTATCTCTGGCACGCAGGGCCATATAAAGGAAAGGCAGTAGTGAGATGAAAACTATAGACCGGCTCCGGAACCTGCTCACCTCCTATTATGCCGGAGCCGGCCTATTTTTCTTTGAAAACGAAAACAACCTGGAGATTTTATCATGAACAACTTGCTGTTAGCTGTCATGGTTTCGCAGAACCTCTTCGCGAAGACCTATGGAGGGACGGGTAAGGAGTATGCCTATTCGGTAGCCAGGACCTCGGATGGCGGATATATAGTCGCTGGGGGCACGGCCAGCTACGGTGCTGGACAGGATGACTTCCTGGTCATCAAGATCTCGCCCACAGGAACCCCTGAATGGACAAGGACCTTCGGGGGAACAAATATGGATGCCGCCTATTCCATAATCCAGACAACCGATGGGGGATATATGGTTGCTGGGGAAACCCGCAGTTTCGTGGCGGGAACCGCTGCTAACATTGATTTTCTTGCGCTGAAGATCTCATCCACCGGAAACCCTGAGTGGGCAAGGACCTTTGGAGGAGCAAATGAGGATTTCTGTCGATCCATAATCCAGACATCAGATGGGGGATACGCACTTGTAGGGTTCACCAGAAGCTATGGTGTTGGGCTGGATGACTTTTTGATCATCAAAATCTCGTCTGCTGGGGCCCTTGAATGGGCAAAGACATTCGGCGGAACGAATTATGATAATGCCTTCTCCATAGTACAGACCATAGACGGTGGTTATGTCGTTTCGGGTAGCACCATGAGCTTCGGGGCCGGCTACTGGGACCTTCTCTTGCTAAAGCTGTCGCCCACGGGAACCCTTGAGTGGGCGAGAACCTACGGGGGAGAAAATAATGACTTTACTACCTTACCCGTGATACATACCGCTGACAGTGGTTTCATGTTCACGGGGCACACGGAGAGCTTTGGGGCCGGTGAAGCGGATCTGCTTGTCATGGAACTTTCGTCCACCGGGGCTCCGGAGTGGACAAGAACCTTCGGAGGAACCGACTTGGATTGCGCTCGCTCTATAACCAGAACCGGGGATGGAGGGTTCGCGCTCGCAGGATGGACATTGAGTTTTGGGGCTGGTTCTTGTGATTTCTTCATGATAAAGATTTCGTCCGCAGGAAGCCTTGAATGGGCAAGGACTTTCGGAGGGGAAGGTTGGGACGATCCCTTCTCTATGATCCAGACTCAGGATGGCGCCTACACGGTTGCAGGATGGACAACGGGCAGTTTTGATGGAAGTGACCCTGGCGATTTCCTTGTGATCAGGCTTGACCAGAACGGCAATTACCTGGATTGCATTCAGAGCTGTTCTCCTACCACAGGGCCAGCTTCCATTTCAATATCATCCCCTGGCGCGGACCTTATTCCCTGTAATCCTTCTATAACCAACCCGAATCCAAGCGTCACGACTCCCGGACTTCAGGTATATGATGTCTGTCCACCCAGTTCTATTGAGGAGCCAGACAAAGTCCAAACATGGCCCCAGATCATTTGCGTATCTGATATAAGAGGGGTTATTTTCCATGCTTCCGGGGAAATGGAGATAAAGATCTACTCATCCGATGGAAGGCTGTTCTGCTCCGAACAACTGCAGAGGGGACAGACCTCCATTCCTCTTGGCCAAGGAGTCTATCTCTGGCAAGCAGGACCCTATAAAGGAAAGGCTGTTGTAAGATGAGATTCTCTACACCAGACCAAGAGGCGAGTAGCTTCCGGGATATGCTTTACAATCATTCCCCTGGATTCAGGACGATCGTCCTCGTATCCACTATATTTCCATGAGATGAGAGGGCCAGGAAGCAAACGCCCTTACCTATGCCATCAAGGCTAATGGAGTGCCTTCCGGGTTCAAGAGACCAGGTTCTCAGTTCCCTGCCAATAGGATCATAAGCTGTCAGTTGGCCTGCCTTGGTAAGCCTGATTTCAACGGAAACAGTAGAGAGCATAACGATGCTGTTCTCCTTTGGCCCTGAACTCTCTCCAATCTCAAGGGGAGGGCATCCTCTGTGCGCGTAGTAGA
The DNA here is from genome assembly GCA_039803205.1 of Caldifarciminota bacterium. GTDB lineage: Bacteria > Hydrothermota > Hydrothermia > JBDRYB01 > JBDRYB01 > JBDRYB01. The sequence goes on from JBDRYB010000003.1 coordinate 60,163, forward strand.
GATCGCCAGACCTGTAATATGCTATCCTGGGGCAGTCATCTGAGCCCACCTGAAGGCTCCTGTCTGTCATCCAGTAACCTGCCCATGTATTGGGGTCAGCAACCTCTATCGTCCAAGATGATCCATTCCACACAGCATATTTTAGCCTCTGGTTGGTCACATCGTAGTAGGCTATGTGCGGCCTGTCCTGGGAATCCAGGGCCAAAGAGGTATAACGCCCGACATCGCCCGCGGTGTCAACCGTCTGTATCTGCCAGGATGAGCCGTTCCAGTAGGCGTATTTGAGGTCCCGCTTGGCCGCTGATGAATCGTAGTAGGATATGTGGGGCCTGTCCTGGGAGTCAATAGCGATGGATGTCCAGAGGCCAACGGATCCAGCTGTGTCAACCTTCTGGGTCTGCCAGGATGAGCCATTCCAATAGGCGTATTTTAGATCACGAGCACTGGCCCCGAAGCTGTAATAGGCTATGTGAGGCCTGTCTTGGGAATCCAGAGCCAAAGAGGTGCAAATCCCCAGTATATCTACCTGCTGTAGCACCCATGCCGAGCCGTTCCAGTAGGCATACTGAATTATGCTGTAGCCATTATCAGAATAGGCTATGCACGGTCTATCCAGAGAATTAAGGGCCAGAGATGTCCAGAGCGTATTCCCTACGGTATCAACAGTCTGTCTCTGCCACGAGGAACCGTTCCAGTAAGCATACTTGAGATCCGAGTTCACGCCGTCTATCCAGTAGCTGTATGAGATGCACGGCCTATCCTGGGAATCCAGGTCCACAGAGACATAGCCACCAGAGGCGCTCCCTATGGTGTCAACCCTCTGCGTCTGCCACCCTGAGCCGGCCCATCTCGCGTATTTCACGCCATATGTTGTGAAATCGCAGTAGGCTATGTGCGGCCAGTCCTGAGAGTCCAGAGCCAGGGCCGCGTAGTAGCCAACATCTCCAGGCGCGTCCACCTGGAGCCAGCTCCACTGAGCTAAAAAGAGCCATACCATCATCTTAAAAACCTCCTCGTTTAAGGTTTTTGTTTTCAAGGGAAACACGGGCTGACCGGAGGTCGTTCTGAAGAACGAGCCGTTCCGGCCGATACCCCTGTATTTTCTCGCACAGGGTCGCGGCAAACACGATCATTCCCAGCATAATCCCAGTATGAATTATCACGAATGGGTTTGCGAGCCTTTCCCTTATATTCATCTCACAACCGCCTTTCCTTTATATGGCCCTGCCTGCCATAGATAGACGCCAGGATCAAGGGGGATGCGGGTTTGGCCCGCGATTAGATGTGTTGAAGAGGACAGGCGGCCATCCGGAGAATATATTTTCAATTCGGCCTCAGCTGTCGCATTGAAAATGAGAGCATGGGAAACTGGAAAACAGATCACTTCTGCGTCAAACCCGGCAGTCTCATCAACGCTTTCATAGACAGGGGCACAGATATTGACTGATAGTGGTGTAATTGGTGGCGTCACAGAAATACCGGGGGTTCCGGTGGAGTGAGTCCATGGGGATGGGGACACGGAAAGATTTGAGGTAGCAAAAGTGGGAGTGACGAGACCCGGAGATTGATCAAGCACACACCCAGAATAGGTTCCGTCTGCGGCTGTTCTAAGCAGAAACCCATCCCTTTGGTTAAAGTCAAAGGTGGTGCCAGCGATCGCAAGACTGCCATCCGGGAGCTGGAGGACAGAAAAAGCCCTCTCCCAACCTAAGGCATTGAATGTCTTTGTCCAAAACAAACTCCCGTCGGCTGAGCTGAACTTCATGATCTGAGCCTCGTCCCCAAACGGAGGTAGAATTTTCGTTTTGCCCACGACCACGAACCCTTCATCTGCCGTTTGGATTATGGAGTTGCCAATTTCCTGTACGCCTGTCGTTGTTTTTGCCCAGGAAAGGTTTCCAAGAGAGTTTGTCCTGATAACCATAAGTCTTGGTATATCCGCGAGATCAGGATCCGTCGCACCGGTTATGGCAAATCCACCATCCGAGGTTGGGACTACGGATAGGCCCACATCAAATATTGAATGATTTCCGTCAACCATACCGTAGAAGGCTTTTGCTCTTCCTACGGATCCATCGGGGTTCAATACCAGTAACAGGGTGGCATTCTCTAAGGTAAAATCAATGTATTCCCCGGTAAAAACATAGCCGTCATCGTATGTCTGGGTCATGAATACATCCTGGGCCCGTGTATTGTATGACTTAGCCCAGCTTTCGTTTCCGGCCGCGGTAAGCTTGAGAAGCAGTATATTGGAATTATCAGACCCTCCTACTGCGTATCCCCCGACCCCTGGGGTCTCAATTACGGACCTGGCTTCTTCCCAACCCGAGGTTCCAAAGGTCTTCGCCCATGAAATATTTCCATCCTGATCCAGCCTCAGTACGAGCATATCTCTTGAACCAGCGCCGAAACTCTCTGTGTAACCAGCTATAACAAAGCCTCCGTCATCTGTGCATATCACAGACCAAGCGCCGTCATTATTTGCTCCTCCGTATGCCTTGGCCCATTGGATATTTTTGCCATCCGAGGTTAACACAACGAGTAAAGCATCCGTGCCTCCGGCACCATAACTATTCGTTGTTCCCGCCAACGCAAAACCTCCACTGCCAGGCATCCGTGCCACGGAGTAGATGTATTCATCACCCGTTGTCCAACCATAAGTTTTAGCAAATAGCGTCAAGGCCACAAGCACATCCATCATTATAAAGAGCCCTGTCATGTTAAAGCCTCCGTATGGTTTTTGTTTTCAAAGCAAATGCAGGCCGGCCGGGTTTTAACGGGAGGTGCAGAGATCCCCGGCCGGCCCTTTGTTTTCATCTTACCACTGCCTTTCCTTTATATGGCCCCGCTTGCCACAGATAGACGCCGGGATCAAGGGGGATGCGGGTTTGGCCCTTCTTGAGCTCCCCGGAGTAAGCGAGACGGCCATCGGCTCCGTATATCCTTAAATCAATATCTTCCCATAGGCTAAAAAGAAGGCCTCCGGAAACAAGAGAACAGGTTATCCTGTCTTTCAACACTGCGGCCTCGTTTTCTCGTGCGTCAAGGGGGGCACAGAGATCTGTCACAATGAGTGTGGGCGCAGTTATTACTGGGCTTGCAGCTCCCATGGACGGGATATAATTCACTCCCACAGAACGGGAAGAAGTGTTCGGAGACCAGGCATTGATAGAGGGCGAACAAGAGCTCACACATCCAGGATAATCCCCATTACCGTCCACCTTTAGGAGGAGAAATCCTTGATCAACATACCCCATAATAGCAAGATCCCCATCCTGGGTTGGAATTATGCAATTAGCGCCATCATCGCTTGATGTCCCAAAGGTTCTGGCTCCCAAAAGGTTTCCAGAAGCATCCAGCTTGACAACGAAGAAATCCTCACCACCTATACCAAAACTCTTCGTACCTCCAGCGATCACGAGATCGCCATCCTGAGTCTGCATTATAGATCTCCCGTCATCGTCGTTCACGCCACCTATGGTTTTGGCCCAAGAAAGAGAACCATCCGAAGCTAGTTTGAGCACGAAGAGATCATGCCCTCCAACACCGGAGCTCTGTGTATGTCCTGTGATTACAAAGCCGCCGTCAAAGGTCTGGATTATAGCTGTGGGACAACCTGGCTCTTCATCGCTTGAACCCCCAAAGGTCCTAGCCCATATGGGAGAACCATTTGAGTTCAACCTGAGTATAAGTAAATCACTGCCGCCCACGGTAAAACTTCTTGTCCATCCTGCGACCGCAAAACCGCCATCTGTTGTTTGAACTATGGAGTGGGCTATGTCTTGATTTGTTCCCCCATAGGTCCAGGCCCACATAAAGTTCCCATTCGCATCCGTCTTGAGCACAAAGAAATCGTAACTCCCAGCGCCGGAACTGGAAGTGAATCCAGCCACCACAAGACCGTTGTCCGCAGTTAAGACTGCAGAGTGAGCCTGATCATATCCGTCTCCGCCGAAGGTCTTATACCACTGAAGGTCGCCGCTGGAATTAAACTTGGAAATAAAGAGGTTCTCATCTCCAAAGCTATATGTCTCGCCCACGATCGCGAACCCGTTGTCACTGGTCTGAACTATGCAGTGACTGTGATCGAATCTGGTCCCTTGTATTACCTGGGCCCAAGTTATGTTTCCGGATGGGTTCATTTTGAACACTAGGCAATCCGTACCATCTCCAAGCCCAAGATCAATCGGTCTCGTAACCAAGTAGCCACCATCAGTGGTTTGGATGACAGAGCCTGCGTAGTATTCAATGCCCGTCATGTCTTCTACAGACCTAGCGAACTTACCCTGCGCCAAGAGCGCGCTTGTGGTGATAAAAAAGCATGTCATGATGAAACCTCCGTATGGTTTTTGTTTTCAAGGCAAATGTGGGCCGGCCGGGTTTTAACGGGAGGTGCAGAGATTCCCGACCGGCCCTTGGTTTTCATCTCACAACCGCCTTTCCTTTATATGGCCCTGCCTGCCATAGATAGACGCCAGAATCAAGGGGGATGCGGGTCTGACCTTTTTCCAGGTTATCTGAGATGGCCACGCGGCCATCGGCCGAGTAGAGCTTTATGGGCAGGGCCTCGTTGGATACGAAGAGAACACCACCGGTGACCGGCGAACAGGTTATCCAGCCATGAGAGCCAGGATTGATCTCCTCAACATGCTCGTAAAGGGGCTGGCAGACATCGGTTACTGTCGGCGCGGAAGCCGTAGTGATGAAATCCAGGTTTGTGGTGGTATGAGTCCAAGCGGGAGCAGAGATACTGAGATCTGGCGTCAGAAAATCGGGGGTCCCCAGGGGCGGCACCTGATCAACTACACAGTCGGAATAATCCCCGTTTCCGTCCATCTTCAGAAAAGCAATATCATGCTCTCCGACGGGAATGTTGAATGTGTTTCCCGCGACCGCGAACCCCCCGTCCGGTGTCAGAATTATGGACTGGGCGTGGTCATCAACAGTCGCGTTGAAAGTCCTGGACCACAGGACGCCACCGGTTACATTGTCCATTTTCATGATCAGGAAATCATTGTTCATGGTTCTTGTGTGCCCTGCGGCCACGAGTCCCCCGTCCGAGGTCTGGACTATGGATGTGGCGTAATCGTGTATGCCTGTCGCTACCGTTGCCCAGGAGAGATCACCGTCGGAATCTGTTTTCATGACCATAAACATCGGCAGATCCCCCACGAAATTGCCTACTTCCGTTATGCCAGCGACCGTAAAACCCCCATCAGAGGTCTGGATTATGAAGTTGCCCTGATCAGCCCAGGTGTGAAGTCCGCCAACCATCCCAAAAAAGAACCTCGTCCAGAGGACAGACCCATCCGGATTCAGCCTAAGGATAGGGATGGCATTATCGCTGTATATCGCGTCTTCATAGATCACCCCCGTGATAGCATATCCGCCATCGCTTGTTTGAACTATGGAATAGGCCTCTCCTAACCATCCCGGCCCATAATAATATCTTGCCCAGTTCGTATTTCCATCAGCGTCAAGCCTGAGGGCAATCAGGTTATTACCCCATGCCCCTATGGCATAGCCTCCGTCCGTGGTTCTGATTATGGAGCGCCCCTCCTCGTAGGTCGCTCCTGCTCCATAGGTCTTTGCCCAGGATAGGTCTCCGTCAGGTTCCAGCTTGAGAACCAATATGTTCCTTCTTGGGCCAGCATAACGCGTGGTGCCTCCGGTGACGACAAACCCGCCATCTGTCGCCTGGACTATGGAATATCCCACATCAACGCTTGTGTCGCCGTATGCCTTGGCCCACACGAGGTTCCCGTTCGGATCCAGCCTGATGACCAAGACATCATCTCCACCAGCGCCAAACGCCTGCGTGGTTCCGGCGAGCGCGAACCCGCCGTCCGTGGTCTGGACCACGGAGTAGATGTAGTCATCGCCTGTCCATCCATAGGTCTTCGCGAAAAGGTTCTGCGAGACCAGCACAGATACTATTAAGGTGTTCATGTTAAAGCCTCCGTATGGTTTTTGTTTTCAAACAAAATGCAGGCCGGCCGGGTTTTAACGGGAGGTGCAGAGATCCCCGGCCGGCCCTTTGTTTTCATCTCACAACCGCCTTTCCTTTATATGGTCCCGCTTGCCAGAGATAGACGCCAGGATCAAGGGGGATGCGGGTTTGGCTAGGTCCTAGGAGTCCGGAGAAAAATAACCTGCCATCAGGGAGATATAGTCTAAGGAGGCTCTCTTTTTCGGAGGCAAAGATTAGCCCACCGGATACAGGAATACAAGTTATCCCTCCGGGGTGGTTATACGGATCATCTTGATAGTAATCCATCGGGGAGCATATACTTAAGGTGCTTAGACTAACAGAAGTCATAGAGGGTGCTATCGTGACGACATATGGTGTGTATGACTTTCCTGTGTTAACATTCTCATCTACGACAGGTATATTTGTGAGGGTAGCCTGTTGCCAGTCCATAATACAGCCCGCGTAATCCTGACTCGCATTTACCTTTAGTACGAGCAGGTCGTAGCTAGAGGCATAGCTATTAGAGTATCCCAGAACAGCAAATCCTCCGTCGTCGGTTATAGATATACTCAAGGATATGTCCGAGTTTGCCCCACCAAGCTTTTTGACCCATAGGAGGTTGCCGCCGCCGTCGATCTTAATTATGAAGATGTCATCGCTAAGACCCGAGAAAGAGCCAGTTACTATAAGATTGTCACCGTCTACACTAGTAGACCCATACACATTGGTAGCAGAGAGATATTTTGCCCAGATGGGGTCACCCACGGCATTCGTTCTAAGTATAACCACATAAGGGCTTCCGGTATTCATCTCGCCGGTAAATATGTATCCCCCATCCGGCATCTGAGCTATATCCACCACGCCCTCTTGGTATGAGCCAAAATCATAAGTTTTTATCCATTCGGTAGCGCCAGATGAGCTAAGCTTAACCACGAAGAAGTTCCAGGGGTTCGAACCGAAATATCTCGTATATCCTCCGAGGATATAACCCCCGTCGCTTGTTTGCCTTATTCTCCATAGTCCATCGTGATTGCTTGATCCGAAGGCCCGAGCCCATTCTATATTGCTGTTTTGATCCGGCTTGTAGATAGCTCCATCCCAGCATCCGTAGCCCCAATCATCGGACCACACAGAACCGCCATCGCTGGTAAGGATAAGCGAGTTGCCGTTGCTTCCGCCCGTTGGCCCGAATACCTTTTTGCTCCATATGTGGTTCCCGGAAAGATCGTAACGGAAAAGCCAAGCATCCCATGTGCTCGTTGAAGTGTTCCAGAGATAACCGGCCGCTGTAAGATTTCCGTCAGAGGTTTGCACGATCCCCCTCACATAGTCCGCGCCAGCCGCGCCAAGAACCCTTGTCCAGATTTGATTTCCTGAGGCGTCAAACCTGGAGATCATTGCGTCGCCGTTTCCGACGCCCCAGCTATCGGTTCTGCATCCTACCACAAAGCCATCGTCTGATGTCCGAGTTACATTTGGAAAGATGTAGTCATCGTTTGGGCCCCCTATTGTTCTGTTCCAGAGCAGATTACCAGATTTGTCAAACCTGCAGATGAGGGTTTCCCAGCCTCCCGCACCTACTCCGGTTATACTACCGACAGCAACTACCCCGCTATCGGGTGTTGCTGCTATTCCGCGTCCTTCAGCTGCTTGGCCCGATAGGCCTATACATCTCGTCCATTGATGGTTCCCTGCCGAGTCAAGCTTTACAACTATAAGGCTACTGAAGGTACTGGGACCAAAGCTCCACGAGCTCCCGACTATAGCAAAGCCATTATCGGCGGTTTTGATAATGCCACCCGCTTCATCAGCGTTAGTGCCTCCAATTGTTTTTGCCCAAAGAAGATTCCCGTTGGGATCAAGCTTGGCTATCAGAATATCGCGGTTGCCAGCACCCCATAAGGATGTGTAAGCGGTCACCGCAAAGCCGCCATCGGATGCTAGGGTCATGTATGAGCCCCAATCATTTGGGCCACCCTCTATCATCCTGCTCCAAATATGATTTCCCAGGCTGTCAAACCTAGAGACTATGGAGCCATAGCCAAAGCTTATTGCGTGTCCGGATAAGGCGTAACCATTGTCAGGGGTCTGGACGACCGAGAATGCCCTATCGTAATTTGTCCCCCCGAGAACACTGATGAAGTTAACCTGTTGCGCTTGGCTTATCCCCGTAATGAACAGCATAACCTTTTTCATATTAGAACCTTTGAAACCTACTTGCTTAAGGTGAAGCTTACTTTAAGTCTCTTGTTCTCATGCTCCACCAGGGCAACATAAAGCCCCTTTCTCAGCTCGAGGCTCAGCAAGTTCTCTCCCGGCGAAAGCCTCGTTTCCTTTGAGATAACTAGACAGCCAACGGGGTCATATATCCTTATCCTGGCTTCGCCGCCCCTCTGTGAAACAACATGAAGGTTGTTCCCAGAGAACCAAGCCTTTGGCCCGGATTCCAACTGAGGAGTCTCTTCTGATTCTTCGTAAACTGGCCCACAGCCGGCTCCCGGTGCGTCTATGATCCACAGGTTTCTATTTGTTCCTGGGCCAGCCAGGGTTATCTCAGAACACCCGTCCCCATCCGTATCCCCTATGGTCACATCATGCCCATCAGAACAGTAGGGAGCCTCAACCTTCCACTGCTTCGCGCCGCTTTCCCCAGCGAGGCAATACACCCACCCCGGATATGTCTGAGCGATGACCTCCCAGCGTCCGTCGCCATCAATATCCGCAATAGCAACGCCCCTGTGGACATCTCCGGCCAGGGTATCCGAGCGCCAGATCACATTGCCATCATATCCCCTGAAGCAGTGAACGCGATCATAGAGGTCTGGAGCAGTGCTTGCTGATCCGCCTGACCCTATAACAACATCGAGCCAGCCATCGCCGTTCAGGTCAGCTATGCCCATTCCTTGCTTGTAGACACCACCGCCAGAAGGGACCCTCTGGCGCCAAAGGATACTGAAGCTTGTGCCCGATGGTTTCAGGCACCAGAGGGAGTCCGGGCTCACTCTGTATATGAAGACCTCCATTATTCCGTCTTTGTCCACATCCGCGATAGCAGGGGCTGATTTGGTGGTTCCGGCTCCCAGATATAGGCTGGCAAGCCTGACCCCTGTTTTAGCGTTCCATATTATCAGGGTATCATCCCCTGAAGTTGAGACCACCTCAGGGTCTCCGCCTGGCATAACCTGGCCAACAGCGGGCGCGTAATCCCCGTTAAGGGCCCGTGCGGACCAGAGCTTTGAACCGTTAACTGGGTTCAAGCACCAGAGAGAATCAAGCCTCTCGTCACCGAAAAGCACCTCAGTTTTGCCATCCCCATCCACATCGTAGAGGGTTGGGGAGGTTGGATTCAGGCCGTTGTAAGGGCCATACCATCCGGGCCAGTCGGTTTCCCCGGTTGCGGCATTCCTGCACCACATAGCGCCAACATCCTCGCTGGTATATATGTTTGCGTGGAGCATCTCAACTGTTCCGTCGTTGTCTATGTCCCAAACGGCAAAGGCAGTGCCCTGTGAGCGCGTATTGGCCAGAGGCCATGTCCAGGCCACCTGGTATGAACCCTGATACCTGATCGCCCATATGCAGTCAGGATCTCCCCCCACATTGGCCAGGAATATGTAGGAGACTCCGCCTATAACTGCAATAGCCGGCCCCTCTGATTCCGTGGCCCCTCCCAGATCAATGGATGTAACGCTTGGTGGGATGCTCATCGCTCCGCGCAGGAGTTGGACCCTTGTGTGCTGTGCATCGCCACCATACATGGGCCACCAACCAGGCGCCCATGTCTGGGCTATCAGCAGGATTATTTTTATCATTCTGCACCTCCGTGCTTACGGCCCTATATTTTAGGGAATCAACTGAAACAGAACTGAAACGGAACCGGCGCGTTCCTTGTGGAGGCTTCATGAAGATAGCTTTGGGGGATGCATCCGGTTTTCGGGGCACTACTGGCCCGGATCTGGCCTTTGGGATAGAATATGTTCCACCTCCTTTGAACCTACTTCCTGCCGAGTTTCAACCACGAGGGTTCAAGGGCTAAAGGGGTGGGATGATCTTTCTGGGGTTCTATTGCTCAGAAACCCCCCTCTGAGAGAGTCGAAAATGGTGTTTTCAGGGATGCAAACAAAACCTCCCCTTTTCCCTCATGGAGGGTTTCTGTTCCCGAGTGGAGGTATATCGCATTCATGATCCTACCGAGAAAGAGGAATACATAGCCCGGGCGTGAGGACTTGCTTTTGGGGAGCTATCCCCGGAATTCCCATGTGATCGTTATGTTGACGAATACAGGTGGTATCACAACAGGCTGATGAAAAGGCTCTTCAGCGATAACACCACAGCAAAGTGGTTGAAACGCTCCAAGGCGTGCGTTTATAATTTGTGAGCACAAGGAGCACCTCGCAATGAAAAAGGAATCCCTTGATTTTTTGAAGAGGCTCATGGAGGCCCCGAGTCCATCCGGATACGAGGGCCCTGCGGCCGAGATATGGAGAGCCGAGGCAAAGAAATTCTCCGATCAAGTGAAAACAGACCTCCACGGCAACACAATCGCCGTCTTGAACAAAGGAGGCTCACCACGGGTAATGCTCGCTGGCCACATAGATGAGATAGGCCTGATGATCCAATCCATAGATGAGAATGGTTTTGCCCGTTTCCAGGGCGTCGGAGGCTGGGACCCCCAGATACTCCCCGGCCAACGCGTTGTGTTTATTGGCAAAAAAGGTCCTGTAAAGGGAATAATCGGCAAGAAACCAGTGCATCTTATGGAGCAGGGGGAACGGACCAAGGCAGTAAAGATTGAGGAACTCTGGGTTGATTTTGGGACAGGTTCAAAGAAGGAGACCGAGGAGCTCATCTCAATTGGCGATGTGGGCGTAATTGATGTCGGCTTCCAGATCATTCATGGAAACAACGCAATAGCCCGCGGGTTTGACGACAGGATAGGCGCTTTTGTGGTGCTTGAGGCGCTCAGACTCCTCTCAAAAATGAACATTAGTGCCGAGGTATATGCTGTGGCAACGGTCCAGGAGGAAATAGGGCTCCGCGGCGCACACACGGCGGCTTTCGGAATAGACCCGAAGGTCGGGATAGCGGTTGATGTGACATTTGCCACGGACTATCCTGGGATGGGCTCCAAAGAAAAGGACATCTTTGGAAACATCAAGCTCGGCGGAGGCCCTGTTATTGCCCGGGGGCCAAACATAAACCACCGTGTTCACGAGCTTTTGGTCAAGACAGCCAAGGAAAAGAAAATTCCCTATGTGATAGAAGCAATACCGAGGGGAACAGGGACGGACGCGAACGCCATACAGCTCTCTAGGGCAGGGGTTGCGGCAGGGCTCATATCGGTTCCCAACAGGAACATGCACACCCCTGTTGAAATGGTCAACCTGGAGGATGTTGAGGGCGCGTTCAGCCTGTTGGCGCACGCGGTAGCAAAGATAACGGATAAAACAAATCTGATCCCGTTCTAGGGTGTAAGGCCACTCTGCGAAACACTGCGTTAATCCCATACGCAGGAATTAAATATTTGGTGCCCAAAACGCGATCAGCCCAAACTCACCATAAACGCTCCCAGAAACATGATTCCAGCGGCTATTAACCTCCTGAGAAGCCTCTTTTCTCCGAAGAAAAACCTACCGTATATGACGCCGAAGACCCCCGCCAATCTCTTCAGGGCTATCATGTAGGCGGCCTTCGTCAGGACTATGGCGGCCATGTGGCTAACCACCATTCCAGCGTGAAAGACCCCAGCAAAAACCAGATTAACTGAGAACTTGAGGGTTCGGCCCCTCCTTAGAAACGCTATTGGCGTGAATAAAACGGTCATGACGCCGAGATAATAAGCCGGAAAGAATGTGGGTGAGGATTCAGCTATGAGCATTTTCCCGAGGGCCGCGGTGATCGCGTAGATGAACGATACAGCGATCATGAGCCAGGGACCTTTTTCTTTCCTTATGGCGGAAAGGGGAACCCAGGTCTCAGCTGATAATAGGTATCCGCCAAAGGTTATGAGAATAACCCCGAACCCGGCCAAAAGGCTTGGGGTTTCCCTCAGAGCTACAAAGCCGATTAGGAGAAGGAAGGCAGGGGTCAGGGACAGAAATGGCAAGGTTAATGACAGGGGTGAGAGCCTGATGGCACGCATGTAGAGAAGGAGGGCTAAGATCTCAAGGGGAAAGGCGATAACCTGGAGCAAGAAGAATCTCGCTGAAAGATGCGGGATACCGAGAAGGAGAAGGGGAATGGCAAACGGGAGCGCGATCAGGTATTTTGCCCAGACCGCGGTAGCCTCATCCGCTTCCCCACGAGCCATTGCCCTCTTTGAGAACAGATCGGATGTCGCCCAGCTGAGAGCGCAGGCGAGCGAGAGGCCGACCCACATGCCGAAAGCATAAGTCAGAAATGAGGATCCGGACAAGAAGCAGGGTCTCATGTCCGTGCAATAAGCGGTTTCAACCCATTATAATTTGCATGTGAGCGGTATTTTCAGGCTTCTCTGGAAGAAGAAGTGGAAAATAGCCACGGGCATCTTCATATTGTTCGCGATTGATGCGGCGCAGCTTGTCGTTCCTCTCATACTCCGGAAGGCAATAGACGCCTTGGCGGTCGGATCCGCTACCCCTGGACTCATAACCACATACGCTCTTTGGCTCGTCGGCTTGGCGCTCTTCGTGGCCTTCTTTAGGTTTTTCTGGCGCTACTTTCTCATGGGCGCGGCGCGTGAGCTGGAACGGGATCTCAGGGACAGGATCTACGCTCATGTCATGCGCCTTCACCCTGGATTCTTCTCAGAAGCAAGGACAGGAGACATAATGGCGCTCGCTACAAACGACGCTGAGGCCGTCAGGATGGCAATAGGCATGGGAATAGTTGCCTCATCGGACGCGGCAATAATGGGGCTTTTTTCCCTGGGCGCTATGCTCTGGATATCCCCATCCCTGACCATATACACAGCCATTCCTCTTGCCGCTACCACAGCGGTTGTCCTGTTTTTCGGAAAGGCGATATACAAACGCTTCAAGGCTGTTCAAGAGGCATTCGCTGAGATAACCGAGCGCGTCAGGGAGACCATCTCCGGAATAAGGATAATAAAGGCTTTTGTTCAGGAGGATGGCGAGAGGAGGTCATACCGGGAGCTGAACGAGGACTATGTCGCGAAGAACATGTCCCTCGTGAAGATATGGGGATTCTTTTGGCCCTTGGTGACCTTCTTCGCTGGCTCAGCGACCGCTCTGGTAATATGGCAAGGAGGCGCAAAGGCCATAACCGGAGCAATAAGCCTCGGGGATGTCGTGGCTTTCATGAACTACCTATGGATACTGGTTTGGCCCATGGTGGCCATAGGTTGGGTTACGAACCTCCTCCAACGCGGTTCTGCGTCCATGGCCAGGATCCAGGAACTCCTTGATACCAAACCCGAGATAGCTGATCCGCAAAGACCTCACAGGGCAAGAGTGAAGGGGAACATAGAATTCAGGGGACTTACATTCTCATATTCCGAGGATGGGGATCCGGTTCTCATAGATGTAGACCTTTCGGTTGAAGAGGGGATGGTCGTGGGCATAGTTGGGAGAACCGGCTCCGGAAAGACAACCCTCGTTTCTCTGGTCCCCAGGCTCTACGATCCGCCCCCAGGGACGGTCTTCGTTGACGGCGTTGATGTCAGGAATTGGTCGCTTGAGGCTCTCAGGGGCGAAATAGGTTTCGTCCCTCAGGAGGCGTTCCTTTTCTCCGCGACCATAAGGGAGAACATAGCGTTCTTCAACCCTGATGCGCCTGAGGAGGATGTGGTGGCCGCGGCAAATGCCGCTGACATCTGGCATGAGATAGAGGAGATGCCGGACGGGCTTGACACCGTGGTTGGCGAGAGGGGGATAACCCTCTCAGGCGGACAGCGCCAGCGCGTTGCCCTCGCTAGGGCAATAATAAAGGACCCTCGGATAATCATCCTGGACGACACGCTTTCAGCGGTTGATTTTGAGACAGAGGAAAGGATACTGGATAACCTGAAAAGGTTTTTGCCTGGAAGAACCGGCTTGATAATCTCCCACAGGCTATCCGCTGTTGCCCACGCTGATCTGATAATCGTTCTTGAGGACGGGAGGGTGGTGGAGAAGGGAACGCATCAGGAGCTCCTCAGAATAGGGGGAATATACGCGAAGACATGGGAACTTCAGCAACTGGAAAGGGCGGCCGCGACCTGAGAGCTCTCATCGTTGGTCCAGACATAAAAGGGGTCTCCGGAGAACCTACGCACATAAGAACCCTGCTTTCCTCACCCCTTTCCAAAGAGTTCTCCCTATCCTACTTTAGGGTTGGTGGAGGCGAACGAAGGGCAAGCCCAGAGAGCTTTCTGAGGAGGAACGCGGCCCGTTTCCTGTCGCCCATAGGGGTTGTCCTTAAGATCTTAACCCAGAGGCCCAGATTGGTTCACCTGAACAATACCTTCAACTTCAAGGGGCTTCTCAGGGATTGTAGCCTCCTTATTGCCGCTAAGCTCCTTGGCCGAAGGGTGATATTTGAGATGCACGGAGGCCACCCCGAGAGCTGGCTCTCCAGGCACAGGATAATGAAACCTTTCGTCCTTTCAGCCCTGAGCCGGGCTGACAAGATAATAGCCCTCTCGGCCGAGCAGGAGAGGTTCCTTTCTGGGTTCCTGCCCAGAGGCCGGTTCAGGCGCATCCCAAACATGGTTGACCCCACCCAGTTCACCCCCTCTGTTCCTGTTGACCCACCTGCTCTTCTCTACATGGGCAGGTTGCACGAGCCAAAGGGGATATTCGTCCTACTAGAGGCCTTTGAAATGCTCAAGAGGGACTGTGAGCTCTGGTTTGCTGGGGACGGGCCTGACAGACCGAGGCTTGAGAGCACGATCAGAGACAAAGGGGTTTCGGAAAGGGTAAAGATCCTGGGATTTGTCCTCGGCGAGGAGAAGAAAAGGGTCCTCTCCTCGGCCTATGCCTTGGTTCTACCCTCTTTCCACGAGGGAATCCCCTACGCTATACTTGAGGCACTCGCCTCAGCCTTGCCCGTTGTGGCCACTGCCGTCGGAGGGGTTCCGGAGGTCGTGAGGGAAGGCCAGGAGGGTTTTCTCGTGCCACCAGGAAACCCTGTTGCCCTCGCGGAGGCCATAAAGAGATTGCTTTTGGATAGGGGTCTCAGGGATAATATGGCCGTGAAGGCTCGCGAGCGCTCTTTTGATTTCTCTGTGGAGCGCGTATCAGCGCAGTATATTGAGGTTTATAGGGAGGTAGTGAGATGAAGGGCACCAAGAATGATAAGGAGCGTGAGCTCCGCGAACGCTTAAGCGCGAACCCGGAAGACTTCGGTGCGCACTATGAGCTTGGCGTTCTGCTTTCGGAACAGGGTAAGTATCCAGAGGCCGCGAAGGAGTTCCGAGAGGCGATACGAATAAGGCCCGAATATGCCGAGGCCCACAACGAGCTGGGGACAGTGCTTTTTGAGATGAGACACGACGAAGAGGCTCTGGATGAGTTCATTAAGGCGATAGAGATAAATCCAGAATTTGTTGAGGCTCACCTGAACCTGGGATACGCAGTTTTTTATTTGGAACCTGATCGGTGGGAAGCTGAGGAGGAATTCCGAAGAGCTATAAGCATAGAACCGGATAATTCCCGGGCCCATTATGGTCTGGGTCTTGTGCTTTCTTACGGAATCCGGGAAGGCGAATTTTCGGATTTCTCGGAGGAGGAAAAACGAGAGTACGCGAGGGAAGCTGAGAAAGAGTTCCGGGAGGTGATAAGGCTAGACCCTGAATTTGCCGAAGCTTATCTCAGCTTGGGCGAACTGCTGTCTGAACTGGGTAAATTTAAAAAGGCGCGTAAAGAGATTGAGAAAGCCATAGAGCTCTTTGAAAAGAAGGGCCGAAAAGAGGACGCGAAGAAGGCCAGGGAGCTCCTGAGAGGGTTGCCGAAATAGAAATGGAAAGGACTGATGGCGCGGACAAGCACAGGAGGCTGGCTGACCACCTCGTCCACGAGGCCTGGTATGACATGGCTGAGGAGGAATACCGGAAGGCCATTGAGATGAACCCCATGGATGCCGAGGCCCACTACAACCTGGGGGTTTTGCTTTATAACCAAGGCAGATACGAGGAGGCCGAGAAGGAATTCCGGGAGGCAATACGGATAAAACCGGACTATGCCGGGGCACACCTCAGTCTGGGGCTTTTGCTTGCTGACTTACAGAGGTTTCCAGAAGCCAGGGCCGAGCTAGAAAATGCCATAGTGCTCTTTGAAAGGAAGGGCCGAAAAGAGGAAGCGGAGAATGTGAGGGATCTCTTGAGAAGATTGCTGGGATAAGGTGGCCCAGGATTACCGTTCTCATTCCAGGCCGAGCTTTTGGAGGAGGCCTGTTGTTGAATAACCCTCGAGATAAGGGACGATAACAACCTCTCCGCCTCTGGATCTCACAAACTCAGCGCCAACTATCTCATCCTCCCGCCAGTCCCCTCCCTTTACCAGGACATCCGGTCTTATTGCCTCTATGAGCTCCAAAGGGGTGTCTTCGGAAAAGGGGATCACATGGTCAACATAGCGTATTGCTGATAAAACCTCGGCCCTTGCCTCTAGGGGGTTTATGGGCCTCTCAGGGCCCTTTAGCCTTCTGACCGAACCATCATCGTTGAGGCCAACCAAAAGGACATCCCCTAGGCTTTTGGCAGTCCTAAGAAGGTGAATGTGGCCCGGGTGCACTATGTCAAAACACCCGTTCGTGAAAACGATTATCTTGCCGAGGCCCCTCATTTCATCAGCGAGGGACGCGGCCTCGTTCGCAGAAAGGATCATGGCTCCCTTCTCAGCGCAAAATAGAGTAATGCCACAGCGAGGTCGTGGAGGTCAAGCCTGCCATCCATGTTCGGATCAGGCGAATCCAGGGTTCCCTGGGTGAGGTGTATCTGGTAGGCCAGTTTCAGAAAAGCGAACATCGCCTCACGGGGAATGTCTTCAAGCCTCGGGTGCCACTCAAGAACATCCCTCTCGCCCATCGCGGATACGCATTCCTCGCATGTGGGGACCAGGTTGTCCTTGCCCCTCAGGATGTGGAGGAGGCGCTGGTCCCCCCCAGCCCTCTGCGGCGGGATAACCGGCCAAGGCCTCACTCCCTCGGTCCTGCCGCAATAGACGCAGGAAACCTTTGTGCCTAACAACTCTTCATCCTCACGGGTTAATCGTTTCCACTGGTGCGGAAACCTCACGAATGCTTCTAGATCAGGGCCATCAAGGCCCCGGACATACTTGCCGTAGAGAAAATGTATCAGCTCCCTGATGTTCCTGGGGTTCATCCGGGCCTTATGAGAAACAGAACCTGCCCGTATTCAACCGGCTGAGCGTTCTCAACAAGTATCTTCACCACCTCGCCGTCCACATCCGATTCTATCTCGTTCATAACCTTCATGGCCTCAACTATGCAGAGGGTTTGTCCCTTCCGAACCCTCTTGCCCACATCCGTGAAAGGCTCTGCGCCCGGCGCCGGCGCCCTGTAGAATGTCCCGACAATGGGGGAGCGGATGGGATGCAATCCCTCTGGTATCTCCTCTGCCTCCTCGGGTTTGGGCTTCTCGGCGGCCTCAACCGGACGAGCTGTCCCAGGGACCGGCTGTTGCAGGACTGGCGCCGAGAGCACCTGGGCAGGGGCTTCTGGCTTTGGTTTTGAAAGATAGACCCTGAAATCCCTCGTTTCTATCTCAAGTTCAGCGAGGCCTGATCCCTCCAGGAGCGCGATGAGTTCCTTTATCAGCTCTCTGTCCAGTTTCAACGCTATACCCTCTCTATGTAGCGGTCATCCCGGGTGTCTATTCTGACCGTGTCCCCAACCTCTATGAATAGAGGAACCTGGATTATGAGGCCCGTTTCAAGCTTGGCTGGTTTTGAGCCGCCTGAGGCTGTGTCCCCCTTAACACCAGGGGTGGTTTCTATTACCTTGAGCTCAACGAAGTTCGGAGGCTCAACGCTCGCTGGAGAGTTGTCTATGTAAAGAAGGTTGACCTCGGTTCCCTCCTTGATGTATGGGAGGATTGAGCTGATGGCAGACCTCGGGAACCTCACCTCCTCGTATGTCTCGTTGTTGAAGAAGACCATGTCCTCTCCGGCCGCGTAAGAGAAAACCCCTGGAAACCGCTCAACCCTGAGCTCCTCAAACTCATCCGATTCCCTTATGGTAACCTCCCTGACTGCTCCGGTGAGGAGGTTGCGCAATTTCGCTGTCATGGTAGCCCCGCCTCTGCCCTTGTGGGTGTGTTTGAATGACATAACGATCCAGGTCTCGCCCTGCCACCTCAGAGCCATCCCAGTTCTTATCTCAGGCATACCGAGATTTTAATCTAGACGAACAAAGGGTTTCAACCTCGTTGTTCCGAATGAGACTATATCCTGGGCTCCAATTGGTAATCCGACCCCT
This sequence comes from Caldifarciminota bacterium, assembly GCA_039803205.1. GTDB lineage: Bacteria > Hydrothermota > Hydrothermia > JBDRYB01 > JBDRYB01 > JBDRYB01. The sequence continues at coordinate 78,551 of JBDRYB010000003.1, forward strand.
TATTTTACCCCTGGCCCCAGGGTGTATCCGAACCAGGTTCCAACGCCTCCATAGGAGGAAGCGTCAGCGTCCTCAGCGCCCCAAATCATGCCGTTTGCCCAGGAGAGGCTCATTCCGTGGAAGGTATCCTTCAGCTTGAGTGTTCCGAGCTGGTTGCCCTTCTTGTCAAGGACATAGACCGTCCCTTCCTCATCCCAAGTGAAAAGGTAATCCTTGCTCGCGGCAATAGTGCAGCTGTAAGGAAATTCTCCGCACGGTATCCCCCCTATTGTCTCTATTACCTCCATGGATGGAAAATTCATCACATATAGGGTTCCATCAACAAGCTCGTAGATCCTTTTCCCAGAGGGATCAAGCGCCGGGGAGCTTTGGTTATCGTTGAAGATCCCTTCGGCCACTACGCTCACATCCCCTGTTTTGGGGTTATAGACGAGGAGGTCCCTCATGTAGCTCTTTATGTATATCTTGCCGTCGTAGGGGTTGTAGAATATTGCCCTACCGTCAACCTGCACATCCGAGGAGCTCACGAGATTGCCCTCGGCATCGTATCTGTTGACCTTTCCGTATCCCTCGTTACCTCCGTTGATGGTGTAATAATACTTGCCGTCAAAGGTTATCCCTACATTGTGGAAGAAGACCTCGTCCGAGATCTTCATGGCCAACGAAGGCTGGAGTCCCGTTTCCGGCAAGGAAACTGCCCTCGGGGCGCAAGCACAGAACATCAAAAAAGCTGTAGTTAAAGAAAGCTTTTTCATATGCCCTTAAATTATAAGGCCGAGGGTTGGGGGAGAGAAACTTGAGGATCGGCCTGAGATCTCAGCTTTTCCATCCCCCAAAACCCTTATCCTGCAAACCGAAGCTCGGAAGCCTTGAGGCAATAATGACCCGAGATGGCCCTAATAGATGAGAATATTCCGCGGCCCCAAGGAGGAAGGGCCGGGAAAGGAGAAAAAATATGACCCTTTCTCCATAAGTATCAAGCAAGCTGAAGCTCTGGCTCAAGTCCATGGGGGCCAAAGAGGGTCTCGTCCTGGGCAAGGTGCGCATCTAGGCAATTGAGTATTCCCCCTCAAGCCTCGCATGGTGGGAGGCAAAGTCTGAGGTCAAAAGGGCTTCCTCAGGGGATACATGGATGCGATGAACCTCGTGATATACCTGCAAGGACATGGACAGCGCGGATGAGGATATGTTCCTTTCCCAACTGACCATAACTGACCGAAAATGGGGTATTTTTCACGCTTTTTCGTTAGGGAACAAAATCTTGGAAACCCGCATAAAATAAAGTGGGCTGTGAAGGAGTTGAACCTTCGGCACCCGGATTAAAAATCGGGCCTTTGGGTGTTATAATCCTTGTCCCGTGATGAGTTCAGAGATCGCCCCTGTTTGAGTGTGCGCGATGCGCGCGCGGACACCGGATGAACCAATCGCACCCATGCTAACCAGTTCGCTATCATTCAACTTCATGTCCCCAGAAGCCATGAGGACTTGGTGATATAGGCTTCCCGAAGAGAAGAAAAGCGTCGAGGAGTAAAGAGCCTCTGGATATGGCAAAGGGTTGGCCACCCTCGGCCAAAATCCCTCCCCCAAACCCTGGAATCCCCTCCGGGAGCCAGAATCCGATCAGCTTGCACGGAGGGAGGGCCGTCTGTATTATAATATGGGCCTATCTGTAAAGGAGGCTTGAGACATGGGAAAGGACGAGAAGATGAGAACCCTCTTGAGGGGGTTGGGGATGGTGGTGGCCTTGGTTGTGGGGGCGGGGTGGATGGGAATGGGAGCAAGCTGCGGGCCTGTGGCGCGTGGGCCATACATGGGCGTAGAACATCCGCCAGGAATAGCAGGAGATTCAGCCAGGATATATATTGACAAAGTGTTGGCCGAGTACGATTCCGTGGTCTATGTGGCTATAGTAGCTTCAGACAGCAGTGGTTCGGCTGGTTTGAGAGTTCAATGGGTTTGGTTTGATTGGGATGATCCCGCGGATCCGCCGGTTGATCCCAACGATAATCCTCCATGGCATTGGGGTAATGATAACTACGCACCACCAGGAGGAGACGCGAGTTTCGGAGATATAGAGACCACCCTTAGCCAAAATGGAATCGCCAGAATAACTTGGGATTTTAAGGACCTTTCTTACATTCACCCCTGCCTGGGCAATAATTACCTAATAGAGGCTGAAATTCAATATGACGAACCGCAAAAAGCTGAATTAGAAGTATTCTACTGGAAGCGCATACGAATGGAAGTGGACAAGTTGAACCTGGACGGCCATGTTTATGATTTTACGAGTAAGAAGGTTTATCCTAAAGCGGGAGAATACTTTCGGGGCAATGATGACCCTAATTTTAACACCTACATTGAATTTGACTCAACAACAAAAGCTTCTGGTAAACCGAGATGGTATCTGATAGAGGATGATATTGTGACAGATGATGAACTCAGGAATCATGATCCAATGCTGTATCCTCCTGCTGATCCAGTGGAAGATCCGAATGCGTGGAAGGTTCAAGCAGAAGAATTACAGGAGCTTTATCGCGACTACGATGGATGGGAGGTTGGCCCTAAGGATGAGTGTATAGCTTACGCATTCCTTTTTGATGAAGTTCCTGGTCGCCCCAGCGTGAAGGGCGCAACACTCTGCGGTTCCGGAGTACCCATTGATAACCGAATTTTATGTGTATACTTAAAGGTTATTCCAGGCGATAACGATCCTGTAGAGTTTTTAGAAGCTCTGGCGCTGACACATGAGCTAGGACACTTTCTCTATGATCTTGATGATGTCAGTGGATCTACAAAGTGCATAATGAATCCCGTTTTCTTCTATGCCTGGGATCTTTATTATGATTGCCATTTCCACACTGATTATATTATTCAAATTCGGCACGGTAATTTTCAGATTTTTAAGAATAACGAAAAAAAGGAGGTCAGAAGATGATCCTTTTGCTTCTCTCGCAGATAACCATGAGTTGTCAGGTGCTGAATCCCCGGGAATCCTATTACTCGGTTGGCTTATTGGGGGAGGATGAACCTCTTCTAGTCGCGATAACCTATAAGAATACAGGGGATAGCACTATATACCTTGCAGCCTGGCCCTATGGTTTCGTGGGGGCAGTTTTGGGTTCTCCATGCATTATAGCCCAAGACGCAAAGGGCAACGAGATTCCGTGGACTAGTCCTGTAAGGGCGCTCTATGTCCCAACAGAACCATTACCCCATAAGACCATGGGGATTTATCTTCATCCCGGAGAATCGTTGATCTCGGTAGACAATGTCTTAGAATTTTTGGATATCCGGAAAGCTCATCCCCCTATTACCCTTCTAGGGGTTAAATACTCTGGTATCTATGCAGGAAAACCTCTCTGTGAGATATGTTGGGATGGTTCAGCAGAAGCATATCTAACTAACCCTTTTGTGTTCTCTCTGGATACTGCGAAACCTTCTGAGGAAGAGTTTTACCGGACCAATGCATTGGCTTGGTCACGGCATATTAGCGATTCCATAACAGCTGCTACCGCGTTTTCCCCAGAAGAGAAGTTTAGATTAAGAATGGCAATCGGCTACCGTTCCTGCAAAAGGATTTTAGCCATAGAGGAAGCGGCTCCCTATGCTTACTATTTCCTTCTGTATCTTCTTGTTTCTAATTACTGGACAATGAATCCTTCTGTTCTGGGCTATACTCCCTATGCCCTCCTTGATTCCCTCCGAGCCGAATTTCCGGATCATCCTTACCTTTCTGACGAATACTGGTGGTGGCTTCCAAGGATAATAGATTACAAAATTGAATATTCCGAAAGCTGCCTGAAGAACCCTAAGTATTCCAGGTACTCCGATATCTTCATCAGTGCGCACGAATGGCACAATCTTATGAAAAAGGAGGGAAGGGAATGAGCCTGGCGCTTTGTTTGCTACTAATCGTGGACTACTTCCGGCAGATCCCATTAGTTAACGAGCCAGAGCTTACCATCTGGCGGTTCAACAAGGCCGGGCCCACGAATACTTTGGCTCGGACAAGGACCTTTCTCAAGATAGGCCGCCAGAACCTCGGCACTTTTCGGCCCAGAACCTCCCTTCCGTGAACCTTGAAATCCCGGAATCGGCTCCGGGACTGGAAATCCCGATCCTTACCCGACCCACTTTCAACCCCTTCTAAGTCCTTGGCTGGCAAAGACTCAGGCCGAAGTGCCGATGGCCCAAGAACTTAGCTGAGCTAAAATGCGAAATTCTCTGATTACATCGGGAATATCTGGATTGATGGTTTTGGGGTTCCGGGGGCCAAAAATGCCGGTTTCCGGCCCAGCTAAGGGCCAAAACAGGGAAAAATATACTGATCAGATCAGGGTATCGTGGATGCAGTGAAGCTTAAGGGGCATTATAAGGACGAGAGCTTGACCGGCCATAAGTAATGGCTTATAATTTTCAGAACCTTAAAGGGAGGTTTGCGATGAGGTATATCATAGGAGCCATGATAGGGGTTCCCCTGATGGCGGGAACCATAATGCCATCGCTGGAAAAGGTGATGAACGAGTCCGAGCCCGGGGAGCGGATAGCGATCCTGGTTCACCTGAAGGATAAGCCTGTTTTCAGGATCAACAAGACGACCGCTGAGAAAGCCGCATATATAGATTACCTGAAGGACTTCTGCTCAAAGAGCCAGGCGCCGGTCATCTCCTTCGCGGAGGGAATAGGCGTCCAGAAGATCCAGAGCTACTGGGTTTTCAATGGTTTCTACGCGGAGGCAACCCCCGAGCAGATACGCTCCCTTGCTGAAAGGCCAGAAATAGAATACATCATAGAGGATTTCGTGATAACCCTTCCCAAGGATGAGGTTATAACGCCAGCAGACGGGTCAAAGGCTGTGGCCTGGGGCGTTGACACAATCCAAGCGGACAGGGTTTGGACCGAGCTCGGGTTCACGGGCGCCGGGATCGTCGTTGCCAACATGGATACCGGTGTTGATGTGAGCCACCCTGCCTTTGGCGGGAGGTGGCGCTCGGATAATGGCTGGTATGATGCCGTGAACGGCCAACCTAGCCCCTACGATGACCACGGCCACGGAACCCATACCATGGGGACCATATGCGGAGGCGATGGTCCGGGCCCGTTCGCGCAGGACATAGGCGTTGCCCCCGGAGCGACATTCATAGCGGCGAAGGCCTTCAACTCTGGCGGCAGTGGCTCAACATCGGACATACACGAGTGCTTCCAGTGGTTTGCTGGCCTGGCCTCGTCCGGAAAGGAGCCGGATCTGGTCTCAAACTCTTGGGGTTCTACTTCAACCACAAGCCTTGAATACTGGAACGATGTCCAGACATGGCGCTCTCTGGGCATTCACCCCATATTCTCAATAGGAAACAACGGTTCATCTCCTGGAACTGCCGGCACACCCGGCAATTTCCCCCTTGTCATAGGGGTTGGTGCCACGGATAATTCCGATGTTATAGCCAGCTTCTCCTCCCGCGGCCCAGCGCCCAACCAGAACCCCTGGAATGACCCGGCTAACTGGCTCAGATCGGACTGGAACCTCATAAAGCCCGATATATCAGCGCCCGGAGTTAGCGTCTATTCAGCCCTTCCCGGCGGCGGATACGGAACCATGGACGGAACATCTATGGCCTGCCCGCATGTTGCCGGAACCGTTGCGCTCATGCTTGAGAAGAACTCCACGCTGGACATATATACGATATACGATATCCTCCTGAACACGGCTGTGTGGAAGGGCCACATGGGCACGAGGCCCAACAACAACTATGGCTGGGGAAGGGTTAACGCCTATGATGCCGTGAGCAATGTTCCCGGGACCAACATGCCCAATGTGGTAATCCAGTCCACTGCCCTGAGCGAGCCTTCCGGCAACGGGCTTTGGGACCCAAACGAGCAGGTATCTTTCGTGGTGACGCTGAGGAACACGGGCATAAGCGTTCAGAATGTGAATGCGACCCTGTCCGGCTCGGACAGCTATGTCAGCCTCCTTGACTCGGTAGCGAGCTATGGGGATATCGCGCAGGGCCAGAGCAAAGACAACGCCTCAGACCCTTATGATGCCTTTGCCAGCTCCTCAACACCATGCGGATACAACAAGAACTTCAACATGCACATAACCGGCACGAACCCAGCATACAGCGTTGATAGGAGCCTCAGCTTCACCATAGGGGTGGCCCCTGGCCAGCAGTTCAATTCCTTTGACGGCCCGTCCTCAGGCGATTATTACCTCTATGGAGCCGCTTTTGATGGCAACAACCTTTGGGTCGTCTATTTCCTCGGAACGAGCCTATACAAGCTGAATCCGGACAACGGCTCTCTGAGGGGAACCATAACCGCTCCGAACGATTCCATCACCGACATAGCTTGGGACCCAACGAGGAAGTGCCTCTGGCTCCACGACTGTAGCAGGAAGTTGATTTACAGGATAGATACCCTCGGCAACCTCCAGGGCTCGTTCTCATCCCCGGCCACGACATACCCAACTGGCCTCACTTATGATCCGCTCCAAGACATAATCTATGTTGCTGACAGGGACAACTACATGATATACAAGGTAAACCCAAACACGGGCGCGACCATATCCTCCCACAATGTTAATTTCGGCGGCCAGTATGGCCCGAGGTGTCTGGCAGTGGAGCCTCGCGGCTCAGGAGGCTCTGGAACCCTCATCTTCATGTATACCTTCTTCAATGCCGGTGGCACCCTGGATTCAACGGTTCTCTATGAGCTCAGCAAGACCGACTGCTCAAGAACCGGCAAGAGCTACAACTTCGGCGCGGCTAACCTAAGGGGAATTGAGTATGATTCCAGGAAGGGGCTCTACTGGATAACATACATGCAGGATGACATCATAGCGGAGATAGGCGGGTTCTACTGCGAGTCTGGGACCGGAGTGGTCGGCCAGAAGCCCTTTATACCCCTTACAATAGAAGGGCCTTGGCCCTCTGTTTGCAGAGGGGATTACAGCCTGCTCCTTGCCCTTCCTTCGGATGCCCTCGTCAGGGTATCTGCCTACGATATAACCGGGAGGCTAGTTGAGAGGGTCTTCACTGGGAAGCTGGGTTCCGGCATCCACACCCTGAATGTGAGCACGAACCTCGGCTCAGGGGTCTATATCCTGAGGGCTGAGATAGGGAATGAGTCCTTCATCAGGAAGCTCATCATAGAGAAATAGGAATATACTCTGAGAAAACAGGGCCCCTCCTTTTTGGAGGGGCTTTTTTAATTCTCAGTCCGAGGTTCCGGCCATGAGCCTTAGCCTCTTTCTGGCCACTTCAATAACCCTATCTCTCCCCCTGCCCAAGTATTTCCTGGGATCAAACTCTCGGGGATTATCCCTGATGTAGCGCAGTATCCCAGCGAGGAAGGCCAGCCTCAGATCCGTATCAACATTAACCTTCATGACCCCGCGCGCTATCGCTTCGGCTATCTGATCATCCGGAACCCCCCTCGCGCCCTCAAGCTCAATGCCCATCGCCATAAGCTCAGCTATAAGATCCTGGGGAACCCCGGACGCGCCGTGAAGGACAAGGGGTATTTTGACCTTATCCCTTATCGCCTCCAGCCTCTTGAGGTCCAAACTTGGTTCACCCTTGAACTTGTAAGCGCCGTGTGATGTGCCAACAGCAACGGCCAGGGCATCAACACCGGTCTCCTCAACGAACCTATAGGCCTCATCTGGGTCCGTCAAAAGCGCCCTATCAGATGAGGCAGAATCCTCAATTCCTCTTAGAACCCCTATTTCCCCCTCACAGGTAGCGCCGCGCTCGTGGGCCAAGCGTGCGGCTTCGGCTGTAAGCCTTACATTCTCGTCAAATGGGAGATGCGAGCCATCAAACATCACGGAGGAAAATCCAGCGTCAAGAGCGATTTTTATCGCGTCCAGGCTCTTTCCGTGGTCAAGGTGTAGGGCAACCCTTATCCCCTTTTCCTCTGAGACAGCCCTGACCATTGCCACCAGGGTCCTTGGCCCAACATAGGCCAGCGCTCCCTCGGTAGCGGCAACGATCGCGGGTCTCTTCTCCTCACGCGCGGCCTCGCAGACAGCCTGGATGAACTCCAGGTTGTTGACATTGAAGGCAGGACAAGGGCCCTCAGAGAACACATCATTCAGCGTTAGGAAACCCATTTGAGAGAAATGATAACTCGCCCTAATGGGGTTGTTCAACCCCCTTGTCCCCGAATAAGGGGGCGCACCAGGCCTTACCTCAATCGCCGCACTTCAATAATCCCAATAGCCACTCCAAAAGCCTGTCCGCTCCACGCTCAAGGTCCCTTATCTTTAAGGCTATTTCCGCTCGTTGTGCCATGAGCCTTGAATAGAGAGCGCCCGCGCGAGCATCGCCCTCAAGGGCCTGCTCCTCAATCCTCCCGAGGACAGCATCAATCCTACTCAGAGTATCCCTCAGAACCCCCACTGGGTCCAGAGGTTCTCCTTCACGAATTCCTCTAGAGCTCGGCATTTCTCTTCGCCGAAGTGTCTCTTGGCCCAAGCCCAGCTCCGCCTCTCATAGACAATGGCCTCAGCCAGCTCGGTGAGATCCGGCCTCAGCGCTTCAAGCCTGTCCAGGAGAAGGTTTCCCTTTTCGGCGAGGATGAACCCTTCAGATAGCATAGTCTTCCTCCAATTCGTCTAAGGACACGAAGATCATTCGCGTCGCCTTTTTCTTGAGCTTCCAAAGGTGCTTCTTCATCGCGGCAATGTAATATTGCCTGAATTCTCTGGCCTTGCCAGGGGCCCAAGACGACAAGACCTTGAAGAGGAGGAGCCTGAGCTCCTGGGCCACATCCTCCTGTTCCGTGCCGTCCATGAAGTTAGCTGAGGCTCTCAGGATGTAGCGTTCCAGAAAGGAATGCAGGCGGACAAAGGCTTCAGGGTCACCCATTTTGGCCTCTATGGCGGCTTTGTCTATTTCCTTGCCAGAGGGGTTCATGTTATTTAGTGAGCCCATTTTTGTCCTCCGTCGTGAATAGTGTTGATTTGATCCGGGCTCAGCCCTTGCTTTATGCTTTTGAGGTTCACCATGATCCGTTAAATATTATAACGGAAAACCGTGATGAAGATCAAGTAGCTAACTAATATGCGTGATAAAGGGGAAACGATCGGCGCCCGTATAAAGAGGGCCAGGGAGCACCGGGGCATGTCTCAGCTCAGGCTTGCCAGACAAATAGGGGTGCCTTTCCAGCGCATCTCCGAGTGGGAGAGGGGCCTGGTTTCCCCATCCGCTCGTTACCTTAAGGCAATAGCTGATTCGCTTTCCGTTTCATTGGATTGGCTTCTTTCAGGGATGGGCCCGATGGAGAGGCCTGAAAGAAGCGATGCAATATTCCCTGTGCATCAGGTTCCTGTTTACGGCACGGTCCCAGGGGGGCCTCCGTATGACCCAGGTGACCCCGGAGTCATGGAGGTAATAGGGGTTCCTGCGGAATACTCGGGAAGGGATGTTTTTGGCCTCGTTGTGAAGGGTGATTCCATGTCTCCAACCCTCGTGGATGGGGACAGGGTGCTGGTCGCGAGGGATATTAGGCCCAGAGATGGGCTTATCGTTGTGGTAAAAATGAACCAAGGCGAATATACCGTCAAGCGCATGAGGAGGCAAGGGGATCTCCTCATACTCATGCCTGATAATCCCAACTTTCAGCCCATTGTTCTTGCCCCTGATGATGAGGGAGAGATAGTTGGCGTCGTGGTTGAGGTGATAAGGAGGCTATTGTGATAAGGGCTGAGATGACAAGATGGCCAGAGGGAAGGACTCCGGCCTTCCTCATGATTGACGATGTTGGCGATCTCGTTGTGGGGGATACTCAGGAAGGAGATTGGGGAGGCCTTGGAATAGGCCCAAACTCCACATGGGAGTTCTTCACGGAAACATACAGGCGTGCTGTCCCGAGGCTCAGGGCCGTGTTTTTTGTTTCTCCTGGCCAGTTCCTAAACGCGCGCCTCGTGCCGGGCATCAAGATTCAGAGGCAAGGCAAGATTGTTGAATTGTTGGAGGTAATTGCCAGAGCACGTTGGGCCGAGATAGGTTTTCACGGTATGGATCACACTAGGCTGGATGGGAGGCCGGAATGCTCAGGGCTTGAAGACCCAAAAATGTGGCTCGCGAGGGGAAAGTCTGCCCTTGAGGAGCTGACTGGGGCCAAGGTTCTCGGTGGGAAGTGCCCTGGTTATGAGGGATACGAGCTCGTGGAGAAATACCTCACAGAAGCAGGGTTTCGGTGGTGGGCTGATGCCTGGACACCAGTAAGGGGAGGAAGGGGCTGTTTTCACGGGGGAAGAGGCGTTATCACGAACCAGAGGGGGGTGAGATTATTCCCAAGCAACATCGGCGCATACACGGGGCTTTATCGGAGGGGCCGCTCCGTTATTGAGAGGCTCTTCATGAAAAGGAGGATGGCCAGACTGTTCGCTAGGGCAAGGTTCCTCGTTGAAAAGGGGATTCCCGTTACCATCCAAACGCACTACGCGGCGTTGCGCCCCGATGGGGCCAGGCAGGTCTACAACCTATACGATGACAGGCCCTTGCTCCTTCCTCTTCTTACGGGGCTTGACGATCTGGTTTGGTGGGCTTTGCCAAGAGAGATATGCGATTACCTTGATACCGTTGAATCCATGAGCTTCCTCGTTGATGGCTTTAAGCTGATAATCAACTCTGAGCGGCCGCGCTGGGATGTCTCGTTTAGGATTCACCCTTGCCCCTCGTATCTCATGGCGCCTGAGGGCTACAGGGTCTATCCGAAAAAAGGGCTCTTCACCTTCCTCCCTAAGCCTGGGGCATACGAGGCGGTTTTCTAGCCCATGCCCCAACCATCCTCATCCTAAAGGTTGGCAAGGGAAGGGCCAGGGCCCTGTTCATAGTGTATCCCGTTGACCATATCCTCTTGTAATCCTCATCCCCTCGCATGAAGTTGAACTCCGCAAGTCCAGCATCAGCGCACCACCTGATTGCGTGCGCCAGATGGACCTTTCCGGGGGACAGCTCAAAGAGCCCGGGATCGTATGATGTGTTCCAATCCCAGAATATCCCGTCCCGAAGAAAACCGAGCCTGTATGAGATCAGAGAGCTGTCCGCCCTCATGGTAAAGATGAGCAGTCTTCCTTTGGCCTGGCTCTCTCGTATCATCCTTAAGGTAAAATCAGCCCTCTTTCCGATAAATGGGCTTCTCCTCTCCCTTCTCTTGGCGTTCAGGTTTACCATTTCCGATATAAGGGCCTCATCAGCCTCCTTAAGGACATCGTATCTTACCTCAAAATTCTCCCTGAGCTTTCGCTCCTTCTTGTGGATGTCCCTCCTCGCGTTCCTCCCGGCACCGCGCCAGAGCGCTTCGTATCCAACCCTGAGATCGGCGAAATAAACCCTAACCCAATCCTGGAGTTTAACCCCAAAGGCATCTGAGAGAGGCGACGCGAACGCGGAAGATCCCGGGAACTGCTCAAGCCTTATCTCGTCCACTTTGGGAACCCCCTTAAGGGCCTCAGCGAAGGCGCGCGCGACATCCCCCGGTTTTACATCAGGGCAAGCCAAGATATCTGAGAAGTCCGTGGGCCCCTGGGAGAGGAATGTTAGGATGCGCTTTTTGATCAATCCTCGCAAGGCCAAAGAGGCCTCCCTCCTCTCAAAGAAACCGCAGGCTAGGATGTCATTCCCCTCCCTGAGAACTATAGCAAAAGGCCTTTGGGCCAGGGTTTCAAGCCAGGGTAGGAGCCACCAGGATTCCATCTGTATCCCACATGGGTGCGCCCGTGCCAAACGCTCAGCCATCCGGATGAGCTCGGCTATTTCATCGGGATTCTCAACCCTCTCCTTCCTCAAGTTTCCTCCTCCATGTGAATGTGATGCCGAATATCTTTATGCCCGCGACCCTGGCCACGGGCCTGAATCCAGCGTTTCTGAAGGCCTTCATTGATGCCTCATTGCCTTCAAGCACGATTGCCTCGGCAACCGTGAGTCCTGCTTTCCTTGCGTCCTGCCAGATCGTTTCCAGGACACCCGTGTATATGCCAAGGCCCCTGAACTCAGGGAGAGTCAAAGAATCAAATACATAAGCAACACCAGGACTCGCTTTGTAGCCTGTTCTCGGTTCACGCTCGCCACCAGTGGCTACCCAGGTTATGTGTGCTGGTTCGCCATTCCAAAAGCCAACATAGCAGGCAACACCCCTATTGTGTCTCTCCTCGTAGACCCCTTCTCTGTCCTTTCTAAAGACTCGGATCAGCTCTGGATCCGAGACCTTCTCAACCACGAGCCCGCCTGGGATCAGGAACGCCTCGCCGCTGTTCAAAGACCTTCTGACCAGAAAACCTTTGGTTATTCCAAAGAGACTCTTCCTGTAAAGATAAACACCCACAGTAGAAAAACCAATAGCGAGAACCACCCTCCACCAGACCCTCTGAGACATCAGCGAGGCGGCCGCAATTATCCCTGCCCAAACGGCTATGGCAACCAGCTTCTTCCACTCGTATTTTACCGGGAATTTTCTCTGTGAGGCTACCAGAGTGAATACGGAAATGAAGAGAAACGATATGAGGGTTGCCCATGCCGCGCCCATCATTCCGAAGAGGGGAATGAGAAGGAGGTTGAGAGCCATGTTGAGGAGGGCTCCGATGATGAAAGCGACCGATATGGGCCACGGTTTCTTTATTATGTGCAATCCGGCGCCGGTTATCCAGCCCGAACCAAGGACGACATAGGATAATGCAACGAGGCCAACCACATCCAGAGCGCCCCAGTATTGCTTCGTGGCCATCGCCTTCAGTATGGCGGGCGCGAGGAGAAAAAGCCCAAGGGTGACCCACAGCCCGAAGAAGGAGTAAAGGGTTGCTATTCGGGATATTGAGCTCTTTGCCCTTTCGTGATCCCCCGCCTCCGCGTAAATTAGGGGTGGCCAAGCGAGCCTGAAAGGCTTCACGAGGCCTATTTCCGAAAGCTGGCCTATTCTGTATCCGACCGAGTAAAGACCGACCTGCGTCATATCAGAGAGCGCCTGAAGGAAATACCTGTCAGACATGTTAAGAACCCAGGCCGCTAGGTTTCCGGGTTCAAGCGCTATCCCGAACTTGGTTATCTCTTTTAGCTTTCTCCAGGAGAAAGAGGGCTTTCTGTTCCAAAGGCCAACTGGGGCCAAGAGGGCGAGTATGGCGATGTTGGAGATTATTCCTGCCTCAAGTATTCCCGCGACCCCCCTGAGGAAACCAACCACAAAGAGAATGTTCAGGCCCAGCCTGAGCGCAAAACCCCCGAGGTTCGCGATCGTGTAGAGCAGGGGCCTTTCCTGTGCCCTCATGAGGTTCTGAAGCACTACAACCCAGGAGCCCGTCGCGAAGCCGAGCGCTGTTAGGCTAACAAGGTAAGGGCCGCCGGAAACAGGGGCCAAAAAGCGCGAAAGGGGTCCCGCGAGGGCCATCATGAGGGTCGCGCCCGAGGAGCTCAGGACAACGACGGCACCAAGAGAGGAGTATATGACCTCGTTTCTCTCCCTTTCCTCAGGGTAAAACCTGAGCATTCCGGAGGGTATGCCGAGGCAGAAGGCTATGGTAAGAAGGCCTGATGTGACCGATAGAACCGATAGGACGCCGTAATCAGCAGGGGTAAGGAACCTGGTATATACGGGCAGAAGCACAAAACCAACCAGAGGCGAGAGCAGTGTGCCCAGGCCGTATATGAGGGTATCCACGAGGAGGCGTCGGATCACTTAGTTTTATAATTTTAACACGAGACTTCGACCGAAAGCATTCATGTTGCGGGGAACTGCTCAAACTGAATTATAATTTAAAGCCTGGTTCTAAGGGAGCAAAACCATGAGAAGGTTATTTGTGCTGTTCTTGTTCTTCTCAGCCTGCGCCCCTAGGCAAGCCGGAAGGGAATCGGGTTCTGGCCCCCTGAGCGTCATGCCGGAGGATGTCCTCCTTCCCAATCCGGACAGCGTCCTCCGTGAGGCTCAGGACGCCTATAACCGAAAGGACTACCCGAGAGCGGCCTCAGCCTATCTTGACTATGTTAGCCGCAACAATCAGAACGCTATTGCCCTGTATAATCTCGCGTGCTGTTTCGGGCTTATGGGGGATTCCATCAGGGCATCCGCCTTTCTAAGAGCCGCTTGGGACGCTGGATACAGGGACACCCTGCACATTCTGAGAGATCTGGATTTTGAACCGGTCAGGGGATCGCTGGCTTTCAAGAGCACGATGGATGGGATCATGGCCGAGGCCACCAGGGGAACCGAGGGGAAAAACAAGGTCTACCTCTCCGTTGGAACCCTGCTCCCCTGCTATGTTGTGGTGCCGGAGGATTACGATGCGCAGGAGCGCTACCCCTTGGTTATTGGCCTCCACGGCTACGGGTCGGACCCAAAGCAGTTCTCAGACCTGTTCCGGAGACCATACAAAACGGACACAACGAAAAAGTCAATGAAGATCAGCTTCATCTACGCGGTCCCATGCGCGCCCTATCCGGTGAGCCTTGGCGGGAAGCCCGGCTATTCCTGGACCCCTCCGGAGGGCGAAATAGGCAAAAGGGCTATATGGATGGACGCGGACTACATAACCTCCTTGCCTCGTGAGCTCCTCAAGTCCTACAACATTGATACCACCCGGGTCTATCTCCTTGGTTTCTCCCAGGGAGCGAGCATGGCATACACAATAGGGCTCAACAACTACAAGCGCTTTAAGGGGATAATCGCGTTCGCGGGATGGTTTGATACCACAATGGTGTCCCTTGAGTCCATAAGAAAGGCAAAGGCAGAGGGCATGAAGGTATTCATAGCCCACGGGAAATACGACCAATCGGTGCCGGTGACCGCGAGCATGGGGGCATACAAGTTTCTGAAGGAGATCTATCTTGATGTCTGGATATCGCAGTTTGAGGGCGGGCACGAGGTTCCGATGGAGACCCTTGAGTTCGCCATAAAGTGGATGGGGTTATGAGAGATGTTCTTGCTCACCCCTGCCAGATGCCCCCTTCATTCCCTCAAAAGCCATTACGAGGAGCCCAGCGCCCCTCATCACATCCGAAGCCGACATCCGTGCGAGCTTCTCCCGGAGCCTCTCAATCCTCCTCCTTGCCCTCCGGTAATCCGAGCACCTTTTATCCGTTGAGACATCAAGGATGGCCAGGATGTGGACGAGTCGCTCAACCGATGGCTCATCCTCCATAAGGGGAGCGAATGCCTCCTCAACCGAGCCAAATACCGCCTGTAGCCAGATTAGGGTGAGGGCGGTTGCTGGGCGAACCCTTGCGGGGCCAACCCGACCGAGCTCGCCCCTGAGAAAACCCAGGGCCAGGGCCTTCCCCCTTTCTGCCTGAACCTTTGCCTTCTTTATCAGCTCTTTCATTCTGAGACTATCCTCTCGCGTGTTATGAACCCATCCTCGTCAGAGAGAAGGATAAAACTGAGCTTCATTAGGGTTTCCCTCCCTGAGAGGAATTCCTCTGACCAAGAGGAGAGGACAGCCCTCCTCGCCTCTATTACCCTGAATGCCTGGCCCTCGGAAGACGAACGCCCCAAGGCAGGGAAAACGAGGATGAGGGCAAAATCTCTGCAAAGATAATAACGATCCTCATCCTCCCCGTATGCGTATGAAACCAAAACCTCCTGTCCGGCGTCCTCCTCCGCAAAATAAAGAGCCCTCTCACCGGGGTCATATGAAAAGAAACCAGCCGAAGGGCGTTCTGCCATATCAAAAACATCCCCTGAGGGAGTCTCCACGATCAGGCTCTCCGGAGCCGGCTCATCCGGAAGCCTCAGCTTGAAAGGGGACTCATCGGGAACCGTGAGCCTCAGGTCCCTCTTGAATGCCCTGGCCCCTCCGGCTCCGGTGATCGGGTTTGGGTCAAAGATCACCCTAGCAACGCACGAGACGGTTCCGCTACCAGGGCCAGGCACAGCCGCGACGGGGAACTCATCCCTTTCGGAGTAAATGGGCCTCATAGAGTAATCAAGAAGGATGCTGACCTCCTCTAGATCAGCTATCTTCAGAGCTTGTCTCCCGCGGAGAAGGAGTTCCCCAACGCCTCCACTGTAATACCTTCTCTTCACGATACCCCCTTAGAAAAAGCACCTCGCTGTGAGCCTCACCACAGCCCTTTCTCCCTCCCCCAAGGAAGTAGCGGAACACTCCGATAGCCGCATCCCTAGCCCAGCTGAGAGCGCCTGTCTTGCGTTCTCTGCAACGGCCATTGCATCAGAAAGGCAGGAATCTACAGCGATCAGCTCAAACCTGAGGAGGCCGTGCTCGTGGTCCGCTGAGCAAAGGAAGACCCTCTCCCACCTGGCCGTGTAATAGAGGCCTGGTTCTCTCGGCTCGCTCATGCTGGAATCCAGCGGTATTGCGGGACACCCTTGATTCTCAAGGATCTCAAGCACCTCTTGGATGTAGTCAACCAGCCTCACCTTATCTCAAACCTCCCATTGTATTCCTCAAGCAGAAGCTCCCAGTGATCCGTCCCGAATCCGGAAAACCGCCTCACCTCTTTTACCGCAAAAGCCCTCCCCGCGCGTTCAACCCAGCGTGGTTCCTCGCTTAGGGGAGGGGTGATAGCGATGGCGCGCTCTCTCGTTTCACGGCCGTAGGGGTCATCCTCTGCCCTAAAGGAGGCCCTTCCCCAACCGCATTGAACCCTGTTCCCTCTCGTGAAGATAGCGAGTTCAGAGCCGAGGGCATCCCTTTCGCCTACTAGATGAAGGATGTAAATGCTGTCCCTCATGAGAAATCCAAAGGCCATCAGAGAAACCTCCTCCTGTGCGCGTATCTTATGAGGACCCACCGGACATCATCCGAGAGAAGAGGGTTTTCCCGGAAATCTATGCCAGTCTCTCCGGATCTGAATCCGGAGATGTCCGGCCTCGGCCCCGCTAGGATCCTCGCGGCAACTCGGGCCACTGTTCTGGCAACATCATCCGGGACAGGATCCTTCGGATCGTTGTAGTAATACACCACATCAACAGGCCTTCCGGTCTCAACCCTCATCTCGCCTATGCGTTGATTGAGCCACTCCCAGGCAACATCATTGCCCTTGTCATCCTTGACCGAGACTACGCTGTGAACAGGCCAGTGGCTGAGAAGCACCCAGAACCTGATGGGATTGTGCCTCTCGGAAGCCGGTTCAGCCCTGAAATGCCTGCCCGTGAAGGCATCAATGATGTCGGAGGCCTGGCATATAGCGAGGCTTATCTCCTCATCGGTCCTATCCTGCTCCCCCAAGAGTCCCAACTCGGCCCTCACATCGCTTATTTCGCAATACATGGCTTTTTCCCTTTAATTAAAAGGGGCCTTTCGGCCCCTCATCTCACTGGCCAAGGTTCTCTGCCTTGACAAAGGGGGTTATCCCTCCATCCGTGTCCCAGGCCAGCTTGCCATCTATCCGCTCCGTTATCGTTATCAGAACCTCATCCTTGAGAGCGAGGTCCTCGTCCTCCGTTATGACCCTGAGCTCAAGCCCGTTCCGTTCAAAGATGTGGTAGAACCTCATGTCTCCGAGATATATGTCCCCATCGGCAAGGACAGAAGCCTCGTGAACAGGCCTCCCGTATACCGTCCAAGAGAAGGCTCCGGATAGGCTAGGAACGAGAAGGGGCCTTCCTGTTGTATCCTCAAGGCCGAGAAGGAGCGCCTTCGTCGCGCTGTTCGCATACCAGGCCGCGCTCTCGCGAAACTCAGGGGGCAGTTTCACATACATCTCGTTCAGGACATCTAGGATGTCTTTGCCGGTCGCGTCTATGACCCAAGAGGCTGGTATTGCCCCGTCTATGCCAGAGGGTTTGCCTGTTCCATCACCGAGCCAAAACGCGCTTTCCTCGGTGTATCTTATAGCCCTTCCGAGGGAATCCGCTATCTCAGCCCCAATATCAACTGAGCTGTCCTCAAGCGCCTCTACGGTCACCTTGGTGTAGGCCTTGAGCTTGTTCAGGTTCCAAGCCAGGTATCCAAAGGCTGGCTCTGATTCGGCCGGGGGTTCCGTGTCCTCCGAAACCCAGTATGCGGTGAGGGAAGGCCTGGCAACCGGAACCCTCCCCGTGGACTCAGCGACCCTATGGAGGGTTGCTCCGGGCCGGACAGATGCCCCTAGTTCCGCGGCCTTTATGACCTCATTTGAGATACCGGTCGGGAGAAAGGGTGTCTCTCCCGAAGTTAGGGTCTTCAGCTTGGCGGAATCCCTGAAAGCCATTGCCCTTACTATATCAGCCAGACGCGTGTGAGGGTTCTCAGGCTCAGGGCTGTATGCCTTCCTTAGCCTTTCATCCATGGCTTCCCTTACAGCCTTTCTCAGGAGCTCAGTGAGCTCCCCCTTTGTCATCTCCATTTCTATTCCTCCTTTATCCTTATGGTCTCCTCCCCGAGGAGAGGGTTTATTCTCTCAAGTTCCTTCTCAAACCTCAGCATGCCGTCCCTGTATAGGGTGTTTAGCGCCTCAGGATTCGCTGGAACGGATACAGCTGAGTATTCCAGGAGTTCCTGCCGGATGTATTTCCGGCCCCCGGATGCCAAGGGTTCCCATCTGAGGGCAATGAAAGAGACGCTCCAAGCGTTGAGGACCCCCTCCCTGTAGAGCTGCCATATCTCCTCCGCCAGGGGGGTCCTCGCGAATTTCGTTCTGGCGACAAGAGCGTCTCCAACCCTTTTTATATCCAGACAGCGCCCTATTGGCGCCTCATACCTGTGCATCCAAAGGACAACGGGGTTCCTGAGAAAGTTCTCAAGCTCCCAGCCGGAGACCTCAACAATATCCCCGTCCCTATCCGGGTCAGATGTTGAGATAACAGCTTCGACCGTCCTACTTTCCTCATTAACCCCGCGGGTGAAACCCGTTTTTACTACGAGCATTTTTCCTCCACTCAGAGGGAATAGTGCGAATGACACGGATGATTCTCCCTAGAAAAATGGTCGCGTGGAATTCTTTATGCTATGCTCGCTGAATGTGCGGCTATCTTACCTTCTCCCCCGTGGTTATGGCTATCCTTGACCCCACGATATACTCGGTTTCAAGGGTGGAGAAACCAGCCTTCTCCATGAGGTAGTGCAAGAGCCAAGGAGACCAAAGCCTAAACTTTGCCTGAAAGCCCCTCGGCTCAGATGGGCCCAGATACAGGCGCCTCACAAAACCCTCAAGGGTATTGAGCTCTGTGTGATACGATATCAGGAAACCGGACTCCGTTTCCTCAACGAGGACATCCTTATATCCCTGATAAAGAAGCCCAATCCAGTCAAGATAATGGATCATGATCCATCCGCCGGGCCTCAGGACCCTGTGGCACTCGGAGAGGATTCTCTCCATTTCATTCATATCCCAGTGTGGGAGCGGGTTTGAGAGCATCGCGACGGCATCAAAGCTCTCAGGGGGGAACTCCAGCTTTCTTATGTCCATTAGCCTGAACTCCGCTGGGAGCCCGGATTCCTGAGCGAACTTCCTGGCCTTGGTGATGTATTCCTCCTGGATATCTATGCCCACCACCTTCTCATACCCTCCGGCGATCAGGGCCGCGGACGAAACCCCCATTCCACACCCCACATCAAGCACGAGTCCGCCACTGGGCTCCAGATATTCCTCAACCAGGTCAGCGAGGAGGTTTATGCGCCTTTTGCCCTCACGGGACAGGGGATCGTATATCTCGCCGTAAAAGCAGTAGTGGCGCTTTATTCCGGTATCAAGTTCCATCTTAGGCTCCTATGTGAAAGAGTGGATTAACCACCTCGTAATCCTCAAACCTCATGGCAATTTCCCGCTCGGCCTCAAGGATGTGAAAGTGGCTTCTCTCCATCATGGCAAGGTATTCCAATAGGATGGATTCTTCTCCGGAGAGGGATTTTGCCAGGTTCAGGTAGAACTCCTCAGAGGCCCGCTCCGCGTCCATTGCGCCTCTAAGGAGATCAGATATGGGGGTCTTTTCTCCGGGGACATAACGAGGCGATGGGACAGGGGTTTTATCTGGGATGAACGGTTCCTCTTTGAACTTCTGGACAAAGAGCCTCCTCAGAAAATCCTCGTGCTTGGACTCCTCAGAAGCAAGAAAGACTAGGCGTTCCGCCAAAAGGAGGTTTCTGATCCCGCCTGCGAGGCTGGCGTAGAACTCCCTTGCCTCCTGTTCAGAGCGGATGGCCTGACCAAACAAGATCTTAATCTCTTTTCCCATGGTTCCATATTTTACTTCATTCCCTCGTATCCAAACAATCCCTTGCTCCTCGTTGCGCCAGGACATTAACATTTCCTCCTGGATATGAAAACCAAAGAATTGGTCCTTGTATTCATTGTAGCCGCTATATTCAGGTTCACGGTGGTTGCCCCTGCCTTTTTTGACTCCACGAGGCCCCTCGGCCCTCCCCACCTTGACACCCACGAGTATTACGCTCTCAGCCAGAGCTTGAGCCATGGAGTTTATCGGATAGGCAACACGGATTGGGTTCTAAGGCCCCCTGGATACCCGGCCTTCCTCGCGCTCAATTGGCTCGTGTTTGGCCCCGATCCGAGATCTGCTGTCCTACTCCAGGTTCTCCTCGGGGGCGTTATGGCCGTTGTGGTTGCGATCTGGGCTTGTAGGCTCGCGGGGAGGAGGGAGGCCTTGGCCTCAGGCATACTCGCTGGCCTCGCTCCGGTCACGGGGCTTTTCTCCGGATTCCTGCTCACGGAGGCGCTTTTCACTACAAGCATCGCGCTCGGCCTCCTGTTTTTCAGGAGGGCCCCCGCGCTCTCCGGTTTCATCCTCGGGCTCTCAGCCCTAATAAGGCCGATGGGGATATACATCGCCTGCGCGCTTGCTCTCTTCCACCTCATTCGCAAGGATTGGGCAAAGGCCGGGTTTCTCACCTTATCATTCCTTCTTCCGGTTCTGCCGTGGCTCGCAAGGAACAAACTGATCCACGGCAAAGCCCTTATTTCAACCCAGCACGAGGCAACGGTCTTTCTCTACGCGGCTCCCTACACGATGATGGAGGAGAGGGGAATCGGTTACGAGGAGGCTTTATCAGCGCTCAGAGACACGCTGGGATGCGATGACCTGTGGGCCGCGGCCCTCGATCCTGAGCTGGCCGGGGAGGTCTCCAAAAGGGGCATTGGCTATATTCTTCGCCACCCGAAAGCGTATGCCCTCGCTCACCTGAAGGGCTTTGTGAGGTGTTTTTACGGGCTAGGTAGGGATTTCACGAGGATGCTTTGGAAAAATGATCCGGCAGTCCTCATCATTGTTTCTTGGGGTTGGTTTTATGCCCTGGCCACATACATCCTCGCTTTACTCGGGTTCCTCAGGCTGAGGGAGAAGGGGCTCCTGCTGGCAGTGGTTGTATTTCTGTTGGTGTTCCTTCCTGGACCGGATGGCTCTTTTAGGTTCCGTTCCCCGGCTGAGCCCATCCTCGCAGTGGCCGCGGGGGTTGGGCTGGTATCCCTGGTGAACAGATTATCCCGGCCAGCCTGATCTCCTTCCTGGAGGAAAATACGAATTGAGGAGAACTGAGGCCCTTCATTTCTCCGTTTCCCAGAACCCCACGACCCTCGCGCCAGGGTAATAGAACTCCAGTATCCTCATGTAATCGTCCCCGGACTCCGCCCTGAGCATGGCCCCCCTCTGACAAAGCCCTATACCGTGCCCGTATCCCCTTCCCGCGATTATCGCGCTATCCGGCGTGCACTCCAGATTGGTTATCAGCGTGCTCCTGAGGCCGAGGCGCTTTCTGAACTCCGTTCCCTTCATCCTCACTCCCCCTACGGCAACCTGAGTTGCCCTCCCGGAGCTGTCTCTTTTCAGAACAGCGGGGCAATCTGTTGTTCCAAAGACCAGGCTCAGGGAATCAAGGCCAAAAGCCACCCTCCATGCCTGCGTCGTGTCAAGCACGCAAAAGGGATCAGGGCCATAGTATAAATAGGGCAGGTCATATCCTCCCCAAACCTGACTAGGCCTGGAAAGATGACCACCGCACGACCCGTGAAAGAAGACCTGGACCATACTCGGCCTCTTTTCGCCGTAGACAATAACCTCGTTCCTGGTTGCCCTTACCGCGTCAAGGCACTCCTCGGTCAGCGGCCCTGTTCCCCTGTAGACCTGAAAGTCCTCATTATCAGCGAAATGGCCCTTTGCCCTACTCATTCTCTCAAACGCCAGGGTCCTGGACAGGACAGCCTGGGCCTTGAGCGCCTGAAACGGCGCCTGACCCATCTCAGCCGCTATGACCCCAGCGAGATACTCCTCCATTCTCAGGGAATTGACTATAAGAAGAGCGCCATGCTGGGCCCGTATTGTTATCTTTCCAGAATAGGTTCGGACAACGGTGCCCCCGTCCAGGGTTATCTCCTTGTCGTGAGGGCCCCAGACCACGAACTCAGGCGCGGTATCCCCGTTGATGAGGAGGTTGTTGGACGCGGCCTGGATGAAATAGGCGCCCCCGGGGACCCTGAGGACGAGGGAGCTCACCGTCCTATCGGAGAACAGCGCGATCTCAACGAAAGAGGTGTCAGAAACCGCGAAAAGGGTTGCCAAGAACACTGGAAGATTATAATGGGAAGGTGTAGCCTTGCGCTTGTTACTAGCTCGGTGGAGACGAGGTTTATGCCCCTCGCTTACCAATAGCCTTCCGGTAAAGCGTTAGGCTTTCTTTGAGCTCTGAAATGCTGTCCCCGCCGAACTTTGCAAGAACAGCATCAAGCAGAACGATCCCCAGGAGCCCCTGAGCGATTACGGCCGCGGCCGGGGCCGCGCATATGTCTGCCCTTTCCGAGAGGGCTGGCCCAGGCTCAAGGGTATCCACATCAAATGAGGGGAGGGGATCCCTTTGGGTCGGGATTGGTTTTACCCAGCATCTCACGAGAATGGGCTGGCCGTTTGTCATTCCCCCCTCTATACCTCCGGAGAGGTTGCTCGTCCTCTCAACCCTGCCATCCCTTACAGAAAATCCATCCATCGCTTCCCGTCCTTCAAGCGTGGATTGCTTTATGCCTTCCCCGATCTCAATTGCCCTGACACCAGGGATTGACATGAGCCAGGCCGCTATCCTCCCATCCAGCCTCCTTTCGGGTTCCGTATAATCCCCAAGCCCTGGCGGGAGGCCAAGAGCCCCAACAACAAAGGCTCCACCAAGGGTTTTGCCCAATTCCCTTGCTTTTTCAATTGCCTCAAGGAATCCGATGCTCGCTTCCGGATCCGGAGATGATACCGTTGATTCCTCAGCGAGAACGAGCCTTGCTCCCAGGGATTCCGGGACCCTCGCGAAAACATCCCCTATCCGCTCAATGTATCGGAAAAGGACGATCCCCAATTCCCCGAGAACAACCGAAGCTATTGCCCCCAAAGCGGCAAGAGCCGCTGTTGACCTGGCTGATGCCCTTTCCCAGACATCCCTCGTGTCCCCAAAACCCCTCTTGAGGACCCCTGGCCAGTCAGCGTGGCCCGGCCTGGGATACCTTGCGGGCTCAGATTCCCACTTCTCGCGGGAGCGGTTCCTTATCAGCACTGTTATTGGGCTTCCGATGGTAAGCCCTTTTCTGACTCCGGATAATATCTCGCACTCATCGGTTTCCCTGTCCATCCTTTCGCTTCTTCCGGGCGCAAGCCGCCTCTGGGACAGGAAAGCCTTTATTGGGTCCTCCGAGAGCGGAACGCCGGATGGGATCCCTGAGATGATCCCTATAATCCCAGGGCCGTGGGACTCTCCAGCGGTCGCTATTTTCAGCCTCTCCATGGCGAGAACGGGTAAAGGCCCATGGCCTTGCGTATTATCCAGAAGGGAAGGCTCAGAACGAGGCCCGCGAGGAAACCGCCAGCGTGAGCGAGATACGCTATTCCAGCGCCGCCCTGAGCCGAGGTGAACCAAGCGTTCAAAATCTGGAATCCGATCCAGAATAGGAGATATACGAATGAGGGTATGGCCGCGAGCCCCCCATAGAAGGTAAAGGTGAGTATCCTTGAACGGGGAAAGAAAATGAGGTAAGCGCCGAGAACTCCGGATATCGCGCCGGACGCCCCAACAAGAGGGATGGAGGAGTCCGGAAACAGGAGCGCGTGAGCGAAAACAGCGGCAACTCCTGAAAGCACATAGAATACCGGATAAAAAACCTTACCGAGGACATCCTCCACATTGTCCCCGAATATCCAGAGGTAAAGCATATTGCCTATTATGTGCATGAGGTTAGCGTGCATGAACATGGAGGAAAAGACGGTCTGCCAATCGTAAAAAGCGAAGAACCTCCTCGGCACAAACCCCCACTCCTCTATGAACTCCCCGAAGCCAGCTGGGCTGAAGAACTGATAGGCGAAGACCCCTATGTTGATCAGAATAAGGATAACGGTCCAGATGGGGAACCTGCGATGGCGTTGTTCATCCTTTATGGGTAGCATTCCGAAAATTATAATGTTTGCTGGGGCGGAAGGACTCGAACCTCCATACCGGGATCCAAAGTCCCGTGTCCTGCCTGTTGGACGACGCCCCAGGAAGAGGTTAATTATAAACGGACAGCCCGCTGATAAACCATTTGAATCATAACTGACCAGATAGCGAACTCGTGCCTCAGATAGCCCCGAGTATCAACCGAGCGCCGCTCCGCCTGTGGGGCGAGATACGGGCCGCGCGCTCAAGCCTCTCAAGGGCTGGTTCCAAGCTCCTTGGATCGTTGAGCTTCAAGGTGAAAAGGGCATCCCCAGCCGCAACGCTATCGCCAACCTTCTTGTGAACAATTACGCCGACTTTGTGATCTATCGCGTCCTCTACCCTCTGTCTCCCGGCACCGAGAATGGTAGCCCCCACACCAACCTCATAAGCGTCAACGCTTGCCATGAAGCCAGATGAAGAAGCCCTCAGATCGTATTCTATGGCTGTATGAGTGAATTCATCCCGCCCAATAGCACAGAAATCCCCTCCGTGGGCCTCCACCATCTGCCTGAACCTCTCAAGCGCACTGCCATCATCAAGCTTGTGGTTCAAAAGCCCTCTCGCCTCATCAAGCCCTGCTATCCCTGCCACCTCAAGCATTTGTGCTGACAATTCAACGGAGAGCTCTCTGACATCAGGAGGCCCCTTGCCAGAAAGGACCTCTACTGCCTCTTTTACCTCAAGCGCGTTGCCCACAGCCCGGCCAAGGGGTTCATCCATAGCGGTTATCAGGGCCCTGAACGCTTTCCCTTTTGCCTTCAAAACATCCCTTATTGAAGTGGCGAGCGCAACGGCCTCGTTTTCCGTCTTCATGAAAGCCCCGCGGCCGCACTTCACATCAAGGACGAGGCCAGAGATCCCCTCAGAGAGCTTCTTTGAGGCTATTGAAGCGGTAATAAGCGGAATGCTTTCAACTGTTCCGGTGGCATCGCGGAGCGCGTAGAGCTTTCTGTCAGCGGGGGCGATTTCATCCGTTTGCCCCATTATTGAACAACCAACCGAGAGGACGATCCTCCTGAAATCCTCAAGGGGGAGCTTAGCGTTGTAGCCCGGAATGGACTCAAGCTTGTCAAGGGTTCCGCCCGTGTGGCCGAGGCTCCTGCCTGAGAGCATGGGAACCCGGACCCCGCAAGAAGCGACCAGGGGCGCGAGTATGAGGCTTATCTTGTCCCCGACCCCTCCCGTTGAGTGCTTATCCATGTAGATACCCTCTGGCCACTTAAGCGTGCGGCCTGAGGCCACCATTGCATCCGTGAGGTAAAGGGTCTCCTCAGGGGTCATTCCCCTTATGAATATTGCCATGAGAAGGGCTGATGCCTGGTAATCCGGAATGTTTCCGGCGCCGAGCTCACAGACGAACCAATCTATCTCCTTTCGGCTGAGGGCGAGCCCGTCCCGCTTTTTCGCTATGATCTCAGTGGCTATAAGACCCAAACTATTCCCTGATCTTTATTGAATAGCCTATCGCTCCCTTTATGACCGATGAGATATATTCCTCTGGGGACGAGGCATCCATGCCCCTCATGGGAATGAACACGACTATTGGCGAAACAGACTCAAAAACCCGAGCAGAGAGCCTTGGGGAAAGGTGTCCCGCAAGGGATTCCTCAACTAGCACGAGACCCCATTTCCCAGCGTTCATGACATCACCGAGGAGCTCCTCAATCTGGCCCGGCTCAGCCGAGAGGGTGTCCGCGCCGGCTATCTGGAAGCCGGGAAGGTATTCCGGAGGCGCAATTACAAGGACTTTCCTCCCTCCGGATGGGCTGGGGGTTTGTTCCATATAGCCTTCAACCATGGAGAAATTTTAAGCCTGCGGCATGGGAGGATTCAAACCCTTTCGCTTGCCATGAGCTCTCACATACTCCAGAAACAGGTTCTGATGCAGGATAGCCTGGCGTATTCTCCTCGCGATCGTTCAAGACACAGGAGTGCCTTGGTGAAGACGCTATACCTCCTCTCGTAGCTCGTGAGGCTGGATATGAAGGTGGAGAATGAGGAAAGCGCAAGCGAGGAATATGGCCTTTATCACTCCCTTGAGATGCTCAAGTCCCTCGTATGTCTTTGAGGACTTGAGTGTCTCCTCAACGAGGAACCTCCTTGCTTGATATTTGTGGAGAAAGGGTCATATTTTTTCTCCTTTCCCGGCCCTTCCTCCTTGGGGCCGGGATTATACCCAACTTTGACACCTCATTTTCTCAGCGGATCACGCCCCAAGGAGTTGGCACCACGATCAGTTGGCCTATACCCTGAATATCCTCTGGAGTTCTGTATTTCCAGGGCCTTGAATATCATTCGGGAAAGACCCCGTTTATCGGAAAGACAAGCTCCGCGATCCGGCCCCAATTCGGCCTCTGAGGGCCAAACCCTTATCTGGCGAGGGTCTTAGGCCTTATACGCCCACTCCCTCAGGAACCTCTCCGCCCTCTCCAGCTCCGGGACCAGGAACCTGTCTCCCGTGCCTGGCCTCACATCCTCAAGGTATTTCTCGTATAGCTCAGAGAGCCTGCCCTTTGGCTTCTTTCCGGACAATCTGAGGGCTTCTGCCGCGGCCAGCATCTCCCCAGCGAGAATCCTCCAAGCGTTCCTCGCTATCTCCCTTGCCTTGAGAACAGCGTTCGCTGACATGGGAACCATATCCTCCTGGCCCCCTGATGTTGGTATGGAATCAACTGAAGCAGGGTGCGAGAGGGTTTTGCTCAGGGAAACCAAAGAGGCCTGGGCGGTCTGAAGGAGCATTAGTCCGGATTGTAGGCCGGGGTTCTCGGAGAGAAACAGCGGCAGTCCCCCTCTTCCCGATAGCAGAAGGAATGTCCGTCTTTCGGAAACAGAGGCAAGGGTCGCAAGGCATATGGACACGATATCCCCTCCAAGAGCGAGGTGCTGAGCGTGGAAGTTGCCGCATGAATAGACATTATTGCCAACCACGAGAGGGTTGTCGGTCGCCGAGTTTATCTCCACCGAGAGGATGCCCTTCACAAAAGCAATCCCATCCCTAGCCGCTCCATGAACTTGGGGCATGCATCTGAGGGAATAGGGGTCCTGGACATCTGGTCCGGGCTGAAGATCCCTCGTCAGCTCAAAGATCTTCTCACCCGATGCCACCTGGCCGGGATGCGGCCTCAGCTTCATTACATCGGGGTGAAACTGATCGGGCCTCGTGCCGGCCGCCCAAAATGTGAGCGCGCCAACGACATCAGCCGCATCCAAAAGCCTTTCTGCCTCAGAGAGGAGAACCGCTAGTAGCCCCGCGGTGAACTGGGTTCCGTTTATGAGAGCGAGGGCCTCGCGCGCTTCAAGCGTGAGCGGTTCCATTCCCCTTTCCTTGAAAGCGATCGTGGACGAAACCCTCCTGCCACCAGAAACAATAACCTCTCCCTCTCCGATCAGGGCAAGCGCCATGTGAGCGAGGGGCGCGAGGTCCCCTGAGGCGCCCACAGAACCAAGGGAAGGTATGACAGGGAGGAGATCCCTATTGAGCATCTCCAGAAGGAATTCCACCACCTCAGGCCTTATGCCGGAGTGGCCTTTGGCTAGGGCGTTGGCCCGCAGGAGCACCACAGCCCTCGTCTCCTCCGGGGTTATTGGTTCGCCGCATCCAACCGCGTGGCTACGGATGATGTTGAGCTGAAACTGACGGAGCTCGCTGGGCCTGAGGACCACATGGGCTAGCTTGCCAAGCCCTGTGTTGAATCCGTAAACGGCCCTTTTTTTTGCCGCAGATTCAAGGGCCTGCCTGGACCGGAGGAGACGCTCGCGAGAGCTTGGGCTCAAAGAGACCTTCACACCGCCACCGGCAACCCTTAATACATCTTCAAAGGAAAGGGAGTTTCCGTCAATGCAGATCTCTTCCATAAGCGGGAAAATTATATCACCTAAGGGCAGGCCGTATCACTTTGGCTTATACCTATAGAGGGCTTCAAGCGCTATGACAGTCGTCAGCTCCGGACTACCAAAGCAGTAGCCCTTCTTTATGTAAAAAGCGAATCCAGGCCAAGAACCATCATCCCTCTGAGAAGCTGTGAGGCTTGATATCGCATCATCCAGCTCCGGCCCATCGTATCCGAGATTAATAAGGGTGTTTGCCGCCAGGGCGATGTTCAGAGGACTTCCGTATGGTCTGAGCGATAGGGTTTTGGCAAGGATGACCTTTGACCACTCTGCCCTTAAGGAGTCCGGAATGGCCCCTGGCTCATCCCTGATAAGCCTGCTCATTGTGTAATAAAAAGCAAGGGGTGACCAGCAATAATGAAGCGATGGGTCTCTGACCTGGCTGTCCATGAACCCCAAAAACCTCTCGTCCCTGTATCCCAGATGAAAGAGCCACCTGGCAACATTTGAGTTGACCTCAGCGTCAATGTCGTTGGCTTTTGCGCCCTTTGTCATCCAGGTGAAGAACCCGCCTGAGCTGTCCTGCCAAGCCAGAAGCGCATCCTTGTTATCAAGTTCATAACCGAAAAGCGCTAGCTCGTATGAAATAGCCGAAACATCATCCGCGTCGGGCTCGCATGACCTTCTCAGCGGATAGTATTTGAAAAGGTCTCCGGGCAATCTCCGTTCATAGAGCCGTGCCGCGGCCTTGACTGAGGCCTCTTTCAGCTCAGCGGAGGATGAGAACCTTGCCGTGTTGAGAAGAAAGCTCGTGCCGAAATCCGTTGTATCAAGCCATGCCTCTCTCAGAAAGCTGTCCGATTGGACCGAGCGGAGAACCGGGAGCCTAAGGGAATCTCCGAGGCTAGAAAGAACAAAGGCCTCCCCTTTTGCTATTGCGATGAAAAGACTGCCAGGGAAGGAAAGAAGAACAAATCCCAAGATCGTCATCTTGAAAATTATAGGATGGAACTGAGACGCTTGGCAAAGATTTTAACGCTCCGACCTCAGGTCCCTGGTTGGGCCAGGCTGATCCTTTTTCTAGATGTTCATGCTTTCTGGGAATGTTTTCGTATCCACAAAACCCACCCGCCCTGGGCCATTATTGCGGAAAAAACATAGAAAGGCGCCACAACCCTCTCGTCCATCACGGGCCCCGGGGTCAAGAGGAACCAGAGCGCTCCTACACCCAAGAATGCCGCTTTCAGCCTCATCCTTTTCCGCCAGAACGCGAAGCCAACAGCGGACAGAAGAAGGACGAGGATCTTCACCAGGCTGTCGGTGAAATCCTGAAGCATGCTTGAGAAAAATCCCTTTGGCAGAAAGAACCTCGTAGTATATTTCAGGTGACAGAGCGCGTATCCGGCCAGGTCGTTCATTATCATCTCCCTGCCCTGTTTTGCCATATCGGATATGAGGGCGGCCTTAGCCCTGTCATCATTCTCTATTCCCAGTTCCTTTACCCTTCTCTTGTAATTATCCCTGGCCAGCGCATACTGGCTCATGTATCCCCACCCGAAACCCCACGCTTTCTCCTGGCCAGTCTGCTGGGCGTATAGGGCTGAGGAGAGGAAAAAGGCCGTGTTAACATCTGGTATCTGTGAAAAAGCAAAGCGGCCATAGAGGTTCTGGTTCCTCCAGCACCAGAGGAGAACAGGCAGTCCCATTATCGCCATACCGAGAAGGGAATACGCCCTTGTCCTTTTGCCAAAAAGCCCTATCGCCATCAGGATGAACCCTATGAACATCCCGGTGGGCTTTGTGAATGCCATGAGGATACCGGCGCCCGATAGGGCGAGGGTCTTTCTCCAGTCGGGCGAATCCAGGAAACTCATCCCTGAAACAGCGAAAAGGGCCGTGGCCATCAAGAAGGTGATATCGGAAAGGATGAATATCGGGAAGACCACCATATAGGAATAAAGGATGAGAAGACCGAGCCACCCCTGCCCCACTTCTCTTTTCAGAAGCCTATATATGACCAGTCCAGCGAACCCCTTGAAGAGGCAGTTTATTGTGAAGTGCCATATCTCAAAAGGTCCTGGGATGAGATCAACGACTAGCAATATGAGCGGGTAGACAGGAGGCCTGTCAAACCAAAGCACATGATCCGGAAGGTCTGGGTGGGGATAAGATTTGAGGATGACCGAGAAACCATGCCTGAGAATGTCCGAGGCCGCGGCCATGTAATCCTTCGTGTCTGCCCAGAAATACGCCAGGTTTGGGCTCCCAATTAGGGCAATGAGGCCGGGGATGCCGAGCATGAATGGCAATAAGATTATGAAACCATATCTCAGAGCAACCCGCCAATCAAAACCCCTTGGCCTCACCCCAAAATTATATCTTGACGCCTCACCTGATCTCAAGAAATGGCCTTATCGCCTCAAGCTTCTTCTCGGTTATCCCCTTTACCTCAAGAAGGTCCTCAATCCGCTTGAACCCGCCTTTTTGTTCCCTTGCCTCAATTATCCTTTGGGCGGTCTTCGGCCCTATCCCCGGAAGGCCCTCAAGCTCCTCGGCGGAAGCCGCGTTCAGGTTGATCTTCTTTATGTAGACCTCCTCTGTCTCCGGGAAGCTCTCAGGGGCCACCGGTTTTGAGTGCAGGGCAAGCCTCCCAAGGAAAATGATGAGGGTCCCCAGCAGAAAGGAACCCAGAGCAAAGATCAAAGCCCGCTTCTCTCCGGGGTTCACCATTATATTATAAGGGGGAAGCAGATTGTCCTTCATTTGGAGCGCTTTGCAAGCATCAGCCCGAAAGCCTTAGAATATATCCCTGTGCGAATAGGCGTTGTTGGAGCTGGTTATGTTGGTTTGGCCACGAGCGTTGGGCTTTCAAAGAAGGGCCATGCGGTCGTATGCGTGGACAGGGATGAGAAAAAGATCAGCGCCTTAGCCAATCGCGAGTCCCCAGCTGGCGAGCCCGGTTACCCGGATGAGGCCTTGGGGGCCCTTGAGCAGTCTAGATTGAAATTTACCACGGATTACAAAGATCTTGAGGGTTCTGAGGCTATATTTCTCGCTGTGGGCACCCCCGTCTTGACTGGCGGAGCGCCTGATCTCTCTATGCTTTGGGCCGCGGGGGCTGACTCCGCGAGGGTTGAACCGTCTGCCCTTTTGGTGATAAAGAGCACGGCCCCCCCTGGCACAGCGAGGCGTTTGGCCGAGATGACGGGATCGCGCGTTGCCTCAAATCCGGAGTTCCTGAGGGAGGGCCGCGCGATATACGATTTTCTGGAGCCTTCAAGGATAGTAATAGGAGCTGATCAGCCGGGCGACGCGGATATGCTTCTAGAGATATACGAGAGCTTTGACGCGCCGAAGTTTATAACGGATACCACAACAGCCGAGCTAAGCAAGTATGCCTCAAACCTCTTTCTCGCCTTGAAGGTGTCCTTTGCAAACCTAATAGCGGATATAGCCCGGGCAACCGGTGCCTCGGGCTCAGAGGCCCTCAGGGCCGCTGGAATGGACCCGCGCATAGGGGAGAAATACCTCTCTCCTGGCCTTGGATGGGGAGGCTCATGTCTCCCGAAGGACCTCTCTGCGATGGTCCGGCTTTGCAAGGATAAAGGAATCGATCCAGCCCTCCTTGAGGCCGCAGAGGAAATAAACCGCTCCCGGATAGACCTCGTTGTTGATCTGCTCAAGAGACGGCTCGGTTCCCTTTCTGGAAAAGAGATAACCTTACTCGGATTGTCTTTCAAGGGGGGGACTTCGGATACCAATCAGTCTCAGGCGATCAAGCTGGCAAGGGCACTTTCAGAGGAGGGTTCTGCCGTGAGGGCATACGATCCAAAGGCCGTTGTTCCTGGGATAAAGCAGTTCTCAGAGCCGCTTACAGCCCTCTCGGGTGCGCACGCCGCGGTCGTTGCCACTGATTGGGAGGAATTTTCCAGCCTCAATCCCGATGAGGTAAAGAATGCCATGCGCTTTCCAATAATCGTGGATGCCCGAGGCCTCCTGCCAGTAAGGGATTTCAGAGCGAGGGGGATTGAAGTAATAAGGTTGGACGAACCTTGAAAATAGCCATTTGCGTGGCACATCGTCTGCCCTCCCTCCACTACGCGGAAACGGTCCTACCGAGAGGGTTCGCTCGGATAGGCGCAAGCACATGGGTTTTGACCTCTGACCTCGTCGCGCCATCAGCGAGGGGTTTTGTGGGCATGAAGAGGTTCAGGGGGCCTGACGAGGGCGAGCTCAATGTCATACGGTTCCCCTCTTTGGGCCTGGGGAACCTTGCTCTCCCTGATCCAACAAGGGTAATGAGAGCCTTATCTGGAATAAGGCCTGATGTGGTGCTCTCGATCGCTCCAACAAAGGGGCTTCCTTTTTATCCCTTTGTTTTTGGGGATTGCAACGCTGGATTGTTCGCTCAGGTGGGCGAACACATGCCAGTCAGGGGCCTGAAGGCCGCAGCTAAGCGATGGATCTACGAAAGGATATTTGAGAAAGCCAGGGCTGTCTTCGCGAGCAAGGACGAAAGCGAGGGTCTTCTCATGGGGCTTCTGGGAAGGGAGGTTAATCTCATCAGGGTCTTTCTCCCTTTTGACGAGAGGGTATTTTACTACGACCCAGCCGAGAGAGAAAGGGTGAGAGCTGAGCTCGGCTTGGATGGCCCTCTCGTTATATCTGCCGCGAGGATAACCCCATACAAGGGATACGAAGCCCTCTTGGAGGCCTCTGCTGAGCTCGGGGTGAGCTTGATCCTCGTGGGACTGAGGGAAGGCGATCCCTATTGCGAGTCAATAAGGAGAAAGGCTAATTCACATCTGGGCAAGCGCTTTCTTGGGCTCCCCTTTCGGGCACAGGAGGAGATACGCCCTCTTTTCAACGCGGCTGATATCGGTGTCTGGCCCTGGACATCCGTGTCCATAAAACAGGCTCTCGGAACAGGCTTGCCGGTCGTGATGTGGAGGCCGAGACACCTAATAGAAGAAGGCGTTCAGGGTTACTTCATAGCCGAGGCAACCCGTGAGGAGATCGCAGATGGGCTGGCAAAAGCCCTTTCCCGAAATTGGGACAGGAAGGCACTGGCAAACCTGGGCCAACAAAAGTATTCCTCTGTGGCTGTTGCGAGGAGGATGAGGGAGATCATGGAATCCCGGCTGTAGAGCATCACGCAGTGTTTCAAAATTCAGATCGCCGAACGCGGCTCGTAGCCCCTTCCGACCGCGACCAGACTTTTCTTCTTTCTGAAGTTCGCCACCCCAGCCCCCCTTGACATCCTGTTCATACCTCTTCGGCGATCGCATTTTTGGAGCTAAACCCAACTTTGACACCTCATTTTCTCATCAGATCGCGCCCCAAGGAGTTGGCGCCATGTTCGCTGAGGCTCACGGGCCTATACCCTGAATATCTCAAGGGCTTATCTCTGTATCTCAGTCCTGGCGATGAATGAATTGTTCTCTATTTCAACCCTTATTGAGATGGTGGCTGTGAGCTCCTCCTTAGAAGCAGAGCCCTGATTTTATGCGGAACTCAGAGGATAAGCCACCCAAAGATCAGGGTTTTAGTGTCAGAGTTGAGTTAGGCTCTTTGTTCGGATCGTCCAAGAGCCTCTGGATTATGGGCCACTTATCTGGCTCTATCTCTGCCAGGGCCGCTGTCATGGATTTGAAAGCGAGCTTGGCCCCTCCATCCCCATCAAAGAAGCGGACTTTATAATTTTGTCCCTGAGGCTGAGGCCTGTTTCCGGCCTCACCACCTCACCCCAACATATCCCTCAATTATCACGAACCAGTCCGGACAGGGCCAGACGCTTGGTCTGAAACCCATGTAGCTGAGCCTCGGCGAGAGGCCCAGGATTAGGTTCACATTGGCCTCTTCCTCAGGAGAAAGCTTGTATTTCCACCACCACTCTGTCCTGGCAAAGCCCACGATTCCAGGGGAAACCTGGTCTATTATCCTAATATCAGTAGCTCCATAGGAAGTCCTCTCCCACCTGCAGAAGTTTCCGGTAAAAGCTCCGCCCCAGCAAAGATGAAAATGCGGGCCTACGCTGATGGGCTTTGAGAATCCTATCTCGTAGGAGGTTATGACCTCGTTAAGCCTGGCGCCTATCTTCATGTTGTTGAAATACACCGTCTTCTGGTATGTTGGATGGTCCATGATGCCTATCCTAACATACGGCTCTGCCCTGAACCACGCGCCCTTGACATATGTTGCCTGCGCGAAGAAGTTGGTCCAGATGTGATAGCCCCAGTCCACATAGCCATATGGGGTTTGAGATGTTGCCCTCTCGTTGGGCGCGGCCTGCCCGAGGCCAAGGCTCAGATCAGCGCTCAGGCTCAACAGCGATATCATCACCACGGGCAAATTATAAGGGGTGGATGAGCGCGGTTGCAAAAGACCTTACGCCTGGTTTATCTTTTAGCCGATGACGATTCTCTTTGTTTTACTCTGCTTCCCTTTTGACGCCGGAAGGTTCTGGGTGTGCTCTCAGGCAAACGAAAAGGATATTTTCCTTTCCTCCAACCCCGCTAGCCTGGCTTCAGCAGGCAAAGGGATCCTCCGCGCGGGAGCAGGTTGGCAGGGCGGGTTTGTCCCCGGGCCCCTTGGGGGAGGTTTCAGCCTCAGGAATGCGGCCACCATTTGGATTGAAGTGGGGGCTTCTTTCGCTTATCTCAGGGACACAGCGCACATCGTGAGGGATGATACTTCTGATGTGGATACCATAACACAGAAAACCAACGCGAGATTCTATGCCCTGCGAGTGGCGGTTGCTCAGAAGAAAGGCGTGATAAGCTATGGATTTGAGGCTCTCGGCGCGCTCGGTAGGCTCTCGGACGATTTCTCGTCCGCGACCGGAACCATATTCCCAGATGGCATAACCGTATCCTCCTACCCGTTTGCATATGGGGGCGGAGCCGGGGTTTGTTTGGAGATGAGCCTCGTCTCGTTTGGGGCCCACGGAAGATATTGGGGTGATTTTCTCGCTGGGAAAAGGGATTTTCGGGGAGATAGCACCAACAACCTCGTTCTCAGGGAAACCCTGATCCCGGACAGCCTTATTGGCGGGTTTCCCCCTGAGCTCGGCCTCGAGATATTATCACAGCCCCTTGGATTATCCGGAGAATTCCTCTACAGGGGCGAGCTCGGGGGATTGGCCTCGTATGGGAGGAGCTTCGGGCCCGTGTTCCTCAGGGCGGCTGGTGGCTACATGGGCAAGCCAATTTTCATGGGGAACGCGCTTTTCGACCTTGGAAAACTTGGCCTCAGTCTCCAGGGAGGATACTGGGGGGGGCTGAGGGCAGGAGGCCTGGTGACTTACAATCTAGGAGACTAATATGCTCAGAACCAACGAGAAGGACCTTGTTATGCTCTCCGTGATGGGCCAGGTTTCCCATCCTGTGAAGGGAGCCAGGCCCTATTTGGTTTCGCACGACGGTAAGGTAAGGGTCTTGCCCGGAGTAGGAGGCATCACATACAACAAGCGCGTTGGCGATCCCTGCGTTGGTTTGGCCGGGGACCATGTTGAGCCTGGGGTCTCAACCAGGAACCCTGACAAGTTTGATGGGGAGCCAACCGCGTATAACGCCGCATACAATGCCCTCGCTTGCGTGGGCAACGAGGCTATAGTCGTTTCGGGGGACGCTAAGGGCGAGCGCGGGGTTGTCACAGGAAAGCACGGCGGAATAGAGCATGTGCTCATTGATTTCCAGCCGGAAACCCTTGATAAGCTCGTCATCGGGGACAAGATCCTGGTCAAGGCATATGGTCAGGGCCTTGAACTCTTGGATTATCCAGAGATAGCTGTCCGGAACCTTGACCCCAGGCTCCTGAGGAAAATGCCGATAAAGGAAAAAGGGGATGGACTCGCTGTTGGCGTGGCGAAGATCGTTCCTGGCGAGATAATGGGTTCTGGCCTCGGCAGGGACCATGTTTGGACGGGTGATTATGACATTCAGCTCTTTGACGAGGAAACCGTGAAGGAGTTCGGCCTATCGGATCTCAGGTTCGGTGATATTGTTGCTATAGTGGATGCAGAACACACATATGGCAGGATATACAAGCAGGGCGCGGTCTCAATCGGTATAGTAGTTCACTCGGCTTGCCTCGTATCCGGCCACGGGCCAGGAGTCACTACCCTTCTGACCACGGGGGTCCCAGGCAAGCTAGAGCCATGCATAGATGAGAATGCCAATATCGCGTTTTTGCTCGGTCTGAGGTGAAAAGGGCTCTTTTGGTTTTCGGGATCGCTCTTGGGGCCAGGTTGGTGCCCTATGGCTTTGCAGTAGCACACCCTGAGCGCGTCTTCCTGGACAATTTTGACACCAAACAATACTATGCCCTCGCCTCAAACATGATCGCTCACTCCTCGTTTTCAACATATCCGGCCCTATCCTTTCTGAGGCCAGCAAGGGGGCCTTGGGAGCCCGACGGCTTCAGGGTTCCCGTCTATCCACTTGCTCTCGTTCCCGCAAGGGCACTTCTCGGAGACAGGCCTATTCTGGTCCTTCTTTGGCAGGTCTTGCTTGTCTCCTTGGTTCCGGTCATCCTTTATTTTCTGGGCCTCAAAATTTGGGGTCAACGAGCCGGGTTTGCCGCAGGCCTCATCATGGCTTTGGATCCGGCTTCCGTCACCCTTTGCGGATACTTCTTCGCTGACGCCTTTTTCGGCTTGATGATCTCAATGAGCCTTCTCGGGTTCTGGTATTACTTGAATCAGAGAAAAACGGTATTTGGTGCTATTTTTGGGCTCCTTGGCGGTCTCACCACCCTGACCAAACCCATGGTGGCCCTCATGTTTCCCGTCTTGTTTCTCATGAAGCCTAAAATGTGGAAAAAGATGGCCGTGGCCTTTGCTACCTACGGGGTTCTTGTGGGCGGATGGATCATCCGCAACCAGCTGACCTTTGGCGTTCCAACCATATCCGGTGTCTCAAGCTACAACTTGTATTTCCACAACTACGCGGCTATGGTAGCTCACAAAAAGGGCATCCATTACCTCGCGGAGAGCGATTCAAGCGTTGAGAGGTTTATGTCCCAACATCCAAACCCGGATAACCCCATAGCTACCGTTGACAGCCTCGGAAAGTGGGCCGCGAGAGAGATCTCGAAAGATCCGTTCACATACCTCATAGCCCATTTCAAGGAGATGCATAGGCTGTTTATACCGGAAATAACATACGGAGCGATATACTATGGAAAAGTGGAAAGCCCTAGGGTGTTTTCGCGCATCCAGACGGGAGAAATGAATCTCCCCGAACTCTCAGGTAAGCTAATGAGCCTCATCCCACAATACTGGAAGGCAATGATCTATCAGGGAATTTTTGGGCTCTATATGCTAATACTAATCATTTTGTCATTCTCAGCCACAAGGAGGAACTGGCGTAAGAGCAAATGGTTCACCCTGGGGCTGGTCCTGTTTTCAATTTATACCATCATAATCCCAGGCCCCACAATTACCATAAGGTTCATGACAGGATTAACTCCTCTTCTCGCCGCTCTCGCTGGAGGAGCTTTCGTAAAAGATGGAGAAAATTTTGGTAAGGGGTAGAACCTATTCCTCTGGCTCTTCCTTAGCTATCTCCCTCTTTGGCACATAGCTCTCGGTCGCTGACCTGAGCTCCTCCCAGATCCCTGGCTTATCCTTGTTCTTTATGTAGTAATCCATGGCATAAGCGGCCTTGCGAGCGTCCCCCATAGCGAGGATCACTGTAGCGGCGCCGCGGATGCAATCTCCGCCAGCGAAGACCCCTGGTTTAGTTGTGGCGCCCGTCTCAAAGTTGGCGTCTATGGTATTCCACTTCGTTATGGCTATGTCCGGTTGGGACTGATGGATGAGGGGGGTTGGGATCTGTCCTATTGCGACCACCACGATGTCAACATCCATCTCATACTCTGAGCCCTTTATTGGAACAGGCCTGCGCCTTCCGGATTCATCCGGCTCACCGAGCTCCTGTTTCTGTAGGACTATCTTCTTGACCCATCCTCGCTCGTCCCCCTTGTATTCAATGGGCAAGGTTAGGAGGTGGAACTTGACGCCTTCTTCCTCCGCGTGGTGGATCTCCTCTATCCTCGCTGGCATCTCCTCGGCTGATCGCCTGTAGATTATCAGGGATTCCTCCGCCCCCAAGCGAAGGGCACAGCGAGCCGAGTCCATGGACACATTCCCAGCGCCTATTGTCGCGACGCGCTTGCCCTTGAGAACGGGGGTATCATACTCCGGGAACTTATAGGCCTTCATGAGATTGACCCTCGTCAGAAACTCGTTAGCGGAGTATATTCCAACGAGGTTCTCGCCAGGGATGTCCATGAATCTGGGCAACCCAGCGCCTGTTCCCAGGAAAACAGCGTCGTATCCGAACTCGGTCAAAAGCTCGTCAACCGTAGCTGTTCTACCAACGATGAAGTCCGTCACAATCTCAACCCCGAGCTTCTTCAGGTCATTGATCTCGCGCCTGGTCACCTCTGGGGGGAGACGGAAGTCAGGTATGCCGTATGTCAGAACCCCGCCTGGCTCGTGAAGGGCCTCATAGATGACCGCTTTGTATCCCCACCGGGCCATCATCCCAGCGAGGGTGAGGCCAGCAGGCCCTGAGCCCACGATAGCGACCTTGTATCCGTTGGGCTCAGGAATGGTTGGCTCCGGCTCAAGTCCGTGCTCAGCGACATAGTCAGCCACGAAACGCTCAAGCCTTCCTATGGCAACCGGCTCCCAACGCTTGGAGAGAACGCATTTTATCTCGCACTGGTCCTCCTGGGGGCAGACACGGCCGCATATCGCTGGGAGGGAGTTCGTTTCCTTTATCTTGAGCAAGGCACCGAGGAAGTCTTTCTGAACAATGAGGTCTATGAACCCCGGAATGTCTATCTCAACAGGACACCCCTCTATGCAGAAAGGCCTGGGGCACATGAGACAGCGCTGGGCCTCCTGAACAGCCTCCTCAGGGCTGTAGCCATAAGGAACCTCCAGAAAGTGCCTTATCCTCTCAAGGGGATCGCGCTCCCGCATGGGGGTCTTTTTAGGGGTTGGCTTTCCCCTTCTCCTCTTCTTCTCCTCAGGCATTCTTAGCCTCCTTGGTCTTTAGGAACAGCTCCAGGGACTCCTTTTCCATGGCCTTATAAGCGTCAAGGCGCTTCATGAGAAGGTCAAAATCAACCTTGTGCCCGTCCATCTCAGGCCCATCAACGCACGCGAACTTTGTCTTTCCATCAACCTCAACCCTGCAGGCTCCGCACATCCCTGTGCCGTCAACCATTATGGAGTTCAGAGAGACTATTGTCGGTATGCCGTAGGGCCTTGTTAGCTCGGATACGACCTTCATCATTATAGCAGGGCCAACCGCTATTACCCTGTCTATCTTCTCGCCGGATTCAAGGATGTCTCTGAGCTCATCCGAGACAAAGCCCTTGCGCCCTCGGGAACCATCATCCGTTGTTATCCTGAGCTCGTCAACTATGGGCCTGAACCAGTCCTCCAGAACGAGGAGCTCTGCTGTTCTCGCGCCCTCTATCATGATTATCCTGTTCCCTACTTCCTTTAGGGCCTTCACAATTGGGTAGAGAAGCGGAACACCTATTCCGCCTCCTACAGCGACCACTGTTCCGAAAAGCTCTATCTCCGACGCCCTTCCAAGGGGTCCAACTACATCAAGAATCTCGTCCCCTGCCTCAAGGGTCCCGAGGTGATATGTTGTCTTGCCGACCTCCTGGAAAGCGATGGTTAAGGTCCCTTTCTCCTTGTCCGCCTTGCCTATGGTGATGGGGATCCGCTCGCCCTGCTCGTGGATCCTTAGGACGATAAACTGACCCGGCTTCGCGGCCCGGGCCACATACGGAGCCTCTATCTCCATGAGCTTTATTTGCGGAGCGAGGATTTCCTTTCGGAGTATCTTGAACGGCATGTTTTACTCCTTTCTGTAAGGGAGAATATTATAGTGGACAGGCTCGCGTGGGGACAACCGAGAGCGGGTCCTATGAAAGGGTTGCTCAAAACATGATCCTCATGGTTAGACCCCCGTATGGTTTTAAGGTTCTGGTTTTAGCCAAGGGCCTATCCAAAGCCAGCAGAGTCCCCTCAGCGGACACCCCAACGAACCCATAGTTCAGGACCAGATTTATGAAGCCACCGTAGTCAAGGACATTCCCGGAGTAGGCCTTGTTCCATTGAGCGATGTCCACCCGAGAGAAAACGACCTTCGGGCCCACCCCAAAGCTCGCGAATGGGTTCCCCAGGGAAACCATTCCGCCTCCCACGAGATATGTGGTTTCCCCTTTCTCATGACCCCCCCAGGAATCCGATTCCTCGTGAGAATTGTAGCCAGCTTTGAGGATGAGGGCAGCAGCCGCGTTGTCGCCGGAAAACAGGACCCCCTTACTCCTCAAACCAAGTCCTACCAGCCCCACTCCCTCAGCCCCAAAGCTCAGGAACGGGACAGGGGAAAAGTCAGCCCCAATGAGAGTGATGGGCACCGTGTAGGAGGGATTCGTGGGGTATCCGGAGGGGGTATCCTGTGGAATATCCTCAACGATCTCATCGTAGCCTCTCGTGAATTCCAGCCCTGAGCGGAAAGCCAGAGTCTTCCGAGAAGGAAATGCGCTCTCGTAGAAGCCCAAGGGTGCCACAGCGCACCCAGAGAACACCGCAGCTCCAACAAGAAAAATTAGCCTACTCATAAGGTATGAAATTTTAGAGCTTACGCGGGAATGGGATCAACCAGTGGGCATCTATGCGAGTGTTTGCGATTCATTTATGAAGTAAGTTATAATATGCTCCCTATATGGGAGGTGTGTTATGTATATCTTACTGAGTCTGTTGGGAGTAAGTGGAGCCTGGGGGCCGGATTGCCCTGAGTGCGGGGACGAGATATCCGGCGGGCCCAGGCATGGTGGAACCGGCATCAGCTTCTACTACGCTGATACGCTCCGCGGGAACTATGTCACTGGCGATACCGGCCTTTATTATGTCACCTCAGGCACCATAACGATAAGCGGGATACCATCGGGGGCAACCGTGACGAAAGCCTTTCTGATATGGACATGCCTTATGTCCGCGAGTAATCCATCTATAACCTTCAACGGGAACCCCATAACTGGAACCCTCATTGGGACTGCCCCAACGCCGTGCAGAGCCGGGGATGGGCCCGCTTGGTGCTACATCGCAGATGTGACCAACCGTGTTACTGGCAACGGGGTCTACACGGTTTCAGGTTTCCCGACCAGAACTGAGGGCGCCTCTCTCATCGTCATATATGAACGGGCCGCTGATCCCCTGCGCAACATAGTTTTTTACACCGGAGCCTACACCATAGAGGGCGGCCTATACTACAGATACGACTGGACAATGACAAACTTCAGGGCCGATAACCCAGTTGGTTACGCCAAGATAACCTTCTTCTTTTACGACGGCCAGGACATACCGAACGGCTCTGACTGCGGATGGGAATATCTGTATTACGAGGCATACGCTGATTCCAACAAGCAGTTGATAGCCGGGTGGGATGGCGCTTATTGGGATGACACAACCTTCAATATGACAGCCTGGACCCCTCCGGGAGCAACATCCATACAGGTTGGCTACGCTACGGATTGCGATAACCACAGTCAAGGGGGTTGCACGGATTGTATAGGAACCATGGGCGCGATATTGGCCGTTAATACCCCTGATCCTACTGGAGCGGAGGAGACTGCGGATGCTGGGCTGATCCGTTTCGGCCCGGGCTATGTTGAGCTTCTCTCTGGAACGAGCGGAACCATGAGCGCGTATTCTCCCGATGGAAGGCTTGTTTTGGTTCTGGGTTCTGGGGAGCTATCTCCTGGCAGATACGACCTCTCGCGCCTTGGCCCCGGGGTCTACATCCTGAGACTCACGGGGGAACGACCAGCAATGGAAAAGGTTCTCGTGCGTTAGCTGGTTTTCGTGACCTTAAGGAGTTTCACCCTCTGAGGGGTTGCATCCACAACCTCTATTCTCAAATTCTCTAACTCCACCTTCTCCCCTTTTTTGGGGACATGGCCGAGGCGCTCTATGACGAATCCGCCAAGGGAAAGTGCCTCCTCAGATGAGAGATTCATCCCGATGATCTCTGATGCCTCCTCAAGATCAAGCCTCGCAGATATGAGCCATGAGCCGTCAGGGAGGGTTCTGTAAGTAAATTCCTCCCTGTCATACTCCTCCCATATGTCCCCCACTATCTCCTCAAGGATATCCTCAGTTGTGACCAAGCCGACGAGGGAACCATACTCGTCAACCACAAGAGCGATGGACGCCTTTTCCCTCTGAAAAAGCCTGAGGGTATCAAGCGCCAGCTGGGCGTGCGGGACGAAGAGGGGTTTTATTGCAAGATCCCCAGCCCTCATCTCATCCAGCTTGTCCAGGAATTTTATCACCTCTTTTATGTGAAGGACACCGACCACCTCCTCGCCTTCATCCGTGAGAACCGGTATCTTTGAATATCCGTGCTCCTTGTATTCTTCAACCACCTCTCTGAGGGTCTGGCTTGCCCTGGCAGTTTCCGCGTCAACGCGGGGAACCATTATCTCCTCAACCGTGGTCTCCTTTGCCTCCAGGATGGATACGAGCAATTCCTGCATGTGTGAGGAGAGGATCCCACGCTTGGTTGCCTCAGCCAGAAGCCTCTCAATGTCCTCAGTCCCCTTTATCCTCCTGCCAAACATCCTCATCTCCTCCGTTAATCCTTGGAAAACCGCCCTCCTCCTTCACCAGGCCAGCGGATATTACCATCTTCAAACCCTCCTCCACGGTGAGGTCCACGGGTCTCACCTCATCCTTTGGCACGATCATGTACCATCCGGATGTGGGATTGGGAGCGGTTGGAACATATATGTTCAGGTGTTCCTTTCCATCTATCACCCAGGGCTCTGGGCTGGTTATGAACCCTATTGCCCAAGTGCCCCTGTATGGAAACTGAACGAGGACAACGCTCCTGAAAGCGGGTTTCTTGCCGGTCAGGACCGCATCAACAACCTGCCGAGATGCCGAGTATATGCTCTTTATCACGGGTGGCTTGCTCATTATGTTCTCCGCGGCCCTGACGAGGCTCCTTCCGATATAGCTGGTCGCTATCGCACCAACGATATAGATTAGGAAAAGGATTATCAGAAGGCCCAGAAGAAGAAGTATGGGGCCGGGCACAAATCTCAGGAATGGGAGGAGTCTCAGGAGGTCAACGCTCCAGCCTGCTATGAAGTTTATGAAAAGCCAGATTATGACGAATGTGGTGATCACCGGTAGCATGACCGCCACCCCGGCCAGAAACCGTCTCCTCGTCTTTATCCAGAACCTACCTGCCATAGAGTGCCTCTAGGATTATGGGAAGCGCAACCCCTGCTCCTGCACGGAATATGAAATCGCAATCGGCCGATAAGGGGGTTTCTCTAGGGTTGACCTCAACCAGCACGGAGCCGCGCCTTTTGGCGAGATAGGGGAGTGAGGCCGCGGGTTGAACGAGGCCGCTCGTTCCGACCGAGAAGAATACCTGGGCCCCTGATGAGAGCTCAAAGGCTTTCTCCAGTGCATAGGTCGGCAGTGGCTCACCGAACCAGACTATATCTGGCCTCGCAAGCGCTCCGCAAGCAGGGCAATGGGGCATCCCATCAGGGCCAAGAGGGGCCTCTTCAAGGGGAAAGATGGAGCGACAGGAGGTGCATCTTGCCCTGGCGAGGTTCCCGTGAAGCTCAATTATCCTTCGTGAGCCAGCACGCTGGTGAAGGCCGTCAACATTCTGGGTTATCAGATAAAAATCCGGAAATATCCGCTCCATCTCAGCGAGAGCGAGGTGGCCTGGGTTCGGTTTTGCCTCCTTTACATTCTCAGCCCTTGCCCTATACCAGTCCCAGACCGTTTTCGGGTCCCTCGCGAAAGCCTCCGGGGAGGCCAAGTCCTCTGGCCTGAGCCTAGACCATACCCCATCAGGGTCCCTGAATGTCGGTATCCCGCTCTCAGCTGAGACTCCAGCGCCGGTTAGAACAACTGCTCTCTGGAAACCACCCACAGCCCGCGCTAGAGCACGGGCCTCCCTTCGCAAGGAACTGTCCGAGTCTTCCTTATCCATTTGGCGATAATGATAAAGGCCTAGGTTTTAGGGTTTCAAGCGCGAGTTGAAATCATTTGGGCTTTGCCTTTAAAATTATGAAAGGTATCTATGCCGCTCAGGGGTAAACGGATCCTCCTCGATCCCGGACACGGGGGCGAGGAGTATGGAGCTGTTGGGCCTGGTGGGCTGAAGGAGAAGGATGTTAACCTCTCGGTTGCCTTTTTTCTGAGGGATATGTTATCAGGGGCGGGCGCGGAGGTCTTCATGACGAGAGAGGGGGATGAGACCATTTCCAGGTGGGAGAGACGCGATATTGCAAACCAGCTGAAGCCTGACGCATATGTCTCCATACACCACAACGCCTCGCCTGAGGAGTTCACGAACCGAGTTGAGGTCTACTATCCGTGGGTGGCTCAGGGCCCTTCCGTTGACCTCGCTTGGATAGTCGCTCACAGGCTCTCAGAGGCCATGGGCCTACCGTTCAGGAATCCCCTCCCCTCAAAGTATACGGTGATGCAGGTAGATGTGGAACCCGCTATACTCACCGAGGCATCATACATAGCTGATCCGCG
This sequence comes from Caldifarciminota bacterium, assembly GCA_039803205.1. Classification (GTDB taxonomy): domain Bacteria; phylum Hydrothermota; class Hydrothermia; order JBDRYB01; family JBDRYB01; genus JBDRYB01. Next base: position 123,319 of record JBDRYB010000003.1, read on the forward strand.
GGAGGAGATGTTCCTGAGAAATGAAAAGCGCAGGCGGGAAGAGGCCAGAGCCATATTTGAGTCCCTTAAATACTACTTTGAGGTTCCAGGGCCAACCATAAGGTCCGTGAGCATATCGGAGGGAAGGGTTCTGGTGAAGGTGGATGGAGAGATGGAACCCCTATACAGCACGGTTCGCATAAACGGCCAAGAACCCATATTTGAGGTCTCGCCAGAAGGGCTTTCGGTTTATCTGCCATTTCTTTCAAACGGGCTCCATGTTGTGGAATGCATTGTCCGGAATCACTGGGGAAGGAGCTCAAAGCTGGTCAGGCACGAGTTCATGGTGAAGCGTCCTGCTGCTGCCTTTGCCGCCTCGGTTTTTCCTCCCATTGTTCCATACAAAACAGAAGCGCCTCTGCTTCTAACCATTGAGGTGCTCGATCACTACGGGATGGCTGTTGCCGACGGGACGCCAGTTGATGTGGAGATACTGGAACCCTCGGGCGAGACCATTAGGGAGTCGTTCACCACTGATCACGGCGCTGTTCTCTATCCCTGGAGGACCAACGCCACATCCGCGAGGATAAGGCTATCATCAGGGAGGGCGCAAAGGATCATTCCAGTTGAGATACGCAGGGACAGCCGGTATTCAATGTTTGCTGGTGAGATAACGCCGCCGGGCAAGAATGTCCGGGTCCGTTACAGATCTCACAGCTTCCCCGCTCTGGGCGGCCGATACTTCTGGATATCTGGTCTAGGCGGCATTTCAGGGGATATAGAGATATGGGCTATGGGCTACAAACCGCAGATAATAGAGGTGGAGATCCCACCAGGTGGCTCGGAGTTCCGAAAGATAACCCTTGAACCCCTTCAGGGTGGGCTTCTGCTCGATAGGAGGTTTTACATAGACATAGGCGATCCGAGGCTCATGCCCGTCGCGACCGAGCTCAGACACCTCCTTTCCTTTCACGGTGCCACGGTTAAGATGTCCCAGACAACTCAGATAACATGGGCTCCAGAGGAACACTCTGCTTGGGAGGCGCAGGAGTTCGGGTCTGAGGTTCTGGTCTCTCTGGATGTGAGGCCAAAGAGGCAGGTGAAATACTACTATCTTGACAGGAAGGGCACGGCCCTCGCGGAGATAATAAAGGCTGAGCTTGACTCCCTCGGGTATGAATACGAGATGGCGGAGAGCGGCCAGTATATACTAATACATCCGGATGGGGCACGGGTTGCCGTTCACCTTCCCGTTGACGGCGCCCTATCCGGCATAGCCGAGGCTATATTCAAAGGGATCCTTAACTACGCTGTTATAGAGTTCTCAGGGTGAAACTTTACGATACCCACGCGCACCTAAACGACCCTATCTTTGCAGATGACCTGAACGATGTCCTCAAGAGGGCGAGGGATGCCGGAGTATGCATGGTAAACATAGTTGGCTGGGATATCCAATCCTCTCGCGATGCGATCAGGGTCTCCGAGAAGTATCCTGATATTCTCAGAGCAATAGTGGGATTTCATCCGAATTACTCGGCTGGTTGGCGGGATAGCTGGCTCTCGGAGCTGGAGAAGCTCCTTGAAAACCCTTTGGTTGTTGGGATAGGTGAGATCGGGATGGATGCTTATTGGAGCTACGCTTCGCTTTCCGATCAGGAGAAAGCCTTCAGGTCCCAGCTCATGCTGGCAAAAGATAAAGGCCTTCCAGTTGTCCTCCACATCAGAAAGGCATTTGACAGGGTTTTGCCCATCCTTGAGGAAATGAGGCCGCAGAAGGCCCTTTTCCACGCCTTCTCAGGGGGCACAAACGAGGCGCTCTGGGCAACTGAGCGAGGTTATCCCATATCCGTGACAGGGGTCATCGTTCTCGGTTCAAAGAGACTCAGATCGGTAGTCCGGAGGATCGGATTATCCTGGCTGGTCGCTGAGACGGATTGCCCATACATATCCCCCATAAGGGGCCATAGGAACGAACCGGCCAATGTTAGGCTGGTCGTGGAGAAAATATCTGAGCTCCTGAACACGCCTGTGGGGTATGTGGCGCAGGTCATCTGGGAGAACTCGTCCCGGTTCTTCTTGAACGCTCCCCTTCGTTCCCCTTAAAATTTCCCTCCGATTGTAGGAGGTTTTAACATGAAAAAGGCTCTTTGCATGGCGATGATGGGTGTTCTTCTCTCTTGCGGCGGGAAAAAGGAAGCAAAGAAGGAAGCCCCTGTTGTGATGATGGGTCAGTGGGCCGAGAGCAATATCTGGGGGCTCAGGGTTGACAGCATCTCTGACAAGATAACCCCTGGCATGGACAGATACTACAAGCTAGTCTACGCGTCGGTGAAGAACATCACCCAGTCAGAACAGCCCTTCATGCTTCAAGACATGGCCCTTGTAATGCTCGTGGAGAGGAGGGACACCGCAGAGATGAAATATCAGATAGATGGCATAGTTTCCCAGTCCGAGATGAACAAGCGAAAATATCCCGTCTCAACAACGGTGAAGGCCGGGGGAGAAACCAAGGTCATCCTTGCCTACAGCCTTCCGGTTGAGGCCAGGCCGAACCTCCTAAAGGTTAACGATGGGGTGGGTCCAAAGGTTAGTTATGTGAGGCTTGAATAAAATAACCCCATATCCCCCTGGTTATTGCACCTCGTAATCAACCAGCTCGTTGCCGTTGGTTTCCGCCGAGTCCTGGGAATAGATAACCCCGACCCCTGGATAAACCCAGTTGAACATGGTTGTGCTTGAGTATGGGACTCCCTCCACAAACCATGTCCACCTGTAGGCAACCTTATAGCAGTCAGTAAAGTTCCCGGCCGGCACATTCTTGTCTTCCTGAGAGAGGACCTCGGCCAGGACCAGGACCCTGATGTTCACCGGCGGCGGAAAGTCTATGGTCGTGTCCCTGTCCATCGCTGTCCAGGTGTCGCCAACCGCGAGGTTCTCTTCCTTTATGGCCTTGAAATCAGCAGTTATAAGCAGGGATATGGGGCTGTCAATCTGGACCTCATATGTCATCCATTCAAACCCTCCTTCGTAGTAAGCGATGAAGGTGTCAACATACTGGGTGTCCGGGGTATAGGCCCTGGTCTCCACCACGAAGCCAGCCTTGCCGTTGTGGGTTGTGTCCGAAACGATAACGACAGTGTCATAGCTGGTGGTGTCAGGGGTGTTCCTGTGAAACCACCAGTTCCCGACCGTCAGGGGTATGGTTTTTGGAGGGGTTGTCCCCTCGCCGCCATCGCGGCCGCAGCCCGCAAGCATGACTGCGATCGTTCCGCATAGTGTAAGTCTTTTCATGATAAACTCCCTTTCTGAGCTAGCAGATTATAGGACAAGATCCAAAGAGGGATCAAGATCCCGAACTCCAAAAATGCGATCGCCGAAGAGGTATGAACAGGATGTCAAACTCCGAGATCATGGAGAAAGGTGGGTGAGTTCATCCAGAAAGGGATAGTCCCTCGAGCATTCAGGAGGGTTTCACGATCCTTGAGTATTACACGAGGAGAAGGGGAATAATGTTCATAGCGAAACTCTGAGCGTGCCCCGCGCGAGCTTGAACTGGATTACCCCCTTCATTTATACTTTAGCCCGATGAGCGAACTGGTTATCACGCAAAAGATGGCCCCGGAGGATCCGGAGGTCGTCATCCTCACCTTAGTGGGCAACCTGGACACCATAACCTCCGAAAGCTTCTCAAAGCGCATAAGGGAGATAATCGCCTCAGGATGGGTGAAGATCATCATAGACCTTGAGAATGTTGAGTTCGTGTCCTCCTCGGGTTGGGGCTCTTTGATAGGCTCTCTGAGGAGGGCACACGAGGCGGGAGGTGATATGGTCCTGGCAAACATGAAGGGTCAGGTTCAGCGCGTCTTCAAGATGATGGGTTTTCGCGCTGTTCTCAAGGCCTTTAATAACGTGCCTGAGGCCTTGAATTACTTCATCTCTAAGAAGTAATGGACAGAGAAGCCGCTGCCAGGAGGGCTCGTGTCCTCAGAGAACTCATAAACAAATACGATTATCATTATTATGTCCTTGACAAGCCCCTTGTTTCCGATCAGGAATACGATGATCTCAAGAGGGAGCTCATAGAGATAGAGGAGCGCTGGCCGGAGCTCATAACCCCTGATTCGCCAACTCAGCGAGTCGGCGCGGCGCCCCGGGAGGAGTTCACGAAGTATCGCCACGCCTTGCCCATGGTCTCCCTGGATGACGCCCGGAATCCGGATGAGCTCAGGGAGTTCCACGGTAGGATAGAGAGGCTTCTCGGCCCTACGGTGGCTGAAAGACTGGAATATGTCGCGGAGCCAAAGTTTGACGGAACATCATTAGAGGTCGTCTATGAGAACGGGATAATGTCCGTGGCGGCAACGAGGGGAGATGGGGTTCTCGGGGAGGATGTCACTCCAAACGCGAGGACAATAAGGAACCTTCCCCTGAGACTCCGCACGGATGACCCACCCCCAAGGGTTGATGTAAGGGGCGAGGTGATAATGCGGGTTAAGGATTTCACTGCCCTAAACAGGAAGCTCGCTGAGGCGGGCGAGCCGACATTCGCTAATCCGAGGAACGCGGCCGCTGGCTCTCTTAGGCAACTGGACCCCAGGATAACCGCTGGAAGGCCTTTGAGGTTCGTAGCGTGGGGCATGGGTTTCTCAGAGGGAATAAGCCTAGGGAGGCAATCCGAAATACTGGATTGGCTTGAGGAGATCGGATTTGAGGTCTCTGGCCCGAGAAGGGTTTGCAGGGGCATAGAGGAGGTCGTGGATTTCTACGAGGAAATGGAGAGGATGAGGGATTCGTTTCCCTATGAGATGGACGGAATAGTTGTGAAGGTCAACGAGCTCAGGCTATGGGATACTCTAGGCTCAACCGCCAGGGCGCCGAGATACTGGATAGCGGGGAAATTCAAGCCGCGCGAGGCCACATCCGTGATAAGGAAGGTTATACACTCTGTAGGGCCTTCCGGGACAGTAACCCCAATAGCCATACTGGACCCAGTGAACATAGGAGGGGTGACTGTCCAGAGGGCGAGCCTACACAATTATGACCTCGCCGAGGAGATGGATATAAGGGTGGGGGACACGGTTTTCGTGAGGAGGGCAGGGGATGTGATCCCGGAGGTCGTTTCCGTTGTCATAGAAAAGCGTCCCCCGGACGCGGAGCCAATAAGGCCTCCTGATAGGTGTCCCTCGGATGGAGCGCCCCTCGTCAAGGATGGCGCTTACTACAAGTGCACGGGACTCGCTTGCCCGGCAAAATTGGCCGGAACAATAGCCCAGATGGCGGGAAGGGGGCTTTTTGACATTGAGGGACTTGGTGGGAAAACGGCTGTCCTATTGGTTGAGGCAGGCCTCGTGAGGGACCCTGCTGATGTCTTCTACCTGAGATATGAGGACATCCTTGGCTTGCCGGGGTTCGCGGACCTTTCCGCGAGGAACCTGATCTCGGCTATAGAGAAGTCAAAGGAGATAGAGTTTCCGAGGTTTCTCGCGGCCCTCGGTATTCCAGGGGTGGGGGTGGTAACTGCCTCCCTTTTGGCTGAACACTTCTCAAGCCTGGAGGAGCTCGCCTCTGCCTCCGAGGAGACCCTTATCTCAATAAAGGGAATAGGGCCTGAGACCGCCAAGAGCCTCGTTGAGTTCTTCGGCCAGGCCCGCAACCAAAAGGTTATAGAGAAGTTCTTCGGGGCCGGGGTCAGATTGATTTACAAGAAAAAAGGGACCGGGCCTGCGCCCTTTGCGGGGAAGACATTTGTCTTCACTGGAGCGCTCTCCAGAATGACGAGGGAGGAAGCGGAGGCGCTCGTTGCTAGGCTCGGAGGAAAGGCAACATCCTCTGTCTCAAAGAGGACGGATTATGTTGTGGTCGGGGAGAATCCGGGCTCAAAGCTCACAAAGGCCCAGCAACTCGGGGTGAAAACCATCTCCGAGGAGGAGTTCATGGGGATGGTTGGGCCTTATCTTGAGGGCGGGAATAGCTGAGCTTATAAACCATAAGCCGCTTGTTGATTATTGGAGGCTCTATCCTGGGCTTACCTCTTTTTCTCCTCCACCCTGGCGTATATGGCCACTAATGCGCTAAAGCGAACCGGCTCCCTCAGGACCGGTTGGCCACCCCTGTAGATCTGAAGTTCAAATTCCCCCACGGAGTTCTCATCCGGTGCCCTCACTTGCCATAGGGCCTTCTGAACCTCCTCCCTGCCAAGGCTCACATCCCTGAAAGGGCCATCAAGAACGGAAAAACCCTTTGTCCCTGTTCTCAGAACGCACTGGAACTCACCGTGGCCTGAGAGGGTTATCTCCACGGGAAAGACGGTCCCCGGCAAAACCACGAGCGGATACCTGATTCCCTTGAGCTCAAGTATGGCATCATCCCTTATATCAGTCGGAAGCGTCATCCTGGCTTTTCTCGCCAGAGGGAGGTCCATATCACGGATGAAAACCTTTGAGAGGTAGACCGTTTCCTCACTGCTTTCCTCAAACTCCGAGAGGAACTCCTCTGCCGAGGCATAGCGTTTGTTCGGGTCGGTAGCCATGGCCTTCTCGGCTATTCTCGCAAGCTCATCTGGAATGCCCGGATACTTCTCTTTCAGAGGGACGAACTTCCCGATGAACTTCATGGAGTAAATGGTTCTTATGTCGCCCTTGAAAGGAGGCTCTCCCGTGAGCATTTCATACATCACAGCGCCCAGCGAGTATATATCCGCCCTCGCGTCTATCGCTTTTGGGTTCCTTATGTGCTCAGGCGCGAGGTAGACAGGGCTGGGAAGGAGGTGGGTGATCTTCAGCTTCTGGACGGCTTCCCTGGCCAGCTCCCCCATACCAAAGTCAGCCAGAACAGCCACCCCGTCCTCCTTGAACATGATGTTCTGAGGCTTTATGTCCCTGTGAAGTATGCCGTGTGAATGCGCGAACTTGAGAGCCTGTAGTATCTGCGATATGACCCTTACAGTGTCCTCAGGCGTCAGCTTGCCGGTCTCGGCGAGCATCTGTTTGAGGCTGTATGGGTAATAGTCCATCACATAATATATCCAGCGGCCATCCTTGTCCAGGTCAAGGATCCACGCCACATTAGGATGAGCCTCAAGCCCAGTCACTGCCTCAACCTCGGAAACGAACCTCCGGAGGAGCTCACGGTCTGCGGCTATTTGAGGGTAGAGAACCTTCACGACGACATTCTTGGAAAGCGCCTTCTGGAAAGCAAGATAAACCTCCATTATGGCTCCCTTTCCGATGGGGCTCTTTATCTCGTATTTGCCAGAAAGAACATCGCCCGGACTGAGCGGCAATTCATCACCTCCAAAGGAATACCCAGAGCAGGAGGAATACCAGACTGAGGAGCAGAACGATTATCAAGATGAGGGCTATTATTCCGGCCCAGGGCTTTCGGCCCTCGGATGGAACGCTCCACTCTTCCTCGTATTCGTCGTCTGCGACGGGAATGAACTGGGTTATAGTGAGGTCCATGTCCTCCTGCGGCTCATAGGTCTCAGGTTCTGGCTCAAATGCTGGCTCGGGTTCCTTTTCGGCTGAGAGCTTCTTGGTTATCGGAACCTGAAGGGGCGGCTCAACCTCAACCCAGCCCGGAGGGCTTACTATTCCGAGAGACGAGAGAACCCTGAAGAGGTCATACGCGCTCTGATAACGGTCAGAGGGCAGCTTTGAAAGCGCTTTCAGGATTACCTTCTCAAGGCTACCAGGTATGCTTATGCCCAGCGATGAGGGAAGGGGCGGCGGGTCCTTGATTATCTTGAGCTGGAGGTTAAGTATGCTCTCGTCCTTGAACGGAACCCTCCCCGTTATCATCTCGTAGAGGACAACACCGACGGAATATATGTCGGATCGCACATCAGCCCTTCCCCTCAACTGCTCCGGGGACATATAATCCGGAGTGCCTGGGGTCACGGTTGCCTTTTGCTGTCTGACTGCCTCGCCGAGGACCGCTATACCAAAATCAAACAGGTATGCCTTTCCGTCCTGGGTGCAGAGAAGGTTTGAGGGCTTGACATCCCTGTGAATCACCCCTTTGTTGTGCGCGTATGAGAGAGCGGAAAGCAGTTGATATGTGTAGAGGAGCGCCTCCTGCAGGGACAGCCTCCCGCGCTCCTTGATTATCTTATCAAGGGTCACCCCAGGGATGAACTGCATAACCAGATAGAGGAGCCCCCCTTCGTTCCCGAAATCAAAAACCTTGACTATGTTAGGGTGATCCAGTTGCGCTGATGTCTCAGCCTCCCTGAGGAAAAGTTTGACGAAGGCTGGGTCCTCTGAGAATTGTCTTGGCAATACCTTTATGGCAACGGGTTTCTTCAGAAAGGCGTGCTCCCCGCGATAAACAACAGCCATTCCTCCTGATGAGAGCCTTTCCAGAACCCTGTATTTTCCAGCAAATATACGCTCAGTTTCCTTCATTTCACGAAGATCTTGTCAAGGGAATAGACCAGCCTGGTTATGAAGTTTCCGCCCGGATCCTCAACGCTTACTATGACTCCGGTTATGTTGTCGTCGCCCCCGCGCTCGTTCGCGATCCTGATGAACTCCTCCATAGCGGCCCTAGGAGGGTTCTCAGAGAGGATGAGCTTCATCTCGTCATCGGTAAAGTGGCTGTATAACCCATCCGAGACCAGAAAGAATATGTCCCCTTTCTTCACCCAACCGGTGTAGAACCCGGGCTTGGGGTTTGGCCTTGACCCGAGGGCCTTTGTCAGGATGTTTCTGGACTTGTGGGTCCTTGCCTGCTCAGGGGTAAGATACCCTTGCTTTACGAATATCTGTGCCTGGGTATCATCCACTGTCAACTGCCTGAGATGGCCGCCTCTGAGTAGATATGCCCTCGTGTCCCCTACATGCACTATGTAATATCTGCCGCCCTTGAGAAGGAGCGCTGTAAGCGTTGTCATCGCGCCCTGAGTCGCTGGCTTTGAGTGTGCCAGCTGATAGACATATAGGGCGGCTGTCCTGTATGCCCTGAGAATGGTCCTTTCAACCGAGGAGTTTGCCTTGGATTGTTCCTTTATGAACCTTGATATTATCTCAATCGCTCCCTTGCTGGCCGCGTCGCCCGCCTTCCTGCCCCCAAGGCCATCAGCTACTATGAAAAGCCCTTGGCTGGTATCAACCAAAAACGAATCCTCGTTCCTGGTCCTTACCTTTCCGATATCCGATGAGCCAAAGGCCTTGCCCCTCATTTTGCCCTCTTTCTCGCAAGTGGGTTCGTTGGCTCAATCCTGGCTATCCTGCGCCAGAGCTCTGCGGCCTCGTCCAGGCGCCCGTTCTTTTCCGCCTCAAGCGCGGCCATCTCCATCTCGGCTATTGTCTTGTAATAAAGAGCCGCGGGGTCATCCGGGTTCTGGGAGAGTATCTTTTTAGCCATCTCAAGCGTGGCCTCGGGATCAGCATCCCTGTAATGCTTCTTGCGTATGGCGTAAAGCAAGGCTGTCTGGCCAGAGGGGGATTTGTCCTTGACCTCTGAGAGGGCCTTTGCGCAAGAATCCTTGAGGGAGAGGAGGCTCTCGTCCCACGGATTCGCTGACAAAGCCAGCTCAGCGTATATTACGGCTGAGGCCGGGTCCCCAGCTGAGAGGGACTTTCTCGCTTCTGCCTCGTATGTTGCTATGAAGAGCTTAGCGGTTGCCTCGTCTCTGAGACGGAGGGCCTGAGGGTTATCAGGGGCCTCAGCGAGTGCCGCGTCAGCCTCCCTGACCGAGGCCATGTAATCCCCAGCCTTGAGGTTTTCCTCCGCGTTTATGATGTGGGTCCAGAGCCTCTGGTTCAAAGACGCGACTCGGAGCCCCTCGGCTATCTCCGGGTCGTTCGGGGCCCTCTTTGAGAGAGCCTCAAAGATTGAAACTGACCTTGAGTAAAGCCTCGCCTTATCAGAAGGGGATTGAGCGGCCTCGGCCTGAACCATGAGCATGTGGGCTTGTTGTTTCCTCGCGCTCAAGGAGTTCTTGGAGAATATGACCCAGGAGGTGATTGCCAACACCCCAAAAAGGAGCGCGGCGCCAGCGCTCGCCCAGACCCATGGCCTTATCCGTGGCCTGGGCCTTGCCTCTTCCGCGAAGCCCTGAGCCTCATAGAAGAAAAGCAGCTCTGTCTTTCCCACCCTTATTACATCCCCGTGGATCAGCACCTTCTTCGGCATCACCCTTCCATTTATGAGAACAGGGTTCTTGCCGCCTATGTCCTCAACCACGACAGAGCCGTCCTCATTCAAATAGAACTTCAGGTGGTGCCTGGAGACGAACCTGTCCGTCAGCACGAAGTCTGCCGAAAGGTCCCTTCCTAGAACGGCTGTTCCTAGTATCTCAAAGGTCTTGCCCTGATCCGGCCCCCCTGTCACCTGGAGCCTCGGGACTATCTCGGGCGGCAGCTCAAGGAACTCGGTGGGCGCCGTGTCCACCTCGTTTTGGAGATCATCCTTTGGCTCAGAGATGACGGGCGGATTTTCCTGGGATGTTTCCTGGGGCGCGGGTATCTCTATCCTGAGAGAGTATTTGCCTATCCCTATCTCGTCATCAGGGGTTATAAACTTTGGAAGCAGCACGCGTTCTCTCCCGAGATATACCCTCGCGTTCTCGGCCGGGGCGATTTTGAACCTTCCTCCGATTTTATGAATAGTAGCCTCAAGGGGTTGGAGGCCCGGCAGGGAGACCTCAATCTCACTACCGTTGCCTATCCGGATGGAGTTGCCGTTCATCTCCCGTTCAAGGAGGGTTCCATCCGGAAATTTTACGATCAAACGCATCAGGCAGATTGCCACTGAGCAAGGGCCTCGGAGAGAAGCCGGCTGTATTTCTTTAGGTAAGCGAAAAGGAGTCCCAGAGTCCCCTTTTCCCTTGTAAGGACCACATGCAGATAGAAAGAGGTGCCCTGGATTGGCGCTGTGAAGAAATAGAACCTGGGGGTGATCCCGAGCATCTCCGTGTCGGTCTCCGGTTCGCCGAGAGCGAGAAGCGACCTTTCCTGTGCCCTCATCAGCTCAACCGAATACGCGGATGTTATGGCTATGTCATAGTCAGGGTCTCGTTTGGCCTCAGCAACTGTGAGGCCCTCCTCCCTCTCAACCAGCGCGGAGGCCACGAAACCCGGGAGTTCCTCTTTCATGGCATCCAGAAGCTCCTTTACCTTTTCCATGTATTAAACCTCCAAAAGCAGTTTTTCCATCCTTACGGCGGATTTAACTAGCTCAACCCTGAGAAGCCCTGGGTTGACCTTTGAATCCGCGATCACCCCGACCGTGAACTCGCCTGACCTGAGCTGGCGCGTGACGCAGTTGGCCTTCTGGGTCGTGAATAGGGCCTCGGATAGCTCGCCAACGGCGTCCCTGGCGGACGCTATTGCCCTTGAAAGCAGGGCCGCGGTAGAACCGCTCATGCTACCCAAGAGGACAACAGGCCTCCCATCGGAATCCCATATTCCAACCCCCTCAACCCCTTCTGTCATCAAGGCTCTCAGCTCTGCCTCAAGGCCGGAGCGGACCTCATCCGGGATCCCCCTGACCTCCTCCACAAGCCCGACCGCCTCGGAGAAGCTCCAGGAATCTATGTCAAAACCAGCTGTTTCGGTGGCTTCGTCCTTTGCCGCCACAGCTGATAGGAGGAGGTTATCGAGGGTTTTGTTTATGGTCCTCGCTTTGGTCTCAGCGCCCCTCCTCAGGCTGAAGCTTCCCCCCTCCATCTCAAGTATGGCGTGGAATGCCTCCTCGCCGGTGAGCCTTCCCAACTCCGCGTGAACCACATTGCCCTCTGAGAAATAGATGGCGCCGGAACCCACTGGACCCGAAACAGCAACAGCGGCCGTGGATTTCTCCAATGAGAGTATCTGAAGAACATCTATGAGCTTGAGGTCGCGGACAACCCCCCTGAACCCCTCCTCCCTTGCCCTGGCCACGACGCTGAGAAACGCATCAAGATCAAAGGGCTTCTCTATGTATTCCACCGCCCCGCGCTCGGTGGTCTCGCGCATGAGCTCCTCAGAACCCCTCGCGGTCATTACCACTGTCTTGATGTTCGGATATTTGTTCTTTGCTTCAACGATGAGGTCAAGCCCGCTCATCCCCGGCATCTTGATGTCCGTGATGAGTATGTCAACTGGCTGGGTTTGGAGGGTTGATAGGGCGTCCTCGCCAGAAAGCGCTGTGAGGACATCGTATCCAGCCTTTACGAGGGCTCTGGAAAGACCCCAGATTATGTCCTCTTCGTCATCAACGAGCAAAACCCTAGGCGCGGCCATGACTGCCTCCTTTTGCTGGTTTCAAATAGACTATGAATTCAGTTCCCTTGCCTGGCTCTGATTGGACCTCAACCATGCCGCCGTTCTCCTTGACAAGCTGATAGACAACGAAAAGCCCCAGGCCCGTCCCCCCTTCCTTGGTGGTATAAAACGGATAAAAGACCTTCTGCTGAGCCTCGGGCGGAATCCCTGGGCCCGTGTCCCTAACCTTGAGGAAGATGTAAGGTTTCCCCAGATCGGGGTTGACGATGGTGCTCTCTCCGCCCTCAATCTCTATGAGCCCGCCCCCTCGTTCCATGGCCTCTATGGAGTTGAGTATCAGGTTCATCAAGACCTGCTGCATCTGAGCGGGGTCAGCCATGACCGAGATAGATGGGTTAACTGAGACGGTTATTCTTATGCTTGAACGCTCAGCTCGTTCCCGGAGAACACCCACTACCTCATTTACAGCCGAGAGCAGGCTAAATGGTATTGGGTGAGGTGGCCTGGGCTTGGCATAAGCAAGGAGCTTCTTTATCATCCCGTCAATTTTGTCTATCTGCTTCATTATCCTTGCCGCGTATTCACGCTTTTCTGGTTCTAGCTCCCTGTAAAGGGCCTGCGCCATGACCCTTACGCCCGCAAGGGGATTCTTGACCTCGTGCGCTATGGAAGCGGCTATTATGCCGAGGGAGGAGAGCCTGTCCACCATCGTCATCATCTGATGCATCTTCTTTATATCAGTAATGTCCTTGAAGAGCACGGTCCATCCAACCATGCCAGGTTCATGCTTGAAGGGTTTGGCAGACATGGTGTAAAACCTGTCTTCTATCCGCACCTCTTCCTCGCTTGGAGATGACCTCCTTGCGGCTTCAAGGAGCTTTGGGATTACGGAAAGGTGTGCCTGGGCATATTTGTTAGCGTAGAGGACGCGCCCACGCCTATCCAGGAGCACAACCCCAGTATCAAGCCCCTCAAGGATCTCCTCCGCGAGGTATGATTTGTGCCTTGGGATGAGGCTCGCCCTGAACCCCCTGCCGTATCCGGGCAATTCAACGGGTATAACCCTTAGGTGGCCGCCTATGACCACGCCCTCCTTTGTGAGCAGGGGAACCTTTACCGAGAGGATTCCCCCTGCCCTGAAAGCGGCCTCAAGCGCGGAGGATATTGCTTGCCGGTTCTGCTCTGGGAACAGATTGAGGAAGCTCTTTCCTTTGAGTTCAGCAGCTTCCCAGCCACACACATCTGCTATTTTCTTGTTCACGAATAGAACGGTAAAATCAGGCCCTATCTCAAAAAGGGCCTCTGATGTTATGTCCAAAAGATCAACCAGCTCCTCCTTCACGCTCAACTCTGTTTCACCCCCGATTTCTTTATTATGTCCTTGAGGACATCCTTGGTTATGAGGTCAAGGGTCTGGAACACCCCTATCCCGTTTATTGCCACTGATTCAACATGCGGCGCGTTCCACTTGTTCAGCTTCGCCTCAAGCTCGGTTACGGGTAGGGCGTCAGATGCATCGCGCTTGTTATACTGCATAACCAAGGGGAGACTCTCAATTGGATTGCCGTAGTCCCTGAGGGTTTGGACCATCTCAACGAGTATCTGCAGGTTTGATTCCATTCTGCTCGCCGATGAATCAGCGACATATACTATGCCGTCAGCTCCCTTTAGGACCAGGCGCCTGGATGCCTTGTAGAAGAACTGGCCTGGGACAGTGTAAAGGTGAAAACGGACCCTGAAGCCTCCGGGCAAGTTTATCTCAACGGGAAGGAAGTCAAAGAAAAGGGTTCGTTCGCCCTTTGTGTCAACAGAGACCAGCTCGCCCCTGTGGTTTGGATTTAATTTATCAAAGATATACTTGAGATTGGTGGTTTTACCGGATAGCGCTGGGCCGTAATAGACTATCTTGCAGTTTATTTCCTTCTTTAGGCTATCTATCAGCATCGCACTATTTCTCGGTTCCTTCCTCTCCTATAAGGTCAGTGAAGGAGAAGCCCTCAAGGAGCGATAGATCCGTGCCAAAAATCTCCGAGACATCAACCTGGGTGGAAATGACCTTGGAGATCTCAGTCGCGGCCTTCCTGACCTCAACCAGAATGAGACCAAGGGGGGCTTCTGACATCACCGAGACGGCAAGAACTCCCTCCTGACCAGCGCCGGATATGACAACCATCTTGTCCTCGCCCTTGATGTAGATCTCTTTGAGGGTTCCTCCCTTTATCTCCTCCAAGACATTCTCGCCAAGGCCGAGCAAGGCAGCCGCCATAGCGCCGAAGGATTCCTCGTTCGTGCCCTCCTCAAGGGAGGAAGCCAGGGATATTCCTTCAACATTTATGACGGCCGCGGCCTTGATGTGTGGGGTTTTCCTTATGAGGTTTCTGAGGATGGTTTCTATTTGCGATTCCATACTACTCCTCCATTTCTTCGCTCACCCTTAAATAATAAGGGAAAAAGCTCGGCCGGTCAAGTCCATCGCCCGGAAATTATAAACCGCGCGCGGGCGCGAGCTCCACCTCGCGCGTTCAGCACTTGCAATTCACGAATGAAGCGGGTTATAATCTTAATCCGTAGGAGACAGTCATGAAGAAGTATCTCTTTATAGCAGGGATAATGGCCACGATGGCCGGCTGTATAGGGGGCCTGGGCCGTGGTTGCGGAGCTTGCGTTCAGAGGCAGATAGAAAAGCAGACCGGAGTCAACCTCGGCACGGGAATGACCCAGGAGGAAATGGAGAATTACAGGCTCACGGACGCGGATGTTGAGAAATACATAAAGGACTTCCCTCGCCTGGCAAGGGAGTTTGAGGAGCTGAGCGAGACAGTGGAGAGGACGCCCACAAAACCCCTCAAGGGTTTTACGGCCCTGGCTGGCTCAGAGAAGATGCTCGCTGAGCTCAGGGCCATGGGTTGGAACCCTCCAGAGAAATTCTTCGCGGTTCACTACGCTGTAATGACTGGAATAGCCTATAACGCATTGAAGGCAGGGATGGAGGAGGTGCCCGGAGATTTGGGCGAATACAAGCGCCAGATGGAGGAAATGCTCAACAACCCGAATATCCCGCCTGAGCAAAAGCGGCAGATAAGGGAGAGCTTGAGGGAAATGGAGCAAGCCCATAAGCGGATGGAGGAGCAGATGAGGGAGCTGGAGAGGGGGGAGATAAAACACAACGCGAGGGTTGTTGAGAGGCACATGGACGAGCTCCAGAAGATGTTCGACAGCATAGACTAGGCGTTCCGGCACTATTTGCTTTGTGCCATATGTCCCAAAAGGGCTCCTTGAGAAGGTAAAACTAGCAGTATTAAGGCTAAGGGCGGATCCGGTCTTCTTCGCGGAGAGCGTCTCCGGGTTTAGGTTCAACCAGTCCCAGAGAAGGGTGTTCCTTCTTTCAGGAAGGGTGAGGGTTAGGCTCGCCGGGAGGCGATTTGGAAAGACCCTCCTCTCAGCGCTTGATCTCCTTCACTATGCCATAACCCGTCCTGGCAGTAAGTCCCTGATCGTAGGTCCATCCCTGGATCAGGCGAGGATATACTTTGATTATTTCAGGGATTGGACAGCCTCCTGTCCTCTCTTGGAGTATCTGATTTTGGAGGATAAGCATTCGCCCTTCCACGAGATAAGCCTCAGGAACGGATCCGTGATAACATCCAGGTCAACATCCAGAGGTGGAAGGTTCATAAGGGGGCGCGGATATGACAGGATAACGGTTACAGAGGCTGGTTTTGTCCCTGACGAGGTCTATTACGCGGCTCTGAGGCCAGCCCTACTCCAGAACCCGAGGGCCAAACTGGATTTTGAGGGAACCCCTTGGTCAAAGACATCCTTTCTATACGAGCTTTTCACGAAGGGGCTCGCTGACGGGGAGTATTACTCTGCCATAAGGGCTACCAGCTACGAAGCCCCCCACATATCCAAGGATGAGCTGGAAAGGATAAAGGCCGAGGTGCCAGAATACTACTTCTCATGTGAGTTTCTCGCTGAGTTCCCTGAGGATGACGAGGCAGTATTTCCTCAGGCCATCGTCCTCAGAGCGGTTCAGGACTACCTCCCGGCCGCCAGGCCATTCCCAGGCCACATCTACAGCATGGGGGTTGACCTGGCGAAGCTC
Organism: Caldifarciminota bacterium; assembly: GCA_039803205.1. GTDB lineage: Bacteria > Hydrothermota > Hydrothermia > JBDRYB01 > JBDRYB01 > JBDRYB01. The sequence continues at coordinate 139,612 of JBDRYB010000003.1, forward strand.
CACGACTACACGGTCATAATAATCCTAGATGTCTCCGAGAAACCTTGGAGGATAACCGAGTTCCACAGGTTCAGGGGAAGGGCATACGCGGAGGCATCTGAGCTAATAAACGCGCTCAGGGCCAGATACAGGGCCAGGGTGGTGATTGATGCGACTGGAGTGGGGGAAGCGGTTGCCGAAAGGGTTCCTGGCTCATACCGGGTCGTGATAACCGCGCAGAGGAGAGAGGAGATGATCGCGCGATTGAGGCTCGCTCTTGAGACCGGTTCCCTGATCCTTCCGGGATCAAACATGATCTTGCTTGAGGAGCTTAAGCATTTCAGAGAAAAGGGCCAGAGAGGATTCCACGACGATTGCGTTTTTGCCCTCGCGCTCGCTGTGTGGGGAGCGGGGAAAGGGACCGGATGGGCAAGCTGGCGGACCGGGAACATTTGAGGGTCCAGAGGTGTCTAATCAAACGAAAGGTGAGAGAAAAACCCCACCTTGAGGAGAGAGAAACATGACCGGAATAATCCTTGCCACCGCCCTCACAATGGGAGGCCCGGGTTTTGGGCTTCTGATGAACCCCTGGGTTCAGGAGGAGATAGGCCTAACCCCGGAACAGGCCGAGAAGCTGACGAGCATCCTTGCCGATCACATAACCTCAACCGCTGGTATCAGGGCTGAGATCGCGGCAAAGCGCCTTGAGCTCAGCGCTGAGCTCGGAAAGGACAAGCCGGACATGAAGAAGGTGGAAAAGCTCATCGGCGAGATAGGGGATCTGCACGCTAAACTGATGATGGAGAGGATAAGGGCCGAGATAGCGATAAGGAACATCCTTTCTGACGAGCAAAAAGCAAAACTCCGGGAGCTTAAACTAGGCCATCCTGGCAAGGGAAAAGGCAGGGGCAAGGGAAAACGCGGCCCGCGCCCCATGTGGTTCTAGAAATACCCCCACCAACCTCCTTCTCTGAGGGGCCCAACCACGGGCCCTTCAGTTTTTGTAAATGAGAGATGCCTAACCGGGCCCTCACAACCTCACCCCTATTACCTTCTCCCTGAGCATGATCACGAGGCCCAGCTTGGCCCCTTTCGGCCTGGCTACATACCTTCTCTCCGTATATGAGACGAGGCCTTTTGCTCCCCCGGCCTTTGAGTGCTCAAGCGCGAGCCGGGCCGCGAAGAGGATGTCCTCCTCTGGCACATCCCTGCCCCCTGTTCTGAGAATCACATGCGCGCCAGGGGAATCCTTCACATGGAAAAAGAGATCGTTTGGCTTTGCTATCTCAAATGTTATCTTGTAGTTGCTCTTTGCGGACTTCCCCACGAGGACGACGAAACCCGATGGGCTTTTGAACTCGAGCCACGGCGGGCCAGAGGGCTCAGGCTCGGATTCCTCTGAGAAGGAAGGCTTTTGCACCCCCTCGGCCAACATTTTCTTCAGCTTGGCGACCCCGCGTTTCGCTCGCTTGTATTTCTCAAAGTATTTTTCAGCGTTCTGGCCCGGGCTCAGCTTCGGGTCAAGAGGGATTGCCATCCCCTCAATAACTATCTCCTTTGAACCCGGCGGTATCCTGTGCATGTTCGCGATTATTGCCTGGCCCATCTTGTAAAACCTCTCGGCTCGCCCGGTCTCCTCTGCGAGCCTTTTCTCAAGTGAGGCCTTTCTCTTATCCTCCTCATCGGTTTGGATTTCGGAACCCGGTTCGCGCCTGAGCCTGAAGAAGGCATCCATGGCCTCCGAGTAATACGAGAATTCAACCGCATCCGCTTGGCTCATGTGCTCTATTGGCGCCGGGAAAAGTGCCTCGCCTTCCCTCATGTAGAGCCTCGGAGAGGGGGACGATGTTGACTCGCTGATGTAGGACCAGAGGGCCTTCTCTGGCTGGTGCCCTCTCATCTTCAACTCTTCTGCGAGGTGGGGCGCATATCTTTCCAGGTAATCAATGAGCTCCTGGCCCGTGAGGCTGAAGGGGTTTCTTTGCTTTGGCGGAGGAGGAACATACGGCTTGCCAGGAACTATAACCCTGGCCCTTGATTCCCCCGGCCTAATCCTCCTCATCGCCTCAATTACCACCCCATCAGCGTTAACCAGGATTATGTTCCCGTATCTTCCAGTGAGCTCAGCGACCAGGGTCAATCCTTCAATTCGCCCCAAGGGGTCTTTCCTCTCAAAAATGAGGTCAATTATCCTCTCGCCTTGTCTGGCCTCTGCTCTGAGAAACCTCGCGCCGCGGAGGAACCTTCGCCAGCTGTGGCGTGGGAGACAGGTTTCCACCCATGTCCCGTGAAGCCTCGCGTCCGGGGGCCTGGCTTTTATGTAAATACCTTTGCCCTTAAAGGAAACGAGGAGCTCGTCTTCCTGGCCCAGGACATCGGAAACGAAAAGCCCTTTCATGGCCCTGGTTATTTCACTCGCTACCACTATGGCGTCTATTTCCGAGAAGATCATCTCAGTGGGTTTTGACCCTGAAACCCAGGAAATCAAGAAGACCACTGAGCTCCGGGTAATGGCCGAAAACGACGATGAACATGTTCCCTGTCCGCGAGATCCTCAAGAACATCAAGCGCGAGCCAGGGCTCCTCGCCCGCAAATAGGAGGACATCGCCCTTTTTTCTCATCTGCTTTACAATATTGCCAGCCCCAAGTCCTCCGGGATAAACGAGAAAAGCCTCGCCGTCCGCCTTTCTGGAAGCGGGCAAAAGCACCTCAGCTACATCCCAAAGCTTTGGAAGCAATTCTAACACCGATGGCTCAACACCTTTCTCATAATGAAGAAATATCGGCCTGAGCCGCACCCTCATGAGCTTCATGCCAAAGCCCCCTAGAAGGTCTTGAAGTGATACTTTACCGAGACGGAGCCGAAGAGGCCTGTTTCCTTGCCGCCGATGAAATACGGCCCCTCAAACAGGAGTTCCTTGTTTATGTAGCCGTCTATGAGGAGTTCCTCTATTCTTATCCCGAGGCCGAAGTTGTAGTAGAAAGGCACGATTGATTTCTTCTTGTTCGGGCTTTCCTCCCTGCCCCAGATATACTTGTTCGCGCCCATCCTGAAGAGGAGAAACCTCGTTATGCTCGCCTCAAGCCCAGCGGAGCCGGAGATCCCCTCAAATGTGGTGGATATGGCTGATTCGTCGTATCCCCAGTAGTTGAGCCCGGTTATTATCGTGTATCCGGAAACGGGGGTCGTATTGAAACCGAGACTCGCGCCGAATTCCCGGTATTTGTTGTTTGAGGAGAGGTCATCCGAGAGGTCATCGTCGTAATAATAAACCGATACGACCATCGCTGTCTGATCCGATATGGGCCAAAGGCTCCTAACGTGGCCCTCTATTGCGCTCCCGGCGTCCAAGACAGAGCCCGCAGAATCGTTCCTGGCTGTGAAGGAGTAATATGCCAGGGAAACCTCTGTTGGCATGCCCTCTATGAGCCAACCCACTCCTCCCCTTCCGTAGAACAAGTCGCTCCTTTTGAGCGGCTTCCCCGTCTCCGATGCGTATGAGCCCATGTATCCTAGGTGAAAGCCCAAAAGGAGGTTGCCTATGTCCTTGAAATACCCTGCCTCCACGCCGGGGTTAGGGTAATACCTATAGGGGATGCGCCAGCTGAGTGGGCCGCCTGGGGATTTGTTCGGGGCGAGGAAGAACGCGCCAAACCTTCCCTCGTCCCCTATCTGTAGGTTGAGCCTGAAAAGCCCCTTTGTGAAATCCCCTGTTCCAAGCTCCCCAACAACGATGTTCGGGAAGAAATACGCCTGGGTTGGATATATCTCTGTGTTGCCGTCATCAGTGAGGTAATCGCCGAACCCGCCGAGGGTGATGACCCTGGTGTATGTGGCCCAGAGCCCGGATGCGAGCGCTCCCAGAGCAATGAGTTTTCTCATCATCTTTGCTCCTCCGTCAAGCCTTAAGGATAAAGGAAACCGGTGCGGCGGGACAAACATCGCGGTCTCAGGCATCAGCTTGCCCTCGCGCCATCCTGAGCTTTAACATTTGACTGGAGGTGAGAGTATGGTTTGGGTTCTCATATCCACATGGCAGATATGGAGCTTTGGCAAGGGGTGGATAACCCCTGAGGCCCTCGCTGTTGACAGCCAGGGGACAGTTCACTTGGTTTATCAGTCAGGGGATAATCATCTCGTCCACGCTTGGTTTGAGGGAAACAGCTGGCCATCTGAGACCATAGGCACATGCACATCGCCGCCGGTTCTCAGGGTAGGAGTAGTGGATAAGGGCCTACATGTGATAGCTGGCTCAGGTCTGACCTATTACTATAAGTCGTTATCGGGCTCCGGCTGGTTCAAGAAAGGCCTTGGATACAACACCGGGGATTACGATCTGTGGTTTTCTAACAATGGCAAGCCGGTTGTACTTTTTTCCCGTGACCATACTATATACCAGGGCATAGGGGATACCCTGGGGAACTTCACAATTTTCACTGTGGACACTCCTGGTCCAGGCCGTACTCGTTTGTATAGCTATGATGGGCCTGTGGCGTTCGGTAAAACCACCCACGGCGCACTCCTTTACTTCTCTTGTTTTTATTTTTCCAAAGCCCTCACCCCCACATGCTTTTGTTTTTATGGGGTTAATGGTGGCTACCCTGACACTCCCTGTTTTGCAATTTACAGCTGTTCAGACTGTGGAGCTGAGTGCTGTGATTGGGAAATAATTCCCGAAATAGCCTCTGATTACGAATTTTTGGTGTATTACGCTTACTACGAAGACAAGATAAAGACCTATCCCATGAACAGCTCCAGAACCGGTTATAGGGGCCCTGACATCTCTAAGCGCGGGAATGATTATGCCATTAGCGCTGTCAAATCGGCGGATGGCCTCGTCTATTTCTTCAGGGAGCTTTACGCCCCAACTGGGGAACCTGTCTGTTCCACAAGGGCCAGGGGACCGACCTCCATAGTGGCCAAGGATACGAGCCAGGTCTTCATCGCTTTCGTCGGGGTGGATTCCATCCTCCGGGTTGCTTACGGTTCTCTCTTTGGAGACACAGCAGAACCCCCTCCCCCCGATTCCCTTCCCCCACCCATCTTCGGCTCCATCATTCTCAGAGCCCCATCCCAATCCGGAGGATACATAAGGTTCACGGCTGGCGCGAGCGGACTCATGGATTGCTCCCTATACAGGGCTGACGGGACGAGGGCCTACGCGATCGCGAGGGAGGTCAAGGAGGGAGAGGAGATAAGGATCCCAGTCAGAAAGCTCGGGCCAGGGGTATACTACCTCTGGATAAGGATAGCCGGATACGAAAAGCGTTTCAGGGTGGTGATCTTGTAGGG
>JBDRYB010000004.1:0-138370 GCA_039803205.1 Caldifarciminota bacterium
GGGTCTTAACCCATTTGCCCACCCATTCCTTTATCCCTTTGGTGGGTGCCTTTGAGGTTATTATCCTCTGGAAGGCCTCAGAGGCCATATCCCTGCCTGTTTCTCTGAGAGCACACGAGAGCTTCTCCTCAACGAGTTTCATCCAGACCTCAGGTTGATCTATACTTATCTCATCCAGCTCTATCTGGATGCTCACGGTCCTAGTGATCGTGATGTTCATGGGCCATCTCCTTTCATCTTTCCATTTTTTCCATACCTCTCAGAGGAGGTGGCCCATATTCTAATCCAAAGGCCGAATCCGGGCCAGCTGTGCCCGGAAAACCGGACTGAACCTGGGAGCAATGCCAGCTTGAAACCTACCAAATTGATAGGTTATACTATGAAGCTTACGGAGGATATGCACATGAACGGACCGACGCAAGTGCTCATGGATGAGCACAGGATAATAGAGGGTGCCCTCATTATACTTGAGGGGCTTTGCGATAGGATGGAAGCCGGGGAGCTGGTTTCTCCGGATCACCTTGAGCAGATCGTTGACTTCATAGTGAGCTTCGCGGACAAGTATCACCACGCCAAGGAGGAGGGCATCCTTTTCCCGGCCATGGTATCAGCAGGTTTCCCCATGAAAGGGGGGCCGATCGCTGTTATGCTGGCTGAGCATGAGCTCGGGAGGGGCTATGTAAGGGGAATGATAGCAGGGGTTGATGAATACAGGGCTGGCAAAGGCCACCAAGGCTTCACTGAGAACGCGAGGAACTACATTGAGCTCCTCAGAGCCCACATAACTAAAGAGGATTCAATCCTCTACCCCATGGCCGAGGCAAGGCTCTCGGATGATGAGAAGGACAGGCTCTTTGAGGAATTCGAGAGGGTTAAGAGGGACCAGGGAGAAATAGAGGAGGAGTTCAAGAGGAATCTTGAGGCAATAGCGAGGGCATATGATCTATAGGATCTTGCACCAGGTCACATCCGTTCTCGCTATCCTATAACCCCATTTGAGATACAGGGCCGTAGCTGGGTAATTGTATGCCTGGGTCCTCACCTCCGCTACCCTTATGCCGCGCTCAAGATAGGCCTTGTGCGCCGCGGCCACCAGGGCTGAGCCGGTGCCCTTGGGGGCTTTACGGCACGCACCTATTAATATTATAACCCCCTTATCATTAAGTCTCAGGGTCACATACCCCACAGGCCCTTCGCCAGCATCAACCACTAAAACGAGGTCAGCCGCATCTCCAAGCACGCTGTTTTCGGCCCACGCCGCGAACAAGTCATCAGCCTCCTCTTTGGTGAAGAACGGGTCATGGTAAAACCTGCTCGTGAGAAAGAGGCCCTTGCTTATCTCCCTCAGCGCTGGAACATCTTCTGGGGTAGCGACTCGCACGGGAAGGCTTGGCTCCGCCCCATCGTCCACCTCCCTGGCGAATGTTATCCCCACATCCGTCAGATAAAACCCTTCTCCGGAGAGGAGATACCCCCATTCAATCTGAGAACCTTGGAATCTCGCGGTAAGGTGCTTGTAGCCAGCCTCTCTGGCCTCGTCCAGAACCCTCCTCAGATCCTTCTTCGCAAAATCCCCTGATATGATGAGCCCTCCCATCTTCCTGCGAAAATGCATGGTGTCCCACGCTCTCTCGGCTATCTCAATCATCTGTCTTATCCATGAGTATGTAAATGGGCCTCCTGAGGGCCTCAGCGTATAGCTTGCCGAGGTATTCGCCCATTATGCCCAGAACGGTCAGGACAACGCCCCCGAGAAACAGCATCGCGGCCATCATTGAGGCGTATCCCAGAACAGCATATCCCCCGAATATCTTCCTCAGGATGATGTAGAGGCCAAGGAGGAGGGAGAGAAAAGCAACGCCGAGACCGAGATAGGTTGATAGCCTCAGAGGAAGGACCGAGAAGCTCGTGACCGCGTTTATTGCCAAAGAGATCATCTTGCGTAGGCTATACTTGGTCCGGCCTGCGGCTCGCTGGCTATGTTCAACCTCCACGCTCGTCCATGGAAAACCTGTCCAGGCCATTAGTCCGTGGATGAACCTGTGGGATTCCCTCATCTCTCTCAGAGCGTCCGCGACCTCCTTCCGCATGACTCGGAGCATGGTCTGGTTCTCAGGCATGGAAACGCCTCCGACCCTGTTTATCCATTTCCAAAAAAGCGCGCCTGCAACCCTCTTGAAAAACGGGTCCTGTCGCGTTTTTCTTATGCCGTAGACGAGGTAATACCCTTCTTTGATCTTCTGGATCAGCTTGGGGAGCTCCTCAGGGCTGTCCTGGAGGTCAGCGTCCATCATGGCTATCAGCTCGCCCCTCGCCGCGTCGAGGCCCGCTGTGATGGCTATGTGGTGGCCGAAGTTCCTCGAGAACCTTATTCCCCTTACCCTCTTATCCCTCTCGTGCAGGGAGACTATCTTGGCCCAGGAGCCGTCCCGTGAGCCATCGTCCACCAATATGATCTCGTGCTCATGGGTTATCCCCTCAAGCACACCAGATAGCCTGGCGTAGAGGTTTTCCAGGTTTTCCTCCTCGTTGAAAACAGGAACCACGACCGAAAGCCTCACGGCTATATTATGAACCAAGCCTCCGTATGTTTTTCAAGTTGAAAAGCAACCAGGCTAAAGAGTAGAATCTGTTAATGCAGGTTATCTACGAGATAATAATATCCCCCAGAAAGGCCTTTGAGCGAATAAAAGAAAAGCCCCGTTGGTGGCAGGGCCTTCTCGTTGTGATCCCGCTTATAATACTGGGCGACCTCGTTGGGGTCTGGGGAGGCTATGAATTCATAATCCAGATGTCCCAGGAAAGGCTCTCCCAACTCAGCCCTGAGCAGGCCGAGGCCGCGGCCAGGTGGATGACCTTGCCGGCCATGCTCGGCACAACAGCGATAAACAAGCTGATACTCGTCCCGATAGTGGTTCTCATACAGACGGTCGTATTCCACCTCCTGGTTCCCCTCTCTGGAGGGGAGGCGAATTTCGGGAGGGCCTTTGGGATAGTCGTGTGGTCAAAGATGGCTATAGCGGTCGGCTCGTGGGCAACCGGCCTCCTGACCCTCGCTATGGGCCAACCATTCAGGACTGACCTGGGGCTTCTGGTGGATGTGAATTCAAGGTTGCAGGGAGGGCTTTCTCAGGTAGAGCTGTTCTCGCTCTGGAGCCTCGTTCTCGTATCAGAGGGAATGTTCAGGGTCCTCGGATGCAAGCGCCAAGCCGCGTATCCGATGGTTTTTGGCCTTTGGGCGGTCTGGGTCGCGATATCGTTTGGCGTTGGCGCTTTCGTTGGGAAACTAGGATGATTACCCCTTGCCCCGCACCTTGGCCGGGATGAACCCGTTCCTCTCAAGCCCAGGCAATATGTAGTGGCTCACGAGATTGTCCCAGAAAGCCTTCTCGGAGATCATGCCCTCCCCGATGTTTATGACTATCTCTTGGTGAAACCGGAGCTCCGGGCCCGCTTTCCGGAGGAGATCGAGAAGGCTCAGAGCGCTCATCGCGAGACCAAAGGCCTGGCCGCCAGGCACCACTCCAGCCATTCCAAACACCGAGCCAGTTCCTCCCCCACAGATAGCCGAAAGCGCCCTCATGGCACTTGATAATTGCTTGAGGGTTCCCGACAGGTCTTTGAGGGCATCCTTCAGGGAATTTTCTACCATTACAGGTCTCCTTTCGCGCTAAATAGTGCGCGGGGAACGAGGGCTCTAGCGAATGACAAGAACCTTTTTCAAGAGGACCGAATTACCTACCTCTGCCCTCAAGAAAAACGCGCCGGATGGCATCTTGGGAATCGGTATGGTGTGAGTTCCAGGGCCGCATAAACCCTCAAAGGGATGCGCCATGAGGGCACCTGAGGGGGAGTAGACCGATAGCGAGACCCGTGCTGGGGCTGGCAAATAAACCATGGCCTCAAAGCTCCCGCTGACGACCGGAGGAGCCGAGAGCAGGGGTCGCTCTGGCACCCCCCCTTCGGACACAGTCCCCCCTGGAAAGAGGATGAATTCGCCATAACCAGCTGGATCATACCAGGGGGAAAGGTTCTGCGGCCAGTAGCCTATCAGTCCCCATTCGTCATCAGCGTAGAACAGGTGAACACCGATCGTGTCCTCCCAGCCAGACACGGCGTTGGTCCCGATAAACTGGGGCCCGGAATCAGCATGTGGGCTGAGGAGATAGATGGCCCACTCGCAAACGACATGGCCTAAACCCTCTGAAAACGAATAGATCACCTGGTTTGCGGGATACCAACCCCCCCATGTGAAATCCTCAAGCCACCAAGAACAAAACCAACCATTGTCCGAGCCGAGCGCGTTGATGCCCTCAGTCGTATCAGACTTCGGCCATTTGCCTGAGTTGTCATCATCAAAAGCGGCTGAAGGCTGGGAGTGGCCCGAGAGGACAGTGTCCTTAAGGCAATCAAACGCCATGTATAGGTAAAAACGATCGTGGACGACATAAACGAGGCAATCTCCTGGCTCCTCGGGGTTTCCATCAACCCCAAGGGTATCGGATATATCAACGACAGCCGCGGAATCCCATTCTCCCTGGGCGAGAACGCCATCTATGGTTGGGGGATGGGTTGTTGGTGGAACCAAAACCTGAAACTGCGCGAGAGCAAAAGCTATCATGACACAATTATAACCCTTTTCCTCCGCGAATCGCAAGCGCAATGGCCCAATAGGGATCCCTCTGTAACATTTCTCCCCATTCCCTCGTCTTATTGTTTGTGATAAACCGGAGGAAAAACAGATGGATATAGGAGACCTGATCGGACTCTTTTCTGTGATGGGCGTGTTCGGCATCCCCGTGTCCTTCTTCATCGCGGTGGTCCTCATAGTATCCATAAGCCTTGTCTATGCCTACATGAAGAGGAATATGATGCACAAGCAGATAAAGTCCGCCGTGGAACGGGGCATGACAGCAGAGGAAATAAGGGTGCTGGTCAACGCACTAGGGGCCAACGGCAGGAGAAGGAGCGACCTCCTGGGCGGCATAACCATCTTAGCTTGGGGCGCTGGGCTTGGAGGGTTCTTCCTCGTCAACCAGCTTTGGGGAATAGCCATCCTTCTCGGCCTGCCTTTGGTGATAATAGGCGCGGCAAAGATAGTCTATTGGGCGATATCCGAGAGAAAAAAGGAGGCCTGAGCATGAGACGGTCCGCGTTCATATGGCTTCTTCTCGCATCCTGTTGCCTGAACCTCAAAAAGGAAAAGAAGGAGGAACACGAGTTGGATTTCCCGCCCGGGCCCGTGCTCACGGTATCGGCCTCAGCCGCAGGAGTAACCATGAGGCCATCAGAGGACTCCCTCGCTCACATGAGCGTGAAGGGCGGCCTAAAGGAGGCCGAGGGCAAATATGAGATATCCGGCGCGGGAGCGGAGATGTTCGTGCCTTCGGGAACCGCTGTCGTGCTTGATGCTGTCCTGGCCGGAATTGAGGGCGTGGCCCCTGACAGCGCGATAGTGGACGCCACCCTTTCCGGCGTTGATCTTGAGGGATGGAAGGCGGGCAAGCTGAACCTCTTCATGTCCGGAGGCTCGGTTGTCCTGGCTCCTGATGCAAGAAGCTTCTCGGCGTTCGTGAAGTGGTCTGGCCTTGAACTCTATGTTCCGGAGGGCGTTTTCATAAAGCTTGAGGCTGACACATCCGGGGCCGGATTTGAGATAGAGGAAGGCATAATCTCTGAGCAAGGGATCCCCGTCAGCATAGAAGCGCGAGGCGCTGGGGTTGAGATAAAGAGGTGGAAACCAGGCACAAAGAGAAAGGTTAATATAGGCGTTAAGGTTAAGAGGGGCGAGGACTCCTCTGGGAAGGCCGAATAGAATAGCACAACCTCCTATAAGTTGCCCGGCGATACCCGCCGGGCTTATGCTTTTGGCCTTGAAAGTAGCGATAATGTCTGATAGTCATGATAACTGCGACTCCTTAGCGAGGGCGCTTTCGGTTGCGGCTCTCCGGGGGGCAGAGCACATCATCCACCTTGGCGACATCATTTCCCCTTTTACATCAAGGGTTTTCAGGGCCCATTTTGGCGGACGGTTAACATTGCTTTTCGGAAACAACGACGGAGACAGGGTTGGACTCATGGAGAAGTTCTCCCCCCTCGGAGCAGAGTTTCACCATCCCCCAGCGAGCCTTCAGCTCGGCGGCCTCAGGATAGCGGCCATGCACGAACCTTTGTTCCCCGAGTTTCTCTCCGCCAGCAAGCGCTTCCATGCAATAATGTGGGGACACACCCACCAATTGGAGATAAAGGAGATAGACGGGGTTCTTGTCATAAATCCAGGGGAGCTTCACGGATTTCTAACGGGCAAGAGGACATTCGTTCTTCTTGACACAGAAACCATGAAACCAGAGGTGATACAGGTATGAGCTCCTGGTTGCTCGTTAAAAACCAAAGGCAAAAGAGAACATGACATGGCTTTATATCGTAGTTGATCTTCTGGTGGTCCTGTTTTTGCTCATATGGGCAAGAACAGGGTGGCGCAGGGGCCTTATCGTTGAACTGGCAACCCTCATAGGCCTCATCCTCGGCATATTCCTCGCTTTTAGGTTTTCGCCTGCGCTCTCCGAAAGGCTAGGGTGGACGAAGAACGGTCTGCTGGACGCCGCGATATGGTTTGCCATAACCTTCATAGCGGTATATATCCTCGCGCAGGTCATAGGGGAGTGGCTCTCAGGAAAGGCGAGGAGGATCCGCCTTGGTGTTTTGGACAAGGTTCTGGGCCTAATCCTCTCTCTCATAGAAGGGCTTTGCTTCATCTCCGCTGTTGGTTACGCCCTCAACCGCTTCCCTGAGGGCGCGCGCTTTGTGGGTAGCACTTACCTCTTCAAGGCCATAACCCAGGCAGGGACCGGTCTATTCGTGAGGCTATTTGGGGGATAACTTTGGATAGGCTCTTCGCGCCATGGCGGATGGCTTATATCCTGATGGCTGACGAGGCCTCGTGCATATTCTGCGAACTCCCAAAGGAGGATAGGGACGAGGAGAACCTGATCCTATTGAGGGGCGAGGCCTGCTTCGTGCTCCTGAACCGCTTCCCGTATAATCCCGGCCACCTGATGATAGCCCCTTACAGGCACGCAGAATCCCTTTCTGAGATCTCAGAGAGCGAATCGCGCGAGATGATGGGGCTTCTCGCAAGGATGGAGCGCGTCATTTCGGAAGCGATGAAACCCCATGGCTTCAACATCGGGATAAACATGGGCAGGGTGGCTGGCGCTGGCTTCGGACACCTGCACGCGCACATCGTTCCCAGGTGGTCGGGTGATACCAACTTCATGCCAGTTATAGGTGATGTTAAGGTAGTCTCAGAGGCCCTATCAGAAACTTACCACAAGCTTAAGGAGAGGCTCTAGTCCAGGTTTATATTGCCCGTGTTCGTTAAGCGCGAGTAGTTGCACCCGCCCCTCCATATGGCTTATGCTATGTCGCGAACGGAGAAACGGTCATGAATGTATCGGAGATACTTGAAAGCGCCATAGAGGACCTCAGGCTCAGGGTTCCTGAGATAGAGGCCGCGGCCCTGGTCACCGCGGATGGGCTTATCGTCGCGGCTTCTGGAAGTCTAGGTGTTGAGGAGGACCAGCTCTTTCTGGGCGGGGTCATGGCAACCGCCCTTACTGCTGGCGAGCGCATATCAGCGGAGCTTGATAGGGGTAGTTTCCAAAACCTCTTTGTCAAGGGCGAGAAGGGTTATGTTCTGCTGACGGGAATAGGCGAGGACAAGGTTCTGGCCTTGGTCGCAAACGAAAAGGTCAAGCTTGGGATGCTGTTCCTCGAGTCAAAGCGTCTCTCGGACATGCTTGAGGAATTGTTCAAAACCCAACAGATATGAAAAAGGTCCTGGATCTCTGGTTTTATGCTTTCAGCAGGCGCTCCCTGAGACACATAAGAGCCCTGGTAGCGGATATGACCCTGGACATGGGCCTCAGGGAGGAGGAATCATACGACATAGAGACGGTCGTGGAGGAGGCGCTCGCTAATGCCATGGAACACGCTTATCCAGAGGGCTATGGCCCCATAAAGATAGTCATGCGCAGGGTCAGGGGAGGAATCTCCATAGTGGTCAGGGATTGGGGCAAGCCCCTCTCTCCGGAGATCATTGAGGCCGCGGCTGATGTTGAGGAGTGGTTCAAGGAAGGCAAGGAGAGGGGTATGGGCATAGCCTTCATGAAAGCACTCGTGGATAAGTTTGAATACAAGAACCTCTCTGAGGGGAAGGAGATAAGGCTCTTCAAGAAGCTCAAGGCAGAAAGACATTGACCCAGGAAAGACCCTTCAAGAAGAAATTCGGCCTGAGGCTGAAGTTCGCGCTCTGGACGATATTCTTCGTTCTCATCATGCTGGCCGGGGTCTTCATCTACTTCATAAACAGACAAATAAACACCCTGACCAAGGAGATGGAGCGCAACGGTGTTGCCCTGGCAACATCTTTCTCAGCGGCCGCTAAAGAGCCCTTCATCTTTGATGACGATCTGACCTTGGTCACGATGGCCGCGAATGTTAGGAAATCCAATCCTGGCATACTATACTGCGTTATAACGGACACGAAGGAAATAATCAAAGCGCACCCGGACTCGGTCCTCCTGAGGGATAAACCCTTTAAGCCTCCCCAGAAATTAACCACGAGGCGCGAGGTTCTCGCGGACGAAGGGTTTCCCGTGCTGATAAGCGAGGGACCGACTGGATATGACATAAGGGCCCCTATTGTCGTGAAGGAGCCCAGAACAGGCAAACCGAGCGAGGCTGGGTATGTTCATTTTGGGTTTTCAAAGGACGCCATAACAAAGGCGGTAAGGGAAACCCTGGCTGGCCTAATCAGCGTGGCTGCGGCCTGCGCGATAATTGGAATCCTCGGAATATTCCTCCTCACGAGCATGGTCGTCAGGGGCATAGTTCGCCTCACAAAGGATATTGAGATAATAGGCCGGGGAGACTTGAGCCATCCCGTTCAGGTTAAGAGCAGGGACGAGGTTGGCCTCATCGCTCACTCGGTTGAGGTCATGGCGAGGAACCTGAAGGAAGCCCAGGCCAGGCTCCTTGAGACAGAGCGATTCAAGCATGAGGTTGAGATAGCCCAAAGGATACAGGCGATCCTTTTGCCGAGGGCCCTTCCCAGGATAGCCGGTCACGAGGTATCCGCTTACTATCAGCCAGCCCTAGTCGTTGGCGGAGATTACTATGATTTCTTCAGGATGGCAAAGGGAAAGGCAGGCTTCATAATGGCTGATGTGGCGGGGAAAGGCGTTGGTGGCTCCCTGATAATGGTGATGACGAGAACCATGGCCAACATGGAGGCGGCTTTTGATGATAACCCGAAGGACCTCCTGGTCTCCTTGCACGAGCAGTTGAGGGGAGAGATACCTGAGGACATGTTCGTGACCGCTTGCGCTGTGGCTCTAGAACCGGAAACGAGCAGGGTTCAGATCTGCTCAGCTGGGCACAATCCCTCCGTCCTTTTCAGGGCCTCTGTCGGTAAGGCTGGCTGGCTTGAACCAGAAGGCGCTCCTTTGGGCATATCCCTCCTTTCTCGGGAGCAATACTCTGAGATCCTTGAGATGTCCGAGTTCACCCTCCTGCCAGGGGACGCGATCGTTCTCTACACCGATGGGGTGACCGAGGCCATGAACGAGGCGGGCGATCAGTTTGGGGAGGGTAGGCTCCTTGATGTGATCGCCAGGCAAGGCTCGGGTTCCGCTGTTGATATCAGGAATGCCATAGTAAGGGAAATAGAGAATTTCACCAAGGGCGCGCCCCAATCGGACGACATAACTCTGATGGTGATAAAGAGGATTTAGCCCCGGGATTTTGAATCCGAAAAGCGGCTAATTAGCGGTCCTTGAACCAGTAATGCCCAAAGGCTTATCATATCCCCATGATCGCTGTAATCCTGACCATCGTCCTGCTGGGGGTTCTGATAATCGTTCACGAGCTGGGCCACTTCCTCGCGGCCCGCTGGCGGGGGGTCAGGGTTGAGCGCTTCTCGGTTGGCTTCGGGCCAAAGGTGTGGGGATTCAAGCGCGGGGATACCGAATACATGCTCTCGGCTATCCCCCTTGGGGGATATGTGAAGATGGTGGGGGACGACCCTGAGACGGCCGAGGGCAAGTCGGACGAGTTTTTGGGGAGGCCTCTGGGGGACAGGTTCCTGATAATCCTCGCGGGGCCAATAGCAAACCTGGCCCTGGGCTTTCTGTTTTTCTTCGAGGCAGGGCTTTTCGGAAGGGATTATTTCCCCGGCAACACAATAGCGAGGGTCAAGGAGGGCTCTCCGGCACAGAGGTCTGGGCTCATGCCGGGTGACAGGATAATCTCCGTGAACGGGAAACCCTTCTCAGATTGGGGAGATGCCCCAGCCGGGAAGGCCAGGCTCGGGGTTCTCAGGGGCCAGGATACTGTTTCGCTGGATGTTGAGAGCCTTGATGGCGCTGAGCCCTACATACCGCCTGTTCTCGGAAGGATCGTTCCAGGGGAACCAGCTGAGAGGGCTGGGCTCATTGAGGGAGATACGGTTATCTCTGTTGACTCCGTTTCCGTAGAGACATGGGGGCAGATGGTTGAATACATAAGGGGGAAGCCGGAACAAGAGATATTAATCAGGTTAAAGAGGGGAGCGGATACGCTTGCGGTTTCAATAAAACCAAGGACAGAGACCACTCTTGAGGATGGCAAGGAGAAAAAGATAGGGATGATCGGGGTCATGGCTCCTGTAATGAGGAAACCAATCGGGGTTCCGGAGGCACTTAGGTCAGCACTCGCTGAGACCATCTATGCGGCTGGTTTCATATTCTTCATACTGATAAAGATAATAACGGGCGGTGTTTCTCCGGGGTCACTTGGAGGCCCGCTTATGATCGGGAAGGCAATAGGCCAGAGCTGGGCCCTCGGCCTACAGAGGCTTCTTTGGACAGCTGGCCTCATATCCGTGAACCTCTGCGTGATAAACCTACTGCCCATACCAGCCCTTGATGGCGGACACCTAACGGTCTTCTCCATAGAGGGCATTCTGAGACGCAGGATACCTCCCAAGTGGCACATGGGGATCCAGATAGCGGGCCTAATACTGGTCGGCGCGCTCATGATACTCGTGACCTTCATGGACATAAGGAGGCTTTTCCTCAGATGATAAGAAAGAAGGCCGTGAATACGGAGTTCGGTTCTAATTGCTACCTCCTCGGAGACATGTTGAGCGGCGATGCCATCCTGATAGACCCATCGGTTGGGCCGGAGGATATAGTGGACATCTCAGAGGGATTTGATGTCCTCGCTATAGTGGTGACCCACTCTCACTTTGATCACATTCTTCATCTAAGGGAGGCGGTTGCTCTTACGCACGCGCCAGTTATGGTTGGCGCAGGAGATGCTGTTGGTATACAAGATCCAGCGGTTAACCTTTCCATTTATCTCGGAAGACCAGTAGCATCCGACCCCCCGGATAGACTGCTTGCCGAGGGTGATGTGATCTCCGTCGGGAGGTGGGAGTTTCATGTGCTTGAGACCCCCGGCCATTCCCCGGGTTCTATTACCCTCGTTTGTCCCTCCGCAAAGGTCATCATAACGGGGGACACCCTTTTCGCTGAGTCCATAGGAAGGACCGACCTTCCGGGAGGAAACGAGGAGGAGCTGGCAAGGAGCATCAGAAGGATAGCCTGCCTAGGCGATGATTTTAGGGTATTGCCTGGCCACGGTCCAGAGGCATTCATATGGGAAATGAAGGAGATAAACCCGTTCCTCTAGAGCTCGGAAAGAGGATAGAGGATTTCGTCCGGTATCTCCTCTCGGAGAGGGGATATTCCAGGAACACGGCGGAGTCATACAGGGATGACCTTGAGGCCCTGGGCGCTTTTCTCTGTGAAAAGGGGCTTGATCTGCCCGATGTTAGCCTTCCCCTGCTCAGCGAGTTCATGATAAGGCAGGACGCGGAGGGAAAATCCCCTTCCTCAAGGGAGCGCGCGATCGCGGCCATGAGGAGCTTTTTCAGGTTCCTCACCGTGGAAATGGATTACCCCGCTAATCCCGCGGAACTCCTTGAGTCGCCCAGAAAGAGCAAGGAGTTGCCGGACTACCTATCGTATGAGGAGACCGAGGCACTTTTGGCTCAGCCGAAGACAGATACCCCCGGAGGGCTGAGGGATAAAGCCATACTTGAAACCATGTATGCAACGGGCATAAGGGCATCCGAGACCGTCTCCCTGAGGCTGTTGGACATCGATCTTGATGAGTCCCTCCTTAGGGTTATGGGAAAGGGATCAAAGGAGCGCCTTGTCCCTTTTGGGCTTCCGTGCAAAAGGGCGCTTGAAGCGTATCTGAGGGAAGGCAGGGGGAAATTGACCAAAGGCAGGAGCTCATCATGGCTATTCGTGAACGCGAGGGGGGGCAAGCTCTCCAGAGTAGGGCTGTGGAAAATGCTCAAGAAATACGCTAGGATGATAGGCCTGGCCGAGAGGGTTCACCCTCACATCCTGAGGCACACATTCGCAACCCACATGCTAATGGGGGGCTGTGACCTAAGGGCCCTCCAGGAGATGCTGGGGCATTCAAGATTGACAACCACCCAGATCTATACCCACCTTGATATATCAAGGCTCAGAGACCTCCACCAGAGGTTTCATCCGAGGGGCTAGGAAGGGCTATTGTTAGATCACCCATCTAAAATACATGAGACCTCTGATAAACCCACCCCTAAGCTCTCCCTGTTCCCCCTCTGGGCCGGTTTCAGGCGCGGCTAGCCCTCACTTGATCTGAGGCCCTTGTTATCGTTCCTCCGTGCCCTCTTTGCCTCCTTCTGGTGGATCGCGCCCGTTCCCCGCAGGGTTGGCGGTCTCCTCCAGTAATCTTTGGAACATCTTTCCAACCTTGGGGTCTATATGGACATGAACGAGAAGAAAACCTCAGATGGGTTCGGGTGGGTTCGGGAATGCCCGAGCCCTTATAATATCAAAAGACACCAACGGAGGTTCAATCATGAAAAGGCTCCTTATCACAGCAATAGCAGTGGTTGTGCCCCTGGCCGGGCAAACCAAGACCGTAGGCGGCGGCACGAGCAAAACCCCAATTACCCCCCAGCCTGACACCCAGCGCGCCTACATCCAACCTGTTGAGAACGGCCTGATAAACTGGACAGACGGATACATAAGGGCGAGAGGCTACGCTGTGGTCTCTGAGAAGGAGGCCAACAAGCAAAAGGCCAGGCTCGGCGCTGAGCGCGCCGCGACCGTCATAGCCCAGAGGAATCTCTTGGAGATAGCCAAAGGCGTCTACATCAACTCAGAGACCGTAGTTGAGGACATGATGCTCTCGTCTGATGTTATCGTGTCCAGGGTTGAGGGCGTTGTAAAGGGCGCTAGGATGGTTGGCCAGCCTCACTGGCTCCCGGACGGCGTTGTAATGGTTGAGATGGAGATGCCCTTGTATGGCCAAAACAGCCTGCTCTCGGCCGTTGTTCCGAACACGCCGACCACAGCGAAACCGGACTCCCAGGCCCTCAAAGCTCTGGGAAATGTGCCCTGCATAGTCATAGACGCGAAGGGCCAGGTTCAGCCCGGACTCATGCCCCGGTTCTTTGACGAGAACGGCAACCTACTTCTTGATCTATCCCAGATCATAGACCCAAATAACCCTCAGGGCATCAGGTATGTGAACAGCGTAGGGGATGTCCTTCAGTGCGGAGAGCAGTCCTGGGTTATTGAGGCCATAGACGCTGTTGGCAAAGGCAAAACGGATATGATCGTGGGCGAGAAATCAAAGGACAAGCTCAATTGGCTCAAGAAGGCCGGCAAGTTCCTCTGGGAGGCGGGTAAGACATTCCTGCTCCTGTTCTAAAGGAGGACGAGATGACCGGAATTCTACTGATTTTGACCCTTCAGGCCAGCGATGCCAGGGACACATCCTATGTTGAGGTCACAGCGGAAGGGGTCGCGGCCCTGGGAGCATCCGCTGACATAGCGAGGGACAACGCAATAAAAGACGCGCTCAGGAAGGCCGTTGAGCAGGGCGTCGGAGCATACATAGATTCAAAGACCGCTGTTGACAACTACGAGCTCCTCTACGACAAGATATACTCTCACGCACAGGGCTATGTCGCGTCATACGAGGTCGTGAAGGAGAAGGCGGATAAGGATGCTGGGTTATACCGTGTTTGGATAAAGGCAAAGGTCAAAACGGGTATCATCCAGAACGACCTCGTTGCAATGGGCATCTTGGTCTCGGAGATGGGGAGGCCTCGGCTCGCGGTTGTGGTTGACAATGAGGACCTGGCATACACCCTTGAGGATTACTTCCAGGAACAGGGCTTTCCCTTGGTTGACCTTCCTACAGTGAAGAAGGTCCTGAAGGCGGATGAGCTGGATCTCCTAATAGACGGTGACAAGCGCACGGCTCAGAAGGTCGCGACCCTAACCGGAGCCGAGATACTGATAACCGGAAGGGCAGAGGTCTCATCCGAGATGAAGAAACTCCCTTACACGGACGAGAAGAAGACCATATACACGGCGAAACTGCGGGTGAAGGCGGTTGAGGCCCTCACTGGCGAGGTCATTGCCGTCTCATCCCTGAAACGCTCTCTGCCGTTTTCCGAGGAAGAGGTGATAAAGCTGGTTGGGGATTCCTCCGCTAAGGAGCTCTCGTCTGAGATACTGAAGAAGTGGACCCTGCGAAGGAAT
Source organism: Caldifarciminota bacterium (assembly GCA_039803205.1). Lineage (GTDB taxonomy): Bacteria > Hydrothermota > Hydrothermia > JBDRYB01 > JBDRYB01 > JBDRYB01. The sequence goes on from JBDRYB010000004.1 coordinate 14,658, forward strand.
GTCATACACATCATCATCAAGGGAGCCACCGCGGCAAAGATAGGCAAGATAAAGACCGGCATAAGGGAGAACATTCGCGGGGTATCCGAGGTCCTGGATAGGGGAATGGTTGAGGGCTACGCCATAATTGAGGTCGTTGCTGAGACGAATCCACAAGAGGTCCTTGACGCTATAAGGGAGAAGGAAAAGATCCTCGGCATACAGGTTGTCGCATACGAGGGTCAGCGCATAGAGGCAAAGGCCAAGTAGTGGTAAACCTTGTGGTTGCTCCGTTATCGGAAACCCTAGGCCCCGAAAAGACGGGGCCTTTTCGGAGGTGAGAACATGAAGAGGTTTCTAATTTTCGTAGGCCTCCTCGCTCTTTCCTGCAAGGAATCCGAGGTAACATACCCTTATTTCCAACGCATCTTTTCTTCCCCGGATGTTAACCCGGTCAACATACGATATTACGACGGATACATCTATTTTCTTGATTCGGGCACGGGCGAGATATGGCGAGTGAAAGCAGAAGAGGGAGGAGCAAAAAGGGTTGGGCCTTCTGGGTATCAGTTTGATGTCTCCGGCGCGGGCATAGCCGTTGTTTCATTCCAGGGCGAGAACAGAGTTGATGTATATGACCTCTCAGGGAAACCAATCCATTCCGCTGTCCTGCACAGCCCTTATCCCATTAGGGTCAGATACGGCCCTGAGGATGAGCTTTACGCGGTTGTTCTGACAGAGGGGGATGCGGGGCCTCTTCTCAGGCTTAATCCGGACTCAGGCACAGCCGACACGGCCTTCCCGAGGGTTGGAGAGGAGTTCGTCCTTCGGGCCGACAGGGCGTATTATTTCTCTCCGGATGAGGGCAAGGTCGTGGCCTGCGTGCTTTGGGACACAACCACAACCTCCTTCTGGACAGGAAAGCCGGAAATGCCGGATGTCTTTCTGCACCATGTTCACCTTGACCTTGCCCCGAACGGGAGGAGCCTCCTGGTGAGCCCGCTTCTAATCCTTGATACCCAGACCGGAATACAGACCCCCATTCACACTGATCCCTACGAGCACGGCACAGAGCTTGAGGGCGGGGTCTCCTGGGATCAGGAGGGAAGCGGGTTCTTCTTCAACGCAAGGGAGCTGGACACGACCCGCGCTCAACAAAGCGAATACACTCATTACTGGACGATCTGGTATTACGGGAACCCTGAGTGATCCCTCGGCCGGCCTGGAAAATCCACGCGCTTTCGGCTGATAATATGGGGCCTCAGATGAACTACCCAGCTAATGAGATAGAAAGAAAGTGGCGGGCCCGGTGGCGAGAAGAGGGGCTTTTTAGGGCTCCGGACCACCCGAGAAAAAAGTACTATGTCCTTGAGATGTATCCGTATCCCTCCGGCAGAGACCTCCACATGGGACACATGAAGAACTATGTTATAGGTGATGTGATAGCGAGGCTCAAGAGGATGGAGGGATACGATGTTCTATATCCTATGGGGTGGGATTCCTTTGGCCTTCCTGCAGAGAACGCGGCTATTCAGCACGGGGTTCATCCGGAGAAGTGGGCAGAGGAAAACATAGCGGGCTACAAGGAGAGCCTGATGAACCTCGGCCAGTCGTATGACTGGGAAAGGGAGATAGCCACATCAAGGCCGGACTACTACAGGTGGAACCAGTGGCTGTTTCTCCTCCTCCTTAAGAGAGGCCTCGCATACAGAAAGGGTGGATTCGTGAACTGGTGCCCTTCTTGCAACACGGTTCTCGCTAACGAGCAGGTCATAGAGGGAAAGTGCGAGAGGTGTCACAGCCCCGTGACGAAACGCAAGCTCGTCCAGTGGTTCTTCAGGATAACGGCCTACGCGGAAAGGCTCCTTAAAGACCTTGAACTCCTGAGGGATGGTTGGCCTCCGCACATCCTGAAACAACAGGAGGATTGGATAGGCAGGAGCGAGGGAACCGAGATAATCTTCCCAGTTGAGGGAAAGGATCTGAGAATTTCGGTTTTCACCACGAGGGCTGACACCCTTTTCGGGGTCACATTCATGACCGTAGCGCCTGAGTGGGAGGGGCTTGATGAGCTTGTCAGCCGCTCCCCAGAAAGGGCAAGGGTTGAAGACTATGTTAAAGAGGCGCTCAGCAGATCGGAAATAGAAAGGGCATCCACCGAGAGGCCGAAGACAGGCGTGTTCACGGGGATATATGCCCTACACCCCTTCACCCGCGAGAGGATACCCGTTTTCGTTGGGGATTATGTCCTGGGTGGATACGGAACGGGCGCGGTGATGGGCGTTCCAGCGCACGATCAGCGCGATTTTGAGTTCGCGAAAAAGATGGGCCTCCCGATAAGGGTTGTGATAAAACCCTTGGATGGCCCAGAGCCATCACCTGAGACCATGGATAGGGCTTATGAGGAACCGGGAATAATGGTCAACTCAGGGGAGTTCTCCATGCTCTCAACCTCCGAGGGCATCCGGAGGGTCTCAGAGGCTTTAGCAAGAATGGGTTTGGGCGGGCAAACCGTTGCCTACAGGCTGAGGGACTGGCTCATATCCCGTCAGAGATACTGGGGAACACCCATTCCGGTAATTCACTGCGAGAACTGCGGGATTGTCCCTGTTCCAGAAGAAGACCTGCCCGTTCTCCTTCCCAAGGTAGAGGACTATATTCCCAAGGGAAGGAGCCCACTGGAAAACTCCGAGGAGTTCATGAACACAACATGCCCGAAGTGCAAGGGCCCTGCTAAGCGCGACCCGGACACGATGGACACATTCGTCGATTCTTCCTGGTATTACCTGAGATATCCTGACCCCAAAAACGATAAAGCGATATTCGATCCAGCCAAGACCAACGCTTGGCTTCCTGTTGATCAGTATATCGGCGGCGCCGAGCACGCCACCAAGCACCTCATATATGCCCGGTTTATTCACAAGGTCTTGCAGGACGAGGGCCTCGTTAAAACCCCTGAGCCTTTTCTCAGGCTCTTCAACCAGGGCCTGGTCCTAAAGAGGTTCTTCTGGTGCCCTGTTTGCCTTAGGGTTGTTCCGGACGCGGAAGCCAATGCCCACCCTCATCCGACCGAAGAGAAGCTTGAGATGATGAGCAAATCCAGGGGAAATACGGTTCCAATAAGCTCCTTCACCGAGAAATACGGGGTTGATATTGGGAGGATAGCCCTGCTTTTTGCTGGTCCAGCTGACAAGGAGATGGAATGGACCGAAGCCGGCGCGGAGGGCGCACGCAGGTTCATAAACAGGCTCTGGAGGCTTTATCAGGAAAACCCGGCGAGCAAAGAGCCTCTCCCGGAAAACATGGACCAGGCCGAACGAGAGCTGTATTCCTTGCTTCAGAGGACCATAAAGGCGGTTCGGGATGATCTATCTAGGTTCAGCTTCAACACGGCCATAGCGAGGCTCATGGAGCTGGTCAACGCGCTTTATGCCTTTGAAAAGAAAGGGGGTCCGGTCTTCTCAAAGGCCCTAAGGGATACCATACTCCTCATAGCCCCCCTTGCGCCGCACTTGGCTGAGGAGCTTTGGAGGGGTTGGGCCGGGGAGACCGAAAGCGTTTTCAGAAAGAATCTCCCTGAGCCGGATGAGAGGTATCTCGTTGAGGAGACGGTCATAATCCCCGTTCAGGTCAACGGTAAACTCCGAGCGAGGATTGAGGTTCCGGTTAGCACGAGTCAGGACGAGGTTCTGCAGAGGGCCCTTTCGGAAGAGAATGTGGCGAGATACCTGGAAGGGAAAGAGCCGCGCAGGGTCGTCTATGTGCCCGGAAGGACGCTTAACATAGTAGTATAGAAGAGTGGAAAAATCAGTCAAGAAGAGGACAGGTGTTCTTTTCGCTTTGGGTATTTTGACAGCCGCGGCTTCTGTAATCACGAGCACCGGCACGGCCTTTTTTTCTCTATACATGCTTTTCCTGAGCCCCCAGGGATTCGTAAAACCCTTTGTAGAAAGCCTATTCGTAAGGATACACCCAGCTTTCACTCTTCTGATTTCGCTTATCCTCCTTGCCATCATGATCCTCTGGATATGGATATCGCTAGCCCTTTCGTGGTATCCTGGCATCTCGTTTCTTGAGGACTTCTTCTCTCATAGCTCTGGAACCAGGAACCCCGTAAGCCTCATCGTTGGTTTCTCCATCCTGCTCTCCCCCTTCCTGGAGATGCTGGTGGCAAGTTTCATATCAGAGTTCAAACCTTTCTATCTGGAAAGGACATTCCTACTCATCCTGGGAACCGGAGTCATCGCTGTCCTCGGTGGCCTCGCGAAGAGGATCCCCCACACGCTATCGTATCTATCCTCCATGTTCTCTTTTCTGGGCAAAGGTCCTCTGGCCTGGGCTTCGGTGGGTCTCGGCTTGGTGGGTTTTTTGCTCCTCTATATACAATTGTGGCTATCCGGTTTGATGGGGGGTATCACGGTTCCGCTATTCTGGCACATCCTGTTTGCTTATGTTGGTATAGCAAGCTACCATAGGATAAGGCTTCTTTCCATACTGGAAGCACTTGATCGTCCAAACCAAAAGCCTTAATAATCTCCGCGAAAAGGAGATGCTATGCTTGCAGTTGTTCTTTTCGGACTCGGTGTTGTTCTTGACGGGAGCTACCAGGCCCGGCCAGCAATAGGGGCCTACATAGTGGACATCCCAGCCTTCACGGATGAGGTTCTGGTAAGGTGGCTCGGAGCAAGGGCGGGGGCATATTACTCGCTCCCGTGGTTCGGTCCAACAAGGGACACCCTGATAAACGGGGATAGCGCTATTGTCCTTGAGAAAAAGGCCTGGGGATTTGAGTTCTCTTTGGGATACAGGGGTTCATGGCTTTACCTCGGCCCCCTGATGGGATATGGCTACAGGTGGGATGCCGTGAATAGGTCGTTTCTAAATGACACATCGTTCTGGTTCTATGGCGGAGTTGCGACGATAAGGATAAAGAGATTTTACCTTGAGGGGGGTTATCACACTGGCCGGGGGCCCTTTGGCGGGCTTGGGATGAGGGTCTATTTCCCGGAGGATTACGAGTAGCGCGAGGCCTTATAATCTCTGCCATGATAAGCTTGCTCCTTGCCGCAACGCTTAAATGGGGACCCTACATGGTTTCCTGGAAGAAATACGAGTTCGGCGATATGCCGGATGAGACGCCGACCTTAACCATATCTAAGGGCGGAAAGGTTCTTCGCTCATTTGAGGTCTGGAATGCTGATGCCAAAACCCTTGATGTTGATGGCGACGGCACGGCAGAGCTCCTCGTGACCGATTATTCAGGTGGCGCGCACTGCTGTTTTACCTATTACCTATACACCAGGAAGCCAGACCTGAAACTTTTGGGGGTCTTTGACATGGAAAACGGGTCCTTGGAGTTCAGGGACCTGGACGGCGACGGCAATCTTGAGGCAGTGGGCGCTTACGATGGATTTGCTTATTACGATTACCCCTACGCGGTGACCCCGTGGATTCCCATTGTCTTCAGCCTCAAGTCCGGCAGGTATGTGGAGAACACCGAGGCCTTCCGCGATCTCATACGGGAAAGACTGGACGAATACTACCTGGCCAGCCCTCCCGAAGGCGACGAGGAATCAAGAAAATCGTGGGTAGTTGGGGTCTACGCGCACATGTGCCTCCTGGGCGAAGAAACCTCTGCCTGGGAGACCGTAAGGAGAACCTGCCCGGATATGCTTGACTGGCTATCGGAAAACAAGTCCGACATAAAGGCGACACTCGCGGCCATGAAGGACAGGGTCAGATACACCGAGGAGGCCTCCTGGGAAGAGGAGTAGGACCTTTGCCCAGCCGCGAGGGCTTGGGTTATAATAATCGCTCTGATGCCAGAATTAATAATTCCAGGTGAAGAAGGCGCAACCGCGAGTCGCGAGCTCATCATAACAAAGGAGGAGCTCTCCGCGGCCGAGGAGAGGATCATCAAGATCCTTTCCAAGAAGGTCAAGGTTCCAGGCTTCAGGCCAGGGAATGTGCCTCCGAGCGTGGTCAAGGCAAAATTTGGGGATATGGTCCAGAAAGAAGCGCTTGAGGACGCGATAAACGAGAAGGTTAGAAAGGAACTCGGAGGAGTAAGGCCCATAGGCGGCGTGAGGGTCACAGAGATAGCTAGGCAGGAGGATGGTTCCCTCCGGGTGAGGATAGAATTTGAATCCATGCCGGAGATCAGGTTGCCCGATCTCTCACGGATAACGGTTGAGAAGAGGGTTATCACCATTTCTGATGTTGATGTCCTTGAGCAACTTGAGGCAATACAGAAATCCCTCGCGACAATAGCGCCGGTTGAGGGGAGGGGAATAAGGGAAGGGGACACGATAATCGCTGAGATGACGGAGTTTGATCCCAGAGGAGAGGTCACATTCACGGGAAAGGTCTCAATAAGATACGCTAGGGATGAACTGGACCCATATCTCTACGATGCACTTGCTGAAAAGAGACCTGGGGATGAGTGCGAGATAAGCGTTGTCGCGGAAAACGAGAGGGGCGAGAACGAGGAAAGAAAACAGCATTACAAAGTGCTCTCGGTCAAGGAGGAGATCCTGCCCCCCCTGGATGACGAGTTTGCGAAGGCTCAGGGCTACGAAAGCCTTGAGGCCATGAAGGAAGCCATAAGAAAGAGGCTTGAGGAGCACATTGAACGGGAGCTTGAGAGCGAGTTTGAATGGAAGGTGATAAGGGCAATATACGATGCCGCGCCCTTTGAGCTTCCGCGCTCCTTGGTCCAAAAGCGCTATGAGTCAATAAAGGACGATGTGAAGATAGAGGCCCCGGACGGCTCCCCTGTCCCCGAGGATGTCCAGAAGGAGCAATTAATGAAATTGTCGGAGGATCTGGTTAAGCGAGACCTCATTCTCTCCAAGACAATAGAGGATTATTCAATAGAGGCCACCCAAGAGGAGATTGATAGGGAGATAGCCGAGATGGCCGCGGAGCGCAAGATGAGCCCGGATGAATTCAGAAAAAAGGCCGCGAAATCAGGTGACCTCGAGAGGATAGCTTACATAGCCAGGTTGAAGAAGGCCATGGCGTTCCTCAAGGAAGCGGTGCACACGGAAATAGTCTTCCTGTAAATCAATTTGTTGAAAACCGGGCATTTCTAATAGCTCTTGATCCTCCTCAACGAAACCATTATCATTTACACCTGAAGGAGGCTTAGAGATGTTAATGTATTTGCTTGTGGGAGCCGTCTTCAGCACGAGGCTCTCTTTTGAGCCAAGGGACATCTCCGTGTCCAACGAGGGCTATGGCGAGAGGTTCAGGCTTGAGGGTTGCTCATTTGATCTCATCCCGGGCATGCCTCTCATGCCTTTGAAACCAGTTATTGTAGCGTTGCCTTCCGGCGCGAAGAACCTGAGGCTGAGCTTCTCAGCAGGAGGAAGGGTCAGGGTGGCGGAGAATGTAAATTTGGAGCGTTTCCAAATATCAAGGGGGATAAACAAGGAGCTTGGGACCCCTGAGGCGCCGGAGCCGGCCATAACATCCAATTACCCAGCTCAGAGGGCCCGGCTTGCCAGGTTCGGATACATGAGGGGCCAGGCCCTCGCCGTTATCCAGGTCTTTCCCCTTGAGCTGACTCCCCAGGGCGAGCTTTACCTCTACAGATACATTGAGCTAACCCTTGAATACGATATGGGCGGGGATCATCCCTCAGGCCCTGGACTTGACCCCTATTTCTACAATGTGCTTAAAGCCACTGTGGTGAACCCCGAGGCCCTTATGTCCCCGAGCTGGAACTCCACCAATCTTGACTACGCGATAATAACCCGAGACAGGTTCCTTCCGGTCTTGGATTCTTTCGTCCTTCACAGAAAGCTCTCCGGCTACAGGGTTGAGGTCTTCACGCTTGATTGGTTCTCTTCCAATTTTCAGGGCAAGGATCTGCCCGAAAAGCTGAGGGCGGGGATAAAATGGCTCTGGGAGAACAGGGGGGTGAGGTTCGTTCTCTTGGTTGGCGCTCACGAGGACATACCCCCGAAGATGTGTTGGGTTCCTTGCTATGACCCTTATTACGGGGATAGCGTTGATACGGATTATTACTACGCGTGTCTGGATGGTGATTGGAACAAGAACGGGGATTGGTTTTATGGGACCGTATGGGACAGCGTTGACCTATTCCCGGAGGTCTTCGTGGGCAGGCTTGCTGTTAGGGATACAGGGGAGCTCAGAGCCTTTCTCGCCAAGTGTTTTTCATATGACCTGAACCCCTCTCCTAACGCTGGTAGATACATGATCCATGTTGCTGACATATGGGAAACTGACGACAGCAAAAGGTATGCGAATGCCCTGAGGCAATACATACCGGATTCGGTTGAGGCTTACGAGATAAGCTTCGTGGAGGCAGAGAACCCGACCCAGACGACCCAGGAGTTCATGGACTCAATTGAGATAGTTGGTCCGGGTTTTCTCATCTCAATGTGCCACGGCAACATGAATGGTGTGCAGGTGAACAGGAGAACGAACCAACGCCTGCGTCCATACCACATAAGGAACCTCACCAATTCCCCATTTTTCCTCATATGCATAGGATGTTATTACAACAACATCCATACCAGGTCCATAGGTAAGGATTTCATGCTCCAGCCAGGTGGGGGGGCTTTGGGGGTTCTCGGTTCGGTAAAAGAGGATTACCCTGAGATCTCCTGGTTTTCTCTCTTCTCGGAGATAGTGAGCAACTTCTACGGGGGGAACATGGAGACCGAGGGGCAGATAGACGCCCTGAGCAGGATGGTCTTGGCGGGTTCAGCGCAGGGCAATTCCGCAATCCTCAGAACACTACTCGCTTATAGGCTTCACGGAGACCCGGGCGGGGTCCTGATAAACTGGCGAGTAGATTCCCTCTCGGTAACGCCTGATCCCTTGATCACGGATACATTCAGGGTCTATGTGAGCACGAGAGGTTCTCCCTGCCCCGGCGCCAGGGTCGTTCTCTACAGGGACTCCGTTGTCTGGCTCATGGAGGAGACCGGGCCAGATGGATATGCCAGGTTCAGGGACTTCCCTGTGAGGGTTGGAGACTACACGGTTTCCGTGTCCAAGAGGAACTACATACCGTGGCGTGGAACGGTTCCCGCACCAAACACCGGGGTTCAGGTCTCACTTTCGGAGATATGGGTTGATGATGACGACCATGACGGGATCGCTCATCCGGCCGAAACCCTTCGCATCCGCGCTAAAATAAGGAACTTTGGTTCAGCGGCCGGCAACAATGTCGCAATAAAGGCTGTGGGCATGGATCCTGACATATTCTTCATCAAGGACAGCGTCTACATAGGTATTCTCGGGCCTGGCGCTGAGAGGATGTGCACCCTTAGGGTCCGTGTTGCCGCCCGCCCGCGCCAGACATACGAACACGCGCTATACAGCATAAATATATACAGAGGGGGTTCCTTGGGGGAGAGGGATTCCCTCTACTTGCCGGTAAAATCCGGAAGGCCGAAGATCACCGGGGTCAGAAGCTCCTTTTCTGGGGATACGGTAAGGTTCAGCGTTGAGATAGTCAACGAGGGGCTTTACGATCTCAGAAACCTCAAGATGATGGTCTCATCCGCGGACGGCTCAAGCGTGCTCTTTGACAGCACATATACCATATCCCTTATCCCCCCCGGCAAGAACAGCTCTCACGCCCACACCTTTGGGGCTAGGCTCGTTTTTCCCATTAGCGAACCGAGATTCAGCCTGCGCTTGGACGACAACGCCGGACCGTGGGATACATTCAACCTCCGTCTGAGGCCAGGTCCCACGATACCATCAGGGTTTGCATCCCCTACGCCGAACGGCGTATCCGTGTATTGGGGAAGGGCTCATAGGGCCTTTGGATACAAGGTATTCAGGGGAGCGGATATAGCCTATCCCGGCGTGATAAGCGCAACCACCTTTTCGGATGAACCCTTGAATTATACTCAGATCTACACATACTCGGTTGTCGCGGTTGATTCCTTCCTGAACGAAGGAGAGGCGATAGGCCCCTTCGCCCAGAGGCCCAACCCGCCACACGGCCCTCATCCGCCCGTTAACGCGACTATGGCCTTTCGTCTTCCTCCTGTAATATGCAATATGGACCCATCATACCCTGGCTTGGAGGCTGTCTTCAACTCAAACTTCTACATGCCCCCATACGGCGATCCGGCTGTGCTTCACATCGTTCATGCTGACGGCACCCAACCTCCAGGCTTCCCCCTTGAAATGCGCGTGCTCAACGGCCAGGTTCTCCAGGCTATTGGGGATATAGATGGGGATAGCTTGCTTGAGTATGTTACCGGAGACATATGGAACGATACCCTTTTCGCGTTCAATGCCGATGGGAGCCTGGTTCCTGGGTGGCCGGTTTACATGGGCGGTGACATTATCCATGTCCCTACTCCCGTTTTCATGCAAGACTTTGATGCTGATGGGCTTCCAGAGATAGGTCTCTGGGGAACTGTTGGAACCCTATGGATATTGGACGGCAACGGGACAGTCATTTTGCAGAAAGCCCTTGGAGGGCCCTGGCAGCGCAACCTCCCGGCAACCGCTGACATAGATGACGACAAGGTGCCTGAGATAGCGGTCATGACCGGAGACTCAAGGCTTTACCTTCTCAGGCCGGACGGGACGGTGCTCCCAGGCTTCCCCGTGACCGTGGACAGCTTGTCCTCCGATCTTGGAGGCGTAGCCATAGGCGAGCTGGTAAAGACATCCCCAGGCCTTGAGATAGTAACACTCACTTCAAAAGGAACCCTTACGGTCGTCTTGGCAACAGGAGCCATATATTCCCAAATAAACCCTTACTACAGCGGCGCGGATTGCGTTCAACAGGGTCCGATATTAGCGGATTTCACGGGCGACGGAAACCTTGAGATAGCCTATGTGGGTTCAAAGTCAGCCGGCTACTCCGACACGACGGCCAGGGACTCGTGCTGGATAGTATCCCCTGAGGGAGAGCTCCTTTCGCCCCCGCTTCTGAAGACCAGGGGGAGGGGGGATGGGGGGAGCTACGCGACAGCAGGAGATATAGATGGGGATGGAGCGGCAGAACTCATAGTGCCTACCAGATACGGGACCATATTCGCTTTCAACTCGGATGGCACAATGGTGCTCGGATTCCCCATAGTAATACAGCATGATGGCTCGGCTGGCATTGAGATCCTGCCCGCGCTTTACGGGGGGGTTGCCATAGCGGATCAGAACCTAGACGGTTTTGCTGACCTGCACGCGGTGACCTTCCAGGGGGTCTACCACGCTTGGGAGACATTCGTCCCTTACAGCAAGAAGGGATGGCTTTCCTGGGGACACGACCGGTGGAACACCCGTGCCTACGCGTTCTGGCCCTCAGATGGCCCTGGGGTTGAGGAGGTCTCCGGGTCCGACCTCAGCTTTTTCCTGGCCCCCCCAATTCCAAACCCCTCCCGTGGCAAGGTGAGCCTCCAGTTCGGGATACCAACGCCAGCGGAGGTTACCCTTGCTCTTTATGATGTGGCGGGTAGGAGAACGGACATGCTCTTCTCGGGCAAACTAGAGCCAGGAGTTTATCGGATTGATAAAGAGATAACCAGGCCATCGGGCGTCTACTTCCTTAGACTGACCGCCGGAAGCCGGACCGCTGTGAGGAAAACGGTAATAGCCAGATAGGAGGAAAAGATAGGCCCGGAGATCTTCATCGGGGCCAGCCTCTTCCTGATCAACGGGAAGGAACCTGAACCAATAGCGTGGTTTCTCCTGCCGGGCGAGACCCTGAGGGTTGACCTCGCGGATCCTCGTGACACCACAGATGTAAAATGGAGGTGCACGGGGGGCAAGTTCAGAAGAAAGGGCAAGGGCTCCGCTACTTGGGAGGCACCCGAGGAACCAGGCCCATATTGGATAAGCTCAGGCGCTTTTCCGGATTCGGTTTTGGTCTTCTCCATGATACCATACGACTCACTGAAAAAGGGAAAGATCAGAGGATACCCAATTGGGGATTACCCCGACCCAAAAAAAGGCGCCTCAACCATGATTGAGGGGAATGCCCTGCAGTATTCCCATCCCCCTGGATTCATCATGGTTCCAGAGAGCCTGAGAGACCTTGCAATATCCCCTCGCTTCAGGCTGGGGGATTTCGTGTGCCCTCAGCCGGATACATGGCCGAGATACATGTATTTAGAAAGGGAGCAGGTGGTATTTCTTGAGGAGCTCGCTGACACCTTGGGGGTTCCGGGGTTTCTGGTGGTCTCCGGTTATCGCTCGCCCTGGTATAACAGGAAGAGAGGGAGAGGCAAGTGGTCAAGGCACCAGTATGGAGACGCGACTGACATAATCGTTGACCTTGACGGGGATTGGTTCATGGATGACCTAAACAGAGATGGAAAGGTTGATGTCCTGGACGCTTTTGTGATAACCGATGCCGTTGAACGAATGAAAAAGAGATGGGGAAACATCTTTGGCATGGGCATATACAACTGGGGCAAAAACAGGACGCCTTTCGTTCACATAGACACGAGGGGATTTGATTCCTGGTGGAATCCCGAGAACTGGTCAGCGAGACTGATGCCGGATGATGAGGACAGGCTGATGATCGTGGACACGGGGCCCCCGGCATTCGCTGGCCTGGCCATGAGAACCATCGGTTTCCTGACATCCCTGCCGCCTGAAACCCTCGGGACAGATACCATTCCAGACCCAAAACCCCCTCCTGTAAGCAAGGGCCAGAGGGTCTTGGTTTCCCCATCAGGGAACGCTGTTTTCGTGTATCCGGGGCCGGACGCTACTGGCTGGAAGCTAGCCATGTATGACGAGACCGGGGCCAAGCTTTGGGAATACGGTTCCTTGCTCTGGGCGAGCTCATCCTCTGATAGGAAACCTCCATCAGCGCTCGCTTTTTCTCCGGATGGGCTTTATCTCGCGCTTTTTCACGGGAGATCCCTTTATGTTTTCAGCAGGGACGAGGGCCTCATTTGGCAGAAAGTGATAATGAGGCCCATAGGCACTGACAGCGCCTCGCTCGCTTTCTCGGAGAAGGGCGATCTTCTCTACATGAGCGTGGGCGGGAGGGCTTACTGCTTTGATGTTAGGAATTACTCATTGGTTTGGGTGAGGAGCGGGGACTACAAGGAAATAAGGCTAACTGACAGGGGTGACCTGGCATGCCTCAATCGGGCGGGGACCCTGGACCTCCTTGACCCAATTTCCGGAAGGAAGCGGGGGGAGTTCAATTGGTATGGCCTGGGTTACAGGGGCCACCATTGCACGGAAATAGAGCCCCTTTCCGAGGGGAGGGTTGCCCTTCAGTTCACCCCAATTGATCCAGCGAACGCCCTCGGGCCCTTCTATCTTCTTCTTGAGCCAGCCGCAAAATGATCCAGAGGCTCATCGCCATCCAGCAAGAGCTTTCCTCCAAAGTGAGGATAGTTCCCCTTGGGGCCGAGCCTCGGCTTGTGGCTGGCGTTGATGCCTGGTGCCATCAAAGAACCATAAGGGCTGGGGTCGCTGTCTTCTCCCTGCCCGGTAAAATGCTGGTTTACGCCGAGGCCGCTGAGCGGGACGAGGAATTCCCATATGTGCCCTGTTTCCTTTCCTTCAGGGAGCTCTCTGCCATGACCGAGGCAATAAGAAGGCTACCGGAGCCTCCGGATCTCATTCTCGTTGATGGCCAAGGAATAGCCCATCCCCGTGGTCTTGGAATAGCGAGCCATCTGGGGGTTGAGCTCGGGATACCCACAATAGGTTGCGCTAAGAGCAGGCTGGTCGGAGAATACGAGGAGCCAGGCCCTGAGAGGGGTTCTTGGAGGCCCCTCGTCTATCAGGGAAGGACGGTTGGCGCTGTTCTGAGAACAAGGGCAAATGTAAGGCCCTTGTTCGTTTCTCCTGGACACCTGGTTTGCCTTGACGATGCGATAAGATTCGTGCTTGAATTCTGTAATGGATACCGGTTGCCAGAACCTCTGAGGGAAGCGGATAGGGTTTCCAGAGCCACGGGGTTTTAATATCACCCCACCCAGATCCCTTCTGTCCTCGCTCGCCTTTTTAGCGCTGAGGCTATCCGGGGATCCGAAAGCGGATCGCCCTCCCTGAGCAATCGGAGGGCATCCTCTCTCGCGGCCCTGATTATCTTTATGTCCCTCATCAGATCCGCTATCCTGAACTCAGGGATGCCGTGCTGGCGTGTTCCCATGAGCTCGCCTGGGCCCCTTAGCCTCAGATCCTCCTCGGCTATCCTGAACCCATCATCAGTCTCGCACATTATCCTCATTCGGGCCTCCGCGTCCTCGGAGAGGTGAGAGGGGGTGAGAAGTATGCAATAGGCCGTTTCCTGGCTCCGGTTTATCCTCCCTCGGAGCTGATGAAGTTGAGCGAGCCCGAACCTCTCCGCGTGTTCAATCACCATTCTCGTGGCTTGGGGCACATCAACCCCGACCTCTATGACCGTTGTTGAGACCAATATGTGCAGATTCCCGCGCCTGAAATCCTCCATCATCCTTCTGCGTTCCTCAGCCGGAACCCTTCCGTGCATGAGGCCGAACCTCACACCAACAGGGGCCATTGCTCTGAGCTCCTCGTAGAGCTCCTCTGCCGCGGCGATCTCAAGCTTATCGCTCTTTTCAATTAGGGGAGCAACAACATATGCTTGCCTCCCCGCCAAAGCCTCCCCGAATAGCCACCTGTAGACCTCCTTTCTCTGGCCGTGTCTAACCCACTTCGTCTTGACCGGGCCCCGGCCAGGCGGTTTTTCGTCCATCACGGAGACATCAAGGTTGCCATACAGGGTTAGGGCAAGGGTCCTCGGAATAGGGGTGGCTGTCATTACGAGGAAATGCGGGAATGCCCCTGACGCCCTCCCCTTCTCCAGGAGCATGGCCCTCTGCGCGACCCCAAACCTGTGCTGCTCGTCAACTATGGCCAACACGAGACGCCTAAACCTCACATCCTCCGTGATTATAGCGTGCGTTCCAACAACAACATCAGCCAAGCCTTTCTCCACCATGGCCAGGTTCTCTTCCCTCTTTTTCTTTGAAAGGCTCGATTCAAGTAGAACCACCCTTATCCCAAGGGGCTCCAGGTAATTCGCGAAAACCGAGTATGTTTGCTCAGCGAGGATCTCAGTTGGGGACATGACCGCGGCTTGGCCTCCGGATTCAACAGCCCTTACCACGGCATATGCCGCTACGGCCGTCTTTCCGGAGCCAACATCCCCCTGAAGCAACCTGTGCATGGGGGAGCCTGATGTGATGTCTCGCTCTATGTCCGATATGGCCCTTTCCTGCGCTCGCGTGAGCGTGAAACCGAGGCTCATCCTGAACCTTTCCGAGAGCTCCCCTGGAGGCGCAAAGGCAAATCCGCGCTCCTTTTCAACCGAGGCCTTTCCGAGGAATCTCAGGAAGAACAGGAGCATCTCTTCGTAGGCCAAAGTCTGCCTAGCGGCCTCAGCCCTCTCAAGGTCATCGGGAAAGTGAACCTGGGAGAGCGCCTCTCTCCTTGGCATGAGACGCCTTCTGGTTCTCAGCTCCTCCGGGATCACATCAGAAATATCATCCCGGAGCTTGAGGAGCGCGTTCTGAATAGCGGCCCTCAGGTGCCTTGCCTGAAGCCCCTCTGTAAGAGGATATATGGGCAAAATCCTCCCAGCCACTAGGGAACGCTCAACCCCCGCTGGCCCCGAGAACGCCTCGTATTCTGGATGATATATGGTCTTTACCCTTGCCCTTCCCACATAGATCTTACCCCAGAAGAGGAGGCTCATCCCCTGCCTTATGTTGTTGACCATGTATGGAGCGTTTCTCCAGACAAGCTCCATCACCCCTGTTCCGTCGGAGACAACGGCAACAGCGTCGCGGGACGAGCCTCGGTATCTCAACCCAGAGGTCTCTACCCTGGCCAGGAAAACCCCTTCCTCTCCTGGCCTCGCGGAGGCTATTCTCCGGAGCGTTCTCCTGTCAACATAACGGGCCGGTATGTGGAGGAGGAGGTCCTCTACAGAAAGTATGCCCATCCTCGCGAGAAGGTTAGCCCTCTTCGGGCCAACGCCCTTCACGAAACCCACATCCTCCCCGAGGGGGTCTTTTTTGTCCTTCAATACCTTAAAGTTTATCGCTTTCGGGCGTTTGGGCGCAAACTCCTAGGGGGCTTTTGAACGCGGCGAGCGGGTCTGTCCTTCTCGTTGGATCCGTCCGCAAAGGCCTATTTTACGGAAAGTTCTTGAAGCGGTTTGCTGTGCGTTCAAGGAAATAAAGGGCAATCTACTAGTGAACCTGGAGGGGCTTGAGATCTATCTCGTGGTGAGAGATACCCAGAGGCCGGGGAACCAATAGCGCAGTATTGATCGCCCCTCTGTTCCTTGGTTATAATATCCGCTATGCTTCTTTTTGTTGTTCTTTCCTGGACGGTTGAAACTTGGACCCAGTATGGGGGAGACAACTGGCATTCCCATCACCAAGCCCTCAGAGGCGCTATGACGGCGGAGCCAATCGTCAAGTGGAGCTGTGTCGCGGATCACATGGTTGAGTCATACGGCCCCGGAATCGCTGATTTGGATGGTGATGGCCATGCTGAGGTGATCTTCGGTTCCTGTGCCGGAACCATCTATTGCCTTGATGGCGCTAGCGGTTCTCTGCTCTGGAGCTACAAGACCGGCTCCGATGCCATTACAGCCGCTTTGGCTATGGATTTTGATGGGAACGGAGAATCCGAGGTTGTCATGGGCAGTTTTGACGGGGGGGCGTATTGTTTTTCGGCATCAGGAGCGGTCAAATGGAGGTTTGAAACCTACGGGCAGATATGGTCTTCCCCGGCTGCCCTTGATGTTTCCGGGGATGGAAACCCTGAGGTCTTCGTTGGTTCCCGCTCAGACACCCTCTATTGCGTTGACGGTCCAACAGGCACGAGGAGGTGGGCATCGCCCGTTGGGGCTGACATAGGGCCCTCAGCGCCAGCAATTGGGGATGTCAACCTTGATGGCATCCCTGAGGTTCTCCTTGGCTGTGAGGATGGCAAGCTCTATTGCTTTGATGCTTTTAACGGCTCGCTTACCTGGAGCTACCAGACAGGCGGCGGCATATGGTCATCCCCGTGCATCCTCGTTCACGATGGAGCCAAGAGGATCCTTTTCGGTTCAAACGATGGGTATTTTTACTGCCTGAGCGGCTACGGTTCCCTGATCTGGAGGTATCATCTTGGAGGATACACGAACTCCTCACCTTCTTACGCTGATCTTGATGGGGATGGTTCTGTTGAGGTTCTAATAGGCAATTCTGATGGTTTTTTGTTTTGCTTTGGTGTGGACGGCTCGTTGAAATGGAGATTTCCGATAAACTGCGATGTGCACCGGGGCCCAGCAATAGCGGATCTTGATGGGGATGGGTTTCTGGAGGTTCTTTCCTCAGCCCACCACCACGATACCCTGAACTGCATCAGGCACGATGGGAATTTGGCGTGGAGGAAGGTTATGGGCTATGATGTCCACGACATAACAATTGGGGATGTTGACGGCGACGCCTGCGCTGAGATAGTCTTCGGCACTCAATCCCCGACAACGCTCTGGGTCCTTGACGATCCAGCTGGAACCGAGGGTTGTGGAGCCGAGGCCCCTGAGAACCCAGGGGCCACGGATATTCCCTCCATAATGGGTTTTCCAGGAGGCTTTAGGGTTTTGGTCCCCTATGGTTCTTTTCTGGAGGTGAGGCTTTACGACCCGACCGGAAGGCTTAATTCCCTTGTTTTTTCGGGGTATCTTGAGCAAGGCACCCACGAGTTCAGGCCAAAGGTGGCGAAGGGTGTATGGCTTCCAGTTATTAGGGGAGAGGGGTTCTGCATATCCGGAAGGTTTATCGTGAGATGAAGATATTGCTTCTTCTGATGGTCTCCGATGTATCGGTCGTTAGGTTCAACAAGGGCTTTGCGGCCTGTGAGGCATACTTTCCGTTTGAATACGAGGGCGAACCCATAACCTGGAGGCTCGGGCTTGGTCTCGTTGCGACCGAAAACGGTTTGCGGATAAGGGGTCAGGACACTGACCTAGATGATAATGGCTGGCCCGATGTGACGGTTTCCTGCGGAGAATGGGTGGTTGACAGCGTGTTCAGGGTCTTCCTTAACAACGAGGGGAACTTTGATCTGCACGGGGTTCAATACGCTTGGGGAGACAAGGTCTTTCTTGATGGCCACAGCATCTCTGACTTCAACGCAAACGGCCTGCCTGACCTCCTCATAGACATAATGGGAAACTTTGAATATCCAGATAACGCGCAGGTCTATTCTCTCTTGCTCTGGGATTGGCCGTGGAGCTTTGGCAGGATTGACAGCTTGGCATCATGGTGCACGGAGGCCTCGGTTAGCGCTGACCTGAACGGGGATGGCTACGAGGACTTAATCATGGCTGTTTTCAGGGATTCCATAAGTGGCCTAAATACCACGAGGAGCGCCATATACTGGGGAGGGCCACGGGGCTTTTCGGACAAGAACAAGACACTCCTCTCAACCCTCGGGTGTCACGGCACAACAATAGCCGATCTGAACAGGGATGGATACCTTGATCTTGTTTTCGCCAATACCTACGCCTCCTGGGGGCCTGACAGCGTTGATTCCTACATATATTGGGGAGGGCCTGACGGATACTCTGAGGCAAAAAGAACCCCTCTTGACACATACGGCGCTTATGGGGTAACCGTTGGGGACATAAACAGGGATGGGTGGCTTGACCTGGTATTTCCGCAGAGGGAGACCGAGAAATCCGCTATATTCTATGGTTCTCCAGCGGGTTTCTCCTATTACCCGAGCATGAGGCTCTACTCAAAAGGAGCGACGGCCGCCTGGCTTGAGGACCTGAACACCGATGGCTGGCTCGATCTCATCCTCGCTAGAAAGATAACCAATCAACACCCTGAGACCATAATATATTGGAACAGGGATGGGTTTTTCAGTAACGAGGACACGACATGCCTCCCTGCTCCGGGCGGATACGGGCTTTTCTGCGAGGACTACAACCGGGACGGCTGGCCCGATATACTGATAATAAGCAAGGAGAACTCATCCTCGGATTACAACACCTACTCCCTCATTTATTACAACCAGGGCAGACCCCCCTATTTCTCCAGAAGCTCAAGGGTTGATACCCTACCCGTTTTCGCGGCCGGGCGCGGGAGAACCATGGATTTCCCCGGAAATGTATATGACAGGAAACCAAGGCACACGATTATAGTTGACGCGCCAAGCTCCAAGCTCGGAACCACCATTGACAGCATCATGGTCTTCGGGGAAACGCTTGGAGCAACAATAAAAGCGCGCTATCAGTGCGTTGATCCAACCGGGACCAAGATCTGGTTGCCACCCGGTGCGGGTTATCCCAGCCTTGGGCTCCGCGTCGCCCTTGAGATATGGTTTGACCCGAGATACGCTTCCGTATTCCGCCTTGATTCTGTCTACCTCTTCTGGCACGAGTGCCTAGAGCCATCCGTGATTCCAAAGGGGTTGCTCTGGACATCCCTCAGGGGGGATACCTTGTATTTCTACAGCCCAACGGATAATTCAAGGGTTGATGTCTATAACATCCTCGGCCAGAAAGTCGGGAGCATGGACGCGGAAGCACCTGGAGGGTTTGCCCTCTCTGTCCCTGGGACCTCTGGGATATACATAGCAAGGCTGGTTTCCGGAGGAAAGGAACTCAGGAGGCTGGTCTGGCGAAAGGTCAGATAGCTTCTCTCGGATAAGGAACGGAATCCCCACGGGAGATAAAGGGCGTGAAGGGTGAACTTTGGTTTATAATTTGGGCTTGAGCGTTGACAGATCCGCTGTTGGAGAAAGAGGCCTGCGCGTTTTGCAGGTCGCGGATGTCTATTATCCTCATCCCGGCGGCATACCTGAGCACATAAAGCACTTAGCCGAGGGGCTTTCTGCCAGGGGCCACCATGTTGAGATTCTGAGCGCCCGTTTTCCGAAAAAGAATTTTCCGGATTGGGAGGACCCCCCCAATATCATCCGCGTCGGCAGGAGCGTGAGGATACCCGCCAACAAGTCCATGAGCTCCATCACGGTCTCTGCCAGGCTCTCAAAGAAGGTCAAGGAGATAATCCTTCGGGGCCGATATGACATAGTTCACACCCACGGACCTATTGCCCCTGTTCTGCCCCTTTTGGCAGTAAAGCACGCGAACTGCAAGGTTGTCTCAACATTCCACGCGGCCCACGGCGATTCGCTTGGCTATGAGATATTCGGGGGATACCTGAGAAAGTGGCACGATAGGATAGACGGCAGGATAGCGGTTTCCCCTGTTGCAAGGGACAGCGTCGCGAGGTATTTCCCCGGGGAATTCAGGATAATCCCGAACGGGGTTGATGTGAAGAGGTTCAATCCGGACAACCCTCCCCTCCCACACCTTTCCGGCGCGAGGAACATCCTCTTCGTCGGCAGGCTTGAACCGAGAAAGGGCGCGAAGTTCCTCTTCCAGGCCTTGCCCTTTGTCCTAAGGAAGGTTCCGGACGCGAGGCTCGTTGTAGTCGGAACAGGGATGACCAGGTGGTATAAGAGGTTCATAGACCCCTCGGTCAAGCACAGGGTCCTCTTTGAGGGGTTCGTGAACCCGGACATCCTCCCCAGGTATTACACCTCCTCAGAGGTCTTCTGCTCACCCGCGACCGGGGGCGAGAGCTTCGGCATAGTGCTTCTTGAGGCCATGGCATCCGGTGTTCCCATTGTGGCCTCGGACATACCCGGTTACAGGTGCGTTATGGAGCACGGGGCCGAGGGATATTTCGCGGAACCGGAGGATCCACAAAGCATAGCGGAGGCGCTTATAAGGGTTCTCCTTGACCCGAACGCTCGGGAGATGGGGAAACGGGGCCGCGAAAAGGCAACAAGCCTTTATTCCTGGGAGAGGGTGGTGGGAATGGTTGAGGATTTCTACAGAGAGGTAATGGCCAGGCCTTGAAAACCAAAACCCCTTCCTTCACGGGCGTCCTGAGATACAGGAACTTCACCATATTTTCCGTGGCGCAGATGATCTCCCAGTTCGGGGACAGGCTCAACAACATGGCGCTCCTTGGGCTCATTGGAGCCAAGGCCGCTGGCTCGCCCTTTGCCTTCTCCCAGATAGCGATATTCGCGAGCCTTCCTGTCCTCATATTCGGGCCCATGTCCGGCGTGCTCGCGGACAGGCTGAACAGGAAGTGGGTCCTGGTTGGGGTTGACGCGGCTCGGACCCTCATCGTCTTCCTGATACCGACCCTGGTATATCTCACAGGAAACCTCATTCTGGTCAACCTCGCTGTCTTCTCAATATTCCTCCTCGGCCTCCTCTTTAACTCCGCGAAGATGAGCGTCCTGCCCCACTTGGTAAGCGGAAAAGAGGAATATCTTATGGCGAACGCTGTGGCGAACTTCATAGGCCGCTTCGCAACATTTCTCGGGCTTCTTCTCGGTGGGTTCATCGTTGACCTCTACATCTGGCACGAGTTGGGTTGGGATGGTTGGCGCGCGGGTTTCTACATAGATGCTCTCACATACCTGGTCTCAGCCGCTTTCCTCTCCTCCATGAGCTTGCCCAGGATAGCCGTAAAACCGAGGGAAAAAACAAAAGGGGTTAAGAAGGGGAACAGCATATCGGTGATGTTCAGGGGAAGCTGGGATGACATAAGGTCAACCCTCTCGCTGATCAAGCGAAGAAGGCTGATCAGGCTCGTCTACGCTGGCGTCGCTCTCTCTGTTTTCTACATGGGCGCCGCATACTCCCTGGACATCATGATCGCCCAGCAGGTCTTCGGGTTCAGGACAAAGGGAACAGGGGTTCTCGGCGGGATACTCGGAATAGGGCTCATTATCGGTTCCCTTTTCGTTGGAAAATGGGGAAAGAGGTGGGGGGAGATGAGACTGATGTTCATAGGCCTTTTCGCGCTCGCTGTTCTCATGGGGCTCTCAGCTTTCACTTCGGATTTCGTGCTCTTCTGCCTCCTGACCCTATTGGCAGGCTTTCTCATGTCCGTTGTCTTCGTTGTCCAGGATACCCTGTTTCACAGGATGGTTCCCCCGAGCCACCGCGGAAGGATATTCGCGGTAAAGGAGCTCCTCTGGGCTGGCGGATTCATGGTCTCGGCAGTCTTCCTCGGAGCAGTGGGTGAGTTCATGAAGCTCTTCGTCAGCTACCACGCGGCTCTTCAATCCCTTTTGGTCTCCTGCGCGCTCGCGATAATCGCCTCGCTCGTCGCATCGCTTTTCTGGATCAGGAAAAGGGCATAGCGGCTCGTGAGCGGGCAAAATGCCCTTGAGTTTCAGAACCGGGTCGGGATTCCCTGAACGCGATCGTCAAATAGCGCATTACAAAGCCAAAATTTCACCACTTGACACACACACACACACAACAGAGCATAATTTGGGGCCGCGGGCCCGTGGCCCGCAAGGAGGTTATGATGAAGGGCTTCATAAAAACACTGGTGGCCGCGAGCATGACGCTCGCTATGGGATGCTCAAGGGACTGGATGGATTGGCCCTTGAGCCCGACTGAGGACGGAAAGGTGGTCATAGAAGGCGGAGGCGGAGAGGAGCCGGATTGGCAAGAGGCTTTCCCGGCAACAGTATATGGGACGATCCACTGGTGGCGGACGGATATAATGGGTAGCAATGGCTACATATATGTGTATGATGCGAACAGAAACTGCATATGCTCTCGTTACTGGGGATTTGTTATCCATGACCCCCAGCCCTTTGATGTATGCGGATGTGACCTCAGAACAGATCGTCCGCTTCCCTGGTATGTGTGCGGAGAGGCATATGACGGCAACCTAGACATGTATTGGCACGACGAGGACACCATAACAGATCTCTCCGGTCGGTATAACTGTCCAGGATTCAGGAAGAAGGCCCCTTCCACCGGAATAGATCTTTACCTTGGAGACCCTGGGCCGTGTCCGGAGTGTGAACAGTGAATCCAAACCCCCTGGCGCAGGTTGAATCCCACGAGCCAGGGGGTTTATTATGTATGTCATGATGCTGACAATGATCATCCTTTCACAGGTTGTCCAATGGGAGATTTTGTCTCCCTATCAGGGGTTTGGTCCTGGCAACAGAAATATCATGATACTACAGGATGGTATTCTCATCTTTGGGGGTAATAGACGAGACCCTTTGGGCGATACCTGTTGGGGTTTCTGCACAGGGGTGGACACGGCAAGTGGAATAACTCTCTGGGAGCATGAGTTCACCAACTACGAGAAGAGCATCATGTTCACCTTCGCTAAGGGAAAAGGAGAGTTTTTCAGCATAGGCCAGTGTTATACATCCTCCAATAATGACATCCTGGTTGCAAAGCTTGACGAATCAGGAAACTTGCTCTGGGAGAGACGAACCGGGAACCCTCTCTACGATGGCGCGGTGACATCAGCATTTGTGGATACGGGAGGCAATCTAGTTGTGGTTGGATGTGAATATGAGGAGAATACAGACATTTACATCCTTTCGTGGGATAGCGATGGCAATCTCAGATGGAGTTTTTCTTACGACTCGCCCTGGCACAAGGACGATTTTTCCTTTTCAGCAGGCATGGACGAGGAAGGAAGCACATATGCTGTTGGATATTATACGGGCCCGATAAAGGGAAAATGGACTGTGGCCCCCATGATCTTTGAGCTCAGCGAGAACGGGAAACCAGGAATAACTTCTGGGCCTGCTGATACTTGCTATGGTCTCACTCCCCTCGTGATCAAGGTTGACAGCTCAGGGAACCTTATCTGGGTTGATGATTGCGAATACTGGAATGTTGGTGGTGAGCTCATGTTTGCCGAATATAGCTTTGGAAGGTTATATGCCTCTGGTTTTGCCTGCAATGGCGACCTATATTCCCAGTGTGAGGATAAACAAGGTTTTCACTTTTGGCACGCTTGGGAAAACCAGAACTTCTTGACCATGGAGCCTCACGGCGGCTTTGTCGATATGCACGGGAATCTTTACCTCACTGGCCACAAGTGCAATCCGGGTCCGGATGCCTTCTTTGTCTCATATACCTTTTATGGAGAGAGAAGGGTTTTTAGAGAAGTGTTTCCTGGCTATGGAACGAGGATTGTGGGGGATTCGCTTGGAAATCTTTTTATCGGCGGAAGAGTGATAGATTCAATAGGCAAGGACTTCGCTGTTGCTAAGCTAGATACCTTGGGCAATCTCATATGGCTATACCGAAAGGACGACGGAACTCCCGACACCAATCAACCCGATCAATGTCTCGGACTCCTCCCGGACAATCGGGGAGGCGTATTCGCTACTGGTATGCTTTATGATTCTGTCATGACCCCTATTCACTATGTCGTTCATCTCGCTGATACGACAAGCGGGGTCAAGGAGAATAAAAACCCTAAACCCGGCCTCACCATAATCCCCGCTCCCTCCGGCTTCTATATAACCGGCCCCTCAGGCGAGGCGAGGATTTACGATTCGGCTGGCCGGCTTGTTATGGCCAGGGAAATAAAGGGCAAGACCCTGATTAGCCCCCTGGTGCCCGGGGTCTATTTCGTGGTTGCTGGGAAGGAGAGGGTGAAGGTAGCGGTCCGCTAGCGGGCGCCTACTGCCATCGGTATTCAATTCGTGGGGAAAGGAGGGTCTTCAGCTCCCCGAGGACATCCTCGTCCTCATCACCGTAAAGGAGAAAACGGATGAGGCTGGGCTTCTTTGGCTTCTTCATGAGCTTGGCCTCCTTTAGTTTCCCCATAGCTTTCGCGCACTCAACAGCGTCGTGATAGCTCCCTGTTCTGTCCACGAGACCCATCTGCGCGGCCTGCCTCCCCGTGAGTATCCTGCCATCAGCGACCCTTAGGACATCCTCCCTGGAAAGCCTCCTGCCCGATACAACGACATCAACGAACTGATCGTAGATGTCCTGGACAGCCGTGTCCAAAAGAGCCATCTCGGCCTCCGTCCTCTTACGGAACGGAGATGTTATGTCCTTGTGCTCATCCGACTTCACTACCTCAACCTCGGCTCCCATCTTCTTCAGGGTTCCCTCTATGACAGGGAGGGTCATTATCACCCCTATTGAACCCGTTATGGTTCCGGGTGAGGCTATTATGCTGTCAGCCGCGCAGGATATGTAGTATCCGCCTGAGGCCGCGACCGCGCCCATGTAGACAACAACGGGCTTTTTGTGTTCTTGGCGCGCCCTGAGGAGCGCGCGGTATATCTCGTCAGCCGCGACTACCTCTCCCCCTGGGCTGTCTATCTTCACGAGGATCACCTTCACCCTGCTGTCCTCGGAGAGCTTCTCTATCCACTGAACTGTCTTGTCAGGATCAACAAGGGCGCCCTCTATCTCAACCAAACCAATATAACCCCCTCGGTCAAAAACGAAACCAACGGTTAGAGCAGTTGCCGCACCCACTACAAGAACAATTCCTACCCCACAAAGAAACCTCTTCATGTTATCTCAGTCCCCCTTAGCAAACAGGAGGCCAGCCCTCAGAAACGGGTAGACATAGCCGTAGTTCGCGTCAAAGATGTATCCGGCGCCTGTTTCCAGGAAAAGCCCATTCCCCCAGGAGTATCCTCCAGAACCCTTTACGCCCATTGTCCACTGCATGCCCGGATCGTTTTCGCCGCCAGAGAGAAGGAGGATGTGCAGTCCGGAGGCCAGCTTTAGGAACCAGCGGGACCTATGAGGTTGGGTTCCAATACCTATCATTATGGGTATCTCCTTTATTGAGACATCCCTTTTTGTTTTCTTCCAGGTATTGTGTTCAGAATCATAAGCGCTGTCAACGAGGGTCGCGGGGCTCAGGTGCATCTGGTATCCTGTGGAAAGGAACATTCTGGTTTCAAGCGGCGGAAGGAATACTCCGGCCTCGGAGCTTATCCCGTAATTCATGCCATCGTGGGTTCCACCAGCGAATATCGCTCCACCTCCGCAAAACCAGAGGCCGGTCGGCTTGTCATCCCCCAAAAGGAGACCGCTCATTAACAAAACGACAAAAGCGAGCTTTTTCATCCGGCCCCAAGTATAATCCTGGCCCCTAGGCGGTTTCAACAAAAGCAAACCTGAGTTGCACCAGCACTTAATTCTACATTAAAATATGTCTCTGCCTGAATGGCCAAAGTTATAGTAAAGGATAAGGAAGGGAATATTGTCGGCGAGATCGGGAAGGGAGGAAACCTTCTGGGATTCAAGGCCCAGGGCCTTCTTTACAGGGCCGATCGTGCCGTATACGACCTTTCGGTTCCCGTTCCCGAAGGGATAACTGAGGTCTATCTCGTTGATTTTGATGATCCTGCTGGCAGGGAGGCTTACTGGCACACATCATCCCATATCCTCGCGCAAGCGGTCAAGGAGCTGTTTCCGCAGGCGAAGCTGGCAATAGGCCCCCCAATAGAGACAGGGTTCTACTATGATTTTGACATAGGCGATGGAACATTCTCCCCCGATGACCTCTCCGCTATAGAAAAGAGGGCTGGCGAGATAATAGCCAGGGACCTGGAAATAAAGCGATTTGAGATGGAGAAAAGCGAGGCTACAAGGCTTTTCTCCGACAGGGGCGAAACCTACAAGACCGAATTGCTCCAAGAGATTCCGGATGAAAAGGTCACGGTTTACGCGCAGGGGGACTTCATTGATCTGTGCCGGGGGCCCCATTTGGCCTCAACGGGCGTGGTAAGCCGCATAAAGATCCTCTCGGCATCAGGGGCATACTGGCGCGGGGACGAGAGAGGGCCTCGTCTCCAGAGGATATACGGCGTATCGTTCCCCACAGAGGAAGAGCTCTCGGATTTTCTGAGGAGGCTTGAGGAGGCGAAGCGGAGGGATCACCGAAAGCTGGGCGTTGAGCTTGATCTCTTCTCTTTCCACGAGGAGGCAGGGCCAGGGGTCGTCATATGGCACCCAAAGGGCGCCCTGGTCAGGGACATAATTGAGGATTACTGGCGCTCTGTCCACAGGGAAGAGGGATACGAGTTCATAAGGAGCCCACACCTCTTCCGCTCCAAGCTCTGGGAGACATCCGGCCACCTGGGCTTCTACCGGGAGAACATGTATGTGTTCAACCAGGACGACGAGGACTATGTTATAAAACCAATGAACTGCCCAGCGCACATCCTGGTTTATAAAACGAGAAAAAGGAGCTACCGCGACCTGCCCATGAGGCTCGCGGAGCTGGGCACTGTTTACCGGTATGAGCGCTCAGGGGTCCTCCACGGGTTATTCAGGGTTCGCGGGTTCACTCAGGATGACGCGCACATATTTTGCTCTCAGGACCAGTTCATTGATGAGGTTAGGGGTGTTATAAGGCTCACCAAGAGAATACTGAGGAAGTTCGGGTTCCAGGACTACAAGATTGACCTTTCCGTCAAGGATCCGAAGAGGCCCGAGAAATACATGGGGGATGAGGAAGGGTGGGTCTTGGCTGAAAATGGGCTTGCGGAGGCCCTTTCGGCAGAGGGCCTGTCATACGAGGTTCAGGAAGGCGAATCCGCCTTCTACGGCCCCAAGATAGACATTCAACTCCACGATGCTCTCGGAAGACGGCATCAGTGCACGACAATACAGGTTGACTTCAACATACCAACCAGGTTTGATGTCACCTACATAGGCCAGGATGGCCTTGAACACAGGGTAGTGATGATCCACAGGGCGATTCTGGGATCAATAGAGCGATTCTTCGGCATCCTCCTAGAACACTATGGCGGAGCATTCCCGCTCTGGCTCGCGCCGGTTCAGGTTGTGGTTCTGCCTGTTGTCTCAGGGGTTAATCCGTATGCGGCAAAGATAACCGAGACCCTCAGAGCAAAGGGCCTGCGCGCGGAGTTTGATCTGAGGCCAGAGCGAATCTCCTACAAGATAAGAGAGGCAGAGACCCAGAAGGTTCCATATATGGCAGTCGTGGGAAAGAGGGAAGCGGAATCCGGGAAGGTTTCGGTAAGAAAACGGGGAAGGGGTGATATGGGACCGATGGCCCTGGAGGAGTTCATCGGGATGGTTCTGGGTGAGCTCAAAGGGGAGGAGAATGTTTCCTGAGGGGAAGGGGCTCGTTCCGCGTGAAGATTTGACCTTGATAACCAATCATAATACGATTTCGTCATGATCGTCCTGGCACCCCTCGCGCTCTCCGGGCAAAGCCCATGGCCTAACATGCCCTTCTCGCCCCATGAAACCCTCAATGTCTACGCAAAAGGCTTGGCCATCCTTGACGCGAGAAACCCTCGTTATACCCTGATTGGGGTTCACCGTATAAACAGCGTGCCATTCAGAGGACGGGCGAGTATTTGCGCTCTAGACATTTACAATCCTAACTACTGTGAGATGAGTTCGGCCTCTGATCCGAGCGATCTCATGAAGGCTGGAGAGTGGAGAGGGGAACAATATCATGTTTGGCCTCGCTCTGCTCACCATTCTACAGGAGGCAATTGAGTGCTCTCAAGAAACCAACAAACCTTAAAAGGAGTTAAGTATAGATGAGAAGACCGCCAAGAACGCCAGCAAAGAACATAGGCGCCAAGTATAGGATAAACGAGGAGATAACCTCAAAAGAGGTCGCTGTCGTGGATGAGACGGGAAAGGCCATCGGCACGATGAGCATCCGGGAGGCACTTGACCTTGCCTACTCAAAGGAGCTTGACCTCGTTGAGGTTGCCCCAACCGCGACCCCGCCTGTCTGCAGAATAATGGACTACGGCAAGTTCATCTACCAGGAGAAGAAGAAGCAGAGGGAATCAAAGGGCCACACATCAGAGGTCAAGGAAATAAGCCTTAGGCCAAACATATCTGAGCACGACCTCGGGGTAAAGCTCAGGAAGGCAAGGGAGTTTCTCGATGAGGGGCACAAGGTCCGTTTCAGGTTGGTATTCAAGGGAAGAGAGATAGTTCACTCCGAGGAATACAAGGAGATCCTTTTCAGGATAGCCGAGGCCTTGGATGATGTGGCAAAGGTGGAGTCACAACCCGTTTTGAACGGAAAGATAATGCTGATGCTCGTGAGGCCTGGCAAAAAATGATCTGGCTCTGGCAGCTATATATCGCGGCCTCCCTACTCCTTATATGGGGCTTTATCGCGGTTATCTGGGCCAGAGGAGGAGCTGGATCAGGGTCATATGAGTTCATGAGGCTCGCGGTCTACACAGTGCCCGGACTCCTTGCCATAGGCTTCAAGTGGATAGTTGAGCGCAGGGGCTTCAGAAGGGCATTTCCGGAGCTCGGGGTCTCATGGGGACGCATGAGGTTCTGGCCTTTGATTATTCTCGTTCCAGCGGTAGCCATTACTGTATCCCACGGGATCCCGGCGTTATCCGGAATCGCCAGGCCTGACCCCTCGCTTTCCGGGCTTGCGGAGGAAATAGCGAGGGCCGGCCAACCCATCCCTCCTGACATCTGGGGTTTCTTTTGGGCAAAACTCGGGCTTTCTCTTTCCCTTGGGCTCCTCATCTTTCTGCCTATTGCGGCGCTCGCCGAAATGGGCTTCAGGGCTTATCCCCTTGAGCTTCTCTCCGAGAGGTTCGGGCCGAGGCTCACCCTTGCCCTTGTCGGAGCTTTCTGGGCAATTGCCCTCCTTCCCTTCCTCTTCCTGAGGAACCCATACGGCTCATGGCTTGGGATCCCCGTTTATCTTGGTTTCTCCTGGGGATGGGGGAGCCTTATGGCATGGCTATATACCAAAGCGAGAACGGTTCTCGTGCCCGCTCTCTGTCTCATCATCCTTGATGTTTTGGACCAATCCCTCTCATACATCCTGCCCGGAAACCCGCTCCTCTCGGGAGCAGAGGGAGTTTTTGGGGCCGGATTTTTGGTCATAATCGGATGTCTGGTGGTGGCCTTCACGGACAGGATATACATCCCTCCGAAAAAACCCAAGCCTGATAAACCCTGAGATATGCTGGCTCTCACTGCGCTTATCCTCTCATCGTATCCGAAAGCGCTGAGCCTCTTGGACAGGGGAGAGTTCTCTGCGGCCCTATCGGTTATAGACAGCGCTCTCAGGGATGATCCATCCGATACCCTTCTTCGCGAGCTCAGGGTGAGGGCTCTTCTCGGTCTCGGTAAGACTGACCAAGCGTTCAGGCTCGCGCTCTCGCTCGGCAAGGAGATCAACACCCAGGATGAATTCAGCAGGCTGTTCTACATTTTCAAATACGCTGGCCACGAGGAGGAAGGGATAAAACTCCTTGTGGAGGGGAGGAAATCCCTCAGAGATAACAAGGCATTTGCGAGGGAGATATACTCCTACTACATATCAAAGGGCGAGACAGAGAAGGCTTTGCCGGAGCTCTTCTCCTGCTCGGCTGACCCGAGGCTCCGCTATTGGCTTTCGGATGAGATCAGGAACCTTTCAACAAGAAACCCCAATGCGCTAGAAAGGCTCTCAGACTGGATGATTGAAAATCCTCATCCAGAATGGCTTGAGGCGCTCTGTTACGAGCTGGCCCTGAAACAAGGGTTGTGGGAAACAGCGGGACGCTGGGCAGGCGGTGACGAAAACCTCATGGATGTGGCTGAGAGGGCAATATCCGAAGGAAACATAGCTGAAGCAGAGAGGCTTTTGGCTCAGGTCAAAACAAGGGGAGACAGGTATCACGCGCTTAGGGGAGATTGCCTCTCGGCCCGGGGAAGGTATTCCGAGGCTGAGTCCGCTTATTCCGCTATAAACGATAGAACCACGAGGGAAACGAGGCTCTCCGGGCTTTACCTCGGCGCATACAATCAACCTGAGAGGGTTATTGGGCTTTCTGGAAACGCACCAGAGAAGGCAGAAGCCCTCATGAGAGCGGGGAAGTTTTCGGAAGCACTCGGTCTCGCATCCGAGATGGAGCCGCCGGACAGGCTCTATTATTCTGGAAAAGCAGGGCTGTTTCTCGGTCAAGACTGGGCCACCGACAGCCTGAAGAAGTTCGTAGCGCTTTACTCCCGCGACGAGAGAGCGACATCTGCGCTCGCGTGGCTGGAGATATGCGCCAGCTCAGAGGGTTGGCCCTCTTATTTCCAGGCCCTTCACCAGCTTGAGAAGGGGAGCTATGAAGCTGTGCTATCCTCGCAACCAGAGGATACAGCCCTGGCCGGTTATTTCGGGGTTCTCAGGGCAAGGGCTCTTGAGGGTTCTGGCAGAATAGAGGACGCGCTTGCCCTTTACGCCAAATTAGCTGATGCAGGAGGGCTTCCCGGAGCCGAGGCCGCTTTCAGGGCCTGGAGGCTTTGCCTCAACCTCAAGCGCGAGAGCGAAGCCAGGGGTTTCATGATGATCCTTGTCAGGAAATATCCCAGGACGCCTTACGGCATAATAGCAAGGGAGTATGTGCCTTGAAGAGGGCCTTTCTCTTCAATCCGCCTACCGGCTTATACATCCGGGGCGAAGATAGGTGCCAGGTCCCCGTTGAGGACCTAACCGCGACATCAGCCCGGATGCCCCTTGACCTAGCCTACATCGGAGCTGACCTTGAGAGGACAGGCCTGGATGTTCTCATCAGGGACTACCCTGTTGAGG
The DNA here is from genome assembly GCA_039803205.1 of Caldifarciminota bacterium. Classification (GTDB taxonomy): domain Bacteria; phylum Hydrothermota; class Hydrothermia; order JBDRYB01; family JBDRYB01; genus JBDRYB01. Next base: position 46,004 of record JBDRYB010000004.1, read on the forward strand.
GAGGGGATCCCGTAGCTGATGCCCTGGAGTTCCGTCCGGATATCGCTCTCGCCTCAACAACATCTTTTACCCTCAGAAAAGACCTCCAGTGGCTTGAGCGGCTGAAGGGTCATATCCCCGGCCTTTTGGTTGGGGTCAAGGGCGCGGAGGCAGAAGCAGAGGATAGAAGGCTCCTTGAGGAGTTCCCCTTCCTCGATTTCGTGCTCGTGGGAGAATACGAGCTGACTATGGGGAAAATGGTGGCCGAACCCGATTGGCAAAGGGTTCCAGGGGTATCCTTCAGGAAAAACGGGGTGATATTCGTCTCTGAGAAGGAACCCATCATAGAAGACCTGGATTTCCTACCGTTTCCAGCGAGGCATCTGATCCGAAATGAGCTCTATGTCCGACCGGACACGGGTCAACCCCAGACAACCATACAGACAGGGAGGGGATGCCCTCACAAATGCATATATTGTCTTGCTCCATTGCTCTCTGGAACAAAGCTGAGACTGAGAAGCCCTGAGAGCCTGGGGGAGGAGATTGCGGAATGCGTGGAGGTTCACGGGATAAGAAACTTCTTCACCCGAGCGGACACATTCACCATGCACAAGAAGTGGACAATAGATGTTTGTAAGGAGATCCTGAAACGGGACCTAAGGATAAACTTCGCTTTCAATTCAAGGGTTGACACATTTGACAGAGAGCGTGCGGAGTGGATAAAAAAAGCAGGGGGCTGGCTCGTCGCTTTTGGGGTGGAATCCGGCTCGGAACGCTCCCTGAGGCTCATGGAAAAGGGCCACACCAAGGAGGATGCTCGCAGGGCTGTAGCTTTGGCAAAAGAGCTGGGTTTCGCCACATACATATTCTTCATAGTTGGGTTTCCGTGGGAAGATTGGAATGATCTGGAGGAGACTTTGGCTTTTGCTATGGAATTGGATGGAGATTACCTTGAAATGCACATAGCCGTGCCTTTCCCTGGGACGCCCCTATACGAGATGGTTAAGGATAAGGGGCTTCTGGTTCACCAGGATCTCACTGGTCTGGGCCACGGAACCCCTGCGGCTAGAACGGAACACCTTTCCTTGGATGAGATCAAAACCTGGCGAGAAAGGGCTTTGAGAAGATACTACACCAGGCCTGGCTACATATGGAGGATGATCCGCGGCGCGAAAAGCCCCCGCGTGGTCGCTAATTACATCAGATACGGGTTCAGGAGGGTCCTGAGAAGGGGATAGGTTTCGGTATCAGCCAACTGCCATTTAGCCCCCAGGTTCAAGTCTCCAATTCTATCCCTCCAGGGTAATTAGCGCATCAACTATCTCAAGGTCGTCCTCGTATAGCATGGCCGGGTTCGCGTCTATCTCCCTTATCTCAGGGAAGTCCATTATGAGCTGGGAAAGCCTTGATATGGTCTCCGCGAGGTATTCCACATCCTTCGGCTTCTTGCCCCTGTAGCCCTTGATTATCTCGTATGATTTTATCTCCTTTATCATCTCAAGAGCCTCAGCGGGGCTTATGGGCGCGGCGCGGAAGGTTATGTCCTTCAGAACCTCCACGAATATCCCTCCCAGACCAAACATGACCAGGGGACCAAACTGGGGATCTTTTGACGCGCCCATGATGACCTCGGTCGCGCCTGGTCTCGCCATCTTCTGGATGAGGACGCCGTGAATTCTGGCATCAGGCTTGTATGCTCTCGCGTTGTGCATTATCGCGTCAAAAGCGGCCCGGACGCCGTCCTCGGATGAGATGTTCAGGACGACGCCCTTTGCTTCTGTCTTGTGGAGTATGTCGGGGGAAAGTATTTTCAAAGCCAACGGGAAACCCATGGCCCTGGCCGCGCCCACGGCCTCGTGCTCGTTATTCACCATCACGCTCTTGACATAAGGGAGGCCGTAGCACTTGAAGACCATTCCGGCCTCGTATTCCGTCAAAGCGAGGCGGGATTCTGACCTCACTCGGTTGAGGATCTCCCTAACTCCATCGCGGTCAACTTCCCATGGTTCAAACTCGCCGTTTCTCTGTGCTCTTTCAAGGTATCTGCCCCATTCCCTGAGGGTCCCCATTGAGCTCATGGTGAACTCAGGGTCATCGTAGAACGGTATGCCGTGCTGGATGAGCCATTCGCCAGCGGCCTCGCTCCTTTCACCGCCAACATATGCTACAACAACTGGCTTATCCGTTTTCGTCTCCTGTATGACCTCGTATATGCCCTGGGCTATGTCTAGGGGGTCTGTCTGCGCTGTCTCGCAGTATAGAACCACAACCCCATGGGTCCAAGGGTGAGTTAAGGCGTCCCGAAGAGCACCTGAGTAGTTCTCTCTGTCGCCCATCCCGGTTATATCAACTGGGTTCCTCGGAGAACCGAACTCCGGCATCCACTTTCGCATGGCATCCTGAAGGTCCTGCGGTGGTTCCTGCAAAGGAATCCCGTAATACTCGGCCGCATCTGTCCCGAGAACGCCTATCCCTCCTCCATTAGTGATAATAAGAAGGTTATCCCCTCTCATGGGGTTCAGGTTCGCCAGAGCCTCTGCCCTGTGAAATAGCCCTGGAACCGTGAACGCCTGAAGCACTCCAACTTGTCTGAAGAGGCTCTTGTAGACCTTTGGTGAACCAGCGAGGGAGCCAGTGTGGCTCCTGGTTGCTACCTCTCCCCTCTTTGATACCCCTGCCTTAAGGGCAACTATGGGCTTGCTGCACCTCTTGGCCTTTTCCAAGAACTTCCTTCCATCCTTGAAACCCTCTATATACAAGCATATAACCTTCGTGTTCTCATCCTGATCCAGAGCCTCAACAAAGTCGGCAAAATCAAGCCCTGCCATGTTTCCGTGGGATATAACATGAGACATGCCTATCTTCTTCAGAACTGTCTGTCCTATTAGCCCAATGAGCAGGGCACCCGACTGAGATACGAAGGCTATTTTCCCCGGATAAGGGAGGTGCGGCGAAAAAGAGGCGTTGCATTTTGCTGGGTTTGAGAGGGTTCCTATGATGTTCGGGCCAACGAGCCACATGTTGTATTTATCGCAGATCTCCCGAAGTTTCCTTTCCGCTTCTACATTTCCCACCTCAGCGAATCCCGAAGATATGACCGTGACGCCGCCCATCCCTTTCTTTCCGCACTGCTCAACCACATCTAGGACGAGCTTCTGTGGCACCGTTATCACGGCAAAGGACACCTCGCCCGGAACATCAAGGATTGAGGGATAGCACTTAATGCCAAGTATCTCATCAGCATTGGGGTTTATCGGGTATATCTTTCCCTCAAAACCCCCTTCCTTTAGGCCCTTGACCACCATGTAGCCTATACTGCCTTCCTTTCTGGAGGCTCCTATTACCGCAACGGCTTTGGGGTTAAAAAGGGTGCTCAGATCGTATTTCTTGCTTTTGGTAAAGGTTTCCTTTTCCATAGGATATTATATTATAAACCCGGAAGTCGCTCTCGTGCAAGGAATTCCCATGCTGGTGATCCTTATGCGCTGCAATTGGCCTTGCGCAAGAGTTAGGCTAGGCCTTAAGATATGTGCATTATGATTCCTGTGATGCTAAATTGGGTTTTGGTTTCGGAGGATACCCTGGCCACGGCTTTTGTCTCAGAAAACCTCGCTTTCAAGGCAGAGGTTCATCCGGGAGACACAGCCTACACCATAGAGGTTTCTTCGGCACAAGGGAGCTGGAGCATAGGTATCCAGTGGGGGCCGGAAACTGACATCCAGCTTGCGGATGACGGTTCTCTGGTGCTCACCCAGGGCAAAAGGATGAGCGTGTATAGGGATGCCAAGCTGTCCTGGAGCACCGATATCGGCAACGCCCTTCCCCTTGTATTGGGAGAATATGTTCTTTTGCTCTCAAATCAAGGGATCGTGCTCTACTTTACATCGGGCCTTAAGCCGGTAGGGGAATATGAGCTCGTTCCACCGCTTGACATATCCGAATCAGCAGTTGCCGGAATATGGAACGGGAAGCTCAGGTTATACCGTGATAAAAAGAAGGAATGGGCGCTCCCATACGAGTATCCGAGGTTCACCGAGATATGCAAAAAGGGGGTAGCGGTCGCGTTTCCGAGAAACCTCGTGTTCTACGATTTCTCAGGGAACAAGCTCTGGGACAAGGAACTTCCCGTCTCAACATCCGCCCTGCACTGCGGCGGCGGCCTCATATGGATTGCTGGAACCAACCCTGATTCCAGGAAGGCGGAACTCTGGGCATTTTCTGATGATGGCTCTGAGCGTGCTCACTTCACATACGATAATCCAAAAGAGCCAGCCTTCGTATCCAGGATATTCTGCGACGGCGAAACCCTGAGGGTCTTCGTCTCAAGGGTCCTCTACACATACAAGACACAGTGAGGCAAGGCATGATCCCGGCCCTCGTTATCTCAATACCCTGGCCCCTCGTTCCACAGGACCAGGCCCATCCAGTAGGAAACTCGTGGGGGGAGTATCAGGAATACTCAGGGGACCCATCCGGAGCCTACCTGCACCCTGGGGTTGATGTGATGGGAGTCACATCGGGAAAGGAGGTTCGTGCGGTTGCTTCGGGATGGGTGAAGGCTTGGATGAGCCTTGGCGGCGACATCTACTGGCGGGTTGCCACATCTGACAACAACACATCCGATTGGTCGGACGGATGGCTTTACGCTCACATAGACCCAAACAGGTATCATGTGAATGTTGGGGATCAAGTTTCAACGGGAACAACAATAGGCTACCTGGTCGTGTGGCCCGTTCCAGGCTTTGACCACTGCCACTTCGCCCGGATACGCCACCACGGGACAAACTGGAACGACGCTGGCTGGCGCTTTATAAGAAACCCACTGGTTGATCTTGCCCCTAACACGGATACCGTCAAACCAATCTTTGAATCAACGGGGATGAGCGGCTCTTGCAATTTCGCATTTAGGCGAAACAACTCAAGCATCTATCTTTCCCCGGATTCCCTTTACGGCAAGGTTGATGTAATAGCCAAGATCCATGACAAATTCGGGATCTCCTGGGGCTATCCAACATACGAGAGAATAGGTGTCTACAGGATAAGCTACGAGGTGAAGGGAGCGGTTCCTTTGACCTTATCCTTCCTCTTTAGGGACACCCTTAACTACAACAGTTATGGAATCGTCTACACCATCTACGAGTATGACAACCAGCTTCAGACCCAGGGAAACTATGAAGCAAGGGAATACTACTACATCGTCACCAACACAGATGGGGATTCAACCGTTGAGACATCGGATAGCCTGGAGGCTTGGGATACAAGCGCTCTGCCCGATGGGGAATACTGGTTCGTGGTCCAGGCAGAAGACGAGCACGGCAATGTGAAAAGGGATTCCTGCCTCGTTAAGACCAGAAACGGGAATCCAGGCGCTGATGAAGGAGGAACCCCATCAGCCTTCCAGATGGGGCCGAGGGTCTTCTTGAACGAGAGCTGGGTTAAGGTGCCCCTGGACTGGCCAGAACCCTTGCTCTACGATGTGTCCGGTAAGAAGGTGGAGGGGATTTACGGGAATGAGGCCGGCTCATACCGAATAGCGCCTGAGGCATCTGGGGTCTATTTCCTCGTGCTAAAAGGAAAGAGGCTCAAGATGCTCAAGCTCTCACAATAACCCTCATTTGTGCTGATTGCTTGGGGGCTTGACAAAAGGGTATAATATTCTCATATGTAGGGAGGTGAAATATGTTGCTTTATCTCCTCATCGTAGCTGGAGCAGGTTCTCTCACCGAGGCGGGCTCGGCAATAAGGGGCTTCTTCTATGACCCGAGCCTTTTCTTGGTGAACGAAAATGCTACCAAAACGAGAACCGTGAAGGTTCCTAGCATGGCAACGCCTATAAGGTGGAGCGGATGCGACGGATATGAGGCTCAACCGCTTCAAACCATCTACTGCTATAACACAGCCGCTCCTTCGGATTGGGCTTTCTGGTGCGCGGAGACCTTCAAGAGCTCAGACGGCATAACCGTGGAGCTATACTACAACGACGATGGCTCAAACGACGGGTGGTGCGATGACAGCTACCGCGCCGCTTCAAACTATACGGGCACGAACGCTTTGAACTATGTCCTGGCTAATCACAACATAGGATACCTAGGAATATTCACAGGAGGATCATCTGGCCCCCCAGAGGGCGCTTATTACATCTACGGATCAGGTTCCTACACCGAGTCATACGAGGCTGTTTTCGTTGATTGCTACTCAACCAGCCCATACATGAACAGCAGCAACATGCTCGGGGACGAGATTCTCCTCCTGTGCGATGCTGGATACCCTGGGGTTCCCTTTGATGTTGGTTCCCTAACAGCGGGCTCAGCTTATGTCTTCTACGCTTACTCTTATCCCGTCGGTGGCAGCTGCGACCCCTACATGGCGATCCATCGCGGGCAGAACGACGCGACATACAACTGGCAAGCAAGGGGCGAATGGGAAGGCTGGTATAACAACACCGGTGCTGGCTCAGGGGAATCCGTGGTGTTCACGCCGGCGGCCTCCGGCCGATACGCTATACAGATAGGCCAGTGGAACCAAGGGGGCGCTCCGGAGGATACATTCGGCGTCGGATTCTACCCATACTTCAGCAACATGACCAACGAGACCCCGATTGACATACCGGACGGCGGCTTGGGCAGGTTTGTCCAACCGGACACAGTGAAGCGCTGGGCTGTTGTTGGGACAAAACCAGGAGGCACGGACGATTACGATGTCTTCATCAAGGCCACGCACGACATAAACGCGATTTGGGATCCAGCCCTTTTGGGTTATTCAAACCTTGCCGGAAACGATCTGACGGATTTCGTTCTCATAAACTATCATAACCGCTTCGGCAGTGCCATAACAGGCGTTGACTGGTTCACTCGCTTCAACAAGATGACATGCAACCGCGTTGCAAGCGGGGAATGGTGCAGGAGCCACGGGATCATCTCGGATACCTCAAGCGCTTCATACGGGCCATACAGCTACACCGCGAGGGAAGTCGCTTGGAGCTGGGACATAATCCCGGTCCAATGCCCCCCATCGGATACCCATGGCCTCATCATATATGTGGACATAACCTCAGGATCAATTGACCTCGGAATAGCGATCGCGGACCCGGATAACGGAGATTTTCAGGGGCGCAGCGGAGGGAGCCTCACGATAGCCAATTCTTCCGGCGCCGGAGGGGATGAAATGCTCATCTGGCAACCAGATTTTATGGCAGACACCTATGGCCTCGCTGTTTTCTCAGAGAACATGAACTCCGGGACATTCCAGATAACCTACAGGTGTCCGAGGCCGCTTGATACATACGAGGCGCCAGGAGACCATCCCCAAGAGCTCAGCTTGAGGCTTAAAACCAGCCCAATTCAGGATATTCTCTCTTTCACCCTCGGCCTCCCAGGAGACACCAGGGTTGAGCTCGCCATATATGACGCGACCGGAAGGGTTGTCGTGTCAAAGGACCTGGGTCATTTCCAGCCCGGCTGGCACGAGATAAACGAGGACATCTCAACCCTGACGAAAGGAGTGTTCTTTGTCAGGGTCAGGACACAGATGGGTTGGCTCCAGAGAAAGGTGATCCTCAAATAACCCAAGTTTTTTCAATAATCGCGGCCCCTCTCGGGGCCTTTTTATTTGCTTGCCTCCTCAACTATACGCCAGAACCTCTCTCTTACCTTATGAGCTGAAAAATCCTCAGCCCTTTGTCTCGCGGCCCGGCCCATCCTCTCAGAAAGAGGGTCATCCGCCAGCAGGGAGACGATCCTCTCGGCCAATCCGATGTGATCCCCAGGCTGAACGAAAAAACCCTCCCTGGCCTCGGAAATGATCTCGGGCCCTGCTCCAACTGGGGTTATAATGCAGGCTAGACCAGCTGAGAGTGCTTCCGCTAGAGCGACCGAAAACCCCTCTGAATAGGAAGGGAGGACAAAGACCCTTGATGATGCAAAGATCCTGATCTTGTCCTCTCCTCGTAGGTCCCTGTAGAACTCAAGGTAGCCCTCAAGTCCATTCTGTTTTATCTCTTTCCAGAAGACCTCATTCGGATCCTCTGGAACAAGCCTCTTGCCGCTTGTCGCGTCCCAAAATATGTTCGTCTCCCTTCTCTTTGGCCAACCAACAAATACGAACTTAGCGGAGGGAACCTCCCTGACTACAATTGGCACGGCCCTCAAAAGGGTGGTGTATCCCTTCGCATGGGAAAGGTGTCCGACAAACAGGACGCGCCTCGGCCTGGGATAAGGAGCCAGAGGAAAATCCGGAGCCGGGTTCGGTAAAACATATACCCTCCTGACTAAGCCGGCGAACATGGGCGCAAGGCGTTCGGCTTGAACTATTGCCCCTGATGCGAGCCTCAGGCAAACTCTCACAACCAGGCGCGTGAAGGGGTCCGTATCTCTGAGGAAGAAACCGAAATGCCCTCCCCTGAAGTGAAGCAAGGGCCGCGATCCAAGGGCTCTGGAGAGGATTATTACGATGGAATCCCTAACCCAACCGAGCCGGGTAGCTGTTATGGAATAGTAGACTATTCTAGGGCGCCAGGATAAGAGCTGAAACAGGAGAACCAGGATGATCCTAATGAGGCTCACGATGCCAGCAACCCCAACTGTTCCTCTCGCCTCAGGGGAGCGCCTGTAGTTCGTGTTTATGACCCTGAGATCAAAAGGATGGTTGGCCTCAAGAAGGAGGGCGCTCGCGTTTTCGGGGCCGGTATATGGCGGCGGAAGGGGAACAACCGCGAGGAGCTTCATCAGAAGGAGAAGGAGAGCTTGAAATAAGGGCAGAACCGCTCGTGCACGAACCAAGATGGACCATAGGTATACGCGATATCCAGAAGGGTATCCGGAGGGAAAGACAACTTCTCAGAACCCACCCCAACTCCTCTGCGGGTATCCCACACGAGAACCCCCCAGCCTTCCGGTGGTATCTCAGGGTGGAACCTGGACCAAAGAGGAACATAGATGAATCCGATCTCAAAATAGGACCCCTCGCCCACACGGTAAATTCCGAATGTATACGGATTATAGTTGCCGGGGATTATGCACCAAAGGAGCAGGGGGAGATCCTCTTGGCCACGGTATATATCAGAAATGCCCGTATATTCGTTCAAAAAAGGGTTATCAAGAATCATCCACTGGTATCTGAAGCCCCATTCGTTCATATTTCCTCTGAAGTGGGCATCGGAGATATACGCGCCCAGGCTTGCCCACGCGATGTCCATCAGGGAAACAGGGCATGTTCGCAGTATGTAATGTTCACCGAGCTCACAGCCCGCAAAGGCAAAAATAGTAATCGGCAATGCCGCGTCGCCCAGCCAAGGGTGCATAAAGGATTCAAGCATATATCCCCCGGCAAAGTGCCCCTGATAGAAAGAACTGAAATACTGGCCGAACTCGCATTTCTCGTCCTGGAAGTGAAGTTTGGTAAACCAGAGGTCCACGCTTATCGTCGTGAACCTGTCGCCCTCATAGTCGTAATAAATGTCCCTCTGCCAGAAGAGCCCGGAAGCCAGAGCCAAGATCAAATCTTCACCTCCTCTATCTTTTCTTTACCGAATCCCACGAGACTCAGAAACTCACCCTCCAAGACTATGTATGTGAAAGCGCTTAGCCAATCCCCAGCGCAAGCCAGGACTTTATCGTTGACCTTCCGGAGGAAAGGGGTGTGGAAGTGTCCTGCCACGAGGCACCGGATGTCCTCCGTCATTTCCTTGAGCATCCAAGCAGTGACCTCCGGCGGCAGCTCAAGCCTTCCTGACTTGACTCGCGAGAGCTTTGAGACCCATGAAGCCAGAGGGACTCCAAGAGCAGGGTGAATAAGCGAATACATCCAGGTCAAAAAGGGATTTCCCAGAATTAGTCGTCCGAGGCTATTGCGCCTTCCTATCATGTCTCCATGGACAGCAATGAGCCTATTCCCCCCGAGGTCAAACATGACGCCCCCCTTTCTTACCTTTGGCCCGAAAGATTCAAGCAACCTCCCAGCCCATATGTCATGGTTACCTGGTATGTAAAATATCTCTGCCCTTTCAGAGAGCTCCTTGAAGGCACACAGAATTGGGAAATGCCCAGCCTGTATCATGTCCGGATATTCAAACCAGAAATCAAATATGTCCCCAAGGAGAACCAGGGTATCCCCCTCATCTATCTCATCCAAAAACATGAGAAACCGAGAGAGACGCTCCGGATCCGGCTTGGGCTCAAAATGGCAATCCCCAGCAAAGAATATCCTCATCTGCTTCCCGCTTTCATTACGCTCCTGGCCGCTAAAGCAGAATCAACAAGGCCAATCAGTATGAGAAGCCAGGCAAAGAGCTTGTTTCCGCCCAGAAACGAGGTGAGGAGGGCCGATGAATTGAAAAACAGAACTATGAGCGCTACGGTCAAGAGGACGAGGTTGAAATTGAGAGAGTCTTCCGGTATTGTGCCGTGGAGGCGCTTCTTGAGCCATTTGGCGAGGTATTCAGAGCCAAATGAGCCTATGAGGGCTATCAGAAAAGCAATCCAAATGAGGCCTTGACGCTCATGGATTGGACCGAGTTTCCAAATTACAGCGGCCGCGGCCAGTGAAGGCACTAGCGAGACCAAAAGATAAACCAGAATATACTTTCTCCGCATGGGCTAAAGGATATTGCCATAGGCGGTTTTGGTTCAACTCGTGGCGCTTGCGGTTCATGTGCTAGTTGGATTATAATTTGTAAGCGGAGGTTCATTATGATTGGTTTTATGATGGGAATTTTGCTCGCAGGGGGTTGGTGGAGGCAGTGGGATGGCGGGGGAGATGACTGGGGATACTCGGTTTGTGTGGACGGCGCAAACAACATCATAGTCGGCGGAGACAGCTACAACCCTGGAACCGGAACGATTGACGGACACATCTGGAAATACGACTCCTCGGGCAATCTCCTCTGGGATACCCCCATACCAAACCCAGGCAACCAGCTCTTCAGGGGCATTGACACCGACACCGACAACAATATCTATGTGTGCATGACAGATTATCTGGCCAATAAGATGCTCGTCGTGAAATACACATCAACAGGAAGCTTCAGGTGGAGCTTCTCCTTTGGCCCAAACAGCAATGCTCTTTATGAGGTGCACGACATATGGGTTGACAGGGACAGGGTCTTCGCGGTTGGCTTTGAGAATGACACCGTTGAGGACACGATCACCATGGTCCTCCACTACATTGATACAGGAGGAACCCTCATCAGAACAGTATACTGGAACGGACGCGGCATCTTCGGCGCTGATGCTTTTGGCCACTCGGTCTGCGTCAACTCCGCGGGCAATCCGGTTGCGGGCGGATGCAGGGTTGATTATCCCCTACCCAATTACAAGGCAATGCTTGTTGAGTTCTCCAGAACAACCGGCCAGGAGGTGAGGCGAGTTGAGTTCAATCCCACGAACTACTGGGAGTTCGTTGAGGACATAGATGTCCACCCCAGCGGAGACCTGGTCTTCGTCGTGAGGGTTGATTCAGACCCGAAAAGCTCTTATGTCTGCCGATACACCAGCACTTTCTCTCCCGTGTGGCAGAGAAGCATATCCTCAGGAGCAATAAGATATAGCCTCTACGGCGTTGATGTCGGGCCCGGGGACACGGTTCTGGTCTCAGGCCTACTCCAGGAGAACGGCCAGGACGCGGAGTTCTGGATCAGAAAATACAATTGGAGTGGAGATTCGGTCTGGGGAACAACAATAGACCACAGCCTAGGATACGACGATTGGTCAGAGGATTGCGCTTGGGATAAAACAGGCTATGTGATAGCCGCTGGCGGAACCGTGGCCGGGGGAACAAACAAGGATATGCTCGTCTACAAATTGCCCCTTCCGCCGGTTGGATCAGAGGAGTCTGGGAAGCCGTGCCAGGGCATCCAGGCCGTTCCAAATCCTTTCAGAACAGAAATAACCATATCGGGAGCAGAAGGCCCATATCATGTATATGACGCGAGCGGAAGGCTCCTCTTCGCAACAACAGATAAGAGATTTGGGGGGTGGCTTGAGCCGGGGGTCTATTTCATAGGGACCAAGAAGGGGATGATCAGGGTAATAAAGATCAGGTGAAGAAAGCAAAATCGGCCTCGGGCCACGCATTCGTAGGGGTGAGAGCTACAGACCTCCGATCCCATCAGCCACGAGCTCAGCCACATCCCTGACCATCACATCCTCTCTATCAGCATCCTTGAGGCCATCCTCAAGCATGGTCGCGCAGAATGGGCAAGCGGTCGCTATGAGGCTCGCCCGGGTCCCAATGGCCTCGGATGTCCTACGCCTGTATATCTTCTCGCCAATCCTCTCCTCCATAAAGAAGCGCCCGCCTCCTCCACCGCAACAGAGGGAATAGGCTCGTGCGTTCTTCATCTCTGTTATCTCGCCCATATGAGAGAGAACAGCCCTCGGTTCGTCGTAGCGGCCCGAGTGCCTTCCGAGATAACAGGGATCGTGATATGTTATGAGCTTCCCTGTCCGAGGAGGGCTTATCTTGCCCTCTTGGATCAGCTTCAGGATAAATCTCGGGTGGTCTATCACGCTGATTCTCACCCCGAACTGGGGATACTCATTTCTGAGAACAAAATAGCAGTGAGGACATATGGTTATAACCCTTCTCACCCCCAGGGCCGAGAATGTCTCAGCGTTCTCGGCGGCCAGCATCTGAAAGAGATACTCGTTTCCCGTTCTGCGGGCGAGATCCCCGTTGCACTTGAACAGAGAACCAGCCACCCCGAATCTCACATCCGCGGCCAGGAGGATCCTGACCATAGCCCTTGCTATTTTTTGGCCCCGAGGGTCTAGCGCGCCAGCGCATCCCTCCCAGAGAAGATACTCGGGGTTTTCGGCCTGATCAAACCTCTTGGCCCCTGTGTCCGAGAACCACTCGTCCCTCTTAACAGCCTCTATGCCCCATGGATTACCGTATATCTCAAGGGCTTTGTAGGCAGGGTTTAGCTCAGGGGGGTTCTGACCCATGTCAAGCACGAGCCCCTGCCTGGCGTGAAGGAGGGCCATCATCGGCTCATTTGCCATCGGGCATATCTCCATGCAAGCCGAGCAGGTAGTGCAGGAGAATATCGCGTCTTGGGTGAGAACCCCCTCTGTTATTGGCCTATCATAGGCCCTTTCCCAGAGTAGGAACCTCGTGTTTTCAACGACCGATTTCGGGGAAAGGGGCTTTCTGGTCAGATAAGCGGGGCAATTGTCCTGGCACCTGCCGCATTCTATACAGGCGAAGGAATCAAGAAGGTTCTTCCAGGGAAGATGAGCCAGGTTTATGGCGCCGAAGTGCTCCAGGTTCTCGTTCTCAAGCTCCAGCCTCTCCATCTTTCCGTGGGGCTCCATCTTCCTGAAGAAGAGGTTCACTGGCCCGAAGAAAAGGTGCACATGCTTGCAGTGCGGCATGTAAAAGAGGAAAGCAATGAAAACCCCCATGCCCATCCACCAACCCGCTTTCTGAAGAGCGTGGGCTGAACCTCCCGAAAGCACTGAGGCCACCAGCGATGAAAACGGCAAAAAGAGGCCCGCAAAAGCATCCGGCTCCGCGGCCATTGCGGCGCCAGTTTCCAGGAAATACGATGCCATATGCAGGAATATGAGCGAGAAGACTATAATTGATTCAATGGTGGGCATGAACCTGGCCTTCGGATGAACGAGAACACCTCCTCCCTCGGTATCCACATAGAGCCCACGGGGTCTAAGGGCAAACCTCCTTATGGCAAGGGTCACTACCCCTATGAGCGCGAGAAAAGCGGTTAAATCCAGGAGGGTCGCGAGGTGCCTGAGCGCGGGTATCCGATGCAGAGAGGGGCCTCCAAGGCCTCCTGATACGCTGAAAGCCACGGTCGCAACGAAGGCAAAGAAGGCCCACGCTATAAAAGCGTGCATTATCCCCGAGAATATCCTCCTGCCACCTATGGAGCAAGACTGTATAATGGGTCTCCACAGTGCTCCCCAGAGCCGCAGAAGGGGCCTATCGGTTCTTTTTATGGCCTTGCCCTTTCGGGCGGATGACCACCTGAGCCATATCCCATAGATGAAAGCCATCCAGCCAAAGATAAAGAGAAGCAGAAAAATTACCTTCTCAATCATAAGGCCTAAAATTCTAACGGACGAAACAAACCCCCTGCACCCACGCTTGAGCTCTAACCTTACTCTATGGGCTTGAACATGTCCTTCGTTACCCCGCAGACAGGACAAGTCCAGGTATCCGGCAGGCTCTCAAATGAGGTTCCGGGCGGTATCTTGCCATCCGGATCCCCCTTCTCGGGGTCATAGATGTAGCCGCAGACAGAGCAACGGTATTTTCTCAAAAGTGCCTTTGCTTCTGAGGGTTCTTTTGACATCGGCTCTTCTCCCTGGTATGTTGGGGCCTTCGGCGGAGAATAGCCCTTCTTTACCTGGTGATAATAGGCATAAGTCATGGGTTCAGCCTCGGCAAGGACCTCCGCATCCAGAACCTCGCCCACGAATATCGTGTGGGTTCCCACATCCACCGACTCCGTTACCCTGCACTCAAACCAAGCGACCGCGTTCTCCGTGACTACGGGCGCGCCGGTCTTGCCGATGAAGTGTTTCGTGTCCGAGAGCTTATCGATCTCTCGGCCTGACTTGAACCCGAACTTGCCGATGAAGGGCATGGGTGTATCCTGGGCCAGGACAGAGACCGAAAATATCCCTGATTCCTTCACGAACTCGCAGGTCAGGTTCCCGTTGTTGAGCGCGACCGCGATCTTGGGCGGCTCCGCGGTGACCTGAACAGCGACATTCGCTATCTGGCCGTTGAGCCTGTCTCCTTTCTTTGAAGCCACGACGAAGACGCCGTAGCTGATCTTGTGAAAAGCGGATCTGTTCACGCCCTTCCCTCCACATCAAATTCCATCATGCCGAACCAGAACCCAGTTTGTGTAACGAAGTCCAGCTGAGCCTGGATGAGCTCGCGGTGGCCTTCCTCAACCTCCGCCAGCTGTTTGAAGACCTCTTTAACCTTGGGGTCATCAGCCTTTTCTGACTGCTCACGGTAGAAATCCCTTGTCTCAATCTCCATCCTGAGCGCGGCTCGGAGAGCATCAGCATCGTGGGCATCTGACTTGCTTCCCTTGGTGCGCTCCATCTTTTTCAAGCGTGGCATGAATCGCTGGATCTCAGACTCCGGTATCTTGAGGCTTTCGGTCGGGGATCGGCTGGCCACAGCCTTCATGCTCTCAAAAAGCCTCATGTGCGCGAACTCCTCCCTCGCTAGCCAGATGAACATGTCCTTGCCATCGGAGGATGATGTCCTCAGAGCGAAGTCCATGTATGCCCTCATGCCTTCTTTTTCTATCTCAATGGCATGTTCTAGAGCGCCGTGTAGATCGTAAGCCATGATAACCTTCCTTTCTAGTAGTTAAATTATAAGGCCCAACGGGTTCAGGATGCCACCTTCACGCTATCTTGCCACGAAAACAACCATCCTCCTGAGGCCCTTTCCTTCCAGAACAGCTATATACGAGCCGAGTTTAAGAAAGCCGAGTCCAAACTCACAGGGCTCCTCCCAAAGCCCCTCCTTCAATACGGCTATTAGCCTGCCCGTTGCATCGTAGATCGAGAGCCTCGCGTATAGCCCCGGGCCGGGAAAGGCCTTTAGCGTTCTGCCAGCGAAGACGAGGCCCGGCTGTTCGCGCTCGCGCTCAGAAACAGAGATCTTTGGCAGTATATAGATGGTGGTCGTGTCATCGGAGGGGATGCTATCAACCAGAACCTCGGCGAACCCATCGGGCGCCATGCGCAGGATATGCCCGGGTCCAAGGACATCATATTCATAACCGGGGTTCATCTTGGGCCAAACCCTCCCTCTGTAGAATGTCCTTGGGCTGTTGTTGTCTATGGTTATCGTGCAGGTCGTGCTGTCATAGTTATAGACATAGCTGAGCCTGAGATTCCAGAGCAAAAGCGAACCGAGGCCATCCGGAAGCCCGTTCCTGTCCTGATCCTCAAGGAAAGATGTGATCGTGTCCCTCGTTATCTCAACCCTCCTGTAGCCCAAGGTGTCCTTGCTGGGCTTACAGGTGCTCAGCGCCTGAAGAAAATAAGGGGTTGTTGGATAAACCGAAACATCTCCCTGAATCCATGTGCTATCCGAGAGAAAGAAACGGTTATGGTGGGTGTGGCCGTGGAGGACAAGACTGAGCCCTTGGTTCTTTGAGAGGTTTATGAACTCATCCCTTCCGTGGGTGTTTGATCTGTCCGAGCCATCGTAGTCAATCACAGGGCCGTGCATCATGGCGAGCTTCTGGGTGAAGGAGCTGTGTTCGCTGAGCACAGAATCAGCCCAGGCTATCTGGCCTGGGTCCAGACCCCAGCAACGGGCGTTTGGGGAATCTGGGTCAAGAGGTCCCGTGTTCATGCAAAGCATAAGAAGCCAATCCGAATAGGTGAAGAGGTAATTCAACTCGGGGTTCACGAGCGCGGGGTAATTGGTCATTGTGGTCCTAGGAGCGTGATCGTGGTTGCCAGGGGCCGTAAAAATGGGCACCATGAGCTCGGACGCGGCATCAAGGAACTGAGCATACCAGGTCGGGGATTCAGCTTCCTCGCCGGCCTCAACTAGGTCTCCGGTTATCACGATGAAATCAGGATATATGGTGTTGGCCTCAATTACTGCTTGGCGAAACCTAAGGAGCTCCTGCGCCGTGTTGCCTATGTGGATGTCAGTGAGCTGAAGGAAAACAACCGTATCCCTCCATGCCGGATAGATCATGAGAGCGTTGGCCTGGGTATCTGAGCCCTCGGGGGTTGAGAGGATCATGTCGTAAATCCCTGGCTCTGCAATGTATGGGATACTGAAGGACGAGCGCCAAAGGGTATCCGCAGGGGTGGGGGTTGATGAGCCTAGGTCATACTCCGAGAACCTGCTCTGGATCCTGAGGGAGGCCGGGTTCGGCTGGCCAGAGGCATAGAGGACAACCAGGGAATCACCAGGGATAGCCAGGCAAGCGTTCGCCAGCCTGGGATGATAAATCCAAACCGCTAACAGAAAAACGAGCATAGCTAAAATATAAGGGTTTTGGTTTGGAACTTCAAGGTGAAGATGAGCCGCCAACTATATGACGGCCAAGATGAACCTGATAATGTCCTTTATTGAGTTCAGATTCATCAGCATCACGAGCCATATGGCAAGTGAAGCGCCGAGTCCAGCCCCAAGCCATGTAAGGGCTTCCAATCCGAGAGAGGCATAGCTGAGCCTGTAGGCCCTCATTCTTTCAATTATCTGGCCAGGCAAATCAGGGGGCATTTGGGGGAACGAGAGCATGGCATCAAGCCTCCGATAAACCTCCATCTCCCCTCGGCATGCCTGGCAGGCCTCCAAGTGCTTCAGGAGCTCAGCGGGGTCATCCAGCAATCCCGCGAGATACTCCGGGATTTTATCCCTGGCCTCCGAGCAGTTCATCCTCTTTACCCCTTAGGGCTTCGCGAAGCTTCTTCCTAGCCCTGAACATTATAACCCGGACATTCACCTCGGTTAAACCGAGAAGATCCCCTATCTCACCCGCAGAAAACCCTGCCTTGTAGTGGAGGTTTATGACCTCGCGCTCGCGCTCGTCCAAAGACCTCAAGGCCTCATCCAATATCATTCCCCTGCGATCGGGAAGGCCGTATGGCTCAGGCGCATCCTCTATGCTCTCAGGCGCCTTCATCATGCGCCTCGCCATATCAATGGCACAGCGTCTCGCTATTGAGTAGAGCCATGTTGAGAAACGGGAGTCTCCCCTGAAGCCCTTTAGACCCAGATATGCCTTTAGAAAAGCATTTTGGGAAGCGTCCCGCGCGGCCTCGGCGTCCCCGAGCACCGAATAAGCAACCGCAAACACCATACGAGAGTATCTCATGACGAGGACCTCAAAGGAGGCCATGTGGCCCTTTTTCGCTCTCTCAACGAGCCGCTCATCATCCACTTGCATATTATGACGCAGAGAAATATGGTTTCGTTACAAAGGGTGCTCTTATAATTATCGGAAACATGATCGCGGTGGCTATTATAGCGTTTGACTTGAGCATATCTGGAAGCTTGGGGATGGCTTTCCCCTCAAAGATCAACTCTGAGCCATTCAACATCAAGACCTGGAGGGCACACCTGGGCCTTCCGGACGACTCGGTTGCCTCCGTGGTTTCAACAGGAGATTTCATGCCCCGGATTGGCATCGGCATCCTTTTGAAATCCGGAGGTTTTTGGCTTCTGGGAAACGGGGAAATCGGAGGAGGCGGGCTCCTGTTCAGAGACACCGCGAAAGAGCAAGAGCCAGTGGGATCGGCCTCTTTCGGGTTTCTGCACGCAGGGGTATCAGGAGGTTATGAGTTTGGAAACCAGAGATACGGGGTCAGCCCTCTGGTCTCGTTTAGGCAATTTGACATCAATGCAGAGTATTACTATCACGAAGAACTGAAGTTCTCACAGGAAATGCAGGCAGACTATGCCTCAGTGGGCCTCAGGGGAAGGGCTTATTTTATAAGGTTTCTGTATTCCCATCCCGTAGCGGGAAAAGGCCTATCGGAGGCCCTCGCGTCCGCCACATTTCCCCTGAAGGCTCTTGTTTGGGGGAACATACACTACTCCGCTTCCTGGAACGCCGAGAACCGCGTTGATGTTTTCGGATGCCTTATCGCTTGGCCTAAGTGGGGCCTCTGAGAGACCAGCCCATAAGCTGGAGTGCGGGTTTTCCCTTATTTGGCGGTTCGGATGCGAGCAAACAGGAGAAAGACCTGAGACCAAAGCAAAATTTGAACGATCTTGACCTGAAGCTTTAGAATAACTTAATGAAACGAACAAAAGAGGTCTCAAGGAGTGAAGTGATATGTTGTATACATTTATAAACTTTGGCGTTCTGCTTTCCATTAGCCTCTTCGCCAACGCATACGGGACTTCATCCGAGGAATACGGCGGGTTTTCAATAGTTCAATCTCCTGACGGAGGCTTTGTCTCGGTTGGCGGAAGGCTCGATCCAAGCTTCGCGGACGAGGCCCTTGCATTCAAAGTCAACTCCACGGGCCAACTGGTCTGGCAAAGGACATACGGGCCACTGATGGACAGCGACGAGGATGTCTATTCGGTTGATCTAACCGGGGACGGCGGATATGTGATGGCAGGCATGTATGGGCCTCCTGCTTCTGCTGATGCCCTCGTTATGAAGATAAACTCCACGGGCGGCCTGGTCTGGGCAAAGACCTTCGGCGGAACGAGCGACGACGCGGCCCAGTGCATCATAAGAACCCCTGACGGTGGCTACGCTGTTGTTGCCTTTGGAATGGGCGCGAGCTCAGCGGACATATTGTTTCTGAAGCTGAACTCCACCGGCGGATTGACCTGGGGAAAGAGGTTTGGCGGGCCGAACTGGGATTACCCCAACCAGGTCATAAGAACCAGCGATGGCGGATACGCGATTGCCGGCTACACCAATATTGGCGTTGGGAATGATGACTTTCTCGTCTTGAAGACAAACTCCACCGGCGGCCTGGTCTGGGGAAGGACATTCATAGGGTCATCCATAGATGAGGCATCATCCATAGTTGAGACCCCGGATAATGGCTACATAGCTGTGGGTGGCTCATGGAGCTTTGGCGCGGGCTCCTATGACTTCCTCGTGATAAGGCTAAACTCATCCGGAGACCTCGTCTGGGCAAGGACAATAGGTGGCTCTGGTTCGGACTGGCCCAACTCCATAATCCCAGCTATAGACGGAGGATATGTTATAGCGGGCTCAACAACGAGCTATGGACTCGCTGGCTATGACTGTTTCGTGGTCAAGATAGCCGAGGATGGCTCCTTAGTCTGGGCATACACATTCGGAACAAGCGGCTCGGATGTCGCGTATGACATAATTCAAACCACCGACGGAGGATACGCCATTACCGGTTATACCTATGGCCTCGGAGCAGGCGGTTCCGATGTTCTCATCATAAAATTCAACGCGGATGGAACCTATCCATCCTGCGCTATCCCATGCTCACCGGAGATCACGGCTGTCTCTCTCTCCAGCTCGTCAATTACTTGGGACGCCAGCTATAGCCCCTTCCTAGCCGATCAGCCCCTCAACGAGAACGACCCGACCTTTTCCAGAGCCTCCCTTTGCCCTCCGGTCTCAGCTGAAGAGGGTTTTCCGGAACACGGTATACATTATGTTAGATGTGTTCCTTTTGCTGGTGGCCTGAAGTTTTTCTCCGGCGAAGAACTGGAGCTTACTCTCTACAGGCCTGACGGCAGGCTCGTTTATGCCGGAACCATCTCAAAGGGTGAAGACCGGATAGGTCTTGAACAGGGGGTCTATTTCTGGAGAGCGGGAGATTTCTCCGGCGTATCAGTGGTGAGATAGCTCCTCAGTAAGCCTCTGGAACCCTCACGCTTTCGGAGAACGGCAGGAACCTCGCGGGCGGCTCGGAACGCGTTGACCCAAGAGGAGGTCCGAGAATTTCTCTATATCCCTGATCACCTCCCACCTGCCATCGTGCACCAGAACCTCTGCTGGACTCGGAGTTTCCATGAGGAGGATCCCGTTGGGGGATGCCAGCCGAAACTGCCATGCAGAGCTCCCCGTCGGAGAAGAGATCCGCGCCCTCCTGGGCGAGTATCCGCAAGAGCACGAGTAGGGTGCTAATTCTCATGGGACTCGGTGCCTCAAAAGGATATTTGCCCGGCTCCCCTCACATGGTTTAGAATTTGGCCATGAACGAAAGGCTGAGGTCTTGGTTTGCCGGAGAGAACCTGAAGTGGACCCTGTTTGGCCTGATAACCCTATTTGTCTTCGCTGTCTATTTCCAGACAACCGCTCCAACGGTGGTATTTTGGGATGTGGGCGAGTTCCTTGCCGCTGCCCACATCCTCGGTGTTCCCCACCCACCAGGAACCCCCCTCTATGTTATCCTATGCAAGTTCTTTGACATCCTCCCCCTTCCCCTTGCCTTCATTTACAGGCTGATAAACGGCGTCCCGGCGGTTGAGTCTGTTCTCAGAATGACCTTCGTTCCCATAGCCATGGGCGCGTTCACCGCGGGCCTGGTTTATCTGATAATCTACGACACCATAACCCTGTGGAAGCCCGAGACCCCGAGGCACATCCTCCATGTTTCTGCGGCCTTTGCCGCTTTAATGGCCGCTTTCGGGGCAGTGAACTGGATGAACTCAATAGAGGCAGAAACATACACCCCCGCGAACTTCTTTGCCCTTCTGGCAGTCTACCTGACGCTCCTCTGGTATAGGAGAAGGGGATGGGACGAGTGGGCGACGAGGTTCCTCCTCGCTGGGACATACCTGATTGTTCTGGCGACAGGCATCCACCTCACCGCGATATTTGCCTTGCCAGCCATGTTCGTATTCGTTGCGATAGTCCACCCGCGCCTCATTTTCGGCAAGGAATTCATAGGGCTTTTGGGCGCCCTGATTCTGCTGGCAGGCCTGATGGAGTTCACATATCAAGCATCCAATATGAGCAAAGGCATGGTGGCTCTCGGCCTCGCTCTGATGGTTTTCTACTTCTGGCGAGCGGATTTTTTCAGGGACTTCACGGATGTCTGGACCATACTCTTCGCGGTATCCGGCATCGCGCTCATATACGGTATATTTGCCAACAAGACCTTTGCTATGGTCTCAGGAGGCCTCCTCTCAATAGTGATGATGTATATAAGGGGAAGGCTCTGGAAGGACTGGAGAGGTTTGGCGCTCATTCTCATAATTCTCGCGGTTTCCGTAGAGTTTTGGCTCATAGTTAGGGCTTACTATCTCCATCACCATCCAACAGCCGCTTGGATAAACGAGGCAGATCCCTACAACTGGCAAGCCTTCATGGATGTGCTGACCCGCAAGCAATACGAACCGGCGAAGATGTTCCCCAGGAGGATAGCGCCTGTCCTGCAGTTCAAGGTCTTCATAAAGTATTTCAACTGGCAATACAACACTCTCAGCGTAGTGGCCCTCATCTTTCTCGGTTTGGTCGGACTGGTCACCCAGCTCTCAAACGACTTCTCAAGGAAGTTCCTGAACAGGACAAAGGTTGTCTGGCTCCTCGGCCTCGTTTTCATCCTGGCAACGATTGGGTTCTGGTTCGCGTTCAACCTCAAGGACTCGCCTACCCAGCCGGTTGGCGGGGTTCATCCCACTACGGGAGAGCCTCTCTTGCCAACTGAGGTGAGGGACAGGGACTACTTCTACGCGACCGCTCACATAATGATATGCCTTTATGCTGGGATAGGACTCTGGGAGCTCCTCAGGATCGCTGGCAAGTATCTCAGGAAGTGGTGGGTGGTCTCAGCGGTCTTCTATCCGCTCGCGGCATTCACGGTTGGGTGGCAGTTCTACAAGTTTTACCCGGAGTGCAACCGCTCCAGGTTTTATCTCGCTGAGGACTCGGCCTACAACCTCTTGATAAGCCCATCAACAGGAGGGGTAATGTTCACGAACGGGGACAACGACACATTTCCGCTGTGGTTCGCGCAGGAGGTCCTAAAGATCCGGAAGGACATAGTCATAGCAAACCTTTCCCTCCTTAACACCAATTGGTATATCAGGCAGGTCAAGGCGTGGGGCGCGCCAATATCCTTCTCTTACGAGGACATAGACAGGCTTCCGCCCGTCATACCTCTTCAGTGCAAGGTAGCAAGCGTTGGCCCTCAGGGTTTTGAGATAGATGTCCCGGACACGAAAGGGGGCCTGCACAGGGTCTATGTATCATACGAGAGAACCCCCCTTCTGGGCCTCTATGGCGGCAGGAGGGACATCCTGAGGGCGGATCTGCTTCAGGCCCAGAAGACCGGTGAAATGCTCGGCCTTCCCATAATGACCCTCAGGGACTTCGCCATAAGGGATATGATAGCGACATCCTCGGGATACAAGCCAAAGACCTTCACCAGGATACCCTCTGCCGACGGCGCTTTCATGGATGTGCCTCTCATCTACCTTGATGATCCGGCCGCTTTTGCGAAAGAGGTCTTCTACGGCAAAGCATTCAGCACAAACATATACTTCGCCATGACCACGACCCCTGAGGCTTGGGAGGGTTGGGAGAATTATCTCCTCATGGAAGGAATGGCGTTCAGGCTCGTTTCGTATGAGACAGGGCCCCGCGGGGGTTATCCCCTTGAGAACCTCAGCCCGGACTATACCGCTTACACGCTTCACGATGCCATGGCACCCCTTGAATATCTGAGCGAATATTCGGGTTATCACAAGATCCCGGCCGAGCGCGCTTTCAGATACAGGGGGATCCTTGACAAGAGGGTGCCGAAAACCGATAGATATGACACGAACGAGAAGATAGTCCGAAACTACGCGCAGGTCGCGTTCTCTCTCGGAAGCTATCTTGCCCAGCGCGGCGACCTCAGGAGGTCCGCTGATGAGCTGGAGCTGGGGAAGGCTTTCCTTGACCAAATACCCTCTGAGCGAGCGCCAGGCCTAGAGAGACAGAAGCTATACATAAGCCTTTCTCTCGCTGAGATATACACGAAGCTCGGGGATTACACCAAGGCAGAAGGATTCATAAAGGAGGCCGCTTCGATCCAGCCCGGTCCCATGATTGACATGAAGATGGGTGACCTTATGAGAGCGCAGGGAAGACTTGACGAGGCCGCCAGATACTACGAGAAGGTTCTATCATCGGGCATGCAGGACCCCTTGGGGTTCGTTTTGATAGCGGATTTCTACAGGGAGAAGGGGGATTACGCTAAGGCTGAAGAACTCTACAAGAGGGTGCTCTCCATGGGGTTCACGGACACCATGGTCACGAACGGCCTAAGGGAAGTGATGGAGGCTCAGGGAAAAGGCCCTGAGGCTGAGAGCCTAATAAACTCTATAACGGAAAAGACGCCGCTCATCGCACCCGGAGCGGTCAACCCACAGGGAGGAAGATAATGGGACACGCTTACACACCAGGACTTAAGGTCACAAAAGCCACAGTAATAAGAAAAGAGAGGAGGCTTCCTGTCCCAGGAACGGTTCTCGTGAAGCTTGGGGACAGGGTCAAAGCGGATCAGACGGTTGCGAAGGCAGACCTTCCGGGGAATGTGGTTCCCCTGAATGTAGCTGGCAAGCTCGGCATACAACCAAACGAGGTCCCTGAGGCCATGAGGGTTAAGGAAGGCGAGGCTGTCAAAAAGGGTGATCTGGTTGCCGTATCCAAGGGCATAATGGGGCTCATGAAGACATCGCTAAAGGCTCCTTGTGACGGAACGATAGAATCCATATCCGCCATAACGGGACAGGTGATCTTGAGGGAACCCCCGCTCCCCATAGAGGTAAAGGCATACATTGACGGCAAGGTCGTTGAGGTAATAGAAAGGGAAGGCGTCCTGATTGAGACCACAGCGTCTTTTGTTCAGGGGATATTCGGGATAGGGGGCGAGGTAATAGGCGAGATAAAGGTGGTGGTTGATTCTCCGGATCAGGAGCTTCTGCCATCCCTGATAACGGAGGACGCGAAAGGGAAAGTGATAGTCGGTGGAAGCTTTATCTCAGTAGAAGCCATGCGCAAAGCCAGAGAGCTTGGCGCGGTGGCAGTTGTAGCAGGGGGAACAGATGACAGGAACCTAAAGGATTTCCTGGGCTATGATATAGGCGTTGCCATAACGGGCCAGGAGGATGTAGGGCTAACCGTGATCCTCACAGAAGGATTCGGAAGGCTGAGAATGGCGCACAAGACCTTTGAGCTCCTCAAGAGCCTTGAGGGCAAAATAGCATCAGCTAACGGCGCAACCCAGATAAGGGCTGGCGTAATAAGGCCGGAGATAATCGTTCCAACCCAGGAGGAATCCCTGATTTCTGAGGAGACAGTGGACGAAGGGGTGCTTGAAATAGGTTCCCTGGTGAGGGTTATCCGGGAGCCTTACTTCGGCCTCATAGGCGAGGTCACGAAGCTGCCCCCTGAGCCAACCGTCATAGAGACAGAGGCCAAGGTCAGGATACTTGAGTTGAGGCTTGAGGATGGCAGGTGCGTTACCGTTCCGAGGGCAAATGTGGAGCTCATAGAGACCCTATAATGGATATCTTACGGGAAGATGGCCTTGAGGAATCAACAAAGAAGGCGGAGCTCCTCCTCAGGATAATCTGCTCCCTCATCAGGCTACACGGAAGGGAGATACTCTCCAGGCATCACCTCTCTCCACCTCAGTTTGACATAATGACCACCATTTACTTTGAAGGCGAACTGTCCCAAAACGAGATGCCGAAGAAACTGCATCTTGCCAAATCCACCATATCCGCCCTGCTGGATAGATTGGAGAAACAGGGTATGATAACTAAGAAAAAAACCCCGGATGACAAGCGCATCTCCACGGTTAGGCTTACATTCAAAGGGACAAATGTGATAGAGCAGGTAATAGAAAGAAGGAGGGAACTCCTCAGGGAGCTTTATTCTCATCTCTCCGAGCGCCAAAGAGAGGAGTTCAACGAGATAATATCTCGGTTCGCTTACCTTCTGGAGGCAGAGGAGGGAAAGATCTGATTGAGTGGTGGCCGATGGCCGGAAACCCATATAATTTGTTGTTATGAGAAAGGTCTGGATCTTAGCTTCAGCAACAGCAACCGGACTACTGCTTGCCTGCAATTTGTGCGGGCTTGGTGAGCTGATTCAAAGGTTCCGCGAGGGCCTGGAAGAGGGCGAGGGCATAACTATTCCTGAGGAAACGCAGGAAGCCGATTTTGAGGGTTTTGGCCTGAGCCTGATCCTACCCGATGGTTGGGAGACGATAGAATACCAACCATCAGAGGGCCCATCGGAGGTGGAAGTGACCAGAGGCGTATTCGCTCATACCGATGGGCTTGAAGCAACCGTGACATGCATCATGGATCCGGAGATGTTTTCGGGCAGGACAGCGGATGAGGTCGCGCGCTACATGGTCTACGCGCCGGATGTCGAGCATCCACCAACTACGCATGAGGGAAGGATAACCATATCCGGCCTCCGCGGCTATGAGGCCACCTATGTGATGGAAGAGGAGGAAACTTTCACCTACCGCTATATCGCGCTGGCCACCAAAAAGGACAGCCGCATATTCACCATAGATTTTACCCGGCACGGGAGAAGGGGTTTTACATCCGAGGACAAGAGGGAGATGAAGAGGTTTCTGGATGGTATCAAGATAGATTAACGGACGCGCGCATCCCAAAACTCCTTACAAGTAGACTCATCCTTTCAGGATAACTGTAAAGGGTAAAAAAGAAGGCCCCCGCCGCGGGGGCCTTCTTTTCTTCGGTGCCAAGGTTCTACATACGCCTCACCCTCACAGCCTTTGGCCCTTTGTCGCTCTCTATGACCTCGAAGGAGACATGCTCTCCCTCCTCTAGGCTCTTATAGCCTTCTGCCTCTATGTCGCTGTAGTGGACGAAAACAGAACCCTGTCCATCGTCCCTGTCTATGAACCCATATCCCTTGCGTGCATTGAACCAACGCACCGTTCCTTCTATCCTTTCATCTGACATCTACAAAAACCTCCAAGAAGTCAACCACACCCAAATTATATACCCTCTGGCATGGGTATTGCAACCCCGCGCGTTCGCTCAAAATAGAATCCTAACCCTGAGCTAGGGGAGGGCAAATATCAGCTGAGCATGCGAATGGCCCCGAGATACAGAAGGGCCACCAAGAAGGAGAAGTCCAGGATAGGGACGAGTATATGGCCATCACCGTGCTGAAAACCAGGAAATACGCCATAGCAAAGCTGAACAGATACGCTAGACCCCACCGCCAGAGGTTCAAGATCAAGAAGACCCAGAGAAGGTGTTGGGCATTCACGGAGGATGGGAGGAGCCGGATGAGCTAGTTGAGTATCTGATGAACCAGAAGAACGAGTAGAGGTTAACGCACGCGAGGGCATTCCCTCGTGTGCTCTTCAATTTCACAATCTCTCCCTATGTAGAACCCCTCTGAGCTTGAGCATTATCCTCTGGTAGCTCAGGGTTAGGTCTTAGTTTTGAGCGAACTTGGCTATTTTGCGCCCTGTCAGCCCGATGGTATATAATAGCTTCACCTGAACAAGGCTATTCTCCGCGAGCTCGTCCGTTCAGCGCCTTCCGCGCCTGGGGTCTATATCTTCAGGGACAGGAAGGGGGCCTACCTCTATGTGGGCAAAGCGAGGGATATTTCGGCTCGTCTCTCTTCGTATCTGAGCTCGGATGACCCAAAAACAAGAGCCATGCTCGCGCGAGCGCACAGCCTTGAGTGGTTGGTAACGGGTTCTGAGGCCGAAGCCCTTTTCACGGAGTCTTCGCTCGTTAGGTTCCAGAAGCCTCCCTTCAACATAAGGCTGGCTGGCGGGGAGTATTATCCATACATAAAGATAACCGTTAAGGAGCCGTGGCCTCGGATATTTCCAACGAGGAAGCTCGTGGAGGATGGCTCGTTGTATTTTGGGCCTTATCCGGACGCGGCCGCGGCCCGCAGGACGATCCAGGCAATAAGGAGCCTTTTCCCAATAAGGCCATGCAATTATTCCCTCCCATCGGGGAAGGTGAAGCTTTGCATCTATTATCACATGGGAAGATGCCCGGGCCCGTGCGAGCTAGAGGTTGATCCGGCTCTCTATGCCAGCTACATAAAAGGAGCAGTTGATCTGCTTTCAGGGAGGGGCTCTGATGCTGAGCGAGAGATTGAATCCGCTATGACAAAAGCGGCCGAGGAGCTCAGGTTTGAGACGGCCGCGGCCCTGAGGGACAGGCTTCTCGCCCTCCGAAAGACGTTGGCTGCTCCAGCGGGTTTCGGGGAGGGGGGCGAGTCAAGGGACATCATCGTCCTCAGCTCAGCCGGGAACATCGCGGCAGTGGTGCTCTATGCTCTGAGAGAGGGCAGGCCAGGGGTTGAGGAGAGGTTTCTCATGGAGAGCCCCCGCGATACGGAACCCCCTGAGATAATCTCCGCTTTTCTGAAGGACTACTACACATCGAGGCCCATAAACTCCGAAAGGCTCGTTTGCGTTCCCTTGCCGGATGAGCTTCCGCTCCTAGAGGAGGTCTTCTCTGAGAGGGCAGGCCGAAGGATAAGGATAACAAAGCCGGGGAGGAACGACAGGAGCTTCGTTGAGATAGCGGCCGCAGCGGCTGAGGAGCATCTGATGAGGGCTTTGGAGAAAGCGAGAAAGCCCGTGCACCAAGGGCTCAGGGAGCTCGCTGAGATCTTTGGGGCTGATAACCTGGAGCGGATAGAGTGCTTTGACATATCGCACACATCGGGGAAAGAAACAGTGGCCTCATGCGTTGTCTTTTTGGGAGCAAGGCCAGCAAAGAGCCTTTACCGAAGGTTCAAGATAAGGACAGCCAGACCCTCTGACGATTACGGTGCCATGAAAGAGGTGATATACAGGAGGCTGAGGAGGCTCATTGATGAAAGGCAGGAGCTCCCCGATGCCATACTCATAGACGGGGGGCCGGGCCAGCTCAGCGCAGGGCTTGCGGCTATGGAAGAGCTTGGGCTGAGCATCCCAGCGGCCGCTCTCGCGAAGAGATACGAAGAGCTGTATCTACCAGATGGCGGCCAAATAATCCTTCCCGGGAGGTCAAAGGCCCTTATCCTTCTCAAGAGGATAAGGGATGAGGCGCACCGTTTCGCGGTCAGCTATCACAGGACCCTCCGTGGGAGGAGGGGAATGGGTTCGGTCCTGGATGGCCTTGAGGGCATAGGCCCGGAAAGAAAGAAAGCGCTCATGCGGTATTTTGGTTCGCTTGATAGGCTCCGGGGAGCGTCCCTTGAGGAGATCGAGAGGGTTCCGGGCATAGGGAAGAAGCTGGCGAGGGAGATATACGAGTTCCTCAGGTGAACCCTATTCCTCCCAGGTGGTTATGGAGTGATAGAATATCTGGTCGTTGTCGTCCAGGCCTCGCTCTATTTCGGTGATG
This sequence comes from Caldifarciminota bacterium, assembly GCA_039803205.1. Taxonomy (GTDB): domain Bacteria; phylum Hydrothermota; class Hydrothermia; order JBDRYB01; family JBDRYB01; genus JBDRYB01. The sequence goes on from JBDRYB010000004.1 coordinate 74,795, forward strand.
TGGGATGTGGTTGCACCAAAGGCTGAGAGGACATACTTCACGGCCTCCATGGGTTTCGTGTGATTCCCGCATGTGTATATGTCAAGTGCCGCATAACGAACCTCAGGCCAGGTGTGAACGGAGAGGTGGGATTCGGATATGACCACAACGCCCGATACCCCATTCGGAGGGAACCTGTGGACGGATACCGCCCAAACCTGAGCGCCTGCCTTGTTAGCGGCCTCAAGAAGTATGCCCTGGACCTGATCAACCGAGCCAATAACCTCAGGGGAGCATCCGGAGCACTCCACCACATACTGTATACCAAGGGTGCCGTGTGGCCTTGACTCAGCAAATTGGCCCCTTTCAGGCTTATGACTGGGCTTCTTTGCCAATTTCTCCTCCCTCCTCAATTGCCTTCTTGTGAGAAACCACGCTTCCCTTCTTTGAGACCTTGAGCAGTTTCACCGGGATTGCCTTACCCAGTATCCCGCGCGCCTCGCTCTCGGTTATGCTCGTGTGAGATGAGGGCAAAAAGGCCTTTATGCCCATTATATCAACGAGAAAGCCACCCCTCACGATGCTTCTCAGGGTAGCTTTTACCACACTGCCCTTGGCATGGGCTTCCCTGAGCGCTGAGAGGACTCTTTCAACCTCTCCTTTATCCCTTATGGGTTTCAGCTTTATCTCCTTGCTCACATAATCAGCAACGGTTATCCTGGCCTCTGTCTCGTGCCCTTCGGGTAGCTCGCGATCGTAGCAGTGTAGGAATCCAACAAGACCCCAAGGCAGTTCAACCATGTATCCACCCCTGACAGGCTTCATCACTTGAACCTTGATTACCTTGCCCTGGTCCTTAGCCGCGAAAACCTCTCCCCATAACTGGGCTCTTCTCATTATGGACTCAGGGGAACGATTATCCGGTTTTGTAGCCATCAGAGTTCCTCCTCGTATTTGTTTATGAAGGCTCCCGCAACCGCAACCGCTCCCTCCCCAAGTGGGCAAAAGCACTTGCCCCTCATTCCTTCAATAACATGCCTTATCCTGTCCGGATTTCCGTTCTTGTGTCCCAGCTCTATCTCCCTGAAAAGCCTGGCGAGCCAGGTTGAACCTTCCCTACAAGGGGTGCACTTCCCGCAGGACTCGTGGGCGAGAAACTCAAGAGACCTCCTGGCAACTGAGGCCAGAGGAACGGCGTCGTTAACCACTATTACGGCTCCTGAACCGAGCAGGGAGCCTGCTCGTTGGATATCCTCATAGGTGAGCCTCACATCCAGCTCCTCAGGCCTAAGGATGGGGGTTGAAAGCCCTCCCGGTATCACCCCTACCAGCTTCCCCTTCACCCCTCCAGCGTATTCATCAATGAGCTCGCGCAGGGTCAGGTCCCCGAACCTGAACTCGTAGACCCCCGGCCTCCTCACGCCGCCAGAGACAGTGAATATCTTGGTTCCAGTGCTGTCCTTTGTGCCCATGGCCCTATACCATTCCGGACCATTCTTGATTATAAACGGCACATTTGAAAGGGTTTCAACATTGTTGACGACGGTTGGCATGCCGTAGACCCCATATGAGACCGGATAGGGTGGCCTGAGCCGTGGATGGCCCCTCTTGCCTTCAAGGGATTCTATCAGAGCGGTCTCCTCGCCGCAGATGTAGGCTCCGCCACCTCCGTAGACCTTAACCCTGAACGAGAAACCGGTTCCCATGATGTTCTCACCGAGAAACCCCTCCTTCTCGGCCTCGGCTATTGCCGCTCTCAGAATCCCCTGCGCCTTCGGATACTCTGCCCTGACATATATGAAGCCTTGGTGAGCCTCTATGGCCCTGGCCGCTATGAGCATCCCCTCCAGGAGGAGGTGCGGATACTTCTCCACTATCTCCCTGTCCTTGAATGTGCCAGGCTCGCCCTCGTCGCAGTTCGCGATAACAAAGCGCGGCCTCGGATCATCCTTCGGAACGAAGTCCCACTTGAGTCCGGTCGGAAAGGCCGCTCCTCCTCTTCCTCTGAGGCCGGAGGCCTTGACCGCGTCAATTATCTCCTGGGGTTTCATGGAGAGAGCCTTCCTCGCGGCCTCGTATCCGCCGTGTTTGAGGTAGAAAGAGAGGCTTTCCGAGCCATCTGCTCCAGCGTGCTCAAGTATTATTCTGGTCTCAGGCATTCCCGACCTCCCTTCTCAACCCATCAAGCAGGTTTTTCAGCTTATCCCTCGTATCAAGGGGCCCTATTCTCTCGCCGTTGAGGAGGACGGCTGGGGCAAGGTCGCACGAGCCGATGCACTCAGCCTCCTCGTAGGAGAAAAGCCCATCCGGCGTCGTCTGGCCGGGTTCAACCCCGAGGAGCTCCTTCATCCATCCGAAGAGGTCATAAGCGCCGCAGATCATGCAGGAAAGGTTCGTGCAAACGAGGAAGTGGAACCTCCCGACGCTCTCGCGCTTTATGAGGTGATAAAAGGATGCCACAGCCTCAACATGCTCGGGCTTCGTGCCGAGCTCATCCGCTATGACGACCGCCACATCCCTGCTGAGGGCTCCGAAACGGGACACCGCCTCATGTATTGAGGGGATTAGAGCACTGTCGCCCATGGGGAACTCGGCCTTTAGCTCCCGTATCCTTTCTCTGAACCCGTTCATCATCTGTCCACCTCCCCGAGGACCACATCAAGGGTCCCTATTAGCGTTATCACATCAGCAATAAGCCCCCCAACAGCCATCTTCTCAAGGGTTTGTAGGTTTATGAAAGTTGATGCCCTTATGTGCATTCTGTAAGGCCTCTGAGACCCATCTGATACGATATAGAACCCTAGCTCGCCCTTTGGCGCTTCTATTGAGACATACACCTCTCCCTCCGGGACCGAAAACCCCTCTGAGACTATCTTGAAGTGGTGGATGAGGTTCTCTATGGAGTCGTAGACCCTATCCTTCGGGGGCGGAATAACCTTTGCCTCGTCCGCGATAACAGGCCCCTTTGGCAGTTGGGCCAAACATTGCTCGGCCATCTTGGCCGATTCCTCCATTTCCTCCATGCGGACTAAATACCGGGCATAGCTATCCCCTTCGGTATAAACAGGAACCCGGAAATTCAGCCTGTCGTAAACCAGATACGGCTCATCCCTGCGCATGTCGTGGTCAAGCCCAGAACCCCTTGCGACCGGGCCGGTTGCTGAGAGAGCCAGAACATCATCCCTCGTTAGGATGCCAACCCCTTGGGTCCTCTTCTTCCAAATGATGTTGTCCGTGAGCATGGTGTGCAGCTCTTGGAGGGCCTTTGTCCGGAAGTTAGCGAGGAAATCCGTGAGGCCCACGATGAACTCGTGGTTCAGGTCAGCCGCGACGCCGCCTATCCTCATGAAAGTGTTGTTCATGCGTTGGCCAGTGAGTATTTCAAGAAGATCGTATATCTTCTCGCGCTCGCGGAAGGCATAGAACCAAGCAGTCCAGGCTCCTAGGTCCATGCCGTGTGAGGCATACCAGACGAGGTGGCTCTCTATCCTCGTTAGTTCTGCCAGAAGGGTTCGTATATATTTGGCCCTCTCGGGAACCTCAAGACCGAGGAGCTTCTCAACCGCCATCACATAAGCTAGGTTGTTGGTTAGCGGAGCGAGGTAGTCAAGGCGGTCCGTGTATGGGATTACCTGGTGATATGTCTTTTGTTCGGCTATCTTCTCGGTCCCCCTGTGGAGGTAGCCTGGGGTTATCCTGGCCTTCACGACGGTTTCGCCATCAAGCCAGAGCTTTATGCGCAGGACCCCGTGGGTTGCTGGGTGCTGGGGCCCCATGTTGAGCTCTATGACATCCGTTTCAACCCCAGCTGAATCCCTAAAAAGGATCTCTTTTTCCATATCAACCTACCTGTTATCCGGCAGGGGAACATCCTCCCGCCAGTTGAAGTCCTTTCTCAGCGGCCAACCCGGAAACCCATCCCAAAGCAGGATGTGCGTGAGCTCAGGGTTTCCCTTGAACTCTATTCCGAACATCTCCCAGGTCTCGCGCTCCATGAAGCCAGCGCCTAGCCATATATCAACCACGCTATTGACCGATCCTTCGCACGGACATTTGACCCTGAGACGCAGGTTTCTTGAGTATGAGTGAAGGTGATAGACCACCTCAAAGCGCGGCTCACGCCTTCCGAGCCAATCAACGGCGGTCAGATCTGTTAGCATCTCAAAGCCGCCGGAATCCCTGAGATAGAGCATGAGATCGTGAAGGGCCTCTGGTTTGACTATCAATGTAGTCTCACCGAGCCTCGTGTAGGAATCCAAAACCGCATGACCAAACCTTTCCCTTATGGCGTTTATGAGCTCATCCATTTTGACCTCCGTTCCCAGGCCACAGGGATAGGGAGTTCTTTATGATGAGTGCTATTTTATCCACGGATAAAGCCTCCCTTTCTCCTTGCGTATCTTCGCGGCAAGCTTGAGAAACCCGTAGAGAAGGGATTCCGGCCTCGGGGGACAGCCTGGGACATATACATCTATGGGGATTATCCAATCGGCTCCCTGGACAACAGCGAAGGAGTTATACATTCCTCCAGTTGAAGCGCATGCGCCCATGGCTATTGCCCATTTTGGCTGTGCCATTTGTTCCCAGAGCTGTCGGACAACGGGTGCCATCTTCTTGGTCAGGGTTCCAGCTATGACGATGAGATCTGATTGGCGAGGGGATGGCCTGAATACCTCGTATCCGAAACGGGCCATGTCAAACCTCGGGCCCCCTGTTGCCATCTGTTCAATAGCGCAACAAGCGAGGCCGAATGTCAGGGGGAACAAGGAATTTCCCCTTGCCCAGTTGACTATCCACTGGCTCATGCTTTCCACGGTAGTGAAAAGGACTCGCTGTGCCAGCGTTCGTCTTATCGCCTCTTCCTCCTGGGGGCTCAGCCTGAGCCTTATCTCATCTAGCTCCAGGAGAAACCTCTCTCTGGCTTCCGTCGTAGGTCTTTCGCCTATTTCCATTCGAGTCCTCTCCTCCCCCACGCGTATATATATCCGAATACCAATATGCCCATGAAAACGAACGCTTCAATCAGGCCAAAAATCCCAAGTTTCTCGGCCTGCACAGCCCAAGGGAACAGGAGAACCGTCTCAACATCAAAAGCCAGAAAGAGAAGCGCCACGACGAAGAACCGGACAGAGAACCTTATCCTAGGCGTTCCTACTGGCTTTATCCCGCACTCATAGGGTTCGTTCTTCTTCTCCTCTCGGATGGAGGGCCCGAGGAACATTGAAGCGATAACGCCCCCGAACCCTATGACCATTCCGAGTATGAGCATTATCAAAAGGGGTATCTTTGGATCCATTTATGTTCCTCCAAAATCCTCCCACCTCAGGATATACCAGAAACCCGTTTCCGGGTCCCTTTTCATGAAGAACCTGGCCCTTCCCTTTGCCACAGAAGCACCTCCCTCTGGTGGAGGCTCTATGACCAGGTAATACTCGCATATCCAGCACGAAGAGGAATCGTTCCCTTCTATCCTCCGGAGCTGGCTCAGGGTGAGATCAAGGCTCCCGCCCTCGCTCCCCTTTATGTAGTTAAACAGGGCCTCGGCGGAAAGCCGCTCCTCTGTCCTCCCCCAGACCAGGCTATCCAAGCCCCAATTCTCCTTTAACAATTCCCTTATGCCCTCCTCGCCGGGGTCAAAGTAGAACTTGAATGAGTCATCAAAACAAGCCATATAGCCCTCAAGATCCAGAGAAACATATGAGGTCTGGAGGTTCTGAAACACCACGGAGTCGCTGAGGGGAAGCGGATAGCCCGTTCCAGGCTCGGTATGTGGATTAAACGGATTCCAGCATCCTGCAGTGATGAGGGATGTGAATCCCAGGATTCGCCGGGGGCTAGGCATTAGACCACAGAGACATAGACCCTGCCCTTTCTGCGCTCAAACCTTACTGTGCCTTCTTTGAGAGCAAAAAGGGTGTCATCTCCGCCCCTGCGAACATTTGTCCCGGGGTAGATCCTGGTTCCCCTTTGCCGGACGAGAATCTGGCCAGGCCTCGCTATCTGGCCATCGCCCATTTTAACGCCCAAACGCTTTCCTGGACTATCCCTTCCATTTCTCGTTGATCCCTGGCCTTTCTTGTGAGCCATGGTAACCTCCTTGCCGGAGATACAAATGATAATCCAGGGCTACGCCCCGGATCAAGGCCTCGTATAGCTGAGATCTCACACTTTCCTCCCCTCTGAAACCCTTATCCTGCAAGACTCTCAAACCCTTGGGGCCGTAGTGGCCCAGGGAGGCCCTGAGGGATGAAAATATAATCCCGGCCCCAAGAAGGAAGGGCCGGGAAAGGAGAAAAAATATGACCCTTTCTCCACAAGTATCAAGCAAGCTGAAGCTATGGCTCAAGTCCATGGGGGCCAAAGAGGGTCTCGTCCTGGGCAAGGTGCGCATCTAGGCAATTGAGTATTCCCGCTCAAGCCTCGCATGGTGGGAGGCAAAATCCGAGGTCAAAAGGGCTTCCTCAGGGGATACATGGATGCGATAAACCTTGTGAGATACCTGCAAAGACATAGACAGCACGGATGAGGACTCTGAGAACAGGTTTCTGATGATAGCCAAGCCCCTACTCAAGAGGCTACTCATCATAGGGGACAGAAGATACGCTGACGGCAAGAGCTCACCAGGAAGATACGCTAAGTTCTTGTGCCCCAAGAACTACAGGCTATCCTAATTCAAACCTTGTTTTTGGAAGGTGGGGATATGTGAGATCTCAGGCAATTTCAAAAACAGTCGCCTCCAGGTTGCTGTTGGTTTTACTTTACCAGCAACTTGGCTGTGGCCGTTCTCTCCCTGCTCTTGTAGACCGCCATGTAAATCCCAGCAGGGACAGATGGCCTGAACTCAAAGACACCCGGCCCCATGTCTCCTTCGTGAATAACGCTGAGGAGTCGGCCAGTGGCATCGTAGAGACTGAGCCTAGCGGTTGTAGGCCCTGGAAGCTCAAGAACCAGAGCGTCCCCTCTTTGGTTCATCCTGAACACAGAGGGCATGGGCTTTGTCTCCTCAACCTTCTCATACAGGGGGCAAGAGGTGTATTTTATCCAGACCCCTCCCTGGGTCGCTATCTCCCTGTTGACCTGGTCGGCCCTGAGCACTATCCTGTATTGGAAATACTTCTTGCATGGTGTCCCCAGGAAAATAGAATCAGCCCCTGTTCCCTCTGGTAGGAATATGGGGCCCACCCAGGGCGCGGCCAGTATCTCTGCCACGGTGTTCCCAGCGCGCCAGAATAGCGCGACAGCGGTATCGTTTGGAATGCAAGTCCCATATCCCCACCCGAACCAGGATATTGCGCCTCCTGAATCCGCTACAGCGTGCAGTTGCAGAATTGAGGATTCAAGCCATCCTGACGGGGCGAAGGCGGATACCATTCTGTTCTCGTATATGGCGTGCTCCCCCTCCCTGGTGGCGAATATGTCAATATCAGGGGTGCACGAGATCTGGTCAGCATCATCAGGATAAACCCAGTGGGAGTTGAAGAAGCCTGCGATGAAATATTCCGTGAATGTTGGGAAAGGAAGAGTCTGCCGGAAATAGCCGAGATTCGACCAACCCCCTGATATATCCGTGAGGCCGTCCAGATCCATGTCCCTGGCTATACTGCCGTCAGTGTAGCTGCCAGCGTCGCCGGTAAGGGGAGTCCAAACATAGTTGAAACCTGTTCCGTCATTCAGAAGTCCCTCAAACCTGTATTGACCCAGGGAGTTCGGATATGTGGCTACTGTGATGTCAAGGTCCCCATCCCTGTCAAGGTCATTGAACCACATCCCGTCCACGCAGGAGAAGAAATAGCCTACGGTGTTCAGGCTAAAGCTTCCTGATCCATCATTGATAAAAACATTGGCCATGCCGTTTCCACAGCAACCGGTCGCCACGAAATCCGGATCAAGGTCCCCGTCAAGGTCGCCAATTGCTAGCCGCCAGACATCTATGCCCGGAAGCCAAACAACCTCCTCGGTGAAGTTGCCTGAGCCGTCGTTCCTGTAGAGCCATATTCCGGGGACATCCCACCAGCTTCGGTTTGAAGCCAGTATGTCCTTGTCCCCATCCCCATCAAAGTCAGCTGAGAAAGCACGGGACCGAGAGCTGCTTGTCAGGGTTGTCGCGGCCCAGGCACCGCCGTTGTTTCTGTAGAAGATGAGCCTCCCGTTGGGGTCTCCTGCACCTGCGTCAGCGACCACAACATCCCCATCCCCATCCCCATCAAAGTCATCTGCCCAAACCCCAGCGTAGCCTTCACTCGTGAGTGTTCCAAGGTTTGCTATGTCATGGGGTATGTATGTCCAGTTGGCAACGAACTCATACCAGCGGACTATCTCTCCGCTGAGAAGGATCAAATCCTTATCCCCATCCCCGTCTATATCAAACGGTGTGAATCCCTGGTAGTGATGCTTGCCGCCAGCGTCTATGCTGTGGGCTGTCCAACTGGTGAACATCCAAAGGATGGCAACTAGGGAGAGTATGCCCGGATTTGAATAGTTGACATTCTGAGACTGCCAGAAACGGTTTCCCCAGGCCGCTACAGGCCCCTGAACCCCTGGCCCCCCAGACCAGTCGTTCTGGAAGGCATATATCTGCGATAGGAGCAAAACCATCAACATAATATTCACACCTCCATCTTAGTTGCCTAAAGTATACACCTTCCCTCGTGGATTTTCAAGTTTGCGAGGGCGTCATTAACCCGGATTTGGTCTTTGAGTTGAACCTCTAATATTTCCTATCCGATTCCAGGAGGGATCTGAGGAGGTCAGCCCTTATTGGGTTTTGGAGCTTGCGAAGCGCCTTTGCCTCTATCTGGCGGATGCGCTCACGAGTTACCCCGAATATGTATCCTACCTCCTCAAGGGTCTTCGGGGGCTCGTTGTTCAGACCGAATCTGAGCTCTATGACCTTCTTCTCCCTCTTAGTCAGCGTTGATAGGACATCATCAAGTCGCTCCCTGAGAAGGATGTCCCTCGCGTCCTCGTAGGGGGTAGGCTGTATGGTGTCAACCAGGAGGTCGCCCATATATGTGTCATCGTTCTTGCCTATGGGCTTGTCTATTGATATGGGATCCCTCGCCGCTTCCATGGCCTGCTTGACCTTCTCAACCCTCACATCAATGTATTCCGCTACCTCCTTAGCCGTTGGTTCCCTTCCGTATTCCTGCATGAGAAGGCGAGAGGCCTTTGAGATCTTGGTTATGGTCTCTATCATGTGTATCGGTATCCGGATCGTCCTTGACTGGTCAGCAATTGCCCTTGTTATGGACTGCCTTATCCACCATGTAGCGTATGTTGAGAACTTGTAGCCCTTCCTGTAGTCAAACTTCTCTATTGCCTTCATGAGGCCGACATTACCTTCCTGGACGAGGTCCATGAAGTCAAGCCCGCGATTCAAAAAGCGCTTTGCTATACCTATAACGAGCCGGACATTTCCACATGTCATCCTTTCCTTGGCTTCCATGAAGAGCTCGTATTCAGCGTTAAGCCTTGCCGCGTAGTCAATCCCGTCCTGAACATCCATTCCAAGGGTCTTCGTGACTTCTCTGAGCCTGTTCCGCAATCTCCTCAATTCCTGCTTTGCCGTGTCTATCCGCTCAGCGGCATCAGGGTCCTTTGAGCCTTCAAGCAGGAGTATTTCGTGCTCAAGCTTCCTTATCCTGGTGTCAAGCTCCTTCGCCTTGCTCACCAGGCTCATGAAATCGTCAAGCCAGCGGAAAACTACCTTGGTTTTAGGTTTCAGCGCGTCTATCTTGTTGACTATCTCAAACAGAGCCCTTTTGGCCTTTTGGGCTTCCTCCTGGCTCACCTCCTCAAACCAGGTCTTGCGCACCATCTCAAAACGCTCTGTCAGATAAGCAAAAGCCTCAGCGACTCGGGCCTTTTCCTCAGCGTTCTTCTGCCTGCTCGTCCAGTATTTGGAGTCAACCTGAACCAGGTCCTCTATCTGCATTATGTCCTTCTCAGTGAGCTCTATTGCCTTGAAGAACTTCTTCAGGCCGAACTTGGTTGAAAAGAGTATCCTGATGATGTTGCGCCTAGCATCATCCAGCTGCTTTGAGTATATTACCTCTTCCTCCTTCTTGAGGAGTCGCAGGTTTGATATCTGCTTCAGGTATGCTTTTGCCGGATCGCCGCCTGCACCAGGGAATTCCTCCTCTGGCACGAAGGATCTCTTCTTGGTCTTGGCACCCGCTACCTCAACCTCCACGCCGGCTTCCATCAGAGCGACCACTATCTCATCCATGGAATCAGCCGAATAGCCAACCGAGGGCAGGAGCGCGGTTATCTCCTTGTAGGTTATCCTGCCCTTTCTTTTGGCCTTTTTGACCAGCTCCTCTATGCTTTCGTCTCTCTTCTCTTCCATTTCTCAATCCTTTTTATTTTTCATCGTTCCAGACAGGCTCGTTTATCCGCGACAGAAGAAGATCAAGCCTGTCCAGTTCAGCCTCAACCCCACTTCCATCCTCGCGGTTGCTAACCTTTTCCCATATCTCCCACAACCTTTCCAGTAAGATCTTTCGCCTTTCCGGATAACGAACCTTTCTTTCCCTTATCTTCTCAAGGGTGTTCTTTATGCGGCCCATCAGTCGCTGGGCGCTTAGGGCCGCGTTTGCGGCCTCCGGATCGCTCTCGGTCTTTGCGATCCGGGCCTTTTGCCTTCTTATTGCATCAAAGACCATTATAGCAAAGGACATCTTGAGGTCCTCATCCGCTATCTCCTGTGCTGTAAGAACGGCTGAGACCATCTCCCCAAGCCCCTCCTCCCGAACGATCTCGGCTACGGGTTTACCTTCCCGCCACAGCTCCAAAAGCCTCCTGGCCGCCGGGTTATTCAGGTCCTCTGGCTCCAAGAGGGAAAGAACAGAGGAAAAGAATTTCTCCTTTGACCGGGCGATCGCGTGCGCAATAAAGAACACCTCTCTACCCGAGCATTTCTCTTCATCTGCGGATTTTTTCACTGGGCCTTGGTTTGAGAGCCTTTGATTCACCCCAGAGACCCAGTCCTGGCCGTATCCGAGAATTTCCCTGGCGGCTGAAAGATACGCCTCGCGCTCCTCGGGCAAGAGGGGCCTGAGAATCTCCATGATCTCCCTTTCAAATCCCTTCTTGCCCTCAAGGGAGCTATCGTAAAAACTACTGAAGAGAAACTCAATCCAATCGGGCGCGCTCTCAAGGGAGACGCGAAGCGCATCAGCGTTTTCTCCTGCAACCAGGCTTGCTGGGTCCTCCCCCTCCGGAAGCCTCGCAACCTTCACGAGGAGCCCATTCTGGACCAGATATGGGATTGCTCTTCTTGCGGCTAGCCTGCCCGCATTATCGCCATCAAAGGCTATTATCACCTTATCCGAATACTTCCTGAGCAACCTGGCCTGGGAAGGGGTCAGAGCGGTTCCCAAAGGCGCGACCGCGTTTTTGAGGCCAGCTTGATGCGAGAGAACCACATCAAGGTTCCCCTCAACGAGGACGGCAGAACCAGTCTTGCGCATCTCTTGGCGAGACCTCCACAACCCGTATAAGAGCTCCCCCTTCTTGAAATACTGGGTCTCAGGGGTGTTCAGATACTTTGGCTCATCACCGCCGAGCGCCCTTCCAGAGAATCCAAGGATGTTTTTGCCTGACGGAGAGTAAACCGGAAAGACAATCCTATTTCTGAAAAAGTCAAACCAAGCGCCGGAGGGCCCCCTGTGAACCAGGCCCCCAGCGGCAAGCTCATCCACCCCGAAGCCCTGATCGTGCGCGGCGCGCAGGAGAGCGTTTTCGCTTGGTGCATAACCGATGGCGAAATCATTGATGCTTTCCGCGGTTATTCCGCGGGACTTGAGGTATTCAAGAGCGATCCTGCCATCAGGCGAGAAGAGCCTCTCGTGGTAGAACCTGAGCGCGAAATCCAGGGCCTCGGCTGGTCTAGGCTTTTCCCGAGAGGTTGGGGTTTCTGGCTTTGGAACCCCGAACCGTTCCGCGAGGTAATCAAGAGCCTCCGGAAAAGAGAGCCCTTCGCTCTCCATAACGAATTTTATGGCGTCTCCGGATGCTCCACAGCCAAAGCAGTAATAAAGCCCAAGGTCAGGCTCCACATAGAAACTGGGGGTCTTTTCTCTGTGGAATGGGCAAAGGGCCTTGAGGCGCCTGCCAGACCTGGTTAATCTTATCCCCCTCTCAGCCATGAGCTGGGTTATATCCGTGGCCTCGCGAACTTTCTCTACGAAATCCCTATCCATGGCTATACCTCATACAAAGCCGAGCTCTCAACCTCCACCCTTGCGTTACCAACCAGAAGGAGGGCCTTTGAGCCGCGGATCTCTATTAGCTCCCCAACAAAGCCCATTGGGGATACCCTGTATTCCTTTCCGGGCTCAGGGTTTTCTGCCCTGACCGAGAACGCTTTGTCCAAAGAGGCCTCAGCCTTCTTGAGCTCCGAGCGCGCCTCCCGGGCCAAAGCGATCCTGCGCTCCGCCCTCGTTTCCTCCCTGAGCTTTCTGGCCAGCTCTTCAATCTCTCTCCTCGCTTCGGAGATTATCCTCTTCGCTTCCGCTCTCGCGGCGTTTATTATGCGCTCGCGCTCAGCCTCAGCCTCGGCTATGAGGGATCTCTGTTTGGCCAGAGAGGCCTTGAGCTCGGATTCCAACCGGGCTAAGCGCCTGGATGTTCTCGCCATCTCCTCGTCGTATCCCTGCATAGCGGCCTCAGCTGAGAGAATCACATCCTCAGGGAAGCCTGCCCTTCTCGCTGAGGCTATAGCGTAGCTCTCGGCTATTGCTCCCAGCTTAAAAGAGTATGTGGGATTGCCATCTGGCCCCAACTGCGCGGCCGCTGTGAGAAATCCCTCCTGGCCCTTGGCCAGGTTCTTCAACACTGTGAGGTGGGTTGTGGAGAAGGTCGTGGCACCCGCATCAGAAAGCCTCTTCAGTATTGCGAAAGCAAGGGCTCCGCCCTCAGTCGGGTCTGTTGATGAGAGAACCTCATCAAAGAAGGCCACGGTCCCAGGCCCCGCGCTCTCAAGAACCTCTCTCACCTCCTCAAGTAGGCCAGTAAAGGATGAAAGCCCTCGTTCAACGCTTTGCTCCTCCTCAAAACCTATCGCGAACAACCTCTCCGGAAGCCATATCCTTATCTCTTCTCCCGGGAACGGCAAGCCGCACGCGCCCGCGAGAAAAGCCAGGGCTATTGTCTTCATCGCGATTGTCTTTCCGCCAGCATTTGGCCCCGTGAATATGAGAGCGCTTACATATGGGCCTATCCTGAGATCAAGCGGAACCGTGTGAGAACTTCCCTTGACCGAAAGGAGTATTGGGTGCTTGGCTCCCCTGAGGACGAGCCCCCTATCCTTGATTATCGTTGGAATGCAAGCACCAAAAGCCTCGGCGTAGCGGGCCTTTGCCCAGATCAGGTCCGCTTTGCCAAGAGCATCATAAAGGTCTCTGAGAAAGCCTGAGTTAGCCCTGGCCCTCTCGGTCAGATCCGAGATTATCCGAGAGACCTCCTCTCTCTCCTCCTCCTCAAGGCGAATGAGCCGGTTCTGCTCATCCACGCATTCCAAAGGCTCAACATACTGGGTCTCGGTTGTCCGCGAGTATCCGTGAATTATGCCATCCGTCTTAGCCGAGGAGGAGAACGCGAGAACGAACCTCCCGCCGCGAACCGTCACCACCTCGTCACGGAGCGAGTCCCTATATCTCTCTGCGACGCGCTCCATGAGAGAGATAACCCTTTGACGCTGTCTGCGTTTTGCTTCTCTGAGCCTTTTCAGGGTCGGGGTGGCGCTATCAACCACCTGGCCATCGGGATCAAAGCTCCCCTGAATGTCCTTGGCCAGGGGGATCAGGTAATACGGATCCGGAACAACACCCAGGCTCTCTAGAGCGTCGTATATCCTCGCTCCTGCTGTGATGAGCCAGGAGAGCTCAAGGAGCTCCTTGCCCGTGAGCACCGAACCTATCCTGAGTTTTTCAAGTGCCTTCTCCGCATCCGGAACATCGTGGAACGGAGGGGAAACCCCCTCTCTGAGGAGTTCAAGGGCTTTCTTCGTCAGATCGTGCTCCCTCGCGGCTTCATCGGGCTTCATGGGCTTGACGCGAGCTATAGCGGCCCTGCCTGGCGGGGATGACAGAAATCCCCCGATAATTTCGAGCCACAGCCCGAACTCCAATCGGTGGAGGGTTCTCTCCTCGGCGTTCATCCCTAGAGCTCTCTGGCTCTTCTGGCCGTCCTTCTTCTAGAAGCGATTGCCTTCTTTTTTCTCCGCTCGGAAGGCTTCTCGTAATATTGGAACTTCTTGACATCCTGAAGCACTCCATCCCTTGAAACGATCTTGCGGAAGCGCTTCACGAGAGAATCAAAGGACTCGCCATCTTTGAGTATAACTCCTGACATGCCTCTATCACCTCCTTTCTCTCATGTCCTCATCCTGGCGGCCAAGCCATCTGCCTGCCGCCGAGTATGTGAAAATGCAGGTGGGGAACAGCTTGTCCCGCCTGCGGCCCTTTGTTCAGAACTATCCTGTAGTCGGTGAGGCCAAGTTTCTCTGCGGCCTCTGATATTGCTTCAAGTATGTCTCCGGCTAGGTCAACGATCTCCTCAATCCTCTCCGCGTGGCGTTTCGGGATCGCGAGGAGATGAACCGGAGCCTGCGGGTTTATGTCCCGAAAAACGAGGACATTCTCGGTCTCGTGTATGACATCCGAAGGTATTTCGCGGTTGATTATCCTGCAGAAAACGCAATTCATGCCGCTCTCCTCGCTTCCTCTTTTATCCTCTCAAAGAATCCGTTTCGTTTTTCCTCTTCAAGGAGCCTCTTGTAGAGCTCTTTTTCGGATTTGCCCAGCTTCTCCGGCGTCCTGGCTATGACCCTCACGAAGAGGTCGCCCCTCCCGCCTTTGAGGCCGGGCATTCCCGCGCCCTTTATCCTGAAAGCGGTGTGGGTCTGGGTTCCCGGCGGAATCCTGATCTCGTGCTCCTGGCCGCCGAGACCGCCAACCATCACCTTATCACCGAGGGCCAACTGCGCGGGTGAAACGGGAATGTCTCTATATAGGTCATCCCCTTCTCTCCTGAATACCGGATGCGGTTTCTCATCAACCAAGACATGGAGGTCTCCCCTTTGGCCGCCCCTGGCACCAGCAGAGCCTTGACCCCTGATGAGAAGCACTTCTCCCTTTCTTATGCCGGCTGGAAACCTGATCTCTATTTCAACCTCCTTCTTTATCCTTCCGCGCCCCCCGCATTCATGGCACAGGGACTCCAGGACCTCGCCGGCGCCTCCGCACTCCTGGCAGGTTATGGTTTGGTAGATCGGGCCGAGAAATGTGCGGTGGGCCCTCTGGATGACGCCGCGGCCGCCACACGCGGGGCAGGCCTTGGTTTTTCCCGTTGTCGAACCCGTTCCCCTGCAGTATCCACAGGGTTCAAATCTTAGAAGCCTTATGCGCTTTGTCGTTTCTCTGGCCATCTCTTCCAAGCTCAGGGGAACGGTTATCCTTAGATCCTCGCCCGGCCTCGCCTTCAAGCCGCGCTTTGGTCTGGATTGGGTCTGAAACCCGAATAAGCTTCCCAGAAGGTCACCGAAGAAGTCCCCAAATATGTCCCTGAGGTCATCGTAATGCGAGAAATCCTGCCAGGTGAAGTTCGGTCCTCCCGAGGAGAAGGAGACATCGCCGTATGTATCGTAGGCTCTGCGCTTCTCGGGATCCATGAGGACCTCGTATGCCTCTGATATCTCCTTGAACCGTTCCTCAGCCTCGGACTTCTTCTCAGGCGGGACCCTATCCGGGTGATACTTCAGGGCCAGGCGCCTGTATGCTTTCTTTATCTCATCAGGGCTGGCAGACCTTTCAACCCCTAGGATCTTGTAATAATCCTTGGCGGCCATTACCTATTCCACCACCTTGTAATCCGTATCATGCGGACCACCATCGCCTCCTTCATCGCTGTCTTTCCCATCGTCAGAAGGGTTTCCTCCGCTGGTCGCCCCAGTGGTCTGGTATATCTTAGTTGCTATCCTGTTCCAGGCCTCTTGAAGCCTGTCAAAAGCCTTTCTGATGGCCTCAGGGTCATCTCCTCCTATCTTCTCCCGCAGCTCCTCTGAGAGCCTGTTTATCTCATCCCGCTCCTGGCTTGTCATCCTCTCCCCGAAGTCCTTCATTGACCTCTCAACCGAGAAGAGATACCCATCTGCTTGGTTCTTCAGGTCCACTAGCTCCTTCTTGCGCTTATCCTCCTCAGCATGGCGCTCTGCTTCTTCAACGAGACGCTGAACCTCCTCGTCCGTGAGACCAGATTTTGCGTGTATCTTGATCTGGGATTCTTTGCCCGTTGCCTTCTCTCTCGCGTGGACATGCAGGATGCCGTTCGTGTCTATATCAAAGGTCACCTCTATTTGCGGGACGCCTCGCGGGGCCGGAGGGATGCCCGTAAGCTCAAACTGGCCGAGAAGTCGGTTTTCGCTAGCGATAGGCCTTTCGCCCTGATAAACCTTTATCAGGACAGATGGCTGGTTGTTCTCAGCAGTAGTATAGATCTTGGTCTTCTTCGTGGGTATGGTGGTATTCCTCGGTATTACCACATCAAAACCACCATAAAGCACCTCAACCCCGAGGGAAAGCGGCGTCACATCAAGAAGGACGATGTCCCTGTCAGCATATTCGCCAGCTATTATGCCAGCCTGTATAGCGGCTCCAACAGCGACAACCTCATCGGGGTTTATGCCCTTGTGGGGCGTCTTGCCGAAGAAGTTCCTAACAGCCTCCTGAACCGCGGGCATCCTCGTCTGGCCGCCAACGAGGATCACCTCGTCGATCTCAGAGGGAGAAAGTCCTGCATCCTCAAGCGCCTGCCTGCATATGTTTATTGTCCTGTCAATGAGATCCTGAACCATCGCCTCAAGCCTTGATCTGGTAAGGGAGACATCAAGGTGGTGTCTCTCGTAGAGGAAAGGTATCTTAATCGGTGTCTCCATCTTGAAGGAGAGCTCCTTCTTCGCCTTCTCCGCGGCCTCCCTTACCTGCTGGAAAGCCTGAGGGTTTCCTCGGATGTCCACCCCTGTCTGGGCCTTGAAGGTCTCCGTGAGCCAATCCGTGATCCTGAGATCGAAGTCATCGCCACCGAGATGCGTGTCTCCTGATGTGCTCTTGACCTCAAACACGCCCTCAGCTAGCTCAAGTATGGATATGTCAAATGTCCCGCCACCGAGGTCATAGACCGCAACCCGGAGGTTTTTCTCCGTCTTATCCAGGCCGTAGGCCAGAGCTGCTGCGGTTGGCTCCGGGAGGATTCGCATGACTTCAAGCCCTGCTATGGTTCCTGCATCCTTTGTTGCCTGGCGCTGGGCGTCGTTGAAGTATGCCGGAACCGTGATAACGGCCTTGGTTATCTTCTGGCCGAGGTAGCTTTCCGCGGCCTCCTTGAGATACTTCAGGATCTTTGAGGAAATTTCCTCGGGCGTGTAGTTTCTTCCCTCAGCCGGGATGAAGATCTCAGCCCTGCCCTCCTTTCCCTCAACAACCCTATATGACAGCCTATCAACATCCTCTCTGGCCTCCGTGAACCTCTTTCCCATGAGGCGCTTTACCGAATACACCGTGTTCTGGATGTTCATGGCCGCGGAACGCTTCGCGAGGGAGCCGACCAGGGTCTCATTTCCGTCAAAGGAGACGACGGACGGGGTTATGCGTTCCCCCTCAGGGTTCGGTATGATGACGGGATCACCTCCCATCACTATCGCGACAGCAGAGTTCGTGGTTCCTAGGTCTATTCCGATTATCTTCTCCTTCATCTCTTCTCACTCCTCCATTTGCATCTCCACCACAACCCTTGCTGGCCTCAGGACACGGCCCCTTAGCTCGTAGCCGGGGGCCATTACCTCGGCAACGATGTTTGAACCATCCCCTCTCCTCGTCTCAACAACCTCCATAAAGCTTGGATCAAAAGCCTGGCCAGGACTCGGAACGATCTTCCTGGCGCCGGCTGACTCAAGCGCTCGATCCATCTCCTCCTTTATCATTATAACGCCCTCCAGAAGGGCTTTTGGGTCTGGATTGCCTTGCGCGTATTCCAGGGCCCTCTCCATGGAGTCAAGGGCGGGTAAGAGAGCGAGTATCACCCTCTCCGCGCCCCGTCGTTCCCGTTCCTCAGCTTGGCGCCTGGCCTCTGCTTTCAGGTTTTCCAGCTCAGCCAGGGCCCTCGCATAGGCTTCCTTATAGCGGTTTCTCTCTTCGGCCAGGCCCCGGAAAAATTCAGACAACCTTTCCCCTAATCCTTTCTTCAAAATCAGCTCTAATTAATAACGGTTTTTGCTTGGACTGTCAAGGGCCGAGTCCACTCATCTGACACATTCCATACCCCCGGATTAAAGGTCTGGCCAGGGTTTCCTTGCAATCTACGGGGGTCTCTGAGATGAAGGCTTATGTAGCCTCTCAGAAACTCTCTAACCAGGAGTCCAAGTTCGCTCAAAACTAAGACCTAACCCTGAGCTACCAGAGGATAATGCTCAAGCTCAGAGGGGTTCTACATGGGGAGAGATTGTGAAATTGAAGAGCACGCGAGGGAATGCCCTCGCGTGCGTTAACCTCTACTCGTTCTTCTGGTTCATCCGGCTCCTCCCATCCTCCGTGAATGCCCAATACCTTCTCTGGGTCTTCTTGATCTTGAGCCTCTGGCGGTGGGGTCTAGCGTATCTGTTCAGCTTTGCTATGGCGTATTTCCTGGTTTTCAGCACGGTGATGGCCATATACTCGTCCACTATCCTGGACTTCTCCTTCTTGGTGGCCCTTCTGTATCTCAGGGCCATTCGCATGCTCAGCTGATATTTGGCCCTCCCCTAGCTCAGGGTTAGGATTCTATTTTGAGCGAACGCGCAGTTGGCAATGCCACGAAAGGATGCATTATAATCTCTCCACACTCGTAATTGAAGAGCCTGGTAAGCTGGTTCAGGCTCTTAAGGAGGTTGATTATGGAAAAGGGAAAAGCGGGAATGTTCGTTGATGTGCAGAATGTCCAGGTAACCTTTGAGAAGGCTGGGAACGAGGTCAGATATGACAAACTCCTCTCTGAGATAGCAAGGGCATGTGAAAAGGAAGGGCTTTCACTCTGGAAGGCCGTTGCTTTTGTGCCATTTGACCCCAGGGATCAGCGGAGGGAACGCCTCATCAACGCGCTCTCCTTCATGGGTTACAGGGTAAAATCTAAGCAGGTCAAGCGCCTTCCGGATGGCTCGGTGAAAGCGAACATGGACATGGAAATAACCCTGGAGATACTATCCGCCGCGGATTATCTGGACATGATAGTAATAGTCTCCGGAGACAGCGATTTTGTTCCTCTCATTGATACCCTGAACAGGATGGGCAAAAAGATATGGGTCATAGGCACGAAGAAGGGCGCTGTCGGAATAGAACTCATAAGGGCATCCGACAAATACGATAACATGGATGACATGGAGGGCGTGATAATTCCTTTCAGCGTTTCCTCAACCAAGTGGGAGGAGGATTTCTTCACGGTTTCCGGAGGCGTTGAGGAGTTCAAGGAGGGATGGCCAGAGGAAGAGCCGGATATTGGTCAACCTGAGGAAGAGGAATAATTAAGCCCAGAATTTGGAAACATCTCTCTCGCTTTATGACTTTGCACTGCCGCCCGAGAGGATAGCTCAGTATCCCTCCCAGAGGGGGAGGTCAAGGCTATTTGTCATACAGAGAGATGGCTCGTTCCTGCACGGAAGCTTCTCGGACATCCCGGATTACTTTGAGCCAGGCGATGTCCTCATCGTAAACGATACGAGGGTTCTAAGAGCGAGACTCCTCGGCAAAACCCCTTCAGGGGGCAGAGTTGAGATATTGTTCACGAAGGCTAATGAAGCTAAAAGGTTCAGGGCGATCGTCAGGCCGGGGAAGAGGTTCAAGCCGGGCACGAGGATAGCGGTTGAGGATGAGGTCCTTGTTGTTCTATCAAGGGATGGCCGGTTGGCTGAGCTGGAGATTGAGAGCGGCAATGATGTCATTATGCTCCTTGAGAAGCACGGCCGTGTTCCGCTTCCTCCATACATAAAGAGGCCTCCGGAGCCTGACGACGAGAAGCGCTACCAGACGGTCTTTGCCAGAGAACCCGGCTCCGTTGCCGCGCCCACAGCAGGACTGCACTTTACCGAGGAAATCCTTGAGGGAATAAGGGCAAAGGGAACCAAGATAGCCAACATAACCCTTCATGTTGGACCCGGAACCTTTAATCCGATAGAGGCTTTGGACCTTAAGGAGCACAACATGGAGGCCGAATACTACACCATCCCAAAGGAGACCGCGGAGGCGATCCGAGAAGCCAAATCAAAAGGTAGGAGGGTTTTCGTGTGCGGCACGAGCTCGGCGAGGGCCACCGAAACCTGGGCTATGGGCCGGGGGCCTCTGGCTGGTTGGACAGACCTGTTCATTTATCCGGGCCACGAATTTAGCGTTCCATCCGCCCTCATAACCAACCTTCACCTGCCCAAAAGCACCCCCCTCGCGCTTGTCGCGGCCTTCTGCGGTAGGGAGCTCATCCTTGAGGCATACAAAGAGGCATTGAAAATGGGCTACATGTTCGGCTCGTATGGGGATGCAATGCTGGTTCTGTATCGTGTGGCCCCTGGGGAAAACAGGCTTCTGGAGTTTTAGCCCCCCGCAGTGTTTCAAAATTCCAGATCACCGAACCAAGGGTCCACAGGGTTAAGGCGTTGTCTGAGCTCCAGCTCCTTAGCTGTCTCCTCGGGGAGATATGGTAAGAGCCTCTTTGGGGGCCTCTGAGGCTGGCCATATACGCTCCTCGGCCTGCCGCTTTCTGTTCTCACCTTGAGTATGCTACGCCTCGTTGAGGTGAAGAGGTTTAGAAGCGGCTCGTGGTGGCCTGGTTCACCATCCCTCCCTGTGGCTATGGAATAGGGTATCCTGGCTCTCAGGGGCCTCTAGGCTGATGAGTTTCTCTTCACGAGGGACTATAACCCATGCCTATCTGAGGGTCGTATTCGGCGATCACATTTTTGGAGCTAAACGCCGGTTTTTAACCAGCAACCATGAGCCAATATAATTTGAAGGTGATCCGTGGCGCTTTTCACCTGCACTCGTCCCTCTCCTCCGATGGGCAAGGGGATTTTAGGGATTGGGCACTTTGGGCACGAGAGCGCGGGCTTTCCTTCCTTATTTTCACCGAGCATGAGCCTGATGTAACCGAGGCACAGCTTGCCGGGATGCCTGATGAGGTAGCAGGCGTAAGGCTATTTTGGTTCTTTGAAAAAGGAAACGAGCATTGCCACTGGGTTGAGCTTCCAGGCATGGCGGTTCTCCTCCACCCGGGCGAACCAAAGTCCCCTGATAAACTTTTCGCTTGCGTGGAGGCGTGGAACCTGAAACGCGACGGGCCTTATCCATCGCGCCGGGTTCTCACGGCATTCAAGGGACAGGATCTTATGTTCATCGGGGGATGCGATTTCCATTCTCCTCGGTATACGCCTATAGTCCTCGAGCTTGAGGGGAACGACCCTCTCATTTCGCTACGGGAAGGCAGGTTTGTTTCCCGCCGGGGCAGGGTTATTCTTCATCCGGACGGGAGGGTTGAGGGCGCCGGAATGGGTTGGAGGGCTTGGGAAGCCCTGATGGCCGGATACCGTGGGCTAAGGTGGATTGCGAGGAATCTCGGCCTGGCAGGGGTTCTCAGGCGGATAAGGAGGAATCTGAGAAAATGAGAGGCAAAAGGGTTCTTTTATACCATTCAATAACCGATAGAGACGGATTTCTCCGGCAGATTGACATTATATCAGGCATGCGAACCTGTTTTGCTTCTGAGATATTGAGGGCAGAAGCCCCTTGCGTCGCGATAACATTTGACGATGGGTGGTCGGATCTCATCTGGGCTTTTTCCGAATTGAAGGCCAGGGGCCTCCCGGCCACGCTTTTTTTGACAACAGTGCTTCCAGAGCTGAGAGAAACAGGTCGCTGGGAGAACTTCACTCGGGCCAAATTCCCTCGCTTGTCAGAGACATCGTTTTTGGTTCCGCTTTCCTGGGATGAACTGCGAGAGCTTGTCAAGGAGGGACTTGAGATAGGCTCACACGGCTACATCCACATCAGGTTTGCCTCTGGGGCAGAGGAGGAGCTCAGGGTTTCGCGGAAGATGATAAGGGAAAGGCTCAGCGTTGAAACGAAGATATTCGCTTATCCCTATGGAAGGCGCAGGGACATTGAACTCTCGGCAAAGGGGCTTCTTCCCGCGTCCGGTTACGAGATGGGTTTTATCGGCCATGGCTGGGCTGTCCCCGATGATTGCGATCCCCTTCTCATTCCGAGGCACCCCGTGAAGGAGTCGTGGTCTCCCGAAAGATTCAAGGGCATACTGGCAGGAAAGACGGATCTCAAGGAGCGGATGTCCTGGTGGGTTCAGGGTCTTATTTCCCAGAGGTAATCGTGAGCCTCTCCGAATCTGAGGGGTTGGTCATCCCGCTCTCATCGTAACCCACCACATATATCCAGTAGTTTCCGTAAGGCCAACCGGAGACATCCAGGTCCAGATATACATCCTCGGAATCCGAATCAAACGAACCATCCGAGGGTTTCATGGATTTCTGGGTAAAGCCAGGAATCTCCTCAAATGATTCTGTCCTCGCACAGAGCTCAGCCCGGGCTACGCGATGAGTATCGCCGGGTTCAGGACTATAAGTTATGACGGTCGCGACCACCCTGACCGTCCTCGCTCCCTCAGTTGGGTTCGGGAAAACGATTAAGCTCGTGATACCGGGGCCGTAATAACTGGGCATTGGAACATAGCATGTTGGTGCGATGTCTTCTGCCGAGAGTCCGGAAGCCAAGAAACCCAGCAACCCAAAAACTAATCCTGAGGGCAAAACCCCTTTCCTCGCGCCGAGGAAGAGAAGTCGACAAAGCCCCCGCAGGACATCCTTTTTCATTTTTGCCATGGCCAAATTATAGATCTTGCGAAACCCGATAAGAAAATCCTTGGCGGAGAACCCCCGCTGTTTGCTCCTCGGTTATCTTCAGTTCCATCAATCAGGGTTCTGGCCATCGCCACGGAATAATTCCCCAGCTATCTCATGAGAACCCACCAGGCCCGCTCCAGTTTCTCTGGTTTTGGTTTGATGCTTAGAGGCAATATCTCTTCAACTTCTTCCTCAGACAGCCTGTAGGCAAATGCGCTGGTTATTAACGAGCCTTCCTGGAACCAGGGGCCGGGTTCCTCTTTTCCCCTTTGTAGGGTGAATACCGGCCACCACTCTCCGAGGAAAGCCTCAGCGGCCCCTTCGGTGAGTCCTGCAGAGACCAGATTTCTCCTTATCTCGCTTTCGGACGGAATCCCTGCCGGCTCGGGCCAGATCGTCTCTGATGGCCCCAGAATAGGTATGTAATACGAAAGGAGGATTCCCTTTTCGGCTCCGGGGTAGCCAATCAGGTATATGATATCATAAACAGGATGCTTCCCGGAGTTCAGGAACCCCATTTTGTCCCCCTCTCTCAGTATCCTAACCTTGTTCTCGTATGAGACCTGAGCCTCGTAGAAGATGTAGCCGCACGCGTGCTCGTTCGCGAGGATTGCCGTCGCTTTCTGATCCGTCCAGCACGAGGGTTCGGGGCTGGCCTTCTTGGGATCACATTGCCTTATCCTCCAAGAGGGCTTTCCATTTATCTCAACAAATGGTGGTTCTGAGACGGTTATCTTATCAGGAGAAACTCCAAGGCTGAGAACCAATTCCTTGGAGATGTTCCCGTAGAAATAGAGGACAGGGGCTTTCACGACAGGCATATCCGAGGTATCCTCTATCAGCTCTCCGAATGCTGTGGCCGAGGATATCACCTTGCCTGAACCGAGGTCTACAACTCCCCACTCCGAAACAGAGAAGCTCAGAATAATCGCTATCATTATCATATTATAAAGCTTCTCGCACCTGAAGTCTACTCGGTTATCTCTGTGTCTATGGAATCCGGAGAGCCAAGCATTCCCTCCATGTCCCACCCTGAGACAAAGACCCTGTGCTTTCCAGGGGTGAGGCCCGTTATGTCCAGGCCAAGGGGTATCCTTCCTCTTCTTAGCGAGGTCAAAAGAAACCTGGCAAGACCGCGCGTCAATTCCTTTTTCACCTTTGTCATGTGTAAAATATTAATTCAAGGATGAGGGATCTTTCAAGGCTCAAAGCTCCTGAGAAACGCCTCCATCCTGAAGATATACTGGAGCTTGTCCGGTTTCTCTGGCGCGAAAACAGCCATGTCTATCATGTAGAATTTTCCTCCTTCATTAAAGGCTATGAGCTTAAAAGGCCCCCCCGCGACCCGCTGGTCGTTCTGCCAGACCCCCCAGATGGCCATAGCGGGATTACCCCTGAACCTGGTCTCCTCAACCTCAACCAGGTCCCTCATTGAATAGTCCCCGTCGTAGAAAGCCGCGGTCAGCTCATCCCTGAGATCAAGGATCCCCTTGGGATCCAGGGCACGAGGAGCGGATTCCCTGTAAATGAAGAAGAACTGGTCTGGGTTGTGCTTTGCCATACAGAGGAAGTTCTCCTCCTCTTTTACAAAGGACCAGCCATCCGGCAGGTCTATTTTGTAGCCATATTCCTCCCTTATGGTGTTTGCGAACTTCTTGTTCCTGCCAGGGTAGTATGAGAGCCGGGAGTAAAGGAACATGACCCTGTCAATCATCTTGTCCCTGAGAATGGGCGTTATGGCTGTTAGCGAGCCGTATAGCCCCTCCTCTTTTTCGCCAAAGAGCCCTATCACATAATCGTCTCTCACAAACCCCCCATTCTTCTCCGAGAGGCCTTGTCGCGGTTCAGGGAAAACGGAGAGGTAGAGGTTGAAGGTCTTGGATGAGGGCGTGGCCAGGATGATTATGTTCTTGTGGCCTTTCCAGTTCTTCTGGAATTCATCCGGCGTCACGAAAGTCAGCTTGAAGAGGCTCTCGGGTTGCGGGGTCTGGATGATCCTGAACATCTCTGCCTGCAGGTGCGTTGCGACCCGTCTCAGGTCATCCGAATAGACGATAACCCATCTCCTCTCTTCTCCTCTGGCATAGCGCTCTATCCTTGGGAAACAGGAAAGCGCGATCACTACCAGTATAAAGGCTTTCCTCATGGACAAATTATAAACGGGGAGATCGCGTTTGATCCGCAACGCGCGGGGAGGATATAATTGGCGTCTAGGCGAAGCCCATGCGAGATTTTCATATCGCAGACCCAAGGCTAGCTGAGGCTGGCCAGAAGCGGATAGAATGGGCAGGAGAACACATGCCTGTCCTTGCAAACCTCTCCAAAGAGCACACCGGAACCCTGAAGGGCCTAAGGCTCTCGCTTTGCCTTCATGTGACCACCGAGACAGCGAATCTGGTTTTGGCACTGAGGGCCGCGGGTGCGGATACCAGGCTTTGCGCCTCAAATCCCCTATCAACCCAGGACGATGTGGCCGCGGCCCTGGCGGTCAATCACGGGGTTCCGGTCTTCGCCATACACGGCGAGGATAAAGAGACATATTATGAGCACATAAAAAGGTGCCTCAGCCACCGGCCCCACATAACCATGGATGATGGAGGAGACCTCACATCGTATATACACAAGGAGGATCCGGGTATGGCTGAAGGCGTCCTTGGGGGAACCGAGGAAACAACCACTGGGGTCATAAGGTTCAGGGCCATGGAGCGCGAGGGGGTTCTACTTTATCCCATAATAGCGGTCAACGATTCCCGGACCAAGTTTCTGTTTGACAACCGGTATGGCACTGGTCAGAGCACAATAGACGGGATACTCAGACTAACGAACATCCTTCTTGCCGGTAAGACCTTCGCTGTTGCAGGATACGGATGGTGTGGAAAGGGAATAGCTCAGAGGGCCAAAGGCTCAGGCGCGAGGGTCCTCGTCTGTGAGGCAGACCCAATTAAGGCGCTTGAGGCGGCGATGGATGGGTTTGAAGCGGTTAGCGTTGCTGAGGCCATAGCGAGGGCTGACATCCTCGTTACGGCCACCGGGGACAAGCATGTGGTTGACGAGGAGCACATTGCCCTGGCAAAGGATGGGATAATCCTGGCCAACTCTGGCCACTTTGATGTTGAGATAAACATCCCGGCCATACGGAAGGCCTCGGTTAAAGAGGATGAGGCCAGGCCTGGGGTCAGGCGCTTCACTCTGAGGGATGGCAGGAGGATATACCTACTTACGGATGGGAGGCTCGTTAACCTCTCAGGCGCTGAGGGCCACCCCGCTGAGGTCATGGATATGAGCTTCTCCAATCAGTTCCTAGCCGCAAAATACCTAAAGGAGAACGCTGGCAAACTGGAGAAGAAAGTCTATACCCTCCCTGTTGAGATAGATGAGATGATCGCCAGGGCAAAGCTCAGACACATGGGGATGGGCCTTGAAGAGCTGAGACCGGACCAGCTCAAATACCTTTCCGACTGGAGAGAGGGAACATGACTCTCTTTCTCTGCCTCGCCTCTCTCCAGCCCCCAAGGAATCTCAGGAGCGCAACCTGCGTCGGAGATACGACCGCTGGCCTGCTCCTGATGTGGGATAGGAGCCCAGACGCGGAGCTATACGATGTCTTTCTGGTTGATTCCACCGGAAACAAGCTCTATCTCGGAACGACGAGTCAGGACTACAACAGATACAAGCACTTTGATGTTAAGGCCGGGGAAACATACACCTTTATAGTTTCATCAGTAAGGGGCGATGAAAGAGCGGAATCAGCACCATACACGATCGCATTCAGGCCGGCTTGGTTTGATGTGACCAGGCTCAACAACCTCGTTTTCCTCCTGGGTTTCAGCCTCGTCTTTTTCGCTTATCTTTTGGTTGCCCGGAGGGGGATCCCCATGTCAATCCGGAAGATAGCGGGGCTTGAGGAGATTGACAACGCCGTTGGCAGGGCAACGGAGCTCGGCAGGCCCATACTCTTCATCCACGGTCTGAGCACCATAAGCGAACTGCCGACCGTGGCCGCTCTCACTGTGCTGAAACACATAGGAAAGAAGGCCGCTGAGTATGAGATCAGGCTCCTCGTTCCGAACAACGATCCCCTGGTCATGGCCGCGAGCCAGGAGGTCGTCAAGGAGGCATACACCGAGTCCGGGAGGCCTGACCTCTACAACGAGGATGACATATTCTTCGTCTCGCCTGAGCAGTTTGCCTATGCGGCCGCGGTGAACGGCATCGCCATAAGGGAAAGGGCAGGTGCTGTATTTCTCCTCGGATACTTCTACGCTGAGAGCCTGATGTTCGCTGAGGTCGGGCAATCGGTTGGCGCTATACAGGTCGCTGGAACATCAGCTACGGATCAGCTTCCCTTCTTCGTGGCCTCGTGCGATTACACCCTCATAGGAGAGGAGCTCTACGCGGCCTCGGCTTATCTCTCTGGAGATGCCCTGCAGATAGCGACCGTGAAAGCAGAAGACATATTCAAGCTCTTAACGGTCATTTTGGTTCTTCTTGGCTCCATAACCGAGGCAATTGGTTGGAGGTTCATCTTTGACCTTTTGATGACCTGAAGGAGGTTTATATGGAAGGCTTTTTTGCCATACTCATCTTAAATCAGGCTCCGGAGCTTGTCCCCCCGCAGAACCTCATGGTGGGAGTGAGGTCTGATGGCTACTGGATACTCTGGGAGCCATCCCCAACCGATTCCCTGATCACGAGATACGAGGTTTTCAGGGACGGCCAGTTCATAGGACGGGCAGGCATAGGGAAGTATGAGTTCGTAGACAAAGGCGTCTCAGGCCCCCACACATACTTTGTGAGAGCGGTAGGAGGCTCTAGATACCTGAAGGAGGTGGAAATCTGGGGAATGAGACTCCCCCTTCTCTTTTGGAAAGAGGAGGGCTACGCTGAGACGAAACCCATAACGATAGCGCCCCTACCCGGTTTCACGGCATCCTATGAGTGGCAAGGCTTTGGCTTTGGAGGATACAGGCTTGAGTGGGGGTTCAGGCCCCAGGGATTCGTTGAGGTCCTGAGAAAAGGGGCTGTCATAGTCACCCTTCCGCCGGGAACACAGAGCTACACCGATCCTTCTGCAACCCTGGGCCAGGCGGATTACACGGTCAGAGATGTCAACTCCGGCATGGAAATTAAGCCAAACATAAGGGCGAGGTGGTTCGCTGTGCACTTCCGAGGCGTGAAGGTTTCGTGGAATCAGGTTGATCAAGGTTTTACCCTAATGAGGTCATCGGAGACCAGAGAGCAGGACATGAAGACCGTGGATCGCACCCCTCCTGAGCCAATAGCGCAGATAAAGCCCGGGGAATCCACCTTCACGGATCGCGGAGCATCGGGGGAAATAGCCGCTCTCCTGAGAAGCAGATCCCCCATGAGCACATACCGTTATTACCTCGTATCAGAGGACGGGTCTAGGGTCTTCTTCTCAGAGCCAGTAAGGCCTCAGCCCTTCAACTTCATGAAGCTCCCTGTCCTCATATTTGACATCCTTTTCGCTTGCGTTTTCTTCGGTTTTCTCTTCGCGGCGAAGCAGGGGAAACGCATGTTCATAAGGAAGATAGCCGGACTTGAGGAGCTTGATAACGCGGTTGGACGCTCAACGGAGATGGGGAGGCCTATTGTATATGTGCCTGGCATAGGCACGATAGCTGACATAGAGACAATAGCCTCCTTGACCATACTCAAGCATGTGGCGAAGAAGGCCGCAGAGTATGAGACTGTGGTCATAATGCCTAACTTTGACCCAATGGTCACAGCCGCGGCCAAAGAGGTGATAAAGGAGGCATACACCGAGGCGGGAAGGCCAGACCTTTACAACGAGGATAATGTTTTCTATGTCGCTAGCCAGCAGTTCGCGTTCGCTGGCGCGGTGAGCGGGCTTATCGTTAGGGAGAAGCCAGGCGCTACTTTTCTGATAGGTTATTATGCCGCGGAATCCCTTGTTATCGCTGAGGCAGGCTATTCGGTTGGAGCAATACAGGTTGCAGGAACAGCGTCTGTCCTCCAGACCCCGTTCTTCCTCGCCGCTTGCGACTATGTCCTTATTGGAGAGGAGGAATACGCGGCCTCAGCATACCTATCGCACAACGCCCTACAGATGGCAACCCTAAAGGCAGAGGATGTCTTCAAGGCTACCTTCGTGAGCTTTATAGTTCTTTTCAGCTTGCTGGTGAGCCTTGGCGTTTCCTTTATTTTCTTGAGTTAAGGAGAGAGAAATATGTTTAGAGCACCGGTTTGGCTCGTTTTCATAGCGGGGCTTTTCATGGCTTCGGCCTTTTTCATCCCCGTAGACCCGTTCCCCATGATGCAGACCTGGGCCCTTAAGTGGGATGTCATAGTTAGCGCGTTCGCTCTGGTTGTCGGTATAGACTCCCTGGTCATGCATCACATCCGCAGGGTCCAGCGCAGGCAGAATGTCCTTTACTCAGGCACCCTGCTGGTTGGTTTCTGGGTCACTATAGCCTGGGGAGCCTTCGCCTGGTGGAGATACGGAGGGCCTTTTGCTACCCAGTCAACATTCCTCTGGCTCTTCCGCTACATCGTCGTTCCAATGGATGCCACGATGTTCTCCCTGCTCGCGTTCTTCATAGCATCAGCCGCATACAGGGCTTTCAGGGCGCGGAACTTCTCGTCCTCACTTCTCCTTCTGTCAGCCGGGATCGTAATGCTCGGCCGGGTTCCTTTTGGCGATTGGGCCGCGGCTCCTATTTTCACCGCCTTCGCGCTCCTCCTGGCCTTCTATTTCCTCAGGGTCTTCAGGCAATACGAGGGCTGGGGAAGGGGCATCAGGCTCGTGGTTGGAATAGCATTTCTCGCGGTTGGCATCGTTCTCCTATGGCCTGTTTGGCTGAATGGGCAGATATTCCCCGCTTTCCGGTTCGTGGTTCACCACATACAGGGCCTCGCGGGCTGGATAATGGAGGTCCCGCAGATGGCCGCGCGAAGGGGGATTGACCTCGGAATATCTCTCGGTTCCCTCGCTTTCGCGCTCAGGGTTCTCGTCGGAATAGAAAGGGGGTATATGAGATGAGATTCCTGTACATTTTGACCACCATAGACAGGCGAATAATCTATGCCCTGGTGTTTCTGGCAACCGCACTCCCATTCCTCTTCAAGAAATCCCCAGATGTCCAGATAACACCTGAGGTTGAAAGGGTTTACCGGTTCATAGACAGGCTTCCGGCTGGCTCAAGAATAGTTATCTCCGCTGACTACGGGCCTTCATCCATGCCGGAGATACAGCCCATGCTCTACGCGATATGCAAACACGCTTTCACGAAAGGGCACAAGGTATATCTTCTTACCCACTGGACCTATCAGGGCCTCATTGCTGGTCAGGACGGAATAATGAGCGCTGTGAGGGACTTCAACAGGGAGATAAAGGAAGGCAAGCATCCGGAGAGAACCGACACCCTCATAGAAGGGGTTGACTATGTTTCTTGGGGATTCAGGCCTGGCGGGATGGCCGTGATGCTTCTCATGAACTCTGACATAAGGATGGCCTTCTCCCGTGATGTGAGGGGCATACTCCTTGATAGCCTTCCGGCAATGCAGGGCTTCAGGAACCTCAGAGACCTCGGCACGGTTGAGAATCCAAAGGGCATATTGATAGGGCTTGAAGCTGGTTTCACCGGCGATGTCTGGGTTGTATACGGCCAAGCTCAGGGGCGCTGGCCCATGGCCCTCGGTTCAACCGCTGTCGTCACCCCATCATACTACACCTACCTTGAGGCTGGCCAGATAATCGGGATCCTCGGAGGTCTGAAGGGGGCCGCGGAATACGAGCAGTTGGCCGGATTCAAGGGCCAGGCCTCCATAGGAATGCTCTCCCAGAGCATAGTCCACATCCTCGTGGTTGTCCTCATCTTCCTGGGCAACCTGGGGTTTTTCCTGGCAAGGAGGAAGTGAGATGAACATATGGGAACTAATAGGGATATGGTTGGCCGCGATTTTAACCTTCGCGGTTTTCTCTTTCCTATACCGGGATAACCCTGTCTACAAATGGGCAGAACATCTCTTCGTCGGGGTCTCGGCCGCTATAGGCGTTTATGCTACTCTGGATCAAGCAGTTGTGCCTGCTGTTCGGGAGGCCCTCGCATTCCCTGGGGTCTTCAAGCTCGTAACCTGGCTAGCTGTTGTGCTTGGCGCGTTGATCCTCTTCAAGCTCGAGATATTCGCCACATACCTCCCTAACCTGACCTTCCTCTCCAGGTATCCCATAGCGTTTGTTACTGGAATGGGGGTCGGCCTAACCCTCGTGAATGTGGTGAACGGGTATCTGTTCCCGCAGACGCAAGCGACATTCCTTCCCTTGTTTAACATCCAGGGCGCCAACTGGTTAACCATTCTGAACAACTGGATCATCGTCCTGGGCGTCGTGTTCGCGCTGATGTATTTCTTCTTTTCCGCGCAATACAAGGGAAGGCTGGGAATGGTTCTCAGGGTGGGCATAACCTTCCTAATGGTTGCCTTCGGCGCTATGTTCGGATACACGGTCATGGCAAGGCTATCCCTGCTCATAGGCCGGATATACTTCCTGCTTCACGACTGGCTACACCTAATATAGCTGGATTGCGAGAATGCGGCTGAAGCTCAGGTGGAAGAACCTCGTCATCGCGGCCTCATTGTGGGCTGTGATAACCTCTCTGGACCAGCTCACCAAGTTCCTCATAACCAGAAACCTGAGGGCGTATGTGGATTATCCTGTTCTCGGCAACTTCTTCAAGCTGACCCTCGTTTATAACAAGGGGATCCTGTTCGGGATAAACCTCTTCCCGTCTGACTGGGGGCCGATCCTATATCCGATCGTGATGATCGCCATTATGATACTTGTCCTCGTCTCGCTTGGTCTTGAGGGGAGATGGCCAAACACCGTAGCATACGGAATGATCCTCGGAGGAGCGCTTGGCAATCTGATAGACCGGTTTAGGATAGGCAGGGTCGTTGATTTCTTGAACTTTGGGATAGGGGAGCTACGGTGGCCATACTTCAATATCGCTGACAGCGCGATAGTCTGCGGGATGATAACTCTTATTGTCTTCTCGTTCTTCAGGAAAAAGGGTGCGGAATAGGTTGGTCGTGCCCCAGGCGCAGGGGCCTGGGGCTAACCGGCGCAGGGGCCTGGGGCTAACCGGGAAACCCGTTAGAACTTTCCCTCCGTGAGCATCTTGAGGAAATCAGCGTTTGTCTTTGTTAGCCTCATCTTTTCCTGAAGGTACTCCATCGCGTCCGAGGGCTCGAGGTCCGATATGACCTTGCGCATGAGCCAAACCTTCTGAAGGGTGTCGGCTGGGAGGAGCAGTTCCTCTCGCCTCGTGTAGGATTTTATGAGGTCAATGGCGGGATATATCCGCTTGTCAGCCATGTGCCTGTCAAGGTCCATCTCCATGTTTCCGGTCCCCTTGAATTCCTCAAATATGACATCGTCCATCCTACTGCCGGTCTCTATCAGAGCGGTCGCTATGATGGTCAATGAGCCGCCCGACTCTATGTTCCTGGCTGAACCGAAGAACTTTTTGGGCTTGACGAGGGCTGTGGCATCAAGGCCGCCGGAGAGGGTCCTTCCTGAGTGAGGCGCGACGGCATTGTGAGCCCTGGACATCCTGGTTATGGAGTCAAGGAGTATTGCTACATCCTTGCCCATCTCAACGAGGCGCTTTGCCCTCTCGAGGGTTATGTCTGAGACATAGACATGGCGGTCTGGGGGCATGTCAAATGTTGAGGAGACTATCTCAGCATCAACCAAGCGCTCCATCTCCGTGACCTCCTCTGGCCTCTCGTCTATGAGTAGGATGATGAGGTGAACATCGGGATAATTTGCTCTTATGGACTGGGCTATCTTCTGGAGGAGGACGGTCTTGCCCGCTCTTGGCGGGGAAACTATCAAGCCTCTCTGGCCCTTGCCAATGGGGACAAAGAGGTCAAGTATCCTCATGGAGAGGTCAGTGTCCCCGGAATCCGGCCTCTCCAGGATCATCCTTTCAGTGGGATAGTAAGGGACCAGCTTCTCAAACTCGGGCCTCTGGGTAGGAAATTCCTCCGGGGAGAAGCCGTGAACGCTCTCAAGCCTTATCAGGGAAGGGAATCGTTCCTTCTCCTTGGGTGGCCTCGCGTATCCCACTATATAGTCTCCGCGCCTCAGTCCCAGCCTCTTGATTATGTTGGGTGAGACATAGACATCTGAGGGGCTCGGAGCATAACCGTGTTCCAAGAACCTTAGGAAGCCGTAGCCGTCCTTGTGTATATCAAGAACCCCCTCTTTGCGGAAGAGCCCTTCCCTCTCAGCGGTTTGGTTTGTTATGTGCTGTATGAGCTCGGCCTTCTTTAACGAGGAGTAATTGGGTATCCCAAGCTCCTTTGCTATCTCGTATAGCTCGGCGAGCTTCTTTGTCTTAAGCTCCTCTATGTTCATATTTACCTCCCGTAAAAGGTGCCCTGAAAAAAGCGACCAGGGGGTTCATAGCATCCTCATCCCGTTTATCCATACCTGGAAGGAAGCCGAGAGCGCCCTCGCGGCCCTTTCGGCTATGTGTATCCTCGGCGTGAAGATCTCAAAGTATTCCATGACGGGGCTTATCTCGGTATCTATCTCTATCCTGTAAGATATAACTCTAGCGGCAGGGTCCACTTCTATAGTGCTGTCAGTTGCCGCGAAATTGACCCTGTCGTGTATATCGTGTTCTATATCATACGCGACCACCCTCGATCTGTGGACATCAGCCTTATCGGCGAGGATGACGGCCGCTGTTATTGCTGTCACGGGTTCCCCGGTCTCCTCGTGGTGGTTGCCTATGGCAGTGGCAACATCAAGGGCGTCCTGGAACGGCATTCCCATCCCGGTGAGATAAGTCAAGGCGAGGATGGCCCCGGTCTGCTCGTGCTGGTTGCGGTTTACAGCTGAGCCGATATCGTGTAGGTATCCGGCTATCTCCGCGAGCCCAACATCCCTCTCAGGATACCCCAGATTCCTCATTATCTTGCCAGCATCCTCCGATACCTTTGACATGTGCCTTTCCCCGTGCTCCGTGTATCCCAGCTTGACAAGGGCCTCCTGTGCCCTTGATATGAGCATGGTTATCCTATGGTCCCTTTTAAGGTCTTCTACGGTTATCATAAATAAGACTAGAACCTATAGGGCAAAAAGCCCCTCTTCCTCTACAACGGTTCCCACAACCACATAGTCTGCCCCTGCCCCGAACGCGGCCTCAGCGGCCTCCTTTGTCCTTATGCCACCGCCAACCAGGAGGGGAAGGGTCGTTTCGGCCCTCGCGGCTTTTATCATCCCAGGCGGAACCGGCTTAGGCGCACCTGAGCCCGCCTCAAGATATATCGCCTTGAAACCCAGAAGACAAGCGGCCATGATGTGCGCAACGAGTATATCAATCTTATCCCTCGGAATGGGCTTTGTGCCGGACATAAATTCTACAGCTGTCTGAGCCCCGGATTCAACCAGTATGTAAGCCGTGGTCACAACGGATAACCCCATTCTCTTTATGTGCGGAGCGGCCCGGACATGCTCCCCTATGAGGAACTCGGGGTTCCTACCCGATATCAGAGACAGAAGAAGGATGCCGTCAGCCTCGGGCGAAAGCTGGGTTGAGTTGCCGGGGAAAATTATGACGGGTTTCGCGAAGTTTCGCTTGAGCTCCCTTACGAACCCTGAGAAATCCTCTGAGAGCATGAGGCTCGTGCCAGCCAAAACCGCCTTTACCCTCTCGTCAGGATTGATTCTCTCCGCAAGACGCGGTATGTCCTCCCTGGGAAGACGGTCAGGGTCTAGGAGCACGAAGAATCCCTTGTCCCTATCTTCCGAAAAGAGTCTCCTTAAGGTATCTGAAAAGGGCATTTTTCCCTTTTTTTAGGGCAAAGGCCGCGAGCCCGGGCGCGCCTGAGAGTATCATGCGGCCGATATATATAGAATCAACGCTTTCAAGGCTCTTTTCGTGGAAAAGGGGCTTCAGCTGGCCGAATAGGTAATCCAGATCCCGATCCGTGAAATCAAAATATGCCTCACGGAGGCTGTATGAGAGCTCGTAGGACTTCCTGTCAGCCTCAGACCAGTATCTCTTTGGATACTCTGCCAGGTTCTTTTCCGAGAGGTCATCCTCCAGGAGCGCCCTCGCGCCCACCTGGCCGGCTATCGTTCCAGAAAGGAGGGCGGGGCCTATTCCACCCCCGGTTATCGGGTCAGCGAGCCTCGCGGCATCGCCGACGACCATCACCCTATCTCCATAGGGCCTGAGCCTGTGGCCGCCGGTCGGAACAACGGCCAGGATCCGAGAGAGCCTCTTCCCACGAGGAAAATATCTGGCCAAGAAGGTCTCAAGATAAGGCAGGGGATCAACCCTGGCCCCTCTATCAGCAACACCGACCCCAGCGTTGGCGAGCCCGTCTCTTTTCGTGAAAAGCCAGGCATAGCCGTGAAGCCCTATATCAGAACCGGAGTATAGTCCGAGCCAATCCCCCGATATATCCCCATCGGAAAGGAGAACCTGCGCGGTGTAATGGACATCCGCATGGGAAACATCAACGGCCAACCCGAGGGCCTTTCCCACGGCGGACGCCGGGCCATCAGCGCCAATCACGAGCCTCGCCCTGACCCGTTCATCCTTCCCCAAATGAACGAAGCTGAGCTCTATGTCATCCTTCGTTCTTCGGGCACCCGTGAACCTCGCTGACACGAGAAACTCAGCGCCAGCAGAAGCGGCCCGGACGGCCAGGTCCCTATCAAATATCCTCCTTTCCAGGATGTAGCCGACATGGCCTACATGAACATGGAAATAATCCCCTCCGGGGGAATAGACCCTCACATTCCTAACATGATTGGATATCCACCGGGGTTCGGGCTTCCATCCCAGGGCACCGAACCAGAAATCCGTTATACCCTCCGCGCAAGCTATCTCTCCAGCTACCTGGCGTTGGCGTTCCAGGACAAGAACCCTGAAGCCGCTCCTGGCGAGCTCATATGCGGCGCATGAGCCGCTAGGCCCAGCACCAACAACCACAGCGTCGTAGCGCTCCATGAGGATTATCAGGGGGAGAGTCCGGCTTTCTCCAGGATCTTAGCCCTTATTTCCCCAGCGATATCAGGGTGCTCCCTGAGGAAATCCGCGGAGCGCTCCCTTCCCTGACCAAGCTGGGTATCCCCATATGTATACCACGAACCAGCCCTCTTTACTATGCCCTTATCAAGAGCAAGGTCAACCAGCTCAGCGAACTGATCTATGCCCTTCCCGTAGATGAGGTCAACCTGAGCGCTCTTGAATGGGGGCGCGACCTTGTTCTTCTGAACCTTGATCTTTAGGGTGTGGCCTATTGCCTCCTCGCCCTCCTTGATCTGGGCGGCCCTGCGAACCTCTATCCTCACTGAGGCGTAAAACTTGAGCGCGTTGCCTCCGGTGGTTACCTCCGGGTTCGCATACGGGCCAACGCCTATTTTGTATCTTATCTGGTTTATGAATATTACCACCGATCCGCTCTTGCTCACGGCCCCGGCGAGCTTCCTGAGGGCCTTTGACATCAAGCGGGCCTGCGCTCCAACGGTCGTATCCTCCATGGCGCCCTCCAGCTCAGCTCTTGGAACCAGCGCCGCGACGGAATCAACAACAAAGATGTCGATTCCGCCGGAGCGGATCATGGTCTCAAGTATGTCCAAAGCCTGCTCCCCATCATCCGGTTGTGAGACCCACAGGTTGTCAACATCAATTCCGAGAGCCTTCGCGTATCCGACATCCAAAGCGTGCTCCGCGTCTATGAACATGGCGGTCCCCCCCTGCTTCTGAGCCTCGGCTATTGCCAGGAGAGCGACGGTCGTCTTACCGCTCATCTCAGGGCCGTATATCTCAACTATCCTTCCTCTGGGATACCCGCCAACCCCAAGGGCTATGTCAAGCGCGAGGGAACCCGAAGGTATGACAGGAACCTTCTCAACTGGTTTCCCGCCTATTATCTGCACCGCGCCCTTTCCGTAGTTCTTTTCTATGATCCTGAGAGCGGCTTCGAGCGCCTTGGCTTTTTCTGAGGGAGGTTCAGTCTGCTTTGGCTTCCCGGAAGCCTTTGTCCCCTCATCCTCGTGTTTTTCTTGTGTCATGTCTCTTTCTCCTCGATCTTTGGTGCCACCACCCCTTTCTGCTCCTGATACTTCCCCTTCCTGTCCTTGTATGATCGCCTCGTTATCTCGCTCGCTTCAATGAATATGAGCTGAGCTATACCTTCCCCAGCGTAGACCTTTGCTGGGAGAGGGGTTGTGTTTGAGATCTCTATCGTCAAGTGGCCCTCCCACTCCGGCTCAAGTGGGGTTATGTTGACCACTATGCCGCACCGGGCGTATGTGCTCTTTCCGAGGCATATTCCGAGGACATCCCTCGGCATTCTGAAGTATTCAACTGACCTCGCAAGGCAAAAAGAGTTCGGAGGAATGATGCACTCAGGTCCTCTGAAATCAACCAGGCTCCTAGGATCAAAATTCTTGGGGTCAACAACCGTATTCCAGACCTCAGTGAATATCTTGAACTCATCCGCTACCCTTATGTCATACCCATAGGAGGAAAGCCCATAGGAGATAACCCCGCGGGTGACCAGTTCTGGCACAAAAGGCTCAATCATGCCGTGTTTTAGGGCCATTTCCTCTATCCAGCGGTCGGATTTAAGCCCCATATCTATTCTATAGCGGCTATGCATTCTATTTCCACCAGCGCGTCCTTGGGCAACCCAGAAACCTCAACGCAGGCCCTTGCCGGATAAGGCTCTGAGAAGTGCCTCGCGTATACCTCGTTCACGCGAGGGAAGTCCTTCATGTCCCTGAGGAATATGGTCACCTTGACTATGTCCTTCATCTCAAATCCACCAGCCTCAAGTATGGCCGATATGTTCCTGAGGGCTAGATCCGCCTGAGCCTCAACCCCCTCAGCGAGGGCGCCTGTTTTCGGATCTATACCGAGTTGGCCTGATACAAAGACGAAATTGCCAACCTCAACAGCCTGGCTGTAAGGTCCAACGGGCTTCGGCGCGTGCTGGGATTCAATCGCTCTCTTCATGGCTAAATCATAGACCCAAAGCTGGTTCCGGTGCAACCAGATTAAGGCCCCGATTATCTAACAACGAGTCGTGCCTGTTGATGAGTATGGAAAGTCCATCCTCGTAGGCCTTTGGAGAGAGGAGAAGAAACCAGCTTTTGCCAAAAGTGGAGGCGACGAGGCTATCGTAGCTGTATCCATATGACCATTTCAGATGGCTTGAGGGGATGCTGAAGGTATCACCGCTGAACTCCCAGCCACTTATCTCGCCATTCATGAGCTTTCCGATGGTAATTTCCTCATAGTAGTTAATCTTCAGATTAACCGAGAGAAAAGCGCTATCCCCGAAAACCAGAACTCCCTATACATCACGAAGAAACCGCCGTTTCCGTAGGCTACAATGGGTGCCTCATAGGACAAACCCCCCATATTCCTCCCAATAGCCTTCTTCCAGAAGTGCCGTCGCGAGCGGCCCTTATCTGATGAGAACCGTTCACGAATGTGTGCCAGGCAACGAGAAAGTATCCCCCGCCAAAAGCAACAGCGGGTTGATCGTGGGTTCCTGGCGTGTTGCAAACCGGAAAGATCAGGCTTATCAGAAAGGTAAGCATGATAACCTCCTGTCTGGACAAATTATGAACCGGAGAGAAGGTAAATTGCAAGCGCTAAAGGCCGAGCTTTAGAATTTTAGCCCCGCAGAATGCTGGTCGCGCTTTTGGAGCTTGATCTCGCCCTTCCTGGGGTAACGAGCCTGAAGGAGAAGCGCATGGCGCTGAACCGGATAAAGGACAAGGTCTCCAGGCAGTTCAGGGTCTCAATCGCTGAGATCGGGGATTCAAAGGATTCCTGGGGCTCCGCGTCCATGGCGGTCGTAGCCGTATCTGATGATGGCGCTTTCCTTTCATCCGTTATGGCCAAAGTAATAGACTTCATAGAGAGGGAAAGAGGGGTTGAGATAACGAGGTATTCAACGAGATTTATCGGATGATAGAGAGACAGGTGACCATAGTCAACGCCCTGGGCATACACGCTAGGCCCGCGACCCTCGTGGCTCAGGTCGCCCAAAGGTTCAAGTCGGACATAACCGTGGAAAAGGACGGACTTGAGGTGAACGCGAAGAGCGTCATGGGCGTGATGATGCTCGTTGCCGCAAAGGGTTCTGTGATAACAATAAGGGCCTCTGGGCCGGACGAGGCCGAGGCAATTGAGGCCCTGGTCCAACTCGTGGAGGACGGATTTGGAGAGGAATAAAACCCTCTACGGCACCCCTGTATCAAAAGGGATCGCTACGGGCAAGGCATTCCTGAGCGATGCTCACGGGAGCCCGGAACCAGAAGGGCTCTCCGGTGAAGAGGCCTTCGCTCGCGTGAAGGAGGTCCTTGATGACGCGATAAGGGAGATGAGGGAGTCCTCAAGGTTGTTTCCCCCTGAGATAAAGAGGATGACAGAGGCGCAGATAGCCATCCTTGAGGATAAGGGCTTCCGCGATTCCATAATGAAGGGAATAGAATCCGGCCTTTCTCCACAGGAAAGCATAACTGAGGCCGCGGAGCGAGTGGCTCTCAGACTTGAGACCTCGCAATCCGAATACATGAAAGAGAGAGCAGGGGAGATAAGGAGCCTCGCGAGGGAGATATGCAGGTTCCTTGCCGGAGCGAGGGCTATACCCC
Source organism: Caldifarciminota bacterium (assembly GCA_039803205.1). Lineage (GTDB taxonomy): Bacteria > Hydrothermota > Hydrothermia > JBDRYB01 > JBDRYB01 > JBDRYB01. The sequence continues at coordinate 114,379 of JBDRYB010000004.1, forward strand.
CTGATTCTGTTCTGGTCTGCGAGGACATGACGGTATCAGAGGCTTTGAGGGCAGTGAAGGCAGGGGTGAGGGCCGTTATCATGGAGCGCGGCGCGATAACATCCCACGGGGTGATAATTCTCAGGGACTACAGGATCCCGGCCTTGATAGAGGTCTTTGAGGCCGCTAATGTCATAAAGGAAGGAATGACCCTGGCCGTGGATGGGTCAGGGGGCATGGTTGTGATTGAGCCGGACGAGGAGACCCTCTCATCGTTTCAAAAGAAACAGGAAGAGGAAAGGATTGAACAGGAAGAACTTGAAAGGCTCATTGGTTTGGAGACCAGGACCCTGAACGGCCACAGGGTTGAGATAATGATGAACCTTGATCTCCCTGAGGAGATAGAGCTCGTTGAGAAGGTAAAGAAGTGCGGGGTAGGGCTTTTTAGGACAGAATACCTATTCCTAACCGGCAGAAGGGACGAGGAGAGCCAGACGAGGATATACAGGGAAATGGCGAGGGCCAACTATCCCTATGTTTTCACGGTAAGGACATTTGACCTGGGAGGGGATAAGGTGATAGGGGTCAAGGAGCCAAACCCGTTTCTCGGGATGAGGGGCCTCAGGTTCCTGATGGTGAGGCCTGACCTCTTCAAGGCACAACTGCGCGCTGTCATGAGGGCGAACGAGCTGGGAAACATCAGGATAATGTTTCCGATGGTCTCATCCCTTGAGGAGCTTTCCGGGGTGAAGGCCCTGTTTCAGGAGGTAATAGACGAGGTTTCGCCTCCGCATGTCCCTGATTTTGGCATAATGGTTGAGGTTCCATCTGTCATCATGATGGCGAAGGAGTTCGCCAGAGAGGTTGATTTCATGTCCATAGGCACGAACGACCTAACCCAATATACTCTCGCTGTTGACAGGCAGAACTTCAGGGTCTCTCACCTATACCAGCAGCTGGACCCCAGCGTGCTCAGGGGGGTCTACAGGGTGGTGGAGGCCGGAGCTGAGGCAGGTATTCCAGTAGCCGTGTGCGGAGAGCTCGCTTCCGATCCCATTGGAGCGCTCGTTCTTCTGGCCCTTGGGGTCCGAGAGCTCTCGGTCTCGCCCCCGAATTACCTGAGAACGAAAAAGCTGGTGATGAACCTCGCTTTGGGGGACACGGATATGCTCCGAGAGAGCATACTTTCAGCGAGGACCCCGGAGGATGTGAAACGGATGGCCCATTGGCTCATGAAGCAAAAGGGGATTCCAGCATGAGAGAAAACCCTCCTCTTTGGGACGAGGTAGAGGTTACCAGGGCTATATTCAAAGCATATTCCGAGAAGTTTATCAGGAGCCTTGAACTGGATGTCGCGATAGTCGGAGCTGGGCCGAGCGGCCTGGTCGCGGGATATTACTTGGCAGGCGAGGGTTTTTCGGTTTCCATATTTGAGCGAAAGCTGGCGCCAGGTGGGGGGATGTGGGGAGGGGGGATGATGTTCAACGAGATAGCTGTCCAGGAAAGCGCCCTGCCAATCCTCAAGGAGTTCGGGATAAGATATGAGAACGCTGGATGTGGGCTTTACACAGCTGATTCCGTTCACTCCACGGCCATGCTCCTGGCCGGGGCAACATCCAGGGGGGTGAGAATATTCAATTGCGTGTCGGTTGAGGACATAATGGTGAGGGAGGGAAGGATAACCGGAATCGTTATACAGTGGACCCCCGTGGGGCTCGCTAAAATGCATGTTGATCCCTTGACCGTGCGAGCCAAAGCGGTAATTGACGGGACAGGCCATCCAGCTGAGATAGCTCGCATGGTCCAGGATAAGCTGAAGGCAAACCTGAACACCCCCACGGGAAGGATAATGGAGGAGAGGCCCATGTGGGCTGAGAGGGGAGAGGAGGAGGTTGTCCAGAATACCAGGGAGGTATATCCTGGCCTCTGGGTCATGGGAATGGCCGCGAACGCTGTATTTGGCTCGTCGCGCATGGGGCCTGTTTTCGGGGGGATGCTCCTCTCGGGGAAACGGGCGGCAGAGGAGGTTGGGGATTACCTGAGAAGATGTGGGTCCTGAGCCTTTTCTTCGCCGCAAAAGATGCCGATCTGAAGGGGCTCATTGAGAGGGACCCGGACGCGGCCATCCCTGTCTTAAAAGCCCTTTCCGAACAAAACGCTATAGCCAGGCCTTGGGTTCAATATACCCTCCTAAAGGCTTATTTGAAAAAGGGGGAAGCAGACAGCGCTGAGGCATTGCTATCGGGCCTTGAAACGCCCCAATTGCGATATGCCCTGGAAAGGCTATTTGAGCATCACCTTTCCAAAGGGAATTACCGCCGGGTTATCGCGCTTTCCGATAGGTATCCGAAGATCGTGGGGGGGAGGCCTGTGCTCCTCTGGCAGAGGGCCCAGGCGGAAAAGGCAACCGGGATGACCGAGAGATACCAAAGGACCCTCTACGAGATAGTTGATGCCTTTCCTTCATCGGTCTACGCTGAAAAGGCAATAGAAACCGGAGGTTTTTCGGCTGAGGATAAGGCTATTGTCCTATACAACAGGGGAAGATACAAGGAGGCCATTTCCGTTTTCAAGAGGGCAAAACCCATATCAGGACTCGCTTATCACGCTTATTTCATGAGCCTTTACAGGACAAAGGATTACTCCGGAGCTGTCTCGTTATACGAGCGCGAGGGCATAAGGAAGCTGGGTGGGCGCTACTCCAACGAGATCTATCTTTACGCTGGGATCTCATACAACAGGCTTGGGATGCCGGACCAGGCGATCTCGGCCCTCATTATGGTTGATGAGGACATGGCTGAGAGGGCGATAGCCGAGGCCTCCTTCGTAATACTTGAGCGGGGATGCTCCTCTCGCTACCAGGATGTGGTTTCTGCCTTCGGTAAAACGAGGGATCCGGATGCGCTTTTGAGGCTTGGCCTCCTCGCGTTCGCTCTCGGTGAGATGGGAGACGCGGAAGCATTCCTGAAGAGGGCGCTTGAAAACAGTCCCTCTGTGGGGACAGAGGGCGCTTGCTATTATTGGCTGTGGCGGACAACCGGGGATGGGTTGTGGAAGGCTCGCTTGCTCTCGGTTGATCCTCTCAGCTGGTATGGATTGATGGTGAGGCCTTGGATCCCTGTTTCAGAGCGAGATCCCTGTTCCTGGGCGGGTATCGGATGCGATCCGGAGGCAGGCGAGGCTGTCAGGATAATGACGAGGCTCGGCCTAGCTGATGAGGCCTACGGGCTCCTGAAGGACAAGCCGGAGACATGGTGGGTTGGAGGCAAGGCCCTGGCTAGCGCGGGGGATTTTCTCGCCGCGAGCAGGCTTTTCACGGAGATATACAGGAGGGCTCCCAAAAGGGATACCCTGCCAGAAGAGCTTTTGAGGGCAATGTATCCCCTTCTTTACTGGAATGAGATCAAGCAGGCCGCTGACTCGGCAGGGATTGAGCCGGCCCTCCTGATAAGCATCGTCAGGGAGGAGAGCAGATTCAGGCCCGACGCGATTTCCCCTGCTGGCGCTAAGGGCCTCGCTCAGCTCATGAACTACACAGCTAGAAGGCTCGCTGATTCCCTGGGAATAAGATACAACATCTTTGATGTCAACGATAACCTTTACCTCGGGGCTGTCCATCTCAGGGAGCGTCTGAACGATTTCGGTAAGGAGTATCTGGCCGTCGCGGCATACAACGCTGGGCCCCAACCGGTCAGGCGCTGGATGGGTTTCATGGAAGGCTGGCCCCCAGACCTCTTCTGCGAGTTCATCACATACCAGGAAACCAGGAACTACACCAAGAATGTGATGAAAAGCTACTGGATATATAAGTGGCTCATTAGTGAGCAATAGGTTAGCGACGAAAGCTATTCCCTAAGCCTCTATTTTCGCCCTCTTGTCCGTGTCTATCTGGGCCCTCTGGAGGGTTCCCGAGTAGTCAATGTAGACGGTCTTTATCTCGTTGAATATCTCGTATACCGTCCAGCCGCCTTCACGGTGTCCGTTCCCGGTCTGCTTGACCCCCCCAAAGGGCATGTGGCATTCCGCTCCTATTGTCGGCGCATTTATGTAGGTTATTCCCGCCTCAAGCTCCTCAATAGCGCGCATGGATTCCCGAAGATCCCTGGTGTATATGGATGAGGAGAGCCCATACCTTACGCCGTTTGCGACCCTTATGGCCTCATCAAGGCTACCAACCTTTATCACAGAGAGGACAGGCCCGAATATCTCCTCCTGCTCTATGCGCATTCCGGGTTTGACGCCCTCAAATATGGTAGGCGCGTAGAACCAGCCCTTAGCAAGAGGGCCATCGGTCAATCTCTCGCCCCCGTAAACCAGAGACGCGCCCTCGGCCTTCCCTATTTCAACATATGATTGAATGGTCTTGAGCTGGCTCTCGTTGATCAGCGGGCCCATGTTGGTCTCGTCTTTAGTGGGATCCCCTATTTTAAGGCTCTTGACCCTTTCTATGAGCTTTGCCATCATCTCATCATAGACATCCTCGTGGATTATGAGCCTGCTGGTCGCTGTGCAACGCTGGCCCTGGGTGCCGAATGCTCCCCAGAGGACGCCATCAACCGCTAGGTCAAGATCCGCTGAGGGCATTACTATCTGCGGGTTCTTCCCTCCCAGCTCAAGCGAAACCCTTTTCAGGTGCTTGCCGGCTATCTCAGCTATGCGCGAACCAACCTCAACCGAACCCGTGAAGGAGACCACGCCGATATCCGGATGGGTCAGTATTGCCTCCCCGACCTCTCCTCCCCCGCCTGTAACGAGATTGAGCACCCCCGGCGGAAGGCCCGCTTCCTCAAATATCTTGACGAACTCGGCCGCGCACGCGGGAGTGTCCGTAGCAGGCTTGAATATGACGCAGTTCCCGGAGAGCAGTGCGGGGAATATCTTCCAGGAGGGTATCGCCATCGGAAAGTTCCAGGGGGTTATGATTCCAGCTATTCCTATTGGTCTCAGGACAGTGAGGGCCATCTTCTCAGGGAGCTCAGACGGAGCGTTTCGGGAGAATAGCCTTCTCCCCTCGCCGAAAGCGTAATAGCCCGTGTCTATTGCCTCTTGGGTATCTCCCCTTGCCTCAGTGATGACCTTTCCCATCTCCCTCGCCATCAGGAGGGATATCTCCTCCTTCCTTTTAACCAGGAGCTCGGTCGCCCTGAGCATGATCTCCCCGCGCTTTGGCGCGGGCAGTTTTGACCACTTTGGAAAGGCCCTCTTCGCGGCCTCAACAGCCTCTGCCACATCCTTCGCGCTCGACTTCGGAAATGTGCCGATAACCTCTTCCCAATCCGATGGGTTCCTATCTTCGAAGACCCTCCCGGTCTCCGATGGAACCCACTTCCCGTCTATGTAGTTAAGGTATTCCTTTGTCATTTTCGCCTCCGTTAGGCCTTGATTATAAAACGGATAAGGGATCAGGTGCCAGGATAAAGCAAGGCTTCGGGTCATAGAAAAGCCCCGGCCGGGGAACGGGAGGTGCGAGGATTTTTGCCCAGCCGGGGCCAGAGGTTATCGGACTATCTTCAGGGTCTTCGTCCCTCCCCGATACCTGAGAACCGCGAGATAGATGCCATTCGTTTTCGTGTTCGGGATGAATGTGTGTCCCCCTTGGCCGAGGACGCCCTCATAGAGCCTCTGAAGGAGCCTGCCCCCTGCATCGTAGAGCGAAAGGGATACCTGATCTGAGCTGGGCATGAAGAGATATATCCCCTTACCCATGGTTCTGAAATCAAACCCTTCTCCCAAGTCTTCTTCTATACCTTCATATACCGGGCCGCAGCCCGTGGCGTTCAGGAAGTCGTCCAGAACCCAAAAATCGGCCGTGGCGTTCGTGTGCGTTCCAAGCATTATCTCAATGCAGTTGTCGTCGTCTATATCGCCTATGGTCGGATCGTGCAGGTCCTCTGCAAGTGCCTTTGTCCAGAGGAGACTACCATCGGTGTTCAGGCAATATAGAAGCCCGCCTCCCCTGTTCGGAACAACAACCTCAAGGCCTCCGTCGCCATCAACATCAGCCAGGGCGGGTGTCCGGTGAACCCCGCTCCCTATGGTGTAATTCCACATAAGAGAGCCGTCGGAACCCCTCAGGCAATATACCTTGCCGTCCTCTGACCCGAAGACAACTTCAAGCGAGCCGTTGCCATCCATATCGCCAATTGCAACCCCGGATTTCACCAGGCCAACCGCGCCCACCGAGGGATATCTCCAAACCTGGGTTCCCAGACTGTCGTAGCAGTAGAGATGGCCATCCAGGCACCCGATGAGCACATCCGTTTTTCCATCGTTGTTGACATCTGCAACAGCAGGGGATGAGGTGTCAACGCCTGAGGGAAGGATGATCTGCCGGAAAACAGTCCCGTTTCGCCTATAATACCAGAGGACATTCCCGGCGCCCACGACTATTTCGGGAAGCCCATCCCTGTTTATGTCCGCGACCGCGGGGGTTGACACGCCGCCCGCGTTCAGATGGCTCCACCACAGGGTTCCATCGTGCTGAAGGCAGTATATATACCAGTCATCCATGAACAGGACCTCATCCAGGCCGTCGTCGTCCAAGTCATACGCAATTGGAGAGTATGTCGTGCTTGGGGAAGGGGGAGTGTATTTCCACATCAGTGTTCCGGCCCCTCCGTTTAAACAGAAAAGTGAGCCTCCGCCTGTTCCGCATGTGCCAAAGAGAACCTCCGGATTACCATCCCGGTCAAGGTCAGATATGCACGGAGCTGAGTATATGTCAGCGCCCGCGCCGTATTTCCAGAGCAGGGAGCCAGTGTATCCAGAGAAACAATAAAGGGTGTCTGTTTGGCTCCCGACAACGATCTCAGGGCCCGGGTTATAGGAAACGACCTCTCCCAAGCCTGGATTGAAGCTCTCAACCCAGTTTCCTGTCCTGTAGCTCCATTTGACCACAGGAGCCTCCGACATGGCGCCCTTTGTGGTCTGGAGATGGGTGTTAGAGTAGTTCTGGCCATACTGCGTCCAATAGCCATAGGCTATGATCAGGGTTATCTTAAAAAACATCATGTCAAGCCTCCTTTGTTCTCAAGGGGAAGGAACTTTCTTCAAATTCATCTCACAACCACCTTTCCCTTGTGAGTATCTGCTATCCAGATATAGACACCTTTTTCTAGGCTTATCGTAGTTTCACCCCTTTTCAGTTGTCCAGAATATGCAAGCCTGCCATCGGCAGAGTATATCCTCAGAGGGACATCAAGAGCAGAAAGGAAAAGCGCGGCGCTAGGAACAAGAGAGCAGGTTATCGGTGGTTGTTGATTGATGCTGATTTCCTCATGCTCAAGAAGAGCTTCGCACGGATCGGCTATTGTGAGATCAGGAGAGTTCACAGCCAAAGTTGGGGTTACGACTATGGGATCACATGATGTAATACTGGAAGGTAAAGATATGGTCAAGGCCGGACTCAAAGCCATAGGGGAACAATCCTGAACGCATCCGGGGTAATTCCCTTCCCGGTCAAGCTTGAGTAACAGAACATCATAATTGCCAGCACCGAAACTCTGCGTTCGTCCGACGATAGCATAATCCCCATCCGCTGTCTGGATTATGGATCTGGGATATTCTACATAGTCATTGCTTGGGCCTCCGAAAGTCCTTGCCCACGCTATACTGCCGTCTGAAGCCAGCTTGATCGCGAGGATGTCGTATCCGCCCGCGCCAAAACTATTCGTGTATCCCGTGACCGCGTAGCCTCCATCCGCGGTTTGGATTATGGGATAGGCCACATCATCATTTGTCCCCCCATAGCTCTTCGCAAAGAGACCCTGGGAGACGAGCACGGTTATAAAAAGGTTCGTCATGATAAAAACTCCGTAGTTTTCGGGTAAAAAAGGCCGACTGGAACGATCAGGAGGTGTAAAACTTTCCAGTCGGCCCGGATGAATCGTCCTGCCCTTGCTGAATGCCTTCTCGTGGACATGAAAGAACTCCTTCGCTCTCTCAGCAGGAGAGGGCTTCCTGTTTTTCAACCAGGGCCCTTCCGGCTATTATCCACGAGAGATAAGCGCTGGATTCCCTTATTAATGACCTCGCCAGATCCAGATGTTCTGCGTTTCGCAGGGCCAAGACCATATAGCACCTGACATCATCAAGCGGAGCCACTATCAGGCTCATATTTCGTGTGCTCAGCACTAGGTCAAGGGTCTTCCCAACCCGTTCGCGTCCACCAAGCGCTTCAAGCGCCCAGGATTGCTGGGTCAGCATGTCACCTAGCACGGCAGAAGCGGAGAGGGCATCCAGGCTTTCATCACCAACCAGGGCAAGGGACTCTGCGGTCTCCGCGTCGCAGATCCCCATGAACAAAAGCCCAGGGAGCCGGTGGCTTATTTTTTCGAGGGCTTCCTTGAGTTGCTGTCTCATCTTTCACCTCCGATCGTTTCGTCCATATTTATAAAAAATCCGCCTAAGCATTGCCTAAGCGCGGAGGCCTCAACGCTTGCCGTGGTTGCATTTGTCATAGCTTATGCCATATATTCTTTGCTATGGACACACTGGAGAAGGTAAGGGAAGGGGTTCGGCTCCTGGAGGAGGGACTCGTGGCTGAGGCGGAGGATTACATCCGGTCCATGAGGACAAACGATCCCCTGGCGGCTTCGCTGGTGGAGGTCTATCTGGCACTCCGAAGGCACAACCCCTCGGAGGTGATCAGGCTCGGCTCCCGGCTATCAAAGAATGTTTCAGAGAAACCGGAGCTCGGCGGAATGTTCTTTATCTGGATGGGCAGTGCTTACAGGTTAATGGGGGAACCCGATACCGCGGAGAACTATTTTCTGCGGGCAATTGATTTCAGCGAACACACGGGCCAACCGGATTTAGCCTCTGTGGCAAGAACAGAGATATTCTTCCTCATGTTTTCAAAAGGGGAATATGTGCCGCTATATAGGAGAGTCAAAGATTTTCTTCGGACCAAAGGGCACGGGGGAGGGATTCTCGCGCTATACCTGCTTTCTACCCTGGAGATAATCCGAGGCGAACCAACAAAGGCTCTAGACATCATAGACTCCCTACTTGAATCTGGGGAAACCGGAAGGTTTCGACTCAGCTTACTAGAGCTCAGGGGCTTGGCGCTTCGGCTCGCTGGGGGTCTTGAGGGGGCGGTTGAGAATTTCTTGGAATCAGCCAAGGGATATGCCGAGATGGATGGGGCCTATTCTGTTTTCCCTGTCGCGAAGGCGCTTGAGATAACAAGACTAGCGAGCCTGGAGAGTCCGCCAGCCAGTCTTCTGAGCAAATGCGCCGAACTTGGCAAAAGGGGCGGATGGGGGGAACAGGCTGCTGTCAAGGAAATAGAGGCTCTCGTCTCACCCGAGGACGATATCGCGGCCCAAGGACTTTATCAAGCTAGCATTGATTATTTCAGGGTCTATCAGCCATTAGAGGCGTTCGTTTCCGGCCTAAGCTCGGCCTTCCTTGCATGGAGATGTGAGTCACCAGTATTCTCAAGGGCCGCAAGGTTCATCGCGCCCCTCGCGCCCCTGCATCCCGGATTTGCTTCTGATCCTCTATTGGGTGAGTTTCTGAGTAGTCTGAGTCCCCTGCTTTGCTATCAGGTTAAACCGACCTCTGACCGCGGAATAAGGGCCCATCTTGCGGGCGAGTTCTTGGTGAGCGTGGATGGGCGAAGACTCTCACTTACAGGATGGCGGAACGACAAGGCCCTGATGATCCTGGTCTATCTCCTTCTCTCACCAAAGCACAGGATGGCCTGGGATCACCTGCTTTTTCTCCTCTGGCCAAAAGAGAGAGACAGAAAAAAGGCAAAAAACCGGCTCCATGTCGCGGTTAGCATCCTGAGAAAACACCTGGCAAGGCCGGGCGTGCTTTCCAGAAAAAGGGATTTCTACCAGCTTGAGGATGTCTGGACAGACCTCGGAGAAATTGAAAACCTACTCCGGCTCGCGGACGCGACCCATGATCCGGCCGAAAAGGAGGAACTCCTCGCGCGGGCCCGTGAGCTCGCGAAGGGCGAATTACTGCCAGAATTCCCCTATGACCGCTATATTGACGAATACAGGCAATACTATGAGAGGCTTAGAAGGAGGCTTTTCGGGGAAAAATAAAGCTGGGCCAGAATGGCCTAGCCAAACCGCAATCATCGTTTTCTATACGAGCAAGAACCTCAAGAGCGCCTTCTGCGCGTGAAGGCGGTTTTCTGCCTGGTCATAGACTATTGAATATGGAGCGTCTATGACCTCATCGGTGACCTCTTCACCCCTGTGAGCAGGGAGGCAATGCATGAACATCGCGCCCTCCCGTGCCTTTGCCATGAGGTCCTCGTTGACCTGATAAGGCGCAAAGACCTTCTTGCGGACCTCTGCCTCGGATTCCTGGCCCATTGATGCCCAGACATCAGTGTAGACGAAGTGAGCATCACGGACGGCTTCGGCTGGGTCGTTCGTGATGAAGATCTTTGCGCCGGATGCCCTGGCTTCCTCCTGGGCTCTCTCAACGATAAATGGCTTGGGCTCGTATCCGGGAGGCGTCGCGAGCGAGACATTTACCCCAAGCCTCGCTCCCATTAGCAGAAGGGAGTGTGCCACATTGTTCCCATCGCCAACAAATGCGAGCGTGAAATTGAGACTCCCCTTCTTCTCCCACATGGTGAGGAAATCCGCGAGTGCCTGGCAGGGATGCTCAAGGTCAGAGAGCGCGTTTATGACCGGGATACGGGTTTTTGCCATTATCTCCAATGCCTCGTGAGCGTAAACCCTCGCTATTATCCCATCGCACCAGCGCTCAAGGTTTAGTGCAACATCCTTCACACCCTCTCTTTTACCGAGACTTATGTCCCCTGGGGCAAGATATATTCCACGAGCGCCCATCTGAAGCAGGCCAACCTCAAAGGTCACCCTTGTCCGAAGCGATTGCTTTTCAAAGATGAGAGCGAAAACAGCGCCCTCAAGCTCCCTGCTCACATAACGGGGTTTCATGGACCGCGCCATCTCAAGGACACGAAGCATTTCATCCCTTGAGAGGTCAAGAACCGAGAGAAAATCTCGCTTTTTCATTTAATCACTTCTGCTTTCCCTCAAGCTCAAGGGCCTTCTTGAAGGCATCCATGGACTCCTTCTTGCGGTTGAGGTTCTTGAGTATAGCGCCCTTGAGATTGTAGGCCTCAGGGGTCTCCCTTATTGAGATGGCCATATCAATTGCTACGAGAGCCTTTTCCTGATCGGATTTCTGATCGCTCGGAAGATAAGCGCCCGCTAAAAGGAACCAGCCGTTGTAGTCGTTTGGCTTCATGGATGTGTATTTCTCCAAAGCGGCGGCGGCCTCGGCTGATTTCTCTATCTTTATGTAGCATATGCCCAGGTTGAGCCAGGCCTCGCCCAGGGTCTCATCCAGCTTAGTTGCTTTCGCGAAGTTCTCGGCCGCGACGGTATAGTGCTTCAGGATTTGGGGCTTGAGCGCCTCTTTTTCCTTGGGATCCTTTGACTCGTTATACTTGTCTTCGATCTTCTTGCCCCTCTCAAAGTTGATGAAACCGAGCTCCTTGTAGGCCTCGGCGTAGGCCGTATCCAGCTTGAGGGCCTCCAGCACGAGCTTCTCCGCCTCATCCAGTTTCCCGTCCTGCTCAGCGAACAAAGCGAGGTGCAGTTTTACTTGGGGATTCTTCGGATCCAGCCTGTCCGCCTCAACCAGGGCCTTTCTCGCGCTCGCTGTATCATTCATCTGCTCGTAGGCAGAGACCAAGAGGAGATACGCCTTTGCCTCACTGGGACGCAGATCCTTCGCCTCTTCAAAGTATTTCAGCGCGCTTTTCGCATCGCCCTCATTAAGGAAGTTTATCCCGGCGTTAAGGATAACCTGATAAACCCCCCCAGCGTCAAACACAGAGGCTCCGGCTATTGTGAGCTCGCGGTTTATGACATCCGGATTCCTGGTGGAACTATCCATAGCAAAGGCCTTCATGAAGAAATCGGCCGCGGCATTGTAATCCTCCTCACTGGCCTTGATAACCCCCATCCACAGATATGGCTTGGCACTGGTGGGTTCGGATTCGGCCCAAGCTTGGGCTTCGGACATAGCCTTCGCGTTGTCCCTTTGCTGGATGTATATCTTGACCGAAGAGGCGTGGGGGTTGCCGGCAACACAACCAGCGATAACAGCACCTATGCTAACAAAGACAAAGCTCCTTCTGAACATAGCTCTATCCTCCAAAACTCAGAGGCAAATTATTGCACAGGCCGTAGAGCAGATTCAACCTGCCCCAGGGGGTCTGGAACAACTTGAGCCGCTCCGGAGTCTATCTTTAAGCTATGCAAATGAGCCTTTTTTTCCTTGTTTCAGCGCTTCCGTTTTATTCGGGAGAGACCCTTACATTCAAGGTCAAATACGGCTTCATATCAGCTGGCGAGATGACCCTCGTTGTCCTCGGAATAGAGGAAAAGAACGGAATTTCCTGCTGGCACTTCAGGCTCAGGGCCGACGGCGGAATCCCCCTCTACAATGTTAAGGACGAGATACATTCCTGGGTTTCTGTCTCGGATTTCGCGACGGTCTATTATCAGAAGGACATAAACGAAGGGAGTTATCACAAGAAGGCCTGGATAGCATACGATCCTGAGAGCTACAGGGCCGTATATCCAGAAGGGGATACCTTGGATATTCCAAAGGGCGCGCTTGACCCCCTTGCTGTTTTCTACTATGCCAGAAAGCTCCCCCTTGATGAGGGCAAGGTATTCTGGGTTCCTTACCATGTTGATAGGCGATCCGAGATGATGAAGGTTGAGGTGAAGAATAAGGAGAGGGTCAAGGTCCCATATGGGGAGTTTGATTGCTATCTGGTCGAACCAAGGGTATCCACTGGAAAGAACATATTCGGCGCGAAGGGCGGCCTAAAGATATGGTTTACCGCGGACGACCAGAAGTTGCCCGTGAGGGTTGAAACCCAAGTAACCTTCGGATCAATGACGGCCGAGCTGAAGGATAAAAAGTAGCGTCTCTATCTTATTACTGCCTTAGCCTCCTGGCTCCTGCCTCCAACAGAAAGCAGCCCGATGTATATCCCAGGATTAAAGCCGGTCTCGGTTTGCGTTTTCCCGGTTCCTATCCCATCGTATAACCTGACCATCCTTCCGGTGGCATCATATATCCTTAGGCTAAAGGAGGCTCCCTCAGGCACTATGAACGCGAAGCCCTTCTCCGATGGCCTTATGCTCACCTCTCCTTTGATAGGCTCCTCTTTCTCCGCGATGCCAGTTATATCAACGATGGTCCTTACCGGGTGAGACCAGTCTGCCCATCCCCGCGGGGTGTTTTTTGGTTTTACCCTGTGGTAATATATGCCGTTGCTGGGAACGCTCACCTTGTAGCTTGTGGCTGTTATGTTCGTGTCAATGGTCATCGTGTCCACGAAGTAGGCTATCTTTATGTCGTCAACATAGACGCCCTGGCCTCGGGTTCCTGGGTCAAGCATGTAGTATATTGCAAAGTAAAGCCACTTGCCTGTCCAAGGAGCAAGGGAATAAGCCTTTCTGACCCAGTTGGAGCTGCTTCCCCACCACTTGTCAAGGAACTCCCAATCCCTCCCGTTCTCTGAGACAGCAACCTCAACGGCATCGTAGTAGCTCTCGGTGCTATACCATATCCAGAAGGTAAGGGAGTCGTTGGCGCTCTTAACATAGTAGGGCCAACAGGTTGAGAGCATGCGGCACTTGTTGTTAGCGGTATTGTTCGCTTCATAGGAATAACTCCCTGAATGCGCCCTTGTCGTGCTCCTTGTCCAATCGCCCGAGTGAAGGTCAAGATACCCGTAATTGGACTCGCAGTCATCCGTGAACTCGGTGTAGCCGATCATCCTTTGGAGATGGTATTTGGTTGGGTTTGACCTCGGGTTCTTTATTGCCCAGGAAACCGTGAATGTGTCCGTGTGAGAGGTCTCAGGAGCGCTGATTGAGCCTATTATGGGATAAGGAACCGTGTTGTTCCTTATGTTTCCCGCCTCCTGCATGAGGTAAAGGGCGCCGCGGAAGTTCTCAACGACTATGGTGTCAAGGTCAGGGGTCTGGGGCGGCTGAAACTGAGAAGCCTCCTCAACCGTGTATGCTGGGGTTATCCTCCCCCCGGTGTAATAGAACCAGCCGTAGATCCAGTCATCCGAATCCCCTGAGGTCGGGTAAAGGTCAGAGCTCTGTATGGCCTGGTATCCCCCTATTTGCGAGGCTATCGCCTGGCCGACCCTCCTGAGGAGGGTGTCGTCCGGAGCAGTTGCCTGGGTGTAGCCGAGGGGCCAAAGAACCAGCTCAGAGTATGTGTGATAGCCTATGGCCGCATCCAATTCCCTCGTCTTCACGAATCGCTGAACCGCGAGGACCTCCGAATCAGCCGGAAGAAGGCCTGTGTGAACTTCATCAGCGGGATAATGGCTCGCTTTGCTTGAATCAACCGCTCCCCAAGCCCCCCTCGCTACACCGTTCTCAGCTCCGTCGTAGTTCCTATTCAGGTCAGTGCCGTAGACCCCATAGGCTGAGAAATAGTGCCTGTTCTTGCGCCAGTCGTTCCCCTGATCGTGGCAGTAATAGTAGCCATCAGGATTAACGCATGGTATAAAATAGATCTCTCTGTTGTTCACCACATCCGTTATGTTGGAGACAGTGCCATACGCCTTTGTCATGGTGTCTATTATGAATATAGGGGTTGCAACTGCTGGCCATTCCCTCGCGTGGTGAAGCCCCATAACGAGGACCTCCGGCTCATCCTCATCCTGGGTTGGATTGTCCGAGAGCTTCAGCATGAGCATTGGCCTCCCCTGATATGTCCAGCCTATTGTGTCAAGGACGCAGATATTTGAGTATGTCGTGGCCTTGTTCTGGAGGAATGTGAGTATCTGAGCCCAAGTCATGTAGCTGACATCAGCCTTTTCCAAGGTTGCCTTAGGGTTCGGGTCAATTATCTTCACGGGAAGGCCGAGGCTCCTCACGGTCATCATCTGGCCATCGTTGTGTATCCAGAAGTCCGTGTATTGGCCCAGCTTGCCTCCTACCCTATCAAGGCCCTTGGATTCGGTTGCCATGAGCGCGGCGAGGATCTCAGTTTCCGTGCCGTAGACCCTCACGATAGCATCCCCAAAGAGTGGGGCAACTACCAACGCTGATAGGAAAATTCCTCTCATCTTAACCTCCCTACGAGTTTCAGATTATAAAGCGAAAGCCATGAACGATCAAGTTGAAGGGCTAACTGACCTTAATTTATACTCTGAGCGTGCGCCAGGAACGCACTGAGAGACAATTTCAGGGTTATGTTCTTCAGATAATAGGGGAGGTCATTAATGAGAATCCCGGCTGGCCCCTCCGGGCAAGACCCGTCCAGGAAGAGGGCAGGAGCGACATTCTCATTCTGGATGAGAAGGAACAGGCCTTCTGCGTAATAGAGCTCAAAGATTACCTTGAGTTTCCAACACCATATAAAGAAGAACTCTGGGCCCAGGCTGAGCGCTACGCGGCCAAACTCGGCGCACCTTATTTCATAACATGGAACATGCTACGGGCCGTGGTCTGGGATCGCTCAAAACCCATTCACGATTCGGATATGGGTGCCCTGATTGATATCGGGTATTATGATTGCGAACACTTCAGAAACCACCTAGCTCTTCCCCCGAGGGCCGAGCAAAATTTGAAGAAACAGGTTGAGCTAACCCTCTCCTTTTTGATCGACCTCAGCCGGGGCGTTGTGCCTGAATATACCCTTGATAGGCGTTTCATTGACCGGCTGAACGCTCTCATTCTCCGATATTCTGATGCCATGACCTCCGAGGCCCTGGAAATATACAGAAACAATGCGGCTTTCAGACAGGAGCTTGAGAGATATGTCCGGGACGAGCAGGGCTGGAAATGGACTGGTTCCCCTGAAACACTCCAAGGGGAGACCGAAAGGATAACCAGGTTGGCTCTCCTCTTGTTGATGACCAAGCTGGTGTTCTATCACGCGCTCAAAACTAAAGGGAAGCACAAGGAACTCCCCAGGTTGATCGTGCCCCCTGCTAACCTTTCCTCTGTGGGGCTCATGGAATATCTCTGGCGCGACTACATTTATCCTGTTATAAACAGGATAGATTACCAGACTTTATTAGGGGAACGCCCCTCCTTCATAGACGAATTTCCCTTCAGACTTTCATCTTGCAGGGAGTTCCTCGGGGAGCTCATCTCAGAGATAACCCAGTATGATTTCTCCGAGGTCCCGCACGACATCATCGGCAGGATATTTGAAGAGCTCATAGAGGAAGACAGCAGGCACCAGATGGGCCAGTATTTCACGAGGCCTGACATAGCGGATCTCATCTGCGCGTATTGCATAAGGGGAGGTTATGACGATGTTCTAGACGCGGGTTCTGGATCAGGGACATTCTCGGTAAGGGCATATCACCGAAAGAAGAAGCTCATTCACTCCCAAACCCATCTTGACCTACTTCAACACATCTGGAGCGTTGAGATAGCCCCTTATCCCGCGCACCTGACTACCCTCAACATGGTTATCCAAGACCTGCGCGTGGAAGCCAATTATCCGAGAGTGATAAACCGCGACTTCTTTCTGCTGGACACGGGCGCAACCGTTCCGGTGAGAAACCCTGATGGCCGAGAGGAGGAGGTTGGGCTTCCCAAACTGGACGCGGTGGTCAGTAACCCGCCCTACACCAGGCAGGAAGAGATGGGAAAGGTGGCAACCGGGATAAAGGCCCGGGCATATGAAATATGCAGGAGGGAATGGCCGGAAATATCCATAAGCAAAAGGGCATCCCTTTATGCCTATTTCTTCATGCACGCGGCCGCATTGCTCAAGAACGGGAATAACGACAGGCCTGGCGGTAGGCTCGGTTTCATCACGGCAGACTCGTGGCTTGATGTTGATTATGGCAAGGCATTGCAAGAGATGTTTCTAAGGCACTTCAGGCTGACTGCCATAATTGATTCAGAGGTTGAGCGCTGGTTTCGGGCCGCTGATGTGAATACCTGCATAACCCTGGCCGAGAAGAAAAAGAACGGGAATAACGGAGATAACCTCGTGAAATTCGTCAACCTGAAGGTTCGGCTTGATGAGCTCTGGGAGAGATATACCCCTGAGAGCTTTGCCGACGAAATTGAGTCCCACGATCGCGCTGGTTTCTCTGAGAACAGGTTCTACCGGATTTTTGCGGTTAAGCAATCCGAGCTCCTCGCGGAGGCCACGGACAGCGAGGGGAACTTCGTGGGCGCAAAGTGGGGCAAATACCTCCGTGCCCCAATGGTCTATTTCAGGATAATGGAGAGGGCGAGAGACAAGCTCGTTCCCCTCGGTGAGATAGCGAGTATAAGGCGCGGCTTCACGACCGGCGCAAACAAGTTCTTCTACGCTAAGGACATAACCGATCTCGTAGAGGACGAGAGGATCAGGCGTTTTGCTGGAATGACGAGGGCTAGTCTGAAAAAGAAGGGCCTCGCGCTGATTGAGTCCGAAGACGGGAGCTGGCACCTCATAGAGAGAATATATCTGAGGCCGGTAATTAAGAGTCTGAGGTTTGTCCCTGGAATCAAACTTACCCTTGAGGACATAGGTAACCAGAGGATAGTCTTTCTGAGAGGCCCGCTCAGGAAATTCGCGAGAAGGTATGTCAGATACGGGGAACAGGAGGGCTACAGCAAAAGCAAGACCTGCTCCGCGAGAAAGCCTTGGTATAAGCTTCCCGATCTTGAGCCAGCGCCCCTGTTGATCTCACGCCGCTATGGAGAGAGGTTCTTCTTACCGATAAATCAGGGCGGCGCGCTGGATGATTGCGTTTTCTACGGCATAGACCTCAAGAGCAAAAGACAGATCGGCTCATTTGTCTCCTTCGTGAATTCCACATTCTTCATGCTTCACCACCTTTTGCACTCCTATCATCTTACAGGAAGCATAACGGTCGCGGAACTGGACAGAATTCACCTCCTAAAGCTTCTGGTCCTGAAACCCACCCGTGCCACCGGGCGCATGAGATCGGCCATCAAATCCCTCTTTCCCCGGCCCATAAGGTCAATATTTGAGGAGCTTGGCCTGCCCAAGCCGGATAGGGATTTCTCAAACATAGACCCGAAAAGGATAAGGCTTGAGGGGGTCATGCCTGACCGCCTTGAGCTTGATGACGCTGTGCTGGAAGCTTTAGGATTTGAGGGTGAGCAAGAGCGCAAGGAGGTTCTTCTGGAGTTATACCGAGGGGTTGTTGCTTTGATAAAGGACAGACTAATGAAGGCAAGGAGCACGGAGCAGGCCGAAGAGGAGGATGAGTAATGGAGCAGGACCCGAGGAAGATAAGAAGGAAGCTGAGAAGAATGGGCTGGCGCAAGAGGAGGGAGTATATCAACAAAATCTTTTCGGAGCAGTTGGCAAAGGAGCTCAGAGAGGAGCACCCTGACCTCAGACCTGGCAAGGTGGCTATGGACCTCATAAGAAAGAAGGTTGAGGGAAGAGAGCCCTCTCCCCAGAACCAAGAGGTGCTCATTTCAATGGTTTGGAACATACTGTTTCCTGGAATTGAACCACCAGAGATCAAAACCCAATCCTTGTTCTGAGAGCAAGATCCTGACCAGGCCAACATTTGCTTTGCAGTGTCCTCACGAGCCCTGGATCTATACTCTTCAGGATGGCTTTCGGTGATCTGGAATTTTGAAACATTACGCTGGCAGGGAGCTAAACTTTTCCTGGCACCGGGGTGGCTTGAGGCCTTATAATTATACTATATGCCCGCTGGTGAGGAGATAATTATACTCGGATGGTCTGATTGCTCAAGGGTCCTTGAGGATGTCTCCGCGCGGCTCGGGGAAATGCCTCCTGGTGGGAGGATCAGGGTTCTATTCTCCAACAGGGACTTCGCCATAGACCTATCAGCGTTTTGCCACGAGACAGGGAACCGGCTCCTTGACCTCGGGGCTCAGGACGATAAGTTTTACGCGGTTATTGAGAAGGTATGACCCAGAGACAGAAAGCCCTCTCCGGAGAGATAACGGCTGAGATGAGGCAGGTTGCCTCGGATGAGGGGTTATCCCCTGAGCGCGTCCGCGACCTCGTCAGAGCCGGCAGGGTAGTGATCCTCAAGAACGCCCTTCACGATGTAAAGCCAGTAGGGGTGGGAGAGGGGCTGAGGACGAAGGTCAACGCTAACATAGGCTCCTCCCCTTATCACATGATCATTGAGGAGGAGATAGAGAAGCTCCGCGTCTCGGTTGAGGCCGGCGCTGACACGGTCATGGACCTCTCCCTCGGTCAGTTCCTAAACAGGATAAGAAGGGAGATAATCAAGCGCTCGCCCATTCCCGTCGGCACGGTCCCCATATACCAGGTCGGATTTGAGCTCTCCAGGAAACAGAAGCGGGTTGAGGATATGACGCTATCGGATTTCCTCCGTGTCATGGAGAAGCAAGCCAAAGAAGGGGTTGACTTCATGACCGTTCACGCTGGAACAACGAGAAGGGCCTGGGAGCTCATGAAGCAGGGGGGGAGGGTCCTGAATGTTGTCTCACGAGGCGGGAGCATGCTCGTGGCTTGGATGGAGGCGAACGGGAGGGAGAACCCTCTTTACGAGGGATTTGACGAGATACTTGATGTTGCAGAGGAATACGACATTACGCTCTCTCTTGGCGATGGCATGAGGCCGGGCGCGATCGCTGATGCGGGAGACAGGCCCCAGATTGAGGAGCTCATAACCCTCGCTGAGCTGGCCGCCAGGTGCCTTGAGAGGGGTGTCCAGGTGATGATAGAGGGGCCTGGCCATGTCCCTCTCACCCAGATTGAAACCAACATAAGGATACAGAAGAGCCTCACGCGAGGCCTGCCTTTCTACATACTGGGCCCTCTGCCCACGGACATAGCCCCAGGATACGATCACATAGCGGCCGCCATAGGCGGCGCGATAGCCGGAGCCGCTGGGGCCGATTTCCTCTGCTACCTAACCCCAGCCGAGCACCTGAGATTGCCGACGCCCCAGGATGTCCGAGAGGGGGTGATAATAACCAGGATAGCCGCGCACATCGCTGACCTCGCGAAGGGGATACCCGGGGCCTGGGAACACGATAGGGCAATGTCAGAGGCCAGGGCGAACCTGGATTGGGAGACCATGTTCCGCTTGGCAATTGATCCAACCAAGGCCAAGAAATACAGGGCCGAAAGCGAGGCCTCCGAGAAGGACTTCTGCACCATGTGCGGGGAGTTCTGCGCGGTTAAGGCCCTCAAGAGGATACTGGGGGAATAGCCATAAGGCCTGGTAGGGTTACCATGAGGAAATTTGATACCGCTATGTCATCGTCCTTATAATATCATCATGGCGAATTGTGTAAGGTGCGATAGATTCGAGCCCCTCCCTGAGAGGGATTTCTGCTGGGCGTGCGCGACCGATACTGAAAGGGAAGGTTGGTGGGGAGAGTGCTCCTATCTTTATTTGGAAAGCTACTTTTCTCTCGTTACTCCACTGGGGGAGAACGGTGAGGGCTGGATGGAGATACATCAGGATCTCAGAGATTTCATGAGAGCGAAGGGCTACGAGCCTGTGGATGACCCCAAAAATGCGGGGGCCGAAAGATTTCTCTTTTTGGTTGATTGGTCAGGTATGGACCTCCAACACCTCGATCTGAGCGGGAGGATCCTCGCGTGCTCTAGATTGGAGAAAAGCAATTTGACCGGGGCTAACCTAAAGGGAGCGGTTCTGTCCGGAGCCAACCTCACGGAGGCAGAGCTTTACAAGGCCATCTTGGATGAGGCGAGCATCTGGAACTCCTTGCTTATGGAAGCGAAGCTCGGGAGCACTAGTCTAAAAGGCGCGAGGCTCGCTGAGTCTGATTTGAGAAAGGCGTTATTTGTGGAGGCAGATCTGGAGGGGGCGTATTTCGGTATATCGGATTTGAGCGAGGCCGTTTTTTATGATTCCAACATGAGAAACGCCAACTTTTGCATGGCGGATCTCAGAGGGGCCATCCTCAGAAGTGTCAATCTTGAGGGCGCAGATTTTTATCTGGCCGAACTGAACAGGATAATCCTAGATGATATCAGGCTCCGCGGAGCGAAAAACCTTCGCGCGAGGCAATTTGGCAGAGGGCCCGGAGGGCATTTCACTGAGCAGAGGGAAAAGGCCCTCTTGGAACTGAGGTTTTATTGGCAGGAGCAGGGTTTCCGTGAGGATGAGGATTGGGCACTGGTAAAATACAGAAGGTCCAGGCTCAGGAGAGAGTTCCTGGAAACTTTTTCAATTTGGGAGCTCATGGAGCTGATGTGGCGCTATCCTTTTGCGATGTTGTTTAGGATGTTCATCAAGTTTCCGGCATACCTGTTCCTGGACATAGTATCCAAATACGGAACCAGCCTGGGGAGGTCTGTGGCTTCTTCTTTTGCCATAGTCTTGGTTTATGCTCTCGTTTACAAGTTTAGCAATATGGAACTGGGCTTCTGGCAGGCCCTTTACCTATCTTTGCTTGGATTCGCTACCTTGGGTTTCGGGAACATAAGGCCTCTACTCAATACTTCGGCAGAGGCATGGGTGGTCTCTGAGATCATCATGGGTTACATCATGTTCGGCGTTCTGGTCTGGGTTATCATCAGAAAGGTTTCCCGTTAGCGCGAGCTTGAATCGCCTCTTGGCAGGGCCTTAGACTTTTCGCCGAACAGAGGAAGGATAGAATGCCTGAGGCACTTATCTTTGAACTTTCAAGGCCCGGAAGAAAGGGTTATTCTCTCAGGAAGCTGGATGTGCCCCAGAAGGGGCTTTCGGAAATGATCCCGCCCAAGCTTCTCAGAAGGACACCGCCTCCTTTGCCTGAGGTTTCCGAGAACGAGATCGTCCGGCACTATCACCGCCTTTCTGCCATGAACTACCATGTTGACCGCGGCATATACCCGCTCGGCAGCTGCACCATGAAGTATAACCCGAAGATCAACGAGAGGGTCTCTCGCTTGCCCGGATTCCTGAACATCCATCCCCTTGCCCCCACAGAGGCTGTTCAGGGAGCGCTTCGGCTCATGTGGGAGCTCGCGGAATACCTCAAGGAGATAAGCGGAATGGACGCTGTTTCCCTCCAGCCCTCGGCCGGCGCGCAGGGCGAGTTCACCGGCGTAATGATAATAAGGCGCTATCACGAGGACAAGGGGGATCCGAGGGAGATAATTCTGATGCCCGACTCCGCCCACGGAACCAACCCAGCCTCCTCGGTTCTCGCTGGATATAAGACCCTCGCTGTCAAATCCGCTGAGGACGGAACCATATCCCTGGATGATCTGAAAGCGAAGCTCAACGACCGGGTTGCTGGTATAATGATAACCAACCCCAACACCCTTGGGCTCTTTGAGAGGAACATAAAAGAGGTCTCCGAGCTCATGCACAGGGCAGGCGCGCTCGTCTACATGGATGGGGCGAACCTGAACGCGGCCCTCGGCTACATAAAAACAGCGGAGATGGGGGTTGATGTTATGCACTTCAACCTCCACAAGACATTCTCAACCCCTCACGGAGGCGGAGGCCCTGGTTCTGGGCCCGTTGGGGTCGTTAAGGAGCTTGAGCCATACCTGCCCGTCCCGAGGGTTATGAGGGATGTCCTGAGGGACGGCCAGAGGTTCTATCTGAGCTGGGATTTCCCGAAGTCCATAGGAAAGGTTCACTCCTTCTACGGGAATTTCAATGTATTTCTCAAGGCCTACGCCTTCATCAGGATGGCTGGCGCTGATGGCCTCAGGAGGATGTCAGAGGACGCTGTCATAAACGCGAACTACATAAGGGCGGGCCTGCAGGGGGTTTATGACTTGCATTATCCAGGGGTCTGCACCCACGAGGTCGTTTTCGCGGCAACGAACCTCCTAAAGGAATACGGCATAAAGACCCTTGATGTGGCGAAGCGGCTTCTGGACCTGGGCTTCCACGCGCCAACCGTCTATTTCCCCCTCATAGTCCACGAGGCTCTCATGATAGAGCCCACTGAGAACGAATCAAAGGAGACCCTGGACGCCTTCATAGCGGCGATGAAGCGTATAGCGAAGGAAGCAAAGGAAAACCCTGAGCTCCTCAGGGAGGCCCCGAAGAGCACGCCAGTAAGGCGCCTTGATGAGGTCAAGGCCGCTAAGGACCTCAATATAAGATGGGTTCCTGAGGCTCAGGAAAAACCAAAGGAATTGGGTGCATAGCCTCATCCTCTGCGTTCTTTCGCAGACCATTGAGCTGGTCTATGGTGGTGGGAAGGACTACGAGCTCTTTCAGAAGGCGAACTCCATGGTCGCGCAGGGGAGGTATGAAGAGGCAATAGGGCTTTACCTTGAGGCGATAAAGCTCTACCCTAGCTTCAAAGAGGCATACAACAACATGGGGGTTGCCTACAGCCTCCTCGGAGACACCACCAGCGCTATCAGGGCATTCCGAGAGGCCATAGGGATTGATTCCCTATACATAGACCCCCTCCTCAACCTAGCCTCGTGCTACGCGGGCATGGGCCTCGGGGATTCTGCCGTGAAATACTACAACCGGGTCCTGAGGCTGGACCCCGAAAACCCGAAGGCACTCTCGGCTTTCACGCAGGCGCAGGCGCAAGCAGTCAATCAGGGGCAAAGCGCTGGCAAGGGCCAGTCCTCTGAGGCACAGACCGGGGAATCAAAACAGCGCGGCGACGAGATAAAGGAGAAGGAACAAGCCCTCGCGAAGGACCCCTACAATCCCCAGACCTATTACGATATAGCGGTCTTGCTGGACAAGGCAGGACGCTACGAGGAGGCAATAGACTACTACATAGGGTTTCTTAACACATCAAAGGACAAGCAGGGCTACGAGGCTATGCGGGAGTTCGCGCAGAAGAGGGTGAATGAATTGGCGAGGGCGCTCAGGAGAAAGTAGACCAGAGAGGACGAGGCTCGCTCACCTGGCCCATTTCGACCCATTTTCTGCCTGACATGGCCCATTTCTAACCCCCTGTAAGTCCTTGTGGCACAAGCACATAGCCATAATCGTCCCAGGGTTATGGGGCTGTAGTAGCCATTCTCAGCCATGTTGAGAAGGCTCTGGAGCAAAACCCCGCTCTCCTTAGCTTTTCTTCCCACC
>JBDRYB010000005.1:0-113670 GCA_039803205.1 Caldifarciminota bacterium
GGGGGATAAGGTTCCTGAGAGAAGTCCTCTTTCTGGTTCCTGCTGTGGTTGAGAGATGCGGTGAGATGTTCATCTTGCACCTTCCATCTGCCTGGCCATTTGCTGGCCTGATGAACGAGATAATGGTCAGCCTGGCGAGGCCAGCCCCAGCTTAACTCTCATGAGGATCTGGGAACAAGAACCCTCCATATGAGGGAGGGGGAGGTTTTGTTTGCATCCCTGAAAACACCATTTTCGACTCTCTCAGAGGGGGGTTTCTGAGCAATAGAACCCTAGAAAGATCCTTCCCCCCATCCTCCAAAGACCGTTTTTAGGCCCTGAACCCACCTCGGTTGAGATTCGTGCAGGAAGTGGGTTCAAGAGACTTAATCTGTTCAAAAGAGCCATCTGGATCAGTATCAAAGTCTATATCCGGTATAGTGGGTAAACTCTCTTTCCATACTAGTAGCCACTCAAGCAAATTGTCCCACAGTCCAGGGACATTAATGTAATCAAAGAACTCTGGGCCGTAAAAAAGGAATATTTCCTGGCACTTCGTTTTGCGCTTCAGCTTTCTTATCTCACCAAGATAATAGTTTCGGTTCTTCGCCAAAGAGGGATCAACAAACCACATTATACCTTCTAGATTACCGGAGTGACGCGATAGAAGTAATCTGAATTTCTCTTGGAAATTTGCAAACTGCCCTTTTTTCTTGGTGGAGTCGTGATCGTCTCGTATTTTTTGTTCAACCATATAAAATTTGTTGCCACTACAAAAGTAAATATCCACTCTAAGATCCGAATTAATCTGACTGTCTAATACCCTATAGCCCAGGGATTCTAAAACCTTTTTTGTGATCTCTTCCATCGCATCACCAAACCTGATTTCCCTGGATTGAAAAATGTTCTGGAGTATTTTGCTTTCTGGTTTGGTTGGTCTAAAGAGTCCAATAAATCTTTCAGGATTTTTGACTATCCTCTCTAGCAAATCCCTCTTTTCTTCACCGAAGATATGCCTGTTCAAAATTGAGGAAAATCCTTGATAGTCAATCATGGTTTTTCAAAAAGGTTTTCCAGAAGAGAAAAGCGCTTAGCCGCAGCTTCCACATACCTTTTTTCCTTCTCTATCATCAAGAATCGCCTGCCAAATTTTTTGGCCACAAAGCCTGTGGTGCAAGTCCCGGCCATGGGATCAAGAACAAGATCGCCAGGTTTTGTGGAGGTGAGAATAACGCGCTCGAGGAGTCTCTCAGGCTTTTGGGTGGAATGAATCTTTCGGCCCTTATCATCTCTCAGTCGTTCACTGCCGGCACATAAAGGTAATTCCCAGACATTGGCTCCTACCTTGCCGTAACCAAACTTGTATGCCCACTCATGATTGAAGGTGTATCCTTTGGCATCTTTGTCCTTAACTGCCCAGATGAGGGTCTCTGTTCCATTGGTAAATCTAACGCGCAGGAAGTTGGGCACCGGATTGGTTTTGAGCCAGATAACATCGTTTAAAATCCAATACCCCAAGTCTTGCATTATCTTGCCTATCCTAAATATGTTATGATATGTGCCAATAACCCAAATGGTTGCAGAGGGTTTCATTACCCTTTTTATTTCGGATAGCCAACGCTCAGTGAAGGCGTCATACTCGGCGAAGCTTTCAAATCTATCCCATCGGTCTTCAACACCGTTGACCACAGTGCCAGACCAACGGATCAATTTTTTGGGGGGAAGCTGCAAATTGTAAGGCGGATCAACGAAAATCATATCGGCAATTTCCGGGGGAAGTTTTGGCAAAACCGAGAAGCAATCTCCAAGGACTATTTTGTCAATAATCTCCCCCTTGTATTCCTCCAGCTCCTCTTCAGGGATAACAATCCGTTCCTTCTTTGCGGTTTCAGGCTTGTTCACTGCACTTCTCCATGTTAATAGAAATTATAAACCAGCCTCTGAGTGCGATTCAAATTTTTTTTCATTTCCACCTCCCCGCCGGATCAAACCCCTTCTCCGTCGCTATGCGGTTGAGCCAATCCTCAAGCAATTTATGGTTTTTGTGCCGCGCGGAACGGGCCGCGCTGGCTCCAGCGCCCGTGTAGAATCGGTTAAAGAAGAAATTGTAGGCCAGAAGCGCATCCATGTAGTAGGATCTGTGGACCGTTATGCCCTTATAGACCGAATAGCCTATAAAGCCTATTATCCCAGCGTTCAGGGCCATGGCCCAAAGGCCTTTTACTGGTTCATCCGTATAGATGTGGCCGAGGCCTGGCAAACAGGAGAGCCTCGCGGCTGATTGCGGAGAATAGAGAACGGGCGCGGTTTCCATAGCATACGCTATCACATCCAGAAGCCCGGAATCCCCCCGGGCCCACTCTTCTGCCCCGCCGAAATCCATGAGCATTATGGATGCCAGAATCAAAAGGGAATCAGCGGGGCCATAGCCGCCGAGGCCCTCAAGAATGCCCAAGGCCTCATTCGCTCGCCACTGGGAAATGTATATCCTGGCCCTCAGGATCACAGATTGGGTATCTCTCCTGCCAGAGAGCAATCTCACTGCCTCGCCAGTATCGCCTTGAGAGAGGAGACAGCGTGCGGCCGAAACGGAGTCCCCCTCTCTGAGGTATTCTCTCGCCGCGGCGCGAAAATCCCCAAGAGCCTCAAGCCTCTTTGGGAAATCCGATGCCTGGGTGTTTAGACCAAAAACGACAAACCAGAGACCATAGACCGGATTCATCTGAAGAACTCGCGGTTATACGGGTCTTTGAAGATCAAGGGCCTTATCTCCAGGAGATACCCCTCGCGCTTCTCGTGCCTCCGAGCCCTCGCACCGACATAAGCGCCGTAAGCCCCTCCGAGCCAGAAAAAACCCGCTAATCCCCCTGTTATCAAGGCAGGGGTTTGTCTCTCGGCCTTAAAGTAATAGTAGCTTATCCCAGCCATGCCCACAGAGAAAATGAATGCCATGAAAGCGTCGCCGGGGTGAGCGTAGTAGACCTGGCCGGCTCCCGGAACCAGAGCCGAGAGACAACCGGCCAGCAGAGGGGTCGGGCCTTCTGGAAAACCCTCAAGGAGCTGGGCAAGGGAATCCTCTCCCGCACGGAGGAGTATGGCTTTGGCTGATGAGGGATCATCCTGGGTCAGCGCCGCCCAAGCCCTCATCAAAGATGTCTCCGTGGGGAGGATCGAATCTAGGGTGGAAATGAGCGTATCAGCGCCCGGTTCCCTCGTAAGGAGGCGTATCCTGGCCATCTCAAGAAGGGCGTATTCGCTCTTCGGAAGGCCCTCCTCCGTGTATTCAGAGAAGACCCTGAGAGCAATCGGAAACTCTCCTGCCCTCGCGTAGTTTATACCTGCCCTGAAGAGCGCGTAGGGAGCCAGTGAATCGGATGGCCAGTATGTCCAGAACCTGTAGAATTCGGCAGCGGCCTGGCGCGAATCCCCCTCCCTTTCCAGGGTCTCAGCGAAATCCAGCACGGGGCCGGGTTCCAGTTGCGCCAAGAGGAATATCACCACGGATACAGAACCTCCTTCGGATACTCTGGCTTGCTGAATATGTAATAGTCCTCCTGGTTCTCGTGGAGCTTGCCACCCGAGAGCTCGTATTCCTCCCCGAGAAAGGCCCAGGAACCTGGATTACAGCGCAGTAACCTGTCCCCGGCCATGAGAATCCCGATAAATCCGTATTTTTTTACAGCCGCCTCGCCGTAGCGAGAACAAGAAGGGTTGTAGTTGCAGACATCAGGTTGGAGCTCAGAAAGCGTAAGCTGATAACTCTTTATAACGAGCCAAGCCGAGAGCTTTGTAGGGTTGGAGAAAAGGGAGGGGCTCAGGACAAGGAGGATTATCAGCACCTTGAAATAATAAATCATCAGGGAGAGGGCATTCAAATACATATTTGTTAACAAACCCATGGCCATGAAACGCATCGGGCTTTTCCTCGATCCCCGAAACCCTTGCCTGGGGCCGATTTCCGAGAGCGGGAATTACAGACCGGGCCTTGAAAAGATGAGACAAAATTGTGTTTGCATTAGGCCAGGCCTATGCTTTAGAATATGAAGCTGGCAATTGATCGTGAAAAACCTTGAACTTATCAATTTCCGGTGCTTCAGTCGGGCCAGGTTCAACTTCGACCCAGAGGTCAACCTCGTGACCGGCCCGAACGGCTCCGGCAAGACATCCCTCCTTGAGGCAATAGCCTACATCTCAACCCCGAGGAGCTTCTCAGGGGTTCTTGATAGGGACCTCATTGCTTGGGGCGAGAACGGGTTCTTTCTTAAGGGGGAGATAGAAAGAGCTGGCACCACGCACGAGATAACCGTCTCAGTCAAAGGGGAAAAGAAGAACATTCGGATAGACGGCAAAAGCATAGACTCATACGCTGACCTCTTCTCAACATTTGTTGTCCTGGCTGTGGGGCCGGGCGCGGATGCTATGGTTGGAGGAACGCCTGAAGAGGGAAGAAGGTTTCTGGATTGGGCGCTTTCGCTCATGGAAAAGGAGTATTATCAGAGGCTACTCGCTTTCAGGAAGGCCCTCTCTCACAAAAATGCTCTTCTCAAGAAGCGGGATCCCAGGCTCGCGCCCTGGAACCGAGAGCTTGAGCGCCACGGCTCGTTTCTGGTATCCCGGAGAGAGGAGCTCGTGAAGGAGCTGAACGAGAGGATACCTCCAATCTCAAAGCGCAAGGTCTCCCTCCAATACACCCCTTCATCGCGAATGGAGGTTGGCTCCCTGGACAGGCTGAAGGAGCAGGAGCTTGAGAGAGGATTCTCGCTCGCCGGGCCGCAGAGGGACACCCTTGAGGTTTTCCTTGACGGGAGGAGGGCGAGGGGATTCGCCTCACAGGGAGAAAGGAGAATAGCGCACCTGGCGATAATGCTCTCAGCGAGGAAGATATTCACCCAAAGGCTCCGAGAGGCTCCGGTGTTAATAATGGATGAACCCGCTTCTGTCCTGGATGATGAGCATCTCTCGTCCTTGCTGGATAGCCTTGAGGGTCAGGTCATATATACGGATGTCCTCGTAAGAAGGGCATCGGGGAGGATAATTGAGCTTGGAAAAGCCTAAGAGGATAGGAGAAGGCCTAAGGTCCATGCTTGAGAGATGGGGCATGGAGGGAATATGGCAGGCCTCAGAGGTTCAGGACGCTTTCGGCAAGGTTTTCTCAGCCTATCCTGGCACCCAGTTTCTAGGGTTTGACAAAGGGGTTCTCACGGTCGGGGTGAAAAGCCCTGGGCTGAGATCAGACCTCTCCTTCAGAAAGAAGGAGCTCATAGGGGTTATGAACGAGTTTATAGGAGAGGATGTCGTTAAGGACATGAGGTTCACGGGAATAAAGCCAAGGAGGGAGAAAGGAAGATGACCTCCCCAAAACAGAGATACGATGCTTCAGCAATAAAGGTCCTCAAGGGGCTTGAGGGGGTCCGCAGGCGCCCCGCGATGTATATCGGGGATGTTGGAAAGCGAGGGCTCCACCACCTTGTCTACGAGATAGTTGATAACTCGGTTGATGAGGCACTCTCCGGTTTCTGCAAGAACATTGAGGTGATTTTCAGGCCTGATGGCGCTGTCACGGTCTCGGATGACGGGAGAGGGATCCCGGTTGACACCCACCCAGAGCTGGGCGTTTCCGCTCTTGAGGTCGTGATGACGACTCTCCACGCTGGCGGAAAGTTTGACCACAAGGCATATGCAATATCAGGCGGATTGCACGGGGTTGGGGCATCAGTGGTCAACGCGCTCTCAGAGTGGATGATAGCTGAGGTCAGGAGAGATGGGAAGCTCTGGCGCCAACGGTATGAGAGGGGAATGAAGGCCTCAGAGGTTGAGATCGTTGGCGATGCGGAGGGAACGGGGACAACTATAACTTTCAAACCAGACCCCGAGATATTCAAGGAGAGGAGCTTTGATTTTGAGCTAGCGGCCGAGAGGCTGAGGGAGCTGGCCTTTCTGGTCGCTGGTGTGAGGATAAGGGTTGTTGATGAGGGGACCGGAAGGGAGGAGGTCTTCCTCTATGAAGGGGGATTGCGTGAGTTCCTAGGATACCTGGACGAGGCAAGGGAAACCCTTTTTAGCCCCCCCTTCTACGCGTGGTTCCGGGATCAGGAAACAGGTGTTGAATGCGAGTGCGCGCTTGAATACACGGACGCTTATTCCGAGATAGTCCTCACCTACGCGAACACAATAGGAACCCACGAGGGAGGAACCCACCTAACGGGTTTCCGCTCCGCTCTCACCAGGGTAATAAACGATTATGGGAAACAATCGGGCCTGATGAAGAACGGCCAGGCGATAACCGGAGAGGACACGAGGGAAGGGCTTACCGCTGTTCTTCATGTGAAGCTTCCTGACCCGCAGTTTGAGGGCCAGACGAAGACAAAGTTAGGGAACGGATACATCAGGGGAATAGTTGAGACAGGCCTATACGAGAAGCTTTGGCGCTTTCTTGAGGAGAACCCCAGGGCCGCTCAGGCGATAGTGGCAAAGTGCCTACTCGCCGCGAAGGGGAGGGAGGCGGCCCGTAAGGCGAGGGAACTCACGAGGCGAAAGAGCTTTCTTGAATCCGATAGCCTTCCCGGAAAACTAACTGATTGCATATCAAGGGAAAAGGATTCAGCGGAGCTCTTCATAGTTGAGGGGGAATCGGCTGGCGGAAACGCTAAGCAGGGAAGGGACAGACATACCCAGGCCGTCCTTCCCCTTCGTGGAAAGATATTGAATGTTGAAAAGAGCACCCTTGACCGCTCCCTTTCAAACGCGGAGATAAGAACCCTGGTCTCAGCCATAGGCTCTGGGATAGGCGATGATTGCGACCCGAGCGAATCCCGATACGGTAAGATAATCATAATGACGGATGCTGATGTTGACGGGGCGCACATACGGACCCTCCTCCTTACATTCTTCTACAGATACATGCGGCCTCTGGTTGAAGAGGGCTACATATACATAGCCCAGCCCCCTCTGTTTCGCGTCCAGAAAGGAAAAACATTCGCCTATGCCTACGATGAGGAGGAACTCTGGGCAAGGGGCGTTCAGGTGGCCCACGGCATAAAGGCCTTCCGTAAGGATGGGTCCGAGCTCCCGGACAATGAGCTTCTCAGCAAGCTCCTGATCTTCTACAGGTTCAGGAAATACTCAGATGTTCTTGTGAGGTATGACCAAGACCTCATTAGGCTCGTGGAACCAATTGTTGCTGGGATGGGGATGTGGAAGAAGACCTTCTCGGATACCGATGAGATGTTCAAGTTCATAAACGAGATCAAGGGGAACAAGGCCATCCCCGAGTTCACAGTGAATCAGGAGAAACTAGAGGTCGTCTTCAAGGTGAAATCCGGCAACGAGATTCCCGTTCCAGCTGAGGACCTGAGGCTCCTCCTTAACCTCTACGCCGAGGCATCCGAGGCCCATACGAGGGATGGGTTCAAGGACATGAGGTTCGTGCTTGAAAAGGAAGAGGCGGTAATAAGCAAACCGGATGATCTGGTGTATCTTCTCAGAAGGATACTCTCTTATGACCCAGCCTCGGTCGTGACAATCCAGCGCTACAAGGGCTTGGGCGAGATGAATCCGGACCAGCTCTGGGAGACAACCATGAACCCCGAAACCAGAACCCTCAGAAGGGTATCGGTTGAGGATGCAGAGCAAGCGGAGCGCCTCTTTTCAATCCTCATGGGCGATCAGGTTGAGCCGAGGAGGGAGTTCATAGAGCGCAACGCGCTCAAGGCCGCGAACATAGATATATAAGCTGATTGGTTTTTTACGGTGAGGGTTCAGGAGCCTCACCCCATTTCCTTCCTGCCCAGGAAAGCCTCCTTAACCGTGATCGGATCAGCAAGGGATAGCTCCGCGCCCGTTGGAATACCCCTGGCTATCCTCGTTACGCGGACCTTTTCCTTCAAAAGATCGTAGATGTAAAAAGCCGTCGCATCCCCCTCAACCGTTGGCGAAAGCGCGATTATCACCTCTCTCACATCTCCGGCCTCGCACCTTTTTGTTAAAGCATCAAGCCTTATGTCCTCAGGGCCTACGCCATCCAGAGGAGAGATCACCCCTCCGAGGACATGATACCTTCCTCTGTAAAAGCTGAAGCTCTCAAAGAGAAAGACATCCGAGGGCCTTTCCACAACAGCAATGGTATTCTCCCGTCCGGAATCGGAGCATATTGGACAGGGGTCAAGGTCCGTTATTACGCCGCAGATCGAACAAAATCCCAGCTCCCGAGCCCCCGAGAGGGCCCTTATTAGCTCGTCTAGGTTGTTTCTGTGGCCGAGCAGGTAAAAAGCCAGGCGCTCCGCCGTGTGTTCTCCCACGCTTGGCAATGACTTCAGGGCCTCAGTGAGCCTCAGAAGCGGCTTTGGTATCCACATATCGTTAGGTTCGGGCTTGTTCCGCGAGACAGGCTCACATCCCGCCCCCGAGCATCGCCCTCATCTCTGGGGGAAGGTCTCGGATCAGCTCCTGGAACTTCTCCTGGCTGAACCTCCCCGCGGCCTCCCTCGCAGAATTGAAGGCATAGGCCAATCCCTTCTCAAGATCCCTTTTCCTGTCCGGGCTGAGAAGCTCAGGGTCTACCTCAATGGATTGGACCTCGCCGGTTCCATCAACCGTTATCCTTATCTTACCTCCCTGGGCATCAGCGGTGAGCCTCGCTTTTTTCAGTTCGCGCTCCATTTTGCCCAGTTTGGCCCTAAGAGCCATCGCGTCCCTCATCTGTCCAAAGTTCATCCTCTATTTCCTCCAATTTGAATGTTTCTATGAGCTTTTTCAAGGCCTCATCCTGAACCTGAGGCTTTGCTTCGTCCTGTGCCTTCTTCTTCCGAATAGGTGCGGATGGGCCCCTTGGTATCTCCTCGGCTCGTATCTCGGAACCACCCCTGAGCGCGCGCTCTATGTCCACCGCGGAGGGCAAAAGGGCCATCCGGAGCACAGCGTGTTCCGCCCATGCCCTCGGGTTTATCCTGTATCTCAGGGACGATTCAAGATCAAAGGAGATGCCAGCGTATGCGAGGAGATCCTCCCTGGGAAAGGCCTGCGCCAGCCTTCTCGTGTCCTCATCATCCGAAACCCCCATCTTTGCCCTGAGCATCTCAGCGAGAAAGTTAACGAGGCCACTCGTGAAATCCGCTGGGGTATACCCCCTGGCCAAGAGGGAATCCAGATGCCTGAGGGCTCCGGACGCGTCGCGCTCCTTTATGTGGACGAAGAGCTGCCGGTAAAAATCCTTCTCAACGACCCCAAGGAGGTTCAACACATCTTTTTTGGTTATTGAGCCTCCGGAGTAGACCCAGAGCTGCTCCAGCATGACCAGCGCGTCCCTTAGAGAACCATCAGAGTGCTCTGAAAGCGCTTTCATCGCCTCAGGCTCCACAGAGATCCCCTCCAGAGAGGCGACGGTTTCCAGCCTGGCCGCTATATCCCCTGCTGTTATGGGCCTCAGATCAAAGCGCTGGACCCTCGAGAGCACCGTCCTTGGTATGCGCTGGGGGTCGGTCGTGGCGAACATGAAGACGAGATAATCCGGAGGCTCTTCCAGGGTTTTGAGCAGGGCGTTGAAGGCCTCGGTGGTGAGCATGTGAACCTCGTCTATGATGTAGATCTTGAACCTGCTGTATGCCGGCGGAAACCTTATCTGCTCCTTTATGTTTCTTATCTCGTCTATGCCCCTGTTTGATGCTCCGTCTATCTCTATGACATCCATCGGGTTGCCCTGAATTATTGCCCTACAGCTCTGGCACTCTCCGCAGGGTTCGTCCGCGGGCCCTCGCTCGCAATTCAGGGCCATGGCGAGCAATCTGGCTATGGTTGTTTTGCCTATGCCCCTCGGCCCAGTGAAGAGATACGCCTGGCCAAGGCGTTCAGGCCCCAGTCTCAACGCGTTCTGTAGGGTTCGGACGACATGCTCCTGGTTCACCACATCGGAGAACCTTTTGGGCCGGTATTTCAGAGGAAGGTTCATCCTTCAGTTCTCCTGTCAGGCCTGAGTAGCTCCAATGCTCTAGCAAACACCTCAGCGAACTGATAATCATACTGGCCCTCACGGAGCTCCTTTAGGGCCCCTGCTCTCTTAAGAATTCTGAGCTCCCTGTTAACAAATCCCGAACCAAATATCTCCTCCATTTTTGCCCTTTTTACTTTCGAGCGCAAGCCCCTTTTGCTTATTTCATTTAAGATTTCCTGAAGCCCTCTCACCTCAGAATAAGCCATCTGAAGCCTCCATTTGGAAAATTCCGGAAACGCCTCCTTCAGGGACTTGGGGCTCAGTAGGGTATTATTTTCTTGGGCGTAGCTCATTTCTTTATTTATAGCCATGTTGAGAAACACTATGACATCCCTTGGCGAGACCGATTCTTCTCCTTCTGGGAAAAGAGTCAACCTGTTGTATATCCACGACCAGGCTGGTCCTCTGCCCATGTTCTCCGGGAGAAATCGGATCTCGCTACCCAAAACCTGATCTACCCTCTTCTGAATAAGTCTCATTAGTCCATCACTATCCCAATAGATCTTAGTTATGCTAGGATAAAGATGATCTAGGTTCCTGAAACCTTCAGCTGTGGCATCCTCAAAGAGGTCACTCCTTAAAAACACCTTAAGCTTCATGTTCTTGAAGTGCCTCATAGTCCTGTATGTTTCCAAGAGCGACCTCATGATTATCTTTTCCACCTTGGGGTCATCGTGATATATTAGATCGAGCCTGTCCATGAGTATCCAGACCTCAATATTGGCTTCCCCAAAACCCTTGTCAGCCATTTCCATGAGCCTGTAAAGTTCGGAAGCCTTTGGGAAGTTTCTAAGCGAGGGATCATCAGAGAATTCGGCCTCAAACTCTACACCTCCACCAGTAACCCCACCTGTGGGTGTAAAACCAAGATCGCTTCTGGCCTTTATGCGTCTCAGGCCGTTAAGTCTGCTTATCACAGTATCCCATCTCTTTCTGAGTTCATCCCCCTTGCTAAACCAGAGTCCTAACTTCCTTAGCTCAGACTGCCATTCCTTGAGGGTTCTGCTCTTTCTGAAAACCTCCTCCGGCAGCTCCCCCGAAAGGACGCTGAGAAGGTATGAGCGCCAGGCAAGCAGGGCCTTGTATTCGTCAGCTTCTTCGGTATCCCGAAGGGTTTCCTCAAACACCGGTGTTCCAGAAACGCTATTAGCGAGAATCAGGAATTTATCCTGTAATACGCGTCTCTCCACCCACTCGTGATAGGTAAAGAGAAGCATAGCACTTTTACCCGATCCTTTTAGCCCGAGCACTATATCATATGAGCCAGACAAAAATTCCAAGTAGTTTCTTGTCTGAGTGAAAAACTGGGGGAGCAGATTCCTTTCGTCCTCGGCCGCGGTAAACCCGAAAGCCTCGTGAAGGAGCTTGTTTAACTGCTCTTGTTTGTTCATTCCTCCTCCGGCAACCTGAACCCAAGCCTCAGGCCCGCGGAAACCGAGAAGTTTGGCATGAGGGAGCCCACATCAACATCCCTGTCCGTGACGGTTGAGGAGAGGATGTCAAGGGTGTAAGCGAGAGCGGAGGCCTTCGCGCCTATACCTATCTCCTGCAGGACAACTCCGCCCATGTTCAGATCCGGTTTTATCGTGAGGCCAGCGCCTCCGTATATCAGCGGAACCGATGGTATGTAGTAATCCCCTGCCTTCGCGTAGCGCCAGGCTATCACAGAGCCTATCCGGAGCTCTGATTTCGGAAGCGGGATACCAACCGAAGGCGTGAGGTAATTCGTCCCCATGTATACCCCATCAGCGTTCTCAGCGAGCTCAAGGCCACCTCCAAGGTTCACCACGAAGAGGTTTATACCCCCCCTGACCGCTATGTATTGCAGGAGATTGTATTCTATCTCGTCTCTGAGTGTATCAACCGAGTAGAGGATTGATCCCCCGCCGAGAACGAGGCTCCCTGAGATCGTGCTATCAACTGGATCAACTACCACATTATCCTCTGTGGGGGAGAGGCTCCCGGCAACCGTATCCGGAAGGTAAATGGTCCTGGTGTAAACCGTTGTGACAGACGACCTCATCCCCCCCTCAATGCCCAAGGAGATCCCGAGAAACTTCAGAGGCCTGAGGCTAATCCCGAAGAGGATCGCGTTCTGGCTCCCCTGGACAACCCCGTCGTATTCAGCGTAGAAGAGAGAATCCGTCTCAGGAACATCAAGGTATACCGAGAGACTATCCGTGTTCCAACCCTCCGCGCGCGGGGCGCAGGCCAGCCTAGCTGAGTCCAGGGAGACCCTGCCCTTCGCGTGGAGCTCAGCTGTGTATTTCCTCATCTTGTAACCGAACCCGAAGGCGAAAGGCCCCAGCTTTAGGGCTCCGCCGAAGAATATTGGGGCCTGACGCATCTCCGCGTCCAGGGCTGGGTAAAGGGTTGCCGTGGCTGAACCGCCCAGCTTCAGTCTGAGCGGGATCGTGTCTGACCCTGCCACATACTCGTAATCAAAAGATGTGAGGCTTTCGGCCTCTATTGTCGTTCCGAAAGAAAAGCCATCAGGCAGGCCAACAGAAACATAGGAAGGCCTCTGGTATATGAACCCCAAAGACGCGAGGCCGAGCCTTCCCCCTATCCCGAAATAATCAAATCCCCCCTGATCGGTGAATGTCCCGTCAAGGTCAACCGGAACGCTGGCCAGGACCGTATCACCAGCCTCCACAGGCAGGTCAAAACTAAGACTCGCTCCGGATGATGAGGTCATTGAACCAGCCACATAAAGGTCTATGTTGTTTTTTGAAAACCCGAGGACAGAAGGGTTCATGTCCGCGCCGACTATGCCCTCCGAGCGAGATGGGTCAAGAAAACCAGGGTTCAGGAAGAAGAGGCTAGCTGGCGTCTCAGAGGTCACGAACTCCACAGGAAGGCTCACGGTAGGGACCTGGGCCACAATAGATAAAAATAATCCTAACATTCTGCCTCCTTTGGCCTCAGATTATAATCGGGCAGAAGGGCCAGGATCAAAAACCCACAACAGCCTTGAGGACCCTTCTGAGCCTTCCTGCTCTGACCTCAAGGAAATAGACCCCCGGCCTGGCCGGGAGAAAGACCTGGTGTTCTCCGGGCCCCATTTTCCCCATCTCCCTCACAGAGACGACCCTTCCGGTAGGATCGTATAGTTTGAGGATAATATCGGAGG
Organism: Caldifarciminota bacterium; assembly: GCA_039803205.1. Classification (GTDB taxonomy): domain Bacteria; phylum Hydrothermota; class Hydrothermia; order JBDRYB01; family JBDRYB01; genus JBDRYB01. The sequence continues at coordinate 13,098 of JBDRYB010000005.1, forward strand.
TCTCAGAGATATTCATGATAATCCCTATGCCTTCTTTGCCCGGATTGGGCGCGAGGGAAATGCTGAGGCGTCCTCCTGGTTTGCTTTCTACGGCCCCTACTGTATGGTAAAACTCCACCATTATTGGTTGCCAAGTCAAGATGAGTTCAACCGAATCAGAAAAGCTGATGTTGGTCGGGTTGCCAAGATAATCGTAAAGGGTCGCGGATTGAGTCCCTGGTGGCACCTGAACCTTTATCGTATCCACTATCCCTGAGTCAGCCCAGGCTGACATGAGTGTGTAGCTTGGCATGCTGTCCGAGGTGAACCAAAACAGATAGGAGTGTGATATGGTGTCTGATCTGGCAAACTTGAAACCCGTCTGCTCATTTATCTTTCCAGCTATGAAAGCGAAGGAATGCTTGGATTCACGCGGAACTGGTGGGGTAAAAGGATCCTTCTTATGGTAAAGAGGTATAAACTCCCAAGTCAGAATAGAGGCGTCGTTCCACATAGGCGCGTAACACATCCATTCAACGCCGGAGTAATAAGCGTTGATAATCTTTTTCCATGTTCTTGCCGCATCGTCGCTTTCGGGGATCTGGGTTGGGTAGTATCTGCGGTCATTATGCCCCAGTTCTGTCCACCAGAAGGGCCTTTGATACCCGTATGAGGCCATTTGTCTCCTCTCGTAATCCACAATTAGAGGAGCGGTTTCCCAGTTTTCGTATTCGTGAAAACCACGTTTATCGTAAAGAGTGGAGTCCTTGTAGGAATATTTTACGAAGTTTATCCTCCACTTTATTCCTCTGGAGTTAAGGCTGAGCCATATAGCAAGCCAACCCACCGGGTCAAACATGTATCTCATGTGCGTGTTATAGAAATCCACAATGGCGGAGGTGTCAGCCCCTGAGTCCACCATCTCCCTTATTATCGCCCAACCCAGGCTGGTTCCTGTCATTGAAGGCCCCACTATCACAGCATTGGGGTTTGCATCCCGGACAGCCCGGACAAAAGTGGGAACGAACAGGTCAAAGTATGTCTCTTTCGTTCCATACCAGAATCCCCAATCTGGCTCAGGAACCACTTCCCAATACCTTACTTCGGGCAAAAACTGGCCTGGCCTTTTCGGATCCGGCGTGTTGCCATCGTAGCGAGCCGCGAGCTCATAGATAAAGTTATACCAGGCGTTATAATCCTGCGGCGGAAACGAGGCCTTACCCCAATCCCATCCCAGCGAGTCCATCTGGGGTATGTGGGTGGAGTCAACCCACTTGCAGAAGGTCAAATCGTTGCCAACCCAAGCGGGCGAACCAGAAGTCACCGTGAGCATTATGTTGAATCCGCTCGAATCAGCCCACCTTATCCATCTGTCCTGTTCGTCCCATACGAAGCTGTCCAATGAAGTGGGCTGTATCTTTCCCCATTCAGCTCCTCCGTCCCCGCGCCACATCCTGACCCACTTCGCGCCCGTGGAACGAGCTGAATCCGCGAACCACCAGTGGCCACCCATAGCATACGGGTTGGCCTCTATCTCGGGTATAAAGGTTAAAAGCAAAAGCTCCATCATGCCAAGATTATAATGTATCAGCATACCCACCTTCCCTCGCGTTCGCTCACAGAAAACCCAACCCATAGGGGCTGGGCCCTGAATTATCCGAAATAAAGGGTCAGCGCGTTATCTCGCAGACCTCCACATGACCGTCAGCATAGGCCAGGAAGAGCTTCTTACCATCCCTTGATATATCAGCCGCTGTTATGGACGGCTTGTAGTTCCCATTTACATCGTAATACCTCCCATCCTCACCCTGATATAGCTCCTCGTAGCTCATGGTCATAACGATCTCGGATGCGCCTGTTAAGGGATTTATTTCCACTAGGGCGTATCCTGTTCTGGACCTCGGTATATGCGGATCAACCATCTTTGAAACTGACATGGCCCATTTCTAACCCCCCGTAAGTCCTTGTGGCACAAGCACATAGCCATAATCGTCCCAGGGTTATGGGGCTGTAGTAGCCATTCTCAGCCATGTTGAGAAGGCTCTGGAGCAAAACCCCGCTCTCCTTAGCTTTTCTTCCCACCTCAACCAGAAAGAGCCACGAAGCAAAAAGGAGAAGGATAAGCCCATCCTTCAGGGAGGGATTATTGATCCTGTTGATGATTGCTCTCATGGAGAGGAGGCTCTTGGCATCCCTGAATGTCTGCTCTATCCGCATCCTGAGACGGTATAGTTCAACCGGGTCGTATCCGGGTGGAAGACGATAGCACAGTATATCCCTGCCTTCTTGAGATTCCTCATGAACCTTTCCTGGAACAGGTTCCTTGAATACAGGCCATCACCCTCGTTCTCCATCTCCTCCCAGCCGAAGCGCTCCCAGTTTCGCTATGAGAAGGATCACCTTGTTATCAGCCTCAGCTCCCAGGGAGTAGATGTATCCTCCCGCGAGGGCAGTGATGGATGAGATGGACTGTATGCTTTGCCAGGAGCGAACCTGGAAGCTATCTGACCCCAGGCACTCCTTCATGAACTTGAAGTAATCCTCAACTGCCCACCTCATCAGCATCCCTGACCCTCAGGTCTGTTATCGGGATGAGGGGGTTTCTGAAGCACGAGAGATGAGCCTTAACAAGGTTCAGAACCTTGTAGAAGCGCCTCTTGCACCTCCTAGGGGGAAAAAGAGGCCAGGGCCACGACCGAGAGCTTACCGCATTGGATTACCCCTGAGACAGCATCCCTCACCATTGCATAACGCCTGCTATCTCCCAAGACTTCCATCAGTGGTGAAGGATATTCAATGAGTCCTTCCATAAGGAGACAAATTATGATGATTAGGGAAAGTTTTGGGTATGGGTCAGATTTCCTTATTTGAACGGTAAAGCAGTAGAGCTGACCCTTTGTCCTCGTTTCCTTTGCATCAGGATGATCCTCTCGGTTTTGCCCTTGGTTCCTGCTTCAAGTCTCATGAGGTAGGTTCTGGGCGTAAGAGGGCTGGTTGGGCGAGATGATATTTCCGGGATCAAGACGCGCCCTGCAACCTCCTTGTCGCCGAAGCCCCGTAGACCTTATCCTTATCCTCTTGATTATCCTTCATTATCATAGGGTAAGCTCTGGCCCGATAATGGGCGGAGGATGGGTTGTCCCAGCCCAGTTCGCCTTTCACCTCAGACAATTGGAGAGGTGGGGGTTTGTTTCCGCTGAGCCGGGCAATGTCCTCTCGGCTCCACCAGGAAGGGCCTTTCTTCTCACCTTTGACGACGCTTACCTTGACATCCACGAAAATGCCCTGCCCAGGATGGCTAAAAAGCACATAAAGGGAATCGTTTTCCCGGTTGCTGGCTTTATTGGCAAAAGGCCACTCTGGGATGCGACATGGGGGACCCCCGGGATCCACATGGGCATAGGACATCTCCGAGAGCTCGCTCGCCTCGGGTGGGAAATAGGGTCTCACACCATGACCCACCCGGATCTAACCAGGCTCGCTCCCCGTGCTCTGAGAACCGAACTCTTGGATTCAAAACACCTCCTTGAGGACCTCCTTGACCGCGAGGTAAGGTTCATAGCATACCCTTTTGGGAGATTCAACGAAAGGGTCAAGGATGCGGCAAGAGAGGCGGGCTATCAAGCTGGATTCACGATGAGAAGGGCCGCGCACCTCTCCTGGTCTGATCCCATGGAGATACCCCGCATGAGCATCTACCTCACGGATTACTCACTCTACAGAAAGATGGAACCGCTTTATTCCACCTTGGACTGCTTAATTGAAAGGCTCATAAACCTGAACGCGAGGGGAACCGCTTTCGTGAGACACAGGGCACGGTGGCTTGGAAGGGTTCTTGGAATGAGGGTTGAATGATCATTTACTCAGGTATTTCTTTGCCCTCTCTATTCCCCTCTTTGCCTTCTCGTGATTCGGATCGAGTTCAAGGACCCTTTCCCAATAGTATATCGCCGTCGCGAAATCCTCCCACCTGTATGCCTCCACCCCTTTAAGGTAAAGCACCTCTATCTCCTCAGGGCTTGCCTTCGGCCCTGTCCCTGATGATGCTGATCCCCCATCCTTTGGCTTGGTTGTCTTGGTATCGGTCTTGCCTGAAGGCTTTGTCCCGCCATTACTTGGAGCTGATGCAACCTCTTTGGAAGCGGTATCGGGGGGAGGTATAAAGACTGCCGGTGCCCCGGTATCGCGCTTCATGTATTCCCTCTTGAAAGCGATCCCAAAATCAACCAAAAGCCTATATTGGCCGTAGAACTCAGCATATCTGGCCGACAGGTTCCACGCGGCACCATTGCTGTTGTGATCAAGTCCAAACCCTGGCCAGACCAGTATTTTGTTGGAATCGGTGAGCCACATACCGCCGCCGCTAAGGGAGAATCCCCAGGCCTTGCCCATCCGGACGCTTACCGCTACATCGGACCTCTTCATTCCCCCAGAATATGAAAATCCCCAGGACAAGTTGTTAATGGGGCTACTGTTCATCTCGGCTATTACTGAGAGCGCCTCAAGCCTAGCTAGGTTGATGCCCACCCCGACATCGCCGGATGGCCCTATCCAGTAAGCCATGGTTCTCAGAGAGAAACCAGGCACATAGGCGCTCTGGCCGTAGGAATAGGAGGTCTGAAGGGAACCCGATAGGATAACCGAATCCAGTATCGGATAAGCGGCGCTCATCTCCATGGCTTCATCGCCGCCCAGCTCTGCCACGCCCTTGAGAACAGAGGCCCTGAAGAGAACATCGTATATCCTGAGGGACATACTGCTACCGCCCCTGAATCCGGCCCCCAGATCGCTGGTAAGGGGTATGCCACCATAGGCTGACCAGGAAACCCCGCTAAAATAATAATCCTCGGATGCCCTGGGCCAGGCATTCCCGGATGAAAGAGCTCTGGAATCCGCGAGGGAAAAATAGGATGCCACTAAGGCCAAGAAGCTCATCTCAGTTTACCCTTAAACTGCACACGCACAGCTATATTTTAACCCAATCGCCGTGTTATTTCAACCCTCGGTTTCCCTGACATGGCCCATTTCTAACCCCCCGTAAGTCCTTGTGGCACAAGCACATAGCCATAATCGTCCCAGGGTTATGGGGCTGTAGTAGCCATTCTCAGCCATGTTGAGAAGGCTCTGGAGCAAAACCCCGCTCTCCTTAGCTTTTCTTCCCACCTCAACCAGAAAGAGCCACGAAGCAAAAAGGAGAAGGATAAGCCCATCCTTCAGGGAAGGATTATTGACCCTTCTTGAGGACCTCAAACAATCTCGTTCTCCCGAACTCCCTATCAGCTATCACTATGAGTGTCCTGGGATAAACGAGCCTCTTGAGATTCCTCATGAACCTTCCCTGGAACAGGTTCCTTGAATACAGGCCATCACCCTCGTTCTCCATCTCCTCCCAGCTGAAGCGCTCCCAGTAGAGAGGTATGCACCTTCCGAGCCAAGGAACAAATAGGCCCGCTACGATAATCCCCTCCCTGAGCTCCTTGAGGTATGTGGGGTCTATCACAACAATAGCAACATCTCCAGGGCAGTATTTCTCAAGCACATACTGAGCGTATAGCTCCTTGAGCTTGGATAGCTTAGTCAGGGTGATCCCTCACCCCCCTGGCCCCCTGATTGACCTCATGGTTTATCATTTTGGGCATGAAGGAGAGGGCCAGAAGAAAGCCCATACTCTGATAGGCTCCGGACTTTGGTTTCTCTCCTCTGGTATTTGGGGCTCTCAGTTGAGAACACGGCTAAGGTGATGAGAGCGATAACAGGAAGAAATGTCTCTCCCTCAGGGGTCTACAAGCGCCTACTCATGCTCGGGTTTGACCTTGAAGAGAGGCTCAGGAAGAGAAAGAAGGACTGGCCCGTGGTGCACATAGCGGTTTCACCTTAGGGAGGGCACCTCCTGGATACACGAAGGACATCTTGTTTTGGCTATCAGATATGCTTGGCTTCATCAGGACGGGGAAGCATTTGGGTTATTATCCTGAGCTCATCACCAACAAAGCGGCCGAAAGGGCTATACTACGCACAAAATCAAGGGTAAAGACCATAAGAGGTTTCAGCTCTGAGCGCGGAGCCTATTCTGCCCTTCTCATCACCCAGGCCTTTGGTGGGGCATTTGAGCGCGGCGTAGTGGACATGAAAACCCTGTTCAGCTGAGATACCCATCGTTTCTCAGACCAGGGGGATATGCCGGAGATCAAAAATAAGCACAGAAGGGGAAAGGATCACAACATATGAGCTGGTCCTTAGAAGGGCCAAGGACTACTGGGATGCCAAAACTAGGAAGGGAAAGAACCTCATCCTTTTATGAGATGGGCTACGGGCTACGATATAAAGACCCCGGTGAAGAAGGCGAAGCCTTGAAAGTGGTTAAGGGGCCTAATGAGCAGATTTGATTTGGCCCCCCGGATAAAGCTATAATTTCGTTCACAACAAAGGAGCGAAGAGATGATTGGAATGATGGCTTTGTTTCTGGTCTCATCAGACCCCATAACCCTCAACAAGCCTGACACCGTCAAGAAATACCTGGCCCTCCTTTACGATGCGGCGCACAGCCTCCCACAGGATGCCAGGACGCGCGTGGATACCTTCTCAAACGGCATAATCAATGTGAACATCAGCTGGGAAAGGTTCTACATAGACTACAACATCTTGGAGGACAGGGACGAGCTGGTCTATTTCTCAAAGGATTTCCTGCTGGGCGTCGTGCTTGACAGCTCGCGGATAACCGTGGACATCACGAGCAAGAACCACTCCGATGGCACGAAATACTACGCGAGCTATGGCTCTGTGAAGCCAAAGGGCACAAAGATAACTTCGCGAGCCTTCTTCTGGGAGTGGATAGGCCTGCCGTGGAGGTAGGGCTCGACAAGACCAGAAAAACTATCCGAGAATAAGATCTGGACGGGCTTCGTTCAGGCCTTAAATAGAGCTAGGCTCAGAAAGGAAGCCCGTGATAAGCCGCCCCAATTCCCTGATCCTACGGAGCTTTATGTTTTATAATATCCGGGTGAAAAAGCCCATCTTGGTCTTCGGCGTGGCCCTCGCTCTCAGACTCGCAATGTCCATCCCGTTCATCTGGCACCCTGAGATGAGCCTGCCAGCTTATGGGGATGCGATTGGGTATCACCGAATAGCCCTGAACCTTATTGCTGGCCACGGATTCTCACTTTACCCCAATCCTCCTTTCACCCCGGATTGCTTCAGGACCCCAGGTTTTCCCGCTCTGCTAGCCCTTCTCTACGAAATCCTGGGCCCCTCTCCCTTATGGGGCATCTTGGCGAACGATGTTCTCGCCTCCTCAGCCGCGCTCCTGGTTTATCTAATAATGAGAAAAAGATGGCCCCGAGGAGCGCTATTTGCTGGACTCCTATATGCATTCAATCCCTTATCCCTTGTCTATTGCCAGGAGCTCATGACAGAGACCCTGTTCACATTTTCCCTGGTTGCGGGAATCTGGCTTCTCTTCTGGCCAAGGGAATCCTTCGCGTGGAGAAGGAGGACTGGCACGAAAAGGGTTCCCATCCTTATCTTGCAAAAGGAAAAAGGTTTTCACTGGCTTCTTTCGCTCTGCGGTGGTCTTTGCCTCGGAATAGCCGCATTAAGCAGGCCCGTTGGGCTTTATTTGCCAGCTCTGATATTGCCCTTTGCAAGAAAACGCTGGCTTCCTGGCCTGGCAGGATTTCTGGCCGCGGTTGTCCCATGGTTCACGAGGAACTGGATCATCTATGGCTTTCCATTCTTTTCAACCGTTGAGTGGGTCAACATGGCTTATTACAACGGCGCGGCAGTGGTCTCCGCAGAGAGGGGGATAACCCTCAGACAGGCAGACATGGTAATATTCAACGAGACCGCAGAGAGATACGGCTGGGGCGTTGTGGCAAAGGACGAGGATGACATCTGGGCATTTGAGGAGGACCCTGGAAAGTGGCGGAAGCTCGCTGGAACAGGCCTGGGATATATTCTGAGGAATCCAGCGCTTTATCTTTCTGAGCACCTCAAGGGAACCCTCGGCCTCCTTGGACCTGTTCACCCATACAGACTGCCCGCTGTATATGGCCACAATCTGTTTCTACAGGGAAGGAGAGTCGGATCAGGGCCAGAGCTATTCGGATTACTGCTCAAAAAGGGCCCTGCCGCGCTTTTCAGAAAGATATTTGAGGGCCTGCCCTGGTGGGGAGTGTGGTTTTGGATAGCCGCGCTTGGGTATCAGCTGGCCCTTTACGCCTTGGCAATCCTCGGGCTCATTAGGGGGAGACGGGAGGCTTTCGCGTGGCTACTAGCTATAACAGCGCTTTATTTCATCATGATCCCTGGCCCCATGGCGGTTCCCAGGATGAGGCATCCCGCGGACGCGCTCCTGGTCATGCTGGCGGGGATGCTCTTTTGGCAATCGTCCCGGTTGCAGAGCACTAAGTCTGTCCGAGATAGCGTTTAGCGCCTCTGGGAAGCCTTTCTACCACTTAACGAATGTCCTCTGAGCTGAGCGCTCTCCGGCTACGGCCCGTATTACATACGCTCCGGCTGGCATCTGTGAGGCCGGCAGGACAACTTCGGATTGGCCCGAACAATTCACCTCACAGGATAGCGTCCTTCTACCTGATACATCATAGATGCTGAGCTTTACGAGGCCATTAGCATTTAGAGACAGCCTGAGATCCCCCTTGGCAACCGGATTGAGAAGCCTCAGAAGGGGAGTCTGGGTCTCAAACGGAGATTCGGCCACATCCGTGAAACAATCAAAGCTCCAGTGGACATCCTCGTCAGGAGCAGAGGGATGCCGTGGATCGGAGCTCAGAGAACCGCAGTAGTAAAGCGCGAGAAGGAGGTCAAAATGCTGGCGCATGCCGTTCAGGGTAGCCCCTGAGTATACCGTATCATCGCCCCCGTTCAGGCCTTGGCCTATAACAGCGCCGAAGGCCAGCTTAACCGTATCTCCGTGGGCTATGTTGAATGGCCCTGATGATATGAGGTATCGGTAATCAAAGACCCCCATGCCGAGGTCAAACGGATGAGGAGCGAACCTGTAGCCTGGGCACTGAAAACCATTCCCGGAAAGGTAAGCATATCTCGCCTCCTCCGTTGGCGGGTCGTTCTCCCAGTCCCACCACTGATGCGCCCAAGGCCTGCATACCCTTATTCCCGAACCGGTTGAATCAGCCGGAGAAGGATCAGCGTAGATAAGGCCAACCCCAAGGTATCCAGCCGAGTATCCGAACTCCCCCCTGTCGTTCTCAGGGCTTGCCGGGTCATCGTCATCCCAGATGTAGGATATTCCCCTCGGGATGAGAAAGGTATCTCCCTCAACGGTCGTCTCCCACGGGTTGTCCCCCCATACCAAATAGTTGTCCGGAACCCCGTCGGGCCAGGGATCGTATCCGAACGGCAGAAGGGTTATTTGATCCCCGACAGGGCTATACTGCAAGGTATCCCACTCGTGGCCAGTCCACCCGTCAAAGTGAACCAGATCGTCTATGTGGGCATCGGTCGGGTCAGCTCCGGAGACATCGCAGTCAAAGACTATCCCCACAAAAACATCCCTCAGAGTATCAGGCGAGCCAGCGTCGTTCTGGGTTTTATCATACCATATGTAGAACTCATAGGCAAGTTGGGAGCGAAAAGTCTCATGTGCCCAAGCGAGGCCCCTTTGGAGAACGCTGATGCCCAGATGTTTGCCTGGCGGCCTGTTCGGGTTTGCTATGGAATCGCTGTATGTTGCAACTATGTCTTGGTCTGATCTGGGGTTTGTATTGTCGTAGTAGATGATTCCGGGCCACCATCCCGCGCCATCACCAATGACAAGGGTCTCTCCGGCGGATACGGCTCCGATCCACAGCTTCCCCTGCCACAGATAGTAATTCTTAATGCTCTGATACCAGCCGGGCCAGCTCATTGAGGCAACGGAATCGCCCCACTCGCCCGCATTCGTCTCGGTGGTCCAGAGCCATCCCGGGTTGTGAACGAGAGACCCATAATCATGCTGAGAAAGGAGCAAGAGAACAAACATAAAACACCTCCTAGAGCTTAAAATATAGCCCCAAAACCCTGAACTTTCAAGGCCCGAACCCTTCAGCCAGGGCCTTTACCCCCTGGACAAAACGGGGGCCTGGCCTGGTTATCAGGTCTGGATCAATCCTGAGAACCCTCGCGGACAAGCCCTCCCACCCCATTCTCTTACTTGGCTCAGGGCCATCCTCGTGCGCTAGGACAACAATATCGGGTTTTCTTTTGAGAACCTCCTCCTCTTGAACGGGAAAATAGCCCTGGACATCTGAGAATATGTTTCGGCCCCCTGCGAGATGAACTAGATCATCCGGAAATGTCCCGGCTCCTGCCGCGTATAATGGATTGATCCCCAGCTCAATGAACACCGAGGGCGGATTGTCCGGTTTCTTTATCCCTGAAAGCTCCTTCCTCAGGCTATCCGAGAGCGCCTTCCCCCTTTCCTCCACCCCGAGGATCCGGGCCAGGTTCTCGATCTCCGAGAAGACCTCCTCGCAAGTCTCAGGCGAAACATCAAGGGTTCTGAGGCCCATCTTGGCGAGGTCAGCCGAAAGGCGATCTTGGGTCGGCAGAAATACTATAACATAGTCCGGGGAAAGCCTCGCTATCTCCTCAAGCTTGGGTTTTATCAGGTCTCCCACCTTTGGCAATTTCCGGGCCTGGGAGGGCCAGTTGCAGAAATCGGAGACAGCCAGAAGGTGATCCTCCGCGCCCAGGGCAAAGATCATCTCGGTCGCGGCTGGGTTCAGGGAGACCAAGGTTGGGCTCTTTGCCCTCCTTGAACCACTGTGGCACGAAAGGGCCACCAAGAAAACGAGGATATAGGGGCAGGGTTTTGCGCTCGCCCTTTTCAGAATTGAAAGAACCGGTTTCAAGGCACCTCAACCACGGAATCATCCCCCAAACAGAGGGAGCCCGAAAATCCCTTTACAACCGCGTTTCTTCCGATAACGCTATCCCTGAGCTGGCAGTTGAAAAGCCTCGCGGATGAGCTCAGGATTGAGCTGGATATGATGCAATCCTCCAGATTAGCGTTCTCCATCACCGTAACATGAGGCCCTATCCTTCCGCCTTTTATCGTTGCGGTCGGATGAAGTGACACGGGCGGAACTATCTCAACCCCTGGGAGATCAGGGGCCTTCGGCGGATATTTCTCAAGGAGCAGGGCGTTTGATTCCAAAAGCGTGCTTATCTTTCCGCAATCAAACCACTCTTCTATCTCCCTTGCCAAGGGGCGCCACCCCGCGCTCAACATGAGGTTTATGGCATCCGTTATCTGATATTCGTTCTTGGTTTTGGTTTCGGAGGCAATAAGCCTCTCTATCGCATCCTTGAGCGCGGCGCCATCCGAAAGGTAATAAAGCCCAACGAGTGCCAGATTGCTCTTCGGCTCATCCGGTTTCTCAACGGCCGATACGATCCTTCCATCGGGATCAAGCTCAACGACACCGAACCTCCTCGGGTCATCAACGGGCTTAACGCCCATGAAATCCCCTTCCCTGATCCAGAAAGCAAGAGGCGCATCTATTATGGTATCCCCAAGGATTATGAGGCTGGGGCCAGGCCCTATCCCTCCTGTCATCACCGCGTGGGCGATCCCAAGAGGGGTTTCCTGAACCGCGCAATCAACGAGGGACGGAGCCACGCTCTCAGCGTAGCCTTTTATAGGATCCTGGGTTCCCGGATTGACGACCAGGGTTATTCTTTCAGGATCTAACGGGACGAGCCTTTCAAGCATGTGGCCCAGAATGGGCTTCCCCGCCACTGGAATGAGGGGCTTCGGTGTGGTGTGAGTGAGGGGATAAAGCCTAGTCCCTTTGCCAGCAACCGGAATTATGATGTGCACCCGTATATTTTAATCCGCACGATCGCCCTCCTGCTACTCCAATACAGGAACCCCTATCCCGAAGACAAAAGGAGCTCGGGCAGGCACACGGGCCGGGTCTTACAATATAATTTTCGCATGGATAGAAGAGTGGCTGTCGTTGTCCGGGAGGGCAAGGTTTCTGGGATCAGCCCGGATGCTGATTGGGAGATTTGGCTAATCACAATAGATGAGGGCAGGGTCTTGAAAAAAGAGAAAAGGAGGCCCCCATTTCAAGGGGTATTCCCCCCCGGATACATGAGCGCTCTTGTGCCAAGGGCAACCACGATCAGATTCGGCGCAGGGGGGGTTTCCATCCTTGACATAGTGGGATACCTTGAGGGGGCAGATGTCCTTCTCGGGAGGGATTTCTGGCCAGGCATACCGACCGAGCTCTCGGTGATGGGAATAACCTGCGTTAGGACCGATGAGGCGGACCCTGAGGAGGCGGCCCTGAAATATCTTTACGGCCAGGCGCGAGGGCCAGGAGCTACGATATAATATCAGCTTGGTTGAGCGACTCGTTGAAATAGCAAGAACCTTGCCTCCTGAGATTGGGGTTGCTTTCCTTTCCATGATCCCCGTGACAGAGCTCAGGGCCGGGATACCCATAGGCATATGGACCCTTGGGGTTCCATGGTGGAGCTGCTTCTTCTGGGCAGTTCTCGGCAATATTATACCCGTGCCCATCATTCTTCTGGGCCTGAGACCACTTTCAAGGCTATTCTACAGGACCAAGTGGGGAACGAGGTTCTTTGAGTGGCTATACATTAGGGCCAAAAAGAAAGGGGCCAGCATTGAGAAATACGAATCCCTCGGGCTTTATGTATTCGTCGCCATACCCCTTCCAGGAACCGGCGCGTGGACCGGAGCCCTGGTCGCATCAGCTTTGGGGATGAGGTTTTTGCCAGGCCTTATCGCGATAGGTCTCGGGGTAGCGACCGCTGGGGTCATAGTAACCGCGCTTTCCGTTCTCGGATGGTGGGGTGCTATAATAGCCGGGGTCCTGGTAATGGGGGGAGTGGTTTGGAACTACCTGAGAAGATAAAAACGCAGAAGCGTTCCCAGTAGAATGTCTATTCTTTCACCTTTTTCCTTACGGGAGCCTCTTCCTCGTCGTAATAAACGAGCTTCACTACCCAGCCATAGTTCTGGAGTCCAAGAAAGAGCTCAACCGGCTCCTCTGGCTTTACATCCTTTATAGCCTCCCAGAAATCATCAAGGGATTCAACAGGATAGTATTTCTTCCTGACGAGGACGCCTCTGATGGGGTATTTTCGGGGAACCCCCCATGTTTCAGCGGAACTGCCTTCCTTAACATCCGCGATGAAAACGCACTCTGGGGTTGCCCACGAATACTGAGAGGCGTATGTCTTAGGGGTGCTTCGTTGAACCGTCATGCCTCCGAACTCAATATACTCAGTGGGGTAATAAGCCCCCCTGTCAATCGGGGTGACATTTATAACGGTGTCCTTGCCTTCTCTGCATATCTTGAACGCTGATGGCTTATCCGCAAGGTCCCTGAGCATTGAGAGGTATTCTGACTCGTCCTTGGGCGTTTTGCCGTTAACGGAAATAATTATGTCCCCTGAGCGAAAACCCACTTCGTCAGCCGGAGTTTTTCTCATGACATCAACTATCATGAGGGCCTTTCTCGGTAGAGGCCCAGGATAATTCGCGCCAAAGCTCTCCTTTGCCCTGTCAACGGTTATCTCCTGAACGCTAGCCCCTATCCAGCCCATATGGCCTGTGTAGGGAACCTCGCCTTTTATCACCTGATCCATGATGGGCTTCAGCTGATCTATGGCGAGGGCCCAGCTCAGCCCCTCCCCGTAGTCCTTTATGGTGCATACGCCTATTACCTTGCCGTCCCTGAGGGAGATGAGGGGCCCTCCGCTGTTTCCTGGGTTCAGAGCGGCATCCGTTTGTATGAAGGCGCCATAATCCCCAGGGTTATTGGTCGTGCTTGAGACTATTCCCTGGGTAGCTGAGTATTCGTAGCCCTGAGGGTTCCCGAAAGCCCCGACGGGATGCCCAACATCAATATCCTTTGAGTTTCCCAGGACTGCCTGGCGAACATCCTTTGGCACCCCAACAGCATCAAGCCTGAAGGTTATGACCCCGAAATCGTAAATTGGGTCTATGTATATCGGCGTGGCCGAGAACCTCTCCCCCTCCTTGAAGCTGACCTGAACGGAGCTCACCCCGTCCCCTATGATGTGTTTGTTGGTCGCTACATAGGCTATACCAGCCTTTCTGTCTATGTGGAAGATGAACCCTGAGCCTTCGGATGATTCCCTGTAGGAGGTCTCCAGAGCGACGGTTGTCCGGCTGTATACCCGGACCGTGTATTTCTCGGCCTCGGAGAATATCTCCTTGTAAGACTTCCCAGCAAACAGAATCCCTGGAGCCAACCAGAGTGAGATCAAAGCGTATCTGAAATGCTTCATAGCTCATTCCTCCTGAAGATCTTCCTGAACCTGAGCCGCCACACGAGCCAGAACGCCTCCCAGATTATTCTCCTTGACATCTTTGATGTCCCTGCCTTTCTTTCCGTGAAAACTATTGGTATCTCAACGAGCCTGAAGCCTTTCTGCTTCGCCATGAAGTTGGTCTCTATCTGGAACCCATATCCGTCCGACTCTATCCTGTCAAGGGGAATCGCCTCAAGAACGCGACGCCTGTAGCATTTGAAGCCCCCGGTCAGGTCCTTTATCTCCCACATGCCTACGACCAACCTGGCATATAGGTTCGCGAAATACGAGAGAAGGAGCCTCTTCAGAGGCCAGTTCACCACATTCGCTCCGGAAACATACCGAGAGCCTATGACGAGGTCGTATTGCCTGGCCATGTCCAGCATCCTCGGAATGTCTTCGGGATCGTGGGAGAAATCCGCGTCCATTTCAAAAGCAAAGTCGTATTCCCGGGCCAGCGCCCACCTGAAGCCCTCAATGTAGGCCGAACCGAGGCCCATCTTCCTGGGCCTCTCTATGATGTGAATCCTCTTGCCGAAGAGGGGATGGGATTTGACGAGCTCAGCTGTGCCATCGGGTGAGGCATCGTCTATAACCAGGACATCAACCCCCTTTTCTAGAACCCTATTGATGAACTTCTCTATGTTCTCTCGCTCGTTGTATGTGGGGACTATTATTAGGGTTTTCAATCAATCTCCCTCCCTTTTATCAGGCCCATGTGCCTCGCCGGAAGATACCCCTCAAGAACGACTCCGTCATCCGTATACTCCTCGGACTGAAGTATTCCGCAGGCCAATACCCTATGATAAACCTTACCCATATCTTGGCCCCTGAGAAGGGCCTTAAATTTTACCATAGTTCTCCTGAAGGCTTCAACCACAGACGAACTCAGCGCGTCCATTCCCTCGCCAGTCCTGGCTGAGATGAGGACAGAGTTGGGGTTCTCGTCGGTGAGCCTCTGGCCCATCTCAGGGCTGAGGAGGAGGTCGCATTTATTGAATACCTGGATAACGGGTATGGTTCCACAGCCTATATCCGCGAGGGTCCTGGCAACTATCTCAGCTCTCTTTTCACGGGAGGGATGAGCCGCGTCCTGAATGTGCAGAAGTAGGTCCGCGTCCCTTATCACATCAAGGGTTGCCTTGAACGATGCAACGAGGTCAGGCGGAAGGTCCTCTATGAAGCCAACCGTGTCAGTAAGGAGAACCGAGACGGGCAAGCCAGGGAAGGAAAGCCTCCTAGTTAAGGGATCGAGGGTGGTAAACGGGATCTCATCCTCTGGCTGACCCGCCTTTGTGAGAGCGTTCATCACTGAGGATTTGCCAGCGTTCGTGTAGCCGACGAGGGTCACCTTGAACTCGTCTCGGCGCCTTGCCCCCTGAACCCCCTTTGAGCGCTCTATCTCCAAAAGCCTCTTCTTTAGGCGGGCTATCTCCTCGGCCATCTTTCGCCTGTCCGTTTCCAACTGCTTCTCACCAGGACCCCTCGTGCCTATGCCTCCGCCAGGCCTGTCCAGGTGGGCCCAAAGCCCTTTGAGCTTTGAGGCCTGATATTCCAACTGAGCCAGCTCAACCTGGGCCTTTGCCTCAGGTGTCCTAGCGTGAAGGGCGAATATATCCATTATGACCTCTGTTCTGTCTATGACCTTTGCCTTTATGAGCTCCTCAAGGTTCCTGGTCTGAGAGCCTGAGAGCGGAGCGTCAAAAACGACGAGGTCAAGCCCGTATTCTTTGACTATCTCAGCTATCTCCTCTGCCTTGCCCTTTCCAATGTAGAAAGCGGGATCCGGCCTTTCCTTTATCTGCAATATCGTCTCAAATACCTCTGCTCCGCAAGCGATAACGAGGCCGGCCAGCTCCTCAAGCCGCTCAGCCTCTGCCCACCGCTCCTTTGGGCTTCTGGCAACCCCGACGATGAGGGCCCTTTCGGGAGAGGAGAGTTCAGGGGGCACAGACATCATATTTTGGTAGAAACATCCAGAGTCTCCGCATATTCAAATCCCTCAACTTTAGCATAATCAAATTATAACTCCTAATGATGATCCCCCTCAACGCCTCGGTTTATAATATCATCCTCACCGGAGGTAAACAAGATGCCTTTTACACCCTTCCAAAACCAACCTTACACGGATTTCAGCCTGCCGGAGAACGCCAAGGCCATGCGTGACGCGATAGCCAGGGTCAGGGCAGAGGCTGGCAAGGAGTATCCCCTGATAATAGGCGGGGAACGCATAACAACCCAGGAAAAGTTCCAGAGCATAAACCCATCCAAAAAGGACGAGGTTCTTGCCGTATTCTCAAAGGGGACCCCTGAGCTCGTTGATAAGGCGGTTGAGGCCGCTTACAGGGCATTTGAGTCCTGGAAGAGGACCAAGCCGGAGACGAGGGCAGTTGTCCTGCAACGCGCCGCTGAGATAATGAAGCGCAGGAGGCACGAGCTCTCCGCGACCATGGTTCTTGAGGCGGGAAAGAACTGGGCAGAAGCGGACGCTGATACAGCAGAGGCTATTGATTTTCTCGAGTTTTACGCGAGGGAGATGCTCAGATACGCCCAGCCCCAGCCCCTCACGGCCATTCCCTCAGAGTTCAACGAGTATTTCTACATTCCCTTGGGTGTCGGGGCCATAATCCCACCGTGGAACTTTCCCCTCGCTATACTCTGCGGCATGTCAAGCGCGGCAGTTGTCACGGGCAACACCATAGTCCTCAAGCCATCATCAGAGACACCTCTTATAGCCTACAAGTATGTTGAGATCATGGAAGAGGCAGGGGTCCCACCGGGCGTTATAAACTTTCTCCCAGGCCCGGGCTCAAAGGTGGGGGACCCGCTCGTCCTTCATCCAAAAACCAGGTTCATCGCCTTCACCGGGAGTATGGAGGTTGGGCTGAGGATAAACGAGCTCGCCGCGAGGAAATCCGAGGGTCAGATATGGATAAAGAGGGTTATCGCTGAGATGGGCGGGAAGGACACGATAGTCATAGATGAAGATCTTTACTCCTTTGACGAAGCTGTCTCTGGCGTCGTAGCATCAGCCTTCGGCTACCAAGGCCAAAAGTGCTCTGCCTGCTCAAGGCTCATCATCCACGAGAAGCTATACAAGGATTTCGCGGAAGCGGTTGTAGAGCGGACAAAGGCGCTCAAGGTTGGGCCCGCTGAGGAGAACCCCAACATGGGCCCCGTGATAGGATCAGGCGCTTTCTCGAGCATATCTGAGTACATAGAGATAGGGAAGAAGGAAGGCAAGCTGGCAGTTGGCGGAACATACAATGACTCGGTTGGGTTCTTCATCCAGCCAACCGTGTTCCTCGATGTCCCTGAGAACGCGAGGATATACCAAGAAGAGATATTTGGGCCGGTTCTGGCTGTATCAAAGGCGAGGGACTTTGACGATGCTCTCAGAATGGCCAACAACTCCATATACGGCTTGACAGGCTCGGTCTACTCAAAGAACCGATGGCACCTTGAGCGAGCCAGGGATGACTTCCATGTGGGGAACCTCTATTTCAACAGGAAGTGCACGGGGGCTCTCGTTGATGTTCACCCGTTTGGCGGGTTCAACATGAGCGGCACGGATTCAAAAGCGGGGGGCAGGGATTATCTCTTGCTTTTCCTCCAGGGCAAGGCGGTCTCAGAGAGGCTTCTGTAAAACCGGGCTAGCGTCCTTTGAAGACGAGGCTCGCGGCCAGGGCCCTCGGGGGTCCGGGGTGGCCTGGAACCGGTTCGTAGGACTGGTTGAGGAGGTTATCCCCGAGAAGGCTCAGGGTGAAAGGCCCCCTGCTCAAGGAGACCCTGAAGGAGATCAGGCATCTCCCATCCTCCCACGAGAGGAAAAGCCAGGGCACCCCTGCCTTGATTGAGTTTGAAGGGGTTCTCAGAGCGTATTTGGATTCGCGATCCGCCTCCGCGAGCTTTTTCTGATACCACCACCCGAAGAACAACCACCAGGTTTTCAACTCAGCCCATCCGCCGTATGCCCTGATGCCCTTCAGGTTCACTGCCTCCCATATCCCTGAGTCGCGAACCCAATCTATGAGGTTCTCGTATTCAGCCACGAAAGCGCCGAGGTCTATACACCGCCAACCAAGAGCGATTTCGCCCCTTTTGGTTCTCTCCGGCAGGAGCCCGGGATTTCCCTTGTTCCCGGGGTCTTGGTAATACATCTCCGTCGCGGAGGGAAACCGCGTGGCGAGAGAACCGGATATACGGCCCTTTAACTCGCCCTCCGAACACGAGATCCCACCGTTCAAGCTCGGGGCAAACCCGGGGCCATACTGCCAGTCCCCTCTAGCACCGAGAGCGAGAACCAGGGGGCCAGAACCGATGCCTGTCTGACAGACGAGCGCCCCAGAAGGAGCCTGGTGATACCCGAGCCTGTCAGATCTCAGCTCCCACCAGGACGCCTCTAAACCTATGGTTGATGGCCCTATGGCTTTGTTCCACGAGCATGAGGCTGATGTCTTTACATGATTGTTCTCGTAGAACGAGGGATCGTGCTCAAGGAGAAGGAACCTGTCCGTGTGCCTCCTCATCCCGAATCTGATTCCCTCCCAATTAATGGTTATAAGCCCAGAAGATGTCCACTCCCTTGATGGATAAGGAGCGTAGAAATTCCACGCCCCAAACCCCTTCCAGGAATAGCCAGCAAAAACGCTTGCGGTTCCAATTCTTGCCTTCTGGAACCCTCTCAGCGTTCTGTAGTCAGAGCCTTTCTGGGGGCCATCGGACCGCTCGCCAGCCATGCCCACGCTCAACCATCCATTCCCAAGCTCCATGCCGGTTCCTGCTGTGCCAAATGAGCCCACAAAGGCATCGGCCCTTGTCCCCTTTATGGGTTCAGCCGTCACGAGGTTCACGGCTCCTGATGAGGCTCCAGGCCCTGAGAGGCCAGATGCTCCCCCTCTCGCTACCTCAACGCGCTCGATCTCAGCCAATCCCAGGGGAATATCAGCGCTGTGGTGGGCTGTCTGAGGGTCATCGCACCTAAACCCATTCACCATCAGGGAGGTCTGGGTGTAGTTTCCTGGGCCTATCCCGATATCGCACTGGACCCCAGGGAGGCCGCGGTTCCTGATCCAGAGGCCTGGTGAGAACAGGAGAGCCCTATCAAAATGCCAGGGTAACCGACTGAGCCACGAACTATCCATCGTCCAAACGGAACTCATGGCCTCTGAGAAACCAGGTAGGAGCCTTGTCCCGAGAACCATGACCGTATCAGTTGTGTATTCAGGAGGTTGAGAAAGGAGAAACCAGATCAGCATGCACAAATTATAAATGGTTCCTTGTTCCTGGTTCCTGATCAGCGCACAAGGGCTTTGCCAGAGAGGCTAGCGGCTGACCAGAGGTAGACTCCCGGGTCTAGAAGAAATCTGTTTTCTCCCCTTCCCAGAAACCCAGAATAAACGAGCCTGCCATCGGCCGAATATATCCTTATGCTCCCCTCCACGGACGAATTGAGGATCATTCCCCCTGGAATCGGACTGCAGGTTATTCTGGACCGCGATGGGTTATCCTCCTCAACCCCAGGCGCGCAAACATCAGTCGCGATAACCTCTGGGTTTCCCGCAGAAGGACTTGGACTTGATGCGTCCGGGAGACAATCTGAGCCCATAGCCTGAAGGGATACAATTGGTTGAACATCCTGGGCTCTGAGATAACGCTCCCGAGCGCATCCAGGGTATTCACCATCTCCGCGGATCTTGACGAGGAAACAATCGCCGCTTCCGACAGCCACGCTCCATGCCCTTCCGGCGAGAGCGAAGCCCCCATCGTTCGTCCCGATCAGGGTATATGCTATCTCGTTATCCGGTCCCCCAATGGTTTTTGCCCAAAGGATGTCCCCAGCGCTCGTGAGCTTGAGGGCCAAAAAGTCATAGTTCCCTTCGCCAAGAGCGTATGTCCATCCAGCGATCGCGAGGCCCCCATCATCTACTTGAACTATAGAACCAGCATAATCCCTTCCCATTTCGCCATATCTCTTAGCCCACTGAAGGCTCCCTGTGCCTGATAACTTGACAATAAGGCAATCGTAGTCATCCGGGCCAAAGCTGGCCGAGTATCCGGCAACAGCAAACCCCCCGTCGCTCGTCTGGATAACCGAACGAGCGCGGTCATCCCCAGGGCCCCCAAAAGTCCTCGCCCAGACGAGACCACCCGTGCTAGTGAGCCTCAGAACGAGAAAATCATAATCACCCGCGCCAAAGCTCTTGGTTCTTCCTGCAACAGCAAACCCCGCGTCAGAGACCTGTATGATTGACCAAGCGTGGTCATCCCCAGGCCCCCCAAAAGTCCTCGCCCACTCAAGGGTTCCCGTGCTCGTGAGCTTCATGACCATGAAATCAGCCTCCCCTGCTCCGCAGCTCCGTGTCCACCCAGCAAGGGCCAGGCCGCCATCAGAGGTTTGGATAACCGATAGGGCATACCCTCCGTCGTCCTCTGGCCCCCCAAAAGTCCTAGCCCATTCAAGGGCTCCTGTATCCGTTATCCTCAGGATCAGGAAATCAGAGCCTCCAGCACCAAAGCTGTGCGTCTCTCCTGCAACAACATAGCCACCATCAGAAGTCTGGAGAATTGACCAAGCATGGTCATCCTCAGGCCCCCCAAAAGTCCTTGCCCACTCAAGGCTCCCGTCGGATCTGAGCTTCAGGACCAGGAGATCAGCTCGGCCCGCGCCAGAGCTCAGCGTCCATCCCGCAACCGCGAAGCCCCCGTCTGAGGTCTGGATTATCTGATAAGCCGCATCTGCGCCGAAAGGGGACCCAAAGGTCTTTGCCCATAGGGACTGGCATATCAAAATGCCCGTTATTAAACCGCTCGCCATGGGTTAAACATTATAACCGAGCACCCGCAAGACCCCGCTCAGTCCTCCCAGCTCTTTGAGAGCGAGAAGCCCCTGCCATCAGAATCCTCGTATTTGACCAAGAGGTGACTCCCAGCCTCGTCATACCACAGATAAAAGCGCTTTCCGAGCAGTATCAGATTCGTGAGCCCACGGCCCTTCATCTGAAGCTTCCATGCCGAGAAATCCCCAGCGGGGGTTGAAACCCCTTCCTTGCCAAGGCACTTTACATTCACCTCAACCATAGAGAACAGCTCCGGAACCAGAAGCGAATAATTCCTCTCTACCCCCTCTCCAAACGGAAAGCCGGCCAGAAAGAAGGCGATCGTGTGCCTGTCGGCCGCTGGTTTTGAAGCGCTTGCCTTCTTCTCGGTTCCCCACATGCGGACCTGATATCCGTCGCCTGTCCAGGTCTCCTTCGTCTTCTCCTTGCCATCCTGATACTTCTCAAGCCAAAGAAGCCGATACTTCTTGTCCATGACCGCCGTGTATTCAAGGCCTTTATCGTTCTTTGAATACATCTTGAGGCTATCCCCGTAATCGGTGACCGTGACCCAGAATGTGGCCTTGACATCCTTGTCGTAAGCAGTGTATTCAAGGTGAAGCGCGGCTGTTATGAAAAGCGTTATCATCTCAGGACAAAACTCCCCCTCCTTTTGCCAAAGGTATAAACATAGACCCCAGATGGAGCCGAAAGCTTTATCCGGTGCTTCCCGGGGCCGAGCCAGGATTCAAGAGCAAGCCTGCCGTTCAGGGCGTATATCCTCAAAAGCCCGCCCACGGAACCCTCTATGCTGAAGATCTTTCCGGGGATTATCACCGTCTCCTCCTCGTCTATGTTGGCAGAACCGGCCTCATCCACCAGAAGGAATGCAAAAGCATAGTAAATCCAGTCGCAACCCGGAAGCAACTCATAGGGTATGGCACTAGCCCCTGACGGAAAAAGCCCTGATACCTCAAAGGCATCGGCATCCGAAGGGCCCCAAGGCCACCTGTTCCAAGCCCACTGACCGGTGAAAGGGTCAGAACAACTGGCGTTGCCTATGTTATCCCATGGATTCATCCAGTTTGAAAGCCTGTGGCCCATGAGGATCGCCTGATCCCCAGCCCAGAGCTCATCTCCTCCAACCGAGAAGAAACCGAATTTCCCCCAAGGAGGGCCGGTTGCTGCGCCTATCCTGAATGTGTCACGCCAGGGAACTGTGTCCCCGTTGTAGCCCAGGCCGAGGCACCCGTAATGCAGGTCAAGCGTCCTCTTGGAGAGTCCTGGGCCTGTGAACAGGAGGATTAGGCACCAGGAAAACCCCCTCGCTCGATCGAGCTTCTGGCATGAATAGGTTCGGTTTATATCCCCGTTTATAAGGGGGGTGACATCCGCGAACATCACATAGTTCCCGTCAGCGACAAAACTTGCCTGAGGCGAGATCAGATTGGTATCTCCGAAGCTGGTCGCGAGCCGGGTCTGGGTCATGCGGCCAGGGGGATTTGCCCAGAATCCGGATGTCCAGAAAAGCCACGCGGCCATGAGCGCGGCACCCTCCGGAACATCCTTGACTATCCTTGAGCACCAAACCCCTGAGTCGGCTCCTGCCGCGGAGGCAGAGGCCATGACGATGTCATAGTATCCGGTAAGGGTTATCCTCTGACCCAGGTTGCCGGAAAAGGCAAGCAGAAAAACGATCACGCTTTCATGTTAAAGCATATCCATGGGCATTATCAAGTTGATCGTCCCAGCAGTATGTGTTATAATTTGTCAAAACCCGAAGGAGGTTTTTATGCGTTACACAATAACTATCTGCATAGCGGTCTCAGCGCTCCTGGCCGGAAGGATAATGCCTCGGCTCAGAGAGACCATGAAGTCCACTGCCTCAGACCAGACCATCGGCGTCATAGTCCACCTGGCCGAGAAGCCGCTGAGGAACACGATGCCAGCAAGGACCCCTGAGCAGAAGCGGGAAATAGTCGCATATCTACAGGCTTCAACAGCCAGAAGCCAAGCAGAGGTTCTCAGGGATCACCCGGGGCTATCAGCGGTTGAGCAGTTCTGGGTCTTCAACGGGTTCTACTGCGAGGCCACCCCCGCGCAGATAGAGGAGCTGGCGAGGGACCCGAGGGTTGACTACATAGTTGAGGACAAGATGCCATACAACCCCCTCATAGAGCCCATGCCATCGGATGCCGCGCTCCCCACCCCTGAGTGGAACATAACGAAGATAAAGGCTGACTCGGTCTGGATTATTTATGGTATAACGGGCGCCGGAAGGATAATAGGAGCGATGGACACAGGGGTTGACACATCGCATCCCGCTCTGAAGTTGGGGACAACATCCAAGATGGCACCAGGCGGCTGGTATGATGCTGTCTCGGGCAACCCAAACCCATACTGGACGGGTTCTCACGGGACCCATGTGACCGGGACAGAGGTGGGAGGAGATGGCACCGGGCCTTTCACCAACGATATCGGTGTGGCTCCAGGCGCGAAGTTCATCCACGCCTTGGTGATCGGAGGCAACTATTACTACAGGGATTTCCACAGGGGATTCCAGTGGGTCGCTTCCCTCGCTGGAACCGCGATAGAGCCTGACGCTGTCCAGAACTCCTGGGGCTGGCCAGTGAACGAGGAATCCCTTGAATACTGGGATGACATCCTCGCTTGGCGTAACCTGAACATAATTCCAACATTCTCTTACGGAAACGAGTCAACCGGCGGCCCCAGAACACCGGGCAGCTATCCAGACCTGATCTCCGTGGGCGCGACGGACGCTAGCGATAACATAGCAGACTTTTCTTCCCTGGGTCCAGCCCCGAACTCACCTCCCTGGAACGAGCCGAAATACTGGTCTGACCCCCTCTGGAACGCATACACATATCCCTTCTATGGCCCGTATGTCTGCGCGCCTGGGGTAAGCGTTAGGTCATGCGTTCCGGGAGGAGGATACGAGAGCTGGGATGGCACATCCATGGCTGGCCCGCATGTTGCTGGGACAATAGCCCTCATGATGGAGGCGAACCCCAACCTTGATTATCAGACAGTCTGGAACATCCTCACATCCACTGCTGTTCACCTCGGAGGAACATATCCGAACAACACCTACGGCTGGGGAAGGATAAACGCCAAGGCGGCTGTTGAGGCAGCTATGGCAATAGAGACGGACCCGTTCGTCACCGTTTTCTCCTACGAGATAACCGATCCGGGCGGAAACAACGACTCTTGGTGGCAGAGAGGCGAGCTGGTTGGAATAATATTCACGCTTCACAACTCGGGCGCGGATGGTAACATAACGGCGAATGTGTCAACCACAAACCCAAATATTACCGTAATAGACGGCTCAACCAGCTTTGGGAACATCCCGGCAGGAGGCTTTGCTGATAACTCAGGGGATCCGGTCTGGGTCAAGAGCGATGTGAATACCCCGTGCGGAGAGTATGTGAGGTTTGACCTCGTAGTAACCGACGGCGGCAGATACACAGACACCCTTATAGCGTATGTGAATGTGGATTATGGCCCTGGGATGATCGTGGATGTCTATAGCGTCCCGACATCGGTTTATTACAACCAGTATGTGCCTCAGTCCATAACCGCTTCCCCGACCAGCATCTACTTCACAACCCAGTCCAACAACCGGATATATGTGATAAACCCCGCCACGGGCGATAGCGTTCGCACCATCACTGGCCCAGCCACAAACCTTACCGGCATAACATACGATCGGACGAGGAACGCTCTTTGGGTCCAATCAAACGTTGGGACCATATACCGCATTGACACCCTCGGCTCCCAGCAGGCTTCCTTCAGCTCCCCAGCATCAACGAGGGCTGATATTGCCTATGATCCGGTGGAGGATGTGCTATGGGTCACATCCGGGACAACGGTCTACAAGGTTGACGCGGCCACGGGTTCAAACCTCGGATCAATAACATGTCCTGTTTCAGGCACGGTAAGGGGAATAGCCTACGAGCCGCGAGGTGGGACAAACGGAACCCTCATCCTCATGGTTGACAAATCATCAACGAAGTGGTTCTACGAGTTCTCAAAGACGGGGACAAAGCTGGACTCAGCCAAGATAGCCGAGGTTGAAGCAACCCCAAGGGGCATGGATTACGACCCTGTTGACAGCGTCTATTATGTGATCTACGGTTCCTCAGACTCCTGGTATTATGCCACCAACGAGATAAGGAAGCAGGGGAGCTTCTATTGTCCTGAGGCACAGGTCTCGGCAGGTGAGACCAGCAAGCCCCTCACGCTCACTCTCAATGGCCCCTCGCCCTCTGTGACGAGGGATTACTTCATCCTGTCCCTGATCCTGCCGACTGACCAGCATGTTAGGATAACCCTTTACGACGCTACGGGTAGGGTCATCCAATCCATTCATAACGGCAAGCTCGCATCCGGCCAGCACACCTTCAGGGTGAGAACAGATGTCCCCTCAGGGGTCTATTTCCTGAGGGCAGAGGCCGGCGGCGCCACCTTGAACAGGAAGCTGGTGATAAACAGGTAAAGAGACTTAAACCCGACTTTGACAGTAGAACCCTGATCTTTGGGGTTCGCCCTCTGAGTTCCCCATAAGATCAGGGTTTGGTTTCTGAGGAGGAGCTCACAGCCACCATCTCAATAAGGGTTGAGATACTGAGATGGGGCCCATGAGCCTCAGCGACCATGGTGCCAACTCCTGGGGCGTGATCCGCTGAGAAAATGAGGTGTCAAAGCTGGGCTAAAGGATACTCTGTCCTGGTGAGCAAACCCAACTTGAATCCCCCCCTTCCCCTGCCCCATAATTTCCTCCGATGAGAAACCTAAAGGTAAGAGAGGGAAAACCCTGGGTCACCATACCGGAGATGTTTGAGCGCAGCGCGGAGGAGTGGCCGGATAGGGTCCTTTTCCAGATGAAACGCGAGGGAGGTTGGGACAAATACACATATGCTGAGGCCCTTAGCCTCGTCCGGAGGCTCGCTGAGTTCCTGAAAACCGAGGCGGGCCTCGTAAAGGGCGATAGGTTTTCCATCGTTGGAGGGAACAGGCCAGAGTGGGGGGTTGCATACCTCGCGATAATGTGGGCAGGGGGAATCGTTGTGCCGCTTGACCCAAAGCTGATGCCCTCTGAGCGCGGATACATCCTCGGCGCGGCGGGCGTCAAGGGGGTTATAGCCACGGACCACTTTGTCGGCGAGATGTGCGAACACAGAGAGAACCTCAAGAGCCTTGAGACGGTGATCTCAATGGACAGGAATCCCAAAGTCCCTGACTACCCGACGATATGGGCGAAATACACGCGAGGAATACCCAGAGAGCGCCTCCTTTTGGATGATGTGGCAGTCATACTTTTCACATCAGGAACGACCGGCTTGCCGAAAGGTGTTGTCCTGACCCACAGGAACATAATCTCAAATGTTGACGCCATGTATCAAGCAATAGAATATGGCCCTGGGGATCTGTTCTACTCCGTTCTTCCTCTCCACCATGTATTTGAGGCGACAGCTGGCTTTCTCGCTCCAATATACGGGGGCGTAACCATAGCATACTCCTCAAGTCTGAGGCCGGATGTGATGAGGGCCGAGCTCAGGGAGCTGAGGCCTACGGTCATGCTCGTTGTCCCCCTTATCCTTGAAAAATTCCTGCTGGGGATAAGGAGGAACCTCTCAAAATTGTCGCCGGGCAAAAGGCTCGCATTCGGGGTCTTGAGAGGAGTGTCAAGGATAACGGATATTTTCACCGGCGGTAGGACAACGAGGGCTCTCTACAAGACCGTGAGGGAGCAGATGGGGCTTGATAGGGCGAGATACATGATCTCAGGGGGCGCGGCCTTGCCAAGGTGGGTCTCAGCCGGGCTTGAGGAGATGGGTTTCCCTATTCTTCAGGGATATGGGCTTTCCGAGGCCTCACCCGTTGTATCAGTGAACCCACCAGATGCCCCGAGAAACGCGAGCGTTGGAATCCCAATACAGTTTTGTGAGGTCAAGATAATGAACCCTGATGCTAACCGCGTTGGAGAGATAGCTGTGAGAGCTCCTTTTGTCATGCAAGGATACTACAAGAATCCAGAAGCAACCAGAGAGGTTATAACCCCTGATGGTTGGCTCCTTACAGGGGATATGGGATACATTGACTCTGACGGATACATTTACATAACAGGAAGAAAGAAGGCTGTTATCGTCACTAAGGGGGGCAAGAACATATTCCCCGAGGAGATAGAGGAGAAGCTTACCCAATCTGAGATGATCTCAGAGGCTTTGGTCTTCGGAGCCAAGAACCCAAGAACCGGAGAGGAGGATGTCCAAGCGATAATCTACCCCAACATGGAGCTCATGGGCAAGATGGGACTCACGGACGAGGAAAGGATATACGAGCTCGTCAAGAAAGAGGTTGATGCCGTGAACGCCCGGCTGGCTGATTACAAGAAGATAAGGCGTTTCGCGCTCAGGTTTGAGGAGTTCCCGAAGACCACAACCGTAAAGATAAAACGCCACCTATTCAAGAACATCTTCATAGAAAAAGGGCAGAAGGTGCTATAACCCGTTCTCCTTTGGGCAAGGGTTAGCCCTCTTACTCTCCATAGGACAGGAGTCTCTTCCTCATTCTCTCATAGTATTGCCTGTATTCATCCACATGGGAATCGTAAATAAAATCGGGCAAAAGCTCCCCGCTAGCGAGCTCACGAGCTCGCGCTATCAGTTCCTCTCTTTCTGTGGGGTTCTGAGAGGAATCAGCCCTTCTGATCAGGTTTTCTATCTCGCCAAGGTCTGTCCAGGTATCCCTGAGATAGTAGAAATCGCCTTTCTTGCCCATTAAATTGGGATTGCCCAGTTTTTTCCGGATGATCGTTATAAGGTTGTATAGCCATCGTCTCGTCTTGTGGGTATATTTCTTGTTCGGCCAGAGGAGATAGAACAGATGATCGTCTGGGATCCTGTGTTTTGGAGAAAGAAGAAGATAAACTAGGCACCGGATAGCATCCTTTCTGCCCCAACTATCTAGAGAGATGGCCTTACCATTGACAAAAAGCCTCAGATCCCCTATCAAGTAGGCCTCTATCCCTTGAACTCGTGGAGCTTTGGTTTCCTTCTCCATGAGTGGCTGGATAACGGAGATAAAATCGCCCAAAATTGGATCTTCTCGGAACCTGGGATAAAGGAAGAGGATTGGGCCCAAGAACTTGAGGATCTTAGTGAAAATCGGCGCATCAGAGACCCACGCGAGATATGCGGCAGCAGCGCCAGCCGAGACCGCTTCTATGGTTTGATAAGCCTTATGATAGCTCTGAGCCGCTTCAAAGAGCATGACTGAAGCCTCAGCATCATCCTCCGCGAGAAGGGCCTCTATCTCTGAGGAAGCTGCCAGTTCTCCCCAGCTGGCGGACTTGGCAAGGTTAATGCATTTTCTTATTGTGTCTCGGGGTAACGGTGGCATTCCCTTAAGCCTTGAGAGCTCCATAGCCTTCGCACAAGGGAAAGCCGAGTACGCGAAATTCAAAGCTAGGAGCTCTTGGGTCGCCTCAGCGTAGGCCCTGTAAGCCTCTTCCAAATTCCCTGACATTCGGAGGGCAAAACCGAGAACCTCTTTAAGAGTGGCGTTCTGTATGGGAGTTATGTTCCCCCTGCTGAGAAAGGCTTTGAGTATCTCAACTGCTTTTTTGGGCCTGCCCATTGTTGTTTCAAGAGCACCCAGCATGTATTGAATATCGTAATCATCCGATGCGGAATCCCTCTGCGCGAGCTCCTGGATGTCCCGATAAAGCGAATCAAACTCTGCCCGCATGAACTTGTTGTAAAGGAGGTCTAGCCTTGCCTTGAATGCCCTATTCGGATTCCCCATTGCTTCGGCCGTTTCCACTTCCCTCGCGAAGTAGTTATCCGAAGCCCCCATCTCGCCCATCATCCTGTGCGCAATCCCTAACCACGCGAACAGGTAGACAGCGAGATCAGGTTTATCAGAGACCCGTGCGAGAAGCCTCGTGGCATGCCGGATGGCCTCGCTGGATGGACGGGTATAGACCATTTCACCTACAATCAGAAGCTCAGCAACAAGCGGATCGGCCTTTCTCATCTGGGAAAGGTATTTGGCAAATTCCTCTGACTTCCCTTCACGGATGAGGGCAAGCCCCTTCTCAACCTTTTCCATTGTTTGCCAGAATATTTTACAGGATGAGGATAAATAAGTTCAATAGTATCAAGGACTTAGATTTTCACTCGTGAGCTAGTTGTGAGCTCTTTCATTAAAATTAATGTCGTTCAGTAAGAGAGGTGTAACATGTATGGATTTCTAACTTGTGCGATAATAGCCCAATCCAGTTGGGCAAAGGTCTATGGAGATGCACGGGCCTGGCAGGGCGTATGGTGCTTGGTTCAGACCCCCGATGGCGGATATATCCTCGGCACCAACAGCGCTGACGGCGATGGATATGCCACACTGGTCAAGACAGATGCAAACGGTAACCCTCAGCAGATCAGGAAGTTCTGGGCCTTCGTGCCGTTTACGGACATCATACCAACCGCGGACGGGGGTTACATAGCAGTGAGTCCGGACAAGTTTGACGGAGGTGTGTTTCCCGAGGTCGTCAAGCTGAACGCCTCCTTTAACCCTCAGTGGATATATTCCTACGAGCCCCTAACCACGAATGCCCATTCCCCATGGAGCGTTGTTCGGACACCCGATGGCGGATACGCTATTGGGGGTTGGGGATGGTATCCCGGAGGCCAGCCCTTCATCCTGAAGCTGAATTCCACAGGCGGTGCTTCCTGGACCAGATACATTTACCTAGACGGCGAACCCAACTACACCTGTTCCATGATCTCCACATCTGATGGCGGTTATGCGATGTTGGGAGACCACAGTAGCGGAGCCGCGGATGTATTCCTCCTGAAGCTGAGTTCTACTCCTTCTGTCCAGTGGGCTGTCTCAATTGGGGGGCCCGGCTATGAGGAACTCTATTTTTCCTCTTATAACCTTATTCAGACAGCAGATGGAGGCTACGCCCTGGTTTGCTATACAGACAGCTATGGGGCTGGTTCCTGGGATATCATGGTGGTCAAGCTTGATGGCTCTGGAAACCTGGTTTGGGCAAAGACATACGGTGGGCCCGGGGATGATGGCCCTGAGGGGATACTCCAGACATCTGACTATGGCTATCTGGTATGGGGAGGCACTGGCTCGTGGGGGCCTGGCGGAGGGGATCTGCTCGTCATGAGACTTGACAACTCAGGAAACCTCATCTGGGCCAGGGTTTTTGGCGAGCCAGGGGTTCTGGATGTTGCTTACTCAGCGATACAGACCTCTGATGGCGGATACGCGATAGGCGGCGCAACTGGCGGGAGCGAGGCGAAGGCCCTTTTGCTGAAACTGGATGCGAATGGGAATTATCCGGATTGCATTCTTGATTGTCAGCCCTCCGTAACCTCCGTTACACCTGCTGTCGCTCCAACAACGGCTGAGATATACTCAGCGGATGTCTACAGATATACGGATGATGCGCCCACAACGATTAATTTTACCACTATACCCATGTGCACCCCTCTAGAGCTTGAGAAGCAGCCCTCTAAGAACCCTGAGATGAGGTGCGCGCCCATCCCAGGCGGCCTCCTATTCGTAAGCGAATCCAAAATGATTGTGGACATCTATGCCCCTGACGGAAGGCTCGTTCGCCGGGAACAACTTAAGGAGAGCCAGACCCGGATTCCCCTTGACCCCGGCATCTATTTCTGGCAGGCCGGGTCATACAAAGGAAAGGCGGTGGTAAGATGAGAAGCATGGGCCGGCCGTGGAAAGCTCGCACCTCCCGTTTCGGCCGCGGCCGGCCCATATTTTTGCCAAAACCAAAAAGGAGAAGAGGCTATGATCTCTTTTGTAATGTCTGGCCTTCTGTTTTCTCAAGCCCTATTCGCATACAGATACAGGTATGATGGCACATGGGATGATGTCTATTCGCTTATAAGGGCATCCGATGGAGGATATGCTTTCATTGGGCCGTTGGGAGATAGGCTTGGGATTGTGAAGTTAAGCTCATCAGGGAGCGTGTCGTGGGCAGAATATGTATACCAGGCCGAAGGGGACCCTGATGTGGAATATGGGGGCGCCATAATCCAGACCTCTGATGGTGGATTTGCAATAGGCGCTTGCTCTATTACGGACAACATGCTCTTCATTAAGCTCAACTCGTCCGGCGGCATAACAAATTACTACAGCTATGGCACTAGTTGGGACGGGGCCAAATCTCTCATTCAGGACGGCACATACTATGTGATGGCAGGCAAAAGGATCAACACAGCAGATGGCAATTTCTTTGATTGGTATGTTGTCAAGATATCTGGTTCAAACGGGACTGTCAGCTGGGGAAGGCGCTTTGGATACGCGGGGGGCCATGATTCTGCGTGTTCAATACTCAGGATGTCCGATGGGGGATACCTTATTGGGGGAACCATGGGAGATCGGTTCGCGACTGTCAAGATAACATCCTCCGGAGGTTTTTCCTGGGCGAGGATCTACACTGGACTCACTGCCTACGCTACCTCTATGGTTTCTACATCCG
Organism: Caldifarciminota bacterium; assembly: GCA_039803205.1. Lineage (GTDB taxonomy): Bacteria > Hydrothermota > Hydrothermia > JBDRYB01 > JBDRYB01 > JBDRYB01. Next base: position 44,763 of record JBDRYB010000005.1, read on the forward strand.
ACGGTGGCGTTATAATGGTTGGTTATACGGGGGGAGATGTTCTTGTTCTGAAGATAGCCTCAGACGGAAGCCTCAGTTGGGCAAAGAGATACGATGGGGGAAGTTCAGAAGAAGGGTTATCCGTGATACAGGCAGGAGACGGTGATTATGTCGTTGGGGCCTATACCTCCACTGGCCCCTTGGTTTTCAAGATAAGCCCTGATGGGAACACTGTAAGGTGGTCAAGCAGACTACCAACGGTCGGGATCCACGGGTGGGCTCACGGGACCCTGGTTCAAAGTACAGATGGGGGTTATGTTTTTGGTGGATCTTGCGCCGGCACCGTGGGCAGTGATTTTATGGTTTTGAAACTTGATTCCCAGGGCCAACATCCTAATTGTAGCGCGGGATATCCTCTCACCGTGTCCACACCTCAAATAACAGCATCATCAGAAACATTTTCCTTAGTATCTGCGGCTCCTTCCAGAACCTCATACACGGGTTCTACTCCCTCTATTGTTCTGGACACGGTAAGACTCTCGTGCTCACCTACATACGAGGATGTGGAGGAATTTGCTGGGATCACGCTGAAGGTTTTTGCGGGGGGCGTGATCTTTAACTCTCCAAGTAATCTCCTGCTCAGCCTCTACTCTTCTGATGGAAGGCTCGTCAGATATAAGGAAATGAGGTGTGGAGAGAACCGTATAAACCTTGACCCCGGCGTCTATTTCTGGCAAGCCGGGCCATACAAAGGAAAGGCGGTGGTGAAATGATAGGAGGAAAAGAAATATGTCAGGAATACATGCTATAACTATCATCCTTCTCAATCAGCCTCTCTGGGCAAAGGCTTACGGAGGAACTAGTAGGGATTGGGCCTTCTCCGTCACGCAAATAGCAAATGGGAGCTACCTCATTGCGGGTGAGACATGGGGTTTTGGCGCAGGTCTTGGAGACGCTCTCCTCATAAACCTTGATTCTTTCGGAAACATAAACTGGGCAAGGACAATAGGGGGTTCTAACTATGACCCCGCATACTGCGCCATTCAGACCTCTGACGGTGGATACGCCATCGCGGGGAGGACCCAGAGCTATGGCGCTGGTCTTTATGACGCTTATGTTTTCAAGCTGAACCCAGCCCTCAGCCTCTCCTGGGCTAGTGTCTTCGGCGGAACAGGCCAGGATAGATTTCACTCAGTAGTTCAAACAGACGACGGAGGATATGTGGCCGTAGGTTCCACAAACTCTTTCACGGGCACATACACCGATTTTCTAATGGTGAGACTGGATGCCTCCGGCGGGCTTGTTTGGGCAAGGGCCTTTGGTCAGGCAAACAGCGATGATACAGCCTATGCAGTGATTGAGGCGCCGGATGGCTATGTTGTTGCTGGGGGTTCTCGCCAAGGTATATATGGATGGGATTTTCTGGTCCTGAAGCTTGATGAAAACGGGAATCTCCTTTGGGCAAAGGCCTACAGAGGAGGAAACGATGAGATAGCCCATTCCCTGATAAGAACCCCGGACGGATGCTACCTGGTTGGTGGATGGACCCAGAGCTTCGGTGCGGGCAACTGGGATTACCTCGTCATCAAAATTGATGAATCCGGGAACCTCATTTGGGCAAAGACATATGGTGGAGCAGGCCACGATGATTACATCTTTTCGCTAACAGAGACCTCTGATGGTGGGTTTGCTATCGCGGGCGCGAGCTTCAGCTTTGGTGCTGGCGAACGAGACTTCCTCGTGATCAAAACAGACCCTCTCGGAAACCTTATATGGGCAAGAACATTCGGCGGAGCCAGCTATGACGAAGCCTGGTCAATAGTTCAATCGCCAGATGGGTGTTTCACAGTTGTAGGGTGGTCATGGAACTTTGGGGCCGGGAACTACGATGTGATAGCCATGAGGCTTGATCCCAGTGGAAATTATGCAGGCTGTGTTCAGCCCTGTAGCCCGAGCGTGCTTGAACCATCTCCGGATGTTATATCCGTTAGCGGATTATCCTCCCCCGCGCTCTCCACAGCAAGCCCCACCCCTTCAGTGGGAATACCTTCTTTAACCGTAACCGATGCCTGCCCTCCTCTTGCACATGAAGAACATGAGGACGCAAATCAACAGGAGATTAGGTGCGTTTCTGTGCCTGGGGGCGTTATTTTCTTCTCCCCGTTGGAGGCTGATATAGCAATATACTCCCCTGATGGCAGGCTCATTTATTCCGGTAAAGTAATGAGGGGACAGAACCGGGTTTCCCTTGACCCCGGTGTCTATTTCTGGCAGGCCGGGCCATACAAAGGAAAGGCGGTGGTATGGTAAAAGCAAGGAGGACCTTCCATGATGGGGATTGGATTGATCGGTTTGAGTTTAAATGCTCAAGCCCAATTCGCGAGAGGGTATGGAGGCACACCAAACGATTCTGTTCTCTGCATGATCCTTGCTTCTGATGGGGGCTATGCGCTTGTCGGCAAGACCACATCCGGTGCTGGTGGATACGATGTTTTGGTTATGAAACTTACTTCCTCAGGGGCCCTATCTTGGGCAAAAGCATACGGGGGCACCGGAGACGAGTGGGGCTATTCTATAACCCAAACAACAGATGGAGGCTATGCGGTAGCTGGGTTTACTAAGTCAGGGTTGGATAGCACCGACTTTTTGGTGTTCAGACTTGATGCATCCGGAAACCTTGCTTGGAGCAAAAGGTTCGGCGGGGTGAGAAATGACACTGCTTTTTCTATTATCCAGACTGCTGATCAAGGATACGCGGTGGTTGGGAGAACCATGAGAACCGGACAGACATACTCAGATGCCCTCATGCTGAAGCTGGATGCCTCAGGAAGCCTCGTGTGGAGCAAGGGTTTTGGAATGGGATCAGGAACCTATGGGACTTATTGGGATGATGCCTATTCTGTGATCCAGACCAACGATGGAGGATATGCTATCCTCGTGTGCACCAGGAATTTCTCAGCATACAACAGCGATTACCTTGTTGTTAAGCTCAGTGCATCAGGGACTCTCACCTGGGCTACGAGGTTCGGGCTACGGGATGCCGATACCCCAAGGGCAATAATTCAGACCTCTGATGGAGGATACCTGAGTGTTGGATGGATAAGAAACACTGAGCTCAACTACTATCGCGATATGTTTGCAGTTAAACTTAATGCTTCTGGGACACCTGTATGGTATAAGAGCTACGGCACAACGAACTACGAGGCGGCCAACTCCGGAGTTCAGAGCTCTGATGGGGGATATGTTCTGGCAGGATGGAGAAGGGTTAGCGCCTCAGATGACCAGTTTTTAATTATTAAGATAGACCCATCTGGCAACTTCGTCTGGGGCAGGAGCTTCGGCGGCGCGGGTCGCGAGTGGGCGTATTCAGTGGTCCCAGGAAGCTACGCCATAGGGGGCTGGTCGGAAAGCTACGGTAGCAATAATGACGCTCTGGTGCTCAAACTAGATGATGATGGTAATTACCGCAACTGTGTTGATGAAATAACCTTCTCAGCATACACGCCAACTAACTTCGCTTACGCTTCCCTCAGCAATGTCGGCGAGGCAACTCCATCCGTTTCGGAAGCAAGCATGAGTTTAGCCACCACTGATCTCACGCGCTCCCCGTATAACATCTGTGAACCCGTATATGAGGGTTTAGAGGAATCCTCGTCAGAGCAAGAGATACGGATAACCTGCGCCCCTGTTCCTGGAGGCATTTCCTTCTTTACATCCGCTCAAGTAGCTCTGAAGATCTACACTCCCGAGGGCCAATTGGCGTTTACCGGAACACTTGGAGGGGGATGCAACCGAATAAACATGGACCCCGGCGTCTATATTTGGGAAGCAGGGCCATGCAGAGGAAAGGTGGTGGTAAGATGAGAACAAAGGGCTGGCTGTGGTTTTATTGCACCCTCCGTTTTTGCTGCAGCTGGCCCGTGTTTAGAAAGCGAAAACCAACGGAGGTTTTGTCATGATAGGATATATCTTGGTAACATGCGTAGCGCAAGTCATAGGCACCTGGCCTATGTGGGGAGGAGATCTCGCCCACTCATCGGTCCAGATTATGAGAGGAGCTATAACCAGTCCTGTTATAAAGTGGCGCTTCGCTACCGGTTGGTATAACGGGCCTTGGCAGTTTTCCGCTATAGCTGATTGCGATGGTGATGGATCTGCAGAGGTGATATTGGGCAGTTGGGACCACAATCTCTATTGTCTCAATGGTTCAAATGGGGCCCTGGAGTGGTCGTTTACCACAGGCGATAGAGTGTATAGCTCTCCGGCAGTAGCAGATGTTGATGGAGATGGAACCGCGGAGGTTGTGGTAGGCAGCTGGGATCATAATGTCTATTGTCTCCGCGGTTCAAATGGAACCGCAAAGTGGATCTTCTCGACAGGAAACCAGGTGTATAACTCCGCGGCCATAGCTGATGTTGATGGAGATGGAAGCTCTGAGGTTATTATAGGTAGTTGGGACAATAAAGTTTATTGCCTTCGCGGGTCAGATGGAACCCCAAAGTGGGAGTTTATAGAAGGGGGACGGATCTGGAGCACAGCGGCAGTAGCTGATGTGGATGGAGACGGAACCACAGAGGTTGTGATAGGGAGTTTGGATGATGCCAATGTTTTCTGTATCAGAGGAACAGACGGGTCTCAAAAGTGGGCGTTTACCACCGGAAACGATGTATATTCCTCTCCTGTTCTAGATGATGTGAACGGAGATGGAAAGATTGAGGTGGTCATGGGAAGCAACGATAATAAGATCTACTGCCTCCGGGGTTCAGACGGAACCCAGATGTGGAGTTTCACAACGGGGGGCGATGTGATGGGCTCCCCAGTCATAGCGGATTGCGACGGAGACGGGGCTAAAGAGGTAATAATAGGTAGTATGGATAGTAAAGTGTATTGTCTCCGCGGCTCAGATGGAACCCAGAAGTGGTCAGTCTCTTTTCCAGGAGGCGTTCACTCTCCCGGCGCTCTCGCGGACATAGACGGAGATGGAAGGTTTGAATTTTTAGTTTCTCAAATCGGTGTATCTCCTGATACCCTCTACTGTATAAACGCTGAAAACGGTTCCATAGCCTGGAAAAGGGCTCTAGCTTATGAAGTCAACTCACCTTTTGCCGGGGATATAGATGGAGATGGTTGTATAGAGGTGATAGCGACGACCTTAGAATCTGATCCTCAGGGTTACAGTGTTTTTGCTATTGATGATCCTGGCAATACAACTAATTGTGGAATCCTATATGGAGACGCAAAAGAGGGTTCAAACCGTGGCTCTCTTGAGTTCAAGGCCAAGGGGAGTTCTATATACCTTTCTATCCCATCCGAAGCTTGGGTTTCCCTTGTTCTGTATGATGTTTCGGGTAAGTTATTCCAGAAAATATATGAGGGTGTCCTGAGCCAAGGGGATCACATCCTCATAGCTAGAACAGGGGCCAAAGGGGTCTACTTCGCGGTTCTTAAGTATCAGGGAGAGGTGAGGATCCTGAAAGTGGTAAGGTGAACATGACCAACACAAAGGAAAGGAGCCTCGTAGTTTCTCAGGGCCGGTGCATATCTACATATCTCTGGAAGGCCTGGCCACTTGTTAAGATAAAAACAACGGAGGTTTTATCATGACAGGGCTTTTGATCTTAGCCGCAGTAGGGCAGTTGTCCCAATTCGTCACGCGCTTAGGTGCAGGAATAAGCCGCCATTTCTCCGTTTCCCAGTTGTCCGACGGAGGATATGTCTGCTCGGGGAACACCGTGGTAATGGGTTACAGGTTTGTCATCTGCAGATTCGATCAGAACGGCAACCTATCCTGGTATTACAACATAAGGAGAAGCCCCTCGGCGAGCGAAGACCCAGGGGGCCAATCGTTCGCAAGAACATCCGATGGAGGATTTGTGGTGACTGGCCAGGTCGCATACATGAACACCAATGATCTCGGCCTCGCTAAGTTCACCTCTACAGGGACCCTCAGCTGGATGATCTCGCTTAGCTTGAGTAATTCTTCGGACTTTGGCTATTCGGTGATAGAGACATCGGACAACGGTTTGGTTATCACGGGATACACGGATACTGATATACTTCTAACCAAATTTAACTCATCCGGAACGCACCTGTGGACCAAGACCATCGGCGGTTCGGGGACAGAGGGGGGCCGAAGCGTTATAGAGACATCTGACGGCGGCCTGGCTCTGGTTGGATATACGAACAGTTGGGGAGCAGGAAACTATGACATCATCCTTTGCAAGCTGAACTCCGCGGGCGATCTTCAGTGGACGAGGACGCTGGGTGGGCCAGAAGACGATCTGGGATACTGCGTAGTTCAAAGTGCCGATGGCGGATTTGTCATTTCCGGATACACGGAGAACTTTGGCGCTGTGGGCGGCGATAACATACTGGCCAAGTTTGATGGGTCAGGAAATTACCTTTGGAGTGTGGTCTTTGGCTACGGAACAACACTCGACACCCTCTCCTCCGTAGCTGAGGGAGCCGGCAGTATACTTGGTGTTGTCTCCTGGAACACGCCCGATGTCTTCACCTTGCACATCCCTTTTGCCCGGTTTGACGCAAATGGCAACTTCATTAGCGCCTGGAACCCTATGGTAAACGCGGTCGGACCTTCGGAAACCCGTTATTGTTATCCTGGTATAGCAAAGACCTCTGACGGTGGTTTTGTGACCGTTGGGAGGGATCTTCTCATAAAATACGACGCTTCAGGCTCTACATGCATGGGTTCTGCCGTGACCCCAAACCTGATTTATCCCAGTCCGACCATAACAACTCTCACATTGTCCGCAACATCCACTACGCCGAGCGTGAGCCCCCTCAGCTATTCCAGGGAGAACCCCTCTCCTGGCCAGACATGGCCTTGTAATCCTCTTGGGGAAGAGGAAAGCTCGTCTGGTCAGAGCGTTGCTCTTATTTCAGAGCATGGGGTGCTCCGAGTCAATCTACCCCAGGGAAGCTATGTTCGGCTTTCTTTATATGAATCTACGGGTCGACTGGCGGTAAACCTATACGAGGGTTTTATGAGCCAGGGGGAACACATCTTCACGCCCGAACTTGAGAGTGGAGAGATATACTTGGCTGTGCTCGTATATGGGGGCAGAATTGCGACAACCAAGATAGCGAGTCCATAGGCTCTTACCCGACCCATTCCATACCCCCCAGGATTAAAGGCCTGGCCCATGGACTTCGCAATCTGGTAGGGCTTCTGAGATTATGGCAAAGACCAGAAGCCTCTCGGCTGTCTCTCTCAGGCATGGCGGTCCATGAGGCGGGTGAACATTTTATTATGAGGACATAATTTCAGACCGGGCTCAGAGGCCAACTTTTCTGCTAGGGGGTTAAATATGTGTCATCAAAGGTTCCTTAAGTGTTGTTTTCGGGCCCCTCTGCTCCTTAAAATTTCACAGTGGGAATTGATACAGATGAGATCACTCTCTTCTCTATCCACCTGAAGCTGGCCGGGCCATGGAAGCCCAGTAATTTTCCGGGCGAGACCCTCCACGGTTTCCTGTTTAGCCTTCCTGGCTTAAAGGATTATCACGAGGCTGAAACAAAGCCCTTCTCTCTGAGACTCGTAAAACATGAAGGGAGAACCCTCAAATTGGAGGTTTGTTCCCTTCGCTTTGACCTCGCCGAAAAGCTCTCGTCTGCAGGCCTGGCACGAGGGGCCCGGATAGGGAATGTGGGGGTATCCGATATGCTAATAAGCCCCTTATCCTCAACGAATTTCGGACGCCTGCTGAGAATCAGACCACGAACCCGGTTCACATTCCGTTTCAGAAGCCCCACCTCTTTCAGGAGCCAGGGCCAACAGATCCTTTTCCCTACGCCAGAGCTTCTGTTTGGCTCACTCATGCAGAAATGGAATGCTTTTGCCAGAAAGAAGATAACCCGTGAGATAGCCGATGACTTCAGGAATATACTGGTCACGAGATATAGCCTTGAAACGCAAGAGGTTTCGTTCTCTGATTACAAGATAATCGGGTTCACCGGAGAGATTTCATATAGATTTCCCACTGGGATTGATCCCATGGTCAAGATTGTTGTCAACGCCCTGGCTAGGCTCGCGCCTTACTCAGGCGTGGGATACAAGACCCCGATGGGGCTAGGATGGGTAGAGGTGAAAGGTGATCGCAAAGCTTGAACCAGGCCGGCATCTTGAGTCATTTAGTGCACAATCCCATCCCAGAAGCGAAAAGGAGGAGCGCATGAGCGCTTTTGACGACTTTTTTAAGAAGATAACGGGCCACGAGCCATACGGGCACCAGTCCGATATGGCGGCCAGGCTCTGGAATAATGGTGATGGGCCAGATGATCAGCCTCTTCTTCTCAGGGCCCCAACGGGCTCAGGCAAGACAGAGGCCATTGCTCTGCCCTTTCTCTATCAATGGGATGAGGGCAAATGGCCCATCGCACCCAGGCTCATATATGTCCTGCCGATGAGGGCTCTGGCAAACCAGATATGCGACAGAATAAAGAAATACGCGGATAAGGTGGACAAAAGGATCAGGGTCTCGGTTCAGCACGGTGAGCGCCATGACGACGCGATGCTCTTTTCTGACATCGTGGTGACGACCCTTGACCAGGCAATTTACGCCTATGCCCGCTCCACGACTATTCACAGACACGCGGAGGTTCCGGCCGGAGACCTTGCGAACTCCCTGCTCGTTTTTGACGAGGCCCACATGTATTCCCCTTATACCTACGGCATGATCCACGCTTTCCTGGAGATTCTCAGAACCGCGCGCGTCCCATTCGTGTTCATGACAGCAACTCTGCCGGATAGCCTGAAGAATGACTTTCAGCAAGGAGTCCTCGGCCGAGGGTTTGAGTTTTCCGGCCCTCGTGTTCAACCTCCGGCGATTGAGAGAAGGATAACCCTTGAAACCAGGCCTGATCCCTTGCTCTCCGAAAACGGAAGCCTTAACCCCAAAGCCCTTGATCTCATCGGCGACAAAAAGGCCCTCGTTGTCCTCAATCAGGTTGGTCGGGCACAAGAGGTCTATCGGCAGATGAGGAACAAGTTTGGAAAGGATAAGATCGTCCTCATACATGGCCGATTCACAAAAGAGGACAGGGCAAGGCTTGAGAAAGAGGTTGAAGGGAGGCTGGGCAGAAATGGATCCGGCGGCGTAGTCGTCGCCACACAGGTTTGCGAGGTTGGCCTTGACATATCCGCTGATGCCCTTCTGACCGAGCTCGCGCCAGCGGATTCCATCGTCCAGAGAGCTGGCCGGGTCGCCAGGTGGGGAGGGGAGGGGGAGGTTTATGTTTTTGGGGTCAAGGAAGGCATGGAGAAGGAGGACTTTTGGAAATCGGATGAGGTAGAGAAGGAGGCCCTGCCATATGAGGCCAAGCATATCGTTGAGACTCTCAGGGCATTGGAGAACAAACCAGACCTTGCCTCGTGGGATGATGTTCAAAAGTTCACCAAAGACCTCTCCTACAGGGTTGACCACTCCGCTTGCTCATCAGCGGCCTGGCACCTACTTGAGGACAGCATCCTCTTGGCAACCGAGAGGCCAAGGCCCGAGGATGTGGCAGTGAGGGAGGGCAAAAGCATAACGCTCGTGCCTGTGGAAGTAGCAGAGGGAGATATTGACTTGGACAAAAAGGCCATCGGGGTCAGTTTTAACCTTGCTTACTTCCACTTTAAGGACGACAAAGGGAAGCTCAAAAAGGTTATGGAGCCAAAGGAGAAAAAGGCCAAAAAAGGCGAAGAACCAAAGAAGGTCTGGGAATCGCGGGACGCAAAGGCCTCCGATTTCAAGCCTTTTGATGTAGTCTATATCCCTGGTTCCCTTTACAGCAACGAGGAGGGATTACTCCTATGAGCGAGAAAATAGAACTCCTATCAGCACCGAGCGAAACCCTTGTTCAGCACCTTGACCGGGTTCTTGGCAAGTGGGACAAAATAAAAAGCCGCTTTTCTTACACACTTCCCAGGCTTTTCGGAACACCCTGGGAGGAAATTGAAGAAGCCATCAACCGGATGTTCCTCCTACATGATTTGGGTAAGGCTACAGAGAAGTGGCAAAAGTTTATCACCGCTCAGAAAGAAGAGCGGGATAACGAAACAGAGCGAAAAAGCGGCGCTCCCCACGCCCAGCTCGGCGGCGCGTATCTCTGGTGGGCATCTGATCCAAAAGACGATCTGGTTATGGCCTCCGCGTTCGCCATAGCCATCCACCACACGGACAGCGCTCTGGCTAGGCCTGGCCTTGAGGACCCAGCAACCATGCTGGTAACCAGCTGGTTGGTCAACGAGGACGATGATACGATCAGGTGGCACAACGGACTGGATGGTTTCATGGGTTGGTTGAGGGACGAACACGGGCTTGACTTGCCCCATCCTAGGGATATGGGTCTCTATGATGTTTCCGAGTTCGCTTTGGAGCTCCGAAAGTGGGCACGGGGCGCGGAAATCCTTGAACTGCACAGGCGCCGTCTTCAGGTCGCGGCCCTGCACTCGGTAATCAAGGTCTGCGATATCAGGGCCGCTATAGCTCGCTCGGAGGAGCCGGTCACCCCGGCAAACACCTTCACTTGGACAATAGTCAACGGAGGCATGATACCATGAGCAAGATAACCCTATACACGCCGAACACCGGCCTGCCTGACCTTGAGCTCAAGATAGCCTACGGCCTCTGCCGGGTCGCTTTTGAGGCAGGCCTGGAATTCGTTATGAGGCCGAGGGAGGGGTGGTGGGAGGTGGAGGTGGAGGGAGAAGGTCTGGACTCTGAAAAGATCAAAGAGCGAATGAAGGGAATCTTTAAAGGTATCCTGAGGCGGTTCCTTTCAACTGAACTAGCCTATAACATGGCCGGCGTAGACCAGCAAAATGATGTAAAGCGCTACCAGTATAGTGGTCAAGAGATTACTAGCGATTTTCCGGAAGGCCTTTATGGGCCAGAAAAGGGTGACGGAGATACCCTGTGTGGGCACAAAAAACCAACCTCAAAAGAGCCTTTTGATCGGGTATTGCCAACCTTTCTGGGTTATGGTTTTGGAAAGAGCGATAGGAATGACGCGGTGGGAGACAGGGTTTGCCCGGTCTGCTCGTGGCTTGGGGTGCTAGGCCTCAATTCAACTGTCCTGGAAATTCAAATAAAGGATCAGAAGGAAAAAGCTATCGTCATGCTTGAGCCTTTATATCCCATAGGATCTCAGGATTTAGCCGAGGTTTTGTCACTTCAAAAGGCTCTCAGTGTAGACATGGAGAGAGAGAAGGAAGCCCTTTATCAATCAATAGCCAGTGTGGCCTTGCCTTTGGCCATCCTCGGCAAATACCCGAGCACCATAGGACTACTCTGGAGTTATAACAAGCCAAGATTTGCCATGAGGGTATACCACCTCAAGAAAGGGAACCGTTGGCAGCTAAAAGGGGAGTCCGAGGCCAAGCTGGAAGATGTGAGGGGGTTCTTGATCTCGTCAAAACATAGCCTCCCTAACCCATACAACCTTGCCCTACTTAGCAGAATGCTCGAGGTTCGGTGGAGTTCAAAATCCAAAAAATACAAGCCGGTTTACAACTCCGAAAGATTATGGGAACTTCTTGCCAAGGTTATCTTCTCAATCCCAGAACAGGAGCAGGCTTCTGTAATAAGCTTTATGCGGGAAGCTTTGGTGTGCCTCGGGAGCCCCCAAGATGAACCACATCTTTTTAAACCGTATCTTTTTAGCAGGAAAGTCACCCTTTATTTTGCCAAGGAGGTGATTAACATGAGAGTAGAGTTCTTTGACACCACAACCGAAGAAGGAAAAGCCATAGAGGCGGTATCCAAGCTTCTGCGATACTTCGTGCGGCAGAAGGATTTTGGATACCTAAACGATCTGATGTCCTCCAAAAACCCGGAGGACCTCCAGAGGGTTCTCATTCACATGATGAGAACTGCAAATTCCCTTGCCGATAGAGAGGATGAGAAGGGCATACTCTACATACCGGTTTGCAGGAATAAGACGAAAGAAGAGATCTACCGTGTCTATCTACCACGGAAGGATTATGTGGACTGCTTGATGAGACTCGCCGCCGGGCCTGATTTTGAGGATCTGAAGTGTGCCCTTTTACTTTCAGGAATGAGCAGAGCACCCAAAAGCTTCGGAGAAGAACCCGTATTAGAAGACGAAGAGACAGAAACCAAGGAGGATTGAACATGAGCGAGAACGGACCAAAGATAAAAGCCTTCGCAATAGGCGTGAAGATGGAGCTGAATCTTCACGACCTCAACAACGAACTGGCCACTGGAAATGTATCTGCTATAAGGGTGGCCAAGATGCTCGTTAGGGACGAAAACGGAAAACAAAAAGAGGTGCCTGTCCAGGCAGTATCTGGCAGGATGATCAAGCACTGGCACTGGGAGCACTACCGTCGTAGATTCACGGCAGAAGAGCTCTGTGGTGCTTGCGCTGTTGGTGAAACCATAAGGCCAGTTCGCCTTGAGAATGGGATATGGAAGTTTATGGAACCCGAAGATGCTGTGAGAGAATGCGCGGCCTGTGATGTACACGGTTTTCTGATCCCGACCAAGTCCCTGCGGAGAAATTCATTGGCTCTTTTTTCATGGCTTCTGCCACCATTGGACTCTCTTGAGTATGCTCTTACTTCAGCTACGCACTCAAGAGTAGCAGCTACTGACTACCCCGTAGAAAAGAAGAGAGAATCAGAAGAAGAGTCAAGTGAAGGGAAGACAGGCCAGATGATTTACAACAAGGTCTATGCCTCTGGGACCTATGCCTTTGTCTCTTATCTGGATGTGGAACACATAGGCTATGGCGAGAAAAGAGAAGGTCAAGAAAGGGTAAGTTTTGTCCCGCTGGTTGAGGAACCCCGAAAACGACTCGCCAGAGCCAAAGCGGCCATCCTGGCTTATCAGGATATGCTCACCGGTAGACTGGGGGCTTCGCAGGCTTTTGCTCTGCCACACGCTAAAGTCCTTTCGTTTCTGGCCTGCTATTCCTGCTTTGGTCAATTCCCTGTGCCCGTATCGCCCATATACCCGGACTTTGTGCAGAAGACCGTCGAGCTGATGCCGAATGAGGTTAAAATCCTGGGTTATGGAATTGAGAGCCACGACAGGATAACAGAAAAACCTGTTTCTGAGATCTTCAATGAGATCATTGGAAAACTTGAGGGGAGCTGCCAATGAAGGTTTTGGGATTCCACATAAGGGTTTCTTCTTTTTACTCTCCGGGGGTGCCCTGGTCTCGTAGCTCTGCCTATCCTATACCTCCACCTTCGGCAATTTGCGGGATGCTCGCAAATGCCCTCTGGCTTAGTAGCCACATTCTCAAAACAGACGAACACCCGGCTGTTGCTTGTCTAAGAAGGATTATAGATAAAGCAAAAGGCATTTGGGCAGGTATGGCAGACGGGATAGCCGTCTCAACTACCGGAACTGTGAAAGATGTCTTTGGGGGCAGTACCGTATACAAAGATGACAGTGTAACCAAAGGTGGGAAAAAGGTAAAGGGTATTCGTGGCAAACTTCTCCCAATCCAGGCTTTCATCCAGGATAACCCCGAAGCAAGATCAGGAGAGATCATCCAAACCGATATCCTCCCCCGCCAGTTCCTTTTCGCGCCTGATGGTTTCAGGGTCTTCGTGGCTTCGGAGGACGGGGAGTTTCTTGAGAAGGTGAAGTATGCTCTCCAGCACGCGCCTGTTTATCTTGGGGATTCCGAGGGACTGGCAAATGTGATGAATGTTGAGGTGGTGGACGCGACCGAAGAGAAACCAAACGGAATGTGTGATGTCTCGGTCTATTTCAGGGATGACCTCGCGAGCGGCATAGACGGCGATGGCGGAACATTATACTGGGTCAACGAGAGGGCGATCCTTCCGGGCGAAAAGAAGGAGCCTATGGTCTCCTACCTGTTTCCCGTGATCCAGCGAGGGAAGACATTCAGGCCCTCCAAGCTCTTGGTGAGGTTCAACGGCAAAGCAAAGCTTCTCAAGGCTTTCGGCGAGATCCTGCCCATGTAGGCCTAGGGCCAGCTCTTGTGCCTGCCTTTTCGGGAGGATATGGAAGACCCCCTCCTCCCCGTGACCGCGGTCGCGGAGATGGAATATTGCCCCAGGAGCTTCTGGTATCAGGTGGCATTCGGCAGGCGCAAGCTCAGCAACGAGCACATAGCCGAGGGGCTTGAGCAGGACGAGGCAAGGGCCGAAAGGTCTGATTCGCCCAATGTGATATACGGGGTGAGGGCCTTTTCCGAGGAGCTGGGCCTTATCGGTTATCTGGACGCGGTGATGACCGAGGCAGGGGAGCTCGTCCCTGTTGAATACAAGAAGGGAAAGAAAAAGGAATCCGGGACGGACAAACTGACTCTCTGCGCTTTAGCCATGTGCATAGAGGAGACAACCGGCCGGGTTGTTCGGCGCGGGTATCTCTATTACACAGCATCCCGAACCCAAATTGAGGTGAGTTTCACGGATGTGAACGCATCCTCGTCCGCCATGCGCTTCTTCATGCAGGAAGGCATTGACCTGGTCTTCATGTCCGCGCACGGCAGGTTTCAGGGACGCCTGCAGGCCCAAAGCCCCAGGAACATAATGCTCAGGATAGCCCAGTTTCAGAGGTGGAGGGACGAGGCTTTTGCCCAGGAGATGTGCAGGGCTTTTGTCATTGGCAAGATACGGAACATGCGGATCCTCCTCCAGCGTCAGCTCCGAAAGCTGGGCCTTGCGGTCCTGAAGGAGGCCGACGATGCGATGGCATTTGCTCTCAGACTGGCCGAGCGGGCCGAAAGCAAGCAATTGCTCCTCGGTATAGAGGGAACCGCGTCCGCGGCCTACTTCAAGGGCCTCGCGGAGCTGTTCTCTCTTGAGGGTTTTGATTTCCCGACCAGAACAAGGCGCCCACCGCTTGATCCGGCAAACGCGCTTCTGTCATTCCTTTATTATCTCCTTGGAAAGGATGTTGAGTCCGCGCTGCTGGCCGCAGGACTTGATCCCTATCTCGGGTTTTATCACTCCCTGAAATACGGGAGGCCAGCCCTGGCTCTGGACCTCATGGAGGAATTCAGACCCGTTATTGCGGATTCAGTGGCCCTTACCCTAATCCGAAAGCGAATCCTCACCCCCGAGGACTTCAAATGCACCCTTGGCGTCTGGGAAATAAAAGATGGGGCTAGGAAAAAGGTCTACCGGGCATACGAGGAGCGGCTTAACAGCGTGGCTGAGCACCCGGTTCTGGGCAGGAAATACTCAGCCCGGCGGATCATAGAGGCGCAAGCGAGGCTCATGGCAAAGGTAATAGAGGGAGACTGGCCTCGTTATGAACCTTACACGATAAGATGAGCGGATTGGTTCACTTTATCCTCGGATATGACATCCAGGACGATGACCGTAGGAACGCGCTCTTCAAGGCCCTGGGCAGGTTTGGATACAGGGTGCAGTTCAGTGTGGTTGAGGGGAGGCTCACCCCAACCGAGTTCGTTAAGCTCAAATACACGGTCAAACGGCTCATCAATCCGAGGGAGGACAGGGTTCTCATAGTTGTCCTCTGCGAGAAGTGCCGAGAGAAGATAATACGTATGGGCACACAGTCTGACCTGCCCGACCAGGACATCGTGATCATATAGCCGCGAGGATAGACTGGGGACGATTTATAAGCCGAGATGAAATCGGCCATCTCGCATTTGAGTTTTTCCCTGGAGATGGCCGATCAAAGACTACATAAGGCACAGAAGGTAAATTTTCGGTTGCAAAACCCCCTTGACATGGACTATAATTTGGAGGTGGCCGAAAAAGCCATTTGAGCTCTTTGATAAATCGTGTTTTGCTGATGGGTATCCGACAACTTCTCTAATTCCCTCCGGGGAATGGAAACACGATAATTGTGGGCGCCGCTGGAACGGGAAAAACTACCGACAACTTCTCTAATTCCCTCCGGGGAATGGAAACAGCAAGAGAAACAGGATTATGGCGCCGGCTATGAGCCGACAACTTCTCTAATTCCCTCCGGGGAATGGAAACACCGCTATCACACCGTCAGCGCTCGTTCGCTTCCAACCCCGACAACTTCTCTAATTCCCTCCGGGGAATGGAAACGGCTATATCCACTGGCAACGAAGTTCCGTCAAATAGCTCCGACAACTTCTCTAATTCCCTCCGGGGAATGGAAACAATAAGATGACACCTGAGCTGTGGGAAATGTTAGATAGCCGACAACTTCTCTAATTCCCTCCGGGGAATGGAAACGATTGTGGGAGGCAAGGCCCGAGTGCAGGCCAATTGCCGACAACTTCTCTAATTCCCTCCGGGGAATGGAAACGGACTGCTGGATGTCCCTCATGGGCTACGCGGCAGTGCCGACAACTTCTCTAATTCCCTCCGGGGAATGGAAACTTTTCCCGTTTTCGAGTTTGTCAAGGTGCTTAGAAGATCCGACAACTTCTCTAATTCCCTCCGGGGAATGGAAACAATAAAAGTGCCAGTAGGCTCAATGCCATTCTCTTTCCGACAACTTCTCTAATTCCCTCCGGGGAATGGAAACATTCCTATGTGATTTTCCCTGGCTCAGAGAGTATTCCGACAACTTCTCTAATTCCCTCCGGGGAATGGAAACTGAACTCTTGGCAAAACAGTTCTCTATTGCTGTAGTCCGACAACTTCTCTAATTCCCTCCGGGGAATGGAAACGACCATCTTTCGACCAGGCACGGGTCTATTTTGAAATCCGACAACTTCTCTAATTCCCTCCGGGGAATGGAAACTCTCCTTTTTACGCGCTTCATTTGTTGAGGGGTTGAACCCCGACAACTTCTCTAATTCCCTCCGGGGAATGGAAACAGGAGCTACTTCAACATTTTCAGATGTAGCAATAGAATCCGACAACTTCTCTAATTCCCTCCGGGGAATGGAAACTATGTCATCAACCGGGTCTTGCGAGCGTCCGGCTATTCCGACAACTTCTCTAATTCCCTCCGGGGAATGGAAACAACCTATAATCCCTCCACGAGAAATTTGGAAGCGAGTGACCGACAACTTCTCTAATTCCCTCCGGGGAATGGAAACCGTAATAGCTTTGGCTCTTGCGGTCTGGGGTGCAAGGACCCGACAACTTCTCTAATTCCCTCCGGGGAATGGAAACCATAGCCATCAGAACTGCTTCAGCTTCTGCCTGGCTTTCCGACAACTTCTCTAATTCCCTCCGGGGAATGGAAACTGTCTTATAGTATATATCATAAAGAAGCTTTGTTGCCCGACAACTTCTCTAATTCCCTCCGGGGAATGGAAACACAGACATAGCAAGAAGCATAGAACGCCGTGGAACCAAAGCCGACAACTTCTCTAATTCCCTCCGGGGAATGGAAACATCTGCTGTCTCAGCAGTGGCCCGGGCTAGAAGAGCACCGACAACTTCTCTAATTCCCTCCGGGGAATGGAAACCTGGCGATCTTTCACTTATCCGCCAGCCCG
The DNA here is from genome assembly GCA_039803205.1 of Caldifarciminota bacterium. Lineage (GTDB taxonomy): Bacteria > Hydrothermota > Hydrothermia > JBDRYB01 > JBDRYB01 > JBDRYB01. The sequence goes on from JBDRYB010000005.1 coordinate 62,148, forward strand.
AATATTATACCGACAACTTCTCTAATTCCCTCCGGGGAATGGAAACGCCACTATGGATATGATGTCATATGTTGCTTTCATTCCGACAACTTCTCTAATTCCCTCCGGGGAATGGAAACGGTTCTCTCAAGTATTTGAGCATAGCTCCATCCCCCCGACAACTTCTCTAATTCCCTCCGGGGAATGGAAACGGATCATAGTAGGCATTAATACGCTTAGGCAACAAACCGACAACTTCTCTAATTCCCTCCGGGGAATGGAAACATTGACCCTCAAACCCGACTTTCTGGCCTAGTTCCGCCGACAACTTCTCTAATTCCCTCCGGGGAATGGAAACCGGTTGGGGCAACGCTGGCCGGGTTGGAGGCTGGCATATTCCGACAACTTCTCTAATTCCCTCCGGGGAATGGAAACGGATAGTGGATGAGGGAGGGGCGGCTTTCTACGACCCCGACAACTTCTCTAATTCCCTCCGGGGAATGGAAACAATTACAACTTTTTCTGCTTGTTCTAGTGGTAGATCCTCCGACAACTTCTCTAATTCCCTCCGGGGAATGGAAACCTCCGGCTGTAAAGGAGAATGTAATCTCGGCCTTGCGCCGACAACTTCTCTAATTCCCTCCGGGGAATGGAAACTGATTACTAATGCTGGTGCCCGGTTTATCCGCAATATCCGACAACTTCTCTAATTCCCTCCGGGGAATGGAAACCTGACTTTCTGTCAGCCCGAACATTATAAAGCTAAACCGACAACTTCTCTAATTCCCTCCGGGGAATGGAAACAATACTGGCTACTTGAGCTTTAAGAGTATCAATCTCAACCGACAACTTCTCTAATTCCCTCCGGGGAATGGAAACAAAAAAGAGCAGTCTGGCTCCAGAGCTGGCTTTAAGCTGGCCCGACAACTTCTCTAATTCCCTCCGGGGAATGGAAACCCAATGACTCTAAATTTATAATCAATATCATCATTAGCCGACAACTTCTCTAATTCCCTCCGGGGAATGGAAACGCAGGGTTTCGATAGGCGATGATGTCCTTGCGGCTCTCCGACAACTTCTCTAATTCCCTCCGGGGAATGGAAACGCGGTTTCCTCGCCATAAACCGAGCCAACGAGCCCCGACAACTTCTCTAATTCCCTCCGGGGAATGGAAACTCGCTCATCGAGCACACACTCGTCCATTTATCTTTTGCCCCGACAACTTCTCTAATTCCCTCCGGGGAATGGAAACAAATTGCCTCACTAATGCTTCGGCTATCTCTTGGGGGCCGACAACTTCTCTAATTCCCTCCGGGGAATGGAAACACATAGTAGTTAAATGCACTATACCTGGTTCAATAGGCCGACAACTTCTCTAATTCCCTCCGGGGAATGGAAACTTCTTAGGGAAGCTAGTTTGGGATCAACGAAGTCAGCCGACAACTTCTCTAATTCCCTCCGGGGAATGGAAACGCATCCGGTTTCACAGGCAATAGGTATTTTGCCGTTCACCGACAACTTCTCTAATTCCCTCCGGGGAATGGAAACGATTATCTCCCGCACAATTTCAAGCCATTTTCTGCGCGAACGAGTCTCAATAAGAGAAAGGGTGGCATGGGAGTTCCTTACTCCACGAGGTGAGGAAATGGGTAAGGGCCAGGGATTTGACCTCTCTTCCCTAGATGATGCTCGGTCTGAGGCGTAGGTGCCCAGCCTGCGCTATCAGAATCCGTTCCTCCGCAATGCCTCCCTCTGATACCTCAGAAACCTCTCTTTGTGCCTGAAATCCTGGGCCTCATCAACCACGGCCAGCCCCCTCTTTATCAGGTGCGCGTTTATGAAGGTTCTGTTCCACAGGTAAAGGTAGACAGGGGTTATCTCGTTTTCAGGGGGGAGCGCGGGGTCTTCCTTAATGAAAACCCTCTGGCCCCCGGTCTTCTTTATGAGAAAGTCCAGGGCTTCCGAGCGCTTTTCGGGCCTCTCCTTTACACCTATGAGCCTGATGGTTCGCCCATCGGACAGGATCATTCGCTCCGGACTCAGAATCTCCCCTATCCGGAAGTATTCTGGTTCCTCTCGCCTGAAATCCGAGAGCTTCCGAAAGCCTTGCGGGTCCTTGTAAATATAAGGCAATCTAGAGAGAGCCGCGCCCCGGTCAAACGGTTTTGGTTCTTTTCTCAAAATCTCCAATTGGCCATCAAACCCACCTATGTATGAAAGCTTCTTCTGAATAATCGGTATGTAGTCAGGGTTAATCTCATATCCAAGTGAATTCCGACCCAAAGCGGCCGCGGCGAGAGCGGTCGTCCCTGAGCCGAGGAATGGGTCAAGAACCGTCTCCCCAGGGAACGAGAACATCCTAATGAGCCTCCGGGGCAGTTCCAAGGGGAACATGGCGATGTGCCCGCGCTGTTTCTCGCCAGGGAAACTCCAGTGGCCGGAGAAGAACTCTTTCCACTCGGTTTTGGAGAGCCGGGCGCCTGATTTTTGCTCTGGGGTGGGGGAAGGGGCCTTGCCCGGTTTCCTGAATATCAGGATGAACTCGTAATCTATTTCAAGGATGCCATTGCGGGGATATGGGAAACTGCCCATGAGTGAGGCTCCGCCGCTGGTCTTCATGGTCGTCCGCTTCTGCCATATTATCGTTCCCATGTGGTCAAATCCAAGCGCGAGCATGAAACGGAGTATCTCCTCTCTGATGGGAATAACAGCGTATCTGCCGTATTCTTCGGTTCTAGCGAACTGATCGCCTATATTCACACAAATCCTGCAACCTGGGTGCAAAACCCTCGCGCACTCAGCCCAGACCATGTTGAGGTCGTTGATGTATTCCTCGTAGGATTGTCCGTGGCCGATCTGCCCTGGGATCCCATAGTCCTTTATGTGCCAGTATGGTGGAGAGGTTATTATGAGGTGGACGGCATTATCCGGAATTTCGGACATCTCCCTCGCATCGCCGATGATCACTCTGTGGAGGGTCTGGGGCATCTCTCAATCGTATTCGGCCTCCGAGAGCAGGATGTATTTCTCCGGATTGCGCGGGATTCCGTTAACCCTCACCTCATAGTGAAGGTGGGGGCCAGTTGCCTTGCCCGTTGAACCAGTGTAAGCAATTATCTCTCCTCGTTTGACCTGCATCCCCGGCGAGACAGCGAGCCTTGAGCAATGGGCGTAATATGTGGTAATTCCCTTCCCGTGGTCTATCTCAACAGCAAGGCCGTAGCCCTTGTCCCATCCAGCTGATATGACTACCCCATCCCCAGCAGAGATTATGGGTGTGCCAGCGGGTCCCGCTATGTCAAGCCCAGAATGAAACCTCCATCCACCATAGACCGGGTCCCTCCTGTAACCGAAGCCGGATGTGACTACTCCGGCCGCTGGCATTATGCAAGGCATATTTTTTTGGTCGCTTATTCTGGATCTCAACTCCTTCTCTAAGGCCGCGAGGTCCTCAGCCTCCTGTTGGGCCAAAGCCAGGAGTCTTTCTAACTGCCATGTTTCAGGGGATTCTGTCCCTATGAAACCGCCCCTTGGCAATTCCTCGTATCCCTCAGGTTTAAGCGGAAGCCCGAGTATGAGCCTTATTTCTCTCTCTCTGGCAAGGGCCTCCGAGAGCCTCTCCTCAGCCTCAGCGACGCGTCCAGCCCTCGCCTCCGCGTCCTGATACTTTGCGATGAGAACTCGTTTCTCTGCGTAGGCCGCGAGGCCATAGATTACCCCACCTAGGCCAAGTATGCCCAAAAGCACGAGGAGTAGCAGGGAACCAGCGCCCATCCATATTGTCCAGAGGGGAAGCCGGATATCCCGTGTCTTATCCTTCCCTATGAATACCTTTAAATACACCTCACCATTTCTAAACATTGCCCAAAGTATAAGCCCCTCGCGCGGAGCCGATCAACCCGCGCCACACTTGCACTTACCCGCGCCTATGGCGTATATTATGGAGCTCACGATGAAAAAAGGAGTTTTATTATTTGCCCTCATAGCACCAGCATGCCAGAGGGGGGATCCTGTTCAGGTAGGCCTTGATTACCTTACCCTCATAGAGGAGGGCAAATATGACCAGGCATACGAGCTCATAGACAAGATATCCAAAGAAAATACCAGCAGGGAGGATTTCAGGAGGTTCTGGGAGGAACAAGAAGCCAAGTATGGAAAACCCTACAAACACGAGATCGTTGAGACCGGAACGGACAGCGGAATGATAGTCATAGATTACAACTGGTATTACCACCCCCCGGTTGACACTCACTTTTACGAGCCCATGAGAAGCTACAGGCTCAAGCTCAAGAGGGATTTTCAGGGATGGAGGGTGAAGTTCCGCAAATACAAGATAATAAAGACGCCCCGTGGATGAACAGAGAGGAGCTCATCAGTCGTTTATCCCACTTGCCAGAGAGCAGGAAACGGGTCTTTACGGATGAGGAGCTCGATGTGATAGCCCGTCTCATGTCCGCGTGTGCTGAAACAGGCCAGCCCCAGATTGATATAAGGAAGACGGCTGATGGCGAACGCCATTCTTACCATTTCCTCATAGTAGCTCCCGACTGGGCAGGCATGCTTGATGCTGTTTCCGGAATAATTCACGCGGCAGGGCACAACATAAGCTACCTGACGGCTATGGTGGACTCCTCCGGCAAGCTGGCGGTCATAATGATGCTCCTCTCGCTGGCCGCTGAGGAAGCAAAGCGATTTGAGAACCAGAAGGCTGAGTTCATCTCCCTCCTCAAGATGGCCGCGCAGGGCGGGCTTTCGGTAAGGAGGATGGTGACAATAGGAGCGACGAAGATAAGGGTTTTCAGCGCTGTTCTCAGGGAGCTCAAACACCTTGCTCCTCCTGATGAATTCGCTGAGATCATCGCTCCGGGCGGTGAGCTTGAGCAGTTCATAACTACCCGCTCAGAATCATACCTCACAGAGCGTCTTCCGGGGGACATAGCCCTCATAATACTCACCCAGAGACGCTTCCAGAAAAAGGTGAAGGAAGGAGCAGGGGTTCAGGTCAAGGTATCAAACATAAAAACCACAAAGGAACACCTGACCGGCGTGACGGTAGCGGGACTTGATAGGTTCCTCTCCCTTGACGCTGTTCTTGATGCCATAAGGGAGTTCCTCCCGGATTACAAGCGCAGGTATGACAAGGAGTTTGTCACGGAGGACGGGGTCTCGGTTGTGAGGGTTGAGATAACGGATGCGGATTACAACCCCCTTTCGGCCAGCGATTGCTTGTCCCTTGAGAACTTCCTGAGAACCCGGCTTGAGGAATCAAGGGTTCAGAGAAGGGACCTGAGGCTCAAGTCGGGCGCGGAGCTCATAGGCAGAATACTCGTTCCAAGGCTCATAGAAGAGACCGATTTAACCGAAAGGCCCCAACTCCTCATCCTCCCTGAGGGCATGGAAGAAGGGGTGGTGCAATTCAGGCTCATCTTGGTCAACAGAGGGGAGGATCTCTCCGATGGAATAAGACGAAGACTAGATGAAGTCAAGGGAATAGTGGTTTCAAGCCTTAAAGTGAGCCCAGCGAGGGACAAGAACATATGCCTTTTCTCCCTTTATGTTGATTCCTCTTATTTCGGTTCAGAGGAAGAGATATACGCCGCGATAAAGAAGGCTGTTCAGGAATACTTTCCGGATGTCCGCGACTTTGATGAGGGAATGAGGCGAATGGGTGTTGAGCGCCTCAGACGCATAACCGAGATAGTGGTAGAGAGGGGAATAAGCCCCCGTTTTGCGAAGAGGGTATTCTACGCCATGGACGACGCTTACAGGGTGACAACCCCTCCCGAGGAGATAGCTGAGGAGATAGTGTTCGTTCAGGATATCCTGAGCCGGTTCCTCTCAAAGGGGGAGGTTGTTGCTGATTACATAGCCCAATCCGATTCTTACTTCTTTGGGGTTGCTGGGCCGCGAGGCCTTCTTTCCCTTGAGCCATTCGTGGAACTGCTCAGGCCCTACGATCCGATCTTCACGGGCCTGGAGATGATGGGGGTCAACATATACCTCTTCAAGCTCAAGAAAACAAAGGCTCTAAAGCCTAAACTGCTATTGAAAGAAATGAGACAAAAGGAGATAGCGAGATGAAAACGACCATATCCGTAATCAAGGCTGATGTAGGCGGCTATGTGGGCCACTCAAGCATGCATCCTGCCCTCATTGAAAAGGCAGAGGAAATGCTTAAGAAGGCCAAAGACGAATCTCTAATCCTGGACTTTTCCGTTCTCAGGGTCGGCGATGACCTTGACCTCGTGATGACGCACACCCATGGCGCTGACAGCCCAAAGATACACGGTCTCGCGTGGAAGGTATTTGAGGAATGCACGGAGATAGCAAAAGAGCTTGGGCTTTACGGCGCCGGTCAGGACCTTCTCGCCGACAGCTTCTCCGGCAATGTGAAGGGAATGGGGCCTGGGGTCGCTGAGATGACCATAGAGGAGCGCCCGTCCGAGCCCATAGTGATATTCTGCGCGGACAAGACAAGCCCATCAGCCTGGAACCTGCCCCTGTTTGAGATGTTCGGAGACCCACAGTGCACAGCCGGCCTCGTCATAGACCCGAAGCTCCACGATGGGTTTGTGTTCCATGTCCTTGATGTTTATGAGGGGGACCTCTTCAGCCTCGCTTGCCCTGAGGAGATGTATGACCTTCTCGCGATAATAAGCGGAACTGGCCGTTATGTGGTTAAGGAGGTCACGAAACGCGACGGAACCCCCGCGGCCTCGGCCTCTGTTCAGAAGCTCAACTTCATAAAGGGCGAGTATGTGGGGAAGGATGACCCCGTGCTCATCACGAGAGGCCAGAGCGGTTTTCCCGCGATAGGGGAACTGCTTGAGCCCTTCGCGAGGCCCCATCTGGTTGACGGGTGGATGAGAGGAAGCCACATAGGCCCCTTGATGGCCGTTCCTTTCCACCAGGCAAACCCATCCCGTTTTGATGGACCGCCAAGGGTAATAGCCGCCGGCTACCAGCTCAAGGATGGCAAGCTGGTAGGCCCGCGCGACCTCTTTGATGACCCTGCTTTTGACAACGCGAGAAGGGTTGCCACCGAGATGGCGAACTTCATGCGCAGGCAAGGTATATTTGAGCCCCACAGATTGCCCGAGAGGGAAATGGAATACACGACCCTACCCCTTGTTTTGGAGCGCCTAAAGTCCAAGATGAAGAAGGAGAAGTGAGTTGGAGGAGGTAAGCCTTTCCGAGTTCCGGGAATATGTGGCCCAGGTCGCTGAGAGGGAGATAGCTCCGCGAGCAGTTGAGGCTGACAGGAACGAGGTGTTTCCGTGGGATAGCTGGAGGGCGCTGGCCGGGAACGACCTTCTTGGGGTGAACGCTTCGCCTGATTTCGGTGGGATGGGCCTCAGCAATCAGCACTACGCTGTAATGATTGAGGAGATAACCAAAGCGGATCCCTCGGTGGCCGTGACGGTTGCGGTTCACACCGGCCTGGTTATCCACATGATAGAAACCTTTGGGACCCATGAACAACAGAATAAGTATCTCCCCGGCCTGATAAGGGGCGATCTCCTCGGCGCGTTCTCCTTATCCGAACCGAACGCCGGATCCGACGCAGGGGCCATAAAGACAACGGCAAAAGAGACCCCCGATGGTTTCATCATAAACGGGTCAAAGATCTTCTGCACCTCCGGAAACATCGCCGACATCATAATCACATTCGCGGTCACAGACCCGGAACTCGGCAAAAAAGGAATATCAGCCTTCATAGTTGAAAAGGATACGCCGGGATTCTCCGTTCCAAGGCTGGAGCACAAGCTCGGCTGGAGAGGCTCCCCCCTGGCTCAGTTGGCGTTTGATGACGCTTTTGTCCCAAAGGAGAACATGCTTGGGGAGCGCGGGGCCGGGATGAAGCTCGCCTTAACCGCGCTTGATACTGGCAGGGTCGGGATGGCCGCGATGGGAACGGGCATCATAGCAGAAGCCCTCCGCCTCTCCTCTCAATACGCGAAGGAGCGCCATCAGTTTGGCCAACCAATAGGCTCTTTTGGCGCGGTTGCTGACATGATAGTCGGGATGGCTGTAGCTTACGAGGCCGCACTTCTTCTTACCCTGAACGCGGCCAGGCTCAAGGACGAAGGCAAGCGCTTCACAAAAGAGGCATCGGTAGCCAAGCTCTTTGCTACGGAGGCGGCCATGAGGGCCGCGATAGACTGCATACAGGTCTTCGGGGGATACGGATACACAACCGAATACAAGCCGGAGCGCCTTTTCAGGGATGCGAAAGCGCTTTCCATCGTTGAGGGGACAAACCAGATACAGAGGATAGTGATAGCGAGGGAGGTCCTGGGGAGGTTTTAGGGCCGGTTGACCCAGGCCCCTTAGGAACTGGTGCAGGGACACTAGCCTATCCGTTATAATTTCGTCATGCCAACCCTTGAGAACTTGTTGAATGTTGATATTTCTTCGGTATCTTTCTGGGCCGCTTGCGGATTTTCCCTCATAGGAGGCGTTCTCTCGTTCCTCTCGCCCTGCGTTTTACCCCTCATCCCCGCCTATGTCTCGTTCATATCCGGAATATCCGTTGAGGAGCTCACGGGCCAGGGCCTCGGGAGATCAACCGCCCGCGTCGCGATAGCCGCATTGCTTTTTGTTCTCGGCCTCTCAACCATATTCGTCGTGGCTGGGGGCATATCTGGGGCCCTCTCCTCATTCGTGGCAAATTACATGAAGATAATAGAGAAGGTAGCGGGGGTTCTGATCGTCCTCTTCGGCATATACCTTCTCGGCTTCTTCAAGTTCGGTTTCATGGAACAGGAACGCAGGCTTAGGCTATCAAGGCCGGTGAACCTGGTTGGCGCATACCTTCTTGGCCTCGCCTTCGCTTTCGGTTGGACCCCGTGCATAGGCCCCATAATTGCTGGAATACTCCTCATTGCCGCAACCCAGGGCGCCGTCAAGGGAATGATACTCCTCCTCTTCTACTCCCTCGGCCTATCCATACCATTCATAATTTCAGCCCTGGCACTGAACGCCTTCTTCTCGGTCTTCAAGAGGATAAAGAAGGCCTTCAGGGTAATAGAGATAATATCGGGCGTTCTCCTTATTGTCGCTGGCATCCTGGTCTTCTTCGGGATTCTCAGTCAGGCGGTGTCGCTTTTGCAATAGGAAAACCGTAGCCGCTTTCGCTCACAAAAACCCCGATCTTGTTTATATCATCGGGGCTCTCGTGCTATTTTATAAGCACAACCTTCGCTACCCTGGACTCCCTGCCGGCCGTAAGCCTGATGAAATAGACCCCTTGACCCAGCTCTCCGGCCCTCAGATCCACCGCGTATGTTCCGGCCTCCATCTTGCCCTCCGCTAGGACCCTTAGTTGTCTTCCTGAAGCGTCGTAAATGGAGAGCTTGATATCGGATTCCCTTGGTAGGCCGAAGCTTATGGTCCCCCTGTCCCTCAGTATGCCTGGGCTTTTGAGGGTTAGCATTCCCGGCAGTGGACCCTTCTCATAGACAGGCACGCTGGCTATGCCAGCGAGAACTATTAGGCTATAGGGCTGGGGGCCCTGGGGAACATTCGTGCCCTTTACGGTTATGGTGTATGTTCCTATCTCAGCGGTTGATGTCCTGACCATCTCCTCAACATTTTTGCTGTCCGCCGAGCCTCCGGGCTGGGACTCGTAATTGGAGAGGTTGTTTCCTCTGTATAATGTGCCGCCAGGGCTCAAAACCTCAAGGTCAAGGTTGTTGACTATGGCTGGGTTCGCGCCCGTAGCCGCAGGGGCATCACTCCAGACGAGGACCGCCTTGAAGCCCAAAGAAGCGTTGTCAACGCTCAGTTGATACTGGTGCTGTTGCCCAGTTGAGAGCCCGGTTCTCTCGTCAACCACGAACATCTCCTTCGGTATGTTCTCATCGCCCCCAAAATACAATGCCTCGTCCAGCAATATCCTGCCGAATCCCTGAGTGCTGTCTATGGGATATGTTGAGACGCCGGTCATCCGGACAGCTGAGGCTATGAGCGTGGCCTTTATCAGGGAACCCTGGGGGATGAAAGCGTTTCCGGGAACCGGAGAACCGGTTGGATACCACCCCTCAGCGTAATACTGCCTGACGATGGCCGCGGCGCCAGCAACAACGGGCGTTGCCATGCTCGTTCCCATGAACGGGTTGCCCTGGATGTTGCAGGTTGGCTGTTGGTTTGGGTTGTTGTCAGCGGAGTTAATGTAATTGCTCCCATCGCCTCCTGGCGCTGTTACGGTTGGCTTTATCCTTCCGTCGTAAGCCGGGCCCCTGCTTGAGTAGCTGGCTATCGCCTCATCCGAGGGAAATGCACCCGTAGCCCCCACGGATACGCAGTTCTTCGCGCACGCTGGTGTCCCGACCGTGTGGTAGTTAGGGCCGGAGTTCCCGGCCGCGAACAGAATTAGAGCGTCCGGATTATCCCACATGAACCTGTCAACATCGCGCGCGTATGTGTCGTAGCTGGTTGAGGTTGAACCCCAGGAGTTCGTCATCACCCTCGCGCCATATGCATAGAACTCAGAGTATATGGTGTATAGGTCAGAGTTTATGTCCAGCGAACCCAGATTGCACGACCAGGCATCATTGCCCTGAACATCCCCGCATCCTATCTTTGCCATATAGGCCATGCCGTTATACTGCTGGTTTGATCCGTATATGTCGTTCCCGGCAGCTGTTCCAGCCACATGGGTTCCGTGGTCCGTTTGGCAAGAGGCAAAATCGTCTCCCGATGAGTTATAAACCTCGTAGAAGGGAACCTTCCTGTGGTTTGGGCCTATGGGGTTGCTCTCATCCCGGAAGAAGCAGTGGAAGTAATCCAAACCGCTATCCAGCATCCCTATCACCTGGCCCTCTCCGTGAAGCCCGTGGCGCCAGATGAGGCTATCCCCCTGGATGTGGGTCTGGAAAGACCACCTGTCGTTGTTGTTCATGAGATAGCTCTCTGGCTCCTCCTGGACCCACATTACGCCCTCTGTTCTGGCTATCTCCTTGATCACATCGCTGGCGGCAGACCAGGGGACCCTGATCCTCATCCTCGGTTCGTATTTTTCCGATGAATAAAGGATCTCGGCTCCGAGACTGGTGAACCTCGTTTTGATCCCCTGAAGATCAGCATCAGGAAACAGGGAAACGAGAAGGTAGCAGTGCTCCGCGTATTTCGGGTTCTCGTGATCAACTGAGCCGGTCCCGGGCTGGATCCTGAAGGCGGGATGATAGGGAATTATCTCTGATACGAAGCCCATAGCCATGAGCTCTGCCCTCTTATCCGAAGGGAGTTTCGCCAGAAAAGCGTTATCGGGTATGTAGCTGTATAGAGGAATGCCCATCTCCGCGAGCGCGGTCTTTTCTGGGTCAGCGATCCCGTCCTTGAAGACCAGTATGGCGTATTGGGTGTTGGGATCGGTGAGCTCAGGGGCTGGGTTTGGGCTATACGACGAGAGGCCTATGCCTCCAACGACGCTGAGTAAAAGCATGTTCGCAAACATATTAAACCTCCGTTGCCACATAAATTATAACGCGGGCAAAGGGTTTTTTTCAATCCGAGGCCTCGCGCACAACCCCCTCTATCATACGATACCTTCTCCCGCAGGAGCATGTCGCCTCGTTTCCCGAGAAGGAGAGGCGTCTCCCGCACTCGCACATGTAGCCGACGAGCCTAGCTGGGTTTCCGACAACTATGCCGTAGTCAGGGACATCCCTCACAACGACCGCGCCAGCCCCGACCATGGCCCATCTTCCTATTGTTATGCCGCAGAGTATGGTTGAGTTAGCGCCTATGCTAGCGCCCTCCTTAACCAGGGTCGGAACCCATTGGCCTCCCTTGGGATACTTTGCCCTTGGGTTGAGGTCGTTCGTGAAGACAGCGGATGGTCCAACGAAGACCCAGTCCTCAAGGGTCACAAGGTCATAAACGGAAACATTGTTTTGGAGCTTAACTCCGTTGCCCAAAACCGCCCTTCCGCCTACGAAGCAGTTCTGACCGATAACGCAGTTCTCGCCTATCTTGGCTCCTGCCATGATGTGGGAGAAGTGCCAGATCTTCGTCCCGCCGCCTATCTCACAGGGCTGGTCAACAACAGCAGTCTCGTGAACGAAATAAGGCTTCTCGCTCATGATGAGATTATAAAGAATCGCGCTCTCCGGGTGCATTAAAAGAGGAGCCTTTCCGAGCGCTCCCTGATGAACCTTTCTCCCTCATCAGGCCCGTGCAGGATTCCCAGCCTCCGCATGAAATAGATCTGCCTCCGGGCAAACTCCCTCGTGTTCCTCTTTATCAAAGCCACAGCCTCCTCAAGGCTCATTTCGCCGAGGAGGTGCTTCACGAGCTCCTGATAGCCTATTGCCCTCATTCCTGGCGCACCCGGCCCGTATTTCTCTAGGAGGCCCCTGACCTCATCAAGGAGCCCCTCGCTCATCATTTCTCCAATCCGCTCGTCAATCCTCCTGTAAAGGCTCTCCCTATCAACCGGCAGGGTTATGTAGAAAGGCCTGAAAAGCGGCTCTCTGCGCTCAGCCCAGAGCTCTGAGATGGGCTTTCCGGTCTGATAATAAACCTCAAGCGCCCTCTCTATCCTAACCCAATCGTTCGGATGAATCCTGGCCGCTGATGCTGGGTCTACCTCGGAGAGCTCTCGGTGGAGGGCTGGCGCGCCCTCATTGGCTACCCTCTCAAGGAGCCTCTTCCGCAGATTCTTGTCAACAGGAGGAGCGGGAAAGAATCCCTCAAAAAGGGCCTTGAAGTAGAGGATCGTCCCGCCAACCAGAAGGGGTATCTTTCCTTTCTCTAGAAGATTTTGGATGATGGCCTCAGCGTCCCGAGCGAAGTCCTCAGCAGAGTAATGCTCGTCCGGAGTGAGGATATCCATAAGGTAGAACCTCTTTCGGGTCTCATGGCGAGGTTTTCCGGTTCCTATGTCCATCCCTATGTATATCTTGCGGGAATCAACGGATATCAGCCCTATTGGAAATCTATCGGCCAGAGCAAGGGCAAAAGCCCCCTTTCCGGAGGCTGTTGGCCCAACTATTGCTGGAATCAGGTTATCCCTTGGGCCAGATCCTTCCATCTGAACCTCACTGCTACCATTCCTCCGCCAGGCGCTATAAACGGATTGTCCGAGGAAAAAAGCGCGTCCGCGATCTCCGCCGCGGCGCGGGGCGAAATCGGCCTTTCTGGCGAGAGCGCTAGCCTTTCGCGCGCGAGGGCAATAGCCTCATCCAAAGCTAGGGGAGGGAGGTCAACGATCCCAGCGAAGAAGGATTCTAGAGCCTCAGGGGTGATGTGCCAAGGGAACCTGGGGAGGGACTTCACCACAGCAAAATTCCCAGATACCTCAACCGCAAAGCCCATCCTGCCCAGGAGCCCGACGCGGTCCCTGAGTCCCGGAACACAAGGGATCTTCAATGGAAATATTGGGGTTTCTGTCCTCGGCGTCCCAGAACAAAGGGTATCGTGTATGATCCTCTTAGAGGCCTTCTCTGGGTCTATGAGGAGAAATCCATCGGAGAGAAAGGCCAGGATGAACCCGCCTGGGACCTGGATTATCTGGGGAAGGTTCGGGGGGTCCGGTTCCCTGACTATCTCTCCGAACTCAAGGGGCCTGGGCATCACCCGCCTCCCAAAAGCCTCCTCAGCCTCGCGGCAAAGGCCTCCTCCGCGCTCTCGCCCCTGGCCCTCGCCAGCGCGTCCAAAGCGAGAACCTCAACGATTGTCGCCATGTCCCTTCCCGGTATCATGGGATACCTTATTAGTGGTATCTCAACCCCCAGGATATTTTGGGTTCCCCTATCGGGTTCAAGAGGGACATCTGCCTCCCTTTCGGAGAGCTCCAGCACGAGGTTTATCTCCTTGATCTCCCTGAGAGCGCCTCTTCCGAAATGCTGAGTCACATCAACCATTCCAACCCCCCTTATTTCCATGAATCCTCTGAGCTCCGGAGGGGCAACGGGGACCCCCTGTAGGTGGCCCTCGGGAAACGCTATCGCTTTTACTATGTCATCCGCTACGAGGGAGTGTCCGAGCCTCAACAGGCACAGGGCGGTCTCGCTCTTGCCGATCCCTGGTTTCCCCGTTATCAGGACCCCTGTTCCAAAAACATCCACGAGGGTTCCGTGGATCACGGTTGATGGAGCGAGCTGAAAACCCAGGTAATCGGAAAGGAGGTGAGTGAACGCGCTGGTTTTCAGGGATGTCGCTATTGTCGGAATCCCAGAGGCCTCGGATTCTTCGCAGAGTTCACCCGGGGGGAGGAGCCCTCTCGTCACGAACACACCAGGGATCCCTGTTCCATAGAACTCTCTGAGAATTCGCCTCCTTTCCCTCTGGGGCCTTGAACCGAGAAACGCTATCTCTGTCTGGCCTATTATCTGAACGCGCTTTGATGGGAAGAACTCCCTGTAACCGAGAAAAAACATGCCTGGCCTGTGGAGATCCGGTTTGGTTATCTCCCTATCTAGCCCCCCCTCTCCCGCGATAACACCAAGACGCCAGGCCTTGGATTTCTCAGAAAGTATCTGCCGAAAGGAGACCGTCAATGCCTCAGTTTTTCCTCATATGACTTGAGGTTGTTGGCCATGATGTCCCTGAGCTCATCAACGAGGGCCATGGGGTCCTTGTTTGATGAACGGGCCTTCAGGGTCCTCCCCTTGACCTTTACGATGAACTCCCCGGTATAAATACCCCTCTGTTCCTCTAAGAGGAGCTCTGTGTGGATTATGTTCTTTGAGAAGCGGTCCAGCTTGGCAAACCGCTTCTCGGTATATTCCTTCAGAGACGGCGTCAGCTCAAGGTTCTTAGTGCGGATGGTCAAGGTCATCTCTTGCCTCCTCGCGGGAGAAATTATAATAGGGAGAGGGGGACTGGGTCAAGCGCGCCAAGCCCCAGGAGGCTTACTCAAACACGAATTCCTTCGCTAGCCAAGCCCTCACGGAGACAGCGTCCTCGTAGCCCTCCTCGGCCATGAGGTATCCGCCGGAAAGCCCGAATTTCACGGCATCTTTTACCTCAAACACGAAAGAGATGTCAAACTCGTTTCCTATGCCCCTGGAAGAGTCCGCAGTAAAAGCGCTTGCGAGCCTATAATAATCAACCCTCGTCATCATGTTGAGGTCTGGTCTCAGGAACTCAAGGTATCTCCCGTAGCTGGCGTGGGCGTTTACGGCCGAGATGTCAGAAAGGCCCCTGAGGAATGGGTCCGGAGCGAGGCCGAATGTGAAGGCTTCGCCTAGGCCGCCCCAGCCAATCTCATCGTAGCTGTAAGCGATGTTCTGACCAAATGGGTTCACCCACTTGGGGTCTATGGTGAAGAGAGCGGCGCCCAAACCAAATGAGCCGCGGGCGAGCTCAGCTATCCCCAAGCCGGATACAACGCTTATGGTATCGGAGATGTAATCTGCGCCCTCAAGAGCGAGGCTCAGGATCCCCCACTTGAGCTCGCCCCTTCCCCCTGCCCAGAGGTCATACTTGTCGTTGGCCGAGGGCGTTGGCCTGCTGAGGGCATAAAGGGAGAACCCCAGTAGACCAAACCATGCCCCGCCATTGGCACCAGCCATCCAGGATGGGGTTTCCCCAATAGCCACGGGCTCGGTGTATAAGGCGTGAATGTTAAGGTAGACCTTATCCCCGAACAGGAGGGAGAGGGCTGGATAGCCCTTCAGCCTGTCTGACCAAACAAGGCCATTGCCGTAGATGAGCAACTGCTTTCCGGCCCTCAGAGAGAACCAATCCGAGAGATACGCCTCAGCGTATGCCTCAGGGATGTTGAACCTGTTGTAGGCATCCTCCGCGCCCCATGACTGGAGCCTCACAACCCCTGAAAGCCACGAACCGAAGGTCATGTCAAACGCCAGCTCAACGCGGTGCATGTAAAGCGGTTCTATCGTGGTATCTACGGATGTGCCAATTCCCCAGAGGCTAAGGTTTCCCGTGAGATTGTAGGTGCCGGTCTCTCCAACACCGACAACCTCCTCTTCCCATGCGCCGACGCTTTCCTGCGCCATCGCGATTCCCGGTATCAGAAAAAAGACGATGTATCTCATAGGGGTAAATGTTAAACCGAGGAGATGCCGGGTTTCAACCCGGGTTCTACTCTGTAATAGGCCTCTCGGGCCATTACCGCTATGTGCTTCTGTCACAAGAACAAGGTTAGAATTGGACATAGGCAGATTGATCAGGTCTCCGAGCGTAGGTTATAATTTTACCGTGATCAGGGAGTTTTGTATTCACAACTTCAAGGCCTTCAGGGAGGCGGATCTGGATTTTGCGCCTCTGACGCTTTTGGTTGGAGCCAACTCCACGGGCAAGAGCACGATTTTGCAGGCCCTCCTATTGTTAAAGCAAACTGTGGATTACGGGGATCCAGGGGTGCCGCTGAGATTTGAGGGGCCGCTGATTAATCTTGGTTCCTTTAAGGAGACGATCCACAGGGAACAGAATTATTCACCCAAACGAATTGGCTTCAGATTAGTGCTCACCGGAGAATACCCCAAGGAGTATGCTGAAGGTGATGATGGGGCAATAATATCCGAGGTGCAAAGCACTGATTACGATTTGCGCTTTGAGGTTGATATTATTCCCCGAGCCGGGCTAAGGGTTCCTCCCGGGAGCTTTTCGGCCAAAATTGTTGAAGGGCCATACTCAGAAGATTATAAACTCAAACACAAATCCCCAAGCCTCCAGGGGCTAAGGCCACGCTTTTTCTGGTTCTGGCCATCCAATCCCTCTGACAAGCGATATGGATGGCTTTTTCAGGTTGCCGACGTGTTAATGGGAATCTTCAAACGAATATTTTACCTCGCGCCCCTGAGGGATTATCCGGAAAGGGATAAGATTTACTCGTCTCAGCGTCCTGCCTGGATGGGCATACGGGGCGAGGAATTGCCAGCGTTTCTTCACTCTCGTCCTGAGATCATAGCCTCAATAAACAAGTGGCTAAGAGAAAATAAATTTCCCTCCAAGGAGGCTCTATTTTCAATTGAGACGGTTCTCAGACAAGAAAAAACCAGATTATCCCTTTTGGTCAAAGAGGGCGGCAGGAAATACAACTGGGCAGATGTGGGATTTGGATTATCCCAATTCCTGCCTGTTGCCGCGGCTGTTTTTGCCGTGCCGGATGATTCTCTCTTGCTGGTTGAACAACCGGAGATACACCTTAATCCCAGGATGGAAGTCCTTCTGGGACAACTCCTTGTTGATGTCGCGAGGGAGGGCAAGAAGATAATATTGGTTGAGACCCACAGCGAGCACTTAATAATGCGTGTGCGGAGGCTGGTGGCTGAAGGCTACATTTCGCCGGACAAAGTCAAAATTTACCACACTGAGAGGGATTGGAAGGTCGGGAACTCCACAATAAGAGAGATAAAATGGAGAGACGACCTACCAGGCGCCATTGAGGGTTGGCCGGAGGGCTTCATGGATGAGAGCATTACTGAGGCTTTTGGCATCTCAAGAGCTCAGAGACGGAATCGTAGCAAGGAAACATAGATTTGACAACCCTCGTGATAGATACCAACATCTTCACCTTGACAGACAAACCCGATGATCCTGGCTGGCAGGAATCCCTTGATCTTATGGAGTGGATCGGGCGTGAAAGGTTTTGCAATTATATCCTGGCTGTGGATGAAGAGGGTTTGATTGAAGAAGAATATGAGAAAAAAGCAAAGGAGGGTTATCCGAATTCGCTAGGGAGTTTTGTCTTGGCGAAATTTGCCGAGTGGGACAAGATCGTCCATGTCCAGGGAAGAAGCTACCCCTGCTTCAGAGATCTACCCCCTGAGCTTGACAGACACGATAGGGCTTTTCTCAAAGTGGCCTGTCAGACACCAGAGCACATTCTCATAAGCCAGGATTCGAGGTTTTATGAGAACAATTCCTGTCTTAATAGGCTAAAATCCGAGACGGGTCTCAAAATCTACCGGGTTCAAGAAGCAATAGCAAATATATGACCCCCACAGGATTACTGCTCCATCCGTGGATTTTACTTCCCCCCCGCCTCCTCTTGCCTCTGTAGCCAATCTATGTAGTAGTTCAAAAGGGTGTTAGCGAGGTTCTGCGCCTCGGTTGTCAGGGTGAGGCCCGAAACGCGAGCCCTTCTGGTTGTCTTCTGGATTAATGTGCCATCGTCAAGATAAATTCCAACCTCAAACTCAGCGTCCTCTCCGGTTTTCTTGACCGTGCCATAGATGAATATGTTTCCGCCCATCTCAGCGGTTATCCTTTTGGCATCGTCAATGCTTATGGTCGCGGTGGTTATGTTCTGCGATTCAAGGGAGGAGTTAACCTGCGCGTTATTAACGACATCAAACCTCGGCGAGCGCTCAAACACGGAGCTCATCGCGTCCTGAATGGATCTCCCAAGGCCAGCGCTCTTTGCCTCCTCGGTCGTTTCTTTCAAAGGGAATATTAAAAGCTTTCTCTTTTGAATGGGCCCGCCGGATACATACTCCTTGTTCAGTTCCCCGAGAACGAGACCCGTTATGTCCTTTTTCGGGTCAGCATAGACAAGGGTCTTCTGTGATATATCAAGAACCATCTCAAGGCCCAGGTCTTTCGCTATCTTTCTGACCGTCGCTGTTATCTTATCGGTATAAGGGGTCAATATCTCCTGGCTCTTCTGTTCAAGAGCCGCGACCATCTCCCTGAGGACCCTCTCGTATTCAGCCTCTTTCTCATCTATCTCCATCTCACGGGATATGCGCTCCTGATCCGTGAGCATGGGGCGCTTTTCCTCATAATCCCTTCTGAGGCTATCCAACTGCGCCTTAACGCTGTCCGCTTTCAGCTCCCACTGGGCCCTGTATCTGTCAAGCTCGTCCTTTGCCTCCGCGAGCTCCTTGTAGTTGTCCATTATGACCTGGAGGTCTATGTATCCGACCCTCGTGCCCTGTTGGGCAAGGAGAGACAAAGCCAGAATCGCGGTCATGGCGTTATGATAAGGCAGGGGGATGTGGCTATGCCACCAGATGAAAAGCCCCGGCCAGGAATGGGAGGTGTATAGACTTCACCTGGTCGGGGCTACTGGCTACAATGGGATTATCTCACAACCGCCTTGCCTTTGTGGTTCCTCGTCGTCCAGAGATAAACGCCTTGGTCAAGGGAGATCCTGTTCTCGCCCTTTTGCAGTTTGCCGGAATAAGATAGCCTGCCATCAGGGGCGTAGAGCCTGAGATCGGTATCAGCCTCTGACCTGAAGACGAGGCCTCCAGGAACAGATAAGCAGGTTATCGGCGGGCCGGATTCAAGGCCTCTCTCCTCAACATACTCGTAAACGGGTGCGCAGATATTGGTTATTACAGGAGTGGGCGAGGTGACTATGGGGTTTGGTGACGATGTGTTCGGAGAACAATTCGCTCCAGTTGAAATCGAGGATATGCTCGGCGATGGCGTTCCAACGACTGGCGAGCAATCCTGAACACAGCCGGGATAATTTCCGTTCTGATCCAGCTTGAGAACAAGTACATCCCATCCGCTGGGACCCGTTAGCACATAGCCGCCGTCCATTGTCTGGACTATGGAGCGTGGTTCTTCATAGCCCGTTCCCCCAAATGTCCTTGCCCAGGCGAGAGAGCCGTCCGGGTTTAGCTTGAGGACGAGGTAATCAGTGTTGCCAGCACCGAAACTATATGTGAATCCCCCGACAGCGTAGCCTCCATCTGAGGTCTGGGTTATGCACTCGGCACCATCCCATTTCGGTCCGCCAAAAACCTTGGCCCAGGCAAGAGAACCATCAGAGTTCAGCTTGACGACGAAGATATCGTAAGTGTCGGCAACGGCAAAACTTATTGTGTATCCCGCTAAAACACAGCCACCGTCCGTGGTCCGGGTCATGCAGTAGGCCTCTTCAGACTTCGGTCCACCAATGATCCTACCCCAGGCCACAGAGCCATCAGAGTTCAGCTTGAGGACGAAGAAATCATTCGCGGTGCCTGTTCTCCGTCCACCAACAAAACAGCCACCGTCCGTAGTCGCGACGACGGAGTAGGCATAATCAGTGGCCCCTGCGTCATATGTCTTGACCCAGGCAATAGAGCCATTAGAGTTCAGCTTGGCGACGAAGAAATTAATCTCAGTGGGGGGAAAACTGTTTGTGTTTCCCGCGACAACATAGCATCCATCCGTGGTCTGGGTTATCGACCAGATCTCATCATTTTGTATTCCGCCAAAAACCCTGGTCCAGGCCACAGAGCCATCCGGGTTCAGCTTGAGGACGAAGGGATCATATTGGCCAGCACTGAAGGTATATGTCATTCCCGCGACAGCATAGCCTCCATCCGTGGTTTGGATTATAGAAGTAGCGAACTCTATGCTCGTTCCGCCATATGTCTTGGCCCAGGCCACAGAGCCATCCGGGTTCAGCTTGAGGACAAAGAAATCATTCCAGCCGCCACCAGCACCAAAACTATATGTCTCTCCCGCGACAGCATAGCCTCCGTCTGCTGTCTGGATTACCGAATAGCCGCGGTCAGCGCTCGACCCGCCATATGTCTTGGCGAACAAGCCTTGCCCTACCAAGATATTTGTTATTATATAGAGACTCAGCATCGTTCACAACTCCTTTTATAGCCTCTTAATTATACGGAAATAACTAGAGCATAACTAGAGCAAATTCGGAGATCAAGTTGATCCCTACTGGGTTTGCGCCTTAAAATATGTGTGTGGACACATACAAGCTGGTTCTTGAAGGAACACACCTCGTAAGGGAAGGTAATAGTGCTAAATTAACGAAGTATCTCCAATGGGTAAGGCGTAAAGACCCTTTGGCCTGGGCCATTCTCAATATAGTCGTAATGGTCTTGCGGTCAAGATTGTCTGAAGCGATCAAAAAGGGGGTGGGCTTATTGCCAAAGCTCTCAGAGGACCCCAAGCTATTCGAATTCCTCCTTAACATCATAGGCATAGCCTATATGAACATGGGGGAGCTTTTACTCGCTGAGAAATATTACAACAAGGCCCTGGAGGTAGCTGAGATAATCGGGAGACCAGAACGCGCAGGCGTTATCAAGCTGAATCTCTTTTTTCTTATGATGCATAGAGGCGAATACCAGATGATTCGCGAGAAGATAGTGGGGTTTATTAGAGCAGCTTCTATCTTCACTTCCCCATCCTTCAAATATGATCCGCTCTATATACTGGCTGCTGCAGAAATAGCTCTAGGAAAACCTGACAATGCTCTCAGAAAACTTGACTACCTTAATGGGACTGGTGTGCCTAACCTTTATTGGCGTAGAGGGATGGAAACCAAAGGGCTGGCTATGCGCATGCTATATAGGTTTAATGAGGCACGGGACTGTTTCATAGCGTCGGCCCAAAGCTTTGTAGATTTTAGCCACGCCTATGCCCCCTTCCCATGCGCCAAGGCCCTCCAACTGAGCAGGTTCGCGGGGGCCGAGCTTCCTCCAAAATCCCTGATAAGGAAATGCCTGAATCTAGCCAAGAAGGGAAGTTGGGGCGAACAGGCCGCGGCTCAGGAAATACAAGCCCTGCTCATTGAGGATGACAAAACATGCGCGGAGGCGCTTTTTGCCGCGGCCCAAAGCTATCAGAGAGCCACTCAGCCTCTGGAGGCCTGCCTCTCGGGGCTTCACTCCGCGTATCTCGCTTGGAAAACCAGCAGTCCTGTTTTTCCGGATGTTCTCAAGTTTCTGGCGCCGCTTCTTCCAATTCACCCAGGCTTCAAAAAAGACCCCATTCTTGGGGATTTCGCGACGAGAATAGAGCCTTTGCTGGCAACGGAGACCTCCTCCAGCGAGAGCAAGGGAATAAGGGCCTACCTCATAGGGGAGTTTAGGGTATTCGTGAACGGAGAGAGGCTATCGCTCAAAGGTTGGCGCAACAACAAGGCCATACTCGCGCTCGTATATCTCCTCCTTTCTCCCCAGCACAGGATCCCTCGCGATCACCTGTTTTACCTTCTCTGGCCGAGGAGGAGCTATCGCTCGGAGGATAACAGAGTCCTCTTCTACAAGGCAATATACCTCATCAGGAGAAACCTGAGGGACCCCCGGCTTCTCACCAAGCACAGGGATTTCTATCAGCTGGAGGATACTTGGACCGATCTCGGCGAGATTGAGAACCTAGCGCGCCTCGCTGACGCGACCCGTGATCCCAGAGAAAAAGAGGAATACCTCTCCAGGGCAAAGGAGCTTGCTAAGGGGGATTTGCTCCCCGAGTTTCCCTATGACCGGCACATTGACGAATACAGGCAATACTACTATAGGCTGAGAAAGAGACTGTTCGGAGAATAACCGCCTTTGACCCGAGGCTACCCTTTCCCTTTCCCCCTCACGGTTATGGGAACCCCATCCCGGCAAAGGGGGCATTCCTCTGGTGGCCAAGCGGTCATGTCCAGCCTGAGGGCTGATAGAACCGGAACCCCCAGGTCTTTTCCCCCTGAGCGGTCAACCAGAAGCCCTACTCCAACAACAACTCCGCCTTCCTTTCTCACGGCCTCAATCGTATCAGAGACCGATCCCCCTGTGGTCATCACATCATCAACAACGAGGACACGCTTGCCTCTTATCGGGAAATCCCTACGAAATACTCGTCCCTTGCTCCCGTCAGGAGGGAGCTCAGCGTAGGCCGCTTCAAGGCCGAGCATCTCCGCGAGCGCGAAAGCGACCAGGATGCCGCCTGTCGTTGGCCCGGCTATCATCTCAGGGCTCAGCTTTCGGACATCATCCGCTATTAGGGATAGAAGCTTCCTCGTCATATCAGGGCTCTCAAGGACCCTGAACTTCTCAAAGTATGCGTCAGAATGCAAACCGGATGTGAGGAGGAAATGGCCCCTGAGAAGGGCACCGCGTCTCTCAAGCTCTCTGAGGACCTCGCTCATGATGATATTATAGGGCAATCAGCGCTCCTCGCTCACCGCCTCGGCCCTCCTCTCGTGCCAAGCAACGCGAGCCTGCGGCCTTGGGGGCTTTTCGCTGAGACTCGGCAAGAACCTTCCGTCCTCCCCAAAGGAGATCCCGCCTCCTCCAAGATCCTCCTCCGTGAGGGCCTTTATCAGCTTGAACGCCTCGGCCTCGGGGTCTATTTGCGGGTAATGGGCTTTACGCTGAGTAAAAGAGACGATTCGCCCGCCCAGAAAATTCCCGGCAGAATCAACATCAACAAGGAGCATGGGCGCGATGCCCCCGAGGCCTGATACATTTATCCCGTTCCAGGTGCAGAAGTTTCCGAGGGAATAGGCTATGAGTCTCCCCTTGTATAGCTCCATGGCTCTGGGCACATGGGGGCCGTGGCCAACCACCACATCAGCGCCAGCATCAACGCATGCCCTCGCGAACTCCACCACATTTCCCCGGTTCTCGCTGTAGAAGGTCTCGGTTTGAGCTTTAAGGTGAAGGGCCGAAGGCCCCTCAGCGCCTCCGTGGAAGGTAACCACAACAATATCAGCCGAGGAATCCGCCATGGCCACTATGGCCTTTGCCTTTCCGATATCCCTTATGTCATTACACCCAGGGGAGTGGCCGAAGCCAACAACAGCGACCCTCAGGCCTTCAGCCTCAAGATACGCTATGTCTCCGAGGAACCCCGTGTGTTTTAATCCCAGCGAATCGAGAACAGCGATGGTCTGGCGTTTTCCTTCCTCCCCGAAATCATTCGCGTGGTTGTTCGCTGTGTTCAGAACATCAAAGCCCGCGTCCAGGAGGTTCACGGCAAGCCAAGGCGGCATCCTAAAGGCGTATGACCTGCCCTTCGCGGTCCTCTTGGTGCACGCGGAGGAGGTAGTGAGAGGCCCCTCAAGGTTTCCAATTGCAATATCAGCCGAGTCCAGAAACGGCCTTGCCTCCGAGAACAGAAACCGTCCGGAGTCCGGCGGAGGGCTCAGGCCCCCCCAGTCAGAACCCATCATTATGTCACCAACGAAAGCGAGGCGGAGGGAGACTATAACGAGGATCACGGAGAAATTATAAGGTTCCCATCTGGCCTGGCGCTTGGTTAAAGCGTTGGCATCAGGCCATCTTCATGCAATATAATATCGCCCGCGCGCCCGTAGCTCAACTGGACAGAGCGTCGGACTACGGATTCGAAGGCTGGGGGTTCGACTCCCTCCGGGCGCGTTTTTCACGCGAATGCAAATGATCCTTCTTAGCCTTATATCGGAGATAACCCTCACGGTTGAAAACGGCTCTCAACCGGGCAGGGTTCCTGACACCCTGATGGGCATAATATACAGCATAGGGCCAGAGGGGGGGATGCCCACAGATACCATAAGAATACTGAATGGCAAGGCGGTCATCACGGAGCCAAAGGGCGCGCAGGCCGTAGGAGTTGAGGTCATATACGGCAAGGGAAGCTTTTTCTCTGATCCTATACCCCCTGGGGGTCAGGGAAGGGTCCTCATATACGAAGGGGGTGGCTCGCCCGAGGAGATAGCCGTCAAGCAGGTCAATGTCGCCTTCACGCGGAGGGGGGATACCCTCGTTGTCGTGGAGGCCCTGCATATAGAGAACAAAGGGAACCGGATAATAGCAGGGGCGGACATAATGGCCTTGCCCCTTCCTAAGGGCTACTCTGATTTCTTCTACATGGGGCCACCTGAGGATTACCTTATTGCAAAGGACACGCTTTACCTAAGGCCCCAGCTCACCCCTGGCATATCCTCCCTCGCTTTCTCCTATGTGATGCCCAAATCCTTCACATACGAGAGGGACATAAACCCCAAGCCTGAGCAGTTCACCCTCTACGCGGAGCCCGGGTTGAAGCTGTCCGGAAAGAACCTGGTATCCATGGGCGAAACGAACATAGGAGGGATACCGGTTGCATCATACGCGCCGAAGGACCTGGCCCAGAGCCTAAGGATCAGCGTAGGCGGAGGGAGACAGCGGCCGTGGCTCATGGCCTTACTCGCGGCCATAGGAGCAATAGCCCTCGTCGCGGTCGCCTGGTTCTTCGTTCAGAGGTATACCAAACGCCAGAGGCTCCTTGCTGACCTGGGAACAATAGAGTTCCTATACGCGAAGGGAGAGATGACTGAGGATGAGTATCGCGAGCAGAGAGATTACCTCATGGAGGAGATAAAGAGGGCATTCGCCAAGAAGGAACCCGGAAGCGAAGGGGAGTTGTCGTGAGGAAATGGCGCCACATGGGAAATCAATAACCGCCCACCATTATAATTTCCTTCCTTGAAAGAGCCACAGGACCTGGCGCGGGAGATAGCGCTCGCCCTCCTGAAAAAGAAAGCAGAGGGTGTCCTGGTTATGGATCTGAGAGAGGTCGCGCCTTTCATAGCGGATTTCTTCGTTCTTGCCACAGCTCTCACCCGTGACCACGCGAGGGCTTTGGCGGACGGGGTAGAGGAGACTCTTTTGGCAAACGGATATGCCCCTCATCACACAGAGGGCTATGGATCAGGAAGGTGGGTTCTCGTTGATGCGGATGAGGTCGTGATCCACATAATGACCAGGGAGGCGAGGGAGTTCTATGCGCTTGAATCCCTTTGGGGGGATGCCAAGCAGGAGAGGTATGAGGACGAGGATCAGTCTTGAGAGACTGCTTTCCGAGGGATTCGGGGTGAGCGACATCAAGCTTGAAGAGCCCCGCTCGGAGGAATTCGGCGATTACACGACCAACATAGCCTTCAGGCTCGCGAGGGCCAGGGGCCAAAGCCCGGAATCAGCGGCAGAAGAGGTGGCAAGGCTCCTTGAGGATCACCCGGATGTCAGAAGGTGCGAGGTGGCCAGAGGATTCGTGAATATCTGGCTCACCGAGGAAGCCCTCCGGCGGTCCGTCGCGGAGATCATCCGGGACCCGAGCTCCTATGCCTCATCAGATCTTGGCAAGGGCAGGAGGGTCCTCTATGAATTCGTCTCAGCGAACCCAACAGGCCCCCTGAACATGGTATCAGCGAGGGCAGCGGCCTTTGGGGATTGTCTCGTTAGGCTCGCCCGCAGGTGCGGCTTTAGGCCCGAGGCTGAGTTCTACTCAAACGATGCTGGGGGCCAGATAGAGGCCCTTGGCCAGAGCATAGCCTTTAGGCTTGGCGAAAGAGACGCGCTCCCTAAGGACGGCTACGCTGGGGATTATATCATTCCCGTTGCCGAGAGGCTGAGGGCCGAAGGGGTTTCCCCCCACGAATACGGTGCCAGAGCCGCTGAGATCTTCCTCAAGGAGCAGATTGAGACCCTCTCTCGCTTCGGGGTGAGGTTTGACAGGGTCGTGAGGGAGAGCGAAATAAGGGCTGGAAGGTATCGGGACGAGGTGCTGGCCAGGCTCTCAGGCAAGACCGAGATGAAGGAAGGCGCGCTCTTTCTCATCGCTGAGGCAATAAGGGACCAGAAGGATAGGGTTCTGATAAGGAGCACCGGGGAACCAACATACCTTTTTTGGGACATAGCCTATCATCTTCACAAAGCGGAGCGGGGCTACGACGAGATGGTGAACCTTCTGGGCCCGGATCACCACACCCACGGTAGGGTTCTGACCGAGGCCATGAAGCTGATGGGCATCAGAAACCTCCGTATAAAGATAATCCAACAGGTTCACATCCTGAGAGGGGGTTGGATAGCACCGATGTCAAAGAGGAAGGGCGAGTTCTACACTATGGAGGAGCTCATGGAGGAGGTCGGCGTGGACGCGGCGAGGTTCTTTCTTCTCATGCGAGGTTCCTCACAGCCACTTGAGTTTGACATAGACTTGGCCAAGACCCTGGCATCGGATAACCCAGTCTATTATGTCCAGTATCTCCACGCGAGGTGCTCGTCTCTTGAGGGCTTTGCCAAAGAGCACGGGGTTTCCCCTAAAACCGAAAACCTTTCCCTCCTCACCGATCCTTCCGAGCGCTCCATCATGAGAAAGCTCCTTTATCTTCCGGATACGATTGAGTCCGCTTGTGAGGCTGAGGAACCCCACCTCATTCCCCATTACCTTCTGAGCCTAGCAGGGCTGTTTCACGGGTATTATCAGCGCCAGAGGATAATCACGGACGACAGGGAGCTCTCCTCCGGCCGGCTCGCTCTCAGCCTCGCGGTTAGGGCCGCGATAAGGGAAGGGCTATCAGTTATGGGGGTTTCGGCTCCGGATAAGATGTGATGAGGATAAGTTTTCTGGGCGCTTGCAAAACGGTCACGGGCTCAATGCACCTCGTTGAGGCCGGTGGGCTTAGGGTTCTCGTTGATGCCGGGATGTTCCAGGGAGAGGTTGAATTTCTGAACTGGGCGGATTTCCCTTTTGAGCCTGAGAGCCTGGATTTCGTCATAATAACGCACGCGCACCTCGATCACCTTGGGCTTTTGCCAAAGCTGGTCAAGGAAGGCTTCAGGGGGAAGGTCATAGCCCACAAGGCCACCCTTGATCTCTCAGGGATAATGCTTGAGGACTCGCTCAAGGTCCAGAAGGAGGACCTCCAAACAGAGAACAGGCGCAGGATCAGGAGGGGAATGCCTGAACTGGAGCCCCTTTATGACGAGAACGATCTGAGGACTGCCGTGGGGCTTTTCGTGAGGGGAATTGACTACGGCCGCGAGATCGGGCTCGGCAGTGGGGTTTCTGTGGTGCTTCACGATGCTGGCCACATTCTCGGCTCCGCGTTCGTTGAATTGAATCACGAGGGCAAGAGGGTGATCTTCTCAGGGGATATCGGGAACACGAACAAACCAATAATCAGAGACCCTTCCCTGCCTAAGAAGGCGGATGCTGTAGTCCTTGAATCAACATATGGCGGTAGAACGCACGAGCCCATAGATGAAACAGCGAAACGCTTTGGGGAAATAATATCCGAGACATTCGCCCGGGGCGGGAATGTGATCCTGCCCTCTTTTGCCCTTGAGAGGGCGCAGGACATTCTGTATTACCTCAGGGAAATGCACGAGAGGGGAAGCCTCCCCAAGGGCAGATACTTCCTGGATAGCCCCCTTGCTATTGACTCCACGGAGATATTTAGGAACCATCCGGAGTGCTACGATCAGCAGGCAAAAGAGCTTTTCATGTCGGGCAAGGACATATTCTTTTTCCCTGGGCTCTGTTTCACGAGGACCCCTGATGAGTCAAAGGCGATAAATCGGATAAACGAGAGGGCTTTGATAATAGCCTCGGGCGGGATGTGCGCCGGCGGCCGCATAAAGCACCACCTGAAGCACCGGCTCTGGAACGAGAGGAATTCAATAGTCTTCACTGGGTATCAGGCAAAGGGAACCCCTGGCAGATACATAGCGGATGGAGCGGAGGAGATTGAGATCTACTGGGAGAAGGTTGCGGTTAGGGCAGAGGTCCACATCCTTGAGGGCTTCTCCGCGCACGCGGATCACAACGCGCTCCTTGAATGGTGCGCGCACGCTGATCCTGCAAGGATCTTCCTGGTCCACGGGGAGCCTGAGGCCCAGGAGGCCCTGGCCCGCTCCCTTGATGATGGTGGGGCGAATGTCATGATCCCGGAAAGGGGCGACGAGGTGGAGATCAAATGAGCCTCTTCCTAACCATATCAAGCGCGGTCTTGGCTACGGAAAGCTTGACCCCGGACCTCGTGCCTCCGAACCGGAACCCCGAGGATTCTGTTCTCCCCTTAAACCAAAGCCCTATGTAGCTCTCTCCGGCCGGATGCTCTCCATCAGGTCCTGGCCCAGCAACGCATGTTGAGGAGAGGGCGATATCCGATCCGAATAGCTCAGCGGCCCCCATCGCCATCGCCTCTGCGACCTCAGGAGAATACACACTGCACCTTTCTATTATCTCCATAGGGACACCGAGGACACGGTTCTTGGCATCCGGGGTATACGCAACGACCCCGCCCCTCATGTAATCCGAAGAACCAGGGACCTGGGTGATGAGATGGGCAATCAGGCCGCCGGTGCAGCTTTCGGCTGTTGCAATAGAAACCCCTCTTTCTCTGAGGAGCCTCCCCAGAGCGGCCTCAATCCCCTCATCCTCTAGACTGTAAACAGCCTTGCCGAGCTCATCGCTTGCCAGCTTAATAAGCCTTGATAGCTCATCCTCATTGGGGGACCCTATTTTGAGGATAACCTCAACGAGCCTCGGATAATACGCTATCCTCCCGGAGAGCTCGGGAATCCTCTCAAGCCTCTCAGCTATCTCTGCCTCCTTCATCCCGGCCACGCTTATGGTTCCGATGAACAAGGGCTCTTCCGCCAGATCCCTCAGAAGGTCCAAAGCCCTCGGCAGAAGGCCAGAGACCTCATCCGGAACCCCTGGAAGCGCGAGCGCGAACCTCCTCCCCTCCCTCCAAAGTAGGCCTGGGGCTATGCCAACTGGATTAGGGATAATTGCAAATCCCTTTGGAACCAGGGCGTAATTCCTGTGGATCCCGAGCTCCTCGTGGCCCAAAGCGGACAGCCTTTCCTTTATCCGCATGTAGAGGGATTCGTCAAACGCGATCTCGGTTCCGAGGGCACGGGCCAAAGCCTGTCTCGTCTTGTCATCTGCTGTTGGGCCAAGCCCTCCGGAGAGAACAACCCGGCCATCTTCTGATAGCGCGCGGTTTATGGCAGAGGATATCGCATCCTCATCATCAGGGAGGACCTCCGCTCGGCTGATGCGCACGCCCAGATGTGAGAAACCCTGGGCTATGAGGGCCAAGTTCGCGTCCCGAACCCGACCGGATAGGATCTCATCGCCTACGAGGATAACGCGCACGGGAAAATTATATCGGGTAAGCCAGGGTCCTCGCCAGTCAAGGAGAGGAGGCAGAATTTGGTTGATCCCTCCGGCGAATTCGTCTTATAATTATGAGGCCTTAGGAGGTAAGCATGAGAAAGCTCACATACATAACAGGAACGATGGCCCTCCTCCTTGCCCTGTCCTGCGGCAAGGGAGGAGAGGAAGAGGCTCCCGATCCCATGCCACTCTCGGTAGGGAACTGGTGGCTCTACCAGGGTTTCCCGGACACCACTAGGTGGTCCAAGGACAGCATCGTGGCCCAGGAGGCCTTCGGGTCTCATCCTGATGCCTACAAGGTAGTAGAGACAGGTAGTGACAAGTGGCTTGGCAAGCTCTTGAGACTCCCCTATACCGATACCCTGTGGTTCTTCTACGACGGTGACTACTTCGTGGTCGGGAGTATCATAATGGGAGATACCTTTGAGTTAAGGTTCTTCAAGAAGAACCCCGCGGTTGGAGACAGCTGGTTCACGCGGTTCCTCAAGTCGTATGACATGGACTCTGATGGCACGCCCGATACCGCGATCACCCGCTTCAACGGAAGCATAGTGGGACAAGAGGATGTCACGGTCCCTGCCGGAACCTTCACTGACGCCTACAAGGCCTTCTACACCATCCTTGACAGCGTATGGCTCTCCAGCCTTGGTTCCTGGGATGTTCAGCAGGATACGATGGGATGGTCATATGTGGCTCTGGGAATCGGCCCGGTGAAGAACACGGATCCCCCTGACGAATCAACGGGATCAGTCCTCAAGGCATATGAGGTGAAATAGGCTCTAGGCCCCCGAGAAAACCGGCCGCCCTCCACGGGCGGCTTTTTTTGATTTGAAAAACGAAAAGCACCTTGCTTTATAATTTCCAAAACACCCCTTTTGGAGGAAGATATGAGGTTATTTTTAACTACTCTACTAATAGCCGTGCCCCTGGCGGCTCAGCGCGTTGCGGTGGCGAGTTTCCAGGCCGTTGGCCTGGACGAGGCAACCGCCAGGGCCACGACCGAGCTGGCCGGAGGGGCGCTCGCGTCTGAGGGATACTCTGTTGTTGAGGCCGAGGGCCTCAGCGATGCTGACCGCTACAACGCGCTCATCCGCGCGGAGGAGGCTGGCGCCGAGATGCTCTTCACTGGCTCCTTGACCCGTATGGGCAGGAACATAGTGCTCTGGTGCTCCCTGCTGAGGACAGACGGCTCTGTTGTCTATCAGGACAAGCTGATCCTCGGGTCCGAGGACGAGATCTCAGAAGGCCTTGAGGCAATAGTGAAGGCCACGAGGACAGGCCAAAAGGCAAGGGTTGTCCTTGAGGAGCGCAGGCTCTCTGAGAAGGGCATAACCGGCGCGAAGAGCTCCTATGTGACAACGGGCCTCACGATGGGCTCGGTCATACCCTTTGCCGGATTGTCCGAGAAAAACCCGCTTAACGGAGGCTCCATAAGCGCTAACTTTGAGATACCGAAGGGCACTTTCCAGCTGGGAACGGGGCTTTATGTGAGCGAGGACGCGCTCCTTTGGAACATAGCCGGCCTCAAAGCGAACTACATACCAATGGGCATCTCTGACTTCTCCCCATACATAGGAATGGGCGCTGGTTTCGCTGTGCTGAATTCCTGGGCAGGCGATACCGTTGAGAACACCCACGGGTGGATCTTTGAGCCCGGCTTCGGCATGATATTCTTCAGGACATATGAGGTTAGGCTCGTTGTGGATGTCCGATACGCTTTCCTCTTGGGCCGCGAAAACCCCAACGGCCTCGTGCCTTCCATAGGCTTCTCTTATCAGACAGGAGGGTTCTGAGATGATGACGGCAATAGCAATTTTGCTCTCGGCGGGCAACATAGTTGTTGAGGATTTCCAGGTCATAGGCGCTGATACATCGCTGGCTCCTGTAGCGGCTGAACTGCTGAGGGCCTCGCTAGCATCGGTCGCTGGATACAACATCATAAAGACCGAGGAGAAAGACAAGAAGGCCCTCGAGGGTATGGGGGTGGAATTCACGGCAAAGGGCTCTGCGACCCAGCTTGGGAACCAGATATCCATAAGGGTTAGGGTGGAACGACTCGCCACGGGCCAAGCGGTCTTTGACGAGAAATACCAGGTCTCGTCATACGAGGACCTGGGCTTTGCCATAGACATGCTGTGTCTGAGCCTGAAGACAGGCAAGAAGCCCCAGGAGCTCGCGGCCGAGGCCATCCTTGAGGAGACCGGCATGCGGCCCAAGCGCCAGAGCTACACATCCTTAGGCGGAACATTCGGCTCAATAACCCCCTTAATGAGCAGTTACGGCAAGGATGTTGGTCTCATATACGGGGGGATGCTGACCTTCAACTATGAAACCCCTTATTTCATGGGCCAGTGGGCAACGGGCATATATGGCGGGAGCGGCATCCTCATGTTTCCCCTTTCCATCATATCCCTGAACTGGCTCCCCAAAGGGGTTTCTACGGTCTCGCCTTACCTTGGCTTTGGCGGAGGACTGAACCTCCTGAATGTGCCGGACAGCCAGATGGTATACGACCCGTGGTATGGGGATTCCGTTCTGACAATTGATTGGCATAACATATACGGTTGGGGTGCCTATGCTGGGGTCGGCGCGGTCTTTCTCAGGGAATACGACTTCAGGCCGTTCTTTGAGGTCAAATACGGCTATCTCTTCGGCAAGAACCCCATTACGGACAAATATCCCCAGGGCATCCAAATATCTTTGGGCCTAACCTGGCATTCCACAGCATCACCCGGCTGTTGCGGCGGGGGCATAAGCACGGGCATGGACACGGGAGGGTGCCTGAGCTACTAGCCATCCTACGAGGCCAAACCGCGCACCATTAATGTCCTATGGCGCGCGGCAATTTGTCCTCACAAGAGGCAAAAGGCGCGGAACCAAATGAGGTCTTTTTCGGCCCAGAAAGGGGAACGAGACTGAGCCCGAAAAACCGGATTCCCCTCCCGAACCGGGCAACCAAACCCGGTTTTAAGCTCCCCATTCGGGAACCAAAAGCGGCTTTTGCCCCCCAGAAACCGAGAGCCATAATCGGCTTTTTGCGAGGAATTACTGGGATTCCAGGGGATCATCCTGAGAGGGTTCCAGAGATCTCCTCCGTAAGGAAAGCTTCTAAGTCTAGATTTTTTAAAAATAATCTAGAAAAAGGATCTCCTTACGGATGCGCGACCAAGGTTTTCGGCCGAGAACGGGGCTGTCATAGGCCCACGGCTCAGAGAAACCGCAATTTGGGATTATCGGAGCGTTTTTCACAGATTATCACGCTTTCGCCCCTTATTGCCCTGTTCCTGGTGCCCAGGAGGGGGTTGAATATGAGCCTTTCAAACCTGAAACCAGCTTCCTCGCAGAACCTCTTGGTCATCATGGTTGTTGGGATCTTCTTACCAGCAACACTGCTATCGCCGACTATGATCGCGAGCTTGGCCCCTGGTTTTAGCGCCCAATATATGTTACTGATGGATTCCCTCAGGTCCTCGTAATACATGGCTACCCTCGTGGGCAACGAACCGTAACGGCCCCTGAGGCCCGCATCGGTTCCCCCCTTCATGCCGAGATACCTTGATTCAATCCTCTTCATGTCCACGCCGAGATACTCATAGGCTATCTTGTCCTTGCCAACATAGTCAATTGAGAAATAGTATGGGGGGCTCGTGATGCAGGCGTCGAACCTCTCCTTGAAATCTTCAAGACTACGGAGTTCCAGAACATCTCCCTCAACTATCTCAGCAGGCTCAAACCTAAGGTTTTCCGCATCCCTTATCTCCATGGTAATTCTGTGACAATTCCTGATATAGTTCAGCTTTTCCACGAAGAGCCCGAGCTTTCCCTTTCTGTGATATCGCGAAGTCCTAGCAAAAGCGTCCACCGTATCAAAGTAGATAAGCCACATTAGCTTTTGAATGAGGGGGTCTGGATGATCCCAGCGTTTGGCCTCAATATCCTCAAGAACATCCTGAAGCTCAGCAAGGGTAAAATCAAGCCGTTTGCCATCACTGAACAGGAGGTCGTTTTTCAACTGGGATATGATTATACCTATTGGGGTTACATCTATCCCAATGCTTTTTATGCCCATGAGGCTCGCCTCGTGGGTGGCGGTGCCGGAGCCGTTAAATGGGTCGAGAAGCAGGGAGCCTGATTTCAAGCCAAAGGCGTTTATGAGGGTTCTCACCACCCTCGGGTAAAACTTTCCCTTATACGGATAAAGGTTGTGAAAGGCATAGGCATTTGTGTCCCCGAAACCATCCACGAATCTCGTATAGAGGGTGGGTTTCCCCTTAACCTTCTCAAGATGGGCAACCCTCAGCCTGAGAAACTCCGCATCCCCCGAAAATGAAACCGTTCTGGCAATCGGGTCTATCTCATAGTCTTCGGTTAGGCCCATGAGCTCCAGGTCAAGAAACTGAAGATCAGCTATGGTTTGCATCCAGAACCCGAAGACCGTGTCCCCGCGAGGGGCGATGTAATTTGCGAATTCCCTGGAATAGGCCTCAATTATCTCGGCTGAGGTGGGAAAATCAGAGGTGCTTAGCGTGGTTTGTTTCTTGGCCTTATTCCTAACTTTCTCCTCCATTCAAAACCTCTCTTTATGCGCACAATATAAATCTCTCTGTCAGGCTCCTTCAACTTCAGCCCGCTTCCTGGAAGGAGCCTTAAACCGCCAGGGGAGTTTTTAGGCAAGCATTACGGAGTGGAGGTATAACAACCCTGAAAAGCCCTGATAGGAGCCAAGCTGAAGCCAGTCGTAGGAAGGCATCAGAGCCCCAGGTGGCCTCTCAAGGCCGAGGATTATCATGATGGCCAGCGCATCCTCCCCCGGAGTCATCCAGGCCTGAACTGGCTCCTTGATCTTAACCCGGCTCCCAGCGCGCAATAGCATTTGACGAGAAAGCTGATTTATACTTTTACGGTGGCACACTTTCTGTGTTTTGGCCTCTTATTAGGTTATAACGGAGCCAAGAGAGATGAGAAAAGCCATCTTAGCCATAGCCCTCACCGGAGGGATGAGCTGGGCTCAGGTAGAAGCTAGCGAATCCCGTGTGGATTCCCTTTTGAGGGAAGCGAGCAGGGCCGAGAGGGCCGGGGAATACTACAAAGCAATAGATCTATGCGATTCAGCCTCCAGCATTGCTGTGGAGCTCTGGGGCCCAGAAAGCGCCATAACATTTTTCATCACAGAAGCCCAGTCAGCTGAGAAGGCTGGGGATTACGGAACCGCAAA
This sequence comes from Caldifarciminota bacterium, assembly GCA_039803205.1. Classification (GTDB taxonomy): domain Bacteria; phylum Hydrothermota; class Hydrothermia; order JBDRYB01; family JBDRYB01; genus JBDRYB01. The sequence continues at coordinate 96,922 of JBDRYB010000005.1, forward strand.
GTTCTCATGCCGAGCCGCGGCAAATCTCCTAAGCGAGCGGGGTTCGTCTGATTCGGCTATTTCTCTTGTTGCCCAGTTTGGTAAGAGGTGTTCTCAATCAAGGTATCTTGAGCATGAAGCCTGGGCATACAGGTGGATGGCTGTGGAGCTCCTTGAAGCTGATAGAACCCGAGAGGCTCTCAGATACAGGGACACCCTTGAGGCTTTGGCCATAACATTCAGCAGGGATTCCTCAACCTACTGGTCATCTGGATTGGCCTGGCGGGTAGTTGGAGACCTTGAGAAAGCAAGGGACAGCCTTGATAGAGCTGTGAGAGCTTACAAGCTTGGAGGAGAAAATCTTGAGAAGGCCGGGGAATACGGGGATGCCGCATACGCATACTGGAAAGCCGCGGATGTTCTCGAGAATGCTGTCAAACCTGATGAGGCAATAGAGCTCTGTAAAATATCTGGCCAGCTTTTTGAGAAGGCTGGAGATTACAAGTGTGCCGCATTGGTATACGAGGAAGCCGCAGATATTTTCATGGTGTCCGGCAAACCTGATGAGGCAATAAAGCTCTGTAAAATATCTGGCCAGCTTTACGAGAAGGCCGGGGACTACTGGAATGCCGAATGGACATACGAGAAACTCACAAATATTCTCAAGGAGGCTGGCAAACCTAAAAGAGCGGTAGCAATCTGGAAATCCTTTGCCCGAAGGGCCGAGAAGGCTTGTGAATACTGGTATGCCGCAGAGGCATACAGGAAGGCCGCGGATATTCTCGTGGAGGCCGGCAAAGCCATAGAGGCCAACGCGCTTTACATGAAATACTGGGAGCTGAAGAACAAGAGAAACAAATGAGAAATATAAGGAAGGTCAACATGAAAAGGGGTATCATAGTGCTGATCCTGATGGTAGGGCTAAGGGTTGCTTATCGGCTCTCATCCCTGCGCTCTCCCGGCATTCCGGAAACCCCATAGCTGGCTAGATATCTGAGCCCACCGGAGGCCAGGTGCTATTTGAATTCTGCCAAAGCCATCCAGTATCATTTGCCTTTGTGGCTATGGGTCTCTATACTGGTATGAGGCGCGGGGAGACCGTCTCCTCGCGTTGGGAGAATGATGCTCCTGAACTGGGCGCGCTCCGAGGAACATCCGGAGAGGACCCGCGAAACGGGGGTAGGGTCAGTTTACGGTCATTTTCTAAAGCTAGGGAGACGGAAGGATGATGAGGGCTGTGATAACAGCTGGGAGCCCCGGGTTCAAATCCCGCGGCTTTCAGATTGATTGAGACATATGCTTCCCTTTCTTCTGTTCATGGCCTACGGAGCGCCCTACACTGACCTGGAGTTTCTGGAGCAGGGCCTCATGATCAGCTTCGATCGTATCCCCTGGGGGAGCTTTTCGGACACAATAAGCATAGTGGAGGAGGAATCGGCAAGCCCTTGGGCTTGGCTTGTGGGGGAATGCCTAACTGAGAAAGCGAGGGAATCAGGCAAAGAGGTGTTTCGGAGTGGGAATCCTGGTGTCACGATCAGATACAGGGTCGGGGATCTGGCTGTGACCTATTCAAAGAAAAGGGGGATATTTCCATGGTCTGGGGTCACATTGAAAAGGGAATCAAGGCACAGGATCTACATGACTGCTTTCAGCGGGGATACGGTTCTCCTTTGGAGCGAGACCCTCTCTGGGAGACAGACCCAGAACCTGGAGTGGAAGTGGAAGGATGCGATAAGGGTTGAAGGGCTTTCCCCTGATGTGGAAGCAGAACCCAATATGGGCCTAGCCGAGCCCCTTCTTACAGCGCTTATACTTGGGGGGCTCCTCTATGTGTTCTACTACTTTGAAAGCCAATGAAGAAGACCGCGAAAATGCCCGGATTTTCGGCGGGGAGCAAGTGTCTCCCCGGTATCCGGAAACGAAGAACAGAGAAGTAATATGGACTACAAGAACACCTTGAACCTTCCTAAGACCGAGTTTCCCATGAAGGCAAGCCTGCCCAGAAGGGAACCGGAGATAGCCAAGATCTGGGACGAGAGAAATGTGGTCAGGCGACTTGCTGAGCGCGAGGCACCCTGGTTCGTCCTGCACGATGGCCCTCCATATTCAAACGGGCACATCCACTTGGGCCAGGCCCTCAACAAGGTCCTGAAGGACATGGTCAACAAGTTCAGGGTCCTTGAAGGCATGAGGATCAAATACATTCCTGGCTGGGATACCCACGGAATGCCCATAGAGAACGAGGTCACCAAGCACGATCCGGAGTTCGCCAGGCTAAACGCCGCGCTCAGAGAAGAGCTTTCCCCTGAGACGAGGATAAGGATAAGGGAAAAGTGCAGGGTCTTCGCCTTGCACTGGGTTGATGTTCAGAAAGAGGAGTTTCGTCGCCTCGGTGTCCTTGGCGACTGGGCTGAGCCTTATTTGACCATATCAAAGAAATACGAGTCCCAGGAACTGGAGATCCTTGCCCTTCTGGTTGAAAGGGGCTACATCTACAGGGGGCACATGCCGATTCACTGGTGCCCTACATGCAGAACAGCCCTCGCGATGGTTGAGATAGATTACAAGGACAAGACATCCCCATCCCTTTGGTTCTTGGCGAGGCTCAAGAGAGACCCGAGCGGGATGTTTCGGGGCGAAGAAACCTTTGCCCTTGTCTGGACAACAACCCCTTGGACACTCCTCGCGAACAGGGCTTTCGCTTTTGGGCCTGATATAAGATACATAGCTTTATCAACCGAGCGCGGCCTCGTGATCCTAGCTGAGGCACTCCTGAGGCAAGCGGCTGATGTAATGCCCTCAATAAGCTCTGCGCCTGTTGCCATTACATTCTACGGGAGGGATGCTGAGGGCCTCGTGTTTGAGAACCCCCTGTTCTCTGACCTTGAATCGCCCGCCATCCTCTCCGAATATGTGAGCCTGGACGCGGGATCAGGCATAGTCCACACCGCGCCAGGCCACGGCAGGGAGGACTACGAGGTTGGCAAAAGGTATGGGCTTCCCATATTCTCTCCCGTGGATGAGGGGGGAAGGTTCACCCGTGAGGCTGATGAGCAGAGCGCTGAGCCCTTATCTGTTGAGGGATTGCCCGTTGACGATGGGGGAAAGAGGGCTGTCGAAAGGCTCGCGGAAAAAGGGCTCCTGGTTCAGTTTGGCGAGGTCGTTCACCAGTATCCCTATTGCTGGCGGTGCAAAAAGCCCCTCATATTCAGGGCAACGAGCCAGTGGTTTCTGAATGTGGATCACCTTGATCTGAGAAAGAAGGCGCTTGGCTTCATAAAGAATCTCAAGTGGGTTCCCCCCTCATCAGAGGCCAAGATATACGCCTCGGTCTCAGAGAGGCCGGATTGGTGCATATCCCGACAGAGGCACTGGGGTGTCTATATACCAGCCCTCATTTGCTCAGATTGTGGGGCTGATATACTCGATCCCCGTGTTATACGCCTCACAGCCAGGATATTCTCCGAGGAGGGCTCTGACGCGTGGATAACCCAACCAACCGAGAAGTTCCTCCCGGAGGGGTTCTCTTGCCCATCGTGCGGGGGCACGAGATTTGAGAAGGGCAACGACATCCTTGATGTGTGGTTTGACTCAGGGGTGACATCCCTCGTTGTCCTACCTGAGGCCGGACTTCCTCTGCCTTCGGATGTATATCTTGAAGGGCCTGACCAACACAGGGGCTGGTTTAATGCCTCTCTCATGATCTCCGTTGCAACAATAGGCCAGCCACCATATAAGGAGGTCATAACCCACGGATGGGTCCTTGATGAGAAGGGATATACAATGCACAAGTCCCTCGGAAACGCCATATCCCCGCTTGAGGTCGTGGAGGAGCACGGCGCGGATGTCCTCAGGCTATGGGTCGGTTCAACTGACTACACCCAGGATATAAGGCTCGGAAAGGAGATACTCTCAAGGACAGTTGACGCCTACCGGAAGATGAGGAACACCTTCCGTTTCTGCCTCGGGAATCTCTATGACTTCAACCCGGGAACGGATTCCGTTGCCATTTCGGAAATGCCTCCTTTGGATAGGTTCATCCTTCACAGGCTCAGCGAGGTCCTCGGCCAGATGAAAGCCGCTTACGAGGATTACGAGTTTCACAGGGCAGTGAGGTCTGCGATGAATTTCATGTCAACCGAGGTCTCTGCCCTATATATGGATGCGGTAAAGGACAGGTTATACACATGGGCGCCAAGGTCTCTGGGCAGGCGCTCCGCGCAAACCGTGCTTTACCATGTGGCGCGCACCCTTGATATTGCCCTTTCCCCAATAATCTCCTTCACCGCGGAGGAGGTTCACTCCCATCTCCCCGGGGATAAAGCTGACAGCGTCTTCCTTGAGCTTTGGCCGGATGTTCCCCCGGAATGGAGGGATGACGCGCTCGCTCGCGATTTTGAACTCATTCTGGGGATGAGGGATGTGGCCCTTTTGGCACTTGAGAGGGCCAGGGCCTCAGACATGATAGGCAACTCGCTTGAAGCCAGCCTCGCTATACACGCTAAAACCGAGGAAGGTCTCGCGCTTATCAGAAAATACAAGAGGTATCTCCCTGAACTGCTCATTGTATCAGGGGTTAGGTTCTCAGAACAGCCCCACGGTTCCCCGATCCAGGAGAACGATTCCTGGGCTATCGGGGTAGAGCGTGCGCCCGGCGCGAAGTGCGCGAGGTGCTGGGTCTGGCATCCGGATGTTGGGGCTAACGAGGAGTATCCGGATATCTGTCCCAAGTGCGTTTCAGCGATAGAGGAGTCCCGTGGAACCAGTAAGGATCAGGCTTGAGGACATCAAGGGCGACGGATTATCCCTTGAGCTTCAGCTTGAACTCACGGATCTTGATACCGTCAAGCTCTCCGGCCCAGTGATAATTCACGCAAAAGCTATCAGGGCTGGCAAAAAGATACGACTCAGGATGGATCTGAGTTTCACCTTGATCTTGCCCTGCTCAAGGTGCCTCAAGGAAACAGAGCACATGTTTTCGGAATCGGAGGAGTTCATCTTCATACGAGCCCCAGCGCCCGTTGTCCCTGAACAGCAATTGGAGGATGAGGACCTGGTTACCCAGTTCTTCACGGGTGAGGAGATAGACATAGCTCCCCTCATAAGGGAGACAATCATACTCTCGGTTCCTATAAAGCCCCTTTGTAACCCTGATTGTAAGGGGCTTTGCCCCGTATGCGGCGCGGATAGGAACGAGGAGGAGTGCGAGCACGAAGAGCAGGAAGGGGGGATTGATCCGAGATGGGCAGGGTTAAGGGCCTTCAAAAAAGGGAAGGGCTAGATGAGGGATAAAGGCTTCAAGTGGTGGCTCATTGCTATTGGGCTAACCGCGGCCCTCCTGAGATTCGGTTTTCTTTCATTCCTTCACCACCAATACATGCAGAGCGGCGTGACCGCCTGGCACGGGGTCCACGCTCTTTGCATAACGAAGGGTAAGCCATTCAATCTTGATTCAGCCCTTGCCTACCGAATTCAAACCACTCAAAACGAGAGGAACCGTTTGGTTGACCCAGAGGAATTTATCAGGCAGGGATGGAAACTCAGGCCCGATATGCGGTGGCCAAGCATGGATGTGCCGGGCTACTCATTCCTACTCGCTTTCTTCTGGGGTTTTTTCCCAGCGAAATACATATTTGCCCAGATAACTCTGATAACCCTGGATATCCTCGCCGCGCTCGCCTTAACCATAGGAATCAGAGGCCTTTTCGGGACAGTGTCCGGGATTATCAGCGGGCTACTATACGCGATCTTTCCCATAAACGCCATGTTCTCTTGTTTTGCCAGCAGGGATCACTTTGGGCTTCTCGGTATAGTTTTTTCATTCTCTTTCCTTCTTCTTTACTTGAAGGAGAAGCGCCTGGTTTACCTGATTGCGAGCGGCCTGATCCTCGGCCTATTCTCCTGGATCAGGCCCTTCGGGGTTCTTTTGCCCTTATTTTACGGATTCGGAATCGCCATGCACCTCGGTTTCAGGAAGGGCCTGAGGGATCTTCTTGTGATGTTTTGTGTCCTTGGAGCCGTGTTTCTTCTACCCTTTTCCCTGCTCAATAAGGCCCTCTACAATAGGTTCTCGCCCTCAACTCCATACATCCCTATATCGCAGGGCCTTGGGGAGATCCCAAACTCATACGGGTTTCAAAACAGCGATGAATACTGCGTTCAGGAGGCACAGAAGGCTTTGGGGCGCGAGAGCATAAGCCTCATGGAGGTCGGAGACTACTGGAAGGAAAAGGTCCTTTCTGTTGCAAAAAGCGACCCCGCATTCATCGGGAAGGTCCTGCTCCACAGGGCAATGACTGTCCCAATTATGGGCTACACCCCGTTTCTCAAAATCCCAAGAGAGCACATAGGAGGTTGGTGGAGCCTAATAGAGATTCCACTCAGGTGGTTCCTGAAATTGACGGTTCTTTGGATGCTCCTCTGTTTCGCCCTCACATTCTGGAAACGGGGCTGGCGCACTCCGACGCTCCTTCTTATCCCAGGCCTAGGATACTTCTTCTCCATATTTTTCTATAGGTGGCCGGATCCCAGGTATTATTATCCTTGGCTCATCTCACCGCTTCTCATCTTGGCGGTTACCATAGGGATCCTGTGCGAGAACATGCATTCAAAAGTATGCCGGAAAGGATAACTCCGGAGATGAGCATAGAGGATGTCCTCCTCCGGTGGCCCTCCACCGCGAAGGTCTTCGTTAAGTGGGGCATGAGGGCAATGGTTTGCGGAGAGCCAGCCTGGGGAACAATCAGGGAGCTCGCTGAACGCTCAGGGGTATCAGACCTTGATGGGCTTTGCAAAGAGCTCTCCGAGGCCGCGGAAGGGCCTCAGGTCTTCTTGGAATGAAGGTCCACATGGATGTCACGCCGGTCTGGAACCCCAATCCCAGGGGCATAGGGACATACATAATCAACCTGATAGAGGCCCTTTTGGGTCTCGGGATTGAGGTTCACGCCTCTTTCAAGTTCTCCAGATTGCAAAGGTTCATGCTCGCGAAAAGGCTACCCCCCTTGGCAAAAAAGAAGCTCATGCCCTTCTGGGTGGGGAAGGTTGAGCTCTTTCACGGCACGAACCGCTTCCTTTTGCCCGGCAGGTTCCCAAAGGTCTTGACCGTCCACGATATGGTTGAGTTCTACGACCGGACAGATTTCTGGTTCCCGCCGGGGAAAAAGCGCAGGATGAGGGAGAAAACCGAAAGGTGTTTTTTGATGGAGCCGGAGGCCGTCATCGCGGTCTCAGAGTTTGCCAAATCCGAGGTGCTCCAGTTCACAGGTTATCCGGCCCAAAGGGTCCATGTGATATACCACGGCCTACCGGATTGGGCGAGACCGTATAGAAGGGAGGAATACCTGCCCGTCCTCCGGAGATACGGGCTCACTGAGAGGGGGTTCCTCGTTTTCGTTGGCCAGCCGGAATCAAGGAAGAACCTCTCCCTGGTTCTTTTGGGAATGGCCAGGATAAGGGGGATAAGGCTTCTTGTTGCTGGCGGGTTTCTCGAGCCAACCGAGGCCTCGCTGGCCTCGCGACTGGGGGTTTCCGAGAGGATAGTTCAGGTCCCATTCGTGCCAGGAGGGGAGTTGGGGGCACTCCTGTCAGGCTCCCTGGCCCTCGCGTTTCCCAGCAAATACGAGGGGTTTGGATTGCCAATTATTGAGGCTATGGCATGCGCGGCGCCCGTCATCACATCCGATCACCCAGCCACAGCTGAGGCGGCTGGCCGAGCGGCTATCCTGCTCAGTCCGGATGATGTGGAGGGCTTCGTGGAGAGCGTGAGAAGGCTCTCCGAGGATGAGGGCTTTGCGAACACCCTGAGGGAAAGGGGACTTGAGAGGGCCAGGCGTTTCTCGTGGAAGAAGTGCGCCGCCCAAACCTTGGAGGTCTACGAGATTGCCCTTGAAGGATAAGCTCGTCCTCGTAATCCAGTCGACCAGGTATCTCGGCGATTTCCTCCTCAGCCTGCCCGTCGCAAGGGCGCTTTTGGATGGCGGTGCCAGGCCAGTTTTTCTCTCGCACGAGAAGTTCAGGGAGCTCTTCGCCCTGTCAGGCCTCAATGCCATATATTGGGACAAGGATGGAAACGAGAGGGGATTGAGGGGAATGAGGGTGGTCGTGAAAAGGATAAAATCAACGAGGCCTGATGCCGCAGTTATGCTCCACAAATCACACAGGAGCGCGCTGGTTGCTTTCTCAGCTGGGATACCGGAGAGGGTTGGGTTCTCTGATTCGCCAGCCAGAGCCCTCTACACCAAAAGGTTCCCGTATGAGCAAGGGCTTCACGAGACTGTGAGGTTTCAGAGGCTCCTTCTGCCCCTGGGTCTCGAGGAGGGCCTCGTGCGGGAGGAGATGTGGTTCCCTGAGAGGGGAAAACTGCTTGAAGCGGCAAGGCCCGTGGCCCCGAAAGAGCCCTTTGTTCTAATCGCCCCTGGAAGCTCCTGGAGGGTAAAGAGGTGGAGTCCGGGGAATTTCGCGGAGGTGGCCGAGCGCTTTCTCGGAAAGGGCTTTAGGGTTATACTGAGTGGCGGAAAAGCGGACAGGGGGGTTTCGGCTGAGGTTGCTGATAAAGCAAAAGGGGTAGCAGACCTTGCCGGGAGGCTTTCTTTTCCGGAATTTCTCGGTTTGGTTGGGCTTGCAAACCTAGTCGTCTCCGGGGATTCAGCGCCCGTCCATGCGGCAGGCATATTCGGGACGCCTTGCATCGCTATATACGGCCCCACTGTGAGGGAAATGGGTTTCTGGCCCCTATCCCCTCGGAGCAAGATAGTTGAGGTTCCTCTTCGGTGCAGGCCTTGCAAGGCAAGAGCAGAGAGGCCTTGCCCCCTGGGGCATCACGATTGCATGACAAAGATAACGCCTGATATGGTGATCCGGGCGGCCGAGGACCTCCTTTAGCCCGCTGTCTTTTCCCAGGCCACCCCATCAATCAAGGATATTACCGATACGATAACCCCCACGGCAAGGTTGTTCCACAGGTTATGGAGAAAGAACCCTGAGACCACGAACCAGAGGCCCAGGGCGAAGTTTATCCACTCAAGCCGAGCCCTTCTCGCGGCCCAGAAAGAGAAGCCAGCGATAAGTGCCCCAAAGAATATGCTGTGGCCCCCGTGGGCGACCGCGCCCGGCACGAAAGCGGATATGAAAACCCAAAGCCCCAGAAGAAACACGATCCAGACCTTCCACATGGTTAAATTATAGGGTTTGGGCGCGAGGGATCACAAATAGCTCCAAAACATCCCCTTTTTGGAGCGGGCCATCCTCGGGAGATTGATGTCCCTGAATCCCGCAAGGAGATCTGAGAGCTTTGCGAGGTTATCTGTCCACGGGCCGAGCCCATGGATGAGGTGCCGGTTGAGGGCCCGGGCGTTTTCAACCAGCTCTCGGCCCCTGAGCGCGTTTTCTAGGGCCTGGGCCACGGACTCAGGGGACCTGGGATCGACCAGAAACCCATTTACTCCATCAAGAACCCATTCCCTCATAGCGGGAAGATCAGGAACGATCGGAAACGCTCCGAGGGCCATGGCCTCAAGGAGGGAAACCGGAGTAGCATCTGATAGAGCGAGGGAGAGATAGATCCCCGAGCTTGCCATGCTCATCAGGTAATCCTGTCTGGCCAGGGGGCCCTTGAATTCAGCGAAGATCCCCAGCTTCTTTGCGAGCGCTTCGCACTCTTTCGCCATCGCGCCGGGCATGGTAAAGAGGATTCGCAAGCCGTGGCCCTTTTCCGAAAGCGCCCCGAGCGCCTTTATCGCAACCTTCGGGCTGTATATGCTCTCTAATGCCCTCGGAAAGATAACCTGGTTCTCGTGTTTTTGGGTTTGGGGGAATCTCAAAGCGTCCTCATCTGGCCCGAAGGGGAAAACAGAAACCCTCTCCGGCGGATAGCCGAAATTCAGCTGGAGAACCCTTCTCACGGTGAAGGAATCCGCGATCGCCCAGCTCGCTGATGCGAGAACCGCCTTAGCTATCCCGAATCTAATTCCATCCCTGAATGGCCAGGTCAAGATGTCAGAGCCCCAGAGAACCATAGCGAAGGGGACCCCCGCTCGCCAGGCCGAAACCCCGTATGCTGGGAGAAAGTGCGCTAGAACCGCATCGTGTTCCTCCGAGAGCCTCCTTATCTCCGGCCCCGCCATCCAGTATTTTGCCCTGCCTTTGCCCCTCAAGGGGATCATCCTGAAGATGGGCTGGGAGGGTTCCTGGAAGGACGCGATCGTTACCTCATGGCCCAGCGATTCAAAGCCACGAACCCACCTCTCAGCGTGAGGAGATGAAGCATCGGCCAGAATTAGTATCCTCATGTCAACCCGGATAGAAGATCCGCGAGGGCCTTTGTCCTCACCGGGGCTGAGTATTTCTCCGTGTTTTTCGGAACCCGGAGGCTTTTCCTTCTCAGATCATCGTAGATCTGACAGACAGCCCAATACACAGCCTCAGGGTCATCCGGGGGACAAAGGTATGAACCCGTTTCCCTGGCTAGCCTTGCCGCATCCGTGTTCTCGGGAGCCGCTACGAGCAGAGCCCTCCTCGCGCCGAGATAATCATACGCCTTAACTGTTGAGACCTCCGGCCCTTCCTCTGGCCCAACCAGGGCCCAGAGGAGGTTGTGCTCCTCCATGAGCCTGCACGATGCCCTGTGACTGGTGTAGGGTATGTGCTGAAAGACATCGGAAAACCCCCTGCTCCTTATCATTTCCTCAACCGGATAAGAGCCTATTCCGGCCCAGGTTAGCGTGAAACATAGCTCTGGCCTTCTCTGTTTCACCAGGGCGAGCCCATCCAGGAACCGGGTTGGGTCCCTCTTTCCGAAGAACGAGCCCGCGTAGAGGATCCTGAGACATCCGTCTTCTGGTGGCTTCTGGCCCGAGAAATCCGCTGGGTCATAACCCTGATGGATGACGAAGGGCCTTATGCCAAAGGATTCGCTGAGGATCCTTCCCATTACCTCGTTTATAACGATCGCCGAGGACGCTCTCCGGAGAACCCTTGCCTCTGCCTTTTGGTTCCAAATAGCGTGGAACCGGGTTGGATAGGCTCTGTATGGGCTACCATTCCAGAGGTCCCTGTAATCAACAACGAGAGGCAGGCCCGTCCTTTCCGATAGCTTCCGCCCAAGGATCAGGGAGCTGTAAGGGGGGGATGTAGCGAGTATGACCGATGGGTTCTCCTTCTTTATTATCTCAAGCCCCCTCCTTAACCCTCGTGTTATCCACAGAGCTCTGGTGTCCGGGAACGAGAGCCAGCTTGCTATGCCCCTGCCCATCTCCTTTGTTTTCGGCGAGGGTCTTCTGCTTGCCAGGGAATAGGGTTCTGGCACATCCACCCGCTCAATTGCGACCTCGGTGGGTAGTTCGGGAATGAGGGTTTCATCCTCCGCTAGATAACGGAACCCACCCCCGCAGAGAACCACAGGCCTCCATCCGTATCTTGGCAGGTATTTGGCGAACTTGAAGGCTCGCATGACCCCCGAAAGCCCGCAGGGAGGAAAGTAATAAGATACATAGAGAAGGGTCCTCAGGCTGATAATTATAAGTTGGGACTCTTCGTAGTTGCAAAGATCAGTAGGGCGTGCGTTATAATATTCGCCTTGATGAGGTCTCTACGGAGGTTGAATATGAAGAAAGCACTGGCAGGACTCGCACTAGCAGCTGGCGTCGCCCTCGCGACCGAGGCAAGGGTTGAGGGCATGGGAGGCATATACGGGTATATCCTGGACGATGAGGCTCTGGTGATCCTCTCCAACCCAGCTTGGGCTGGCTACTTCACGGGGAGGAGCCTCCTGGAGCTCAACAGCCAGGATGTCTATCAGGCTGGAGGAGCCTACGGCGGCATTCTGTTCAACATGAGCTCCCTCGCGATGGGACTCTACCTCAACAACCCCATATACGAGTATCCGCTGGCCACCGGAGACTACGATATGGCACACGGATTCACATTCGCTCTCGGCTCCACTGGCGAGGGAATGAAATGGGGCGTGAGGCTCGGGGCCGCGATGGAGCAGTATGGAGATACCAGCTACACCATCAAGGGAACCCAGGTCAAGCTCGCACCAGGCGTGCTTCTTCCCCTTGGCGATGCGACCATTGACGCAGTCCTCATGGTTGACGCTGGCCTCCACTCCGACGACTCTCAGGGTGATAATAATGTCCTTGAGCCCATCTCACCCTTGGATCGTATAGCGCTCGGGGTTCGCTACATCGGCGCCGGAGACTTCAAGTGGATATACGGGCTGGGCGTCTACATGACAGACTACGGCACAAAGCAGGGCAACACAGAGGATGTTGATAAGACAATGGGCGGAGGCCTTAACATCGGCTTCAATACCAAACCCACCGAGAACAGCCTCATAGGCGGCGGACTTTCTCTCTCGGGCTTTCAGTGGAAGGATACCGACACCACTTCATCTCTGGGGGTAAGCCTCACAGCGAGCCTGGGCGGAGAGCTTGGCCTCAACGACTGGTTCATTCTCAGGGGCGGCCTCAACCACTCTCCCTTGGTGATGTATAATGATGATCCAGACAAGGAAATAGGCGGCTCCGGGCTCGCGGTAAGCCTTGGCGCTGGCATAGCCAAAGGCCCTGTCCGCTTTGACGCGACTGTGAGCGAAGATCTCCTTTACAACTGGCCGTATTTCTTGACCGGCAACACCTCAAGCGCTGTTGGAAAGCTCGCCTTGCTCTACCAGTTCAGAACCCAGTAGCTTCAGAAACCCAGAAAAACAGGCCCCGGGGGAACCCGGGGCTTTCATTTTGGAACCCTTGCAATAGAAGCCCTGCGTAGAGTTTCATACCTGAAGAGGTATACAAGGGTTGCCTCAAAGGGCCTGTTTCTCTTATAATATTAACCATGAGATTCCCGGACAGCGTATTCAGGATGTATGACATAAGGGGCAGGGTCCCTGATGAGATAGACGAGGACTTCGCGCACAGGCTCGGCCTCGCTTTCGGCGCCTACCTGAGGGGCAAGGGGCTTTCCGGCTCCGTCGCCATAGGCAGAGACACGAGGCTTCATTCCCCAGCTCTCCAGTCTGCTTTGGCCGATGGGCTCATGAAGGCTGGCTACAACGCGATTGACCTCGGCATGGTTCCAACCCCTCTGGTGTATTTCGCGCAGTTCCACCTTGATGTAGTCGGTGCCATACAGGTATCAGCGAGCCACAACCCGCCCGAGTTCAACGGGTTCAAGATCGGTGTTGGCCACGAGACCATATACGGGGAAGAGATACAGGTCCTCAAGGAGATAATGAAAGCAGAAGCCTGGGCTGGGCCGGGTGGGGGCCGAGAGGAGCACTATGACATCATATCCCCTTACTTGGATTGGATGAAGAGGAACATAAGGATCAAAAATCCGATCATCCTCGGGGTTGACCCGGGAAACGGCACTGTCGGCCCTGTTATTGAGAAGCTTTATCCGCTTTTCCCGGTAGAATTCATTGGGATAAACATGGAACCCGACGGGAACTTCCCCGCGCACCTGCCTGACCCGACCGTCGTGAAATACACCGAGCAACTCAGGGAGCTGGTTCTCAGAGAGAAGCTCCCCCTGGGGCTCGGTTTTGATGGGGATGGTGACCGTTTGGGTGTTTTGGACGAGAGGGGGAACCTGATTTTCGCGGACAAGATACTCGCTGTTTTCGCTGAGGAGATAATATCTGCTCAGCCCGGAGCGCAGATAGTCATGGATGTTAAGTGCTCAGCCGGGGTAATGGAGTTCATAAACTCCATAGGAGGCCAGGCCATCCTTTCAAAGACGGGCCATTCGCTCATAAAGGCGAGGCTAAAGGAGCTGGGCGCGGCAATGGCTGGAGAGATGAGCGGCCACATGTTCTTCGCGGACAGGTTTTTCGGTTATGACGACGCGATATACGCCAGCATGAGGCTCTGCGAGATAATCTCCCGGACAGGGAAGAGCATATCCGAGCTCATAGCCCCCATACCGGTTTACTACTCAACCCCTGAGATAAGGGCAGAGGTATCCCCTGAGGAAAGGAAGTTCGCCATTGTTGAAGAGCTGGTGAGGTATTTCAAGTCCCAGGGCTACAATGTCATAGACATAGACGGGGTCAGATTGCAATTCCCGGACGGGTTCGCTCTGGCCAGGGCATCCAACACCCAAGCAGTGATCGTCCTGCGCTTTGAGGGAAAGACCCCCGAGAGGCTTGAGGAGATAAAGGAGATAATGTATAAAAAGCTCCGGGAATATCCAGAAGTGAGCATAAAGGAGGAGCAATGATAGGCCAGAACAAAATCCCTTCAAGGCATGTTAGGAACATAAGCCCAGCGCCCTCAACCTTTGGCATGCTCGCTAAGGTTAAGGAGCTGGAGAGGCAGGGAAAACGCGTCATAGACATGGGAATAGGCGAGCCGGACATGGACACCCCTGAACCCATAAAGGAGGCCGCCATGAGGGCACTTCGGGAGGGGAAGACCCACTACTCTCCATCTGCGGGGATCCCGGAGCTCAGGGAGGCAATAGCGGAATACGAGACAGAGCGAAAGGGGGTCCAGGTAACTCCAAAAGAGGTCTTGGTCATGCCAGGGGGCAAGCCCGTCCTTCTCTACATGCTCCTTGCTTTGGTTGATGAAGGGGATGAGGTTATATACTTTGAGCCAGCCTGGGGCTCATACAAGGCCATGATCGAGATGATGCTGGCGAAACCCGTTCCCATCCAGACGAGCGAGGCTGAGGGCTGGAGGATAAACCCCTCTGAGCTTGCAAAAAGGATAAGCCCCAAAACGCGCATCGTCATAATAAACTCCCCGAACAACCCGACGAGCGCGGTCGTTTCCCTCCGAGAGCTTGAGGAAATAGCCGAGATAATCAGGGAGCACCCGAACCTTTTCGTGCTCTCGGATGAGGTCTACTCAACCTTGATCTACGAAGGCTCGCATCACCACAGCATTCTCTCCCTTCCTGGGATGAAGGAGAGGACGGTCCTCATGGAGTCCTTCAGCAAGGTATTCGCCATGACGGGATGGAGGCTCGGCTACGGTATATTCCCTGAGTTCATGATCAAGGATGTCATAAACCTGGTCTCAAACACCCTGAGCTGTGCAAATACCTTCGTCCAGTATGCTGGGGTGGTTGCTCTCAGGGAAGCCCTACATGAGATGGAGAGGCTCAGGGCTGTATTCCAGAAGAGGAGGGACCTCATAGTGAAACTGCTGAGAGAAATACCCGGAATCACATTTGTTGAGCCTCGTGGGGCCTTCTATGCCCTTGTTAATATAAGAAAGACCGGAATGCGATCCGAGGAGTTCTCGGATTACCTTCTCTCCGAATATGGCGTAGCAACTGTTCCGGGCACATCCTTTGGCCCGGCTGGCGAAGGATACATAAGGTTTTCCTTTGCCACAGGAACGGAGAACATAGAGGAGGGCATAACTAGGTTTGGGGAAGCGGTGAAGAGGCTCTCTGCCTGAATTTACCTGAGAGCGCGGCTTGTTCCACCCCCGGAAACTCAGGGCGCACACTATTGGGGGTGGTGAAAGAGATGAATCTGAGAATCACCCGGCTCGCTCTCAGGACCCCGCCCATCATCGCAGATCTAGCTGGTTCCGGGCAACGCTCTCTCTCATCCCCATGGTTTCTCTCCTCCGAGCTCTCCCCCGTCTTTTGGGGAGAAGGGGACATCTTAATGATTGATGGTTCATACAGAGACCCCATACGCGGTTATAGGTTTAAGGGGATGCTTCGTTCATCAGCAGTTGACATCAACGATTACGGAATACTAAACGAGTATAGGCGCACAAGCACACCGTTCAGGTTTTACCCCTGGGGCACTGATAGACCCTACTGGGAGGTCTACATCCCTGGTTCGCTTTATCGGTTTGCCAAGGATACCCCCTATACCATGCCAGCAGAATTTGAACTGCTCGGAACAAAGATAATCTCAGTTGAGGAAAGCAAGGAGCTGGCAATAATCCTTGACCCTGAGGTGAGCTACACCGAGGGAGAAGCACCCGGCTCTTGGAACATAACTGCGACCTGGCTCCCTATGATAACCGAGGGGAGGATAACGGTTATCGTTGAGGATGAAGGGGAGAATACCGATTCAGCTGAAGGACCTCTATACTATGGAAGCCTCAGGTTCACGACCACGAACATAACCCAACCGCCAGTAAAGGCAATTTTTACCCATAACTTATCACCATACCAAAAGGAGATAAAGCTATGAGCTGTTGCGATAAAAAGAGGATACTCAAACTCCTCAGGGGTCAGAAGGCTCTTCCCATATACATAACCCTTGAGGGCTTGGGAGACTGGGACTTGACAAACCCCCCGTCCGGCAAAGAGTTTGTGATAACCATAAGAGCCGAGAGGATGGGAGGAGGGGGGATGTCCATAAACGGCTCAGTCGCCAATTCAAACACGGTCAGCTTCAACCTAAACGCATACGAGGCAGGCGATCTCTTCTACGATTATCCTGGGGTCTATGGTTTCTATGTGGAGGTGGCTCTCTGGGATGTCCCTCACGGAGAAGACCCGGATGAGGTAAGGGTCTTTGACACGGATACATGCATAGAGATATACGAGAAACCAACCTGTCCACCACCATGTTAAGAGGAGGAAAGATGAGCAAAGAAGAAGTGACTGAGATACTTGAGCGCTTAGCCCGGATTGAGGCTAAGCTTGAGAATGGGCTCTGCCAGGATATAGAAGACCACGAGAAGCGCCTGAGGGTCTTGGAGAGAGCATACTGGGGAGCGGTTGGAGTGATAACCTTCCTTCAGATAACTCAGATAGTCCTCAATATAATAAAGTTCTGGTGGAGGTGAGATA
>JBDRYB010000006.1:0-109330 GCA_039803205.1 Caldifarciminota bacterium
GAAATCATGGAAACGAGCCACATTCTGTCCGGAGGCCTAGTAGCTTGGAGCCCCTTAAATGGGTTCCTGTGGGGCGTGAACCTGAGGTATGTGGCTGAGGACCCTGAACCATTCCCGATTCACATGTGCATGGGCACATCAGCCTTCCCGATCCTTTTTGATATTGATGGGAACGGTTTGGCAGAAATCTTCACACATGTAGGGGAATATATAGCCAAAACCGGCGGATGTCCTGCTATCGCATATACGCTCCAAAGCTTCTATGTCCTTGAGCTCTCAGAGCCGGCGAAGATGATGTGGCCAATGCCCTTTCACGACAACTGGAATACGAACAACTATGACTTCTGGCCGCAGAACCCTGCTTTTACCCCAGCTCAGGAGACATCCCCAAAACCCGGAGCAAGCGTCTCGCTCGCGCAGAACCCAACCAGGGGCAAGGTATCTGTTCTCATGAAGCTTTCCGGTGAGCAATCCGTGATCATCAAGGCCTACGATCCCACGGGAAGGCTTGTTAAGTCCGCGGATTTCGGCAAGCTGGGGTTTGGCGAACATAGGCTTGAGATGCCCATTGAACCAGGGGTTTATTTCATCTCGGTGGAGACGGATAGCGAGCAAAAAACCATTAAGGCGCTCGTCAGGTAAAAATTCCTGAAAGTCCATTCATAGCGGGGGCGGGATTTGAACCCGCGACCTCCGGGTTATGAGCCCGGCGAGCTACCTGACTGCTCCACCCCGCGGTGAGCTCAGTATTATAGAGCTTTAGAAAGGAGCGTTTCAACTTCGGAAACCTCCGCGGATCCGCCGAGCAGTTTGCACCTCAAGCCCTTCCTGAAGCATAATTTCAATCTCCTCAGACCCATGAGATACGACCTCATCGTAATAGGCGGTGGACATGCTGGCTGTGAGGCCGCACTTGCCGCCTCGCGTCTAGGGGGCAATGTCCTGCTCATAACCCTGCACAAGGAAAAGATAGGCGAGATGTCCTGCAACCCAGCTGTGGGTGGGCCTGGGAAATCTCAGCTCGTTAAGGAGATTGACGCCTTGGGGGGAGCGATGGGCGAGTGCGCGGATGCTTCTGCCATCCAAACCAAAACCCTAAACACCAGTCGCGGCCCCGCTGTTTGGGCCCTGAGGGCTCAGTGCGTCAGGAGCAGATACCGTAGCGCGATCCAGGAAAAGATATTCTCGGATCCAAACATAGATGTTCTTGAGGACGAGGCTGTCGGGGTTTTGATTAGGGGAAACAGGGTGTATGGGGTATCAACGAGGACAGGGAAAACCATAGTCGCGAGGACAGTTCTCTTGGCCACAGGAACATTCCTCGGGGGCAGGATATTCTTCGGGAACAGGTCCCAGGCATCCGGAAGGATTGGCGAGGCACCTGCCTTGGCCCTATCGGAAAGCCTGAGGGAAGCCGGGCTTTCGCTCGGTAGGCTTAAAACAGGCACATCCCCCAGGATAGACGGCGAGACGGTTGATTTCAGGAGGCTTGAGATATACGAAGGAGAAAGGCCTGCCCGGGGGTTTCACTTTCGCAACTGGGAATACGAGCTCAGGGACGAAATGCCGTGCTGGGTCGCGAGGACGAACGAGCGCACGGCCGAGGCCGTCCTCAGGAACCTCGGCCAATGCCCCCTTTATGACGGCAGGATAGCCTCCAGGGGACCGAGATACTGCCCATCCTTTGAGGCAAAGGTCGTCAATTTCCCACAGGTTAAGTCTCACAGGGTCATCCTTGAACCAGAGGGGCCTCATACATCCGAATATTACCTGAACGGGTTCTCTACATCAATGCCACCGGATGTCCAACTGGAGATGCTGAGAACCATACCGGGCCTTGAGCACGCCGAGATGATCAGACCTGGCTACGCTGTTGAATACGATTTCTCTGATCCTCGCGATCTGCTCCCAACGCTTGAACATAGAAGGATCAAGGGGCTTTATCTCTCGGGTCAGATAAACGGCACATCCGGCTACGAGGAGGCCGCGGCCCAGGGGCTAATCGCTGGGGCCAACGCTCTAGGCGCCGAGATCGTTCTATCGAGGACAGAGGCTTATCTCGGTGTAATGATCGATGATCTCACGGCAAAGGGTGTTGATGAGCCATACAGGCTTTTCACATCCTCAGCTGAGTTCCGACTGCTTCTCAGGATGGACAACGCTCACGAAAGGCTGATGCCCCTCGGATGGAGCAAGGGGCTCGTATCCGCGGCATCTTGGCAGCTATTTCTTGAGTATGAGAAGGAGCTGAATGCTGTTCTCAACCACCTCAAATCACGCAAGATACCCGCGCGAATAGCGCGAACACTTGGTCTGGCACCTGGCTCGGTGGCCTTCAGCGCGCTGGCAAGCCCTCGGATATCTTATCAAGATTTGGTAAAGCTCGGCCTGGCACCCCCAGCGTCCCCGCGCGTGTCAGAGAGGGTGAAGATAGAGGCCCTTTACTCTGGCTACATCAAGAGGGCAGAATCCGAAGCAAGACGCGTCCGGGAAGCAGAGAGGGAATCCCTCCCAGAGGACCTTGATTACTCGGAGATAGAGAGCATATCAAGGGAGGCGCGCGAGAAGCTGGCGAGGGTGAGGCCGCGGAACATGGCATCTGTCCTGAGAATTCCAGGGATAAGCCCAGCAGACGCGCTGGCGGTATATCAACACATAAAGAAGTCCTCATCAAATCCAGCCCTTCCCCAGCCATGAAAATATATGAAATACGATGATGTCAAGGATGCGCTTAAGGATCTGATCAAAGGGGATAGGGGAGCCTAATAGTTGAACATGGCCGTCCATCACATCATAATATTCGGGTGAACATAGGTTTTCAGGAGATAGTCCTCATACTCCTCGTCGCGCTGATATTCATGGGCCCAAAGGGGATGAAGAGCTTGGCCAGGGTCCTCGGCAATGTGGTCCGCGAGTTCCAGAAAGCCAGGGACAAGGTGATGGAGGAGCTGGAAGGGGAGGATGTGGAAACAAAAGACAAGAGCTGAATATGACCAAATTTCTCATGATATTGACCGCGTCAACAGTGGATATAAGCGGAGAGTTCAGCCTGAGCCTTAGCTACGCTTACCCATCCGTGAACCTTTACCTCTTCAATCCTGGATTTGAAAACCCGGCTCTGGCAAATGGGCTTGTTGGCTTCGCTAACAACCCAGCGGCCCTCGCCCACCTCAGGCCAGGGAAATACGGTGAAGCCATGGGCGTCCTCGCTGTATCCGCATACTCCGGGATAAAGGATACCGCTTTTCTCCCCGTGGATTCGGCCAACTGGGACTCCCTCGGGATAACCTTCTCAGGCGATACCCTTAGATTCCCCTACTCCTTCTCAGGGGGCGAAAAATGGGGCTTGGATTACCTCGCATACGGCACGAGGATCGGCAAGAAAAAGGATTGGGCTATTGGCTTCGCTTTCACGAGAGGGGATTTCATGGGCTTTGATGCCGCGGGGGCCCTTTGGGGTTCAGCCCTGGACTCGCTCACCTTCAAGGACACCATAACCAGCGCTGACATCCCTGGTTTGCCATCCGGAACCGCGATACCCGTCTCCTTTGGGCTCGCCATGGGGGGCGGAGCGAACCTTGATGTCTCCGGAAATGGGGGTTTCACGACCCTGCCGTTCACTGGAGCCATCGCCAGGCAATCCGGAGGCTGGACATACGGCGCCGGCATCAGGATAACCCCTGTCTGGGGGAACGCGGCTCTCAGAGCCCTTGGCGCGGGTGAAATAGCCGGAACCGCTTTGCTCACCGCTGAGCCATATCTTGGGGATACCTGGAGGATAGAGGCTGAGTTCACGGGCGAGCTTGAGAACGACACACTGGTAAAATACTACATTGATGGGAATGTGAGCACCCTCAACCCATCCCTATTAATGGGCATAGCATGGCAAGGCAGCTGGCTCGGCTTCGGCCTTGCCATAGAAAGGGGGAGCCCAACCTCCATGACGGGGAATTGGTCTCAGAGCGCCATGTATCCCTGGGGAGGCGTAGATTGGGACATAGACGATGACAGCCTTATAATTGACACCGCGAACCACATCATATCGGGAAAGGGAAGGCTCATAATCCACGGGCTTGAGGAGGATACCGCTCAGGGAGGCGGCCCAATAGAATCGTTCATTGGAAGCGTCTCCGGTCTGAGGGGAGGGGTGAGCATAGGGGTGCCTTTGTCTGGCTTCGTCAACTGCTTGGGGTGTTTAATACCATGGCTATCGGCGAGGCCGGTTGTGGAGATAGTTGAGCCAGGGGTTGAGAGATTCGTTCCGAGGCTCATCCTCGGGACCAGCCTCGGGGTGATCCTCTCGGATGACATGAGATACATGAAGATAAGCTGGACAGGGAGCATCTCAACAAACACTGCTATCCAGGTTAGCCTGAGTAGCATATTCTACTGGCAGAGCTACTCTCTGGGTTGGCTACCAATAACATCAATCCCCGTTCTCGCTGGGGGCATCGGGGTAAGCTTCCCTGTCGGCTATGGCAGGGCTTATCTTTCCGCGAGGGCAAACACTTCGAGCCTTATAAGCGCGGTAGCAATGGGCTACATAGGCGCGGAAACGGGTTCGGTTTCCCAGGTTTATGCCTCATTTGGGGCAGGGCTCTCGTATCCTATAGGTGAGAGATGAGAAGGGGCTCTCAGCTGAGGGTAAAATAAGAACGGTAGAGGAGAAACTGAGATAGCGCTTTATCGCTTCTATAGGTTTGCGAGCCGATTCCTGCCGGAAGAGGGCGATTTTCCAGCAGGACCATACCTGTGGTTTCACGGTTCATCAATAGGAGAAATCAGGGCGCTCCTTCCCCTGGCTATGCTGTTTTCCAACAACATGCCAGTTATGTTCTCATCAAATACCCAGGCGGGCATCCGGGCCTGCGGAGGGTTCCGGTGTATCCGCTTCTGGGACAACCCGCGTTTTGTAAAGAAGGGGCTTTCCGGAGCAAAAGCCCTCATAATAGCCGAATCTGAGCTCTGGCCGAATCTCCTGATGAGCGCGAGGAGCATGGGCATACCTGCCTTTCTGGCAAACGCCAGGGTCAACCGGGGCACGAGGAGGTGGCTCTTGGCAAAAGGGGTTTTGGTTCAGATGCTCTCCGCTTTCACGGAGATATACCCGAAGGACGAGCGCGAGGCCGCTAAAATAGCCGAGCTGGGAGCCCAGAAGGAGCGAATAATCTGCCTCGGCGGCCTCAAATTTGACGCCCTGCCGCGTTCAACCGAGGCAAAACGGGGGGATTTCGGCTTCGCTGGGGATGTCCCGTTAATAACATTTGGTTCCGTGCGTTCAAGGGAATTCGGCGTTGTAGCAGAGGCAATAGCGAGACTTGATGGGTTTCAGATCGCGATAGCGCCCAGGCACAGGGACAAATTGGGGAAGCTCCTCCGTGAGCTGAGGGGCCGTGGCCTTTCCTTTAGGCTCAGGACAGAAGGAGGGGGAGGAAGGGTTCTGGTCCTGGATACGATTGGCGAGCTCAATGCGCTCTATTCGGCATCAGACCTCGCTTTTGTCGGCGGAACCCTCGCCCCATATGGAGGCCACAACATCCTTGAGCCCGCCGCTCTCGGGGTTCCGGTTCTGTTTGGGCCTCACTACGAGAACCAGCCATCAGAAGCCGAGGGGCTGATCTCAGTTGGGGGAGCCCTCATGATCCGAGGGCCAGAGGACCTCGCCTCTGCCGCAAGAAGCCTGCTCTCGGACAGGGCCTCGAGGGCTGAGATGGGTGAGAAAGCGAGAGCCTTTGTTGAGAGGAACCGAGGGGCATCGCGAAGGATATACGAGAGGATAATGGGATTCCTGATGTGCTATTAGAGAGAATAGCCGTATTGCTGAAACGGATTACGCCATTGCTTATCTGTGTTCTAATATCAAGCCTGATCGTGGGGTTGCTGGGTTTCCTCTACTCTGAGGCCACGGTTGAGGGAATAGTTTTGATCCACAAGATAACTGGCTTCATGCAAGCAACACCTCTTGGGGAGAAGGGCCTCGGATTGGAGCTGCCTCCCGCGAGATACACGCTCTTGATTTTGCCCAGCCTTGGAGGGCTTCTCGTGGGTATCCTGCACAGCATTTATGGCTCAAAACCCGCTGACTATGCGGAGATATTTTGGGGCTGGGATAAAACCCTGAAACACAGGGACCGGTTGAACCCTATCTGGAGGCTTTTTACATCCGCGATCACGATAACCTCAGGCGGCTCAGGCGGAAAGGTGGGGCCGATGGCCGCGGCTGGCAGTGCCCTGGCCGGAGCAATAGCGAGCGCGGCAAAAATTCCAAAAGACAAACAGCCTTTGCTTCTCATTTGCGGCGCTGGGGCAGGGATAGCCACAGTCATAAGAGCGCCGCTCTCCTCTGCCCTCTATGCCGCTGAGGTCCTTTACTATGACATCTACCTCAAAACGGATGCTCTGGTCTATGCCCTGATCTCTTCCCTTATAGGGTGGTTTGTCATTCGCCTCCTCATGGGACCTGAAACCCTCTTGGGCGATTATTCCTATGTGTTCGTTAACGATCAAACGCTTTCTGTGGCCCCGATCCTCGGGTTGCTCTGTGCATTATTCGCTTTCCTTTACGCGAGGTCCCTGGAGCTCGCGAGGAATATCTACAAAAGGTTCTCGTCGCGCGAAAGCATCTCCTGGATCCCGACATTTTCGGGCGCTATCGTTTGCGGGGCGCTCATTCTATTTATGCCCCAGCTCAGCGGCACGGGATACGGGGTTCTTCAGTCAGCTCTAGATGGGGGATTGGGTTTCTGGTTCATGATCGCGCTCGCTGTTGGAAAGATCCTCGCGACCTCGGCAACGGTCGGTCTTGGCGGTTCTGGCGGGCTCTTCGCTCCCGCCTTGGCCATAGGGGGTCTTTTGGGCGGGTTTTTGGCTGGCTTATTTAACAGCCTCGGGTTGCATGTTCAACCAGAAGCCCTAATCCTCATCGGGATGGGGGCCTTCCTCGCCAGCGCCACGAAGACCCCTTTTGCCTCAGTGATCTTGGTGATTGAAATGGGGCAAAACCCCTCACTTATGCTTCCTGCGGCCTTTGCTGTTGCCGCGGGATACATGGCCTCGCGCGGAACAACTATATTCCCCTCACAGCGTAATGGCCTACCTATCTCAGGGGATACTTCCATAGGTAATAATCCGTAGGATAAGGCCCTCCCCACTCATCGCGGCCCTCGTTTCCGTGGTTGGCGCAAAAGGCTATGAAGGCCTCGTCAGGTGAAACAGAAGGCCCCTTCGCGTCGGAAAGCCCCGCGACCTTGTTGTAATAATAGGCCAGCTGGCCGGTCTTTCTGTTAAGCCTTCCGAGATAGCCAGGATAAACCTCCGAACAGAAAACTAAAATGCTATCGGCGCCCGGCCAGAAAACGAAATCGTGTCCGAGCGTGTCCCAGTTCTCAAGCAATGTGCCTCCGGAGTCCAAAAGTTCACCATTATCAAGGATTACGAGGGGCCAGGAAACATCAAAGCTCCTTGATGAATAGTAATAATCATCCTCATCCTCCCAATAGTAATCAAACAAGTATGTTATCTGTCCGGTTTTCACATTCCAGAGGTAAAATCTGCCGCTGGAGTAGGGCACAACGAGCACCCTATCAGAATCCACAACACCAACGACCTCCGGACGAAATTCAGGGAGCGCGGAACCAATAAGCGCATCCGTTCTCAGATCATACATGAGAAGGGTATATCTATCGTTATCGTAATCGTAGACCCCCGCGGCCATGAAGTTCCCCTTGATGTGAAAGCACCTCACATCCTCAAGAAAGACCTCCTCGCTGGTATCAGTGTATCTCACGAGGTTAATGTAGTAATACCCACCAAGGGCGTATATCCTTCCCGATGAATCAACCCCCGTGAGCCAGAAATCTCCCTCGTCAACCAAAACCGATGGGGTTGGGTCCGGAGGAACCTGGGTCTCGCAAGCCAGGGCGAACAAAGCGATCATCAAAAGCCTCTTACCAGGCAAAGCCGATCCCTCCATGTATGTTCATGTTTGGAAAGAATCTTCCGCCAAGCCCTATCCCGTGGCCGAACTCAAAACCAGCCAGGAGCCTGCCGTATGTTATGTCCCCAAAAAGCGAGCCATAGAAGCCGAGGCCGGAACTCCTGGTTGTGGATGAGGCTATAGGGTCATAGAAAGAGACATGCTGGTTCCCCAACCCAAGGGCCAGGCCTATTTCAGAATATGTCCTTGAGGAGCTGGCACCGTGTGCCAAAATGAGGTTGCCATAAACCGCGTGCGCGTTCCATTTGCCCGTGTATCTGTCAAAAGGCCTGTCTTTCCTTATTCCCTCTGACCAGAGATAGAGTATGCCCAAACCGAGCCTCAGCCCGTTCAGGTAGCCTGTGGTGTATCTACCTGAAACGGAGATGAGGGGCCGGACACGGCCAGAATCCGAATATGCCTCACCTGAGGGAAGTCCCCAACCAAAAGAGAGGGCTCCGCGTGGAGCCATTGGCCCCCGGGTCCGCACAAACCGAGCCTGAGGCTTATAATACCCAGAGGCTATTGTTGTCTCTGCCCTGGGGGACTCAGGCCACGAAGGGGCGTCCTTGGCCCTTCTAAGGTAGTCAAGCGCGGCTCCGGCATCCGCTTCCCGCCCAGCCATGTATCCGGCTACGCCACCAGCGAGGGTTCCCGTGGCCCAAGCGCCCGTGGCAACGGCTGAATTATCCGTGAGGCTGGCACTAACAAAACCCGCCAGAGTTCCAAGCAGGCACGCGCCCAGAGGGATGGAACAACCAGTGTAAAGACACGAACGGGAGGATGTAACCTCGCTCTCCCATATCGGAGCGCCGAAATCAGAAAGGTCTGCCAACCCATTGAGGTAATTCCCTGACTCAATGTATTGGTTGAGGGCCGCGATATCCTCAGCATCCATTCGGACAACCCTTTCCTCAAAGCCCTCTTTTGTTCTGCCGCTCCTTATCAAGATAGCGACCCTGGCCCCTCCGCCCTCCTCGGAAAAGGAGGCCTCAATGAAGCCAGGGACCATCGTGAAGAGCCGGTATTCGCGAGCTTCCGCTTCACCAACCCCTTTAGCGAGAACAGGATGAAGAACAAACCCTAACAAAACACCCACGAGCATCTCGGGCGAAATTATCGTGCAAGGGAACGAGTAATGTCAAGCTCTCAACGCTGTGGAAGAGCTTTCAATCCCACGCCGAGAGGCTCCCTGATCTTCCTGATGTTGAACCTTACCCATCTGAGCATGTTGTTGTAGAAGCTGATGGAACGCAGATAGCCCTTCAGAGGGAGAGATCCAGAAGGGCTGAGGCCAAGATACTCCTCGCTTTCACAGAGAGAAAGGACCACAAGCTCATGAATGGGGTGGTATATGCCTCAGTTGAGCCAGCTGAGCTCATAAGGCGCAAATACTTGGTTGACCTGAACACGAAGGGGGTGGTCATCGGAGACGGTGCATCCTGGATAGAGAGCCTGAGAGACGAATACTTCCCTCAGATGTGGAATCTGTTCAGGGATACACTCGTAAAAGCCAGGGAAGGGCTTCAACAAGGAGGACGACCATAGCTAGGCAGAACGAGAGGTTCCTTAAGTCTTGCAGGGCTACGGCTCGTCAGCGCCTTGTGCCCTGACGAGCCTCTATGAGTTTATAATCTAATCCCTCAGGTTGGAGGGTGGCCCCTAAGGTGCCCGGAAATCCGGACAGATCTCAGCGAACGCGGGCGCTTGACCCGGCCCAATCCGATCCTTTATAATTTTCAGACTAGATTAAACGGGAAGGGATTGTGAGGCGGTTGGGGATTTAGTAGAATAATCTAGCGCGGACATGTCTGGAAGAGCCTCATGTCCTTTCCGCTGGAAGTAAAAACAAGGCTAATGAGACATGAACACACAAAGGAGGAACAACCATGAAGCTAAAGCCTCTACGCGATAGGGTCATAATTCGTCGTTTGGAGGAAGAAGAGGTAGCGGAAGGCGGCATCGTTATTCCAGATACTGCCAAAGAAAAACCCATAAAAGGCGAAGTCATCGCAGTAGGGCCTGGAAGAACGGATGAGAACGGTAAGCTCATACCCATGAGTGTGAAAGAGGGCGATATCGTTGTATTCAGGAAATACGCGGGAAACGAGATAACCATAGGCGATGAAGAACTCCTCATAGTGGATGAGGATGACATCCTCGCCATTGTAGAAAAATAAAGGAGGATACCTATGTCTGCAAAAGAGCTCAGATTTGACGACGATGCGAGAAAAGCCCTGTTGGCTGGCGTTGAGGCGCTCTCGGCCGCGGTAAAAGCAACCCTGGGGCCTGCAGGCAGGAACGCCATACTTGAACGCAAATTTGGCTCACCTCTGACCACAAAGGACGGGGTCACAGTGGCCAAGGAGATAGAACTGCCGGATGGGCCTGAGAATGTTGGCGCGCAGTTGGTCCGGGAGGTAGCTTCAAAGACCTCCGATGTGGCTGGTGATGGAACAACAACAGCGACAGTGCTCGCGGAGGCCATATTCCGAGAGGGCATAAAGGCCGTCTCTACAGGTGCCAATGCTATAATGGTGAAGCGCGGCATAGATAGGGCTGTGGCTGTTGTGGTGGAGGAGCTCAAAAAGCTCTCCAAGAAGGTTGAGAAGCCCGAGGAGAAGATGCAGGTCGCTACCATCTCCGCGAACAACGACAAGGAGATAGGCGAAAAGGTAGCCGAGGCCATGGAGAAGGTCGGCGACGAGGGCGTCATCACCGTTGAGGAGGGCAAAGGAACCGAGATAGAGGTCAAGGTTGTTGAGGGCATGCAGTTTGACAGGGGCTATATCTCACCATACTTCATCACGGACGCGGAGAAGATGGAGGCGGTCTACGAGGATGTCAACATCCTGATAGTCCAGAAAAAGCTCTCCTCCATCAAGGAGTTCAGGCCTATCCTGACAAAGGCTGTCCAGCTGGGCAATCCCCTGCTCGTCATAGCCGAGGATGTGGAGGGCGAGGCCCTCGCAACCCTGGTATATAACCGGATAAGGTCAGGGCTTCAGGTTGTTGCTGTCAAGGCTCCCGGCTACGGCGATAGGCGAAAGGCCATGCTGGAGGATATAGCCATCCTGACTGGCGGCAAGGTCATCTCCGAGGAAGCGGGGATGAAGCTTGAGAACGCTCAGGTTGAGGACCTTGGCAAGGCGAAGAAGATAATAGTGACAAAGGACGATACCACGATCGTTGAGGGCGCTGGTTCTCCAGAGGCCATAGAGGCTCGCAAGAAGCAGATAAGGGCCCAGATAGAGGAGACGAAGTCCGACTACGACAGGGAGAAGCTTGAGGAGCGCCTAGCCAAGCTTGCGGGCGGAGTGGCCATCATCTATGCGGGTGCGCATACTGAGACCGAGATGAAGGAGCGCAAGGCCCGGATAGAGGATGCTGTGCACGCGACGAAGGCCGCGGTTGAAGAGGGGATCGTCCCCGGCGGCGGTGTAGCGTATCTCAGAACGATAGGCGCCCTTGAGGAGCTGGAGAAGCAGGTGGCTGATGACCCTGATACCCTTCAGGGAGTGAGGATAGTGAAGAGGGCCCTGGAGGAACCTCTCCGTCAAATAGCCTACAACGCTGGATACGAGGGCGGCCTCGTGGTTGAGGAGGTTAAGAAGTTCGCCAAGGGAAAGGGCGAGGGCTATTCCAAGGGCTTCAACGCTCTCACTGGCGAGTATGTGGATATGTTTGAGGCCGGGATAGTTGATCCCACGAAGGTTGAGCGCGTGGCCTTGGAGAACGCCGCGTCCATAGCGGGCCTGCTCTTGACGACCGATGTCCTGGTAACCGAGAAGAAGGAAAAGGAGAAGGCACCTCCTCTCCCCGGAGGCGGCGGAGACTACGACTTCTAGCGTTCTCCTGCTGATGAAAATCAGCCCCCGGCTCGTGCCGGGGGTTTTTGAACCAGGGTGGTCTCATCCATTATAATATATGCCCTAGCGGGGTCGTAGTTCAGCCTGGTGAGAACGCTGGCCTGTCACGCCAGAGGTCGCGGGTTCAATTCCCGTCGGCCCCGCTCTAACCTTATCGCTAGTCAAGGTTCCCAGAAGCACGGGGAGCTTCGCTCTCCCGTCGGCCCCGCTCTAACCTTATCGCTAGTCAAGGTTCCCAGAAGCACGGGGAGCTTCGCTCTCCCGTCGGCCCCGCTTATCTTAATCCGAGAAAGGAGGCCTCTGCCTTAGCTATCTCTAAGTATTCCTCTGGGCAGAGCTGATCCGCTC
This sequence comes from Caldifarciminota bacterium, assembly GCA_039803205.1. GTDB lineage: Bacteria > Hydrothermota > Hydrothermia > JBDRYB01 > JBDRYB01 > JBDRYB01. The sequence goes on from JBDRYB010000006.1 coordinate 12,193, forward strand.
TCTTTTCGGGATCTATTCTGGCCGTATTGAGTATCTCAAGCGTCCCTCCCCTTAGCAAAGGCTTCAGAGAGTTCTTTATGGCCCTCCTCCTGAAACGAAAACTAGCCCAAGCTATCTTTGAGGCCCTCTCCATGAGATCAGCGGGTGTGCAGGTCTTTCGTTTTCTGAGCCTCATGAACACGCTCATCACTCTTGGCATGGGAGAGAATGCCGCTGGTGGGATATAAAAGAGTAATTCCGGATCGTATGCGAGCCTGACCAAAACGGTTGTGTATCCGTATTCCTTTGTTCCAGGCTTTGCGAGGAGCCTGTCCGCGAACTCCTTCTGAAGGGTTATGTGCGCGTCCTCATAAAGTTCTGCCTCCTCACTCAGCTTCTCCATAGCAGGAGTTGATATGTGATACGGGAGGTTGGATATGAACCGGACAGGAACCCGCGGCAAAATGGGCCTTATCTGTAATCTCAGGTAATTCCCCTGAATCACCGTTAGGTTTTCGCCAGCTATGGGCCCGAGCCCTTTTTTGAGGCTCTCTGCCAGGATGATGTCCAGCTCCACAGCCACGACCCTCGCCCCGCGCTCAATGAGGGGTCTCGTAAGCGCGCCTTGGCCTGGCCCTACTTCAAGAAAGAGCTCTCCGGGTTTTGGGGAGAGCTCCTGGATCATCCTCTCAATGTATGTCCTGTCCCTGAGGAATACCTGGCTGAGCCTCCTCATCTCAAACCGCGCATGAAATCCGCCGAGAGCATTGGCCTACCCCCCTCTGGTTGCAAGGTTTCTATGCAGACAACGCCTCCGGAGCAAGCTACCATGAGATACCTCTCCCCGAGGATTACCTCTCCGGGCTGGCCGGCTAGGCCCCTGGCAGGAAAAGCCCTGAGGAGCTTGATCAGCCTGCCTCGGAAGGTCATCCTCGCTCCAGGCTTCGGAGAGAGGGCGTTTATGTGCCTGGCCACCTCTTCAGGGCTCATGTTCCAAAGAGGCCAGAGCTCGGATTTCTCTATTTTGGGCGCGTATGAGGGCTCGCCTTCCTGGGGGACCGGTTTGAGTGAGCCACTAGCAAGCCCCTCAAAGGCGGATCTTACGAGCTCCGGCGCTATGGCGAGGTATGCCGTGACGATGTCCTCTTTCGTGGGATAATCTGGCAGGGCCACCTCCTTCGTTTTGCTGATCTCCTCCTGTAGGACAATAGGCCCAGTGTCAGTCCCCTCGTCCATCACGAAAACCGTGAGCCCGTATGGCCCTCCGGCCATGATTGACCTCTCTATGGGTGCCGCTCCCCGCCATCTCGGTAGAAGCGAAGGGTGAAGGTTCAAGGGTGCTATTCTTGGCAGTTCAAGGAGTGGCTTTTTGAGGATCCTCCCAAAGTCTGAGACGAGTATAAAATCCGTTCTCGGCAGACCGGAAACGAAATCCGGAGAGTTGACCCTCTCGGGTTGAACAAGGGTAAGCCCTAGCCTCCTGGAGGCCTGAGGCACGGGGCCAGGGGTGATCATGAGGCCACGGCCGCGAGGCTTGTCCGGGGTGGAAACAACGAGATCTGGCATGATGTTGCTCTCGGCCAGAACCCCAAGTAACCTCGCCGCAAAATCTCCGGAGCCAAAGAAGATATAGCTCATTTCGCTGAGAAGACCCTTCTCGCGCTTATCAACCCCTTCGTTCCTTTTAGGATCGCCACATAAACCCCTGGCTTGAGGGCGGAGAGATCAAAGCCGCAAGGACTATCCCATGTTCCCGAAAACAGGACATCCGAGAGCCTTCCAGCCGCGTCGTAAATCTCAAGGGAGGCGGAGACCCCTTTGCCAGGGTATGCCCAGAGATAACCGTCCCTCTGCATGAGGCCGGGGGCGATTGGCCTCTCAGCCTCATCCTGTCCAACCATGCCAACATAAAGAACCGTTGTTCCGGGCGGGATGCTGTCAACCGCTACCTCACATAGGCCAGAGGGTGCTTGTTTAACGATGTATCCCGGCCCCGATACCTCATATTCGTATCCGGAGCGCATCCGCGGCCAGACCCTCCCGTCATAGAAGCACCTGTTATTGGCGTTGGTTATTACGATGGCGCAGGTCGTGCTGTCGTTGTTGTAATAATAGGAATCATCAAGGTTGTATAGCCTGAGGGAGCGATCCGCGGAGCCATTCTCCGTGAACTCAAGAAGCCCACCCCTGTGCCCTGAGATGAACCTATAGCCAGCTGAGCCAGGATCCGCCTTGCATGTGGTCGTTGTCTGTATGAACATAGGAACATCAGGAAGGGGATCGGGCAGATCACCCTGAACCCATGTCCCATCGGAGAGAAAAAGCCTGTCCTCGTGGGTGTGGCCCGCTATTGCCATATCAAGGCCGTATGTCTCAGAGTAGGTTATGAACTCGGTTGTTCCGTGGGTGTTTGAATCATCGTTATCGTCCTTGTCTATTACAGGGCCGTGCATCATGGCCATGAGCAACGGATAATCCCGATGCTGGGAGAGGTCCTGGGATATGAACGAGAGCTGGTCCGGCCTGAACCCGTAGCAGTATGAATCTAGGTCAACATATATGTTGTCAGGGCCGGTGTCAAGGCAAAGCATGTGAAGGATGCTCCCGTAATCAAAGGCGTAATCCGGATAAGGGTTCACTATCCGCAGGTAATTCGTCTCCTCGTTTCCAACATACATCCAGTTATACCAGTCGTGGTTTCCGGAGACAACGAAGCACGGAACCCTCAAACTCTCCGATATTTCCAGGAATTCCCTATACCAATTGGGAGAATCCCCAACCTGGCCCTTCTCCACGATATCCCCTGTTATTATCACGAAATCAGGGTTTATAAGATTCGCTTCCCTCGTTGCCCTGGTGTAGTTTTGGCTCTCTCGGGCAGAGTAGCCTATATGGATGTCCGTGAAGTGGAGGAAACGAACCGTATCACGCCAGGATCCGTATATCATCACGGCGTTCGGCTGGGTATCTGAGCCAAGGGGCGTGCTCAGCGCCAAGGCGTATAGGCCAGGCTCAGCTCCATAGGGGATAAAAGCGCATAGGCTGTAAAGGGTGTCGTGGGCCTCTGGTTCATCGTGCGAAAGGGAGATGCTCCCGAACTCAGAGATTAGGGTTATGTAAAGGGGGGAAAGCGGACCAGAGGCCTTAAACACAACGCTTATGGTATCCCCTGGAACAGCCAGGGCTGGCCTCGCTAGCCGCGGATACGAGAGCCACGGCTGAGCTAGGAGCAATGCGGCTAAGATATGTCCTGTCATTTGAACCTCACAGCGTTAAGGAACTCCACCGCTAGACTTGTATATTCCTCGTCCATCTCGTGGGAAGAGAAGACAGCGGAAACCCAGCATATCCCACCCTCGGATCTTACATCCGCGACCCCATATTTCTTCATCACGCCCTTCATTTTAGTTTTGTGCTTGAACCAGAACCGAAACCTTGGTTTTCCGGATAGTTCGGCTGTCCCCTCAAGGCCGAACTCCTCTGCATCCTGGGTGCGTTTCAAGGCTTTCTCGAGGGCCTCGGCAGACCCCTCATTCCCCTCCCACGAAGCAACGATTGCATCAACCCTCTTAGTTCCCTTGTAAGGGATCATGACGGCCAGGGAAAACCCCCATTCCTCTGGCAACGCGTAAAGGGTCGCCGGAACAAGGCCGCCCGGCTCTGTGAAGCACATCAACCATCTGGGCGCGGACGAGAGATCCACCTCCACCCGCTCGTTGGAAAACCTCACCTCCCCTAGGGAAATCTTCGGATTCTCCACCTTTTCCAGGGAGAGGCCCTGAACGAATTCCCGATAGACCGATGAGGCATCGGAGAATCTGGCCCCCGGTTCAAGCCTGAAAAGGGCCTTGAAGTAAAGCGCGCCTGCTTTTACGGCCAAAAGCGCGTTTTCACACCGAACTCCCCCAGCCTCGGCGGCCATGACCACGCTCCTTGCTTTAAAATCACCGAGAAAGAAGGTGGTATCCTCCGAAACACTAGCATCCGGAAACTCTCCCTTTACGCTGGCCGTGAAGGCCTGCACCATCATTTCCAGGGTCATTGATCTCTCTATGCCCCAGTAGAAGGAAACCCTCTGGAAAGGCCTCTTAGTGACCACAGCCCCTATCTGGCTGGAAGAGATCATTACACCTGTCTGAACCCACCCGGGCGGCAGGGAGAGCCTTACCCCAGCGAGGGAATCCTCAAACACTATGGAAAGAAGGATCGCCATCATACTGAAGGTTTCCTAAGCTTCTTAGCGACCACCTCAGGAACCATTGAGGAGACATCCCCGCCCATCGCGGCTATTTCCTTAACCAGGCTTGATGAGAGATAGGCGAACTCCTCGGACGGGATGAGGAATATGGTCTCTGTCTCAGGCGAGAGGCGTCTGTTCATCCAGGCCATCTTGAACTCATACTCAAAATCCGAGACAGCCCGTAGCCCCCTTATTATGGCCTTTGCTCCAACTCGCTTCACGAAATCCGTTAGAAGCCCACCGAAAGAGCTAACCTCTATGTTTGGGATACCTGAGAGCGCCTCTTGAACAAAGTAAAGCCTCTCACCGAGCGAGAAGACGCACGGCTTGTGCTTTGCCTCTGATACAGCGACAATCACCCGTGGGAATATAAGGGCCGCCCTCTTGGCTATGTCCATGTGGCCCAGGGTTATGGGGTCAAAACTGCCCGGATACACGGCGATAGATTCCCAAGCTGACATCTCTCATCCTCCATGTGTCCTCTTTTTCAAAACCCACCAGATCCGGCATACCCTCTCTTGCGCTCCTTTCAAGAATAAAAATCCCTCCAGGAGATATGATTCGGTGTAGACCAAAGAGGCATCTCTCTATGTCCACAAAATCATAAGGGGGGTCAGCGAAACACCAGTCAAACCTCTCTCGCTTTCTCTCAAGCTCCCTAAGGGCAGAAGCGGCATCCTCTTTCATTATCCTGGCTCTGTCCGATAATCCGAGCCTCCTGAGGTTCTCGGTTATGGCCATTACACCTTTTTCCCATTTCTCCACGAAAACCACGAACGCGGCGCCCCGGCAGAGGGCTTCAATGCCAACCGCTCCGGATCCGGCAAATAGTTCCAGCATCCTCGTTCCAAGAATCTCATTTCCGAGCCTATCAAAGAGCGAGCGCCTCACATAAGCCTGCGTTGGCCTTATGCCCTTTGGCGCCTCAAGCGCTCTTCCTGCCACCCTAATCCTCATGGTGCACCACCACTTGTGGGAGCGGGATCTCTATCCCCGCGGACTCAAGGGCCTCTTTTACCAGGATAACGAGCCTTGAGCTCGCGTCAAAGAAATCGTTCTGGTCTATCCAGGCCATCACCCTGAGCCTGATCCCGTGATCCCCGAAGCCCTTCGCTATAATAATGGGTTCGGGGTTTGCGAGGAAAAGGGGATCAGCGGCCAAGGCCTCTCGGATCGCGGATATTGCCCTTTCTGGGTCGCCCTTGTATGACATGTTCACGGCTGTCTCTATCCTTCGGATCTCGTAGGCCGTGAGGTTCTTCACCACCTTGTTTAGAACCTCCGTGTTGGGTATCCTAACCACTATGTTGTCAAATGTTCTGAGCTTCACGGACAGAAACCCTATTTCAAGCACTATTCCTACCGTATCACCTATCTCAACAACATCGCCCTCCTTGAAGGATTTGTCCAGGAGAAGAAAATAGCCCGAGATGAAGTTTGATATGGATGTTTGGGCCACAAATGTTATCAGCAATGCGAGAACAGTCCCCGTTACTCCGGCCGTCGCCAGGGCCCCCTTCCAGCTGAAACCGAGGCTCATCACCGCGAAGAACACCCCTATCACCGCCCCGAGTATGAAAACCGTCCTGGAATAGAGTAGAGCGCTTGCCCCCATGTGCTTTCTTATGAGCCTCCCTATTAGCCATCCAGCGAACACGATCCCTCCCCCTGTTCCTATCGCGAGGAGAACCCTTATTATCAGATCCGGCTTAAATGACATCCTTCAACCTCTGAACGAATTTCTTGAGGCGCTTGTTTATCTCGCTCTCTCTCCTCCCCCTTATTATCAGCTCGCCAGGACCCTGATCCGTGTGCTTCACATCGATCTCGTCGTGGCCCAGATGCACTATTAGCCTCTCAGATACCCACTCCCCATCGTGTTCAAAAACCGAAAGGAGCCACGGCGCGAGCGTCAGCTCGTCAAAGCAGAGGGTTTCTTTCTCGTGGTTGACGACTGAAACATCAACTAGTAGGCCGGGCTGATAAATCTCGCCGGAACGCACATAGACCGCAAATGCACCGCCAGTCGTTGGGCCGAGATATGTCCTCTTGAGCCTGGGATTGTGATCCCCTATCTTGAGATCACCGAGAAAAACCTCAACGCCGACCGGGAAAACTGCTGTGAGCGCGACCGATGAGCCAGGCGCGATGATGACCGGGGGCTCAACATCCAGGTAATACCTCTCTTTTGGCAAAATGGGAGCAATAAGGACATCGCGGCCCACAGGGTCAAAAGGAAGAAGGCAATTCACCGAGCCAATTGCCCTCCAGCCATCCCCATCCCTCAGGAATTCAATGTCAAGGTCTCCCCACCTGATCCTCTCGCCAGCTCTCCCGGTTTTTATCATTTGAAGTGCTTTAGAAGCATGTTTTCCATGATGAGAAGCCCATACTGGCCATCAGCCACATATACAAGGGGTAAGGCCAGGCTTATGTCAGAGCTAAAGCCAGCGGTATTGTAATATGCCCTTTCTATGGGATTAGCAGGGTCAGAGACATCTATTATCCGGAGGCCTCCGCCGCCATCAGCCACATAAGCGTATTTCCCCGAAACCCTCACTGCTTTGGAAAACCCCGTGGTCTTGTATTGGCCCACAAGGGGTTCTGTTCTGCTGAAATCAAGAATGAGAAGCCCCTCTTTTCCGTCAGCTACAAAAACATATTTTCCGCCTATGGCGACGCCGGAAGCGAGGCCTTTTGTGTCGTATCTGCCCACTATCTTTGGCGCGCCAGGGTTGGAGACATCAAGAAGAAAGACCCCTGTCTCGCCATCAGCAACGGCCGCGTAGCTCCCGGAAACATCAACGGACTGAGCATACCCAGGAGTGTCAAAATAAGCCACATCCTGAGGGAACAAGGGATCCGCGAGAGACACGACGATGAGACCCTCCTCCCCGCCTGCGATGAACCCATATGAGCCCGAAAATGCCATATCCATGCAGTTCGCATCCGAAGGATATGTTCCTCTCTCCTCTCCTCTGAAGGCCATTAGGCCCTGGCGGCCCTCAAGTATGGCATATATAACGCCGCCGTAGCACCTCACGGTTTTGACAGGAAAAGGGGTGGGGATGAGGGTGGCCTCTGCCGCGTCCCGTGATACAGCATAAACCCCTTCCTTTGTGGCCGCGTAAGCTTTCTTGCCATCGGTCGCTACTGATGGCGTAAACGAGAATGGCCATGCCTTTTCTATTCTCACATAGAGGGAATCGGTTCCCCCGCCAAACCCACCGGCGCCCAGGCCCAATTGGGAAATAATTACCAAAATAAAATCAACAAACATAACCTGCCTCCGGTAGTATGCAAATGATAACGCAGGACGCTTCCGCCGGTCAATTTGCGCATGCCCTCATCAAAAAATCCTCAAACCGCCTGGCCGCTTGGCTGGCAGTGAATCTCCGTGCGGTCTCAAGCCCGGACTCCCTCAATCTGTTAGCGAGGACCGGATCGGAGATGACCCTTTGTATCCCATCAGCAAGAGCCTCCGGATTTTTGGCTGGGACAACAATAGCGTTGCTTTCTGGTTCGGCATAGTCCCATGCGCCACCGCACTCGGCCATCACAACCGGAGTCCCGCAGGCCATCGCCTCCAGGGGCGGAAGACTGAATCCTTCGGCCACCGATGAGGAAACAAAGAGGTCTGCCGAAGAATAAAGCCTTCGCAGTTGGTTATCGTCTTGGCCATTCATCAGGAAACAGGGGATGTCCATATCTTCAAAGGGGTTAAGCGCCTCCTCTTCCTGCGTGACGAGCCATATCTCAAACCTGAGACCACGCCCGCTCATTATGCGGACAGCCTCTATGAAGTATTCCATGCCTTTATATGCCTGCTTCCTCGGGAAATATAGTATCGCGGGATGCTGTTTCTCGGAAAGGAGCTCCGGATCCGGTTCTGGATAGAAGGCATCTGAGACGCCAAGGCTTATTATCTCAGCAGAGGCCCTCAGGGTCTGGGCTATGTATTGGGATATGGCGACCTTCGGATAGGGAAAACCCATAGAGAGTCTCAGCAAAAGCCCCATTGGCGATGTGCGGCCATAAAACAGAGGGACATCCTGCACGAGATAGATCACCTTCGCTCTTTTCCTCATGAAGTAGGATGAATAGGCTGTGGGGAAGAAATTCGCGACGACCACCTCAAGCTCAACCGAGGACATCGCCTCAGCGAGGTCATAGAGGGTTTTTAGCCTGGAAAAAAAACCCTCTTCGTTGGAGTTTCTGAGAAGGTGGACCCTCACATCCTCGTTTATGGGGTATAGGGGAAAGAATTGGTTCTTTGGGACAAAAATGTGGACATCGTGTCCCCTTTTGGAGAGGTGATTGGCAAAGTCAACTATAACCCTGACCCCGCCGTGGTGCCGGAGGGACATGAGAGGAAACCCTATACGCACGGAGAAATTATAACACTCGCATTTTACAACATGCCAGCTGGCGCGTTGGTGGCTGAAAAGCGCGGCCCTTTCCCGGGGGTCTGAGGATCGGGTTCCCCAGGTGGGCCGCGCGCTCACTTCATCCTTACTGCTATTGCCCTTCTGGCTATGTCCTCTGACTCAGGACACCTCCCCTTTCTGTATCCATACTGCCTATCCGAAGAGAACATTACGGATAGCGGCCAGAAATCCGTCTCAGCCAGAAAACCCTTTTCCGTAATCATCTCCGCTATCTCGTCCCGATCGTCTTCGGTTATCAGCAGAACCTCTGAACAAGATGTCTGGCAGTAATTCGGGATTCGGGGGATCTCGCCGATTCCAGCCCTGGCCAGGCTCTCAGAAAGCCGCTTCCTCTTTCTCAATCCCTCCAGCCTGATCTCCTTCAAGGCATCAGTGCAAAGCCCATCCTCGCCAGGGGATCTCATTTGCGCTATGATCAAGCTCAGTAGTCCGCGGTCGTCTGACATCAGATAGCCCTTCCCGTTACAACACGCGACCCCAAATCTCCCAGCAGATCCAGCGTATATCCAGGCAGAACGCTTCGTGCTCCATATTCTTGAACCGAGCGCGCATCTGGCATCATCCACGAGGATGAGGCCGTGTTCCTCCGCGAAATCCTCAATCTCGTCCACGAATGGTGAGAAACCGAGAGGGTGCGTCATTATTACTGCTCTGAGCCTCCAGAGCCTTCTCCTGTGGACCCAAAAACCTCCTTCTCTCTTATACTCGCTCTCAAGCTTTCGGCTGAGGTTTTCACGCGTGAGAACAATATCAGCCCCTACATCCACATATGAGGGCCTCGCTCCGACGCCGAAGACCTCCGGGCCAGGCGTGAATCTTCCAAACGCTGGAACCATGACCTCACAACCGGGACCGATACCCATAGCAAATAGCCCTGCTCTGAGAGCATACGAGGGATCGCTCACAGGGATGGCGCCATAGGCGCCTAGAAGATTTCCCAGAAACCTTATTTCGTCCTTCTCTTGGAAGGACATCACATCTGAATTTGCTTCGCTCCATTTCATTTTTCACCTCCTAAACTTTATTTTTCTACCTCTATATTATAAATTAACAAGTGGTGAACGATCAAGGCCCTTTTCCCAACAAAAGCCGGGATTTTACGGCCAGATCAGGGAAAGGCTTGCCCGGGCTACCCTATGCCCATTACTTTTACCCCCTCAGCCGCCAGAGCCGCGGCCGCCACGCCCATCCCGGGCACGAGGCCATCATCGGTCCAGGTGAGGCTCACTCCGCACGAAGGGCTTTTTTCAACCAGGTATGCTTCCCCTATGCCCAGCAATCTCGCTATCCTCGCGACCTCCTGTGCCCCCCTGATGAAACCTGCCGTGATATCCTGGCCATCCTGATTCACAACCCTCCCACTGCCCGAAAGCACGGCGCGGCCATCCCCTCCCGTGAGCCAGGCCGGAGGCCTTGGGGTTGGAAAACCGCCCATCTGTTCAGGACACACGGGGACAGGGATCAAATCAGCCGGAAGAAGGCCGGAGAGCTCGGGTTTTCCAGAGCCATCATATCTACATGAGATCCCCAAAGCGCACGCGGAGACGAGGGCCACGCGCCTATCAGGATTCCTCCTCTTCCTCGTAATCGTCAAATTCCTCCGCCTCCTCCCCGGTTTCCTCCTCCTCTTCTTCGCTGGTCAGAAACTCCTCCTCCAACTTCAGGGGCAATACCAGATAAAGGATCTCCTCCCCGGCCTCGGATGATAGGGGTTCCAACCTGAATGGGGATGTTGGGCTGTATATACGCATCCTCAGCTTGTCAGAACGCATGGCCCTCAAAACCTCAAGAAACATCCTTCCCGAAAGCCCCAACACCATATCCGGGCCGCTATACTCACATGCAAATTCCTCCTCTGCCGAGCCGGAAGCGCTGTGGGCCTCCAATCTTCCTGAAGAGCCCGTTAGGATGAGCCTAACGGTGTGCAGAGGAGGTTCTGTGAAGCCCAAAGCCCTCTTAAATGCCTCCGTGAGTTCAGCGGCGGAGAAAACGAGCTCGTTCCCTGGATCAGCGGGTATGACGGACTCATAGGGGGCATAGGGCCCTGATATGAGCCTTGAGAGGATGTGTCCCCTCTCGTGGGAAACATATATGAAGTCATCCTCTATCTTTACATCAAGCGTTTCGCCCGGAAGGTTCTTGAGCATCTCGGCCATGGACCTGGACATTATCGCGGCTGTCTCAACATCAGAATCCATCTCCTTGCGCCAGAGGCCGAGACGCTGACTGTCCGAAGCAACGAATCTGATCTCCCCGCGCTTCATCTCCAAGAGGACTCCGGTTAGAAATGCTCTTGGGTCTTCCCTGGCCGCGCAAAAAGCCACCGCTGACAGCCCATTCCTCACATACTCTGTTTTGATTTTGAAACCCTGGACATCCGGGACCCGCCTTATCCTTGGGAATTCATCCGGAGAGAAACCAGAGAACCTATACTTGCCGCCGTCGTGCCTCAGGTAGAGAGTTCTGTCGTCAAGTGTAAAGGATAGGCTCGGGCCTCTCAGCGAGCTGATGGTGTCAAAGAGGGTCTTCCCCCTTATGGCTACTTGGCCATCCTCTGCCTCCGCTACTGAGAGATACTCCCTCATGGATATATCCATGTTGGTGGCCGCTATCTCAAGGGTCTGGCCTTCCACCCTCAGAAGCACGGTATCAAGAATGGGGATGGGCGGCCTTGCTGGCAGTATCTTAACGGCCGCGGATAAAGCCTCTGCGAAAGCATCTCTTCCGACGAGAAAGCGCATTTTTCCTTTCCTCCTCTGGGGCAAATTCTAAGGTTTCGGGTCAGGATGTTTCAAGAAGAGCTATTCTCCGCCGCAAAGCCTCAAAACCCGCAGTTTGCCCCTGGCCAGAACCCTTTTTGCCCTTATACCAGTGTCAATCAGGATCATTTCCAGGGTGTTGTGAACCGTGGCCCCGAAAAGGTGTCCTCCGACCGCGCTGAAATCGTGGTCGCCGAGCGTCGCGTGTATGTGAAAGAGCGGTTCATCCGTGGGATTAACCGATCCTGAAAGAGCAAGCACCTCCATGGGCTCATGGAACAACCTGCGAGCGTAATCCTCTCCCATCATGACCCCCAGCTCAGCGTCCCGGAACATACCCGCGGCTGAGGCTATGGCGTGAAGGGTTGGATTAAGGGAGGGAAGCATTGTCTTCAGGGACTCTCCGAAATCCTCGCCGTCAGAGAAGACTGCAACCACTTCTTTCTCACTCCTGGTAAATTCCATAGCCATTTCCTCACAAACGATCCAGAAGAATCAGCTCCATAATTCTAAGGCACGGCATCGCCATAAGAAAACAATCAACCCATTCCATTAATGGGAATGGCTGGAGGCCTATTCGCCGGATAACCTCTTTTTTAACCTCTTGTAATATTCCCTGTGTTCCTCAACATAATGGTCATCAAGGATCTCTGGAAGCAGTTCTTCCCCGGCAATATCCTTGGCCCTAGTGAGGAGTTCCTCCCTCTCAGCAGGATCCCGGGTGGCCTCGGCCCTGCGAACGAGGTCTTCTAGCTCCTCCATATCCGTCACGGTATCCTCCAGCTGATAAAAATCGTGTTTTTTAACGAGAAGATGGGGTTTTCCTAGGCTCTTTCTTATGGTATTCACGACCACATAGAGCCACTGCCTCGTTCTCCCGTCGTATGTAGAGTTGGGCCAGAGAAGGTAAAACAGGTGATCGCACGATATCCTGTGTTTAGGGGATAGGAGGAGATAGGTGAGGGCCCTAACGGCCCTTTTCCTTCGCCAGGTTGAAATTGGCACCTCTTGCCCATCAACAAAAACCTTGAATCCGTCAATAAGGCAAGCCTTTATACCCCTTGGCTCATCCTCCGGTGACTCGTATCTCAGAAAGGGTTCCAGCCTGGTCAGGAAATCGCCCAGAAGGGGGTCCTGTTTGATCCCTGGATGAAGAGGTGCCAGCGGCCCGAGAAACCTGAGCGCTTCAGGAAAAGTGGAGGTATTCGCTCGCCAAGAAAGATAAGCCGCGTTGAGCCCTGTAAGAAAGGCCTCAAGGGGCTGGTAGGCTCTGTAGTAGCTTCGCGCGGCCTCCAGGAGCCCCTCGGCAGCCTTGCCGGTATCTTTGTTCAGGAGCGCGGTTATCTCCAAAGCAGCGGCCTTCTCTCCCCAGGAACCCTTTTCGGCCAGCGCCACGCATTTATCCACGAGCTCGCGGGATGGGAGCTCAATACCGGTCAGCCGGGATATCTCCAGGGCCTTCGCGCATGGAAATGAGGCGTATGTCGCTTTGGAATCCAGATAACCCTGGGCCGAGTCCAAGAGGAGACGCAAAGCCACATCAGGTTTCCCGGCCATCCTGGTGGCCAGACCTTTCATCTCCAATAGGGCCAGCTTGAAAAGGGTGCTACCCTCTGAGTCCAACAGGGAATTGAATATCTCGAGAGATCTGTCAGGCTTACCACGAATTATCTCAAGCACGCCTAGAAGATACTTGGCCTGTTGGCTCAATGATATATTCAACGGTTTGAATTCTCTGAGCTCACGGTAAAGGGGTTCATATTCAGCCCTGAAAAACTTGTTGTGAAGGAGATTCAATCTAGCCACATCCGCTGAGTGGCGGTCCCCTATTTCCTCGCTGATCTCGTAGGCCCTCAGGAAATAGTTTTCTGCCGTGTCCATTTCCCCCATCATTCTGTAAGCCCAGCCCAGCTGATTGAAGAGAAACCTGGCAAGCTCAAGCTCGCCTGCGACCATGGGCAAGAGCTTCACCCCCTTTCTGATAGCCTCGTGAGGAACAGCCCTGTAAGTGGCTATGGACACCTCCAAGAGTGATAAAACCAGCGGATCCTCCTTTAAATCTGAGAGATAATCTGCGAGCTCGCTTTCCTTTCCGGCTCTCAGGAGCTCCATCCCCTTCTTGATCTTTTCCAGCTTGTCCACGCAGATATTTTAAACTGCGACTTTGGACTGGCTCAATTATCGGTGTGTTAGTTCCGTGTTAGCATATATCTTATAAATTTAACGCTGTGAGAAAGAAAAGGAGTACGAAACCGAACCCAAAGGAGGTTCTACCATGATGATGCTCATAGGAACCATGTTGATGGGAGCCACCCTGGGCTACTGGCCCTTCTGGGGTGGCGATGTCAGCCACCAGGCCCTTCAGCTCATGAAGGGAGGGATGGAGGCTGAGCCTGCGCTGAAATGGGAGTTCGCGACCAACGGCACAGTAGCACAGTTCTCGGCCATAGCGGACTGCGATGAGGATGGCGCCACTGAGGTGATATTCGGGAGCTACGCGGGTAGCGTCTATTGCGTGGATGGCACGACGGGCGCAACGAAGTGGGTCTTTTCCACCGGAGACAATAAGGTCACAACCTCTCCGAGCGTGGTTGACCTGGACGGAGACGGCAAGAAGGAGGTGCTCATAGGAACCAGCTACTTCTACGATTCCATCTACATATATGGCAAACTCTACTGTCTGAGGGGAGAGGATGGCTCAGTGAAGTGGAGTTTCCAGGCTGACAACTTCATCTACTCGTCTCCGGTAGCCGGGAATCTGCTGGGGGATGGCACCCTTGAGGTTGTTTTCGGGTGCAATGATGGCAAGGTCTACTGTCTAGACGGCAAGGATGGGCTTGCGTTGTGGACCTATGCCACAGGCTCACCAGTGCGCTCCTCACCGGCTCTGGGGGACATGAACAACGATGGGGTTCTGGAAGTAGTGGTCTCCTCCGGCAACAAGGTCTATTGCCTAAATCACAGCAGCATTGTCCTCTGGGTCTATGCGACCGGCCACTGGGATCTTACCTCTCCAGCCGTATCCGATCTGGATGGTGACGGTTATCTGGATGTGGTAGTCGGAGCTGATGGGCTTTATGTCCTGAACGGGGCCACGGGCTCACTGAAATGGCTTTCCAATTTTGGAGGGACATACAGCGTGGTCACCTCCACACCAGCCATAGCCGATGATATAGACAGGGATGGCTATTCCCGCGAGATAATGGTTGCCGCTTACACATGGGTGGCCGACACCGGGGACACGGATAGTCTCTATATCAATCTCTCCTATTATACATACGGGATCTACTGTCTGGATGGTGCAACCGGTCTGGTGGAGTGGGTCTACGAGACAGGGGTACCCGTGTATGGCGCACTATCCCTTCTAGATGTGGAAAAGGACGATATACTTGAGGTTCTCATCCCCGTGTTTGTGAGCGATACTGGGGGCGGAGGCGGTGATACTGATAGCGTTCATGTCCTTTATGCTATTGGCTCCGGCCTCACCTGTCTCAACGCAGAGAACGGATCGTTGCTATGGAGCAAGCCCCTGGCTTCTGGCGCCATCTATCCGTTTTCAGGAGATATAGATGGCGACAGCTGCTCGGAGATAATGGTGGGGGCCGGCAACAGCATGTATGCTCTGGATGATGACAGCAAGGGATGCACCCATTGCGGCGTGTATGTGGAGAACACGGTCTCGCTGAAAGAGGGTGCTGGAACCATCAACCCGTTCTCCTTGAAAGCCCTTGGGGGGTCAGTCTATCTCTTCATGCCAACAGGCGCCGGGGTTTCGTTGTGCCTTTACGATGCCTCTGGCCGCCTTACCCAGGTTCTCTTCAATGGGGTCCTTGGGCCTGGAGAGCACAAGTTTGTCCCCGAGCATCAGCCTAAGGGTGTTTATCTGGTCGTGCTGAGATATCCGGGAGGGACTAAAAGCGTCAAGCTTGTGAGATAACCTGCCATTGCTGAAACCCCGCCCCGGCTTCAGAGCCGGGGCTTTTTATGCACCAGGAACCCAGTGTTAGATTTGTGTTAGCGCGGACCGTATACTATAGAGGCGCGTGAGGAGGCATACGATGATCAAAAGGCTTTTTTACCGCGGAGGCCTGATGGCCCTTCCCTTTCTCGCTACCTGCGGGAAGGAGAAGGAGTTCACCCCTGAGATAGTAAGCCATGTAGACCTGGATGGGGTAGCCGGCGTCTACGGTGCCGCGGCCACGGGCAATTACGGGTATGCGGCTTCCGGCCCCAATGGAGTCTATGTGATAGACATATCTGATGTCCAAGCACCCACTCTTACTGACAGTCTTTCTGGCATGGACGCCAGGAACCTTTTCGTGGACGGGTCAAGACTTTATGTGGCCGGTGCAGATTCCGGACTCCTCATTTACGATATATCTGACCCCGCTCACCCATCCTTGCTGGGCAGATATACTGGAAACCCTGACAGCCTCGGCGTGGATCTAATAAGGGTGAACGATGTTTTTGCTGTTGGTTCCAGAGCCTATGTGGTTGGCAAAGACCTCTCTGCTGATAGGGGCGTAGTGCAGGTTCTGGATGTATCTGACCCAACAACCCCCTTCATGCTGAGAGAGTTCTCTGATACCGGCGAGGTTCATATAAGCGTTTGGGTTGATGGCAACTATGTTTCTACGGGAACAGAAGCAGGCAGGCTCTACTTGCTGGATACACTCCTGGTCCTTCAATATGTCCATCCAACCACCGGCATCTCCGGGCCTCCATCCATGCGGGGCATCTCCATCGCTGGCGAAATAGCATACTTAGCTGACGGCGCAGGCGGTTTTATAGCCATGAACCTGGCAGATGGTTCTGAGTTGGGTGTTTTTAACGATCCCACCGGCGGCCCTGACTTCTGGGGAGTGGTTCTTGATGGTTCCACGGCCTACACAGCCAACGGCTCCGGCGGCATACTGGCTGTTGATATTTCGGATCCAGCGGACATGAGCCTGTTGTTTGAGCTGGAATCCAGCGGCGCGCTTTACACGGATGTCGCCCTCCGGGGCGATTACATCCTGGCCACTGACAACGGAAATGAGAAGGGTTTGGACATCATAAGGGTAAAGTAGAAGGCCCTCACAAGGACTTTGCTCACCCTCATCTTTGCGAATGAGGTTTTGAGCCTGCGCATCACCATCCCCTATAGAAACAAGTTCTGATTTAGGATAGCATCAGGTAGCCAAAGCCGTTGCCCCAGCAGGAGCGTTTGCATTAAAATATAAGCCTAGGGCGGCGTAGCCAAGAGGTAAGGCGACGGTTTGCAAAACCGTTATACCCCGGTTCAATTCCGGGCGCCGCCTCCTTTTACCCCGAAAAGGAAACCCTCTTTGTGCCATGAAGATCCTCGCGTTCTCGGGCAGTCCGAGGAAGGAAGGTAGGACTGTTAGGCTACTCAAGGAGGTCCTCGCGGGAGCCTCTGAGTTGGGTGCTGAGACCGAGCTCGTTCATCTTTCCGATACACCGATAAGGCAATGCATGGGTTGTTATTCGGATCACCGTGAGGAATGCGACCTTTCTCGTTGCACGAGAGGGGAGCTGGCAGATGCCATGGCAGGGCTTTTCCAGAAGATAATCTGGGCAGACGCTCTGGCCATAGGTTCCCCAGTCTATTGGTATAGCGTATCAGGCTTAACCAAGACATTTGTGGACAGGCTAACGCCCTTGGAGAACAAGGAGAAATACCTTGATGGAAAGCCTTGCGGCCTCCTCGCGGTAGCGGAGGACGAGGGCTCTATAGCGGCCCTCGCGCCCCTGGCAGCCGCTCTCAGTTGGATGGGCTTCATTATCCCACCCTATGGGCTTGTGTATGATAATACCATAGATCCCGAGGAGGCAATGGAGGATGCGAGGCGACTCGGAAGGAGCTTAGCCTGGCTCTGTGATAAGCTCAAGGATTATAATTTTCACGATGGCGAGGCAATGCGACCAGAAGAATAACTTGGATCTCTGCACATGCACCTATGAACCGTGTCCTCGGAAAGGGATTTGTTGTGAGTGCATAAGGTATCACAGGGATTCGGGGGAACTGCCGGGCTGTTTCTTTCCTCCGGATGCGGAACGGACATACGATCGCTCCATAGGGTATTTTCTCAGGGTCATGGGTAAACGCGGGGGCACCTCAACATGAAGAAAGTCCTCTGGATTATTGGCCTCTCCCTTGGTTTCGTGGAGGGAGTGTTTCTCCTGCTCTTCGTCCTTGACACATGGTCAGATCCCCTTGGCATGGCTGTGCATTCCCTCCCGGCGCTCCTGGTTCTTGTTCCTACGGTCCTCGGAATATGGTTCAGGAAAACCTCCGGCATCATACTTTTCCTGGAAGGCATAGGGCTAGCTTGCCTGTGGCTAATTAGAGCGCCAAATGTATCCTGGGCTATTTACCTGCTGATCCCCGGAGGCATTATCGCGAGCGGCGTTTTCTTGTTCATGAGCGGCATTAGGAGGGCCCCTGTGGGTCGTTCATGAGCTGTCTTCAATTGGTTGCTATGGCCTCTCATGTTCCTTTAAGATATGCGATGCGGAGAATTTAGGGATGTTGGTCTCTAACTCCCTCTTGTTCTTGCTTTTATCTCAAACACTCTTCGCCAGAACATTTGGGGGATCCGGAGATGATGGCACCTATTCCATGGCCTTGACAGCTGATGGCGGATTTCTCCTTGCTGGCTACACTGCTGGCTTCGGTGCTGGTAATGCCGATCTCATGGTTATGAAAATATCTCGTCTGGGGAATCTGATGTGGGCAAAGACAATAGGTGGACCTGATGATGATTGGGCCTATTCGGTCATTGAGCTTCCCGACCGCGACATCATCCTCGCAGGGTATACGAGAAGCTCAGGGGCAGGCGGATCTGATCTCTTGGTCGCTAGAATGGATTCCCTTGGAAACCTTGAATGGGCAAGGACATTTGGGGGCCCTGGGGATGAACGAGCCTATTCCGTCGCGCCAGCGAACACCGGATTCGTTGTGGTGGGCTACACAACTAGTTTCGGTTCTGGTGGTGCAGACCTCCTAATACTGAAGCTCTCCTCAGACGGGAACCCTGAGTGGGCAAAGACATTCGGGGGGCCCGGCCAGGAATGGGCGTCCTCGGTCCTCAGGGCATCCGATGGGAGCATAGCGGCAGCTGGATACACGGACAGCTTTGGGGATGGTGGAGCGGATTTCCTGATCATCAAGCTATCGGAATCAGGCTCTTTGGGCCTGGCTATGACATTTGGAGGGCCAAATGATGAATGGGCCTATTCTGTGAAGGAAACGGATGATGGCAACTTGGCTCTCTTGGGCTACACAGATGGTTTTGGGTCCGGACTAGCGGATGCCCTTATCGCCATGATAACTCCTTCAGGGACTCTCCGCTGGGCAAAGTCCATAGGGGGTCCTGGAAATGATTACGCTTATGAGGCTTATGTCCGCGGCGGCACTCTGGTTATTGTCGGATTCACATCCGGTTTTGGTGCCGGCGGAGGTGACTTTTTCGCTTTCGGGATGAACCTATCAGGGGGCCTCCTCTGGGCCAGGACATTTGGCGGCACAGCCGAGGATCAGGCGGCTTCGGTCGCCATTACCCAAACAGGCTACATAGCCCTGGCAGGAAGCACTGCGAGCTTTGGCTCAGGGGGTTGGGATCATGCGCTTCTCATCCTTGATGCTGGGGGAAATTACCAGGATTGCGCTTACTCGTGCGCGCCAAACATCTTCTCTGCGGTGCTCTTTACAACACAGCCGGATGGGCTCGAGGACTGCTCTCTTGCCCAGGGCAACCCGACGCTCAGCGTGGCCAACCCAATGCTTATCTTTGCTGATGTCTGCCCTCCCGCTGTTGAGGAAGGTGCTATCCCTCTGCGACCGGGGATAAGCTGTAGCCCACTCTCCGGCGCCGCTCTTTTCATCTCGCCTGAGGGCATTCCGATAAAGATCTACAAAGCGGACGGAAGGCTACTTTATTCGGCCGATCTCAAAAGGGGCGAGAACAAAATAGGCCTGGAAGCAGGGGTTTATCTCTGGAAAACCCGAAACCAATCTGGGAGTGTAGTTGTGCGCTGAAGGTAGCGAGGCAGGGCCTTTGCAAAGGCCCTGCCTTTTGGATTATAATTTCGCCATGCTCGCGATACTGATTCTGGCCCTTGCCCCTGGAGACCTGGGGTATCAGTATTTGCTCTTGCCATACAGCGTTGATGAGGCAATATTCTCGCGCGGGGAACCCAGATTCATAGCCCCGATACCAAAAACGACTTTCTCGGGAACATCGTATGTGGCGGGCATAAAGGCTGGCAAGGCAGGGGGCCATGTCAGGGGATTCTACATTGAAGGGATATATTTGAACTCAGGGAAAATTGAGGGCTACGACACAGCTGGCACATATATTGGGGATTTCGCGTATCACGCTGGCGCTTTCTCGGGCGCCAGGGTATTCTCTTGGAGGGGCTACACGATCCTCTTGGGTGCGGAACTGCTTTTCCAGTCAGCCGCAGGCCAATCCGCTTTCGCTGGGGCCCTGAGCATCGGGATAGGCGGAAGCATTCCTCTTATGAGATCAGAGGTTCTCTGGGCTTTTCAGGCAAAGCATCTCGGATACGAGCTCATGCCATTTGAATCCGTGAGATCGAGATTGCCAGCCGGAGCTGAGGCGGGAGCAAAGTGGATCTCTCCTGGGAAGAGCTGGGAGCTCTCAGCGGGCCTGGGTTCCCAGATGGACCTGCCAGTGTATGGAACCCTCGGTGGGGTGTGGTGGGTTTACGGCTACCCTATTGGCGTCGCGGCCTCCTTCAACTCAAAGACGAGGAAACTCGCTGGTGAGGGCGATATTTTGACGGGATTGAGCGCCGGTGCCCTATTCAGGCTTGGCACCACGAGATTGGCATATTCCTGGACTCCCCAAGGGCTTTTGGGAGATGCGCACAGGATCCAAATTGACCTGGGATGCCCCCGGTAAGAATCATAGTCTCCAACCGCAGGGCCAGGAGGGACTACGAGATAATCGAGACAGTGGAGTGCGGTATCGTGCTTTTGGGCTCAGAGGTTAAATCCATAAAGGCAGGCATGGTCTCCATAGCCGAGGCCTATGCTGAACCCATAGGGGGAGAGATATGGCTCATGGACATGCATGTCGCGCAGTATCCCCACTCAGGGCCCTTCGTCCACGAACCCACGAGGCCGAGAAAATTGCTCCTCAGAAAGAACGAGATAAAACACCTCATAGGCAAGGTCTCCCGGAGAGGATATACCCTCATCCCCCTGAGCATATACATAAAGAGGGGTTTCATAAAGCTTGAGCTCGGTCTGGCCAAGGGAAGAAAGAAGCACGAGAAAAGGGATGTCATAAAGAGAAGGGAGGCTGAGAGGGAAATACGGAAGGAGCTTAGGGGATAATGCCCGCGCTGTTCCTCGCCGCGACCACCTACATAAATGTGCCTTATCTCTCAACAGAGATAGGGGATTTCGTGCCGCCGGATAGCGCATTCTCCGCCTTCGGAATGACGAGAACGGGCGGCGCTTGGCTCGCGACCCAGCTAAAAGAGGTGAAGATAAAGATAAATGAGGAGAGTATTCAGCTCAATGACAACCTTTACAAGGCTCCAATGTCCTTCTGGAAGGACGATGTCCTCTACATGCCAGCGGAGTTCGTCTCGTTCACGCTTTGCAAGGTCATAAGGGGATATGCTTACTGGGACAGGGAAAAGAAGAGGTTCTTCGTGAAGGATGATAAACCCACGATAGGGAATATCTCTATTGATGACAGGGGGGATTCGGTGTGTCTTACAGTGAGATACGCCGAAGGGGTTCACCTCAAACCCCAGGCAGATCCAACTGCCCCCAGCGTCATAACCCTGAGCGTTCCCGGAGGGTTCTACTGGAAGGATTATCGGATTGAAGGGAAGGGGCCGGTCACCTCAATCCTGATCACTCACGCTGAGAGAGGAATGACCATACATGTATCCCTCGGTGAGGGGGCTTCGGGATACCAGTTGCACGACAGGACTGACCTCTTCGTTCTCTCGGTCTATAAGACCAGGAAGGTGAAGGAGCCGGAGCAGAAAAAAAGGAAGCTGGACCTCATAGTGGTAGACCCTGGGCACGGAGGAAAGGACCCAGGAGCAATAGGGTATGATAGCCTATGCGAGAAAGACATCACGCTTTCGGTTGCCCTCCTCCTAAAAAAGGAGCTCGAGCGAGAGCTGGGGGTTAGGGTCATCCTAACGAGGGAGGACGACAGGTTCGTGACCCTTGGGGACAGAGCGAGGATAGCCAACAGGGCAGGGGCTGATCTCTTCATAAGCCTGCACTGCAACTGGGGAAAGCGCAAGGAAGCCCGGGGAACAGAGACCTATTTCCTCGCGGCCGCTAGGACGGATTGGGAGCGCTCGGTTGCCGCATTTGAGAACAAAGCAATAGAGTATGAGGGGGAGCTTACTGACAAATCAGACATAGTGGGCTACATCCTCTCGGACATGATCCAGAACGAGTATCTGAAGGAATCGCAGGACCTCGCGGCTTTCGTTCACGAGGGTATAGTGGAGGAAACTAAACTTGAGAACCGCGGCGTGAAACAGGCTGGTTTTTATGTCCTTCGGGGCTGTTATATGCCATCAATCCTCGTTGAGATGGCCTTCATATCAAATAAACAGGACGCGAAACTGCTTCAGGAAAAAGAGGTTCAGATGAAAATAGTGAAGGGCATAGTCGTGGGGGTCAAGGAGTTCAAAAAGCGCTATGAGAGCAAATGAGAGCCCTATTGGTTTCTTTGACTCAGGCCTCGGCGGCTTGACCGTGGTTAGGGAGTTTCTCAAGATCGCGCCCTCAGAGGACATAATCTATCTCGGGGATACAGCGAGACTACCCTATGGCACAAAATCCGAGGAGGCCGTGAAGAGGTTTTCCCTTGAAAACCTTGATTTCCTTCTGGGCAAAAGGGTAAAGGTGATAGTGGTCGCGTGCTCAACCTCTGCCTCCGTGGCAATGGACGCGCTCAGGGAGAGAAGCCCCGTGCCGGTTATAGGGGTCGTGGAGGCAGGAGCGAGAGCACCCATATTCTCAGAGAGGAGCTTTGGCACGATAGGCGTCATAGGAACAACAGCTAGCATAAAAAAGGGAGAGTATCAGAGGCTAGTGAAGGAACGCCAACCAAACGCAGAGGTTCGGGCAAGGGCTTGTCCCCTCTTCGTTCCCCTCGTTGAGGAGGGCATGGTAATGGGCCCCATCCCAAAGGCAATAGTTGAGTATTACCTTTCTGACATGCGCGATGTGGAGGTTCTCATCCTTGGATGCACCCATTATCCCCTTCTAAAACCCCTCCTTTCGGACTTCTTGGGAGCGGGAACGGTTCTGGTTGACCCATCGGAGGAGGCGGCCCGAGCCCTGAAGGAATACCTTGATGAGAATGATATGGCAAAGAAAGAAGGGCAGGGAAGGGTGAGGGTTTTCCTCACCGACTTTCCCCCTGGATACGAGACCCTCGTGTCCAGGTTCCTGGGGCCAGTGCCCCTGAACATAGAAAAGGTGTGATATGAACATAATGGAATTTGAGGATCCGGAACCCCAGTTTGATATACCTGAGAGGCTTATGTCCGTTCTCGCTGAGAAAGGGGCGGACAGCGATGTTCTCCTAGACCTGACCCTGAACCCATCATTTGAGAATCTTCTGGAGCCGGACAACCTTCCGAACATGTCCAGCCTCGTAAAGAGCATCCTCCGGAGCGCTGGCAGGCAAGAGAAGATCCTGGTATGGGGCCACGAGGACGCAGATGGGATAACATCCGTCGCTGTGATGCTCAGGACCCTGAGGCACATAAATGCCTCTGCGGGATACTACATCCCCTCAAAGGCCTCAGAGGGGCACGGCCTAACCTCGGAGGGTATAGATTGGGCAAGAGGGCAGGGTTATGGCCTCATCCTGACGGTTGATACCGGATCAGGGGACCTTGAGATGGTTGAATACGCGAGGAGCATGGGCATGGACATACTAATAACCGACCATCACGAGCTCACATCATCCACATCCGGCATAACCGTCGTCAATCCGAAGATGGGCGGAAGCTTCAAGCACCTCGCTGGGGTAGGGGTAGCCCTGAAGTGCGCCTGGGCCATACTCTCGCTCCGAAACAGCTATACCCTTTCCGATATAGAGAGGGAGTTTCCCGAGCTCATTATCTATGCGATGATAGGAACCCTAGCGGATAAGGTCCCTCTCTTCGCTGAGAACAAGGCCATAGCTGACAGGGGCAGAGAGCTGATGTCCAGGCTATCGTTTCCCTTCATAAGGGCATACGAGCGGATAAGGGGGGTAAGGCCGACCCCTGAGGCCATAATAACGGCCATATCAGCTGGCAAATCCTCCGGAGGGAAGCACCCTGGGGTTGAGCTTTTGGTGACAACCGACGAGGCAACGGCCGAGGACATCCTGGCTGAGCTCCTTGGAGAGGCTGACAAGTGGTTTGCCAGGGCCGAGAGGATATACTCAGAGTTCATCCAGAAGATAAAGAGGGTCAGGGGCTACATCCTACTTGACGCTGGGGATACGGAGCCTGGCTACCTCTCTTATATCTCCAGCAAGCTCAAGAACAAGTATGATGTTCCGGCTATAGTGATGGGCAGGAAGGCGGACGGCCGGGTGGTCGCTGAGATAAGGGCTCCCTGGGGTTACGACATGATGGACCTCCTATCCAACATATCCCATCTCCTATCCGATTACGGCGGCCACAAGCTAGCCGCTGGGTTCACCATGGAGGAGGAGTATCTCTCATCCTTGGCTGAGGAGCTGGAATACTACTTCACCTCTGGCAAGGGGGTTTTTGACGAATCCCGCGGCGCTGATATGGTGCTTGAGGCCTCTGATTCTGAGACAGTGGACCTCCTTGATAGCGCTGAGCAGCTCGGAAAGCTGGGGGTTGAGATAAGGTTCCTCATAAAGGGAACCGCGGGGGATGTCTCTTCCCTCCTCGGCCGATACAACACATATGACCCCGAGGCACTGCTTTCCATCCACGGAAAGGATGTTAGGGTAAAAGCCCTCGTGGTCTCAGGGCCGGACGGATACACGGTGGAGAACCTTTGGCCTGAAGGGAAATAACGCTCACCTTAGCCTGTATATAGCGACTTCCCTCACATCCAGATAGCCACCGGGGATGCTTTTTACCAGCACAAACGCCCCCGTATCCGAGAGCAGATCTGCCTCAAAAACATCCATGGATTTAGCGAAGTTCTGGTTCGCGTTCGGGTTAGCGCGCTCGCGTTCTTCTATGGGCAAGGCTGGGTAATCGTGTTTCTCAACAATAAGGTATTCCGCGCCGCGGCTCCTCATCAATTCGGCAAGGGTTATCCTGCCTGAGACATACTCAGGAGAGGCCGGAAACCCATAGCGTTCCCCGAGGGGCCAGAAGAAACGCGTGCTCGTTCCGAGGGCCTTCGCGTCCTTCGGGATCGCTTTTGCTACTTCACGATAAACCCTGGCCTGAGCCGAGGCCTGGCCGCAAGCGAGCCGGATCTCCCTCTGAGCGTAATACATCTCTGGAACAAGGAGAGCGGCCAACAAAACCCACCTGAGCCTGGGTCCAAGTTGGGCCATGAGCGCGCCAAACCCTATGGCCAGAAACGGCAGAAACATAACAAAATAGGAGTATCTGAACCTCGGGAACCAGAATGCCGAAGCCAGGATCAAGAGAAGGAAGAAGACCCCGAGCCTCCTCATCCGACCCAAAAGCAAGCCCCCAAGCCCCATCGCGGCAACGACCGGGGTCCAAAAGCCATACATGGGGATCACCTGAGAAGGGATTTCAGTGGCAATTCTCTTGAGCCACTTAACCGGAACCACCAGAGGGTTTTTGAACAAGAGGCCTGGGATAAACTGCATGCCGTAGTGAGCGTGAACATCTGAGAATGGGCTCTGGCCGAGAAAGGGAAGGATGTTGGTGAAGAAAATAAGAGCTGATCCCGCGACAAAACCAAGAGCGGCCCACAGGAAAAGCCTTGGCCTCCACGCGAACAACGGTAAAACCAAGGCCGCTAGCCCAGCGGCAGGGCCCAGCGGATAGACGAGAAAAAGAGCGATGCCGAGAAACCCACCCAAAAAAGACCTCCAGGCCCTCTGCGGTTCAGACAAGCAGAGGGTGGCTATCCCGACAAAACCGAGAGAAACCAGGACCTCTGGCCTGCCATAGTGGGACAGGCCCGCAAAAGGGGCCGAAAGCATGAGCGCGCAACCAGAAAGAAGCCCCACCTTTCTGTCAACGAGGGAGCTGGCGAGCCAGAAGCCTGTGAAGACAACGAGAACGCTGGCTATGAGGCTGGGGAGCCTGAGAGCAATGAGATTCGTGCCAATGAGCTTGATGAAACCAGCTAGAATGCCCGCATAAACCCAAAACGATGTGATGCCCATACCTCTTGATTCCAGTGAAGAACCTGCCAGAAGCGCGCTCTTACAAAGCCCGTATCGCAAAAGCCCTGTAGCCAAAGAAGCAAACCAGGCCTCATCCCCATCAAGGTCTGGTAGGGGCCAGAAGCCAATCGTGAGCATCTGGAAGACAAACCAAGCGCAAAGAAGGACCAAAAAAACCTGAAAGTATCTGTCCTTGAACACTACGATATTTTAACGAAAATCCTGGGGCACAGGCAATTGTGGATGGACATCCTTGGCCGGTATACTCTTAGTCTTGTCCAAGAAGGAGATTCTGTATCTTCTGCTTGTCCTCTCAGCGGGTGCAACGATGGGCATATTCGGCCTCATCTTTTTTCCTAAGATACCTGTTAACTCCGATGCCATAAGCTACTTCACGGCCGCGAGAAATCTCCTTGGGGGCAAGGGCCTGGTTATATCGCTTAGCACCCCAACAATGGCTTACTTCATGGGGGTTCCCCACCCTGATTATCATATGCCGGGCTGGCCGCTTTTACTCGCTGGTTTCATGTGGCTCACAAAAACAGGGCCATGCACGCCTATCATACTGAACATCGCCCTCGCGCTCGGCTCCTCAGCTCTCGCGTATTTCACGCTTCTTCTTTGGTCAGACAGCGAAAAGGCCTTCTGGGGCGCTCTTCTATTCATGCTATTCCCTAGCATAATGGTTTATCAGTTCACCGGGATGGCTGAGATGCCCCTCCTCTTTTGGCTGATGCTTTCGGTTTTCACAGCCTCCCTGCCTCGGGCCGGCCGAACTATTGCCCTGCTCATTGGTATAGGGATAATTCTCATATTTGCATATGCCACGAGGGAAACAGCCCTGTTTTTCCTGCCGCTCATCCTTTCTCTCTTACGGGAAAGGGGGGCCAGGTGGTCAACCTTGACCATTCTCACGCTCATTATCCTAGCGGCCTCCCTGATCCTCTCGTATCTTTATTATTCGCTGTGGCCAGGATTCTCTGAAACAAGCTATGTCTTCAACCAACATGGCATTCTATTCAAAACCGGAACAATCACCCCAGAACACAACCCCATGTGGAATGTGGTGAGACCAGAGGACTTTCCGAAGCTATCCCTGCCAGAGCTCTTCTGGCTCCTTCTCAAGAAACCCCTCAGGCTACTTTTGATCCTGCCGAGGAACAAGTCATGGGAAACGATCGCGGCAGATGTTTGGACGCTCGGAGCAATAATCCTGGCCCCAATCATTGTCAAGGGATGGAAGATGAGGCTCGGTTTGGGCTTTCTGGTTCTCATCGTTCCCGCCATGTTCACCCTTTATTACCCTAAGACCGATTACCTGATGAGGATAGGCCTCGTTTTCGGTTCTGTGGCCGTGGTTTTCATAGCGGCGCGGCTCAGGCTCACCCGGATAAGCAGGTTTCTGATTTGCATGGCCCTCGCGTGCGAGCTTACAATTGGGGCCTTATGCTCCTGGAACCTTCAGAAGACCTCCAGGGAGGGGCTTAGGAAGATGCAGGAGATCTATCCTGTTCTAAAGGAGAACCTTCCGCCTGATGCGCGTATAGTCGGAATCAGGGGGTTCAGCCTTGAGCTCCTTCCTGTGTATGAGCCGGATATCTATACGGTTCTTTATCCGGACAGGGCCGAGCATGCCCGGATGCTGAGCGAGCGCATAGGCACGGATGCCCTCGTGTTCGCTTCCGGCCAAAAGCCTTATCCTGGGCTTGAGGATGAGGGGTGGTATACTAAAGCGCTGACAGCAGGAGGGGATAGCCTGTTCATTTGCACGAAGCGGAAATGAACCTGGCTCTTTTCCTCTCCTCCCTCCCTTATACTTTCCTTGCCCTCGCCCTCTATCCCCTCGCCCACATCCCCATAGGCGCGCCCTTGTTCCTGGCTGGGAAAGAAAAAACGGAAACCAAACCATGGGTTTTGGCCGCCTCTCTCGCTCTGGGCCAGATAATAGTTTCCGCAACAACATACCTCCTTTACATATGCGGTCTGAGGTTCCCAACTCTGGGGTTTGTGGTTTCCGGGGTCCTCATACCGCTCTGGGTATGGGGAGCGTTTCTGTTGATTAAGAAACCTCCGGATCTCAGCGACTCCAAGCGGCTTTTGTGGGGACTCGTTTTCACGGGGGCCCTGCTTCTTCCGCTCAGCATACTAGGGATTGTCTGGGATGATCCCTATCACTTCTCAAAGGTAGCGAGCATCCTGAACGGGGATCACCCCTATTTCGTTCCAGGGGGAACCAAGGGTTTTCTCGGAGCATATCACTTTGGGGTTGATTTCCTGGCATCTTTCTGGGCCTGGGCCGCGCTGGCCTGGAGGCCGTGGATCGTTTTGAATGTTATTTGCTTCTGGAGCTCGCTCTCGGCTTACATCCTCCTTAACAAATTTGCCAGAGGGTTTATTGATGAGCCATGGGCCAGCATTCTCCCGTTTCTCGCCTTCTGGCTCGGGTCTTGGTATTCGCCGTATGGGCTTTGGGACATGTTGGCTCACGGGCGCATTTGGGATGCCCTTGAACTAAATCACCACAACACCTGCTTCTTCGGCTACTTCTCCCAGCCCCCCATGGCCTTCGGTATGCCCCTAACGCTAGCTGTTCTATGTCTTGCCGAGGAAAGGCGATTCTGGCGCGCGGGACTCATGGCCGGCCCTTTGCTCTTAGCAAACCAAGCCCTCTTTGTTTTCTGGGCGGGATACACGGCTCTAACTGGCCTTTTAAGGGAAAAGAATTACTTCAAGGTCCTGAGTATCGGCATTGCTCTTGCGGTTCCATTCATTCCCCAGCTTACCGCGAGGGAGTTCTCAAATCCATCTGAGTTTGCTTTTGGCCTGCCAATACTCTGGTTAATGAGGGTTTGGGAGCCTTATCCTGCCACATTCCCAATAGCATACATCCTGTTCTTCTTCCCGACCCTGCCGCTTTATATCCACGGGGTCTGGGTTTCTTTGAGGAGCAAACAAACAAGGCCCCTTTTCCTACCTCTGGTTCTCATAACAGGACTGGCATTTGTCGCACCCCATTTCATCAGATATGTCTACACCGAGGACTTCTTCAAATTCTTCATGCTCTGGGGAGTTTTCGGGCTTCCGCTCGCTCTAATTAGCATAAGAGGCCTTTGGGGGAAATCCAAAGTCTGGCGCTGGGCCATCGCTCTCTTTCTGGCTCCAGGCCTTTTGGCCTATGCGCTCGGAATGACATACCACTCCCTGAGAACGAGACAACTGATCGGTTGGGAGAGGGTGAGGCCAGATATGATGAGGGTCAGCAAGGCCCTGAAGGGGAAGGGTGGGGTTCTGGTGATCGTTCAACCGGGCGTCTTTGCTTCATTCGGAATAAGAGGGTATGGCTACGAAGAGAGGAAGGCTCATCACCTGAGGAGGATACTGGCAGGCGCGGGAATTTCTCATTATCCTGGCGAGATATACGGTAAGGCTGTTCATGACTATGAGCCCCTTGAGAGGGAATGGGCCTCCCTCGAGGAGATACCGGATTCCCTTCTGAGCGCCCTGAATGTCCGCTTCGTGGCCCTGCCGCCCGATTTGCCCAAACCGAAAATAACCGGAGAGGCGGTCCTGAAAACAGAGAGGATAGCGGTTTATCCCCTTCAACGATAGACAGCCAGTGCGGGGACCCTGAAATAGGCGTTATAATTTGCCTATGAACCAGGTAGCCTTAACCGTAATCATTATAGCGGTTCCTCTCATCACGGCGAGCGCGGCCATAACCGGAACAATAGTCGGCGCTCTCTTGGTGGGCATATTTGCTTACCTCATGCAAAAGCGAGCGCTTGACTTCGGATTTGGCCTAAAATCAACCCACTCAGCCAACGAGGCTGAGGGGAAGCGGGAATAGACTACTCCCAGCTCGCGCTGAATTCAACCCTTCCTTCCCTTTGCAGGAATTCAACCCTCGGGTTCCTCGCACCTGCCAGCTCAAGGGATTTCTCAACCCAGCCCGCTACTGTGTGGAGGTATAGCTCAGGTATGGTCTCCTCATGTTCAATCCTGAAGTCAACCCCCCGGTCGCGGTGCTCATCCACTATTATCTTGCCCCAGTTGTGATAAAAACCCCAGAAAGCGCCGGCCCTCTTTATTATGAACCTTGGACTCGCGAAGATAAAGAAGAGCCTGTATGGGCCGTGGGCCGCGTGAACAGCCTTGAAGCGGCCTATTTCCCTGGAGACAAGTCCCCTCTCCCTCTTGGAAAGCCTTTCTATCTCCTCCAAGATCTGGAAATACGCGGACATGGGATACCAACTGCCCGGCTTTATGTCCTCCGGCAGAATAGCGATGAGGCGCTCTGCCGTTGCTCTGTCGCAATTCTCACGGAGGTAATCCCTGAGATTCCTCAGAGCATATCCCTTTATCTCCATTTCTTACCTCCTCATGTATATTAATATAATATAAAAGATATGTATCGTCAAGCCGGAGCGATCGCTTTGATCCCCGCTCAGCGGCCGTCTTAGAATATTCAGCATGATCGGCGTTATTGGGCGCAGGGGCTCTCAGGGCCTCCGGCAAGCCCTATCGCTCGTTCATTCGGTTGCAGGCGAGAGGGCAATCTTTTCCTCTGATCTGGCTGATGAGGCTCCGGCGGGGGCCCGGCTTGAGGACATGGAGAAAATATCGGCCCTTGCGGATGCCTTTCTTTCCCTCGGTGGGGATGGCACCCTCTTGGAGGCCGCTAGACTCGCGAGAGGAAGGCCCGTGGCTGGCGTCAATCTGGGATTCTTGGGGTTTCTGGCTTTTTATCACCTGGAGGAGCTGGAATCTCTGGTCAAGGCGATCCTCAAAGGAGATTACGCCACTGAGGAGCGCGCCTGCCTTGAGGTTGAAAGGGGGGGCGGAAAGGATGTAGGGCTGAACGATATAACCCTTCTCGGGACCAGGGCCAGAATGCTCAGCATTGAGGTCCACAGGAACCGCGATTTCGTTCTGAGATACAGGGGGGATGGGCTCATCATATCAACCCCGACAGGCTCCACCGCCTACAATCTTGCGGCAGGCGGCCCCATACTCTATCCCTCACTAGACGCTATGGTTCTCGTTCCCATATGCGCCCATTCTCTCACCGTGCGCCCCATTGTTCTTCCATCGGACTCAGAGCTCTGGGTTAGCGCGGAGAGCCGAGGGGAGAAAATGCTTCTCTCGGCCGATGGCAGGGAATCCTTCATCCTTGAACCATCCGATGCCTTCACCGTTAGGATGTCAGAACAGAAGGCCAGGTTCGTGAGGACATCCTGGGCCCCTGACTTCTTTTCGGTTCTCAGGAAGAAGCTTGAATGGGGATAAGGGATCATCCGGGCATATGAAACTCATCTCTCTGAGGGTTGAGAACTTCATCCTGGTCGCGGAGGCCCGAATAGCGCTCTCCGGCGGGTTCAATGTCCTGACCGGAGAGACCGGGGCTGGGAAGACCATGCTCCTCTCGGCTATATCCGCTATACTTGGGGCAAGGATAGACTGGGAGTCCTTCGGCCAGAGAAACTCCGTAGTTGAAGCGATATTCTCATCGGGGAAGGAAACAATAACGGTAAGGAGGGAAATATCCGGGAAATCCAAAAAATCAAGGGCGTTTTTCAACGGCGAGCCGGTCACGGGAGCGGATCTCTGCGCCCGCCTCAGCACGCTGGTCGCGATACACGGCCAGCGCGAGAACCAGCGCCTGCTTGATCCCGAGAACCACCTAGGGTTTGTTGATGCGTTCGGCAAGCTCTCGGATCTCAGAGAGGCTTTCGCAAGCGCTTGGAGGAAGAGGGAGTCACTGAGAACCCTCCTTGAAAAGACCAAAAAGGAACAAGAGGCCATAAGGGAGGCAGAGGAGCTTTACAGGTTCCAGCTCAGAGAGATTGAAGAGGCAGGGCTCAGGGAGGGCGAGGAGGAGGAGCTTGCCGAAAGAAGGCGCGTTCTCTCGGAGGGGGCGAGGCTCGCTGAGGCGATAAACCGAGCGCTTTACGCGATCCAGGAGGAGGAGGGTTCCGCACTCTCGGACACAGCATATGCCATATCATCCCTCTCTGATTTCTCCGACATCTCAAGGATAAGGGAGGCAATTGATCTACTCCATTCATCAAAAGATGCCCTCTCTGAGGCCGCGAGGGTCCTCGTGGCTCTGAGAGATGGGATCCACTACGACCCTGAGGAGCTTGATTCGGTGAACCAGCGCCTGTTCAAGATAGCCAGGCTCAAGGAAAAGTTCAGGACGGACCTGCCGGGCCTCCTGAGAATAGCGGGGGAGCTGAGAGCAAAGCTGGAGAAGCTCCAGACCAGCGACGAGGAAATAATCCGGCTCGAGCGCGAGCTTTCCGAGGCCGAGCGCGAGCTCAACCAGCTCGGCCAGGCCCTTTCCGAAAGGAGGCGAGGGGCCGCGGCAGAGCTCTCCAAGAGGGTGGAGGAGGAGCTGAGAGAGCTCGCCATGTCAGAAGCCAGGTTCAGGGCAGAGGTATGGCGAGACGAGCCTTCGGAAAGGGGTTTTGACCGGTCAGAGTTCCTGTTCTCGGCTAACCCGGGTCAAGCCCTTCTCCCTCTCGTTAAGGTCGCCTCGGGCGGGGAGCTTTCAAGGGTAATGCTCGCTTTGGAGACCGCGCTGGCAGAAGCAGAGGATACCCCGATCCTCGTCTTTGACGAAGTGGACCAGGGCATAGGGGGCAGGGTCGCTGAGATCGTTGGCAAGAAGCTCAAAGCCCTCTCATCCCATCACCAGATACTCACCGTGACGCACCTCCCTCAGATAGCCGCTAGCGCTGACGCGCATTTCATAGTTGAAAAGAAGGGCTCAAGGGTATCAATAAGGCTTCTCTCTCATGAGGAGCGTGTCAGGGAGATAGCGAGGATGTCCGCTGGCGAGAGAATAACCCCCGAGGCTATTGCCCTGGCAAAGAGGCTACTGGGCGTGGAATAGTAGGGCCCTATTATCTGACAGTGACCTTTGCCTTCTCATCCCCAGCAACCACGAAATAGACCCCGGGCACCAGGGGGCTTATTAGGGTCTTGCCCTTTATTTCCCTCCTTATAACAAGCCGGCCAGCCGAATCGTAAATCCTCGCCTCGCCTGAGGGGCCGGTTATATAGAAGCCGGAGGGAGCCATCGTGATCCTGAGACCCGGTTTCGCTCCAGTGTTCCCAGCAACCCCTCCCGCCTCAGTAAGGTGAACCACTGATGTGATGCTCGTATAGTAAGGTGGGTCTGACATTGGCTTCTTGAACCACTCCTGAACATATACCCCTCCCTGGCCATCGGGAACCAGGCCAGTAGCAGTTCCTCTGGAGTATTCCCTTACTGTATCTATCCAGGCCCAGATCAGATTACCTGAGGTATCAAGCTTGTAGACAGCGGGATATTCGTGTTCGTTGGTGCCCCCGATGAAGATGTTTCCTAAGGAATCAAGAGCTATTAACCTTGCTCCTTCGCGGCTGTCCCAACCGGGATTGACATCAAGTTTCCATTTTTCGTTCCCTATGGTATCTACACACATTATCTCCCAGCAATCGGGCCCACCGCCGCCGGTTAGGTAAAGGTTCCCCTTCTTATCTACTGCCATGTTACTAACACTCTGTTCCACCGGGCCTACATATTCTTTAATCCAATCAGTATTCCCGGTGGCCGTGTCCAGCCTCGTCAACCAGGCTGTTCCGGTTCCACTCCCGGACATATAAAGCCATTCACCAAAGAGAGCCATCGCCTCTGCACTGCGTTCTACCATAGTGCTTTCTGCCCTGATCCAAAGGGGATTCCCACTCGTATCCAATTTTATAGCGAGAGGAAGCGGCATTGGACACGAACCAAATATGTCTGTTCTGAACCCCACCATGTAAGAATTCCCTTCCCCATCAACCGAAAAGTCATGTGCCTGATCCATCCTGTGAAATGGCCCATCATATACAAAACACCACTTGAGGTTCCCGAAAGTATCAAGGGAGAACACGAGAACATCCATAACGGTAGCGGGCTCATCTACATCACCTACAACGAGGAGATCTCCTGTGGGACCTATTGCGATTACGCCTGAACCGTTGTCCGGAAGGCTATCAAGGATATAAGACCAGATAGGGAGCCCGCTGAAGGGATTAAGCTTGAGGACCCAGGATGAAAACACGGTGTCCGCACCGGGGAGGATCACGCTTCCTACGGTGTATATGCCTGAGTGGGTCGGGAGTGCACTGCACATTACGCTCCAGTCGTAAGATACGGTGTCCTGATGAAACTGCCAGAGAGTATATCCATCATGGGTTAAGGCCCATGCTACAGCGTGAGGATCCAGATAAGGCCTTGAGAGGCCCACCCCCAAAAGAAACCCCTGTGGGGTTTTCATGAAGCAGTCTGAGCCCAAGGTCTTCCCCGGCCTCATCCCATAAAGCCAGACACGCCAATCAACCTGAACCTGAAGGATAAGGGCGAGCAGAATCATCCTTCACCTCCTTCATATCCATATTATAAGAGAAAACAGGGGGCCGCGCAAGGATCAGTACCCCGTAGCAGTCGTAGATGTATACAGTGAGGTCTATCATCGGCCAGACGCTCGCGGTAACCGTTCCATGCACATCCTTCGGGGGTGGAGGCGGTGTTTGCCCATCCGGATCCACTCCCATTGTTTCGGCTCCCTCTGTCTCCTCAGGCATGTTCTTTTGGCACCCTATTGCCACCAGGATGCCCATCACCATCATGCTTGCTCGTATGAGCTCCTTCATCCTAAAAACCTCCTCGTTTTTCTGGCGGGTCCAGGCCCGCGGCCCCAAATTATGCTCTGTTGTGTGTGTGTCAAGTGGTGAAATTTTGGCTTTTTAATGCGCTATTTGGCGATCTCGTTCGGGAAATCCCGTCTAAGACCGCACAGCTAAATATACCCTTGGGCCAAACCAGGTTGAAACCAGCTCCTCATTTGTTTTAAGCTTTTCGGGCAACAAAAAGGGGTAAGGAGCTTGGATGAGATAGTTCTATTGAGCGGAACCACATGCGTTCCCCTTATGAACAAGGTTAGCCTCTGTCTTGATATTGAGCCAGGGGACTTTCTGATAGGGCGATTCGCTGACGGGGAGGTGAGGGTCCAGATAAAGAGGAACATAAGGGGAAGGGATGTTTATGTGATCCAATCAACGGGCGCTCCGGCGGAGAACCTTCTTGAACTGCTTCTCCTCATAGACGCGGCAAAGAGGGCATCAGCCGCTCGCGTGACAGCGGTAATACCCTATTTCGGATATGCCAGGCAGGACAGAAAGGCCGAGCCTCGTGTTCCCATATCCGCGAAGCTGGTCGCGAACTTCATTGAGGTCGCTGGTGCGGACAGGGTTCTCACGGTTGACCTTCACGCTGACCAGATACAGGGGTTCTTTGATGTGCCAGTTGACAACCTATACGCGACCCCTATCTTCAAGCCATACATTGACCGTCTCATCTCCGAGGGGAAATGGATGGTTGTAGCGCCGGATGTTGGGAGCTCAAAGAGGGCATACAGGTTCGCTGAGATACTCGGCAATTTGCCAATTGCCCTGGTTGACAAGCGCAGGGTGAGGCCGAACGAGGTAGAATCCGTGAGGCTCATAGGCGAGGTAGAGGGAATGAACTGCCTTCTCGTTGATGACATAATTGATTCCGGGGGTTCGCTGAGGAAGGCCTCGGCCACGCTCAAGGAACACGGCGCAAACAGAATATTTGCGGCCGTAACCCACGGCGTCTTTTCCGGAAATGCCAAAGAAACCCTGTCCAAAAGCGGAATTGAGGGCATATTGGTCACCAACACCCTGCCGCCCCGGGACGAGAGGCTCCCAACCAACGCGAGGGTCTTGGATATATCTCCCCTGCTCGCTGAGGCCATAAGGAGGATACACGAAAACCGCTCCGTTTCGGAGCTCTTCATAGGAAAAGAATCATGGAAAACCTTAGGCTTGTGGCAGAACATAGAGAAGGTTTAGGCAAGGGACATTGCCGCAGAATCCGAAAGGCGGGCTGGATCCCAGCGGTTATGTATGGTATGGGCGAGAAAAGCGTGGCCATAAAAATACCGGAAAACGAGATCCTAACCATCCTAAGAAGAACAGGCGGAGAGAGGGTTCTCGTTGACCTAATTATAGGGGATGAGGCCAAGCTGGCAACGATACAGGATGTCCAGCGCGATCCCGTCACTGGTAAGGTCATACATGTGGACTTCTTCCTGCTCCAGAGGGACAAAGAGGTGGAAATAGAGATACCCATAACTACAAAGGGCATAGCTCCTGGGGTCAAGAAGGGTGGGATACTTGATGTGATAACCCACTCCCTCAGGATAAAAGCCCTTCCGCAGAACATACCACCTCACATAGAGATTGATATATCCGGACTTGATGTCGGCGGGGTAATTCATGTGAGAGACCTATCCCTGCCCGGGGTTCACATATTGAATCCGCCGGATCAACCAGTGGTCTCTGTCCTCGCCCCGCGGGTCGCGGTTGAGAAACCCTCCGAGGAGGCTGAGGCTGAGGGGGCCGAGAAGCCTGAGGCTGAGGGAGAGACAGAAACCAAATGAGGGCAATCGTGGGCCTCGGCAATCCGGGGCCCATTTATTCCCTGACCAGGCACAACATAGGCCACATGCTCGTGGATTTCTATGCGCAAAGAGAGGGCATGAGGCTCACGGCTGGCAAGGGGGATTTTCTGGCCGGGCTGAAAGCCGAGCTCTGGGTTGTTAAAACAACATGCTACATGAATGTGTCCGGAATAGCCGTCGCACAATTCCTGGAAGAAACAAGCCTTGCCCCATCCGACATTCTCGTCATATACGATGATGCCGCTCTCCCGTTCGGCAAGCTGAGGCTGAGGCCCCGGGGAGGCTCAGGCGGGCATCGTGGCATGGAATCCGTTATATACCATCTGGGGACAGAGGGGATCCCGAGGCTCAGGATGGGAATAGGCCCTCCTCCGAAAGGTGTTTTTCTCAGAGATTTCGTCCTGTCCAGGTTCTCAAAGGCCGAAGAAGCGCTCTTGCCAGAGTTCCTTGAGGCGGGGGCCAGGTGCGTTGATCTCTGGCTCTCTGATCCCGAGCGGGCGCCGGGCGCCTGTGGGGAATTATCGGTGGAGAACCAAACGAATACAGAAGAGGACAGGCCCAACCCATAGGATCTCGGGTGTACTGCTTCATAAGCGCCAAAAGCCTCTGCGACAGAAGCATCTTTTAACGAGTTCAACCCTCTTGTCTCCCAAACCAGATCCCGCGCCACTTCATCCACAATCTGGCCTTCGTATGGGGCTCTGGGCTCCATTCCTCCCTATTCCCAGGGCAATTCCTTGAAATAGACAGCCCTCGCTGTGTCAGCTTCAAGGACCAAATAGACCCAGGCTCCAGCGTATATGGGGTGGTGCTTGCGCAGAGGGCCGCCGAGAGCGGGAAAAAAGAACCAGAAAACACTGGTATCTCCCTCAAAGCCAATTCCCTTGAAATCAGGTTCGCCCAGCTTGAACCCTAGGCTATCCTCAAGAACAGAGCGAACAGGATTGATGAACCTTCTCAGCGCGGCCCTCGCGTCCTCGGAATAGTATGAGCTCTCGCCGAAGATCATTGGATTAGGATAAGCCCCCCTCAGAACCGGAGCCCGTGGCCCCCCGCCAGCGCAGGCCAGGAAAATGACCGGAAAAATAAGGACAAGCTTTCTCACCCGCAAAGGATAAAGCTTGGAGAACCCCTGAGGAAACGACTGATTAGGAAACATTTCAGGAAACATTTTTCATTATAATGTAGGCTCGCGAGGTAGGTTATGAGTATTTTT
Organism: Caldifarciminota bacterium; assembly: GCA_039803205.1. Classification (GTDB taxonomy): domain Bacteria; phylum Hydrothermota; class Hydrothermia; order JBDRYB01; family JBDRYB01; genus JBDRYB01. The sequence goes on from JBDRYB010000006.1 coordinate 49,718, forward strand.
CACGAATTTGCCGAGAGGCTCATTTTGTTTGGGGTCGTTGCACACACGGCCCTGGTTCTGGGCTTTGTTGGAATCGTCCTCCTCACAGGAGGGCATGGAAACCCGAAACCAGGAAACATTGCTCACATGGAGGTGAAGGCATGCTCTCGTTGATTCTGGCACTCGTATCCCAGGGAAGGTTCATAGTCCACTTTTCTTCCGCGTCTGACATGCAGATGGCCTTGCCCGCGCTCGCAGAGAAGGCCCAGGTGATAAAGACGGTCTCCAGGGCCCTGAATTTTGCTGTGGTCATCACAGAGGATCCGGACGCCCTGAGAGGACTGCCCGGGGTCATCCTCGTTGAACCGGATGGCCAGGTCTACTCGCTCTACACCCCGAACGACTCAATCTGGCCCCAGCAGTGGGGCCCCCCGAACATACATTGCCCTGAGGCCTGGGACCTCACCTTCGGCGATAGCGCTGTGAGGGTCGGTGTCCTTGACGAGGGCATTGATTATCTGCACCCTGACCTGGCTCCTCATTTCGGCTCGAACCCCGGCTATGACTTTGTTGACGAGGACCCTGACCCCGCGCCTGATTGGGGCCTATACCACGAGATCCACGGCCAGCATGTAGCTGGAATCCTCGCGGCAGTCACGGGAAATGGGATATACATGGCAGGGGTCGCGATGTGCCATCTCTATGCCCTTCGTGTCCTTGATTCCATGGGGGTGGGCTGGAACTCCGATATAGCTGAGGCCATCCTCTGGGCCGCGGATTCCGGGCTTCATGTGATAAACATGAGCCTCGGGGGCACATCCTCATCAGCAGTTCTGAGGAACGCCTGCGACACAGCTTTCGCGAGGGGCGTTCTCCTTCTCGCGGCCTCAGGAAATAACGGAGCAAATTACATCCTTTATCCCGCGGCATACGAGAGCGTCATTGCTGTTGGTGCAACGGATTCCACGAACAACCTCTGGGGGAACAGCAACTACGGGGACGAGCAGGAGCTCGTCGCACCAGGTGTGGATATAATCTCCATAATGCCATACGGTAACCTCTTCTATGGCGAATACCTGACCGTCTCCGGAACATCAATGGCTTGTCCTCATGCGGCAGGGGTCGCGGCGCTGGTTAAGGCGCAGTTCCCTGGTATGACGAACTCTGACATCAGACAGAGGCTCAGAGAAACCTCGGTTGACCTGGGCGACCCGGGCTGGGACATGTATTATGGCTATGGCAAGGTTGATGCATACAGGGCACTCGTCGGGGTTGAGGAATTGGCCGGGAAACCAGGAGTCTCTATGATATCCGGGCCCACGGTGGTTTCTGGCCCCGCGGAGTTCGGATATAGCGGGCCAGGCATCAGTCTCTTTGATCCATCCGGCCGAAGGATAGCCGGGCTTTCCAGAAAAGGAGACAGGTTCTTCCTTGATCCGGATGGAATGGCACAGGGCGTATATTTCCTAGTGGGAGAGGGGTCCAATGCCCCGGTGAAAAAGATAATCCTGAAGGAGAGATAGATGACCGGAATCCTCTTGCTCATGTTATCAGCGGAACCGACCAGGTGCGCTACTCCCTTGGTATACGAGCGGCAGACCCAGGCCGCGCTGGTTCCGAAAACCTGGGGCAAAAGACCAAAAGCAGGGCCCAGCGAAGGGGACACGGTCCTCCTATGGGTCATGGACCTCTCGGTAATGCCGCCGGACTGGAAAAAGATACCATTCGTTTGCATGAGGGTCACCCAGGACGCATACATAATGGTTGATGCCGCGGCTCTAGATTCCGGGTATGTGACCACCACGACCGTGGACTCCATAGAATCCGCTTTCCAGGACAAAAGCCTCGGGCCTTGGCCCGACACGGGAATATATGTCATAGACACCTCCGCTTTTGGCCCTCCGCCGGACGAGCTTGACGCTGACCCCAGGATATATCTCCTCTACTACATCATAGAGGGCTACATGGGATACCAATTTGATGGGTATTTCAACTTTGCGGACGAGTATCCGGACTCCGTGGCTTGGAATCATTGGGGGATGCACTCCAACGAGCGGGAGTGCATATACCTGGACTGCCACAATGAATCCCCCGCGACCCCGCGAATGCTCGGCGTCCTGGCTCACGAGTTCCAGCACCTCATACACTGGCTCGGGGATGCGGACGAAACACCCTGGGTCAACGAGGGTTGCTCTGAGCTCGCCATGTTCCTATACGGAGCGCCTGACCCAATAGTTGAGTTCCCGGGCAATCCGGACAACAGCCTGGTCACATGGTCAACCGGCTTCTCCGACTATGTGAAGGTCTATCTCTGGACACTATACCTCTACGAGCAGTTTGATTCGGGCTTCGCGCTCACGAGGGCGCTCGTCGATGAGAACGCGAACTCTGTTTTCGGGGTGGAGAATGCCCTTTCTGGCCAGGGCGTGCCAGGAATGACCGAGGCCTTCTCCATGTGGGTCCTGGCTAATTACCTTGATGATACGGGAACCTACGGCTACTATGGTGAGGACCTCCCACCCTTCGCTCACCAGGGGAGCTACAGCTCTTATCCAGTTGGGCCGGTCTCAAAAACAGTCCACCTTTGGGCCGCTGACTACATAAGGTTCACGAATGTTCCTGACGGCTTGCAGTTTACCTTTAACGGCCAAGATGGAAAGCATTTCTTTTTGCTTGCTATGCTCTTCGATTCGTCGGGACCGACCATGATATATGACATCTCACCGTCAAACGCGAACCAGGACACAACCGTGTATTTCTCGGAGGTAGGTTATCAGTATTACAAAGCGGTTATCGCGATAGCAGGATATCCCGATCCCTTGTCCGGAGACTCGTCAAACCAGAGCTACACATTTTGGGCTAACGGGACAGGCACGGACGAAGGCTCACGCTCCGAAAAACTCCGCTTCTGGTCAGATGGAAAGGGGGTCTTCCTTGGCCTACCATATGAGGAAGCAGTATCCATCAGGGTCTACGATGCTGGAGGTCGGATGATCCAAGGGCTCCACGAAGGGACCCTTGCCGCCGGAAACCATGAATTCACCCTGGATCCGTGGCCAAGGGGCATCCGTTTTGTGGTTCTCAGATACGAGGGGAAGAACCTCAGCCTGAAAATAGTTCACTAACCCCAAAAGCCCCGGTTCAAATTTCGCTCACCTCTCAGACCGGGGTTTTTCAGTTCGGCTTGGGAAATCTTGAGGTGCCCACGAATCAGCCCCGTCGCTGAGCCAAGGGGCTAATCCGAACACGATAGCTTGTTGCATCACCAGATTCCCCTGCCTTAAAATTTCCCGCGAACCCGCAGAGGAGGGAAAAGAAATGAGGAACTTTCTGCTCCTGAGCATGGTGTTTCTGGCTCTGGTTGGCTGTAAAAAGAAGCCAGAAGGGCCGGACGAGTTCACGAAGGCGTATCTTGCGGCTGGGGACCTGGGCGCGGAGGATCCTGAGCTGGGCGCTGATAGCCTGTATTCCCTTTACAAGAACAACCCCAAGTATCCTGACGAGGAGAGGTTGAGGGAGTGCCTTTTCCTCTCAGCGAACTGGGTCTACGGGAAGATAAGCCAGGTGAGTGAAAAGGACACAGCTGAGCAGACAAGGCTCATGAGGAAGGCCGCGGCCAGATACCAGGAGTTCGTTGAGAAGTATCCCACAAGCCCCAAGGCTGGCCAGGCATACAAGGACCTCGCTTACTGCCTCTTCATACTCAAGGACTACAGGGGTTGCATTAATGTCTGCAACACCTGGATAAACGACCCCCTCGCGTCCGCTTCCCCTTATCTCCCATACGCTTACAAATACGCCGGCAGGGCTTATACCTACCTGAACAAGAAGGACAGCGCCATAATATACCTGAAGGAGGCATACAAGCTCTTTGATGCCCAGGCATTCCTAGGAGAGGCAAAGGCCATGGAGGAGGACCTGAATAAGCTCGGCGTTAAAAAGCCATACTATAAGTAAAACGAAACCTATTTTCATTATCGCTCGCTTGAAATAGATGCGGGTTATTTTGGTCAGACACGGCAAAACTCGCTGGAACGAGGAGGGAAGGCTGCAGGGGTGGAAGGGCGAAGCCCTCTCAGAAAGGGGGCTGAGAGAGGTTGAGGAGCTCTCGGAAAGCCTATCACAGTTAAAGCCTGAAGCAGTTTATTCATCGGACCTCCGGAGAGCGGTCCAGACAGCGGAAATGCTCATGAGATTGAACTCATGGAGGGCCCCCCATGTAATCGATCGCCGTCTAAGGGAGATAAACCACGGCCTGTGGGAAGGCATGAGGGTCTCGGAGATAATGGACCTCAAGAACATGCAGACGGTTGAGGGGTTCAGGCCCCCAGGAGGGGAGAGCTTTCGGGATGTGGCCGAAAGGGTCTCAGGGTTCATCTCGGATCTCAGGTCCACTGGCCACAAAGAGGTCATCGTTGTCGGCCATCAGGTATCAAACGCTGTTTTCTCGCTCCTGGCCATGGGCTTCTCCCCTGACCACAGGGTCTTTGACCTCCTCTCAGCTGGGATGGTCTCCTCGCTGGGCCTCCTCGCTAACTCCGGCAGGAACCTCATGAGCCTCGTGCAATTCAACACCCAATTTGAGGAGATAAGGCTTTGAAGAGCAGGCTCGCGACAATAGGGAACTGGCTCGGGGATAGCCTGGTCGTTCTCTCGGGGTTGTGGATAGTTTCGGTTTTGATTCTCAGGGTATCTCAGGGGCCCACAGGATTCGTTTTCGGGATAAAATTTTCCTTGATGGACATTCCAGGAACCGTGCTTCTGGCTACTGGGATGGGGTTCTTGGGCCTATCCATCTCAAGGTGGAGAAAGCACATGGGTAGGCTGGCCGCCGCGATCGGAAGGACTTGGTGGTTTCCCGTTGGTTTCTGGATAGCGCTTTCCCTCTCGTGGTGGCTCGTGACCATGAACAACATCCGGACCATGGCAATATGGGGATTAGACACGGCTATATTTGAGAACATATTTTACAGGATATCAAGAGGAGACCCATACCTTGAGTTCATGGGCATCCATCACCCTTACTTCATTTTTTATCCCATGGGGCTCCTCTACAGGTTCACTGGCCTGGCTGGCCCTATCCTCCTCCACAAGGTCTTGATGTTCTCATCGGTTCCTTGTGCCTGGCTCCTGGCAAGGGAGCTTGGCCATGACGAAGAGGGCACTGGTCTGGTTATACTGCTCATCGCGTTAATGCCAACCCTCTGGTGGATGGGAGGGGACGCGCCTTATCCGGATGTTTGTTTTCTGTCCTTGGGGATACTCATGGTTTGGGCTGGCCTCAGAGAGAACTATGCCCTTGCTGCGGCATTGGGCTTGGGGATGCTTCTGAACAGCGAATCAGGCGGCCTTGTTCTGGCCTGCACGGGAGCCGCCCTGGCTATAATGACCAAAAGATGGGCCTGGCTCTGGCTCGTCCCGGTCGGATTGGCGTCTGTTCCAATAGCCTTATGGTTTCAGGATAAGGTAGCTCCAGAGAGGGCAGGGGCCAGGCTCTTATATCGTTACGGCATAGATAGCATCACACCTGCATCCCTTCTTGGAGTTGGATTGAGGGTCTTTTGGCCATCAAGGCTTTACGCCCTCATCAGGCTGTTTCTGCAGGCAGGCCATCTTCCGTTCCTCGGCTTGCCCATATCAGCGCTCGCCATTATCCCAGCGGCCCCGCAACTCGCTGTAATAGCCCCAGGAACGAACCAAGCGAAGCTGGGGCTTTATCACGGATTCTATTCCCTTCCCCTGATCGCCATCGGGGCCATATGGGCGCTCAGGCGGTTCAGGAACCCTGTCCCTCACGGCCTCATTGCCATCAGCGTTTCCCTCCTCAGCGGGATGAGGCTCTACAGGTTCTCTCCGCCTGAGGGTTTCGTAAAGAGGTGCGAGGAAGTAGCCTCGCTCGTTCCAAAGGGTGATTCGGTTGCCGCTTCCCCGTATATCTCTCTAAAGCTCTCCAGAAGGCCGTATCTCAGGATAGTCAACAACTCGGACGAGCTAATGGAGGAGCTCGGCCGGACGAGGCCCTGGGTCGCTCTTGAGGCACGCGGTTTCCGGGACATGAACGAAGCGGATTCCCTTCTTCTTCCCCGTGGCTACGAGAGGGTTTTCGCTGATACCTGCTTTGTCGTATGGAAGCCGCCAAAATAGGCCGGGCGCGTAAATCAGCGTTATAATTTTCCCATGATAGCGTTCCTCCTCTCGTTAACCTGGACAAGCTACACGAACCGCAACGGCGTTCTTGACATATGTCCAGCCTCAGACACCCTCTATCTCGCCACAACAGGGGGCCTCGTGGTCTATTGGCCAGGCCACGGTGTCATTGCCGAACACACGAACATCCAAGGGCTTCCTGGGGTCGTCTTGTCCGGCGTCGCCCTGGATGGAGAGGCTAGGCCGTGGGTTCTGTGTCTGGGGGAGGGAATAGCGTATTGGGATGGGACGGAGTTCCAGAGGTATCCCCTTTACTCGCTTCCGATAAGCAATCCGGATAACATACGCTACGCCAACGGTATATGGGCCAGGGGAAGGTGGGTCTATGTCGCGACAAACGAGGGGCTTTTGGTCCTGGACACGAAGGGAACCTCGGACACCCTTGACGACGGAAGAAGGCTCCTCTCGTTCTTTGACAAGGATACCGTATACACCCTTTACTTCTACAAGGACAGCGTCATAGCTGGTGGAAAGGGGGGCGCGTGGACAACTGATACAGCCTCAATCCTGAACGAATCCTCCTGGGATCAGATATACCCATATAGGCCGGTCTTCGCTGTCCTCGTGAGCGATACATCCGTATATCTTGGAACGGACAAGGGGCTGAGAAGGCTCAACGATCTTCTCATAGGCGAGGCCATTAGGGTAATAAGGATAGCTGAGCACGAGGGGAGGATATATTTCAACACCTACAATAAGGGGGTCTGGAGATACATCCCGAACCCGGAAATGGACCAGTTTAGCGAGGATACCCTCTGCCCTATAACGGACACGACCAAAAGGATATTCATGTGTCCCAGGGGCCTCTACGCTGGCCCAGCTGGGATATGGGTGGGTTTTGGCTGGCCCTACATAGATGACCTGGCCCCTCAGCTCTTCACCGGGGGATTCGCCAAATACGAGGAGGGAAAGTGGAAGTTCAGGGGCTTTGGGGATATCGGGTTTGGGGTGGTGGGCGCGATGGCGAGGACGCCGGACGGTGCCATATGGATAGGAACCACGCAACCAGGACAATATCCTGTTTCCTGCATGCGTTTCAAGGATGGGGTCTGGGACACGCTTTGGGCCATAAGGCACATAACATCATTCAAGGTCACGAGAGGGGGAAGGCTCTTCGCTGGCTCTTGGGGCCAGGGGGTTTACGAGGTGGACACGGCCGGAAATGTCATCCGGCAGTATGATGAGAGTGAGGGTCTCAGCCCTCCGTATGTCGTTTCTTTGGGGACCGACCTGGCCGGAAACATCATAGTGGGGGTGATGGGCAATGTCTGCGCTTTCAGGATAAGGGATACGCTCGTGGAAAACTTTCAGGGACTCTATCTGGACAATACGCCGAATGTGGTTGAGATGGCTCCGGACGGCTCGCTTTGGATAGGCACATCCTCAGGCATTTACATCTTCTCGGAGTCAGGGGGATCGTGGCATCAGACAGGCACCATAACCGGCGGCCTCCCTTCCCAGAACATAACATTTCTGGAACGCCACAAGGACAGGATGTATGTGGGGACAGCCGGGGGCCTCGCGATCTGGAGGGAAGGCTCAATGAAAACCTGCCTGGCTGGCAAAAACATCAACTGCGTGGAGCACGAGGCTAACGGGAGGATGTGGGTCTGGACAGCCGAGGGCCTTTATAGAACCGACAGCCTTGGCGGCGTGCTGGAGTCATACACGCCCGGCTCAAGCCTCCTGGTTGGTGATGGGGAGGGCCTCGGCGATTATCCCATAGCCGATGCCATGGTCTTGGCCCCTGAGGCGGACCAGCTCTGGGTTGGCACGGACAAAGGCGTGTCCGTTCTCTGTGGTATAGGGGCCAGCGAAGGCTGGGTTAAGGGGCTTTACCTGTATCCGAATCCGCTTCACCTGAATCACGGCAAATACAGGTTTTACATCCCGGACGCGCTTCTGGGCTCATCGGTCTGGGTCTATACCGTTGATAGCAAGCAGGTAACATCAGCCGTTCTGGGCCCTGAGAGGGCGGTTGACCTCCCGAAGAGCATAGCCCCTGGGCTTTATCTCGTCCTGGTCAAGAATGGGGATGAGTCCGTTGTCCTGAAGCTGGTTGTGATGTAGGGCCTGGTGTCGGCGTGCTCGCCCCGTGCCCTATCCAGGAAGCATGTCCACTCCTCTGAGGAGAAGGGTTCCTCGCCTTATGGGAGTATCAGCCTCAACCTTGAATACTATATCAACCATATCCCCTGGCCTGAGGGAGACCCAGGCAGGATGGGGGGTTGAAAAGCTCACCAGCGCCTCAACATCGTTCTGATCCGCGAGGATGCTGAGGATGGAGCCGATCTGTTCAATTGACCTTATCCTAACTCCCCGGGCCAGAAAAACAGGCGCCCGGTTTCCGAAAGCGAAGGGGGTAAGCTTGTTGTAATCCCTGTAGAATGTTATGCTCATCTCCTCAAATGTCACCGTCGTATCTATCTCAACCGATGGCGAAAGGTCAAGGTTTGCCATCTTCCTCTTGGCTATCTCCTCTATTTTTTCCTTGAACTCCTCTATGAACTTGTTTGGGATGGTGAAACCAGCGGCCATTGGGTGGCCTCCGAAATCATCAAAAAGATACGCTATCTCCTCAAGGGCTTCCTGAATGTGAAATCCTGGGATGGAACGGGCAGAGCCGCGAGAGGAGCCGTTCGCGCTCCTGGCTATTAGGGCTATTGGCCTGTTATATTGCTCTGAGAGCCTTGATGCCACTATGCCTATAACGCCCTCATGCCAGCCAGAGGAATCAGCAACCATGAACATCCTATCCTTCTGGGCCATGAGCATCTCCTTCGCCTCAGCGAGTATCCCGCGCTCTATGGACTGCCTTCTCTGATTCTCGCCCTCAAGGAACTGAGCGAGCGAGAGCGCTTCCGACCCAGAGGTGGTGATGAGGAGCTCAAATGACTTGTAGGCGCTGGTGAGCCTTCCAGCCGCGTTCAGCCTCGGAGCGAGCACATAGGATATGTGCCAAGGCTTTATGTCGCCGCTCACCCTTGCTGTGTGAGCGAGTGCCTTGAGGCCAGCCTTCAGTGTGTTTGAGAGAACCTTTATCCCGTATTCAACCAGGATGCGGTTTTCCCCGATTATGGGCGCGACATCCGCAACGGTTCCCAGGGCAACGAGATCAAGATCCCATAGGAGGGGCTTCGGATCAGCGCCCATTATCTCATAGAGGTAAAGCAGTAGCTTGAAAACCACACCAACGCCCGCCAAGTCCCTGAACGGGTAATCCCCAAGCCTGGGATTCACCAAAGCCAGAGCATCAGGAAGCTCTGATATGGGCTCGTGGTGATCCGTAATTATTAGATCAATTCCGAGATCCCGCGCGAGGCTCGCCTCTTTCAACGCGGTTATGCCGCAATCAACGGTGATGATCAGGGATGCGCCCTCATCCGAGGCCCTTTGGATCCCCCCCTCGGAAAGCCCGTATCCCTCGGAAAACCTGTCCGGGATGTATGGGATGACCCTTGTTGCCCCGAGCCGCTTCAGGTTCCTGTAAAGCAAAGCGAGGCCAGTTACCCCATCGGTATCGTAATCCCCGTGGATGAGTATGGTTTCATCCCTCCTTATTGCTCTGGCCATGCGCTCTGCGGCCTCAGAAACGCCGGAGAGCTGCTCAGATGGTATTATGTCGTTGAAGTCCTTCTCCAAAAAAACCCTTATCTCCTCCAATGATGATAGTCTCGTCGCCAGAACCCTCGCTATTGCTCCGTGTATTCCGAACGCCTCAAGTATGTCTCGCCAATAAAGCTTATCTTCCTTGAATTTCCAACGGAATTTCACCCTTATATTGTAAGGCCTGGCTTTGCGCGTGGACAAACAGCGCGGATCATAATCCGTAGAGAAAGGCCAAGGCCAGCACGAGGTCTGAGTCCCTGCCTGTCATGAAATACGGCCCGTTATAGAGCAAGTCCTCGCTCACGGTAGCGTCAAGCCTCCCCGGGCCAAATGCTATGCCCATGCCAAAACTGCCGACGAATCCGGACGAACCCACGAAGACATACGGGTTATTCGGATCGATCATCCTCTCTTCTCTGTAGATAAAGAGAAACTTGGACATATTTGAGCGCATTATGAACCAAGGGCCCAGCCTCATCTCAGAACCAAAACCCGCAAGGAGCCTTGCCTCATCAATTCTCTCCTCGCCGTTCCCGCGCCTCCTGTAGGCGTCAAGCGTTAGGCCTCCTGCCACGAAGGCCATATCCAAAGGATTCCCGTTTACCCCAAAAAACAGGCTACCGCCGGTCATCAGATCGGGCATCGCGGAATCCCCTATCTTCTTGCCGCTATTGTTCCTGTAGATTTTTGAACCCGCTATTATCTTCAGGCCCCCAGAGCTCGCGTATCTCAATCCAAAATGGATGTTGGAGAGCTCGGATAAGGGCTGAAGAACGCTGTCCGGGCCCGAGGAATTATCCGAGTAGGAGCTGAGGCTGATGTTGGCGAAAGCGCTAATGTGTCCTCGGCCAAGAGGCAGGATGAGCCCTGGGGAGAAGGAATATCTGTTTCCCTCTATGGTGTAGGAGGTATCCCCCTCCCTGTGAAACGCGTAACCGAGCCTCAGCCCCCAACCGAATCCCTTCCCTGAGCCAACGGCCAGTGTCAAACCGTAGGCATTCCTCTCGTCCGTTATCGTCGGGAAGGTGTAAACCGGGTTGTTCAGATAGAAACCGAGGGAACCGGGGCCCTTCTCAACCAAGATGCCGCCGTATGCCTTTCCGAAAGCAAGGTCTTGCTGTGTTTTCATCTCGGTCACCGATAGGTCCGCGAAACGGGTGATATAGGCAGGGTTATCCTGGATAACGAGCGCCTCGTCGTCCAAGATGAACTGATAAAGGTTTCCCATGCCAGCGACCCTCGTCTCCGTTGCCAGAGCCAACCCAACGAGAACCAAGGGGGTAAGTATGCTTCGCATCGCTGTGCTCCTTTTGTTTGCGGTGGATATTATAACCCGGGCCCGCTCCCGGAAAAAAGCCGTTGGGGAACGCGGCCCTTGACAATCCACCCAAAAAATGTTATATATAACCAAGAGTGGAGGTTATATGAGGATAAGGGAATTTAAAACTGCTGTTGAAAACTTTAGGGTAGGCGTTCCCGGCCTTGTTGGCCTCTTCATATTTGATCGGCATAGGAGCCTTCTTCTTTACGGAGGAAGCGACGATATCGCATCATCCCTCGGTGAAATTTCCTTCTGCTACGCGAGGCTGGCCCGGAGCCTGGAAAAAGCCAATGCTTGCCGGAAGGATATGGGCGCCATAAAGAGGATTGACATCGTTGCCAAGAGGATGACCGTCTCCGCGAGCCTGATCTCGGACGAGCACATAGTGATCGGGGAATGCGTTGGCCAGAAGGGGCTTGGAGTATTGGTCCATGGGATTCCCTTTCTCGGAAAGATCATGAGGAGGTTCAAAGATGAACGATGATCCCGAACTGACCATGAGTAATACGGCCGCGATTCAAAGGCTCCTGACGGATATGGCCAAGGAATCCCCGAGGTGCGTTCTTCTTTGTATTTATAGGGAAGGAAAAGAAACCCCATCTTCTTACATTACCACCGGTATACTCTCCGATCCGGTTCCATTCTCCTCGTTTATATGCAAGATTCTCAGTGCGGCTGAGGAGGTTATATCCGCGAGGCTCGGCAAAGCCGAACAAATAAAGCACCTAATGGTGGAAACCGAAAGGTTCACGATGATCTCGAGGAGGCTCTGGAAAAGCTACTATGTCCTCTTGGTGCTCAGGTCTCCGGTTGAGTGCCTCGGCATGCCCATAGAGTTGCTGGACAGGTGGGAAGGAACCCTGAGGGAGAATCTGGCAAATATAGCTGGAGGTCTAGACTAAGAGGGGCCGGAGCCCTTCGGGTTAGCTTTATAATTTATGCCTGTGAGATGAGATTCGTTCATGTAGCGGATACCCATATTGGCGCTGGGGGCTCCAAGGAAAGGGCTGATGATTTCAGATCCGCGTTCCGCGAGATAATAGACAGAACCCTTGAGCTCTCAGCGAGGGCTTTTGTTCATGCGGGAGACCTCTTTGAAGGCTCCAAGCCATCCGTAAAGGACATAGTATTCGTTGCCAGTGAAATAAAGCGCCTGATCAACGAGGGTATAGAGGTCCTCCTACTGCACGGCAATCACGACAGGATAACCATAAAAGGAGAGGTGCCACCCCAGAGCATCCTTGAGCTTTTCGGCGCAAAGGTTTTTGGTTTCACAAGTGAAAGAAGATGCTATACGGTTGATGGGGTTGAGTTTTGGGGGATCCCATATATGGACCATAGTAATAGGTTCATTGAGTTCCTCTCTGAGATAGGGAGCCAAGCAAAAAGCCCAGCCGTCTTGGTTCTTCACCAGTTTTTCTGTCCCCCGACTTCCTTTGGTAATCCAATCTTATATGCGGATGACATACCGGAGGTCTTCTCATATGTCGCTCTTGGCCACTGGCACCTACCTTGGAAAAGGGAAGGTTTTCGCTATGCCTATCCTGGTGCACCAGAACCAACAGAGCTTTCAAGCGATCAGGCAATTGAAAAGAGAGGCTTTTGGCTCGTTGATATTACCGAACAGGGGGTAAAACTGGAGTTTCAACCCCTCTCGTGCACGAGGCCTTTTTTCTATCTTGAGTCCAATTCCAATAAAGATAAGCTAAAAGAACATCTTGTGAACCTCAGGGATAAGATCAAATCCTCTGCCAAAAGGCCCATGCTCAAGATCAAGCTGACTGTGGGGCCTGATACGAATGCCGATCAGCTTATAGAAGATGCGATATACGAATCGGGGTTAAATCTGGACGACATCATCCTGCTGAGCCCTAATATTGATAGAGCAATACCATCCCCGTTTGCGGATGAAATCAGCGAGGAATACAAGGCGGAAGACATCATCACGAAGTTTTTTGGAGATGACCCACAACAACTTGAGCTCGTTCTCGCTATGAGGGACGCCATAAGACAAACCGAGGCTGAGCGGGAATCGTCAGGAACACAGGCAACGAGGGATAGACAAGCCCTCATTGAAGCCGCAAAGGACGCCGCTCAGAGATTCCTCAAGGAGAAACAAAATGCGCCTTATTAGCTTGCGCCTCAGAAACTTTCTGAGCCACGAGGATACCTATGTTGAGTTTCCCGAGACAGGGATAACCCTCATCTCCGGCGAAAACGCAACGGGGAAGAGCTCCCTCTTTGATGCCTTCCGTTTCGCGCTCTTTAGTAGGAAGGCTTTCCCAAGGCCGAGAGACCTTATTTCAAAGGGAGCAAAGAGTTTCTCGGTTGAGGCTAAATTCAAACACAAGAACTCCACCTACACCATTATAAGGGAGTATACGGTGGCAGGAGATACTCTGAGACCAACAAGGGCTGAGATCAGGGTTGACGGAAGGCTGGCCGCGGAAGGGGTTAACCCCGTTGACTCTTTCATCATCCGTGAAATAGGCTTGAATCACGAGATGTTCAAGTATTCAGTAATGGCTGTTCAGAACGAGATAAGTGGGGTTCTGGGGCTTTCCTCCCAGGAAAGGAAGGCAGTTTTTGAGAGGATGTTCGGGTATCAGCATCTTATCCTCATTGCTGAGGCTGTCAGGTCTCTTGCGGAATCCGATAGGGATTTGATTAATGGGCTCCTGGGTTCAAAAGGATACAAGAGCAAAGCGGGGCTTGAGCACGATATATCGCAGAAAAATGCCTCTCTCAGCGAGCAGAAAAGCGCTCTTTCCGCGCTGATCTTGGAGAAGGAGGCCCTCAAAACCGAAGAAAGAAGGCTGTCAGAAAAAGGGAGGGCCATAGAGGAAGAGGACAAGGCCCTAAAGGAAGCCGAGATAGAAAAAGCCGCTATTCTGAGCGAGATAAGGGTGAGGGAGGAGGAGATAACCAGCCTGGAGAGGTGGTGTCAGGAAAGCAGAAGAAAGATATCCGAATTACCGGAGCTAAAGGAATCGCTTGCCCAATTGGAAGGCCCACTTGCCGAGCTTTCCGCGCTTAGAGAGGAGGAAGACTTGGTGGAGATATACGAGAAAAGGGGTTCCGAGGCCTCGGCGCTTGAGAAGAGGCTTGAGGAAATAAATGGATACGAGAAGGAACTCGCGAGGCTTTTCCCGATTCACGAGGAGTTTCTGAGACTTCATGAGGAGGAAAGGAGGGCTCAGGAAGAGCTCGTGGGGTTCAAGGAGGCGTTTGGAAAGGCCACTGAGCTCACAGAGAGACTTAACTGGGCCAGGAGAAAGAGAGAGCTTGCGGAACAAAAACTTCAGGAGTTTTCCGGCATAGCTGAGACAAAGGGCGATCTCCTGGCTAGGATAGAGGCGAACGAATCCGAGCTCAGAAAAACCGAGGCGGAGCGCGGCGCGGCCGAGGAAAGGGCTAAAAAGGCCCAGAAGGACATTTCCGAGGTTCAGACCCTTGGGGAAATATGCCCTCTCTGCAAACAGACGCTCAGCCAGGAACACAAGGCTCGCGTTCTCGGGATATTGGAGAAGGAGTTCAGAGAGGCAAGCGGGCTCGTTGATAACCTGGCGGCAAAACTGGAGGCGCTCAAGAAGGAAATTGAAGAATTGAAGAGAATGGTCCAGAAAGCGGAGCAGAAGGAGCGCTTGAGCGAGGAGCTTCTGGGCCTTCTCGCCGAGGAAAAGGAGCTGAGGGAACGGCTTGAGGCGCTTTCCGGCGTAAAGGAGAAGCACGAGGCTCTCGTATCAAAACTGTCTGAGCTCCGCGGGAAAATACAGGAGCTTGAGCCGGATGAGAATGCTTTCGTGGCCGCTGAGGATTTTATCCGGAGGAACCCCAAGGGGGAACTTGAGCTCAAGCTGAGCGATATCAGAAAAGAAATGGAGGCGCTCAGGGCCAAAAGGCGATTCCCGGACATGGGCCTGGATGAGATAAAAAAGAGGATAAATGACCTTCTCCCATCAGAGAAGACAGCGATAAAAATATCTTCGGCTATAGAAACCCTGGAGGCCCTCGCGATTGAATTGGTAAACCGGGAATCAACCCTCGGGTCAAAAAGATCCGAGCTTGCAGAGAGTAGGGCAAGACTTGACAGACTCAGAGGCATTGAGGAGAAAAGGGCGGAACTGGAGAAGAGAAAAAGGGCTCACTCGGAGGCCCTTGAACTTCTACGGAATAAGCAGGAAGAGCTGAACGAGCGAGAGAACGACTTGAGCAAGGCTGTGGCATTCGCGGAACAAGAGCTGCGTAATCTATCGGATATACACGCTACAATTGAGCAGTCCGAGAAAAGGATCGGCCTGTTCTCAAGGATAAGGGAGAAACTGGAGTCGCCTCAGGGAATAGAGGGAGAATTCAAACTCTCCATGCGCAGGCTTGAGGACAACCTGAACGCTTATTTTCGGGACTTTTCATTCTCCGGCCTCCACAAGGTTCGTCTGAACGAGAATTTTGAGCCGGTCAAAATAGATGAGATGGGGAGGGAGATGGCGAGGCTCTCGGGAGGGGAACAGGTTGCTCTGGACATAGCCATGAGGTTCTCAATAGCAAGGACGCTTCTTGGCACAGAGAGTGAATCCCTTTTCCTTGACGAGCCAACCCACAACCTTGACCAGGAAAGGATGTCATCCCTACGACAACTCCTCATGCAATTCAGAACCCACCCCATCTCGCCCCAATTGATAATAATAACCCACGAAGAGGACATGAAAGCGGTAGCTGACACCACAATTGAGGTGATAAAGGAGGGGGGGTTTTCAAGGGTGATATTAGAGTGAACCGATAGCGGACGCGAACGCGTCTCTCATTCTCCTAGCGTAGAGCTCAGGCCCAAACACCTCTTTTGCCCTTCGGATTCCCTTTTGACCGAGCTCGCGCCTGAGGGCCTCATCCTTGATCAGCCGGATCATGGCATCCGCCATAGCCTCAGTATCAAACGGGGGGATGAGAATCCCAGCATCCCCAAGAGCCTCCTTTGCCCCACCTGTGTCGCTTGATATAACCGGAACCCCCAAGGCCATACCCTCCAGAACGCTGAATGGGAGACTCTCCCTTGCTCCCCCTCTTGGGACACTGGGATTGAGGACCAAAAGGGCTTTTGAGGCCCAAGACATCGCCTCTTCCCAGGAAAGCATACCGAGAAAAACAACCCTCTTGAGATCGCGCTCCTTGATGAGGTTCCTGAGAGAAGGCTCCTCGGGCCCAGAACCCGCGATATACAGAAAAACTTCAGGAAGCTCTCTCTCAACCCTCTCCCACGCCGATATAGCGAGATCGACCCCCTTCTCAGGCGTCAGCCTTGCGGAGACAAAGATATACGGGCCGGTCCGGGGCACATCGGGTAGCTCGGGAACTATAATTGGGTTATGGACAACCCTCACACGAGAGACATCAATGCCGAGAGCCGCGATCCTATCACGCAGGTTATGTGATACAGCGCAGGTCACGGGCGCCTCCCTGATGCTTTTTCTGAGCAGGTGATCTGAGAAGATGACGAGGGGATGATCCGGTGGGATCCCCTCAGCCCTGATGAGCTCAGAGTCTACACTGTGAAGGTGAAGGACCCAAGGAACGCGCTCGGCTCTCAGGAAATCCAAGATGAGGCCCGCGGCCAGGCTTCCCTGGATGTGAAGGACATCGGGATTGTGGAAGCGGCTCAGCCTCCTGGTTATGCCAGCCAAGGCCGGGCCCGTGAGCCTCCTGCGCATGTCTATTTCGTATGGGGTTCCTGCAAACCAGGAGAGGGCTTTGACTATGGCGCGGAGAGGCCTTCTTGGCTCCCTGTGATTTAGCCAGTGATCCGGAATCACATATTGAATTCCCTCGGCCTCAAGCGCCTTTCTGGTTATTTCGAGGAATGTCCATACCCCTGTTACCCAGTCCTTCTTTGCAAGCGTAATCGCTAGAACCTTCATCTCATCCTCCTCCACATGAAAAGGAGCATTACGATGGTATTCACGGTTATGGTTATGGTGGTAGCTGAGGCGAGGCCAGCTATGCCAAACGGCTTTATGAGGAGCCAGTTCAGGGAAACGCTCAGGAACGCGGCAATCAAATTCATCAAGAGGGGAATCCTGAATTCCTTCATCCCCCTGAAGGTGGCAAGGGCTATGTGAGAGCCAAACAAGGGAAACAGTGCAAATCCATAGCAGGAAAGCGCTTTAGATGTGGCATCTGTTGCCAAGGCTCCGAACGCTCCTCGCTGGAAAACAGCCATTACTATGGGCTTTGAAAAGAGCACGACAAACAGGCTTGTTGGAATGAGGGCGAGCGCGCCCAGGCCGATAAGCCTCAATGTAAATCGCCTGAGGCCGCGGATCTCGCCTTTTGATGCCATTTCAGATGCCTTCGTGAGGTGAACTGTGGTCAGAGCAGTCATTATAACCAAGGGTATCTCAAAGAGCTTCCAGGCGTATCCAAGAGCGGCTATTGAACCTTCGGGCAAAGATGAGGCAAAAGCCCTGTTTATCGTTATGTATATCTGATCAATCACATAGCCCAAAAGAAGAGGAGAAGATAGGGCAAGGAACTCCTTTGTCTCCGGGCCTCTCATTTTTCCAAAAATTGATGCCTTTCGCAGGATCGGAAACAAGAGCGCGGCCGCGGCAGCGAGATAACCGACGCTCCAGCCTATTCCAAGGGAATATATTCCAGCCAAGGGCGCGAGAAACATCAGGCCAATCACTCCCGCGTTCAGTATTATCCCGGATAACTGCGGAAGCCCAAAGTTCCTCCTCGCGTTGTAGTATGCCGAAGCCAGATGGGTGAAGATTATGCCTATTGTCGTGGGAAGCATGAGGTATACGAGCTTAGCTCCTATCCACCGAGTATCCGAGGAAAACATTGGCCCCACAGCGCGCACGAAAAGCGGAGCCAGGCACCCCAAAACCGCCGAAAGGCCGAGGCTCGCTATAAGAGCCAATGTCCCGAATGAGCCGAATAGCCTGGATTGCGCCTCATCCCCCTCCTTGAGGCCCTTATCAACGAGCATAGGGGTTGCCACCACCAGGAACGGGGTTGCCAGAAGTATGGCCGTGAGATGGTAAATGGTCTGAGCGGCAACAAAAGCGTCAACCCCAGCTGTTGCCCCGAAGAAGAAGGCAACGAGGATCTCCCTGAGAAAACCCATGGCCTTTGAGGTGAACGAGAGGGCTGTGACGACAATAAAGCCCCGCTTTCCGGATTGTCCCTCGGAAAACGCTCCCCTGAGATACCACCCTACGCTCCTCATCTCAGATAGCTCCAAGGCAAAACCCCGGTGGGTTTCCTCAGGGGGGCTGGCCTCTCTGGCAAGCGCTCGACCCGCTCAAGGAAGCGATCGAAGTCGCGTTCCCAGCAGGCCCTCTCTCTTACTATGGACCTGTTGACTTCTCTGGCTTTCTCCAAGAGCTCGGGCCTCCTGAAACACAACTCCAGCCTCTGAGCAAGCTCCTCAGGGCAATAGGGATTGAAAACCAATCCGTTCAATCCATTAACCACCCACTCAGATTTTGCTGGGAGATCGGATACAACGGGAAATGCTCCCAGGGCCATCGCCTCGAGGAGGGAGACCGGGGTAGTGTCCGAGAGGGAGGCAGAGATGAATATGTGGGAGGCCGCGAGCCGATCGCAAAGCTCGTCTTCAGGAAGCCATCCCGTTACCTCTGCGGGTATGCCTCGCTGAGCTATCTCATTCCGGAGGGCTTTCTCCAGGGTCCCGCCCGAGGCAAACGCCATCGTGAACTCGTGGCCCCTACCCTTCAGCAACGATAAAGCCTCAATTATCACAAAGGGCGCGTAAATGGGCTCAAGCTTGCGGTGGCTTATTATCCTCCAAGGAGGGCCCGGCCTGAACTCCGGGAGGGGCCTTTCCAGGAGATCGCGCGGAAGCCCATAGGGCATGAAAAATATCTTTTCCGAGGGGACGCCGAAATCCTCCACGAGTATCCTGTCCGCAACCCTCGCGTCTGTCTGTATTAAGTGAGCCCTCCTAAAGACAAACCGGAGGATAGCCCTGTGTATAGGGCTCCTACGAGGGCTCACGAGGATGTCCGGGCCCCACAGGGAAACAACGAGCTTCTCTCTCTCCGCGATTAAAGCGGCCAGAAACCCATATCCGGTTGCCATGTGCGCGTTGATGAAATCCGGCCCGAAATCAGAGGAAAGGCCCTTGATCCTGTTTGTGGATGAAAGATACCTAAGAGGCCTGAAATTGATATTTGGGTTTATGTAGACGGTTATCCCTCTGAGCTCCTCCCTCGGCGGCTCAAGGCTCGCAAGAAGCACATCCACCCCTCTTGTCCTGTATGCCCTGACCCACTTCAGGGTGTGAAAAGATGAGGCATCCGAAAGCAGGAGAACCCGCACTGGATAAAGTATAAACCAACCCGAGAACCCAGAGAAATAACCCGCTATGCCTTTATCCTCATCCGCCTCATCAGATCCCTGGTCCTTATTGTCTTTCTCTTGCCCGTGAAGGAGACCTCAATCGCGACCTCCCCCTTCCACCCCCCAAGCCCAAAGTGCAGAACCTGGGAGCTCTGGGATGTTGTTCCCTTCGCGAATTCAACCTGTCTCATCATTAAATCATCCCCGGCCACCAGCCTCACAACCGCCCCGCGAGGCAAGCCCTCTATTTCAATCCAGGAGTTGTCTTTATCTGTCTCGTTGACCAGGAAACGAAAGCCTGAGCCAGAGCCTATAGCAATATCTAGATCGCCGTCGTGGTCAAAATCCAAGACCGCGTTTCCCCAGCCGTTCAGGACGCGCGCGCCCGCGAGATATGTTACATCCTGGAAACGGGCCTCGCCCGTCTCAGAGAGCATGTTCTGGTAGAGATAGCTCCTCTCCTTCTCGTAGACAGAGGTGATAAACAGGTCAAGGTCCCCGTCGTTGTCAAAATCCCCCCACAGCGGCTCTGAGTGGCACTCATCGTAGGTTATCCCGGATTCCTGTCGGAGGTCCTGGAAGGGCGCGTCCCGGTTCCCTGTTGCCTGATAGAGGACGGTTTTCTCGGAGAAATCTATGTATCTCGGATGAGCGAGGTTGCAGACGATAAGGTCAAAATCCCCATCGTTGTCGTAATCAGCCCAGGAGGCCCCTATTGAATGGCCGAACCAATCCCTCGTGTCCCTTCCGGCTACTCCATAACGAAAAGCCGAATCTGTCAAAAACCCTCCCTGGTTTATGTAAAGGAAATTTCTCTGGAGCCTATAGTTGGTCACATAGAGGTCCATATCCCCGTCCAGATCAAAATCACAAGGCGCAACCCCCCTTCCGCAGAGGGTCTCTGGGCCTATATCGGTTGGCGTGTATTTCCCTTTCTCGTTGAGGTAAAGGAGATCCGGGGTCCCCTTCCCAAGTCCTCCTGACTCGTAGTTAGCCAGGTATATCTCCGGCCAGCCATCCCCGTTCAGGTCAAAGGCTGATGCCCCTTCTGTTGGGAGGGTGTCAGAGAGGCCTGCGGCGGTTTCCGCGAACCGCTTTCCCTTCTCGTTTCTGAAGAGCCTCTTGGCCTTTCCAATGATGAGAATGTCATCCCAGCCGTCTTTATCATAATCAAGGAAAATCGCGCCCGATCCCCAGACACCCGATAGCCCAACCCTATCCGTTACCTCCCTGAACCCCTTGCCCTTCTGATTCTCAAACAATCTTCCCTGCAGAAGGACATCCTCCCATCCGTCTCTGTTGTAATCCCCAACAGCCACGCGGGAGGCTCTCAGATCCGCCGGAAAACCAAGCTGAACCGTCTTGTCTGAAAACTTGATTCCGGAGTAACCAAAGAGGCTCCTGGCTTCCGAAACCGGGTCAACAATACCCATCTCAGAAAGGGCAATCAGGGACTTCTCTGGCCATGTGTTTCTGGGAGAACCGAGAATAACCGATAGCAGAAAGTGCTCAGCCGCCTGGGATCGGTTGCCCCTTCCTCGCTCAAGGATGCCCATCGTGTAGTGATACATGGAGACGAGGCCGAGGTCGTTGTTCAAGGGGGGCAATTTAGCATCCCCCCAGAGCTCCTCATCCTGCGCGGCCGAGAGCATAGCATGATAGAACAAGGCCCTGAGCCTTTTTTCATCGGAGGACTCAAGGCCATCGCCCTCAATGGGCCTCTCCTCAGCGAGGATGTAGGCCTGCTTTGCCCAGTCCGCGGCCTCATGCACATCAAGCCCGAAGCTCACGACCAGGCTCGCGGAGGTAAGGAGGAGCTCCGGGTCATCCGGCCTTCTCTTCGTCCACCTCCTGAGCTCAGCTATGGCGCCGGTTGTATCCCCAAGGCTCAGCATCGCCACGATCTTTATCCGCAAAGGCCAGCTGAAGGCTGGACACCTCCAAATGCGTTCCTCAAGCGCCGCGATCCTCCTTATGCGTTCGGAGTCCGGAAGCACCAGCGCGTTGTTAGCGAGCTCCTTGACATACCTTACTGAGCCTGGGCAATTCGGGTCAAGGCTGATAAGCCTTAGGCCCGCCGAATCCGCTCGTGCCTGGTCATCCAAAAGCCAAGCGGCTTCAAGGGATAGCCTGAGGGCAAAGGTATCGTTCTGCCGGAAAAGCGAATCAGCTAGCCTAAGAAAGCGGGCTGAGTCAGTTTCAAGGAGCGAAACCATGTAATATCCCCACATCTCATCGTTCAGAAGATCGCGAAGATCGGAGAAAAGAGGGATCGCTTTGGAATATTCTCTCCATTTGTAATAGGTTATCGCCAGCTCCGCCTTTGCCCTGAGGGTATCCTCCCCAACATAGATCGCCCTTTTGAGCGCTCGCTCGGCTTCCGAGAACATGTGGCACCGGCGGAACAAAACCCCCTCTTCTATGTCCCCGCCCAAGAGAAGGAAGACAAGCATCATCATGCCGAAACAAAGAAATCACGGAGGCGAAAAAGACGGATTCCCGCCCCCGGTATCAATAGACTGCCCTCACCGGAACCGAAGGAAGCAGGCTCTCAGTCGTATCCTTGCCCACGACCATCCAAACCCTAACGGATAGGGTATCGGATTCAGTTATGCGGAGGTTGCGCTGAACCAGATACTCTACCCACCTCTCGGCCTTTTTCTTGATGAGGCCCTCGCTCGTGAACTCACCTATCTCTCTCTCCTTGGCGCTTATTGAGAGCTTTATGACCTCAGCATCCCCATAGACCTTCAGGAGAAAACGGCCAGGGTATATGGGTTGGCCGAGAGAATCCTTCTCATAGGGGCCCGGCATCTTGTTGACCCAAGCCGCACCCTCAATGGCTGGCGTGAGCTTGGGCCCTGTATGTCCCGTATCAGCCTGGGTTTGGGTCTTTGGCCCCCCGCAACCAACCACGATTAGGCCCAACATAACCCACAGAGAGCTTTTCATTTCTTCTCCTCCCTCTCAGCCTGCGCGGCCTGGATTACCCTTCTTGCTATTTCTGGCGGAACCTCATCGTAATGGGAAAACTCCATGTCAAACCAACCCCTTCCCCTGGTCTTCGCCCTTATGGCCGCTGTAAAATCAAGGAGTTCCGCCATGGGGACCAGAGCCTTTATCACCTGCCACCTCCCGTGGGGCTCCATTCCTTGGATCCTTCCCCTCCTGGCGTTTATCTCTGAGATAACATCACCCATGGAGTCATCCGGAACCCAAGCCGTGAGGTTCATTATCGGCTCAAGGAGATATGGGTTCGCATTTGCCTCAGCCTCCTTGAAGGCAAGGGAACCCGCTATCTCAAACGCCATGTTTGAGGAGTCAACCTCGTGATACTTACCGTCATAGAGAGTAACCTTCACATCCACAACAGGGTAACCGGCAAGTGTTCCCGAGGCCATGGCCTTCTTTATGCCGCTCTCAACAGCCGGGATGAACTCTTTTGGTATGGCACCACCGAATATCTCGTTCACGAACTCGTAATCCCCACCCCTCGGAAGGGGCTCTATCCTGATGTAGCATATTCCATATTGGCCGTGCCCGCCGGTCTGC
The DNA here is from genome assembly GCA_039803205.1 of Caldifarciminota bacterium. Lineage (GTDB taxonomy): Bacteria > Hydrothermota > Hydrothermia > JBDRYB01 > JBDRYB01 > JBDRYB01. The sequence continues at coordinate 72,750 of JBDRYB010000006.1, forward strand.
TTTACATATCTCCCCATTGCCTCTGCTTTCGTTCTTATAGCTTCCCTGTATGGCACCTTTGGCCTCTCTTTCTCAACCTGAACCTTGAACTTCTCGGCCATCTTCGCGAGGATCACATCTATGTGGATGTCGCCATAGCCATAAAGAAGGTGCTGACGCAGTTCTGGATCGTATCTATATATGAACGAGGGGTCTTCCGCATTCAACCTTGAAAGGGCCTCTGATAGCTTCTCCTCGTCCCCCCTTGCCTTTGGCTTTATCGCGACAGCGTGCAGAGCCTTTGGGAGGGTGATCCAGGGCAGTTTGAGTGGCTTTGCTTTGGAGGAAAGGGTGTGGCCGGTTGCGGTTGATTTTAGCTTCACGAGGGCTATTACCTGGCCCGGGAGCGCCTGAGACACCTCCTTCCTTTCCGCCCCGACGATCCCGTAAATAGCGTTTATCTTCTCGGATTCGCCGGATGAGGAATTGTAGAGCTCCATTCCGGGCTTCAGGGTCCCAGAAAATACCCTCGTGTAGTATATCTCCCCGAGGTGCGCCTCAGTTATGGTCTTGAAAACGAGAGCGGCTGGGTCTCCGGCTGGTTCTGGCCTTATCTCATCCTCCCCGGCCTTGATTGGCGGCATCTCGGAAAGGGAGAGCCCAAATCTAGAGATGAAATCAGCAAGCTCTCTCACACCTATTCCCTCCTTTGCTTCTCCGAAAAACACAGGGGTCAACGAGCCGGATGAGAGGGCCTTCCTCATCGCGCCTGAGAGCTCCTCAGGAGTTATCTCCTGATCCGAGAGGTATTTCTCCATGAGGGCATCATCCGCCTCTACTATGCTCTCTATGAGGGAGGAACGGGTTTCCTTTGCCTCATCAGGAATATTGGATGGGTCCCCGAGGAGGTTTATGACCCCTGAGAAATCAGCCCCCTTGCCGATCGGGAAAACAAGCGCCTGGCATGAGACGCCGAATGTTTCCTGAAGCTCACGGAGCGCGGACAGGGGGTCAGTATCTGGGGATTTGCACTTGCTCAGGAAGAATATCCTGGCCGCGCCGGGCCGTGACCTCTCCCAGAACCTCTCTAGTCCAGAGGCTCCGGCGCCAACATCAGATACCATAACGATGTTGTCAGCAACAGCGAGCGCGCCCAAGACATCCGCCTGAAAGTCAATGTATCCTGGGGTATCGAGGAGCTGAATGAGCACATCACCCCAGGGTATATCCGCGACGGATGTGCTTATGGTTGTGCCCCTCTTCCTCTCCTCGGGGTTAAAGTCAAGGGTTCCCGTCTCCAATCTGGTTGTAAGGCCCGCGGCATACAACAAAGCCTCCCCCAGGGTTGTCTTTCCCGAGGCGGAGTGACCAACTAGCGCCACAAGCCTCATCTGCCTGGTCTCATATCCGGACAAAACTATCTCTCCTTTTTGTGTCCGAAATTATAACGAACCCGCTCGTGCTGGCGCAATAATGCGCCAGGAGCCTTATAATTTGCCGGTGCATCCTGTTCTATACGCGAAGATAATCGGACTGAGAGAGAGGCTCCTGCAACTGAGAGAGGAACTTGAACTGCGCAGGACCGATCTTGATGTGGGGAGCTTTTGGAAGACCTGGCATGGAAAGGCTGAGAGCTCTCATATAGCCGCAGGCGACGGCTCTTTTAACTATGCCAGGCGCCTCGGTTTTTGGCTATTTGGCGCCACGGCCTCGGGGGTCTACTCCGGATGCGACGCGGGAGATGTGTTTCTTGGGGAGTTGGACATCCTTAGGCTCGGGGATATCGGAGAGGATGCTCTGAGAGCCCTCGCTCAGTCAGGCTCAAAGATCATGGAGGCAAAGGCCCTAAAAATGGCCGGGGAAAGGATAACGGGCGGCCTGCTCCTGGCCGACGGGGCGCTTTCCGGCCTCTTCAAGAACTACACGGAGGACATGGGCAATAATAGAATAGCCTCGCTGGCAGGATTGGGGCCTGGTGAGGAGGAGAGGCTCTTCAGGTGGGCGAAGGACATTGCTGGGGAGCTCCCGGAGAACCCGGATGGGTGGTCAAGCTGGTCGGGCAAGGACATGGTGTTCTCTTTGGAGGAGGATAGGCGGTTTTCGGTTGGGATCCTCATGGCCCTTTGCAGAAAGGAGTATCTCGCTACCCTAATAGGGCTTTTGGATGGGAACGCTAACCGAATGGTGGGCATAGCCAAAACATCTGAGGAATGCACGATAATTGAGGGATTCCCTGACATATATGTTCTGAGCGTGGGCACTCGGGCGCCGGGTTTCACCGAGCCAAAGCCCGTTGAATTGCCAAAGGATGAGGGACTTCCCGAACTTCCATGCTCTTTCTTCTACGCGAGGCTTGAGGAGGGTTATGGGGTGATGAGGTTGGAGGTCTTTGCTGAACCTGAGAAGGTTGACCCACCGAGATTGCTTTCGGTGCTCCTTGGGGCTTCTGTCTCAGGCTATCCATATCCTCTGGCCAAGGCTCACCATATGTGTTCGTTGTCGTTCTCATCGCTCTATAAATACCTCGGCCTTGCTGGGGGAAGATGGGAACCCTCGGGAAGAGAAGCCTTGTTTCAATAGAAAACCGGGGCGGCCAAGCTTTAAGCTTTGCTCGTGAAGCTTCTCCGGATCTCCCTCGCGCAGATGAACCCCCTAGTGGGAGATATGGGGGGCAATCTCGCTCGGATCAAGGCCGCTGTGGATGAGGCTCTCCTCGCGGGTTCTGACATCGTCGTTTTTCCTGAGTTGGCCATATGCGGTTATCCGCCTGAGGACCTGCTCCTGAGACCGGATTTCATAGAGGAGAACCTGAGAGCCATGCGCGATCTCACCGATTTCACGGATGGGAAAGACATCCTCGTCATAGCTGGCTTCGTTGATAAGACAGGTGACATACACAACGCGGCCGCCGTAATACACAATGGCAAGCTGCAGGATGTCTATCACAAGGCTTTTCTCCCCAATTACGGCGTCTTCGACGATAAGCGCTATTTCATGCCAGGCGAGCGTTTTCCGGTCTATGTTTTCCGAGGAGTGAGAATAGGGGTCAATATATGCGAAGACATCTGGCATCCTGACGGGCCTCTGTATTATCAATCCCTCTTGGGAGACGCGGAGGTCATCGTGAACATAAATGCCTCGCCCTATCACATGGGTAAGTGGAGCCAGCGCGAGACCATGCTCTCAACGAGGGCCTCGGATAACGGGGTCTTTGTGGTCTATCTGAACTCCGTCGGGGGCCAGGACGAGCTGGTTTTTGATGGGGGCTCGGTTGTCTTCGGGCCGGACGGGGAGCTCGTGGCCAGGGCACCCATGTTCCAGGAAGGTCTCTTCACAATTGACATTGATCCGAGCCTCGTGATGAGGCACCGCGTCCACGACACACGGAGGAGGGAGCAAAAGATGAGGTGCGGCGCGCTTGGCTCTGTTGAAGAGATACTGATTGATTCCTCGGAGCTCAGAGAGCGAGAGAGGGCTCTATCTTTCCTAAGCAATACACCATCCCTAGAGGAGGAGGTCTGGAAAGCGCTTTTAACAGGGGTCTCGGATTACACGAGGAAAAACGGGTTCAAAAGCGTCGTGGTGGGGCTCTCCGGGGGAATAGACTCAGCCCTCGTCTCGGTTCTGGCAGCTGACGCGCTTGGGCCCGAGAATGTATTTTGCCTCTTCATGCCATCCCGTTATACATCCAGAGAGAGCCGCGAGGATGCCTTTGAGCTCGCAAAAAATCTCGGTGTCAGCATAACCGAGATACCCATAGACGGGCTTTTCCAGGCGTATCTTGACTGTCTTGCTCCCCATTTCAAGGGCAAGGAACCTGATATTACTGAGGAAAACATCCAGGCAAGAATAAGGGGCAACATCCTCATGGCGTTCTCAAACAAGTTCGGCCACCTGGTTCTCACGACAGGGAACAAGAGCGAGCTCTCAACCGGATACGCCACTTTATACGGAGACCTTTCAGGAGGTTTCGCACCCCTCAAGGATGTGCCAAAGACCCTCGTCTATAAGCTGGCCAGGTTCAGAAACTCCATTAACCCCGTGATCCCGGATAGGATGTTCAGTAAGCCGCCCTCCGCTGAGCTCAAGCCGAACCAGACCGATCAGGATACACTTCCCCCATATGAAATACTTGACCCAATTCTGCACCTCTACATAGAGGAGGATGCTCCGCCCTCGGAGATAATCGGAAGGGGATTTGACCCAGATACTGTCAGAAAGGTCGTCCGTATGGTTGATAGCTCAGAATACAAGCGCCGCCAGGCTCCTCCGGGCATAAAGATAACCGTGCGAGCCTTCGGCAGGGACAGGAGGATGCCGATAACGAACGGGTTCGGGGGCAAGGAGCGTGCCAGCTAGACCTTGGACAGAGGTCCTGGGGGAAGCCGAAAGCTTCCTGCTCCTTGAAGACCTCTTCACTATGACAAACAGGCTGGCCCATTTTTCGGACAGGGCCATGGAGATCATCCTTAACGAGAAAAGAAGGCCCACGAGTCTTGCAAAGCTCCTGTTCTTTCGGCTCTATTTCAAGAGGTTCTCGTCATTAGCCGAGGAGATGATCTCCAGGCCCAGAAAGGCCATAGTCCGTGAGAGAAAGCTGGTTCTCTCGGCGAAGCTCTCGGCCGTTGACGCGTCCGTGCTCGTTAACGCTATAAAGGCCGGTTATGATGGCTCATCCAGAACCTTTCCCGAAAAGGTCATTGCCCCCGTCCGCACTGCAACCATTAACACCTATGAAATGCGGTTCTTGTTGTGGTTCGTGAATCTCCTGTTCGGATACCTGAACGAGGTTATCCCAAAGTGGGAGACTGAAACGAGGGGAAACGAGAACACGCCGCTTGTCAGCTCTCATGAGCTCATCCGGGCGAGGCACAAATTGGCCTGGCTTAGGGAAAACCTTGAGGACATGGGCGTAGAGCCTTTGGATTATCCGGAAAACCCTCCCCTCTCGTTCACATCCCACCCGGTTTATTCCCAGATCTGGCGGTTTTACAGGAGGTTTGAGAGCTTGATCGCGCCAAAAGGATGGAATGAGGTCATGAACCTTCAAGATTGGCCAACCCTCTACGAGCTCTGGTGCTTCCTCTCGGTTCTGTTTCATTTTGAAGCACATTGGTCAAAGCACGATCAGGGCGCCGCAAAGGCCCTATCTGAGGAGCTCTGGATTGAGAATACCTGGGACCTCTGGAAAATAGGCACGAGGCCATTTGCCAAGCTCTTGGAAAACAGAAACACCCCTTGCGCCGCAGGGTTTGCTCTGGACGAAGGGATAACCCTGTATTTCCAGAGAAGGTTTCCCTATTACGAGGGCGTTGGGGACGGTCTCGGAAGCCTTTCAACGGAATACATTCCGGACATCTGCTTCATCTCATCCAAAGGGAACCTGCCTGTTCTCATCCTTGACGCCAAGATGCAGGCATACGGAGGCCTCATAGGCAAACCCGAGACCGAAGAGGAGATAAAGGGCCAAATACCAGGCCTGCGCAAGATGCACATCTATCGCGATGCTGTTGTCCAATACGGCGACCCAGCGGTCTGGGGGGCTTTCGCGCTTGCTCCCCTTGCGCCAAGGCTTTCGGATAAAGTAAAATTTAGGCCGTTTGATCCGGCGTGGAGGATGAGGCACGGGTTCGGAGCCATAGAGATGAGGCCCTCAACGAAAGAGAGGGCCTTGGAGGAGATAAGGGAGCTTGTTGAGAAATGGAAAAGCCAAGTATAGGGGCAACCCCCTGCGGTTGCCCAAATCCGGATAAGAAACAGGCGCGAGGGCCTGCTAGGCATCAGCAATACCGGCCTGCCCCTACGGATCCGGGGATCGCAAAATTCGGAGGGATAGGAGAATGAGGGCATTTCTTGAGAGCTGTAATTATTATAGGATAATGGAAGCAGGGTACTTCAAAAATCTTCTGAAATGGTATACCAAATCAGAGCTTATACAGAAAGCTCTTAATGATGACCGAATCACCATCCATAGATATCTCGGTAGTTTTCTTGGCCTGGGATATGCAACAGAAAGAAAAGACCTTGAAGACTACTTACTGGAAATTCAGGATCAAGACTCTAGACCAGAGCCTTTGGTTGACAGATTACTCAGAGCTCTGAATGACACGGATCCAATATTAAGAAGGGAAGCCGCATGGGACATTGGCAGTGTTGACTGGGGAGAGAAAATAGAGGAAGTAGCGAACGCGCTGATTAAAGCTCTGAAAGAGGATAAGGATAGTAGGGTTAGATTTAGAGCTGCTATGAGCCTGGGAGATGTCGGTGCTTCTCCGGATTGCCCAGCTGATAAGAGAAACGAGATAATTGACGCCCTGATTGAAGCTTTGGAGAAGGAGGAATATAGGTGGGTCAGAGAGGATGTTGCCGAGGCCCTAGGGAAAATTGGCGTTTCTCCGGATTGCCCAGCTGATAAGAGAAATGAGATAATTGACGCCCTGATTGAAGCTTTGGAAAAGGAGGAATATAGTTGGGTCAGAGAGTATGTTGCCGAGGCCCTAGGGAAAATTGGCGTTTCTCCGGATTGCCCAGCTGATAAGAGAAATGAGATATTTGCCGTCCTGATTGAAGATTTGAAAAAAGAGAAGTATGGTGATACTAGAGAGATTGTTTACGAGGCCCTGAAGGCCCTCATAGAGGCGGGCGCGAAAATGCCCGGAACGGCAGAGGGGCCGAAAATTGCAAAAGGTGAGCCGCCAATATTCCCGGGCAAACCAGACTTTGAGGAAATCTGGCCCGCCTTTGAGAAACTCGCAAAAGGGAACAGGAATCTGGTCTATAACCAGAATGAGGTCCAGCAATACCACTCAGCCCTGTGGTCAAACCCAAAATCCACCCGGCACTTCGTCATCCTCGCTGGCCCATCCGGAACCGGGAAAACAAAGCTCTCGGAGGTATACGCGGAGGCGGTTGTCGGTGCCGAGAACAAAGAGAGAAGGGTAAAGCTCGTCGCCATAAGGCCAGAGTGGACTGACGCGAGGGATTTCATGGGATACTGGAACCCCATCGCGAACGAGGGCAAGGGCGCATATTGCGACCCAAACGGCATAGTGGAGTTCATCAAGGAAGCAGAAGCCAACCCGAACCAGCCCTACTTTCTGATCCTTGATGAGATGAACATCGCGCATGTGGAATATTACTTCTCGGACTTCCTGAGCGGGATGGAATCCGGCGAGCCGATAAAACTGCACGGAGAGACATTCACGCTAGGGAAATACACGGTTGAGGGTGGCAGGATAACCATTCCCCCGAACCTCTTTGTTACGGGGACCATAAATGTTGACGAAACAACCCACGAGATAAGCCCGAAGGTCCTGGATAGGGCGTATGTGCTGGTTTTGAAGGCAAACTGGGAGATGTATTACGAGGGATCGCCCCTGAGGGATGACCCGGAGCTCGGCGAGATATTTGAGAAGCTGATGGGAGAAGGGGGCCCGGTTAGAGCCGCGGGCGAGATCCTGGAGGAGGCTGGCCTCGGCTTCGGCTACAGGACAGCAGAGGACATCGTCAGGTATGTAGCAAAGGCCAAAGAGCTGGGCACCAACGAAACTGGGGCACTTGACCAGATGTTCATCTCAAAGATACTTCCGAAGATAAAAGGGACGGAGAGCGAGGAGCTAGAAGAAGCTTTGAACAAGATGAAAGGCCTTGCGAAAAGGGAAAATCTCGCGGCCACAGAGGGGTATCTCGAGAAAATGGAAAATGACCTTAAGACGAAGGGGTTCGTCAAATTCACGCCGATATGAGAACCCAATTGAAGTCCACTGGGTTCTAGCCCTACTTCTTGAAGAGAGACATTACCAACACGGTCGCAATCGTGAAAGCCAAGTAGAACAGAAATACCAAGAGGCTTGCCCACAGGACCTGCGCGAGGGTAATCCCCCCGATGTCCCAGCTCAGGAATTTGAAGGCATACGGCGCGGTCAGTTTCCTGCCCACCTTGAAACTGAAGACCAAAACATATGAGGCAACAGCAAGAGGAGGCAGGGCAAGGACAAAGGCGCTGTTTCTCTCGGAAAAGTGTTCTTTGATCCACGGACAAAAGAGCAGGATGATGCTTGTCAGAGCAAGGATAAACCCCGTGAGCATGAGGACCCAAAGCATGGTCGTCATGACGATCTTCTCCTCTTTCATGGTCTAAAATTATAAATCCAGCAAGCCAAAGCTTTATAATATAACCCTTGAAGACCCTTTTACTTTGCCTCGGAAATGACATCATGGCTGACGATGCTGTTGGCATCAGGGTCGCAGAGGCGCTTGAGGGGAAGCTTGACGGCCTCGCTGACATCAGAACGACATCGGTCTCGGGGCTTTACCTTCTGGATTACCTTGAGGGATACGAGAGGGCGATAGTGGTTGACGCGTTCACGCCGCAGGATCCGGTCCCCGGGCGCATAAGGGTATTTGATATTGTGGCATCGGAAAGGCCTCCCCTCGGCCCATCGCCCCACTACATAAGCCTTTCGGACGCTCTCACGATTGGAAAGAGGCTTGGCCTGGCTCTTCCCGAAAGGATAACCGTTATAGGCATAGAGGTTTCTGACCCATACACCATAGGCGGCGAGATGCACCCCGATGTAAGGGCCGCTATACCAAGGGCAGCGAAAAGGGTTTTGGAGATGCTCAGATGCACGAAGTAAGCGTCTGCGAAAGCCTTCTTGATGTGGTTGAGGAGACAGCCAAAAAGCACGGAGCGAAAAGCGTCTGCTTGGTTAAGGTGAGGATAGGGGAGATCTCCGGGGTGGTGCCAGAGCTCTTGGAGCATGCCTTTGAGGTCCTGGCGCCTGAGCGCTCCATAACTAGACGAGCGAAACTGCTCATTGAGAGGGTGAAACCCAGTGCTGTTTGCGACGCGTGCGGGAAGGAGTTTACCCCTGAGGACTATATTTTCATATGCCCTGGCTGCGGTTCCGGTAGGACGAGGCTCTTGGAGGGGGATGAGCTGATCCTTGAGAGGATAAGGATGGAGGTATGATATGTGCGAGGAATGCGGATGCTCAGAGGGGAACGAGGTTGTTGAGGTCGGGGAGGATATTCTCAAGGAGAACCTGAGGTTCGCGGGCCACAACCGTGAGCACCTTGACGAGCACGGGGTATTCTCGGTTGAGCTCATCTCCGCTCCTGGCTCAGGAAAAACATCGTTGATAGAGGCACTTTCGGAGCGCCTGAGAGGCATCGGTATTGCCGTGATAGAGGGAGATATAGAGACGGAGAGGGACGCTGAACGGATAAGGGCAAAGGGTATCCCCGCTTTCCAGCTTACGACTGGAGGCGCCTGCCACCTTGATGCTCGGCTCGTCCACGGGGCCCTTCACCACCTTAATCTTGATGGGGTAAAGCTCCTGTTCATTGAGAATGTTGGGAACCTGGTCTGCCCAGCCGCCTTTCGTTTGGGCGCTCACCAGCGCTGGGTCATCCTCTCGGTTCCCGAAGGGGACGACAAACCAGCCAAGTATCCCAGGGCTTTCAGGGAGGCCTCGGCTTTCATCCTGAACAAGATTGACCTCCTCCCCCACTTTGAATTTGACCCGGAGCGGGTTAAGAGGGAGGCCCTTTCCCTCAACCCTTATCTCAGATGCTTCTCTGTCTCCGCGAGAACAGGAGAGGGGATCCCGGAGCTCGCGGAATACCTCATGAGCCTCTTGAGGATATAAAAAGGGGCCTATTTAGGCCCCTTTGGTTTTCCGGGGATCTATCCCCTACTTCGTCACAACGACCTTTCCGGTCCCCGTGAACCTTCCAGCCTCAGCCCTGAAGAGGTATGTCCCAACGGGGAGGCCTGACATGTCTATCCTGATGGAACCCGTGCCCTCCGCGCTCACGATCTCACGCCCAGCAACATCGTAGACCGTCGCGTTTGCCCTGGTGTTTGAAGGAAGCCCGCTGAGGACGAGGCTATGTCCAACCATCCTGTATGAGAAGAGGCTCGCGCCCGAACCCGTCTCAGCCACATCTATGCTCTGATCGTCGTAGGCCAGGTCCTTGTAGTGGGGGACAACAGCGTTGAGCCATGAGTTGAAGTAAAGGTCCAGGTTATTTACTGGGTCGTAAATATATGTGAGCCATATCCTCGCGGAGCCGTTGTCGTTCCTGAAGTGCTTCGGAGCGTGGACCATGCACTCGTTGACATTTGAGGTGTTGGTGAGATTCACGGGGGTTGACCAGACATTGCCTATGTGATTCGTGCAAACGGTCTTATACACATCATACCAGCCCCAACCGAGATTACCATCCCACTGGGTCATCTGGTTGTAGATGATCACATAGTTACCGTAGAAATCAGTGACTATGTTTGGGTAGTAGAGGAAGGCGTTCGGGTCAGCAGGGTTGAGGACCACGACAGGATAGGATGTGTCCTCGTTCGCTATGACTATGGCCTTTGAGAGGGTGTCGGCCTGGGAATTGAGCGCGGCAAGCTCGCAAACATACAAGGGCTTCACGGTCACAGGGTTCGTCTGGATGTCAAATGAAAGGGCGGACTCGTCAGATATTATAGCGTCAAGCACATATCCGCCACCGAGGTCCATCTGGTATATGGGAGCGAAGAGATAGGGGCCATCAATATTGATGCTGGTTCCGTCCCAGGTTATCTTCCAGTAAGCAGGGCCCAGGCTCATGTCAGACCCGAAGAAGTAGACGACATCGTTGAACGGATCGTAATCAATCCCCGTGATGTAGACCCCGGAGAGGAGCGCCGTTGGCTCGTAGATGTAGGTTCCTCCATTGGGGTCATAGACGCCGAGGTATATGATCTGGCCCGCATCAGAACCTGCAACGAACACATTCCCGTCGTTCATGTAGACCCCGATGTTCTTGTGGGTGCCTATGTTGTCGGTTCTGTCGCCAATCGTGTTTGATGGATCGGCTGTTGCGGTTGCCATGTAGCCCCATGCTGGACCAGGGGCGAGCTCTGGCCAAGTGCCAACGGGATACTCGTTCACATTACGAGGAACAGCCTGGGGATACCTGCCTCCAGCGTCCGCGAGCCCGGCCTTGAAGTTCAGTGAGTCCATGAAGTCCCAGGTTGAGCCCTCGTTCCATGACCAACGGATGGCCACGGGCGCGGATGGATGCCTGTAGAGCCAAGCCACGGATCTGAAGTCATTCGTGTTGACATTCGCGGGTTCCTGTATGGTGGTCCAGTAGTCAAACTGGCTCGTTCCTGAGTCCGTTAGGGCAACAGTGAGGGCCATGGGGCTAGCGAAGTGCCTCGGCCCGGCCCAATTGAAGACCGACGGAGCCTCCGGCTCAGAAACGCTCTCGCTCAGATAGACCCTCTCTGCTTTAGGCGGAGCCGCAAGTAGCCCGCCAACCAGTCCTGCTATTGCCAGATACCTCTTCATGTTTAAAACCTCCTTACGGTTTTAGCGCGGCGAAAAGCTTAAAGCCCTCCCTCTATCTTTTTCAAGATGGTCTTGTAGTTGTTCGGGTCAAAGGCCCAAAGGAACCATGTGGCGTCCTTGATGTTCCATGAAGGATCAGGGAAATCCGGATACATCTTGTGGAGGACATCAACCGCGTTCGCGTTCAGTCCATACTTGAAAAGGGTATAAGCCAGGATGCTGTAAACGGTCTGGGAATCCGTTGCTGTTATGGACTGGGGAACGCGCGGGTTGGAGCTCCCTGAGTAGTTGTTCAGGCCAGAGAGCGCGCCCGTGAGGTATATGTAAGCCGAGTTGAGGTCGCTCTTCTCGGCCAGATAAGCGAGGCCCATGCCGTATATGGAGAACCATATGTCCTGGTGTATCGGGGTTGTCTTCATATACTTGTAGTAGTATGTGAAGCTCTCCGCGGTGTCAGTCCATGCGCCGTTGTAGTAGAAAGGCATCTCTGAGCATATGTAGACCCACTGATCATCAAAGCCAACCACATCAACCTCAAGCTTCCCGTGGGTGACCTTGGTGAACCCCAAAAGATAACCGGGGTATGTAACCTTGAGCTTCCAGACCCCAACGCCGTTAAAAGCAACCGTGTGATACCATGATGTGTCTATGTATGTGGAGAACTGGGAGGTGTCAAAGGTTATCGTGTTCAGGGTGTCGGTGATGGGTATGGGCTCTGAGAAGGCCGGTTCAGCCAGAATGAGAACGATGCTGAAAGCGCCATATGCGTTGGAATAATTGGAGACCTGGGAGCAGGAGTATCCCTTTCCAACATAGGCCTCCGGAAGATAAGCGTCCACGGTTATCACAGAATCAAAGGTTGCCTCCGCACCGGCGAAATCTCCGGCCCTGTATTTCGCCCAAGCGGCATCAAGGAGCGCCTCTATCTCAGGCGGCGGTTCAACCTCAGGAGCCTTCTGGCACCCGAAGGCCAGGACACCCAAAACTGCAAAAGGAAATAGCCTTTTCATTCTCAACCTCCTTATCTGCTCATCACAAGCTTCGCTGTGTATGCCTTGTTGTTGACACGGAGCCTGTAGAAATAGACGCCGGATGGGGCCTTGCTCGCGTCCCAGGAGAGATAGACCTGGCCAGCATCGATCTCGCCCTCATAAACATCCGCTATCTTCTTGCCAGTTATGTCATAGACGCTCAGGGAAACCGAAGAGCGCTCAGGCAGAGAGAGGTAGAGCCTGGCCTCTCCGGGCCGGATCACGGATGGCGCGTAGAAGGAGAACTCTCCGGGAATGCCTGAGCCAGGCTTTCCGACCAGGAATGTTCCCATCCTGTCAGTCCAGGCAACGAGCCTCGTGCCATCAACGCTCATATATGAATCCAGGCTCACCCACCTTCCGTTATCAAGCCGATAGACGCCTGAGGTTCCTTCGGCCGGGAACTCAACCCTTACTGGTCTCAGAATGGTTCCCTCGCTGGCCGCGAGGACGAAAACCCGGCCCTCAGCCTTCGGGCTGAGCCATATATCAGAGGCCCTTGATTCCGTAGCCACCAGGATGGTCCCATATGAGAAGGCCCCTGGAGGAACGGTTATCCTGGCGGTTCCTCCGAGTATGGGCCAATCGCCGCCCTCAGAGGGTATCGAAAGAACCGTTGCCACATCCGAAGGCAGGGTTGTCGCTGGGTTTCCGTTCCTATCGTATGCCTTCGTGACCTGTATTAGGACATCGCCAGTGTAAAGGGTTCCGAAAGCATCGTAGAGCATGAGGCTCACCTCACCAGCGTATATCTTGTCCGTAGAACCGCCAGCCAGGCCCACGAGCTTGATGTCCTTGCTGATTGGAGGATAAAGCGTATCAGCTGTATCAGCCGCAAAGACCGTCACAACTGGGAATGTATCTCCGGGGGCCGCGTCGTTATACAAGGGTTCAGGCGACACCAGGTAGCATGTCGCTTTCCTGAGATACACCGGATTCTGTATGGTGTAGAGGGTGTATAGGGTATCGTCAAGCGCAGGGCCTTGGGTATCGCTATTGCCCTTTATCCACATGTAGAAGCCGGTCTTGTTCCTGTTTATCACGACGAGATAGTGTTTATCCTCCATCTGGAAATAAGCGTGGTTGTGCTCATCCAGCTCTATGGGGGTCACGGAGTTCGTGGTTGTATCTACGAGGTAAAGGGCCCAACCCGGAACCGTATCCCCTTCTATGACTATCTTGTTGTCGTCGTCGCCCTCAAAGTTGACGCCAGCAGGGGCAGGGCTTATTCTGTATATCAGAGCACAGTATCCGAACTGGTTCTTCTGCTCATCCTTTGATTTTGACAGCATTATGGTGCCCGGAACAGCGAAGATCATCCTGTTGGGCGTGAAGCCCTCAAAATCATAGTCGTGAACCCTGCCGTGGAGGGTGACCTTGAGACCCCATTCCTCAACCGCCTTTGGCATGACGAGGCCATTCGCGTAGAGGGCGTATTCGGTCTGAGACCGAGCTCTGTAGAGAGAATCCCGGCCTACGCTCTTGAGGTAATCCTCCCCGAGCTTCTCCTCAAGGAACATCCACCATGTGAGCATGCGCTCGCGCTCTATCTCGGTCCCCTCAACCGGGTTCGGCCACAGGGGGTTTATCTGATAGAGATAGCAGTTGCTGTGCTGTGGCGCAGTATCCGAGCAGAGGACGATCCCGTAGAACCTCCAGTGATTCTTGGAGACATCCGGATACTTCGTGAAACCACACATGATATATGGTTTCATGGTATCCGGAGCGGTCTTATATGCCGAATACATGGCCATTCCAAGGAGGGAAATGGCCTCCTCCCGAGGGTCAAGCCTGTAGAGCACATATTTTCCGAAGAGATACCTGAGATAGTTCTCGTAGACGCCGAACTTGCTCGGTATGGCGAAGAACTCGGCGGCCGCGTTGTGCTTGCGTGGGTATGTGAGGATGAGCATGGGCTTCTTGTTTGAGTATTCGTAAGTGGTGTCCAGGTCCTTTGGGTTGAAGTATCCAAAGAGCGGCCATAGTCCTGGAGCGTTCTTCCACACATCTCCTGGTTCAGAAAACCAAATAGGAGCCACAACGATGTAGACCTTCTCAGAGGGGATCAGTCCCTCAGCCTGCCAGAAAGAGAGGACCTGCGGCCTTATCTCTGATTCAAACTTCTGGGCGAGCGCCACAGCAAGGCTCTCCGCCCTGGCCGTGTCAACCCAGATATGTATTGTATCTCCAGGGTGGCCAGGGTCCTCAAAGATCCTCTCGTAGATAACGACGCCGTAAGAGTTTGGCCCAGCGTAGAGCACATGGCCCCACCACGGGGTTGTATCCCTCTGATACTGGAGCCTCGCGTTGTCCAGGTATATGGGGAGAGAATCCCCCACCTGATACTGGGCGCCGAGACCCGATACAGCCCCCAGGAGAAGGAGCGCTGATAAAAGCCTTTTCATCTCAAACCTCCTTAAAAGCTAACCGAAAGCCCTATCCTGTGAAGGTCAGGCAACCCACCCATGTCCGAGAAGGAGTAATCAACCGCTCCACGGAAGAACGAGATGCCGACCCCGCCGGAGAAGCCTCCGGACGGCGGAGCGTTTTCAGCCTCCTGGAACATGAACTTGTTCCCCGCCCTCAGGTAGAGCATGTTGAAGAGGTTATACTCCATGCCTATGGCATAGGATTCCACATAATCGTTCGGGTGGGTTATCTCAGCGGCCAAGAGAAGGCCTTGATACTCTGTTTTCCACAGGCTCATGGACATTCCAACCCTGAACAGCAGGGGAAGGGGATAAGGGCTGAACTCAGCCGAGGAGTCGCCCTTAATCGCGCCCTGCTCGTATGTCCAGCGGATGTATGTTCCTGATGGCTTGAGGTCCGGGCCGAAGTTCTGCATGGACATAGCGAGAGTGAGGTCCCGAAATCCGGTCTTGTAGTATGTTCCGACATCCGTAGCGAATGTCCAAGCGGATGCGTAGGGGCCAAATCCCTCATACACGCCCTTTATGTTCAGTCCAAAGGAGAACTTGTCCGTGAAATACTGGGCATAGCTGACGCCCATCTGCATGGCCGTATATGAGAACTCATCGCCCTGTGTTATGTCGCCGTTCTCCTCAAGCCTCCACTCCTGGAACCCGGTGGACATGAGGCCTCCGAGGAAGATCCCGTAGTTACCTGCCTTGCCAGGAGCGACAAACGCCAAACCGCCAACATAGGTGTCAACCCAGTATGGGAGCATGGTCGTGGCAATAGCCCTTGTCTTCACATTGGCTATGCCGGCTGGGTTTATGAAAACAGTGTAGGGGTCGTTTGCGACTGAGACATATGTCTCTCCCATGCCCACAGCCCTCGGCGAAATGGGTATGGTGAGAAACTTAGCGCCAGCTTGACCAACCTTCGCGAACTGCTGGGCCGCAAGAACCCCTGAAAGGATGAGAATGGCAGATATTGCCCTTTTCATGTTTTTCCTCCCTATCTAAGGATCATCATCTTGCCCATCATGTAGTCGCCATCAGGCTTGGTTATCTTATAGAAATAGACGCCCGAGACAACGCGCTGTCCGTTCCTCGTCAGGAGGTCCCATGCCTCTGTTCCGGAGCCAACCCCTCCCTCATCCACGCCGGATCTGTGTTCAAGGGTCTGAACCCAATCGCCCGAAAGGGTGTATATATCTATCCTGCACGATGGCGGCAGATACTGGAATTCAACCTTCTGGACCACCTCCGTTGCTGTCCAGACGGCTGAACCGAGGAACGGGTTTGGAACGACCCTCACCTTGCTCTTCCAGTCATCCCCTGATGATGCAGTGATCATGTTCGTGGGAACCGGAGCGCCATCCGAGGACTTCTTGTAGTTGTCCTTCGCGCTCTCAAGCGCGATGAGCTTACCCTCATCCCAGTCAAAAGCAGTAACAGCGTAGTAATAAGGGAAACCAGGCTTCGGGCCGTTTGGATTATCAGCGTAGTCAATGAACTGGTGGGGCGTGGTATCAGAGTAAAAGGTTATCTTATCTTTGTCGTTGGGCCAGATGTCGTCCTTTATCCTTTCTTTTATGGAATCCGGAATCCCAGGTTTGAAGAACACGGCAAGGGGAGGATCCTTGAACTGAGGCGAGTAGATTGACCTGTAAACAGCGTAGCCCTGGAAGTCCAGCTGTCCGGAAACGGGATCAGGGGTCACCTCAGCCCTGTTATCCCAGACGAGCTTCACCCCATCAGGGTTAGCCGTATACGATAGGAACGGGGAGACCGGCGGCACTGGTATCTGCCAGTGCGGGGACTCGTTGGGGCCTGATGGGTGAGCGGGATCATAGCCTGAGCCGGTGTAGTAAGCAATGAGGCCAACATCAACCAGGTTCCTCACTCCCGGCATCCACTTGCCTCCTCTCCAATAGTAATCGTTTCCGCCGGAAAGACCCATTCCAACACAACCGATCCAAACTATGGAGATGGTATCGCCGCTGTAAATTGTGAAGGGCCCGTATGAGTTGACGAACCTGTAGTCAAACTCCTTCGCGCCCAGGTCATATGGCATGGGAGCGAACCTGTAGCCTCCGGTCGCGTTGTGTTTTCCGGAGAGATACTGATAACGAGCCTCGTCCGTGGGCGGGTCAGATTCCCAGTTCCACCACTGATGGGCGTATGCCCTGGTTATCCTGAAGCTGGGGTCTCCAGGATCAGTGCTGTCAGTTGGGGTTCCGCTCGTGTATATGGCGGCTTTTGCGATATAGCCCGCGCACGCTCCGCCCTCTCCGACATCCATGTTTGGGTCAGCCGGGTTCTCCGCATCCCATATGTATGAAGCGTTCCTGGGAAGAAGATAATAATAGTAATAAGTTCCTGAGCCATCGGGCCTCTCGTATGAGAAGGAATCCGGCATGACGCCGCCGTTGTGAGCGTCTGCCCATGCCTTCGTTATCTCCTTTTCGGCCTCCTCATCTCCCCAGATTATGTAGCCGTCAGGTATGCCATCTGGACCCTCAAGGGTTGTATCCGAGAGGATGCAGAAAGAGTCCTGCTCCGATGGGTTGTAGCTGAAGCTAGCCCACTCGCCGAATGTGTAGCCGTCAAAAGCGACCAGGTCATCTATGTGCGGGTCAGTTGGGTCCGCTCCGCAGTTGTCAGAGTCATATACCCATGCAACGAAGACATTCTCCAGGGGATCCGGAGAACCGCAGTCGTTCTCGTCCTTGTTGTAGGTTATCAGGATCTCGTTCCCAAAGAGGGAGGCGTATGGCATGTGAGGCCAGGAAAGGGTTCTCTCTATCACCTTCACGCCCAGGTGTCTACCGCTGGTGTTGTATGTGTTGTCAAGGAAGTCGTGATATATGGCCACAACATCAAGAGCGGATTTCCCAGGTCCTATGAAGTAGAAGCCTTGAACGGTATTTTCATCAGAGGGACCCCATTCCCACTCTCCATACTCGGTCTGGGTCACGAAGGTATCAGAACCTATGACGGTTCCAACCCAGAACTTTCCCTGCCACTGGTAATAAACATTTACCCCGGGTGCCCATCCGGGCCAAGAATACGACGGCCCTATTTCGTTGGGCGCGTCGCCATCCTCGCCCCTGTTCCAGACGGTGTTCCAGAGCTCCCCTTTGTCAATCGCGTATTTGCTGACGGCCGTGAGGCCAAACGGAACATATCCTCCGTCCGGAACGCCTACGGTTCTGGCAGAGGAAAGCCCTGCCAGCACGCACATAGCAATTAAGGCCTTTTTCATGAAAAACCTCCTTATCTTACGGTTTCCAGAAGAACTGGATTCCAACCCTGGTCACCCTCCGGGCGTTGTAGACCGTCGGGTTCCTGACCTCTCCCTCTGGATCTCCGAAGTAGTAGAAATACTGGCCGTCATCAAAGCCAGTGATGTAGTGCTGGTTCCAGATATTGAATATGTCAGTGAAGAGCCGCGCCTCAAGGCTCTTGAACCCGAAGTCCTTGTAGAGCCTCATGTCCCAGTTGGAGTGAGGGGTAAGCCTGAGGGTGTTTGTCTTCTCAAGGGCATCGCGGATGTCCCTTATCGGAGGAGACCACGGAGTGCCAGACCCATAGGTATATACAGCGGATATTCCGTAGCCAGAGGTGAACATGTTGGCCTCCAAGGGAACCGCCCATGTGAAGATCATGCTCAGGGTGTGGCGCTCGTCCCAGTTCAGGTAGTGCTCCTCTGAGTAAGAGAGGGGCAGTCTCGCCCAAGCGTATGAGTAAGAGCTGAACGGGGAGGAGAAACTCCCCTTAGCGAGCTGGAAGGTGTAGTTCAGGTCATAGGAGAAATACGGGAGGAATCCGCCCGGCATCTTGGAGAACTGGACCTCAAATCCCCTCACGGAAGCGAAGTCCTGGTTCACGAAGGTGGTGTAGTTGCGCCCCGTCTCAAGGTCATAGCGTTTGGTCTGAACCAGGTCAGAGATGTCCTTGTAGAAAGCAGTGAAGTCAACCACAAGCTCCCCTGTGAAAGCGTGCTTGACGCCAACCTCATAGGATATGGTCTTCTCAGGCTTCAAAGCAGGGTTGCCCATCAAGGGGAAAGCACCGTTCCACATGTAATACTGGTTCATGTAGAGGTATCTGAGCAAGGGCTCCTGGAAGTAGTGACCGTATGTGAAATGCAGGACATCACGCTCGGTTATTGGGTGGGAGATGCCGATCCTTGGGCTTATATACCAGTGGGTAGGCGCTCGCTCAGGGGCAAGCAGGAGGTATGTATCGCGAACCTCAGGCTGGTTGACCCAGACCGGATCCGTGGCTGAGATTGTCTTGTAGCTCTTCACGGGGTGCCAGGGGTCCTTCGGGACCCAGGCGTTCGGGTTGAAGTAGTCAAACCTGAACCCGACATTCGCTATCATGCCCTGGAACTCCATCTTGTCCCTGGCATACACGGCCAGCTTGTAGGGTTTGGCGTTGACCTCATCCGTGTATATGTTGCCTCCTGATGCGTAATCCATGGAGTGCCTGTCAATGTGGTGCCTGACGAACTCAAACCCCATCTTCATCTCGTGGCCCTTCAGGTTCGCGAAGTCCTGAGACACCAGGTCAGACCTAAAGGTATAGGTGGTATAATAGGCATTGAAATAAACCTGACGGTCCCATGTTGAGTAGTTCGGGGTATATATGTTTCCTAAGCGCTCCAGGGTGTCAACCACGAGGCTATCAAGGACAGGATCCGAGACATCAAGGGTAAGGGTATCCCCCAACCAGTCGCCGTAATTAGCGGTATCGGTTACCTCTTTCACCACGCAAACGATGTAGTCAGAGTTATAACGCCCTATGGAAAGAGATGGGTGAAGGC
Organism: Caldifarciminota bacterium; assembly: GCA_039803205.1. GTDB lineage: Bacteria > Hydrothermota > Hydrothermia > JBDRYB01 > JBDRYB01 > JBDRYB01. Next base: position 92,341 of record JBDRYB010000006.1, read on the forward strand.
CCGTCATTTGGGATTCCCACCAATACATGTTCAGTTCAACCCAGTCTGAGTCGGAGTCCCACTCCCTTATCCAAGTCGGGTCAAGATACTTGCCGATGAGGGCTAGGGCGCGCGGGTCAACCTCAGGGTAGCCATCGTTGTCGCGGTCCCCGTAGTCATCTACTCCATCCATATTCATGTCCTCATAGACATCCATGTGGGTGTTGAGCTTATAGTAGCTCCCCCTCAGCTCCAGGTATGTCTTTGATGAGAAGAGGTAGTTTATGCCCCCGACATACTGCCTGCTCTTGTTGGAGCTAACCGGGAGGTGGCTCAGAGCGAGGCGCCAACCCGGATCGTATTCTCCCGCGAGTTGCTGGCTTCCAACCGTTGAGAAGAACAGCTTCATGGAGTTCGTGGGAGTGAAGGTCAGCTTTGTCTGGTCAGAGAGCTGGTTTGTAGCTGAGCCGGGGAACCTGGCTCCGTCCCATGTCCAGTCCCAGGATGTGAAGAGCTTGAGCTTGTTCTTCGTGAAGGGGATGGGGGTCCCAAGGCTGAACTGATACCGGGTCATGTTTTCCTTGTGGTCTATTGGCAGGGTGTATTCCCCATCCTTCCAATACTGATTATAGTAGAAAGCAGGTATTTCCGTGTTCTTTATGCCCATGGAGTCGTATCTGGCCCACCTTTGGTTCTCGTAATAGAACAGGGAATCATAGGAGAACGGGCCATCGGAGCGCATGTAGTCCCTGGTGAACCACTTCATATATGGATCGCCGTGATTGGAGTTGAATATGTCTCCGGGCAGAGCGGATGTTCTCGCGGTGAAGCTTACATCGGGCTTGTTGCCGGCCTCCTTGGTGCTAACGGCTATCACTCCCGAGGCCGCAGAGCCATACTCGGCTCCGAATCCGCCCTTGGACACCGATGTCTCCTGAATGGCATCGAGGGGGAGAACAGTCGCCTGATAGCCCGTGTATGGGTTCCGTATCTCCGCGCCATCAACCACGAAGGCAACCTCACCAGGCCTACCTCCTCTGACCTGAAGATACGCCCCATACTGCTTCACGCCCGTCTGGAGCAATATTGCCTGCTCAACATTGGAAACGGGCATAGCGGCTATCTTTTCCGCTCTTATGTTGGTCACGGACGCTGTCACATCCTTCTTGATCACGGGCTCTTTAGCTATTACCTCAATCACCCTCGTGGTTACCGCGCCTGGCTCCAGCTTGAAGTTCAGCTCCACCGTTCTATCCGCATCAACCTTTACATTCTTATAGCTCATGGAGCCGTAGCCTATCATCTGCGCGGTTATGGTGTAGGTTCCTGGTGAGACACGAAGGATGACGAAGTAGCCGTTCTCATCAGCGGCCGTGCCTTGGCCTGTCTCAGCTATCTTGACGCTCGCGCCAGCGAGGGGATCACCCGTCTCTGAGTCCGTAACACGGCCAGCTATCTTGCCGTATTCGCCAGCCCAGAGCAAGGCTCCCGTTGCTGACAGGAGCGCCAGTATCCTGGTTAGTGATTTCATCAGCACAACCTCCTTTCCTTACATGGTTTTTTACTTGAGCCTGAAAGCAAATGGTATGTTGACCCTCACCCTCACCTTCCTGTCCCCCATCTGGCCCGGAGTGAACTTGCATTTCCTCGCGGCTTCAAGGGCAGGGGCATTGAAGACCTCGTTGGTTGACTGGAGGATCCTTTCGGTGCCGGGTATAACATTCCCGTTCTCATCCACTATAACCTGAACCGTCACCCTACCCTCCAGACCGGCGTTCCTGGCTATCTCAGGGTACTCGGGCTGGGAGAACGAGATCATCTCCGGTGCCTTTTCAACAGCGTAGAACTCGTAGACCTCCTCCACCTTCGGCGGAGGGGGGGCCTCAAACTCGGAGAACTCTATGGTGGTCTGTATCTCCACCTCCTCCTGCTGGGTTTCCTCCTCTCCGGCCTCCGCTACCTCAACCTGAACCTGAGGTTTTGGTGGCGGCGGAGGGGGTTCCTCTATGTTCTCCAGCTCGGCCATCTCCTCTATTTTGGTCACATTCTCAACCTTCTTCTGGTATGGGCTTATCTGAAGCCCTTTCACGAACATGAACATTAGGATGAATGCGATCAGGGAAACAGTGAGCGCCACCTGCACATTCCGGGGATAATCGTCCTCAAGCTCAAGTCCCTTCCTCAGGGACAACAAGCTGATGAGCTCATCCTTTTTTTCCGCCATAGCTATTCACCTCCCCAAAATCCGGGTCCGCATATGATAACGATAGCGCGCGTCCCGTGTCAAGTATCGCGGCTCCATTTCTACTGCCCCACCTCCGGCAATGTCGCGAACACTACTCGGAGAGCGCCGGCGTCCCTCATGGACTCTATGGCATTGTTGACGCTTTGGTAACGCACATTCGCGTCCGCCTTTATCACAGTTATCAATGCGGGGTTCTCGGCTATCTTGGTCTTGAATATAAGGGTGAGCCTTCCTGGGTCAGGTATCACATTATCATCCACAGCCATCTTCCCGTCCTTGTTTATCCAGAGAAAGCTCAGATCCCTCTGTTTGCCCAGGCGCTCGGTTGTCCGGGCCGTCGGAAAGATAACCCTCAGACCGCCGGATCTGCGGAAAACGGTCGTGACCATGAAGAAGATGAGCAAAAGGAAAGCAATGTCCGACATGGACGCGGTCGGTATGTTGACCCGCATCTCCTTCTTTCGCTTTATCTTCATGGCCCAGTCTCCTGCTTAATGACCCCGAGGGAAACCGCCTTGGCATCCGCGAGCTTGACCTCGTCAAAGACATCTATCATGCGCTTGTATGGGGCTAGCTCGTGGGTCCTTATGAGCACGATCGCCTTGGGGTTTTCTTCCAGCTTCTTCTTAACCTCTGCCTGAACATCCTGAAGGCTTATCTTCCTGTCTCCGGCGAAGATCTCGCCCCTGGGATTGATTGAGAGGACGAGCATTTTCTCCCCTGAGAGCTTTACGGTCTGGGCTTGGCGCTCGGGCAGGAGAAGCTTAAGGCCCTTCTCTCGCGCGAACACGGTTGTGACCATGAAGAATATTATGAGAAGGAACGCGATGTCCGCCATGGAAGCGGTGGGTATTTCCGCTTCCTCCTCCCTTTCTCTTTTTCTGAAGCCGACCATATCACAGGTATTCCTTGACCACGCCCTTCTCAGCGAGATACTCAACCAGGGCGTTGGAAGCCTCCTCTATCTTGCGCTGATAGGAGTTCGTGCGGGTGGCAAAGATGCTGTAGAACAGGGATACCGGAGCGGCTATTATGAGACCCGTCGCGGTGGTTATCAGGGCCTCGGATATGCCTGAGGCAACCAGGGTCGGTTCAACCTCTCCGGCAAGGGCTATTGCCTGGAAAGCGCGGATCATCCCCGTGACCGTCCCCAGGAACCCGAGGATCGGGCCGAGGGTGGCGCAAGCGGCCAAGTAGATCATCCCCCTGTCCAGGAAAGCGAGCTCAGAGAGGGCCTTTCTGACCATGGCCTCCTCAACAACTGCTCTGCCCTTCTGGGTCTTCTCAAGGCCAGCCGCAAGCACTTTGGCCACCGGGCTCTTTTTCTGATAGAGATACTCAAGGGCCTCTTTGACGCCCTTCTCCTCTATTATCTCTATAACCTCCTTGACCAGCTTCTCCGGGTTGGCCCGAGCGGATATGAAAAGAGCAAAGAGCCTTTCCAGGATGATCACGAGACCTATGATGGCAACCACGAGGAGGGGCCACATCATCGGCCCGCCCTTCACAAAGTAATCTATGAGACCAGTCATCTTCTCTTGCCTCCTAACGAGTTTCCTGTTGGCCGAAATTTTAATCCTGGGCCTCTCCCTGTTGCAAGCTCAGGGGTGGACTTGCCCGCTGCTTTCTGTTGGTTTAGAATTTAGGGCTATAAAAGAGGCAAGTTGGAATGATATGGTTCTCTTTAACCACAAACATGTTGCTGGGCCTTCTCTTCGCGAGGGCCTACGGCAACTCTTCCTGGAATGGGGCACATTCGGTCATCCAAACCTCAGATGGAGGCTATGCCTTCGCTGGATACACCGAATCCCCGAGCGCTGGCGGCCAGGATGCTTTCATACTGAAACTTTCCTCAACAGGGGTCTATACTGAGTGCGCCCAGACATGCACTCCAACGGTCGCGACTCCCTCCCTTTCTGTTCCCGGTGGGTTCGGTTTCACCAGCACCACTGTTGCCCACGCGACCGTCCGAACTCCCAGCCCAACAGTTCAGAACGCGAGCCTCAGCGCGGAGGATGCATGCCCCACATCTGAGGTCGGAGAGGGACTTGCTGGCCCCGTTCCTGAAATTCTCTGCCTCTCATTCCCCGGAGGGCTTGTTTTTAGGACAGGGACAGACGCCCATCTGAGGATATACTCTCCTGATGGCAGGTTGGTTCGCTCCTTGTGCCTTGAGAGGGGGGAGAACCGGCTGAACCTTGAGCCCGGCGTTTATATCTGGATGGCTGGAGATTGCCGGGGAAAAGCCCTGGTTCGTTAAAACCAATCATCTGATCCTGGAACCTTCCTTTTGGGAAAGTTTATAATTAGATTATGCTTCTCATCCTCTCGTTTCTACTAGCGCTTGAGCCAAAAGGTCCTCTCGGCAAGGATACGCTCCGAGGGTTTGAGAGCTTTGAGGCTGAGCTCAAGAGGGGAAAGTTGGACAGGGCGCTTGAGAGGGCTAACAAGTGGAAGGCCAAGTCCCCGGAATCCTTTCTCTCATACTACAACCTGGCTCTGGTGTATCAGGCAATGGGCGAATGGGAAACGGCAATTGCCCTCTATGATTCGGCTTTCTGGCGAGCTCCGGACAACCGTGCCGCGTCATTCGTGCGGTTCAACCAGGCCTTCTGCTACGAGAGCATATACCAATACGGCAAGGCAACCGAGGGTTTCAAGGAATATCTTGCCCTTCTAGCGAGGATGGGCGTCACTGCCCCCGACAAATCAGAGGTCACGGCCAGGATTGAGGAGGATGATAATCTAGCTGTGGTCCTCAAGAGAGCACCGAGGGACATTAATGTCGTGCCGGCTCCTGGTCTCACTGAGCCGAACAGCGCATACGCGGTCCTCTCAGATGGCAAAGGGGGGGATTACAGCCCTGTCATAACGGTTGATGGCTCCAGGATGTATTTCACATCCACGAGAAAAGCGGGGAAAGGCAGGGAGGACATATGGACAGCCGAGCGCGGGCCCGATGGCCAGTGGGTCAATGTCAAGGACATATGGGGCCTGAATACCTCGGAGTCAGAGGGGGTCTCAGGGGTATCCGGGGATGGCGCTGAGATATATGTTGTCTATTACACGGAGAGGTTCCCAAAGGAAAAGGGGGTCAGGGAAGGAATGGGCAACATGGACATATTCTCGGTAAAGAGGATACCGGGCGGCTGGAGCCAGCCGCAGAACCTCGGCCCAGCTGTCAATAGCAAGTCGTGGGATAGTCAGGCCTCTGTCTCTGCCGATGGAACGGAGATATATTTTGCCTCAACCAGGGCAGGGGGTCTAGGGGGTTCGGACATATGGGTCTCAAGGAGGAACCCGGACGGGACATGGTCAGAGGCCGAGAACCTTGGCCCACCAGTGAACACCCCGGGGGACGAGCTCTCCCCCTTCATACATTGCGATGGGAAGACCCTTTACTTCTCATCCGATGGCCACAGGGGATTTGGCGGATACGACATATTCGTCTCCAAGAAGGAGTTCGGCCGATGGACGAGGCCACAAAACCTCGGCCCACCGTATAACACCCATGACAACGACCTATTCTTCACCATACCCGCATCTGGCAGGGTGATCTACTTTGCCAGAGCGGATTCATCGGACGAGAAGAGAAATCCCATATACCACATATATCAGGCTGAGTTGCCCCCCAGGACCCCTGAAACCGAGGATGTCCTGCCTGAGCCCGTGACGCTGGTTAAGGCAAGGGTTTTTGACAAGATAACCGGCGCGCCGGTTCCCGCGAGGGTGGGCATAGAAGACCTAAAGGAAGCCAAGAGGGTCTTCGGAACCCAGACAGACTCCATAGGCGAGTTCTACACCATATTGCCCTCAAAAAGGCTCTACGGCATAACCGCTGAGGCCCTCGTTGGCAATTACGCATTTTACTCAGCGAACTTTGACCTCAGGGCCATGTCCGATTACCAGGAATACCGGCTTGATGTTCCTCTGACCCCCTTGGCCGAAGGGGCCACATTCGTGATAAACAACATATTCTTTGAGTTTGACAAGGCAGATCTTTTGCCGGAGTCCAAACCCGAGCTTGACAGGTTATTGAGGCTGATGAACACATACCCAGCGATGAAGATATCGGTCGAAGGACACACTGACAGCATAGGCACCTACGAATACAACATGAAGCTCTCATCCAGGAGGGCAGAGGCGGTTGTGAATTACCTTTTGGCCGCGGGTATATCTAAGGATAGGATCGTCTCCCAAGGCTTCGGTTACACTCGGCCAATTGCTTCAAACGATACCCCTGAGGGCAGGGCCCTCAACCGGAGGGTTGAGATAAGGATAACCGAGTTCCCAACGAGGTAATAGGCCCATGGTGCCAACTCCTCGGGGCGTGATCTGCTGAGAAAATTAGGTGTCAAAGTTGGGTTTAATAAACCTATCTCCTATTGCTTTTCACGATGGCCCGGATCCTTTCCTTTCCTCTGGAAACAAGATACACCCCAGGAGGCAGGCTTATCTCAGCGTAGCCAAGCTCGCCCGGCAAGGCCATCATCTCCCGACCAAGGACATCATATATGAAGACATTCCCGTGCCCTTTTGACCAGCTGATTTTCAGAATCCCGGGAGAAGGATTGGGATATATCTTCAGAAAGACCCCGGAGGAAATCACTTCATCCTGGCCGACTATGGGTTCCAGATATATCTCAAGGCTGAGGTCGTAGAAGTTATAAGGCAGGAGCAGGGTTTCCGGATGAAAATACTGGTAGTATCCGGTCGCGTTGACGCGGACCTCAAGCCTGTTCCTGCCCATGGGCAATTCAATGTAGTAAGTTCCATCCAGATCTGTAGTGTCGTAATAATCCAGTTGTTCACTGAAACATGGGCTATAAAGAAGGTGGACATGCACCTCAGCATCTCCTACGGGCTCGCCCGTTACCCCATTCCTGACAAAGCCTGAGATGGTGTTTTTACCCATGTCGTCGTTGGCCTGGCCAAAGCTCGGAGTCGTGTCAAGGTAGTAGCTTGAGATGAACCAATCGGATTCACCGAAGACAGCGCAAGCGCTCTGGCCCTCAGGGGGCGGATAGGATGAAGGGATGTGGCAATAGACCCAATCAGGAGAATAATAAACCGTGAAATAGGTGTAGACATTGGTATCCGGAGGGGTTAGGTGTATCCCGCCAGCGCTGTCGTTCAGGTATGGGTGGCCTGTGAGGTTGCTTTCGTCAAGGACCACAAGCCCTCCTGGTGGTATAACGACCCCTTCCTGCACATAGAGAGTGGTGTCAAAGTCGTGCCCCCAGATCCAGAGCGAGTATCCGCTGAGATCAATCTGGCGGCTGGTTGGGTTATAGAGCTCTATCCTCTCAAGGGAGTCGGGGGCCACCGCGAACTCGTTTATTGGTATAGGAGGAGGAAGCGGGTTGCCCAGCAAGATAAATAAAAACATATTTTAACCTCCCATAGCCCCATATTGTTAACCGAAAATCCATGAACGATCAAGGCCCAAAGCTTTAAGATTTTCGGCCCATTTATGGCCAGGAAAGCGATAATCGTAAATGGGGGCGCTGGCCCCTGGAAGGCTGAGAGGCTTGATAGGGCACTTTTGGGCGTCAAGAAAGCTGTCCTCGCTGGTTGGAGGGTTCTCGTTGAAGGAGGCTCAGCGCTTGACGCGACAATTGAGGCTGTTGTTGAAATGGAAGACGATCCCGTCTTCAACGCTGGCACGGGCAGTTGTCTCAATACCCTTGGTTTCCCAGAGCTTGAGGCCCTGGTAATGAGAGGTGATACCCTTGAGGCAGGCGCTGTTGCTGGGGCTCCGGTTAAAAACCCTGTTCGGCTCGCCCGCCTTGTTATGGAGAAGACAGACCATGTTATACTTTTCGGCGAAGGAGCGAGGATGTTCGCGAGGGCCATGGGTTTTGAGGAATACGATCCCGTGATACCCGAGAGGGTTGAGACATACAAGGAGATGATGGCGAGACTCAGAGAAGGCAAATCGGAGCGCTGGCGTAGGCTTCCGGGGTTCGTCAGGGAGCATCCCGAGTTCATGGGGGACACGGTTGGCGCTGTTGCGGTTGATGAAAGTGGAGTGTGCGCTGTCGCGACATCCACGGGCGGTGTTTTCCTGAAAATGCCAGGCAGGATGGGGGATAGCCCAATCCCAGGCGCGGGGAATTACGCTGGCAAGGCCGGAGCGATTTCTCTGACTGGGGAAGGTGAGGGCATGATCAGAACCGTGGCGGCCAAGCGAGCCTACGATCTCCTTGAATCCGGAATGCTTCCGGATGATGTTGTTAAGGCTGTGGTCAAGGAGGTTCACGAGAAGACGGGGAAGCAGTGCGGGATCATACTGGTTTCCGCTGATGGCACGGTTGCCAGCCATTACAACACGAACGCCATGCCAACATCGGCTATCTGGGATGGGCTTGATGAGCCTATAACCAAGAGCTAGAGGATCACTCCGGCTTTCCGAACCCATCCCCCAGGACCATCAATTTAACAAACGCTCAGGGAACCTCAATCCCTCACCAGAAAGCCTCTTGCGATTAGTGCAAGGAGCGGGTTGAATGCTCCTTCCCTGAGAGCTTATAATTTCAGCATGATAGAAACAAACAGGGAATTTCGGCTGTTTTGGCTAGAGAGGGCACTGAAAAATCTAGAAGCCCTCAAGGGACAGGCAGTCAATGAGGAAGATACGAAGCGGTTGATCATTGAACCCTTGCTCGCGTGGATAGGTTATGATGTTTGGAAGCCGGGGGAGGTGAGGGAGCAATATCCAATACCCAAAAGAGGCGGACAATCAGCAGATTACGCCCTGATGAAATCGGATCAGCCCTCTCCATATATAATAGTTGAGGCAAAGGCTCTGGGCAAAAACCTTGATAGTGATTTTGAGCAGATCATAGATTACTGCAATTACAGCGGGACAAGATTTGGAATTATAACTGACGGAGAGAAGTGGATTGTTCTGGATGAAAGTTGGAAAGGTAGACCAGCCAAGGAAAGAATAATTCTTGAACTTGATATTGAAGAAAAGCTAGACAACTTCAGTGGTTATGACGCTCTTCTCCTGTTAAATCCCGAAAACGAGGAGAAAGCTGATTCTTTTTTCTCAGAAATCAAGAAGCTCTACGAGGCAAAGGTTAGCAACCTTGACAAGCACATTAAGACTGAACTGATTGAAGCGCTTAAGAAAATCAAAATACCCATAGGCGAGGGACAACTGCCGGTTCATCCGAAGCCTGAAGGGGAAACCGAGGTTGCCGGGGGTGAGGAGGGAGGAGAGTGGCCGAAGGATTTAAGTGTGCTAATGGGCAAAAGGCCGCCAGATTATGTTCTGATAGATGGAGTGAAATATGAGACAAGGTCGTGGGCTTCTGTGGTTGTTGTCGTTGCTGAATGGTTAGCCAAAAGGGGGGAAATTAAAGAGCCCATAAAAAGCAAAAAACTTTTTATTATCAATGACCGTCCCGAGCAGGTAACCAAGATGAGAAATCCTGGACCGCATATTAAACCATTAACTAACGCTAAAGGTTTCTATGTGTGGACACATGGAAGTGCAAGTGCGTGTCTGGAGCGATGCTTTAAATTGCTTGAGCACTTCGGCTACACACCCGGCCACGCGTATCTCAAACCCCCTGCGGATTGGAAACCCTGATCACTTCCATGGCCGTAAATGTAGTGCCCCGTGTGTGGACGCGCAAACCCGAACCAGGGCAGACACAAGTGGAAAGGGTAGGCACAAGACCTGCCCCTACATTGGAGGAACTTATAGGGACACCCAAATCACTGGCCACCAACGAATACATCCGCGTCGCTCGCGAACGCGGCCATCCGCCCCTTCAAAAGCGCCTCTGGCAACGCAATTATTACGAACGGATAATAAGAAATGACGACGAGATGAACCGGGCTCGCAACTATATTCACGATAACCCAATGATGTGGCACCTGGACAAAGAGAACCCGGACGCGACCGGAAGCCTACCGAGGGTGAAATATGGAGGGTATAGATGCCCGATAAAAAAATAACCTGGGTATCCCATCCAGCGCGTGAAAACCCGGTGAAGCTGGGCATGGTGATAACAATAACTACCATTTTCCTGATATTCTTTTGGTTCGTCGCCGGGCCTTGGTGGTGCATCCTGAGCGTCATAGTCGTCTTTCTTTCCCTTTACTCGTTCTGGCTCCCAACCAGATACACCCTTGATGATGAGGGGATTGAGGTCTCAAGGTTTCTCTACAGGAAGCATTTCCCTTGGTCCCGTTTCAGGCGCTACGAGATTGACAGGGGGGGGATATTCTTGGGGACATTCAGAAAACCATCCCGGCTTGACCCCTTCAGGGGACTATACCTGCTCGGAGCGCAGAGGCTTCCGGAGGCCGTGGAGGCGGTAAGGGAAAAGGTCAGAACGGACAGCTCATCTTGAATCCGGCCCCTTTGGGCCCTTATGCTTTTCCCATGTTCGGAAAGATCATTTGGACTACGGATTTTTCGGAGAACGCGAAGGCTTCCCTGCCCTACGCGGAGGAAATAGCATCCAGGTTTGATGCTGACCTCATTCTGGTTCATGTGCTTCTGGACATCCCGCTTTTCTACGCCTCTTTCCTGGGGGATTCCTCAGCCTACCTCTCGGCTTTGGACAAAGCGAGACAGGAGGCATCCGGAGAGCTAGAGGCTATTGCCAGGCAGATAAGGAACAGGGGGGTAGCCGCTAGGGTAATGCTTCTTGAGGGAAGCCCCCACTCTGAGATAACTGATTTCGCTGAGAAGGAAGGGGCGGACCTCATCGTGATGTCAACCAGAGGGGTCAGGGGCCTTGAAAGGATATTCATAGGCTCAACAACGGAGAAGGTTGTCCGGAACGCGACATGCCCCGTTTTAACGATACACGAGAAACCGGATCTTCCCCTGAAAATAAAGAATATCCTGCTTTTGACCGACCTCTCCGAGCTCTCAAAGAAGGCCATTCCGGTCGCGGCTCAGCTCTCAGGAACCATAGGGGCAAAACTGACCATGCTCCACATCATGGAAACGGGCGTTCCGCTGAGCAAGGAGGATGAGGGCGCGCTCGCTGATGCCCTGAAAAGAGTAATGGAAAGCCATCTTGCCGAAGTCGTAAGCCCAGATTTCAAAGAAAAGGTGGATCTGGCGGTCCTAAAGGCATCAGATGCCGTAGCCGGGATTGGTCGTTTCTGCGAGGAAAACCCCGTTGACCTCATAGTGATGGCAACCCACGGAAGGGGAGGCCTCAGGAGGGCGCTTATAGGGAGCGTCGCTGAAAAGGTTCTCAGAAACCTGCGCGTTCCTGTTCTAACCGTAAGGACAAGGCAATAAATTGTTCACCCGTCAACCCTCTGGGGCAGGTTTTCGCGTCTTATCTCAAAAGAGAACCGCTGATGACTTTCATTCCCTTGATCCTATGCCTTGATGTCAACTTGCACCTTCAGGGCATAAGCACAACCTCACAGCAGTTTCTCCTGGAAGAGCTGAGGCTTGACGACTTCGTTGCCATAGAAAGTCAATCAGAACTGGATTCCCTGGTAGCTGACAGGGAAAGGGGGTTGATGGCAACGGGTTGTTTCGCGCTCGTGAAGGGAGCGGGCGCAATGGGCGACTCAACGGTTGAGCTGTGGTTTGCTTTCTACGAAATGCCCCCGGTGATCCCTTCGCCCACCCTGGGCTATGATGATAGGAGCGGTTGGACAGCGGGATTAGCGTTGGGTTTTCCTAACCTATGGGGCAAAGCGCACAAGGCAAGGTTTGGCGGGTATATCGGGGGCCAGGATGCCCTTGTCGCCACTTATATAAAACCCCCAACCCCTGGCCACCCTGGAGCGCTTGAGCTCTCGGGATCCTGGGGGGGATTGAGCTGGGCGCACGAGGGGATGTTTGAGAGAAGGAGATCCGGTTCGCTGAGCCTCGGTAGGGCATTTAGGTGGCCGGATCTCCTCAAGTTTGGCGTCTCATATGAAAATAGGCTATTTGACACTACCGTGTGCATGGGAGGGGATAGCTCTGATGAACTCATCATCTGGACCCTTTCGTGGAACAGATCTGATCTTGACAATCCGATAAACCCAAAGAAAGGAACATCCGTTGAGTTTAACTTCTCATCATCGCACGAGCTCACCGGCCACGGCACATTCCAGGGCTTTTTCGTGAACGCGAGAGGTTTCGGCACCATAGGAAGGCTCACGGTGGCTGGGCGGATGAGGCTGGAAATGTTCTCCCATGAAACACCATACTACAAAAGGCAATACCTGGGCGGGCTCTATGCTCTCAGAAGCTACCCATATCCAACCGAGACCGGGCCCTCCCGTCTTTTACTCACCCTGGAGGCGAGGAACCTCGTTTATACATGGACCCATCCAGGCCTTCCTGTCCCCATTGAGCTTTATCTGGTGCCATTCGCGGAGGCTGGAACCGTAGGAACAGGGGAGGATTTTGGGCCTTATCTCTGGGGAACTGGCATCGGTGGGGGCGTATCCAGCCAGCTCTCCGGTTTCATGGGCGGAGATGTCTCGTTTAACGGGGACAGCAGATGGGCCCTCCACGCGTATGTTGGATGGCTGTTCTAGCTTGAAATAATCTGCCCTCCGGCTCTAGAATTTCCATCTCCCTAGAAACGATTTTCTTGGGGATGAGGATTAAGGGAAAGGATTTTTGATTGAGGAGGTTTAAGATGAGAAAGGCAACAGGAGCGGCAATCGTCCTGGCTCTGGCCTGGACACTCATAGGATGTCAGAAGGAGAAAACTGACGAGGACCTAATAAGGGAAGCGGTTCTGAACTCGGAGTACTTCGGTTCAAGGAGCATAGAGGGAAGGCCGGGAAGCTTTACGGCTATGGACAGCCTGGACTACTGGACATGGTGGAGAGACCAGATTACGCATCCGGATCCGAACCTAGAGATATACAGGGTTGAGGACTCAGCGCATGTGATCTTCTCCGGAAAATCCATAGGGACATTCCACATCCTGACCTGGACCCAAGGAGAGAAAACGAAGCCCTTCGGGGATAGCGCAACCATAGAGGGAATAGTCAAGAAAAACGATGCGGGCGAGTGGGAGGTAACCGATGTCTCCGGAGTCCACGCCATAAGCCACGCAAACCCCCCGGACTACACCATAGATAGCATATGGGTCAAGATCGGCCCCAACGAAAGGGTTTTCACCGACCCCCTGCAGATGTTTCCCCTATCGGATGTGATGGTATATACCATTGGAAGCGGCGATACCATAAAGTGCAGAGTCTACGCATCAACAATGGGCCTGGATGGAGCCCTGCACATCATAGGCCAGAACGAGCACAACAGGCTTGACTTCCAGGATTCCTCTAGCTACTTCTATTCCCAGGATACCCACGGCCCAGCCAAGCAAGGCGTCCACTTCGTAGCCGTTGACCTTTTTGATAAGGCATGCCTTGAGCACGCTGACACGGCATACGAGTGCAGGATCTGGCTTATACCCTTTAGGGCAGAGTGAAGAAGCTAAACAAAGTGATACCGATTGATTTGGGGCAAGGCTAAGGCCTTTTGTTCACCTACTGGTCAAGATCTGTCCGGATTTCCGGGCACCTTAGGGGCCACTCTACAACCTGAGGGATTAAATTATAAACTCCTAGAGGCTCGTCAGTGCACAAGGCGCTAACGAGCCGTATCCCTGCAAGACTTAAGGAACCTCTCGTTCTGCCTAGCTATGGTCGTCCTCCTTGTTGAAGAAGTAGTTCCTGGCTTTTAGCATGTTGTTGGCTCCCTTCACGCTCCAACTGGCTCCTGGGATCTTGAGCCTCCTGGTTATTAGGAGGTCAACATACCTCTCGGATGCGGATTGTCTGAATAACCTGGCTGAGCACAGCTTGAGAACCAGTAATGACACCCCTGGGGTTTGGGAGGGAATTCTCATTTGGTGGGTGCCTTTGAGGTTATTATCCTCTGGAAGGCCTCAGAGGCCATATCCCTGCCTGCTTCTCCTCAACGAGTTTCATCCAGACCTCAGGTTGATCTATACTTATCTCATCCAGCTCTATCTGGATGCTCACGGTCCTAGTGATCGTGATGGGCCATCTCCTTTCATCTTTCTTTTTTCCATACCTCTCAGAGGAGGTGGCCCATATTCTAATCCAAAGGCCGAATCCGGGCCGGTTGTGCCCGGGAAACTGGACGGAACCGCGGAAGAACTAATTTTCCCTCGTGCATGTATCCGGGCTCAGAATCTACTGGTGGTTCCTCTGGTTTGGTTATTCTCCTTGGGTGTGAATGAAAATGCCCCCTCTCGCTTGTTTATCCTCGCACCTCGGAAAGGCGCCCGTGCCAAACCCTCCGGGAAGGCTGGCACAGCTAGCTAGAAATATCATCAAAATAAGCAAGCGGTTCATTTCCCCCTTTTGACCAACCTTGAGAGCAAAAGACCGAGCTCAAAAAGGAGTATGAGTGGAACAGCGAGGAATATCTGGGTGATGAAATCAACCGTCGGGGTCACGACAGCGGCCACTATAAAAGCCAGGACTATGATGTAGGCCCTCTTTTTGGCAAGAGAGCGTGGGTCAAGGAGGCCCATTCCCGTTAGCGCGACCATGATGGTAGGAGTCTCAAACAGGAGGCCAAAGGCTATTGTCATGAATATCACGAAGTTTATGTAGCCTGAGGCTCCGAAGAAAGGTGACATAGCAGAACCGCCGAACGAAGCGAGAAACCTTACGCCCAGGGGAACTGCGAACCAGAGCGCGAGGGCGCATCCGAGGTAGAACATGATTATTGAGAATATCAGGAATGGCAGTGCCCAGAGCTTCTCCTTGCGTCTAAGACCAGGCGCGACAAAAGCCCATGCCTCGCCGAGGATGTAAGGAGCGGATATTATGAGTCCAACAACCAAAGCTACCTTGAGCCTCACCCAGAAGGCCTCCTGCGGTGCGAAGAAATACAGCTTTTCAATTGGTGAGGAAAGCAATCGGGCAAGCCTCTCCCCGCCTGGAATGCTCAGCACGAACCCGGGCAGGGTTGGGGAGGCAATAAACCGGATTATCCTCTCTCCGAATGCATATGAGCCTGAGGAGGCTATTGCCAGGACGATAATGCTTCTCACTATGGCCCACCTCAGGGTTTCAAGGTGATACACAAGCGAATGCTCATGATCCAGCATGGGCCTTTCTTTCTCCCCTTGTCATATCGTAGACTGTCCTTATCAAATTCTCATAGCTCTCGCTCATCTCAATCCCCCTCCTGGACATCACCCTTTTGGCAACGGCTATTGCCTCGTCTAGCCTGTATTCGTTGAAATCAGGGTATCCCCAGGAAAAAGAGGGAATGAATTTCGGCGTGATCCCTGAGCCAAATAGGTTGGCGAACACGCCGATAACCGCGCCCGTTGTTATTGTCGTGTTTATCCCGGTCTTTGAGTGATCCCCGAATGTTGGGCCGAGGAACTGAAGCCCCGTTTCAACTACCTTTCCATCAAGCCATGCCCTTATGGTGCCATAGGTGTTTTTTAGGTCTGATACCTCGGTTCCGGCGCCTATGTTGACCCATTCTCCGAGGTAAGCGTGGCCGAGGAACCCCTCGTGCTGTTTGTTTGAATAACCCTGGATTATCGTCTCTGAGAGCTCTCCGCCTATCTTGCACACTGGGCCAAGGCTAGTTCCCCCATATATCCTTGCTCCTGCCTTTATCAGAGAACCCTCCCCTATGAATGCTGGGCCCTGAATGAAGGAGTTCGGCATGATGGTGGATCCCTTGTCTATGAAAACAGGGCCCTCCTCCCCATCAATTACGACGCCGGGGTAGACCCTCGTCCCTTCCTTGATGATGACATGGCCAAGGAGGGTCGCGTCAGGATGGACATCCCCAAGGTTCTCAGGCCTCATGCTGGCCAGATCGCAAAAAAGCGCCCCCGGATTGAAGTGAACGAGGTTCCAGAACCTCCCTATGACTCTAGCCCTTATCCTGATCTTCTCTGTCGCGGCTTCGGCCAGATTGAAAAGCCCCTCGCGCATATCCCTTGTTCGTGTCCTTATCGCGATGGGTTCACCATCCTCGGAAAAGAGAGCGGTGCCGGGGCCGAGCTCGGGCCTCTGCTCCGCGGGGATGAAATCCGTCCTTGAGAGCAGAACCTCGCCATCAGGTATATCTTCGTTCAGCCCGAGCCAATCCCGCGCTGGTCTCAGGCTTGACCTAGTGCCCCAGAAGGCTTCTGCCCTTTGTCTGAGAGTCGTGGCGCCGAATCTCAGTTCCCAAACGGGCCTCATCCAGGTAAGGGGCAGGAAATCCCGCCAATTATCCTCAGTAAGAACAAGCTTCACTCCCATATTATAGCGGCTAGTCCCAGGCCCTTGCACCCAACGCATAGCTCCAAAAAAAATAAGATCACCCAAACGCGAAATGGTGTTTCAAAAATGTGATCACCGAATACGACCCTCAGATAGGCATGGTGTTATAGTCCCTCGTGAAGAGAAACTCATCAGGGAGCTCCTCAGCCTCTCACCCTCAACAGCATACAGGCTCATGAGAGCAGCTGACACATGCGAGCATTCAGGAGGATTTCATGAGGGCAGATACATCCACACCCTAACCATAACTGACATTAGAACAGGCTGGACCCTCCTGTCAGCCAATCTCGGCCTCAGAGCTGAGGAGTTCAAGGAGCTCATAAGCAAGTGCCTCAGGAGGTATCCTGTTAAGGTGAAGACCTTTCAGACAGATGGGGGGCCTGAGTTCCTGAACACCATCCTTGAGGACTACACCAAGAGAAGGGGAATAAGGTTCATAGCCTCAAGGCCGTATAAGAGCAACGACCAGGCCCATGTTGAGGAGAGGCACAACCATGTGGT
>JBDRYB010000007.1:0-73151 GCA_039803205.1 Caldifarciminota bacterium
CGTGATGTTCATGGGCCATCTCCTTTCATCTTTCCATTTTTTTCCATACCTCTCAGAGGAGGTGGCCCATATTCTAATCCAAAGGCCGAATCCGAGCCAGCTGTGCCCGGAAAACCGGACTGAACCATATTTCTCGGTGGATTTGATCCTCCATCAGCTTTCCCGTTATAATATCAGCCTGGCCCGGGTGGCGGAATTGGCAGACGCGCATGGTTGAGGGCCATGTGGGAGCAATCCCGTGTGGGTTCAACTCCCGCCCCGGGCATGCCATCCCAGCAGGCTACTGAGTGCGATTAGCTCAGGCCTCGCTGGTAGAGAACTGACGCTCCGTCATCCCAACGATGAATCTCCTGCCCGATTGCGTCCCATGCACCCTTCAAAAGGTGATAAGGCTAATAAGGATGAAGGCGGGGGACGAAACCCGTGTTCGCGAAGGGGTAGAGGAGTTCATCCGGATCATGCAAACCCCTGGGATATGGGATCGTCCGCCAATGACCCTCGCGACCCTGATATACAGGCGCATAAGGCCCATAATTGGAACCCATGATTTCCTGAGGGATGAGAAACAGGCCCAGAACCGCGAGGCACTTGCCCTTCTTGAAAAAATGAGGGGAAAGGTTTGCTCTTCAGAGGATCCCCTTAAATTCTCTCTTCTTTTGGCAACGGTTGGCAACATAATTGATATGGGGGCTGCGCCGGAATACGATCTCCTCGCAACCCTGGAGGGCGTCATGGCTAAGGGTTTTGCCAGGGATGATTATCCCGAGATGGCCGAGAGATTGAGGTCCGCAAACAGCCTAATGCTCATCGCTGACAACGCGGGTGAGGTGGTCTTAGATCTGTTTTTCTTGAGCCTCGTTCCGGTGCCCAAAAGGATGATCTGCGTCAGGAACACCCCCTTCCTGAACGACGCGATGGCCTCAGACCTTGAGGGCCTCCCTTATGTTGATGATATTGAAGTCATAACAACGGGCTCGGATACCCTTGGGGTGAACCTTGAGGATTCCTCGGATGAGTTCAGGGAGATATTTCGCGAGACTGATATTATAATCGCCAAAGGCCAGGCAAACCTTGAGAGCCTGATGGGTCGCTCCGGCCGAGAGGTGTTTTTCGCCAGCATGATAAAATGCGAGCCGCTAGCCCGTTTCCTTGGGGTTGAGAGGGGGAGCGCGGTCCTCTTTCTGGGCCATCCGTGAGTGTTTGATCCTCGCGCCGCTATTGAGCTATAATTTTTTTACGGAGGAGATGAGATGAAGAGAGTGCTAAAAAAGCTCATAATAAGCCTGTTGTCAGGCATCGCGTCTCTATCGGCCTATGGGTGGACAAGGATAAACCCCGCGAACCCTCTCGCACCACACTTCCGTTATGGTCACGGTTCGTGCTACCTGCCTGCCCAGAATGCCTTGTTCATCTTCGGGGGTGTGTATATGCAGGATCCCATATACATTTCCCTTGGCGATGCGTGGTTGTTCTATCTTGATTCCCTGGTATGGCGAGAGATAGACTCCTCGGGCCCTTCCCCGAGAAACTTCCCAGCAGTGTGTTATCTGGATAGCCTGGACAGGGTCTTTGTTTTCGGGGGTCTTGAGGGTTGTAATTCAGGCTCACCATACAACGACACTTGGCTCTGGGACCCTCAAACCATGGCCTGGGAATCCTTGCAAGTTGACCGAAAACCGAGACCCCGGAACTCCCCTGCTTGTGCCTACGATCCCATCAGAAACAGGGTTTTGATATTCGGCGGGTGGAGTCCACCTCAGGGACGCTCTGAGCCCTTTCTGGAATGTCCCCGGAACTTTTACGCCTCAGCACACGCTCAGGTTCCCTTTGACACCTCTGAATTCCTGGAGGATCTCTGGGTTTTCTATCCTGACTCAAACAAGTGGGACAGCATCCCAAAGACAGGTCCTTGGCCACACAGAAGGGCAACCGGCTCTTTCGTCTATGATCCTTACGCGGGCAGGCTCCTGCTTTTCGGCGGTTGCTATCTGGATTGGGGCGGGGATATAAGGGGACTTCGTGATGCCTGGGCCCTTGATCTCGCTACCCTGGCCTGGGATTCCCTTGAGACCGCGGGATTTGTTCCGGAGAGGTTTGATCATTCAGCCGTCTTTGATCTTCCCAGGAACAGGATGATGGTTTATGGAGGCCTTGAGCCCCGGGACACTGTGTATGCCCTGGATATGGGAAACCTGAGCTGGTATCGCTTGAATACTCCTCCGCCAACTCCTGGCGAATACAGAATAGCTCCACTGGTGCCCGATACAGGTTTCATCCGCGCGTATCTTTTCAGCGGGTTTAACTCCAATGACCTCTGGGCCCTTGATCTCTCTACGCCCGGAGTATCTGAGAAATACGGAGAGCCAGCCGGACTTCTTCTCCTCGTTTCCCCCAACCCCGCCAAGGGCCCAGTAAAAATAAGCTTCTCTGTTCCCGATGGCGTGCCCTATTCCCTCAAGCTCTATGACCCAGCAGGGAGGATGGTCGGGGTGATACAAGAAGGCCCAGGGCGCGAGGGGCCTGGGCTAACCGGAGAGATACTCTGGGAGCCATATCTGAGGCCGGGGGTCTATTTCCTGAGGCTTGAGGCAGGAGGAAGGAGCCTTACGGAGAAGATGGTGGTTCGGTAAGCTCCGGGCGGAGCATTTGCCGGAAATTTCTGCCGGCGGGAGAGAATAGCCTATAGGGGATCGTATTAGTGTGGTCTCACAATCCACGCGGGTTTTGGGCCCGGGCCGGGCTCACTTCATCTCCCCTTCCGCGTCGCGCAGTTTGCCCCTTGCCTTCTTTACCGCTCCGGCCCGGTTCGGGTCCTTCTCGTCGTCAAGGAGCTTTCTGGCTTTGTCAAGGTGTTCCTTCGCGCCATCCTTGTCACCGAGGTGATACCTTGCCCTGGCTATATATATGTGAGCCTCGGCCTGGTTCACATAGCACTCTGGCTGGTTCTTTTCAATTTCTGCCAAAAGCGCCCTGCCAGCCTCATCGGCGTAAAACCACCTCTCGTTCTCAAGGTAGACCTCTGTCTCAAGCCACATCAGGGTTCTGGAGCCAGGATAGCTCGTCTTAAGGAACTTCAGGTATTGAATTGCAAGATCGGGGTTCCCTTCATACATGTAGACATAGACATAAGCGAGGAAGGCTACTGGTTTAAAGAGCTCGGATTTCTCCGTGGCTATCGCTAATTCGGCCATTCCCTTTTTCTTTCGGTCCTCGGCCTGGACCCAGGGGACCTTTTTCTGAGCGTAGCTTATCGCGAGGTCATATATGCCCATAGCGAGGTAGCAATCGTAGAGGGTTGAATCAAGCTCTTGGGCCCTAGTTATCTCGTCCAGGGCCTCCTTTCCGTATTTCAGCCCCCGCAGGACATTGAGCTTATCCTGGTAGCGTTGCGCGTAGTGGACCGCCTTGAATCCAAGAGCGAATCCCCTGAAAAGGTGAGCCCTTGCCCTGGCCTTCGGGTCCTTCTCTTCCTTGATTGCCTTTCGGGTCATCTCGTTGACCCTGTCAAACTCGGCCATGAACTCGCCCTCGTGTTCATCGGTTGACCAATCGGTCATCCTGAACTCAAGGACAGCCATGCGCAGTAGGGAACCCAGAGGGCTCTCCGGCAGGTCATTCTTGACCTTTTTGGCTATGGAGTCGGCCTTGGAAAACCTTTCCGTGAGCGCGAAGCTCATCACATCCCTGACCTCGTCCTTGTATTCCTCAGGAAAGGGCAGGGTCACGAACAAAAGGGCAACAAGCATGGGCAAATGATAAACCCAAGGCGCGCCCCGGCGCAGGCGCGGGATGCAGTCGTTCTCATGGTGGAGTAAACCCTCAACGCCCCGAGGATGATACTTGCTCAGATATATAACCCAGCAAGTTTGAAAATACAGTATAAAGAAAACCCGGCCGAAGGAGGTTCTTGAACATGATCGTGCACATGCACAGATCTACCTGGGACAGGGCCTGATAAGCAGCTATTTCGTAAGCTTGAGGACTCTTACCCCTTTCTCGTATCTAAGGACTGCAAGATAAACCCCCCTGGCTTTAAGGTTCGGAATGAAAGTATGGGTTCCCTGAGCCAGAATTCCATCGTAAAGCCTTTGCATGAGGCGTCCTCCTGCATCGTAGAGGGAAAGCGAAACCCGGGCAGTTCGGGGCATAAAGAGATAGAGGCCCTTGCCTTGTGGCCGGAAGTCAGAAAAATTAGGCCCCCA
Source organism: Caldifarciminota bacterium (assembly GCA_039803205.1). Taxonomy (GTDB): domain Bacteria; phylum Hydrothermota; class Hydrothermia; order JBDRYB01; family JBDRYB01; genus JBDRYB01. The sequence continues at coordinate 4,203 of JBDRYB010000007.1, forward strand.
ACTCTCCTCTATATTAATTCCACAATTATGTGCGTTGCCCGGATCATCAAGAGCAAAAACATGATAACCGGAGGCATCGGGCTGCTCAGTCTCTATAACCACTTCAACACAGCCATCACCATCTATATCTCCCGCAAACGGTGAGCGAATAAGAAGAGCCAAAGTTTTTGTCCAGAGCAAGGAACCATCTTCCATATTCAGACAACGGAGAACACTATCCGTACAGGAAGAAACCAGAATTTCGAGAATTCCATCTCCATCCAAATCAACAAGCGAGCCAGGATGTTGGACATATTGCCCGGTGTTATAGGCCCATCGGGGGATTCCATCTGAGCCACGAAGGCAATAGACTTTGTTGTCGCATGAGCCTATGACCACCTCCTTTTGGCCGTCTCCGTCCACATCAGCTATACCAGGGGAAGATTGTACCCAATACCCTGTTGTGAAGCTCCACTTTTGGGTCCCATCTGAACCCCGTAAACAGTAGACATTCCTGTCCATGGAGCCTACAACGACTTCTATTTGGCCATCAGCGTCAAGATCCGCAATCGCTGGTGAAGAATACACATCACTACCTGTTGTGAAGCTCCACTTTTGGGTCCCATCTGAACCCCGTAAACAGTAGACATTCCTGTCCATGGAGCCTACAACGACTTCTATTTGGCCATCAGCGTCAAGATCCGCAATCGCTGGTGAAGAATACACATAACTACCTGTTGTGAAGCTCCACTTTTGGGTCCCATCTGAACCCCCAATGCAATATACTTTCCAATCGTTGCTACCAAAAACCACCTCCATGGCCCCATCGCCATTGACATCCGCCACAGTAGGGGGAGAAAGCACTGATCTTTCCGCAGGAAAACTCCACTTTGGGATTCCATCTGTTCCCCTTAGACAATAGAGCTTCTTCCCGGCACCTATTAAAATTTCTATCTTCCCGTCATCATCCACATCAGCTATGGCCGGAGAAGCATATATGGGGCCCTCCGCACGAAAAATCCACTTTGGGATTCCGTCTGTTCCCCTTAGACAATAAAGATTCCAGTTATCAGCGCCTATCACAACTTCCGTTTGGCCGTCATCATCCACATCGGCTATGGCTGAGTAATGCCACCAGATAGGGGAATCAGGTGCAAAGCGCCATTTGAAGACTGGCTCAGCCGTCATAGCTCCCTTCATTAGCTGAACTGATGTATGAGTCGGTTCTCCTCCCCACATGGGCCAATCGCCTATAACTTGGTTCACACAAAGAATCAAAGCGCATCCAAACATACTAACACCTCCTACGAAGGTCAATTATAAAGGAAAAGCAACCTCACCTTCCAGTTAACGACGGGTAATCCCTTATCCCGAACCTGAGCCTGTAGTAGAGCTTGGAGCCGAGGAGCACTGCCAGGCCGAGAGCTATTAATGAAGGGAAACGAAGACCAACCAATAGGGCAAGGATAAATGAGGAGACCCTGAACGAGAGCTTCACGGAGAGATCGTTTGTTCTTATGGCCGAATAGAGAAACAGAGGGGCAGAAAGCCCAGCGGCCAGCGAGATTATGGGATCACGGGCCATGAGGCCGGTTGTCAGAGCGAGGATGTCGCAGGCAAAAGCGAACCAGGCTGTTGCTTTTGGCCCATACCTCACCGCGAGGGTCTCTTCTCCTGCCCTTCTGTCCCCTGGGATGTCGGGGATCATGGTTGCGGCAGTTACAGCGCCGTCGCCGAACGCGTAGGGAAGGCAAAAGAGGAGCGCGAGCCAGCTGAATTTCCCTCCAACAGCCCATCCCGCAAGAACAGCCAGGAACCCGTATCCAACCATGTTTAGGATGATGTTCGGGATAGGCCGGGCTTTGAGGTTTGGGGTGCCTGAGTAGAGGAAACCGAGGAGGCCCGAGAGAAACCAGATTATGACGAATGGTAATCCAACGAGAAAAGCCAGGATCAGGGAAACAGCCTCGAGAACCCCGGCTTCGGCCCATGCGAATCTCACGGATAAGAGGCCCTCGGGGAGAATGAGAAGCTTTCGGTTCTCCCTGTCAGATTCCAGATCGGTTATCTGGTTCAAGATGTAGACCGCTCCCATCTCCAGGCTGTAGGAAACGAAAGCTATCCAGAACATGGGGTCCAAGGGGATGCTGAGGCCAAAAAGGGGAAGCCCCTTGGCCCAGAAATAGCCCATGAACATGAATATCCAGCCAGGAACCATGATCATGGGCCTGGTGAGGAAAACAGCGTCAAAAAGGTTTCCCTTGCGCAAGGCCTGAGATTATACCGCACAAATTGATCCTCCATCCCTTTGGGGTTATAATATAGGAGCTATGAGTATTCTGTTTTTTCTTCTGTCTGAGGGAAGCTTTCTGGCAGTCGCCCCTTATGGCTCGGGTTTGCCGGGGGACATCCTCTCCATCAAGGGCGAGATATGCGTTCTCAGGGTTTCCGAGGCGGATACTGGCGGCATCACCGTCCTAGAGGAATACGATCCTCCATACTACTGGGCGAGGATCTTGAGGGAAGGGGGCCTTGATGATGTGAGGGCCGCTGGGCGCGTGCTATACCAAAAGGGCAAGGATGTGCTCTTTAGGCTGGAGAACCCTCACGCGCTTTACACCGGCAGGATAATGGTAAGGCGTCTGCCGGAGGAGCCCGTTGAGCTGAACATTTGGGGCCCAGATAAGTCCGGAAAGGCATATGATCCCCTTATAGCGGAGATGGTGGGCCTGGTTGATTCTACGAGATACCTGAATTTCGTTGATACCCTCCAGGGATTCGTGACCAGGAACTCTCACCATTCCCAGTGCGCGGCCGCGGCCAATTACGCGAAGGCATACCTCCAGTCCCTCGGCCTTGACGAGGTTTATCTCCACACATACTCAGGGAGCTACGCTCCGAATGTCATAGGCATAAAATACGGAAAGGAATCAGACTCGGTCGTGATAATATGCGGCCACCTTGATGCGACAGCTGGCTGGCCCTGGCTTCCAGAGGATGTCGCGCCTGGCGCTGATGATAACGGTTCGGGGAGCTCGGTTGTTCTTGAGGCCGCCAGGGTCACAGCTGGCTACGATTTCAGGCGCGAGATAAGATACATCCTCTTCACTGGCGAAGAGCAGGGACTCGTTGGCTCGGATTACTATGCCTATCAGCACCGGAATGACCCCATAGTCGGCGTCCTGAACTTTGACATGGTTGGCTATTCAAACAACAACCCGGAATCCATAGACATAATAGGAAATAATCCGTCGGTCTGGCTCGTTGACTCCATGATCTCTTGCCTCAATACATATGTATCTGGCTGGCCCTATTACAGGCTAATAGACGGCTCTTTTGAGTATTCTGACCACGGTTCCTTTTGGAACTACGGCAAATACGCTCTTTGCGTTATAGAGGACCACGATGTGGTCAACCCCTTTTATCACAGCGAGGGGGACACCATAGGCGCGGGATTTGAGGACCTCAAGCTCGCTTGGACATGCACCAAACTCGGAGTAGCAACCCTCGCGGCCCTGGCTGAGCCTCTTGGCGCATCCGTGGGAGAGAGAGCACCATCCGGGCCAGAGGTCTCTTTGGTCCCCAGCAAGGGGGGATTCACCCTTATAGCACAAGGCCAGGCTGAGGTAAGGGTCTATGATGTCTCAGGCAGACAAGTGGAGAGGAGATCGTTCACGGGGAAAAGCTCCTTTTCTTTTGAGCCAGGGGTATATTTGATAAGCGTTAAAATTGGGAACCAAACGAGTTTTCTGAGAGCCGCTGTAGCCAAGTGATCACTCGTTTCTCTCAACGCCCTTTTGGGCCCACCGGTTTCCGGGGTCCCAGGAGAGTATCTTCTTCCACTCAGCCAGGGCCTTTTCGGATTCCCCGGCGTCCTCGTAAGCGAGGGCCTTGCGCTCCGCCTTCACTATCTTCGTGTATAGAGCTGCTTTGGAATTCGTGGGGTCCATTTTGAGTATTTGATTGGCTATGCTCAGGGTCTTGTCGAGGTTGTGCTCGTTTCTGTAGGCTGACTCAAGTTCCTTCTCAAGCTTGAGGACCTCTGTGCTACCGGATGAGCTCCCTGATGAGATGTCCGTGGCGGGTTTTGTGCCACCGGACTTTTCACCACCTAACTGTTCCCCTGTTCCCACCTTTATCTTTGGGCCAGTGCCGAGGCCGAGATCGGTGAGGGAGGTTCCAGGACCCTCGGACGGCTTGATCTTTATATCAAGGCCTCCGCTTGAGGAGAGATCAACAGCTGGCTTTATCTCCGGGAAGTCGGTTTTGCCGCTGGCAGGGCCTGGCTGACTGGGGCCAGCCTTACTCGCTGTATCGGGAACACTGAGAGCGACCATCGTGGACTCGGATAGGGGACGGGTAGTTGTATCAGTCGTAATGCGAGCTCGCGCGGAATCCCCGCCGCCTGTTCCCTGGATAGCCCCTTCCGCAACTGATTCGCCGGGGCCAGGAACCCTAACACCGGTCTTTGGTCTGAGGGTATCGGAACCCTGTGGCTGGCTCAAGATGTTTATCTCGCCGGTGGCCTGGGAGTATTTCCCTTTTGCAACCCCTATTCCAAAATAGGCCCCAGCACCCAGTCCCAGAAGAACCAGGTAGATGATAACGCCTTTTTTCAAACGCGCCTTCATCACTTCTATATTATTAAGGTTTTTATCGTGGAAGATCAAGTGCATCTGCAACTGATCCCTCTCTCTACCCGCGAATACTCATTTGAGATCCCTCGGTATCTATCCTGTGGATTAGGATGGCACGAGACACCCGTCCTTGAGAACGCGCGGACTTGATCTTCCACCACCAAAAGGTTAATAATATAGAGCTCAACTATGTTGGGAGGTGTATTATGATGGAAATAGCCATACTGCTGGTCTCAGCAGTGATAACCGTGCCGGGAGAGCCGGCGCAAGCGAGTGAGGCAGAAGCCGTAAGGCTCACCGAGAAGGCCGTGACGAACATGGTCGCGGTTGCCCCTCCGGCCGTGATGAAGCTGTCCAAGGAGGACCTCGTGATGGTGGAGAGGGCTCCATCTGAGCCAGGCGCGCTCGTCTCCGAGCTGAGGAACGGTAACCCACTGGATGAGTATGTGCCTTTCGCGGGAGTAGGCTGGAGGTGGAACGAGGTTTATAATTCCGCTTTCCCATATACCGATGATGGCTCTGATTACTGGCCTTGCATAAGGGCTGATGGCCTTGGAACCCTGTGGGCAATATACAACGGGGTAACCACGAGCTACACCATGGATACCATATTCGTTTTCTGCTCTACGGATAATGGTTCAACATGGCTCTACCGGGTCGCGATATACGGCACTCCTAATACCTGGGACCCGATATTCGGCTACCTCTCAGTGGACCGTGTCAACAACTGGGTCTACATATCCAATATCCTTGCTGAGCAGGCCGGAGGAGGCCAGTATTATGTTGATGGGACCCTCTGGGTGACCCGTTTCCAGCACACAGGCGGCGGAAACATAACCAACCTCGGGACATACCAGTGCGACCCGCAGGGCTGGGGCGGCCTATACTTTGGCGTTGCGGCCGCGCCGGATGGCTCTGGCTCTTCTTACCTTTATCTCTGCGGAATGGATTGGGTTGGCATGTGGGTTGACGCCTACAGGAGCTCTGACCGGGGCGCAACATGGACATACATAAACAGCAACGACATGGGAACAGACATAACCAACGCCATAGCGGCTACCCCAAAGCACGGGAGCTCAGGCGCTCTTATAGGCTGGATTGAGCCCGACGATGCTGACAACGGGGACGGAAGCGGCGCTAACGAAGGGGATTACGACTTCTACTGGAGGGAGATGACGAGCTCTAGCGCTAATTCTTACTACTTTGACCAAGGTGGAACCTACTTCAGGGGGCTCCACTCCATGGCCTCATACGGCGGAAGGTGGGTCGCTCCGTTTGACGAGATAAAGGCCTCTAACGACTTTGATGCCTCCTTCTACTACTATGACCTCTCTTCTTACTGGCTCTACACCTGGGACAACAGCGCGACGGATGTGCGCTCCCTCTCAATGGACATGATACCCCAGAACAATGCTGTCCTCATGTCCTCATACAGGCAGACATCCGGCCTGAACGGGAGGCCGTATTTCTGCTGGGCCATGACCTCTGATATGTCCCAATGGTATTATTACTCTGTTTGCGATTACGATGTCTTCAACTCGGACGCTATAACCGTTCCCTCCGGCGCTACAACCAGGCACACGGATGTCGCGGCTACCCCGTACTCTTTTGGCTCCTACACATGGCAACCCCACATCATTTGGAGGAGGACTTCCGGCGCGACAGGCGGCGGGGACCCCTGGCACTCTTGGCCTGATCCGAGAGTGGGTCAGGACGAATCCTCTGGCGGCTCTGGCCTCTTCGCGGCCTTCGTGGGCAAGGGAATAGCCTACTCGGTCCCTGGCGAGACGAATGTGAAGATCACGCTGTATGACGAAACCGGCAGGATGGTCGCGAGGACAGAGAACACCCTCTCCGGCAGGGGCGTTTTGGAACTGCCTGATCTGAACCAAGGGGTCTATTTCTTTAATTTCGCGACGGAGGGCTTCGGGGCGAGGAGAGGGAGCTTTGTCCTGAGGTAGAGGCAGGCCCAAGGAAACTTTGTTTCCCTTCTGAGCGGAGGGTTGATACATTTCGGCCTCCGACGCCTGCAAAGCTTCCGACCAGGCTTACTGGGTTGAAGCAAAGGGCGTGAGCGGTTGATCTTCCATTACTAAAATGTTAATAATATATAGAGCTTAACTATATGAGGAGAGGTGTATTATGATGGAAATGGCCATACTGCTGATCTCAGCAGTGATAACCGTGCCGGAGGAGCCGGCGCAAGCAAGTGAGGCAGAGGCCGTAAGGCTCACCGAGAAGGCCGTGACGAACATGGTCGCTGTGGCCCCACCGGTTATGATGACCTTTTCCAAGGATGATCTGGTGATGGTAGAGAGGGCACCTTCATGCCAGGACGCGCGGCTCGTCGCTGAGATCATAGGAGATAACGGTTCTCGCGAATACATGCCCTTTGCTGGCGCTGGATGGGTGTGGAACGAGGTTTATGACCCCACATATCCTCACACGGATGACGGGTTTGACTCCTGGAACGAGATGAAGGCCGACGGCCTTGGAGCCCTCTGGGCGATCTACACGGGAACGACTCCCACATATACCATGGATACGATATTCGTGTTCTGCTCGGTGGATAGCGGAAATACCTGGATCTACAAGCTCGCGATATACTCAGACCTGGACACCTATGATCCATGGGTCGCGAGGCTTTCGGTTGACCGGGTCAACAACTGGGTCTATATCTCCCACATCCTGGCAAAAGAGGCCGGAGGGGGAAATGTTTGGCCTGGAACCATTTGGGTTACCCGCTTTCAGCATCTCGGTGGAGGCGATATAGCGAATCTCGGGACATACGAGTGCGATCCGCAGGGCTGGGGCGATATATACTTTAAGTGCGCTGTAGCCTGTGATGGTTCTGGTTCGGAGTATGTTTACCTGGGAGGGATAGACTGGATTAACGGCTACATGGATTACTACAGGAGCTCTGACAGGGGGGAGACCTGGAGATACATAACCTCGTGGAGCTTGGGGGACTACTGGACCAATGTTTTATCAGCTGCGCCGAGATACGGGGCATCAGGCGCTCTGATAGCCTGGATTGATTGGGACGATGTCCAACGCGATTTCCGTTATTACTGGGCTGAGGTGACCAGCGCGGGAGAAACCGGACATTACTTCAGCCCCGGTGGAACAGGCTTCAGGGGGCTTTACGGCATAGCCGCGATCGGCAATACCTGGGCCGCGCCGTTTGAAGAGGAGGCTGGCCCCGCTAATTTTGATACCTACTTTTATTACTACGATGGCTCAGCTTACTGGCTATACACATGGGACAACACGCCCGCGGATTGCCGCTCTCCCGCAATGGATGCCACACCGGAAAACGGTGGAAGATACTACCAAGCCTTCTACAAGACCTCATCCGGAATGAGCGGAAGGCCCTACTTCTGCTGGGCCGAGGTCTCGGATATGTCCAGATGGTATACCTGGCCCTCCTGCGATTACGATGTTCACGATGAGGATGCCATAACCGTTCAGGAATCCGTGCACTGGAAGTTCATAGATGTTGCGGCCCAGGACACAGGTGCGGGTGGGTATCTGCCCCACATCGCTTGGAGGAGAACCGAGGGCGCGGAAGCGGGAGGCGACCCCTGGCACTCTCGGCCGGGGACCATCCGCACAGGGGAGTCTCAGCCCGAAGGGGTCCTCTTCGCGGCCTTCGTGGGCAAGGGAATAGCTTACTCGGTTCCTGGCGAGACAAAAGCGATGCTTTCGGTCTACGACGCGACAGGAAGAACGGTTTCTAGGATAGAGTGCACCCTCTCCGGCAGGGGCGTTTTGGAGCTCCCGAGCCTGAACCAGGGGGTCTATTTCTTCAATCTCGCGACGGAGGGCTTCGGGACGAGAAGGGGCATATTCACCCTAATGTAGGTCTTGTGCCTGCCCACATATTTATTGCCCCGTCAACCGCGGAGGCCGTATAATCTGCGCGTGATCCTTTTACTCCTGGTGGCCGAAGGGCCGGAATCCACAGCGACCTTCCAGACCGAGTATTTCTCTTATGGAAGGCTCCAGATAACCATTCCGGTCCAATCTGTGGTTGACACAGTCAAGGGCACTGATTACACATGGTATTCGGTGAGGTCCAAGGCCTGGTCAGTTCCCCTGAACATCCTCCTGGGGTTCACCCTTCCCGGGAGGGGTTTTATTGACAGGGAGGATGTGATCGTCTCGGCCAGACAACGGATAAAGCTCGCGGGGACAAATGGCATGGCGATCTGGGGAACCTACAAGGACAAGCCTGGGTTTTGGTTTGACTTCACCTCCTCAAAGCTCTTCGGAAAGGATGTGTATCTCAGGGTATGGTATGAGCGAGCCTCGGAATCGGATACCGGGAAGCTCAGGATGACAATAGAAACCATCCAGAGCCTTCAATGACCAGGGTCTCCCTCATCGGTCTTGGAAACTGGGGCAAGAACATCCTCCGGACCCTCATAAACCTGCATAGGGCGAGGATTTCCCTTGTTTGCGATGTGAGGGAAGAGGTTCTCCAGGAGATAATAGGGCTTTATCCCGAGCTGGTCGGAACGAGGGACCCGGACAGGGCAACCGAGGGCGTTGATGCGGCCATAATAGCTACCCCATCACCAACCCACCACCGGATAGCGAAAGCCGCTCTTGAGAAAGGGGTTCATGTATTCGTTGAGAAGCCCATGGCCATGAGCGTCTCAGAGGCAGAGGAACTCGTCGATCTGGCAGAGAAAAAGGGCCTCCTTCTCTTTCCCGGCCACATCCTCCTCTTTCACCCAGGCATCCAGAGGCTCAAGAACCTTCTGGTGGGAGGGGAGCTCGGCAGGCTATTCTACATCTATTCCCAGAGGACGAACCTCGGGGTCATCCGAAAGGACGAAAATGTGGTATGGTCGCTCGCTCCTCACGACATATACATCTCAAACTACCTGATGGGGACGGAGCCGGTCTCAGCCGCTGGTTTCGGAAAGGATTTCCTCCAGGATGGTGTTGAGGATGTGGCTTTTATTACACTTGAGTATCCTGGGGACAGGTTCTCCCACATCCATGTCTCTTGGCTCGATCCGAAAAAGACCAGGCGGCTTACGGTGGTCTGCTCTGAGAGGATGGCGGTCCTGGATGATATGGAGGAGGAGGAAAAGCTCAAGATATACGACAAGGGTGTTGTGGCGAGGCTTTCTCCTGACGAGATCCCGCCCGGCACATTCCACATCAGGTATGGGGACATATGGTCTCCCAAGCTGGATAAAGCCGAGCCGCTTCATGCTGAGCTCTCCCATTTCTTGGATTGCATAGAAGGAAGGGCAAAGCCCATTACGGACGGAAGGGATGGCCTTGCGGTCGCGAGGATCTTGGAGCAGATAAGCAGGCCTTGATCGTCCGGACGGAAAGGGCTAGAATATTCCCTCAGACTTATGAAGGATTTCGTCTTTAGCCTTCGGACAAAGCTGGTTTTCGGAAGGGGAAGGCTTAAGGAAGCTGGCAGATGGGCCTGCGAGCTCGGGGAGAGATGCCTGGTAATGGTGGGGGGTGGCTCTGCTCGTCGCCACGGATACCTTGATGTCGTTCTTGAAAGCTTGAGGGAATCCGGGATCTCGGCCATGGTCTACGAGGGGGTTTCCCCAAACCCAAGGGACTCCGAGGCTGACGAGGCTGGTGTCATAGCCAGATCAGGGGATGCTGAGTTCATAGTTGCTCTCGGTGGAGGCTCTGTGATGGATTGCGCGAAACTCGCCGCGGTTGTAGCGGCTGAGGGTGGCAAGGCGTGGGATTTCGTTGTAGAACAAAGGCCAATAACAAGGGCCCTTCCCGTGCTGGCGATCCCAACTGTCGCGGCATCCGGCTCAGAGCTCGGCGGAGGAGCCGTGATATCAAAGCCTGAGCTCAAACAAAAGATAGGCGTGGGTTCCCCCCACATACAACCGAGAATAGCCCTCTGGGACCCTCTGACAACCTTAACCCTCCCCAAAAAGCCCACAATGGACGGGGCAGTTGACATCCTCCTGCACATCCTTGATAGGTGGTTCGGTGGCATAGGAGAGAGCTCGGTTGCTGATTCGCTCGCTGTTGCTCTCATGAGAGAGACGATTTCAGCATCCACGAGGCTTGCCAGGGACCTCTCTGAGCTCCACGCGAGGGAAACCCTTGCCCTCATCTCCTCCCTTGCCATAACCCAGCTGACTAACCTCGGCCGAGGGGGCGGGTTCACGGCCCACTCGTTTGAGCATGTGCTTTCCGGAAGGCACGATGAGGTTTCTCACGGAGCTGGCCTCGCCGCGTTGACCCCCGGATGGCTCTCATGGATGTATGAGGCGTATCCAGGAAGGGGCGAGAGGCTTGACAGGATGTGGGGAGGTGATTTCAGGGCGGGCATCATCAGTTGGCTCAGAGGGATTGATGCCCCAACTTCCCTGTCCGATCTCGGCATAAAGGAGCCAGAGCTCCAGGAATTCAACAGAGACCTCTGGGAGCTTTACTCCTGGAGCCTTTCCAGCATGACCGAAGAGGACACTTTGGAGATATGGAGGCGTTGTCTTGGCCGATGACATAACCGCTGAGATACACCCGGATCCAGCTGATTACTGGGTTTTGGGGCCCGAGTGGAAGGGGCTTCTGGCAGAAGCCAGAGAGACGAGCCCGTTTCTCACCCCTCTCTGGATAGGGCTTTCTTACGAGTATTTTGGCGGAGAAAGGCTCTCTTTCCTCATCTCTCTGAGACAGAACGGCAGGCTGGTCGGAATCGCTCCCCTCGCCATAAGGCCGGAAAAAGACACCGTCTGTTTCGCTGTTGATACCAGGCTAACCGATTACGCTGATCTGATAGTGTCTCCAGCCTACAGGGCTAGATGCATTCCCATGATAGCTGAGACCATAAGGGATTTCATGGGAGACGATGGATTCTCCGTGCTTCTTGAACCCATAAGCGGAAACTCCCCGAACCTCAAGGCACTTGAACAAGCCTTCGGGGGCCAGAGTAGGGTAGTGGCCTCTCAGATGCTTCTGAAGCTCAGCGCGACAACGGACGAATTTCTCTACAAGACCCTGAGGCCGGAGGACAGGAAATCCTTGCTAAAGAGGGAAGACAGGCTCATGAGGAACCACGAGGCCGAAGTTGATTGCCTGAGGACGCCCATGGAGCTATCTGAGAACCTTGATGAGCTCCTCTGGATGTTCGTAGCCGAATCCTCTGAGAAGAAGGCGTTCTTGACCCGGGAGAGGGAGACCTTCCTCAAGGAGGTTTTCCCCCTGGCCGCGAAGGAGGGCATGGCAAGGCTGTATTACCTCAGGGTGAACGGGGCAAGGGTTGCCGGCCACCTCGTTCTTGAATCAAGGGATACTGTTTATATTTACCTCAGCGCTGAAGGGGCGAAGGGCGCTGAATTGTCAGCCGGCACCCTCCTCCTCAAGAGCATAATAGAGAATGCCATAGAACGGGGTTTCTCGTGGGTGAACTTCGGGAGAGGAACCGAGGAATACAAGAAGCGCCTCGGCGCCAAAGAGACGAAGCTTTTCAGGCTCACGGTTGGAGATCCCATTAGCACAGAGGAGAGCGGGAGGCCGGAGAACCTGATGAGACTTTAGGCCTTGCGCGTAATGGATTTATAGTGGTCTCTGGTTCTATAATCTGGCGTCATGAAAAGATTTTTAGTTATTGGTTGGACTGCGTTTCTGGCATGCTCGGCACCCCTTGCTAGGGAGAGGTTTTACATCGGCTCGGAACCCGTTGATGTAGCCTTATGTGTTCGGGGTAGTAGGATGGGGCTTGAGGTCCTTGACCCCGGTCAGGCCCTCATGGAGCCGAGGGCTTTTGTCCGTTTTCGGGATGAGTGGGGGAGGATCAAGGATACCGTGTTCAGACTAGACCGCAGAGGCGAGGGTTTTTACAGGAACGAGTTGATATGTCCTGTTAAGTCTGGCCTCGCCCAGGTTCTCATAGAGGATCCCTCCGGCGCGAGGATTGATGGGGGAGGCCGTGGCATATTCAGATACATCGGGCATGAACGCCCGTGGCTTTTTGCCATGGCAATATCCGAAAAAGGGAGGCTCTCCAGCTCGGATAGGGTTGAGATAGTGAGGATGTGTTGGAAGGAAATAACGGCGGGTGGTAACCCTATAGCCTATTATTACATCTGGGAATACGACACAGCTAGTTATTCCTGGGAGGACGCGAAACCAGTCTTGGATTCTGTTCTCAGGAAACCCAACGCTGATGCTCTTTACGCGGCTTTCAGGATTGCCGAGACATTCGGAAAGGACAGCCTTCAGGCCGCGTGCGCGGAGGATTTCGTCAGAAGGTATCCGAACGATCCTCGGGTAAATGACCCCATCCTTTATCTCGCGGAAAAATCAGGTAACCTTGAGGTATTCCTGAGGGAGCATCCGGACGATTCGGCCTGCAGTATAGCCGCGCTCTGGTCCCTGATGAGGAAAGCCATGGATGATAAGGACTACGAAAGGTATCAGGACTACGACGAGGTGCTCTCTAGGATCAGGCATACCTCCCCTGAATCTTGGATTAGCTTAGCTTACAGGGCTCTAAGTCTATTGGATACAACAGGCATAGATGAATTCACGAGGTGTCTCCGCGAGGCTGAGGCGAGGCTTTCCTGGGATACCTTGTTCTTGCTGTATCCTTTTGCGAAACCAGAGGGGAGGAAGAAGATTGAGCGGCGCCACCGTCAGATTTTTTGGGTTGCGAAAGCCGATTACCTCATGCACCTTGAAAGATACGAGGAGGCCTCCGTTTTCCTCGGGGCTTGTCTTGATTCCCTCGGGGAAAACGCTTATTTCTCCGCTGATGCTCATTTTCTCTCTTCGCTCATGAACGCGCAGGTGGAGTCAGGCGACACATCCAGCGCCCTCCTCACGGCGACATGGCTCAAATACAGGGGAGATTTCCCGTCAAACTGGCTTGATACGGTTCTCAGCTGGGCAGATCAGAGAACCCGAGATAGCCTCCTTGCCTTTGTGGCATCCCAGCTCCCTTTGGCTCCGGATCTTTCCGAAAGGACCCTTGAGGGAGACACAATACGCTCATCGGATCTCAAAGGCAAGATCGTGGTCCTGAATTTCTGGGCAACATGGTGCGGGCCGTGCAGGGAGGAGATAAGCGCCTTGAACGAGCTGGTTAAGGAATATGAGAGCGATACCGGGGTCATTTTTCTCGCTTTGACAGCCGAGGACAGCGCGACGCTTTCCCGCTTTCTCAAGGAGACCCCCTTTCTGTATCGGCAATTGGTTGAAGCGGAGGAGGCCTTTGATGCATACGGTATAATGGCTGTCCCGACCCATTACATAATATCACCAAATGGGGTCATCCTGTTCAGAAAAATAGGGGGACTGAGGGAAGGCCCAGGGGAGCTGAGAAAGTTGATTGAAGAAGTTAAATAGGTCTATAATATTCACGGGAGGTGCGAAGGAGGTTTTAAGATGTTGCTATATGTGTTGTTGTCCGCGACCCTCTCAGGGAGGGTTCTGGATTCGGAAAACGGCTATCCGGTAACCGGCGCTACGGTGGTCCTTGAGGGCGAGGAGCGCGGCACCTACACGGACGACCGCGGCCTCTTCGTCATCAAGGATGCGCCGGAGCGCGCTCTCAGGCTGGTAATCAGGAGAATAGGATACGAGGAAAAGGCCGTGGACATACCCAGGCCAGCAACGGATCTGATCGTGGATTTGAGGCCAACGGGCGTCCTAAGCAGGGAAATAGTGGTAACTGGAACCGCTACTCCGCATATTATTGGGGAATCTCCCGTTCCGGTTCAGGTCGTATCCCGCTCCAGGATTGAGGCCGCGAACCAGGCCTCGGTTCCGGACGCCGTGAGGCTCCTGCCAGGCCTCATGGTCTCCGGAGGCGCTCCGAACGGCGCGACCGGGAGATACACGGTTATGCTTCAGGGTCTTCCCTCTCAGTATACACTTGCCCTTCTTGACGGCAAGCGTGTCCTCTCTGATCACATCCACACAGGCGTGAACCTTTCCCCTGTTCCGCTCATTCTCGTTGAGAGGATAGAGGTTGTTGAGGGGCCTGCCTCCGCGCTCTACGGTTCTGATGCGCTCGGAGGCGTTATAAACATTATAACAACGAAGCCTTCACCAGTGCCGACATACGCCTTCAGAACATACTACGGGACATATGGCAATATTGATGCGGAGGGCGCTTTTGGCGGATCAGGGCCGGGCGGGAGCTCCTATCTTCTCTCTCTGGGGCAACGCTCATATGACGGGAAAGAGCCAGTCCAGCGCTACCAGCGCCTCAGCGCTTCCTTCAAGGGAAACTGGAGGTGGTTCTACCTGAACGGCGATTACAATCAGGGAAACGAGGGCATTGACACGGCCGGATTGCCCACTGCCCGTTCCTGGAACTCCATCCTTGAGGCAAAGACTGTTCTGGTGTCCGGGGAATCGCAACACGAGATAGGCGGATACCTCAACCACTTCTACAGAACCTATAAATCAGGTAACGCCCGGGAGGACAATTTCGTGGCAGAGGGAAACCTCAAGTCTCACTTCCACCTAGGTTTCAACCAGCTCTCCATCGGTGGTGCTGTCAGAAACAATCAGTTTGAACGAACCTGCACCCCCTATCACTCTGAGATGATCTACGGCGTTTTCGCGGAGGACGAGATAAGGCCCAAAGAGCTTTTTGGTTTCGTGGTTTCCACGAGGCTTGACTATTATCCCGTTGGCGGTTTGCAATTCACGCCGAAGGCCGGCGCTTTGGTCAAGCCCGCCAGATGGTTGAACCTGAAGGCCTCTGTCGGAAGAGGTTTCAGGGCTCCCAGCCTCCAAGACAGATACGAGGAGCTGTTTTTCCACAACACCTACTACAGGAACGGGAACCCGGACCTGAGGCCAGAGGTATCCTTGAACTACTCAGCGGGATTTGAGGTTTTGCCCGTGAGCTTCCTGGCAATGGGGATTTCCGGGTTTTACAACGATATCACTGATATGATCGGGCTTCTTCCGACACGTGATTCCCTGAACGGGTTCCCGATCTTGCGGCGCGAGAACATAAGGTCCGCGTTCACATGGGGAGTCTCTCCGAGGCTTCAGGCCGAGACCAGGTTCCTATCCCTGGCACTAGCCTATACTTACCTCAACGCGAGGGATGACAGCACGGGAATGCCACTTGCCTACGAGCCGAAACACACGGTATCCGGACAGATTACGCTTGAATACGGCATTGCTGGCGCGAGCCTCACTGGCGAGTGGGTCAAGGACAGGCTTTATAGCGGAGCCATAAGGCTTCCGGATTACGCCCTATTGAACCTTAACCTGTTCGCGAGGCCCCTCAACGGTGTCCAGGTCAACTTCAGCATCCAGAACCTCCTTGATGAGGAGTTCTTCACCTACGAGGAAGGCAAGGCTCCGCTTTGCGAGGGGAGGACCTTTGGAGGAGGCCTGAACATAAGGTTCTAGGAGGCTGGTTTTCAGAAGATCATGATCACCCCTTTATAGGCCAGGTTCCCATTACTTCAATATACCCGGAGGCAGTTTATCGTATTTCGGCCCCTCAACTCCATCCAGAACAACGAATGAGGAGTCGCCTTCGGTCGCCCAGTAAGCAATGTGCTCCAGGTTGTATGTTATCCTACCTATCTCATCGTAGAACTTGCCTTCCGCGGTGTCAACGACGAGGCTAAACTTCCCTTTGAGTTTCGCTTTGTAGAGAACCCGACCTTCTGGGATGATGTTTATGTCCGAGATGTCATCGTATTCTTTCCCAGGTTTCCCATCGTCAACCACAAGCTTCTTGGTTCCCTTTTCCGTGACATAGATGAGCCTTTCGCCTACCGGGCCACGGGCATGGGATGATGCCCTAGTCAGATCCGATGAAATGGAGGCAGATGAGGCTCCGGGGTAGGCATACGCCGGCACAAAGGCTATGTAGGTTATCCTGTCGTATAAGGGGCCCTCGGTCCCATCAACTACGACGACCTGGCCTTCGCCCTTTTTCGCCACATAAACCAGCTTCCCCGATGGTGAGAACATTATGGTTCCCACAACGGAGTAAAGGTAATCCCTTGATGTTCCCTCAAGCTCTTTGGCCATCTTTTCGGCCTTTCTCTCCAGACCACAAGAAACCAAACCCGCACAAAACAAAAGCAAAAATCTCTTCATGGCATTATTATAATCCAAAATAACAGAAGAAAACGCCTACTTCGGCCCGAAGCGATCCTTTCCCTTTCTGTGCTTATTTTTGATCTCAGGCATATCCCCCTGGTCTGAGAAGCGATGGGCAGCTCAGCTGAACAGGGCTTTCATGTCCACTACGCCGCGCTCAAATGCCTCACCAAAGGCCCGGGTGTGATGAGCTCAGGATGATGACCAAAATGCTTCTCTGTCCTGAGGAGTCCTATTGTATTTGAAAGCCAGAACAGGATGTCCTTCGTGTATCAAGGAGGTGCCCTCCCCTAAGGATCGCCTATTTTCCTCCGGAGGCCGAGGATGGCTCCGGGCCAATGAGATAACCAGCGAATATCAGGATGCTCCCCAGGAACAGGTTGATACAGAGGAACCGGAGCAGGGGGCCGCTCGTATAGTAAGCACGGGGAAGGTTCGCGATCAAAAACCCGGCGCCCGCTAAAATGTAGCTCAGAGGCCTGGCCCGGTTGATGATGAGGAACATGAGGGGAATCAATAGGAGGGCGAAACAATAGACAGATACCGATGGCGCGACGAGCAGAGAGGCAATAATCAGCATGTTTCCTCGCCAGACCGCATCCGCGATCCTCAACATTCGCCAGGCGAGGAGCGCCAGAACAGCCCCAACCCAGATGTAGTATCCGGCCGCCACATATCCCGGAACAGGCGTGAAGAGGGTGTTTATCTCGGAGGATTCCGATGTTCCGACGAATATCCTGTAAAGCATAGCGAGAGCGGATTGCATGTCTGCGCCTATGTATAGCATGCTGGCCCTCTCAAGAACAAGGCTGATGTATTGAAGGAAGACCCCCTTCCCCAAGGTTATAACCGCGGCTAACGAAGCCAGGAGCCATGCTCCGGTAAAGATCAGGAGACCCCGCCACTTTCTCTCAGTGACAAAGAGCAGGGGCAATAGCAGGAGGCTCGGCTTCAGCAGAAACCCAACCGAAAGAGCGATCTGGGAAAGGACCTTCTGGGGCCTCATGATGAAGTATCCCGCTATCGGCAAGAGAAAGCCGCTTCCCTGGCCTACCTGAAATCCGTATCTCGTTGGGTAGAAAAGGAGAATAGCCGCAAATCCAAGAATGGTATATTGGGGACCATTTTGCCTAAAGAGATAGAAGACTAAGAGCGCAATGAGGGCTATCTGGAGAGCGAGAAATACGGTGGACGCGAGGTGGTAGGGCAGAAAGGAGAAGGGAATCATCATAATGGCGTAGAACGGGTGAGAGAAAAAGCGTGTTATATAGGACCAATTGTAGCCCCTTGCTCGGAGCATATCCAGGACCTCTGGGGGCATTGCTGTTGGATCCGCGCCTGGTCTTTGGTCCGCTGAGTAGATCAGCTTGGAGTGCCCCGTCCTTATGAGAAGGCCTGCCGCGTAATCGTGAGCGAAATCCGGCCTCGGGTTTTCCTTCTCGTAGACGAGGGATGCTGAGAGCCAGGCGAGGGAGATCCCTAAAATGAAATAAAGAAACCTATTCTGCAAAAGATTCCTCCACGGCCAAGGCTATCATGTGAACGATCAGGGTGTGGACCTCCTGGACGCGAGCGGTGTTATCAGAGGGAACCGGAATGAGGACATCTGCTTTGCCGGAAGGGGTGCTCTTGCCGCAGAGATATATCACCTTGAGGCCCGCGGCCTCCGCGGCGCGGATCGCTCTGGTTATGTTCTCGCTTTTGCCCGATGTCGTGATGGCCACGAGGACATCCCCCTCTCTGCCTATTGCCTCTATTTGCCTCGCGAAAACACTTTCATAGCCGAGGTCATTCGCAGAGGCTGTCAGCACAGCTGAATCAGAACAGAGCGAAAGTGCCGCCAGAGCCTGTCTGTCCTTCTTGAACCTCACAGCAAGCTCAGCCGCTAGGTGCTGTGCCAGGGCGGCAGAGCCACCATTCCCACAAGCGAGGATCTTTCCGCCTCTCCTAAGGCACTCCGCTATGAGGCCCGATGCTTCTGAGACCCTCTCCAGAAAATCGGTATCCAGGAGCCTGGCCACGAGCCCGGAAAGCTCGTTTATTTCCCTTTTGAATTTATCCACCATTCAACATATTCCTCAAGGGTCTCCTCCCATCCTGGCACCCTCTTACCCGTTAATGCTTCGTAGAGCTCGGATGAGAGTGAGGAGCGGAGGGGCCTTTTCGCTGGCCTGTTAAGTTCGGACGACCTGACTAGCCTCAGATCCGTCTTTATCCCAGCTAATTCAAGGCCCCTTTTGACGAAATCCGCATATGTGACATCCGCAGAACCAGCCAGATGGTAAACGCCAAAGGGGAGCCTCCCTCTGGCAAAATCAAGCACCAGGCTGGCCAGATGCATGACATATGTGGGCCTTGAGACCTGATCCGTGATAAGAGTAAGGGGTTTACCCTGGGCTCCATAATCAAGAAACCTGCTGAGCAAGGTCTTTCCGCCAGGCCCGAAGACCCAGGATGTCCTTACAACATAGCTCTGTGGGACGCGGAGGGCCTCGCGTTCGCCGAGGAGCTTTGTCCTGCCGTAGACATTGACGGGATTAGGCTCATCGTTCTCGTTGTATAGATCCTTTTCCCCTCCGAATACATAATCGGTTGAGATGTAGACGAGAATGGCATCCAACCTTATCGCCGCGGAGGCTATCGCTCTCGTTGAAACCCAGTTTACCACATGCGCCCTTTGTGGGTTGGTTTCGCAGGCATCAACATCCGTCCACGCGCCCGCGTGGAATATCACCTTTGGCCTCATCCTGATGATGGTCCTGAAAACATCGGCGGGTCTTTCCAGGTCAAGCTCTGATCTGTCAGGGGCCCAGACATCATCAAGCAGGTCAGCCACCTTACTGCCCAGACAGCCGCTTGCTCCCGTGACCAATATCATTTCTCCATCTCCTTCTCTCTGACCAATACCGTTGCCCTAAAAAGGGATTCAAATGTGCCAGCGTCGGTCCACCAGCCCGATAGGAAATCGTGCTTCATCTCCCCGCGCTCTATATACCAGTTATTGACATCGGTTATCTCCAGCTCCCCGCGATGAGATGGCACGAGGCTTCTTATTACCCCAAAGACCCTCTCGTCATAAAAATATACTCCTGTCACAGCGAAGCGAGAAGGGGGCACCTCCGGCTTCTCAATTATCCTTTTTATGATGCCGTCTTCTATTACGGGAACGCCAAACCTTCCGGGGTCAGGAACCTCAGCGAGAAGGATCATCGCGCCTCGGCCAGGGTATTTCTCAATAAACGGCGTCAGTGGGTCCTGGAATATGTTATCGCCGAGTATGACCAGGAGAGGCTCACCGTCCGAGAAGTCCTCGGCAAGCGAAAGCGCATCAGCAATGCCCCTTTCGCCCTCCTGATATGTGTAGGCCAATCTTAGACCCAGCTCCTTCCCGCTCCCAAGGAGCCTCAAGAAATCCCCAGCGTGCTGGCCTCCGGTCACCAGAAGGACATCCTTGATGCCCGCCTCAGCCATCTTCATCAGGGGATAAAGGACCATCGGCCTGTTATACACGGGCAGGAGGTGTTTGTTCGTTATCTTGGTCAAGGGATAGAGCCTGGTGCCCAGGCCTCCCGCAAGGACTACGCCTTTCACGGGAAAATTATATTGCCTCTGCCTGCTCCGAGTCCACTACTCGTTGATCCTACTGAACCCCAATCCTTATAATTTACCCAGAGAGGTGATTATGAACCTTTTTCTGTGCTCTATCATCTTGTCCTCCTGGATGACATTCAGGGGGAACAACCAAAGGACAGGCCTTGTTGAGGGAAGGAGCAACTTCTACCAACAGGCGCCAGCTGTGCTCGCGGCTTGGGTGGTTCATTCAAGCGGCAATTCCGTGTATGGAGCGCCCATTACCTATGACCAGAGCGGCGATGGCAAAGAGGACATATACATCACATCCCACTCAAGTTATCCCTCCATTACCCTCTACAGGGGGCCTAGCGGTGGCATAATTTGGAATTGCCAGGACTACGCGGATGCCTATTACTCAACGCCTGCGCTTTTGCCCATAAACTATGACCCCTACCCAGAGGTTTTTCAGGGATTCCACAATTCCGGAGGCCTCAGGTGCTACGATGGTGGCTCCGGAACGAGGATATGGTGGGCTTACCTCGGCGGAATATCCTACTCGTCCCCTTTGGCGTTTTTTGACCCCTCTGGAAACCTCCGTGTAGCAGTGGTCAACGACGCTGGAGTGCTTTATTACCTGGATGCTGGCACAGGGGCCGTGCTCTGGTCATATGCGGGTTCAGCCTCATCGTATTCGGCTCCAGCACTCGGGGATGTGAATGGAGATGGCACTCCTGAGATAGCGTATACCACAGCGAATCACATCTATGTCCTTGATCTATCAGGCAATCTCCTCTGGGATCTGGCATATGGTGCGAAGCCCTCAACCCCCGCGCTCTCTGATATGGATGGGTCGCCCGGACTTGAGATGGTGATCTATGATGCTGGGGCGGGTTGGGTTGCTGTTTTCGCCTTCGGAAACCCTATTCCTCTCTGGACATACTTCGTGGGCGCTTTCTCCGAGACATTCCCGCCTTCGCCGGCAGTCGGGGATGTGAACGCAAACGGGATCCCCGATGTGGTGATTCACAACACGAGGGTTGTCTATTGCGTGGAGAACGGGACTCTCGTATGGTCGGTGAATGCCCTTGGGAATGATTATCTCTATGGTTCGCCTGTCCTGGCTGATCTTGATGGCGCTTCTGTTCACGACGGGGGAGCGCTTGAGACGGTCATAACCGGGGAGGATGAGAACTCGTATATCGGTTTGGTCTACTACATCCAGGACGATGGCTTACTCTGCTGGAGGTGGTCAAACCCATCGTATACGGACTTTCCCGTGTATAACGAGGCCGCTCTCGGAGACCCCAACGGTGATGGCTGGCTTGAGATAGTGGTTGTGGATTACTCTTGCTACGCGTTCATACTAAGAGGGACCGATCCCCTTGAGAGCGGGGAGACCGTGCTTGAGACAGAGCCCACAAGGATCATCCCGACCCCTCGCGGCCTTTTGGTTTACGCGGTTTCACCTTGTCCGGTTTCCGTTGATTTCTACGATGGCTCGGGTAGGCTCGTTGATTCCTACAAAGGGAGCCTGAGAGCCGGGGAGAACCTGATAAAGCCGAAGACAGAAGGCATCCTTTTCTACAAAGCCATGATGGGCGAGGAGGAGATCAGGGGAAAGCTAGTTATCCTGGAATAATAAATAAAAAATAAGCCATTACAAAGCAAGATTAGGATCATAGCCCTCTGAGAAGCCGCCTGATGGTTCAGAGTAGTCCTTGTCAGCGCCCAATTGGGCATCTTTTAACCAGCAAGGAGAAAAGACGAGCCATTATAATTTGTCTATGCATGAGGACGCGAGCGCTTTGTTCCAGGAAGGGGTTTCTCTCTATCAGAAAGGGGAATACGAGAACGCCGAGACATTTTTCAGGCGAGCCTTGGAACGAGACCCCGGTTTTGCAGAGGCCAGGATGGCACTCGGAGAGACCCTTTATTCCCTGGGAAGATACGAGGATGCTGAGAAGGAGTTCAGGGCCGCTGTGAGGCTGAGACCAGATTCCCCTCGCGCCAGGCACGCTCTTGGCGAGGTTCTGATGATCCTTGAGAAATACCCGGAGGCCGAGCTTGAACTCAGAGAGGCTGTTCGCCTGTGTCCGGAGGATCCGAATATCCTTCTTGACCTCGGTTCCCTGTTTCACCTTGCTGGCAAGCTATCGGAGGCGGCTGAGATCCTGGGGGAAGCCGTGCAGATTGGAAAGGATAACTCCTGGGCCCGTTTCTCTTTGGCCATGGTCCTCAAGGACATGGGCAGGCTCTCTGATGCTCTCATGCAGGTTGAGGAAGCGATAAGGCTTGGTAACGACTCCGCGCCAGTGCTTGAGCTCAGAAGGAGCCTGAGAGAGGCCCTTAAAGAGAAACGCCAGGGATAAACTCAATCTTCCCTGGTCATCCACTTGAAAACCGGATCCCCGGCCAAGGATGAAAACGCCTCATCAATCCGGGCTTTCTTCCTGAGGGATCCATCGAGATCAATCGCGTTCTCAAGCGCGCGAAGCGCGTTGTCCCTATCCCCGCGTTTGCAATAGAAGCACGCGAGAAGATACCAAGCCTCAGGGCTAAAGGGTGATTCCCTCAGAGCACCAGTTGCCTCACGGTAAAGGCTGTCCGGTTCTGATATCATGAGGTATGCCCTTGCCTTTCTGACCCTTGCCATGGACCTGTAGCTGGGATTCGCCCTCTCCAAAGCGTTATAAACCGCTATTGCTTCTTTGGCCTCACCTCTTGCCAGGTATATGGAGCCCAGAGCGTCTGCGGCCAGCGCATCGCCGGGGTTCGTTCGGAGTATCGTGCCAAAGGCCTCTATTGCCCGGGCAGTGTCCCCGGTCTCAGCTAGGGCTATGCCGTAGTAATAAAGATATATTGGGTTCCTGGGCTCCTTTGCCACAGCGCTCCGGTAAAAGGAGAGGGACTCGGCGACCCTTCCCTCCTGGTGTAGCCTGTTGGCCATCACAAAATCAGGGTCAACCACCCCTGCTTGTCTGTATAGGGGCGTGCAGGCAAAAAGAAACACAAAGACAAATGCTCCCTTTCTCATGGGCAAATTATACTGGTTGCAAGTTGCTGGTTGCCAGGGCTTGGACCCTCGCGGGGGCTATTTTGCAAGCCCATGCCCTTTTTGGCTTATAATTTCAGGCCTATATTTATGGAGGTTCTCGCCGCGCTTGAAGGATTCTCTCGCTTTCGGGTAGGGGTCATAGGAGACCTCATCCTGGACAGGTATCTGTTCGGAGATGCTGAGCGCATATCCCCTGAGGCGCCTGTTCCCGTTGTCCGGACGCGAGAGGAACGCGACGGCCTGGGCGGGGCGGGAAATGTTGCTGGGAACCTCCTTGCCGCTGGTGCGAGACCTTTGCTGTTTGGGGTTGTAGGGGATGACCGTGAGGGGCACAAGCTTCTTGAACTCGTTGAGGAAAAGGGGATACAAGGCTGCATTCTCGTTGATCCAGAGAGGCCCACAACCCTGAAGACAAGGGTAATCGCCCAGAACCAACAGGTCCTGAGAATTGACAGGGAGCTTTGTTCCGAGATACCGGACGAGATAGCCAGAAACCTTTGTGAGGCTGTAGCCTCAGCGGATCCGGACGCTCTCATAATTGAGGATTACGACAAGGGAACCATAAATCAATTGCTCATATCCCGGCTCAAGGATATAATGGACGGGAGGCTCGTGTCCGTTGATCCGAAAACGGCTCGGTTCAGGCAATACACGGGGGTTGGGCTTTTCAAGCCGAACAGGAAGGAGTTCCTCTCAGAGACGAGGGCGCGCGATGATCCGGTTTCAATAGCGAGGGCCGCTTCTAGACTAAGAGAAGAGCTTGGTGCCGAAAGGGTTTTGGTCACACTCGGAGCCGAGGGCGCGGTAGCCTGCTATGAGGAAGGGGCATTTCACATACCCGCTCTGAGAAGGGAGGTCTATGATGTTACCGGCGCTGGGGACACTGTCATAGCGTATGTTACCTTGGGTCTTCTATCGGGCCTCAGCTTTACCGAGTCCGCGTGTCTAGCCTCCATTGCCGGGGGCATTAAGGTCGGGAAGTTCGGAGCCGCACCTGTTAGCAGGGAGGAGGTCAGGGAGGCTGTTGGGGCTGAGTGGGACAGGTTTACCGCAAGAATGAGGAGACTAACATGAGATTCCTCAGAAGTGATATATCAGGCTCTTTTGGATTCGGGATAACCGAGCTGGACAACCTCAAGGCAAAGCTGGATCAGAACGAGTGTGCGAGGGAACTGCCCGGCGAGCTAAAGGAGCTCATAAAGGAGGAGCTGTTCCGATTCAGGTTGAATCGCTATCCACAGCCGAGGGATTATCACGAGGCAAAGGGTATCTTCGCTGAGGCCGCTGGCTTCAAACCGGAGAATGTATTCCTTACGGTTGGATGCGATCAGGTCATCATGATGGCCTTCTGGCTCTCCGGCGGCCCCGGGCGAAAAGCCCTCATATTTGAGCCAACATATCCCATGTTCGCGCACTCCGCGATGATCACAGGAACAGAGGCAATAAGGGTCAATCTCGGCCCCGATTTTGTCTGGGATACCTCTTATTTCAAGCCTGAGATCCACCTCATAAACATCGTTACCCCGAACAACCCAACGGGCCACCTCGCGGGGGATGAGGTAGTTGAGGCCGCTCTGAAAACGGGCTCCTTTGTCTTCGTGGATGAGGCATATCATGACTTTTCTGGAAAGTCATACTCCGGTTTCCTTGAAAAATACGAAAACATGATGATAGGTAGGTCCCTGGCAAAATCGGGGCTCGCAGGAGTGAGGCTTGGATACGGGGTTTCTGGGTCAGAGATAGTGACGCTGGCAGAGGGGCTTCTCTTCATACCCTATCACCTGAATTTCCTCCAATTGGCTGTCGCGAGGGCTTATCCTAAGATAAAGCCGTTTCTCGCTGATTGGGCACGGGAGGTCAATCTGGAGAAGGAGCGGCTTTATCGGTTCTTTGACCAAGAGGGCATAGAGTATCAGCCCAGCTTTGCCAATTTCGTGCTTTTCAGGGTTCCTGACCCCAAGAGAACATACGACTGCCTCATAGGGGAGTGCATAAGGATAAGGAACACCTCATCCATGAAGGGTCTGGAGGGATGGCTCAGGGTAACAATAGGGACCAAGGAGGAGATGGATTGCTTCATGGAGGCTCTGAGAAAGGCGTTATAAAGGGTAATTAATTGCCTATTCTCTGAGGGCTGATGTGGACAGGGATCCCCTTCCTATTCTTTCACGAAAACCCTCACTCTTTTTGACCAGAAGACCGCGAAATCGTGATACCTGTCAGTCCCTGATGAGACCGTGTCAAAACCCGCTATGGTGAGGTCATACCAGTAATTCAGCGTGTCAATGTAAAACGCTGGGATATAGCTTTCTGATGTGTCCCCGTTTGGGAACACGGGAAACATAACCTCATATGTGTATGGGGTATCGCGAAGGGTATCCTGTGTGTAGAGCCGGAGAAAGTAACCAGGATTGCCGGGCTCAGTCCAAACAACATAGAGCGAATCAAAGCGCATCGTGTCTCCCTCCCTTGGATAGAGAAGCTCAAACCGTTTCGGCGACCTGGAGCTCATCTCATAGGTATCTCCAACCGGACTTTCAACCCTGAGCCTGTAATCGGTCTCAGGGATTATCATGAGAGGCAAGAAATACATACCCGGCCTCCCCGTGTCCTCGTGGAACGGGATCCCAAGTGCACCTCCTACCGATAGGCTCACCCTTGCGCCAGAAAGCCCGCAGGTATCCTCAACCGGTTCATCAATGCTGTAAAGGGTATCCAGAAAGACCCATTGGGTATCCTGGTGGCTGTAGAAGTAAGCGAACGCGGTGGTCAGCCTGGGCTTTTCCTCCGGGGTTTGCTCGCAACCCAGAGCCAACGCGATCGCCGAAGCTATCAAGACCCTTTTCATTTAATCCAGCCAAACCAGCTTGAGCATTTTTGACCATGAGCCTGCCCGCGCTCTCAGAAAATAGACCCCCGATGAGGGCAGGATCAGCTTAAACCAGTGGATGCCAGCCTCCATCTCCCCCTCAAAGAGCCTGAATATCAGCCTACCGGTGCCGTCATACAAACACAGGGAGACTTTGGTTTTCTCCGGAAGGGTTAATGATATAGGAGCCTCACCTCTCATCACGGACGCCACCCTCAGCGAAGGCGCTGTGGGGCAGGAGGACTCTTTTTCACCTGAAAATGGCTCCAGGTATAGCCTGCCATATCTCGCTGGGTCATAGAACTTAAGGACATCCTGGGGCCAGCAAGCCATTGTTCCGTGAGCTTGATCGAGATAAAATATGTGTATTCCAATAGAATCACCATCCGGAACGGGGTTTGCGCCTACGAACTGCGGCCCGGCGTCATAGCTCGTCAGAATCAAGGCGATCTCAATTGTGGTGTGGCCTCCGGTCTGGCCAAAGGCGAACGAGGATAAGCCCGATTCATACCAAGGCCCGTGGGTGAAGTCCGCCCTGAACCAAGAACAGAGCCAAAGATCTGGGTTTATGAGCCTGTTAGCGCCCTCAGTGGTATCCGCGGAAGGCCAGGAACCGCCAGCGTCATCATCAAGGCAGACCCATGCCTCGGAAGAATCAGACCACCCGGTGTCCGCTATGGCATCGCAAGCCAGATATAGGAAAGAGGCATCGTGAAAAGCCCTCAGCGCGATAGAGCCGGGATAATCTGTCCAGCCATCCCTTCCAAGATAATCTGAGGCGTCCCAGGAGGCAGAGCTATCCCATTCCCCAGGGCCGAGGGTCCCGTCAATCGTTGGGGCGTTCGGGAAATACGGAACCATTATCCTTCTTGCGACGGAATCGGGTATGACCCCGAACCGCGTTTGGCAAGTGTCATCCCCGGGGAAGCTGTCCTGGTAGCTGAGGAAGCCCATCGCTGTGTAAGGCCCTCCCTGTGGCCCTGCTGGCCAGCCTGAGAAGAGGATGTCAACCGAATCCCCCCTCTGGATGCCGCCCACTATGGTTTTCGTGTCCTCATAGAGGATTCCGGATGTATCGGATATGACGAAACCCGCTGAGATGTTATCCTGGATGTCCTGGTTCCCGGTGTTCACGATCCTGAGGGATGGTTTGATCAGCGCCCCCTCCTCTTCAAGCGCCTTCGGCGATAATATGGCCGAAGCGGTTAGATTAACTGGGAGTGAAAGCAGGTATTCAACCGATATGTTGTCTATCGCAACATACCAATCCCAGTGGAGCCATGTGTGATCAAACCAGAGGAATGATACCTGCAGGCTCTCTGCCGGGAGCCAAGCCCAAAGGTTCAGGGTATCCCAGACCCCTGAACCTATATCCCAGTCATACACCGCGAGCGCTTGCCAGGCTCCCCAATCCGTCCCATCGTGAAAGCGAACCCGAACCTCAAATGTGTCCTGGCCCTTGAAGTTCTGATAACCGAGCCCGTAAATGAGCCTAAGGGTATCATACCCAGCAACATATATGCTTGGCGAGATCAGCTCCTCTTCGGTCTCAGGGTTCCAGCCTATCGCGTCGTCATCGTAGCATGCCATATAGCTTCCGGGCGCAGGAGGCATTGCCGTGATGTGCCAGCCGGACGATGGCCTCACCATCCAGCTCTGGCCATCCGCGTTGCTATCCCTTATTGCCCACCCGGGAGGAAGGCTACCAGACTCGAAGTCCTCCGAAAACATTGAGAGCCAGACCCCAGCTTTCGCTCCGGCCTTGGTCTCATGGGCATAGGTCGTTCCCTTGGGGAGCGCGGCGTCAGAGAGCATTTTTTCAGGAACAAGAGCCAAAAAGGCCAGAAGCATGGGAATATTTTAAGGCAGAAGGGATTGCGGTTTCAAAGGCCTACTGAACTCGCACCCACAATACCTTTGTCTGTATAGCCCCAGTTCCTTTGATAATTCAAGGCTCCTGGTGAATCCCCCGCGCTTTCGCAGGATAGCCTCAACCCAAACGAGCCCCTCCTCCAAGGATACATCGCGACCCACACGGTTCACCAGATGCGGATCCTTCTTCGGGCTTATGGTCAAGGTTGTTGAGATGTTTCTGGTCCCCAGTTCAAGGGCCCTTTCTGCCAAGAGCCTGAACCTAAACCTAAAACACGCCTCGCACCTTTTGCCCCCCTCGGGTTCACCCTCAAGCCCCCTTACAAAATCTAGCCAGGCCTCAGGCTCATATGGGCTTATGTGGAGGGGGACTCCGTAATGCTTTGCCACCTTCTCAACCTGCTCCAATCTGAGCCTGTATTCGGCCTCAGGGTGGATGTTTGATCCCGGAAAGAATAGCGAGACCCGATAGTCTTGGCTGAAGAACTCAATCGCGTATGTGGCATCTGGGCCACAGCAGACATCAACGAGAAGGTCTTCTATTGCCATATTACGCCAGGCGGATGAGCGCCAGCCTTTCGGAGAAGAAGAGCCACGATCACGATTTAATTATACGATAACCCCATCTCTTGCATCCACTCAGAGCAATCCCGCATAATAATTTCCTTACTGAAAGGGGTGATACCATGGTGAGAAGGATAAGCCTCTTTTTGGTTGGTTTGGCCGTGATGGCCTGCGGAGAGGGGGCCGGGCGCAAGCACGAGCTCGCCTACAAGAAGGCAGAGGAGCTGGTTAAGAAAGGCAAGCTGCCGGAGGCTGAGGCTCAATACAGGGAAGCGATAAGGCTCAAGGAGGATTACGGTGAGGCATACACGGGTCTGGGCCTGCTCCTCATGAGCGAGGGGCGATACGAGGAGGCGGATTCATTTCTCTCTAAGGCTATCTACTACAGCCCATCCAACCCATCCGCTCACTACAACAGGGCCGTGCTCATGAACAAGATGGATAAGAACAAGGAGGCCGAGGAAGAGTTCAAGGCCGCTCTAAAACTGAAGCCCGACTACCCTGAGGCCCATGTTGGCTATGGCGCCTTGCTCTACAAGCAGGGACTGAACGAGGCCGCGGAGCTTGAGTTCAAGGAGGCTGTTAAGCTTGATCCAGAGTGCGCCGAGGCTCACCTTTACCTTGGGGCTGTTTATGACCTCACATGGCGCAGGAACGAGGCCATAAAGGAGATAACCACAGCTCGCGACCTTTTCAAGGCCAAGGGGGATACGGCAGGAGTAAGGGTCTCTGAGGAGGCCCTCAAG
Source organism: Caldifarciminota bacterium (assembly GCA_039803205.1). Taxonomy (GTDB): domain Bacteria; phylum Hydrothermota; class Hydrothermia; order JBDRYB01; family JBDRYB01; genus JBDRYB01. The sequence continues at coordinate 33,588 of JBDRYB010000007.1, forward strand.
AAGGCGAGGACCCCGAGGTGATCTCCGTTGTAATCCCTTGCCACAACGAGGAGCCCGTTCTTGATGCCCTCATGGCGAGGCTCATCCCAGTTCTTGAAGGCCTCGGAGAATACGAGCTCATCTTCACTGACGATGGTTCAACGGATGGGACCTTGGCAAAGCTCGAGGCCTTTGCTGAGCGAAACCCCCGCATAAAGGTAATATCCTTCAGCAGGAACTTCGGCCACCAGGCCGCGATATCCGCTGGCATAGAGCACTCATCGGGAGATTGTGTGATAACGATGGATGCAGACCTCCAGGACCCTCCGGAGGTAATTCCTGAGATGGTGAGGAAGTGGAAAGAAGGGTTTCAGTTGGTCTATGGATACCGCACCTCAAGGGGGAGAGATACCCTGTTCAAGAGCATAACAGCGAGGCTTTTCTACTGGCTGATGAAGGCCCTATCGGGGGTTGATGTTCCGCAGGACTCAGGGGATTTCAGGCTCATGGACAAGGCGCTGGCTGATCAGATCAAGGGACTCAGGGAGCACCACAGGATGCTCAGGATATTCACGGCTTGGACGGGTTTCAGATCAACCGGGGTCCCGTATGAGAGGGGGGATAGGGTTGCTGGCCAAACAAAATACACCCTGACCAGGATGATCAAGTTCGCTTGGGATGGCATAACCTCCTTCTCATACTGGCCGTTGCAGATGGCAACATGGCTCGGCCTGGTCTCAGCCCTGTTTTCTTTTGCCGGTATCATATGGGTCATAGCGGTGAAGATCCTCGGAAAGGCTATCCCTGGCTGGGCTTCAATCGCGGTTCTCGTTCTGTTTCTCGGTGGGATCCAGCTCCTTGTTCTGGGGATCATAGGCGAATACCTCGGAAGGATATATGACGAGGTGAGGGCGAGGCCCTTGTATATAGTGGCGAAGAGGATAAATTTCTGAGGCTCTTTCAATAAACCTTCCTTATCACGACCCCACTGAAGTAGTGCATGAGTATCTCGGTGTATGTCTTCCCCTCGTTTGCCATCACCCCTGCTCCTATCTGGCAAAGCCCTGACCCATGGCCGAACCCTCCGCCCCTTATGATCATCCTCTTATCCTCATTCTCTATGTAAAACAAGGCGCTCGGGAGACCGAGGGCCTTGCGAATGTTGTATTCGCCCTCAATTGTGAGCCTCCTTTTCGTCCCAACTATTTCAAGCCTAATTGCCCTTCCTCCCGGTCCCCTTTGGATGACCTCCATGCTTCTTACGGTTCCTGGATCGGTTCCGGTGTTTTTAGCTATCGTCGCCCCCCATTCTGCTTTGGTCTTCGTTCTTTCCCATCTGAAGTATGATCTGCCATACCGGAAGCTGGCCGGAAAATCGTGGGTCTTTGGATTGCACCATGCCTCAGGCGGGTTATCAATGAACTCTTTTATGTTGAGGTCAAAGGAGTCCTCCGCGTCAGGCCTCGCGCTGGTTCCCGGGATGTCCTCTCCCCAGACGGCCTGGGAGCTCTCCAGGAATCCGCCACATGAGGCGTGAAACGGCGCTTTTATTATCCTCCCCTCGTGAAGAATGACACAGCCTCCGGTCTCCATTACCGCTGAATCAACCCTCTCCCATCTTTTTCCCGTTCCCTCGTAGACCTGGGTGAAGACATCGTCCGTTATGTCATACGGCTCGCCAGTGAGCTTAAACTTCTTTCCCCAAACGAAAAAAGCGTGGGATCTTGCCAAGACCGCCTGGGCTTTCAGCGCCTCCTTGGGGAATCCTGGCCCCATCTCATAGGGCAGAACCCCTCTTATGTAGTTTTCCATCTGAACCTCGTTGACGAGGAGGATGCCCTTGCCATCCGTGGATGGCAGGAATTCAAGGATGTCAGGATACCCGTTCCCGAGAACCTCTATGGGCTTGTAGGATGTGATCCTGAGAGGGCCCTCAGCTATAACTGGCACCCGGCCATCCGGACCAACGAGCTCAAGTGTTCCAGAGGCTGGGCTTTCTGGGAGTTTTATCACAGCCTGACGAGGCCTCGGGGCCCTTTTTAGGGCTTCTGACTCGCTCTCATAGGGACCAACGAGAGCCGCGAAATCCCTCATGTCTATTGTCTCGGCTTGGAAAGCGAATATCTTTCCCATGGGCATTAGGAAGCTCCCCGCGTAGCCCCTTTGGATCAGGGACAGAACCGTATCCTGTGCGGCTGATGAATCCGGCCCGCGCCAGACCATCATCCAGAACCTGAAGCGGGCGGGTTTCAGATCCCTCGCCCTCACCCTCCACTTCCCTGGCCCTCCCTTGAAGACCCCGTAATCGCCGACCATGACCCAGAAAGAGTCCAACGCTTGAAATTCAAAGGATGGCCTTTGGTCTATTCCAACCCTTATAAACGGGCCCATGGATGAGGAGCAATCCACCAACCCACAGGGCCGAGGCTTTTCCTCATGCGCCTGAGGCTGATAAGGCTGAGCTGAGGCCACCATCTCCTTAGCCGTGCAGGAGAGAAATATGGCGAGTAAAATATCCCTATTCCCTTTCAGGGTTATATTATGTGCGTAGGGAGCGAGTGGGTTCAAATTAGCCCAGGAGAGTCCTATGGTCGGCACGCACCAGCAAGTCTCAGGAAGTTCCTGGCGAGCTTTTCGCCTTCCTGAGACAGTGCGGATTCCGGATGGAACTGGATTCCCCAGACCGGCATGCTCTCATGCTCAAGAGCGGCAACATCTCCGGCCTCATCAAAAGCCGTGGCTCTCAGACCGGCCGCAAGGGGTTGCTCAAGAACGAGCGAGTGATACCTCACGAAACCGCACGGGTTGGGAAGCCCCTTAAAGATTCCTCGTCCATCGTGTTTTATATAAGAAATAACTCCGTGGGCTATGCGGGTTGCCCTCCTCGTCTTTCCTCCCATTGCCACCCCTATTATCTGGTGGCCCAGGCATATCCCGAGAACCGGCACCCTACCCGCTATCTCAAGGAACAGCCTCATGCTCTCCGGGACATCCAAAGGGCTGTGAGGCCCTGGCCCCAGGATCACGGGGCCGTTTTTCAGGCAGTCCTCAGGCGAGACCTCTGCGTAGTCCTTCACGAGGACCTTCTGGCCTGCGGCTCTGAAGAGATGGTATATGTTGTATGTGAAGGAGTCCCGGTGATCCACGATGAGCACCCTTAAATTATGGAATTTGCCAGAGCCCCTTGACAAGCATTATAATTTCTCAAAAGGGGGTTTGACATGTTTATCATCATGTGTCTCATATCCCAGACATACTGGGATGACAACTCAAGGGCGGATTTCCTTGGAGGGTCTGAGTTGTGGTATGCTGGTAGCTCTGAGAGGGTCTCTGGTCTAGGGGTCAATTTCTGGGCCTCTTCTTCTGGTCTAAGGGTTCTCGGCCAGGATTACGATCTGAACAACGATGCCTCTCTGGACGAGGCTGTTTTTGGAGCCGCGGCGAACACAGCGAGGATCCTCTACGGCCCTGGATTCGGCACTGACACGAGGTTCACAACCTCCTCAGCTGAGGGAATGGGAGTAGCTGATCTGAACGGGAATGGCGTTCCTGATGTTGTTGTCGGCGAGCAGTGGGGTTCCCAGAGCTACATATATTGGGACATGAACCCTGCATCGGTGACCCAACTTGGTTTTGGAGGAGCGTGCTACGGTGTTGCTATAGGGGATCTGAACAAGGATGGTTCGCTGGATTTGGTCCTCGCTGGCTATGGCGGTGTTCAGAGCAAGATATACTGGGGGCCGTGCTACACGACATATCAGGCGTTTGATAATGCCGACTCCTGGGACCCATTTGTGGCGGACCTCAACCTTGATGGGTATCCGGATATCGTCCTTCCGAGGCCTCTGTCCACCATCAAGATATTCTGGGGCCCTGGTTTCACGAGTTCCCAGGATATAGCCTTCTCAAGCACAAAGGCCGCGGCTGTTGCTGATTTGAACGCGGATGGCTGGCCAGATGTTGCTCTCGGCTCATATTCGGAAGGTGTTAGAGTGTATTTTGGCCCAGGCTTCTCCTCCTATTGGGCACTGGCCGGCATGACTAATGTGCAGGACCTTGAGATTGAGGATGCGGACGGAGATGGTTATCTGGACCTTGTCGCTTCCGGGGGCTCGGACGGCAAGGCGAGGATATGGTGGGGGCCAGCCCTTGTCAGCTTCACCGATGTCTCAGCCGCAGCCGGTGACGGGGTTGATCTGCTGGACCTTGATAATGACGGGGATCTTGATATCGCAACCTCTTCTGGCACCTCATCCTTTTACATATACCGGAACAACGGCTCAAGGAGCTTCTCCTTGTGGCAGAACATCTCTCTACCCTCATGGGGAGGGGCTTATGTTGACCTCAGGAAATACGAGGAGATAGGAAATGCGTATACCAGAACCCCCTCTTTCGTCTACCTCTCCAGGATATTCACGGGATCCTCGGCATACAGGATGGACTCGCTGAGGTGGTGGGCATCTGTTCCCTCAGGAATGACGCTGAGGCTGTGGCTCCGCGCCTCAGACGATCAGACCACCTGGACCTCTTGGAAAGAGGTGTATAACGGCCAGGGCATCACTGACCCGGATTTCTTCTGCAGGAGGTTCTACCAGTATTCCGCTCTGGTAACAACGGATGGCAGAAGGACATCGGAATTTCACCTGGATTCATTGAGGCTCTATTACACTGATTGCGCTATAGGGCTTGATGAGTTCGGCCCGGCTGATTATCTGGTAATCAATGGCGGCCTCGCATACCTGAATGTCGTTGCCGAATGCGGTTATCTCCTGGTCTACGATATAACCGGCAGACCAATCAAGGAATTCCACCTTGCTCGCGGGAAACACGCCATAGCTTGGGCCGAGGGGCTTCCCTCAGGCCTATACATCCTAATAGCTAGATACGATGGCACAGAGAGAGTAAAATCGGCTTTCGTGAGATAAGGGCTGGCCCTGTCTTTGAATCCTGGAACCCAAGCGGGGGAGAGCTTTAGAATATTCGGGTTATGCTTGAGGAGATCTACAAGGACGCCAGGGATCGTATGTCAAGGTCAACCGAGGCATTCAAGCAAGAGCTAGGCAGGATAAGGACAGGAAGAGCTTCTCCCCAGATACTTGAGGGCGTAAGGGTTGATGCATATGGTTCCAGCATACCCCTGAACCAGGTAGCCACCATATCAGTTCCAGAACCCAGGCTCCTTGTTCTTTCCGTGTGGGACAAGTCCCTGGTTGGGGAGGTTGAGAGGGCCATATTGAAATCCGGCCTCGGCCTCAACCCCATAATACAGGGTTCAACCCTGCGGATTCCAATACCTCCCCTGAGCGAGGAACGAAGGGCCGAGATGGTGAAGCTCGTCCGAAAGATGGCGGAGGATGCCAGGATCGCCGTAAGGAACATCCGCAGGGATGCGATGGAAATGGTCAGGGACCTTGAAAAGGAGAAGGAGATATCAGAGGACGACCGCCGCACCGCTGAGACAGAGATCCAGAAGATAACCGACGAGTTCATTCAGAAGATCGACAAGCTCCTCTCTGGCAAGGAAAAGGAGCTCATGGAATTTTGAGCCAGATAAAGGTGCCCAGACACCTGGCCATCATAATGGATGGCAATGGACGATGGGCAACCCAGCGCGGTCTCCCGAGGATAATGGGACACAGGGCGGGCATAGAATCCGTGAGGGAAATAGTTAGAGCCTCAAGGGATATCGGCGTTGAGTGGCTCACCCTTTTCACTTTCTCATCAGACAACTGGAAGAGACCTCAGGATGAGGTCTCCTTCCTGATGAGCATGCTCCGAGAGCTCCTGGCGAAGGAAACGGATGAATTGCACAGGAACGGGGTCAGGATAAGATGCATGGGAAGGATAAAGATGCTCCCCCCGGAGGTTCAGGAGGAGCTGCAAAAGGCCGTTGAAAAGACCCGGAACAACACAGCGCTCAACCTCGTTTTGGCTCTGAGCTACGGGGGCCAGGAGGAGATAGCTGACGCGGCAAGAGCCATTGCCGAGAAGGCTCTGGCCGGGGAGATTGATCCGGGAAAGATAGACGAGGATGGCTTCCGGAGCTTTCTCTACATCCCTGATATGCCTCCAGTTGACCTTTTGATCAGGACCTCAATGGAGCTGAGGGTTTCAAATTTCATGCTCTGGCAGATAGCCTACGCGGAGCTCTATTTCACAGAGACCCTTTGGCCCGATTTCAGGAAACCCGAATTGCTCAAGGCCATAGAGGATTTCAGCAGGAGGGAGAGGAGGTTCGGGGGAATCTGATCCCCTTATTTATCCAGGTGTTCTTTCCTATACCACGCTATTGTTCTCTCAAGGCCTTCAACCAGGCTTATTTTCGGTTCATAGCCCAGAATCCCCTTCATCTTTGAGATGTCAGGCACACGACGCCTGGGATCCTCGTAGTTCTTTGTGAAAGAAGAATACGGCACGAACCTCATTCTTGGCTCCCCCCGAAAGCCGGAGAGCCTGTGCATGAGCCGGGCGAGGTCCGCTATGCTTATCTCCTCAGGGTTTCCTATGTTTATTATCTCTCCCCCTGCCTCGGGCGTTGTTATTGCCCTAAGGGTTGCTTCTGCCGCTTCCTCAACATATATGAAGCACCTGGTCTGTTTCCCATCCCCGTGAAGCTCTATCTCCTTTCCCTTGAATATGGCATCCAGGAAGACCCCCTGGGGTCCTCCCCACCAGTTGAGGTATTGCCTCGGGCCATATGTGCCAAAATAGCGCAATATAACATAATCAAGCCCAAATTCGTCCCCGTATGCAATCGTGAGGTGCTCATCGTATATCTTTGAGACAGCGTATGCCCAACGCCTTGAGACCGAGGGGCCGAGAACCAGGTCCCCGTCCTCCCTGAATGGCTGATCCGGACTCTTACCGTAGACATCAGAGGTTGAGGCAAGAATGAACCTCGCCCCTCTTTCCTTGGCGAGATCAAGCGCGTTGATGGTCGCCCTTGTATTGAGGGTAAGCGTCTTCAGCGCGCTCTCATACCTGGGTATCTTGTGTGCAACTAGGTGAACAACCGCTTCGGTCTCCGGAACCAGCTCAAAGAGCCTCTCCCGGTTCAGGACATCCTCTTGGTAAAAGGCAAATCCCTTCTCTCCTTCATGACCAGCGATGTTCTCTCGCCTGCCCTTTGAGAGGTTGTCGATCACCAGGGTCTCGTGCCCTGATCTCATCAGGACATCAACCAGGTGCGAACCGATGAAACCCGCTCCACCAAGGACTGTTATCCTCACAATGAAAAGTATAATGGCTCCGCTTGCTCCTCTGCCTGTTGTTCATATCTTTCACCGGCCCATGGCCGTGTATTAAAATCTATGGCCTAGTGAACGAGAAGCTGGCTGGATATTGGAGCCAGAGGCGAGACCTCATTGACAGGGCAATTGACGAAATCCTCACCCCGACCGATGGCCCTGGAGCCAGGCTCGTAGAGGCAATGCGCTATAGCCTCATGGCCGGTGGCAAGCGCCTGAGGCCCATACTCGCTATAATGGGCTACGAGCTCTGCGGAGGCCACGATCTCAAAGAGGTCTTGCCGGTTGCTCTCGCTCTTGAGTTCATTCACACCTTTTCCCTCATACACGACGACCTCCCAGCCATAGACAACGACGATACTAGGCGCGGGGTCCCCACATCCCACAGAAAATTCGGTGAGGCTATGGCCATACTTGCCGGAGATGCGCTTTTGGCAGAGGCTTTTGCGCTTCTTGCTGGATCCGGCCTCTCGCCTGAGATAAACTGTTCCGTTCTCAGAGAGATCACGAGAGCAATAGGGTTATCCGGGGTTATAGCCGGGGAGGTAGCGGATGTCCTGGCTGAAAAGGAGGCCTGGGAACCTTCCCCAGAACTAGTGAGGTTTATACACACGAAAAAGACAGCATCTCTGATATCAGCCTCCCTGGCCTCAGGCGCGATCGTTGCCCGTGGTGACCGTGAAATCGTTGATTTCCTGAGAGAACAGGGGCTCAGGCTTGGCCTGTTGTTCCAAATTACGGATGACATACTTGATGTGGTTGGGGACGAGAGATCGGTTGGAAAGGACCTGCGCAAAGACGAGAAAAAGGTTACCTGGATAAGGGTGTTCGGGCTTGAGGCCGCGAGGGCAGAAGCCATAAGGTTTTCAGAGGAGATCTCCTCAGCGCTCTCCCAAAGGTTTGGGGAACGGGCCTGGGCACTTTGCGAGCTCGTTTCCTTCATAGCACGGAGGGAATATTGACCGAGGTCAAGAGGTTCTTCACGAACACCATAATATGGGTTCCAATTCTGGCTATGATCATAGCCCAAGCGATAAAGTGCATCGTATATTCGGTAGCTGGCAGGCGTCTTGACCTCAGCTGGCTCTTCCAGACCGGAGGCATGCCGTCATCCCACTCTGCTTTGGTCTCTGCCCTCACGATCAAGGTTGGCTTCAGGTCGGGCTTTGATAGCCCTTTGTTTGCTATTGCCTTCATCCTAGCGCTGATCGTGATGTATGATGCGGCCGGAGTAAGAAGGGCAATGGGGAAGCAGGCTAGACTGTTGAACATCATGGTTGATGAGGTATCCAAAGGAAGGCCTGTATCCGAGGAGCGAATGAGGGAGTTCCTAGGCCATACCCCACTGGAGGTATTCGTGGGCGCTGTTCTCGGCATAATCATCGCTATACTGCTGTGAGAAATGTTTGACATAACCGGCATCCTCTTATCTCTGCCAGCGGTCCTCCTGGCCCTCACGGTTCACGAGTACTTTCACGCCTGGACCGCTTTCAGGCTAGGGGATCCAACCGCGAGGAACGCTGGGCGGCTCACCCTAAACCCACTGAAGCACCTTGACCCTGTCGGTTTTATCCTCATACTAGTAGCCAGGGTTGGATGGGCAAAACCCGTTCCGGTTAATCCAGCCTACTTCAGGAGCCCCGCGGGCGGCCTCGCGCTCACTTCTCTGGCTGGACCTCTTTCCAACCTCGGCCTCGCTATACTCTCTGGCCTCGCTTTCAGGGGACTCAACCTGGTTATGGGCGAGGTAAGCCTTTGGAGGGAGTTTATTGGCCCCATGCTCGCCATAAGCGTTATAATCAACATAGCCTTGGCCTTCTTCAACCTGATACCCCTTCCCCCTTTGGATGGTTTCGCCATCCTTGCCTATTTCTTTCCCCGGGTGGGATACAATCTTGGTTTCATAAGGGCGGGGCCATACATACTCATGGGCCTAATAATGCTCGGGTTTTTCTTGCCAATAAGCCCTCTGGGGCTTTATCTCGCGCCCTTTCTATACATAGGGACATGGCTCCTTCTCGGTGCCCCTATGGGGTTATTTGGAGGATAGCATATGGGCATACGCGTAAAAAGCCTTTCCGCTTATGTTCCAGGAAACATCGTCAGGAACCAAGACTTTGAGCGGTTCCTCGACACATCAGATGAGTGGATAACCGAGCGAACCGGCATAAAGGAACGGAGGATAGCCTCTCCTGATGAGGCCGCCTCGGACCTCGGAGCCAAGGCCGCGGTGAGGGCGCTTGAAAAGGCCGGGCTTGACCCTAAGGAGGTAGACCTACTCATTGCGGCCACATCATCTCCGGATCATCTTTTCCCCTCAACCGCTTGCCTCATTCAGGACAAAATAGGCGCCACAAAAGCCGCACCCTTTGATGTGTCAGCGGGTTGCCCGGGTTTTGTTTTCGGCCTTGAGATAGCTCGGGGAATGCTCATGTCAGGGAACTACAAGAAAGCCCTGGTTGTTGGGACGGAGTGCTTAACGAGGATAATGGATTTCACGGATAGGTCGACCTGCGTTCTCTTTGGAGACGGTGCTGGGGCCGCAATCCTGGAGGATGATCCCATGCGCGAGGGCATATTGTCAGCCTACCTGGGCGGCGACGGCTCTTTGGGCAATTTGCTCATGCTTCCTGCAGGAGGCTCAAGGCTCCCTGCTTCCGAGGAAACCCTCAGGAATCGTCTCCACTACACAAAGATGGAGGGCCAAGAGGTTTTCAGGAACGCAGTGAGGGCCATGCGCGACGCGGCTCTCGTGACCCTGAAGAGGGCAGGCGTGAAACCAGAGGAGCTGGATTGGCTTGTCCCTCATCAGGCCAATACTCGTATAATAGAAGCCACGAGGGAGCGTCTTAAACTGCCGCCGGAGAAGGTCTATGTCAACATAGAGCGTTTTGGAAACACATCAGCCGCATCCATACCCATAGCCCTTTGGGAGATGGAGGAGAAAGGGTTGCTGAAGGAGGGCCATCTGGTCCTCGCGGTTGCTTTCGGCGCGGGATTCGTGTGGGGAGGGATGCTCCTGAGATGGTGAGGGTTTGGCCTGAGACGGTTGAGCTCGGCTACGGTGCCCTCAAGAGGCTCAAGGACATAGCTTTATCCGTTGGCAAGAGCCCATTTGTCCTTTCCGGGCCCGGAAGGAGCAAGGAGATATGCGAGAGGTTCGCGAAACCTTCCTTTATTGTATCCGAGAGCACCCGTCGCATCGTCCAGGAGGCAAAAAACCTGCTATCTTCTTTTGATAGCATTGTCGCGATAGGTGGGGGCAAGGCTGTTGATGTGGGAAAGATGGTTTCCGATGAGACAGGCCTCCCCTTGGTAAGCGCCCCAACCGTCCTGTCCGGAGATGGTATAGCCTCGCCCATTGCGGTTATAGATGGAACAAGCCACAAGGTCTCTGTTCCGGTTGCTCTGGTATGTGACCTTGAGGTGATCTCCGACGCGCCCAAAAGGCACAATTCTGCTGGTGCGGGCGATCTTCTCTCAAACATATCCTCAGCGTGGGATTGGAGGAGGGCACACGAGCTCGGGAAGGATAACGATTTCAACGGCCTTGCCGCGGCGATGAGCGAGATGGGAGCGCTTGCCCTGCTTTCAGAAGAACCAGAGCTCATGTGCTCTGACACGCTGAGGACCCTTTGCGAGGGACTGCTTCTCTCGGGCGCGGCCATGGCGCTCGCGGGGAGCTCAAAGCCCTCATCCGGTTCCGAACACAAGATAAGCCACGCGATTGATAAGCTTTTCGGGGGCCGAGGCCTGCACGGGGAACAGGTAGCGCTCGCCTCCGTCTTCACCACATACCTTCAGGCAAACTCCCACAGGGAGGCCATGCTCTCGTTCTTCCAGAAGCTTGGCCTGCCAACAAAACCAGAGGACATAGGTCTTTCTTTTGCTGATTTTGCGAGGTGTGTGGATGCGGCCCCTTCTACAAGGCCCGACCGGTTCACCATCCTGGAGGAAATGGCCCCCTCCGGAACCCAGCTTGTTGGCCTCGTTAAGAGAGCATACCTCTCCTGAGGCCTTGTCCGGCAAGGGTTTAGGTCTATGGCCTTGCAGGGGCTATGCTTCCGCCAAACTACTTGTCCGGCAAGGGCTTAGGGGGCCTTGAGTCGCGTCGCGCGGGTATCCTATACTTTGGCGCTATGAGCATCCTGCCCCGTGTCCTCTCCCTTATAAGGGAAACCGTTTCCCCTCAGATATACGAGACCTGGTTCTCGGCCATAAGGGATATAACCGTGGAGGCCGGGGTCGCTGTCGTAACGGTTCCTGACCAGTTCTTCGCTGATTGGTTATCAGCCAGACACCTCCAGGCCCTCACAGAGGCAATAGCCAAGGCCACGGGTGAGAGGCTTGCCATAGAGTTTAGGGTTGCTGAGCCCCGACCGCTCCCTGACCGCGGGGATCGTCAGAGGCAAAGCCCAGGCCTAATACCGCGCTTCACCCTTGCCGCTTTTCTCATCCTTTCCCATAACCGTTTCCCCTGCGCGGCCATAAAGAGGTTCATAGAGAACGACGGAGGAGGGATACTCACCCTAGTCGGGCCCCCCGGGGCTGGGAAGACCCACCTGGCGAACGCGGCTGGCCACCTCTGTCTGAGCCTGAATCCCCATGCCAAAGTCAGATATGCGCGAGCAGAGCCTTTCTTCAACTCGCTTCTCTCATCAATAAGGGAGAAGAGCGTTGGCGCGTTCAAAAAGAGCTTCAGAAACCTGGATCTCCTCATTCTTGACGACTTCCAGTTTGTCAAAGGAAAGACCCTTCTGATGGAGGAATTGATCCACATGATTGATTCCCTCCTACTGAAGGACAAAAAGGTCATCGTGGTCTCTGGGATTCACCCTAAGGAGCTTGGGCTCTCTGAATCCCTTTTATCAAGGCTCATGGGAGGGCTCCTGGTTGAGATCTCCGAGCCTGGGCCGAAGGACAGGGAGCGCTTTCTGAGAACAACCCTTGAGGCAAAAGGTATCCCAGTTGAACCCGAAGTCATAACACATGTGGCCCAGAACTGCCGGGGCGCGATTAGGGAGCTGGAGGGAGTCGTCCAGAGGCTCTGGGCTTATCATTCCTTGGTGGGAGGACCGATTGGAGTTGAATCAGCGAAAGCGATCCTCGCTGATATGATGGTCATCAAAACCCCTGCCCAGATTGCAATTGAGCGCGTTATTGACTTCATGGGGGTTTCCCGTTCCGAATTGCTATCGGGGTCCCGGCGCAGGAGGGTCTCATTAGCCAGGCACCTCATAGCGTATATCCTAAGGGAGGATCTCGGCCTTCCGCTTGAGGAGGCGGCCGAGGCACTTGGAGGGATTCACCACACCGCGATCCTATACGCTACAAACCGGGTAAGATCCGATCCCAAGCTCCTGAGCCTTGCTAGGAAGCTTTGGGGGGAGATCAGAGAACAGCGCTCCTCTGAATAGGGGTCTTAGAGGTATACCCTCGCCAAAACCGTTTTACCCCTTCCTCTTCCTCACCGCAAGGCCCACCAGAAACCCGATTATCTCCCATGTTGTCAGGGCGAGCCTGCCGAAGACCGCGACCAAAGCCACGCCAGCAGAACCACCCATGAGCCAGGTGAAGATCCCCTCCTTTACCCCGAATCCCCCTGGAACAAGGAGAAACAGATACCCTGCCATCCAGCCCAAAGCGTATGCTCCAGCGACCGCTATTGGGTTTGCCCGTGAACCGAGGTCAACCAAAGCGAGCCATAGGCCAAAGCCAACCAGAAGCCATATCAGGTAAAGATAAAGCGTGGTCAGCAAATAGGCCCTTCGCGGAAAAGCCTGCGGAGGGGGAGCCTCCCTTCTCAGAAGCCTGAGAGGAAGTCTGAGAGCGTTCTGAATGGACCTCGGCCAGATGAGACCAGCCAGGCCCAAAATTGCGCCCGCGCTCATCACCCAGGCGATCCACGGTGTCCAGAGGCCGAATGGAATGGCGGTCGCGGCCGCGAGGAAAGCTGCCCACAGGTTTGCTAGGACCTCTATGAGTATGGAATCCGCCACGATCATCTTGCTGTCTTTGGAGAAATAGAACCTACCTGCTATGTTCCAGACCTTGCCGGGCATGTATTTTCCAAGGTTAGCGGCTGACCATGCCCAGTATGCCTCCCTCGGTGTCATTTCGCCGCCCAGGTTTTTGATTATTCTCCACCATATAAGAGGGCCGAGAAGCGGAGGGGCCGAGAAAAGGATGAAGCCCAGGCAGATTCCGGGGCTAAGCGCGAGCCTACCGGAGAGCTCGTGCCAACCAGAGGATATTTGCCTGTATAGATAATAAGAAACCAGTATTATCACGGCCGCGGCCAGCAGTGGCCTCATCCATTTCCAGGCTCCCCTCCAGTTCAAGGCTTTTTCGCTATGACCTGGAAATGGTTTGAGCGTATATCCTCGGAATCCAGGTCAAAGTCTTTGATAAACTTGAAGGCCGTGAGGCCGGCCTCCCTGAGGATGTGCGCGGCTTCCGCTGGGAAAAGGAGTCTCAGATAGAAAACCTCCCTTATGGTCTCACCGTCGTGCTCCCATGTGACCGAATCCTCAAGGATCTGAAGGTGATGAATTATCCGCCTCACTGATGTCCTTCGGACCTGCTCATCCCCAACCCTGAAGGCCGAACCTTCTGTCTTCACGAAGTTCCCCTCCAGCCACCACATTGGATTTACGGCATCAAGGATGAAAATTCCTCCGGGCACGAGTGCTTTCTCGACTCCGGCAAGCGTGTTTGCCATATCCTCGTCCGTGAGGTTGTAAAGAAAGGATGAGTTCAGGCAGAGAACAACGCCGAACTCCTCCTTGAAGCTCATAGTTCGCATGTCTCCTTCCAAGAGCTCTATTTCTGGATACCTCCTTCTCCCGTGCTCAAGCATGGCGCGCGACACATCAAGGCCCTTGCAGGCATATCCTTGCCTGGATAGTAGGGCTATGTGAGCGCCAGTGCCACATCCGATATCCAGTATTGGCCCGGAAGCGCCAAGTCCTTGAAGCGCTTTGCCGATTGCCTCTGCCTCTTTCTGGAAACGACGCTCGTTTATGGCTTCCCATACCTCAGGGTGGTTATACTGGAACCTGTCTACATTCGGTTTTATCTCCATAGGCTAGGCGCAAATTATAAACCCCGGCACCCTTATTTCTCCCTTTGCGCGGCGCGAACGAACCACAGTGCTGGCGCTCGGCAAATCCCTTGCCTCATAATTTCTCCATGTCCAGATACGCTCTTGTATCCGTCTGGGACAAACGGGGGCTTGTTGATTTCGCGAGGGGGCTCTTGGAATTTGGTTTCAGGTTTCTCTCAACCGGAGGAACCGCGAGGGCCCTCAGAGAGGCAGGCCTTGATGTCACGGAGGTTTCGGAGATCGCTGGGTTCCCGGAGGCCTTCGGGGGCAGGCTGAAGACCCTTCAGCCTCTGATATTCGGCGGCATTCTCTTCAGGCGAGGGACCGATGATGATGAGGCAGAGCATCTCGGCATCCCGAGGATTGACCTGGTATGCGTGAACCTTTATCCTTTTGAGGAAACCGCGGCCCGCAACCCGTCCCTCTCTGAGCTCATTGAGATGATTGATATAGGCGGGCCGTCATTGATAAGGGCCGCGGCGAAGAACCACGAATCAGTGATGGTCGTCGTTGACCCGGATGATTACGGTTGGGTCCTGGAGGGATTGAGGAAGCACGGGGGAAGCCTCTGCGAGAGGGGCCGGAGGCGCCTTGCCCTCAAGGCGTTCGCGAGGACAGCTGAATACGACTCCTTCATTTACAGGGAGCTCTGGTCAAGGTTCATGCCAGATGAGCTGCCGGATCGCCTTTTCGTTCACGCGCCCATGGCCCAGGCTCTCAGGTATGGAGAAAACCCGCATCAGCGTGCCGCTTATTACGGAAAGCCTCCCTGGACGCAGATTTGGGGCAAAGAGCTTTCCTACAACAACATCCTGGACGCGACAGCCGCTTGGGAGTGCCTTTCGGAGTTCTCAGAGCCTGCCGCGGTCATCGTCAAGCACCTCATCCCTTGCGGAGTAGCGGTCAGGGATGAAATAGATGAGGCATTCGTGGGGGCATATGAGGCGGACCCGGTTTCGGCTTTCGGCGGAATAATAGCCCTGAACAGGCCCCTTACCCAGCGCATAGCGGAAAACCTCAACAAGTTTTTCTCTGAGATAGTCATGGCGCCGGAATTCATGCCAGAAGCGCTTGAGATCCTGAAGAAAAAGAAGGACAGGCGCTTGCTTTTGGTTAGGGATGAAGGAGGGTGTTCCGAGCAGATAAGGAGCGTCCTAGGCGGGTTCCTCTATCAAGGGCCGGATGATATTCTGAACGAGAGGTGGGAGCTCGTTTGCGGGAGCTTGGACGAGGAGACGAGCCGCGACCTTCTCTTCGCTTGGAAAGTTGTGAAACATGTTCGTTCAAACGCCATCGTGGTCGCGAAAGACCTCACTACCCTCGGTGTTGGCGCGGGCCAGCCAAACAGGGTTGGCTCCACTGAAATAGCCCTCCGTCAGGCAGGGGAGGGGGCACGGGGCGCTGTTCTCGCTTCGGATGCCTTCTTCCCCTTCCCGGACTCGGTTGAGCTTGCGGCGAGGGCTGGAATAAAGGCAATAGTTCAGCCAGGGGGCTCTGTAAGGGACCAGGAGGTGCTTGAGGCCGCCAGGAGGCTCGGCCTAGCCATGGTCTTAACTGGGACGAGGCACTTCAAGCACTGAGACCCAGTATATCCCTGAGCTCGTCGTCCGATAGCTCGGTGAAGTATGTCTCACCGTGAGATAGGATGTCCTCAGCGAGCCCCTTTTTCCTCAAAAGGAGCTCGTTTATCTTCTCCTCCAGGGTCCCCCTTGTCATGAGCCTGTGAACCATTACCCTACGGGTCTGGCCTATTCTGTGGGCCCTATCCGTTGCCTGGCTTTCGGTTGCCGGGTTCCACCACAGATCAAAGTGGATCACATGGCTCGCGCGCTCGAGGTTAAGCCCAACCCCTCCTGTCTTGAGGGTGAATATGGCAACCGGCACCGCCCCTTCCTGGAATGAGCGCACGAGATCCTGTCTCTTTGGGACATTCACTCCTCCGTGAAGGAGTAGCGGCGATATTCCGAGCTCAGCCTCTATCATATCCCTGAGCAACAAGGCCATTTCCTTGAACTGGGTAAACAGGAGAACGCTCTCGCGAGCAGACACGATTTCCCGGATGAGGGGCAGGAGGGCCTTTGTCTTTCCGGAACGGGAAGGATCGGGATCAGCAAAGGAGTCAAAGTGGCGCGGGTGGTTGCAGATCTTCTTGAGCTTGACGATGAGGTTCAGTATAGAGTTCTTGCGCTTCATGCCCCCCGCTCCCTTTATTGCCCTTAGGCCATCATCAACAACAGCCTGATAAAGGCTCGCCTGTTCAGGAGTGAGCGGGCAGTAGTAATCCTTCTCTATCTTCTCGGGCAGGTCAGGCGCAATACCTGGGTCTGTCTTTAGCCTTCTGAGAACCAGAGGGGAGATCGCTTTGCGCAAGAGCTCCCGCTTGGAAGAATCGCCGTATTTCTGGATTGGCTTAGCCAACTTCTCGTAAAAAGAGCCCCAAGACCCAAGGTATCCGGGGACCAGGAAATCCATTATGCTCCAGAGGTCCTGGAGGCTGTTCTCTATTGGGGTTCCTGTCATGGCTATTCTGAGATCCGAGTTGAGGGATTTGAGGCTTTTGGTCTGTTGTGCCTGTGGGTTCTTGATGTTCTGCGCCTCGTCCGCTATGACCACGCTCCAGGCCATTTTTCTCAGGGTGGCATCCTCCCTCACCATCCCGTATGTGGTTATGACCACAGCCGTGTTGCGCCTAATCTTCCTGTTCCCTCCGTGATATATCTGGCAGGTAAGCGAGGGCGCGAACCTCTTTATCTCCTTCTCCCAATTATGCATGAGTGAAGCAGGACAGACAACGAGGGCAGGCCCTTTTATCCTTTTGGATTGACGAAGGTAAAGGAGCGCGGAGATGACCTGGACCGTTTTCCCAAGGCCCATATCGTCAGCAATGCAGGGGCATGCTCCCAGGATTAGATTGTTAACGAGCCAACGGAACCCCCGTATTTGATAAGGCCGGAGCTCGGTTTTGAGCCCATTCGGGACGGGAAAATCCTCCGGTTTTCTCAGCTTCTCAAGGAACTCTACGACCCCCCTATCCCTTTCCACTTCCTCCCCAGCAACCAGCGAAGCTGGGGCAGAAAGGGCCTCCTTTGCCCTTTCCGCTTTATGCATGAACCGGCTGAGCTCTCCTGGCTCAACCAAAACCCACTCATCTCGGATCCTCACAAGCCCAAGCTTGTCCCTGACGAGGCTCTCAAACTCATCAAGGCTCATCTCGCTCTCGCCAACAGAGACCGTCCACTTGAAGTCAACTATATCCTGGAGGTCCAAGAACTTCGTTATCACGGCCTTGGCCTTTGCCTTGCGCTTGATGGCTACCTCGCTCATCCTAATGAAGCTTTTTGGGAGAAGGAGCTTGCCCCCTGCCAGCTCAATAAATGGGGCTGTTTTGGTTATGAGGTCAAGGGTCTGGGCCTGGGATAGTCTTAGTTTGCCCTTATCAACGAGTTCCTTTACGCCGGGGAAGAATCCTGATATGTAGTGAAGGGCCCTGAGGGTATCCTCCGAAAGGGCATTTCTGAGAGGCAGGGCCCCCCTTTCGGTTCTGACGCTCAGGCTCATCTCCCAGCTGTTTCTGGCACCCGGCTCAAGCGAGAACAAAAGCCTCGGGGACCCTGGCCTGAGGAGCGCGAACGCACCGAGCCAGTTCTCAAGGGCCGCAGCAGAGCCCTCCTCCTTGATCCCCCTGATTGCAAGCGGCTCCCTTGAGGAGAGGAATCCTTCGCTCCGCGGGGCTGTTTTGGCTATGTGTTTGGTTATGATTCCCGTCAGGAATAGCCTTATTCCCTCTTCGGGCGTGCAATATTGCTTTGGGTTTTTGGGTTTGGCCACCGGAAACATTCCGAGAGGGCAAGCGCGCGAGAGCTCCACAAAGAGCCCCTCGGCTTTGCCGACAATGAGAGGGACCCACTCAATCCACAAGAGATCTTTTAGCCTGACTGTTCTTGGAATCATATGCCAGGAATCCACGAGAGAGGCCGCGAACCTAGAGAGCACGGAAGCGAACCTCAACGAATCCGTGAGCGAGGGGTCCTGTGGGAGGGATTGGAGATGAACCCATGCAGAATACAGACCCCTTGGAAACCCTGATACGCTCCTCAAGTTTCCCCTGTGAAAAACGGGAACTATCCTCTCACCATCAATCCTGAAGGCCACCTCAATCCCTTGCCACTTATGGAGAGGAGCCGGTTCATCCGGCAGTCCCCTTTTTGCCTCAAGGAGTATCTTCATGAATCTATCGCCTGTGGTTTTGGGGAGGGTCTCCGGGACGCTAGTGAGTAGCGCGGCGATCTTATGGCTGGTTTCCTCCGGAAGGGAGAGGTCCAGGCCCGATATATCGTTTCTCATCCTGTAGGGTTCCTTTACGGAATCCGCTGGGATGCGTTGAGCGATGGGAGCCTCATTCTGGCTTCCCACAGCGCGCTTGAAGCTTTCGGGGTCTATTCCCCTCACTCTGAAGAGGATGAAGGGGTCTTTGTCTATTTCCTCTGCCATAACATACAGAACAGAGGCTATGTGCTTGCAGGGGTTCGCCCAGTCAGGGCAGGAGCAATTGGTCTCAAACTCTTCCTCCCTAGAGGGAAGAATGAGGGGACCGAGTCCCTCGGGCAACTTGCCTGAGAGCAATTCGGCCAGCATAAATGGGCTTTGTCTTACTCTATAAGCGAGCGCTTCAACCTCCTGTGGCGAGAGGCTTCTGAGCGCGATCCTCACCTTATACGGGGTTCTTCTGGTTCCTTGAACCGAAGCAACGATAAGCCCATTCGTGAGAACATTTACGGAAAGGACATTCCCGGCCCTCGCGTAGCTTCTGCCCCTTGGTAGGCGATTGGCGTAGTGCCTACCGAGGTGCTCAAGCGCGTGAACCCAAGCCTTTCCCCACCATGTTTTTCCGAAATCCCGTCCCATTTGGTTCTATAAGCCTGCCCCCCAGCTTGCCTTATCCGCGAACCCCTCTCCATCAAAGCTGTATATCACGAAACTCTCACCCTCGTAGTAGGCCTCCTGGGCTATTACCTCAAGGACCCCATCGCCATTTAGGTCCCAGAGCCCCATGAGCTCAGCCTTAACAGAAACCCCCGCTTCCTCGGGACTGTCAAACTTCTCCTTGTAGACCGGATAAAACCTCTCTTTGCCGTTTGTGCTCTTCACCATAACGAGGAAGGAGTATAGGGGCCCACTCTGCCCCCAGAATATGAGATAATCCCTTGAGCTCTGCGCTGATATGAATGTCTCGGCCTTGCCATCGCCGTCTATGTCAGCCTCTACTACCTGGGATATGTTCAACCCTTTTGCGCCCTCACCTTTGATTCCCATCTCAGCGAGGTAATCAAGCGCCAACTCTTTGTGCTTCTGTTTGGGAGAGGGGATCACATTGGCTTTGGGAGGCTTTCCTCCGGGGTCCAGAATGCAGAGAATAGGCTCTACCCCTGTTATGTTGAGATCAGAAGGGTTTGAACTCCCTTCAATATACACAGTCCCAGCATCCGGTGGTTCCTCTGATGGAGGGGTGAAACCCCTAGCCTTGAATCTGCCGATCTTGCCAGAGCCGAGCTTCACTATGTCAAGCTCGGTCCCTTCCTTGATGTATTCAAGACACTGGGTATCTGCGAGCCATCCTTGGCCTTTCGCATAACCTCCTATTGGATTTATCTGATCCCCCCAATACGCCAGCACGATCCTGGGGCCCTTTTTGCCAAAACCAAAAGCCTTGGCTGGCGCTTCCAATAGCCCGCATCCAAAGAACAAACCCAAAACAAAAAGCGCAAACCTTTTCATGGCTGTCTCCTGAAGACCCAGCACTTTTTGGTTTCCTCAGCGGATAGGCCAGTTGCCCTTGATAGCATCTCGGCGTCCTGTGCCGAAAGCCCCCTAACCAGATATTGCTCTTTCTTTTGTCTGAGCTTCAGACCCATGAGCTCCTGGACCAGGTATCTGAGCTTTTCGGCCGGCGCGGCATCGGAAAGCCCTGCCTTTATTAGGAACTCGTGGAGTGCTTCGGGATGGTCCCTGAAGTAGTCAAGGGCCGCTGATAGCGCAGATACGGCCTTTTCGGAAACCGCGATATCCCTCTCCGGTTTCCCAAAAAGGGCAACTAGCGCGATTATCAGGCCGAAGCTGGCCGCTATCGCACCGGATACCATGAAACCCACGGACGAGGATTTCATAAGGGGTATGGTGAAATAAAGGGTATCAACCATCCAGTGGGTCATTATCGCTGTAAAAAGCCCGTAGCGCCAGAACACCAGAGCGAAAAGAAGTCCGCCTATGGTCAGCTCAATTCCCCGGAAATAGACCGGGAATATCTGGTAGCCTGAGTGCAGGAAGGCCCAGATTATGGTAGGTATCAAGAAGGCCAGGAAGGTGTTTCTGACAGCCTTCTTGAAGAGCGCGAATCCAAAGAAACGGAACAGGACCTCCTCGTTCAGGCCCGCGGAAAGGGATGTTCCAAGGGCAAAGAGCGCGGGAATGGATGATGCGAAGACCAGGGTGTATTCGCTCTCAGCAGGGGCCCAGACCCCCATGAACTTTACCCCTAGAAGGTAGATTATCACCTGAAGGCCCATGAAGAAGAAGGCCAACGGATACGAGAGCAAAGCCCAGCCAGCCATGCGCCGGGAAAGCCTTCCCCTTGAAAGAGGGAGGAGCCCCCACAGGGTTTCCTTTTTGGTGATAGCCCCGCCTGCCCAGCCTGAGACGACGCCAACGAAGAAGCCTATTACCAGGACTGCCAGGGCCATACTAATGAAAACCTGCGCTAGATAGCTTGAGAGCTGGTTCGCTGTTTCATACCTGGCCAGGTAGGTTGGGATCAGGGTTGCGTTTGAAATGAGGATTGAGAGGCCCAAGGCGACGCCTACAAGGGTAGCGAGCCTTATGTCGTTGCCCCGTTTGCGGAGGCTCACGAAGAACATTATCACCCCGACGAAGACCATGAGGACAGCGAAGAGCGTAGCTATGGTGCCCAAGAGACTGCCAAAGGAGCGCTGGGATTGATAGTTTCTCGTGAATTCCTCCGGAACCTTTAGATACTTTACTACCGAGGCAACCTCCGACCCACATATTACGACATCCACCCTCAGATCGGAATCTCCCCATTTCGCGGAGGGCTTCTTGAATGTGAAGTAATAATCCCTCCTGGCCTTGCGGTCCTCGGATGAGGACTTGACGAGCTCCCATTCTGCAGGCTCTACTCCAAACTCCTCGCGCAGATGAGATTTAGCTATATCCAGAGCATCAGCCTCTTCAAGGTAATCCCCGGGTGCGTCCTCCGGGATGATGTGCTGGAAAGCGGAGATCCTGCCGTCTGGCTCAATCCTCGCTATGAACTCCTCCTTCGTTAGAGGCTTGAAGAAGCGGACGCGCCAGAACCATATGGGGACAGTGGTCTTACCCAATGCGTTAGCGGAATCAATTCCCACGGTTTTCTGCAGGTAGACCGAGGCCTCGTTGTCCGCGGAGAATATCGTTGCCTCTTGGTAGCCTGATAGGTTCACGCCCCTTCCGGTCCAGAAATCCCTTGCCCTTATAACCACATCGGACTTTGAGAGCTTGAGATCCACCGCGGCTGAGGGCAGGACCTTCTCGTAGAAACCAAAGAAAAGCCCAGCCCCAACTATACCAGCCAAAACGATGATCAAGTATTCAAGCCATTTCTTCATGGCGAAATATTAAACCAAGCGCTCGGGGCGTTTCAAAGATTATATCTTCTCATTTCGCGCCGCGAACGAGCTAGAGCCTCAGCCAATCCAGGTAATCGGAGGCAGAGGCTATGGGTCTGCGCTTCTTGGAGGGGAATACCTCCGATAGGAACTCATCGCAAGCAGAGACATATTTTACCGTGAGGCCGGACAGAAGCCTTCCCTCCATCTTTTTGTTCGTGTAAGCAACCTCCTCCGCATTTGCAAGGGGCAGGTAAACGGTTTTTATCCCTGCCCTCTGTGCGGCCATGAGCTTCGCGACCAGGCCTCCGACCCTGAGAACCTGGCCCGTGAGGGTTATCTCGCCGGTGGCCGCGTTTGTCCCTGGAACAGGCTGTTTTGTGAGCGCTGAGACCATTGAGGCGAGAACAGCGAGACCAGCGGACGGGCCATCCTTCGGTATTGCCCCTTCAGGGATGTGAATATGGATGTCAAGGAGCTCGTGGAAGTTTGGCGGCAGGCCCAGTTCGACCCTGTGCGCCTTGATGTAGCTCAAGGCCGCTTTTATTGATTCGTTTATTATCTCTCCGAGCTGGCCCGTTGTTATCAGGTTTCCCTTGCCCCGCGAGACAGTGGTTTCAACCCTGAGAGCGTCCCCTCCCTGTTCTGTCCAAGCGAGGCCGTAGAAGACTCCAGGGGGGTTCTCCTCCTTAACCCGGTGCTCCTGAAACGCCGGAAGGTCCAGGAATTTTTCCAGGTTTGAAAGGGTTATGCTCGTTGGTTTGCTTTTCTCGACCTTCCTGCGGGCTGACTTGCGCATGAGCCTGGCTATCTGGCGTTCCAGCTCCCTTACCCCTGCTTCCGATGTATATTCTCTTATTATCTTGAGTATGACATCAGGCGATATCGTGAAATCATCCGGTTCAAGCCCATGCTCCTCTAGGAGTTTTGGCACCAGGTGCCTTTTGGCTATTTCGGTCTTTTCAAAATCCGTATATCCTCTTAGGTATATCACATCCATCCTGTCAAGGAGGGGCTTCGGTATTCCTGCGGTGGAGTTTGCTGTGGTTATGAAAAGGACCTCGGATAGGTCAAACGGGAGCTCAAGATAGTGATCCATGAACTCCGCGTTTATCTCTGGGTCAAGAACCTCCATGAGAGCGGCTTGGGGGTCTCCCCTGTAATCCGTCCCGACCTTGTCAACCTCATCAAGGAGAAAGACCGGATTCTTCGTTCCTGCTCTCTTTACCTGTTGTATTATCTTCCCCGGAAGGGCCCCGACATATGTCCTCCTGTGGCCCCTTATCTCCGCCTCATCCCTCAATCCACCAAGGGAAGCCCTTACGAACTTCCTTCCGAGGGCACGGGCTATTGAGCGAGCGAGGGAGGTTTTACCCACGCCGGGCGGCCCAACAAAGCACAGGACCTGGCCCCTGGTTGCCCCTTTGAGCTGGAGCACGGCAAGATACTCAAGTATTCTCTCCTTGACCTCTGTGAGGCCATAGTGATCCTCATCAAGTGTTCTGCGAGCGTTTTCCAGGTCAAGGTTATCCTCTGTTCGTGAATTCCAGGGCATCTCCGTGATCCAGTCAAGCCATGTCCTTATCACGCTCGCCTCAGGTGACATGGCTGGGGTCTTGGTAAGGCGTTTGAGCTCCGAGAGGGCTTTTTCCCTTGCTTCATCTGGCATCCCTATTCCGAGTATTCGCTTCTCATAAACCGAGAAGTCATCCTCTTCCTCCATCTCCTTCTTTATCTCATCCTGAAGCTGGGAGAGGATGACCTGTTTGTGCCCCCGGGCCAGCTCTTCCTTTACCCTGCCCTCCAGTTCTTGTCTGGTCTCAAGGTATTTTATGTGCCAAAGCAGTTGTTCGGATAGCTTCTTTGCCAGCTCAGGAAGGTCCTTTGATTCAAGGAGCTCCTGCTTTTTGTCGGGGTCGCCTGGCATGTGCGCTGAAGCGAGATAGAGAAATGTTTCGTTTGACTGGGAGAGAATGGTTTTGGTAAGCTCAGAAGGCAGATCGGGTATCATGGATACGAGCTTGGCGAAGAAGTCTTTCGCTACACGGGCCGCTGGCGCGAGAACCTTTTCATCCGCCCGAGGGAAGGGAAACATGTCTGCCCTCGCGGAATAATAGCCCCTAGTGAACAGGAGGTTTTGGACCTTGACCCTCTCCACGCCTTGGATCAGGATGTTTGCCCCGCCGTCCTCGCTCTCTACGCTGTGGACGATCGTTCCTATTGTTCCTACCCTATATATCTCATCCGGCGATGGCTCTTCGTCATCCCCTTTTTGGAGCAGGAAGATCATCATCCCATCCCCGCGACCAGCCGCCCGGAGGGCTTTCAGAGACATCTCCCTCCTGACCATGACCGGAAGTATGGCCTCGGGGAAAAGCACTTCGCCCATGAGGACGATGACGGGTAATCGCTTTTCTGGCTTCGGTTTATGCTTCACAGGATGCCTCTCCTCTGGTCAGAGAAGACCAATATTGGTTCCCTTTCTCCTCTGGCGACCTCACCGTTCACTATGACCTTGGTTACATCCTTCATGGACGGCAATTTATACATGGTGTCCAGCAATATGTCTTCCATGATGGAACGAAGCCCCCTCGCTCCAGAGCCCCTTTTGGCCGCGGCCCTGGCTATCTCCCTTATTGCCTCATCCGTTATCTCCAGCGCTACATCCTCCATTCCGAATATTCTTTTGAACTGTTTGACTATAGCGTTTCTCGGCTTGGTCATTATCTCCGCGAGCTCGTCCTCCGTGAGCGGCGAAAGCGTTACTATAACAGGAAGCCTCCCTACGAGCTCCGGTATCATCCCGAAGCTGATGAGGTCCTCTGGCTGAGCCAGCCTGTATAGCTCCTCTCTCGGCATGTCCTCCTGGCCCCGACCAAACCCTATTCCACCCCTTCCCAAGCGCTCCGCGACTATATCCGATAGTCCCTCAAAACTGCCAGCGAATATAAACAGTATGTCCCTCGTGTCCAGGGAAACCTTTTCCCTTCTGCCAGGCAAAGGAACATCCACAGCCGAACCCTCGGTTATCTTGAGAAGTGCCTGCTGTGCACCCTCTCCGGAAACATCCCTTCCGGATCCGGGTTTCCTCGCGAGCTTGTCCGCCTCATCAAGATAGACTATCCCTATTCTCGCCTTGTCCATATCCCCGTTTGCCTCAGCAATGAGCCGGGTGAGTATTGCCTCCGCATCCTCCCCCACATAACCAGCCTCGGTTATCGGTGTTGCGTCAAAAATGACAATGGGAACCCCGATGAGCCTCGCGAGGGTTCTCGCCAGGAGGGTTTTTCCGGTCCCTGTTGGTCCAACGAGCAGGATGTTGCTCTTTTCCAGCTCCACATCGCTCTTGCCCATCCTCCTGTGGTTTATCCTTTTGTAATGATTATATACAGCCACCGAAAGCGTCTTTTTGGCCCTTTCCTGGCCGATCACCCACTCGTCCAAGGCGGACTTTATCCTCTCGGGAACGGGTAGTTCCAGAGGCTCATCCGGATCAAGGGGGCTGCTGAGCAGTTCAACAGCGAGCCTGGCGCAATCAGGACATATAAAAGCATCAACTCCGGGCAAAAGGCGCCTTGTAGCGCTCTGAGGCTTGCCGCAGAACGAGCAGTAAGGCTCAGAAACCCTTTCCTTGGTCCTCGCCCTTTTCCTCTGCATCCTTCCTCCTTCCCCTGTCCGGAGCCGCTGTAATTATGTCGTCAACCAGGCCATAAGCCTTCGCCTCCTCCGCTGACATGTAGAAGTTGCGCTCCGTGTCCCTTTCTATAACCTCCAGAGGCTTTCCCGTGTGCTTTGCCAGGAGCTCCTGTAGCAATTTCTTGAGGGCCAGTATCTCCTTTGCCTCTATCTCTATGTCAGTTGCCATGCCCTGCGCTCCACCCCAGGGCTGGTGTATCATAAGTCTTGAGTGCTGAAGAGCGAAACGTTTCCCCGGCGTGCCAGCCGCTACCAAAAGGGCTCCCATTGATGCGGCCATGCCTATGCACATGGTTACCACATCAGGCCTGATATACTGCATGGTGTCGTAAATGGCGAGGCCAGATGTAACTATGCCGCCAGGTGTGTTTATGTAGAAGTATATGTCCTTGTCCGGGTCCTCAGCATCCAAATAAAGGAACTGGGCAATAATCAGGTTCGCCACATAGTCGTCTATTGGCATGCCAAGGAAAACGATCCGCTCCTTAAGGAGCCTTGAGAAGATATCGTAAGCCCTCTCCATGCGCCCGGTCTGCTCTATGACCATGGGCACCAGCTGACCTATCTTTCTATCTGCCTCTTTCATTTGGGGAAAATTATAAGGCCAAACATGGGCCCCGGGCTACCCTTAACCTCACAGCGACATGTCGCGCTTGAATTTTCTGTCCGGATTGCTTTATAATATAAATCCATGATCTTCAGGATAGAGGATCTTGAGAGGGCAGGGGATTATCTCTGGATGATAAGTCCAGAGAGGCTTAGTGGCATGAGGGTTCCTGGTTACATATACGCGTCGGACAGGATGATGAGCAGTATCCTTTCCGACAATGCTCCCCAACAGGTTGTAAATGTCGCTTGCCTCCCCGGCATAGTTAAGGCCTCAATTGCAATGCCTGACATACACTGGGGTTATGGGTTTCCCATAGGCGGGGTTGCGGCATTTGACCTGAAGGAAGGCGTCATATCACCCGGAGGGGTTGGCTATGACATCAACTGCGGAGTGAGGCTCATGACAACCAATCTGAGCCTCAAGGAGCTGAAACCGCGCCTGGAGAAGCTCCTGGACAAGATGTTTTCCCTGATCCCCTCCGGCGTTGGATCATCTGGGCAGATAAGCCTGCATGAGCGCCAGTTAGAAGAGGTAGCGCTGAGGGGTGCGGAATGGGCTGTCAATGAAAGGGGTTTTGGGTGGGATGATGACCTCCTTCACACCGAGGAAGGCGGGTGCATGGATGGTGCGGACTTCGGAGCTGTAAGCGCGAAGGCGCGTCAGCGAGGCGCGCCCCAACTCGGAACTCTGGGGAGCGGCAATCATTTTCTTGAGATCCAGGAGATAGATGAGGTCTACGATCCTGAAGCGGCCGAGGCCATGGGCCTCAGAAAGGGAACGGTAACCGTGATGATCCACACGGGTTCAAGGGGGTTTGGTCACCAGATAGCTGACGATTACATAAAGGTGATGAAGTCCGCTATGCGCAAATACGGCATAGAGGTGCCAGATATCCAGCTCGCCTGCGCTCCAGTTGATTCTAAAGAAGGGAAAAGCTACTTTGCGGCCATGGTTGCAGCGGCCAACTACGCGTGGGCAAACAGGCAGATAATAACCCACAGGGTCAGAGAGGCTTTCGCGGCCGTTTTCCTGGTCAAGCCAGAGGAATTAGGTCTTTCGCTCGTGTATGATGTGGCCCACAACATAGCCAAGAAGGAGACGCACCTCTTTGAAGGAAAGGAGATCCAACTGATGGTTCACCGCAAGGGCGCGACGAGGGCCTTTCCGGCTGGCCATCCGGATGTCCCAGAGAAATACCGGAGCCTGGGACAGCCCGTTCTCATACCCGGGGATATGGGCAGGTATTCATTCGTGCTCATAGGCCAGCCAAAGGCCATGGAATCCGCCTTTGGCTCAACCTGCCATGGAGCTGGAAGGGTCATGTCAAGGGCAAAGGCAACGAAAACCACAACACCCTCATCCGTGAAGAGGGCCCTTTCCGAGAGGGGAATAATGGTCCGAGCCCATACGGACGCCACGCTCACTGAGGAGGTGCCTGAGGCATACAAGGATGTGGCTGATGTGGTGGAGGTCGTCCACTGCGTTGGGCTCGCGAGCAAGGTCGTCAGAATGAGGCCTGTTGCGGTGATAAAAGGCTAGATCTTGCCCCCTGCGTGGATCTGCAACCCTATCATACCAAGGAGCTCATTTCTTTGATTCCGCGGCGAGATCGCAAGAATATTGATAACGCTTATGTAGCTTCCCTCTTCGTTATTCGTTGCTGAGAAGGAGGTGGCAATTGACACGGGTGGTGCGCTTAGTTCATAATTTGTCCCTGAGGCTTTAAGGAGGTTTTTTATGTTTGGATATATCATAGCAGCGACCATAGGGCTCAGCGCGGAGCCCGCGAAGGTGGAGAATCCAGGCATACCAGGAAAGGACGAGCTCAGATACCACAGCCTATTTGAGGACGGCCGCGGGTATATCATTGGCTGGACATCCTATCCTGCGTATGTAGGCGTCAGGTTCAGGGTTCCTCTTTCCGGAGGCAACAACGCCATAAGGATAGACAGCGTGATGGTGAATTACAGGTGCTACACCACCGGGACCAAGGAGGATACCCTCTATATCTACGATGATGCCACAGGGCCGAAACCAGGAAACCTGATACGCACCATACCCTTCCAGTTCAGCATAAACACGGCTGGGTGGTATGTGATCAATGTCCCTGACGGTATGGATACCCTCTACAAGGGAGCAACCGACACCGTCTTTCTGTGGACTGTTCAAACCGCGAGGAAGATCACTGGCGACACAATAAAGAGGGGAACTGATAGCTCAAACGCGGATCCATACACGACCGGATATAACTACTACAGCTTGGATGGCTCCACCTGGAATGACTTCTATGGTGCGATACCCTCGGTTCCCGGCATAGATTGGGTTTATACCCTCTGGTATAGCCCGCTGAATGTGGATGTGGCTGAACTCCCTTCGGTGAGCCACTTCTTCTTGCAGGGCGTATCCCCCAACCCCGTGAGGGGCAGGGCAAGGGTAAGTTTTGGCCTACCGACCGGTTCCCATGTTGACATAGCGGTATATGATGCTGGCGGCAGAAGAGTGATGACCGCTTTCTCAGGAGACCTTGGCCCAGGCGGGCACTCTGTTCCCCTTGAACTCGGGGGATTGAGCGAGGGCGTTTATTTCCTGAACCTGAGAGCTGGAACCGAGTCTTCTACCGCCATGTTCATAGTGAAATAGCGGCGGCCTAACGAAAAACATGGCCTCCGGCTTAGCCGGAGGCTTTTTATTCCAAAGTGTTTATCAGGGCGCTATCACCAGGCCTCCGCCGCCCCGGAATATCGGGCCCGTAAGCGAGCCCTCTGAGAAGTCCCTCGCGTCCGGGCGGGCCGGAACGGTCATGTAATCAACACCGAGAACCAGATCAACCCCCCATTTCCCGAATACCAACAAGGTGCCCAGGCTCGCTCCTCCCCCAAACCCCCAACTCGTGAACGATGTGTCAGGCCAACTGACCCACGAGTGGGGAGCACCGAGCTCAAGAAGGGCATATGGCTTGAAAACCGGAAGCCCCAGCAAAAGCCCTACCTGCACGAAAACAGGCATGGATGTGAGGGTGAGGGAGTCGTGCTCTTGCCTGAATGCCCAGAAATCTGCCCCATAGACCACGCTCGCGGGGCCAAAGGAGCTGTATGAGCCCAGGGCCCTTATCTCGCCAAATGGCCTCGGGGAAGGCTTTGCGCCAGGGACGAGGTCATCAAGCGAGGCCCCGCACATGAAATAAGAGGCACCGCCATCAATGGAGATATAGAAAGCTGAGAAAAGCAGAAGTGTCATGTGCAAATTCTAGAGCTGGGGCATGTTTTCTGGCAAAATGCTCACCCGAAAGCCCTCGTGAAATCAATCTCTGTGGCCCTGAACCAGGGGCCATCAGTGCATACCCTCAGATAGCCCCCTGAGATGACTGGTATGGCGCAAACGAGGCATGTCCCAACGCCGCAGGCCATCATTCCTTCCGCGAGGACAACAACCCTCTCGGCCGGGATAACCTCAAGAAGGGCTTTTGTCATGGCCCAAGGGCCGCAGGCTATGTAAAGAGCCTCCGAGCTAAACCTTTTTTTCACAAGCTCAACGACCGTTCCACCGTCGGGCGTGTTTTCATATATCACCTCAGGCCTCACATCCGAAAGGAGATCCAGGAGGCCCGGATTTCGCTCCGGGAGGCCCAGGAGCAATCTGGCCTCGTATCTCCGGGCGTAGAACGCCAGGGGCGCAACCCCAACCCCCCCGGCAACGAGAACGGGATCGTGGAGTTCTGGCAATGGTTTTCCAAGGGGCCCGGTCGCGAAAATCACATCGCCCTCTCTTAGCTCAGATAGGAGTTTCGTCGCCTTGCCCCTTATCTTCACCAGGAAAACAGCCTTCCCTTCTCCAGCATCAAAAACGCTCAGCGGCCTCGGAATGAGGGGATCATCTCCCCCAAAAGAAAGGGTAACGAACTGGCCTGGCATGGCTTCCGAGATATGGTCCGATTCCAATGTCAGGACAAAGATACCGTCCTCAATGGCCCTGTTTCTCAGGACCCGAACCCGTTCCGAGAACATCTCCGAAGAGCCTCCTGGCTTCCCTGGCGTAGAGGGTCTGCGGGTATTTTTCCTGGAGCCTGGCATATTGAGCCCTCGCGGCTATGGTATCCGCCTTAACCCTGAGATAGTAGTGCATGAGCGCGTATATGGACTTGGGCGCGTAATCGGTTTTTGGATACTGCTCAGCTATTTCCGCGAATATGGCAATCGCCTCCTCATATCTCTTCAGATAGAGATATGAAACCTCCGCGTACCTGTATCTCCCTGAGACGGATGAGGAATCCCTGAGCGCCTCCCACTCCCTCAGCGCATCAAGCCTCCTTCTGGCGAGAATCGGGTATTTGCCTCCGGTTAGCTTCCCGGCCTCAGCGTAAAACCCCTGGGCTACAGATAGGCTATCGGCTCCCTCGTATATAATCCCCATCCTGTAATATGCCTCAGCCTTGAACTCATAGCTACCCCCATCGGTAACGGCTTTGTAAAACGAAAGCGCTTCATCAGTCTTCCCCATTCCCTCCGCGGCTAGCCCCTTCTTTATTAGGAGGGGCCACTGGAGCGTTGAACCCGGAGCCAAATCAACCGAGTTGTATATTCCGGCCGCCTTCTCGTAATCGCCAGCCGCATAGTAGATATCCCCCAGCAGGATGTTTATCTCAACCCTCTCGCTGTCAGTCAGAAAACCCGAAAGCAGTTCCCGGAGAAACCCAGCTCCCTCCTCGTATCTGCCGGATTCCTTCGCGGCCCTCGCCCCAACCAGGTAAGCCTCTTTCCTGTAAGGGCTTTTGGGGTATCTGGCCATGAAATCGGATATAACCTTTACAGCCTCAGATGGTTCGCCAGCTCCTAGAAGCGCTTCTGCCCTGAAGACCATAGCCTCGGATTCCAGCTTTGGGTCCCTCGCAACGGCCCTTGATAGCTGTTCAACCGCGTCGCGGTTCCGCCCGGATTCCAGGTATGCCTTACCTAGGTAAAGATGAGCCCGGGCCGCGAATGGGCTTGCGGGATAGTATAGCAGGAGCTCCTCAAACTTCTTTTGCGCCTTGGCCACATCATCCATTCTGAGATGTGAAACCCCTATTATGAAAAGGGCGTCATCCACATAGATGGACCTCGGATAATACTTGAGAACTCGCGAGCCCTTCTCTATTGCCTTTTGGTAATACTGCCTAGCCTCCCCTGGCCTCCCCTTTTTGTAAAGTGACTCTGCTTTTTTGAAGTTCTTCTCGCAGTTGTAGAACGAGTTGTAGTAAGCCCAGAATGAGTGTCTCGGGATGCAGGATAAAGCGAGTATACCCAAAAAGGCTATCCGGCGCACCTCCAAATGTTAATCCAGGCGCAGGGGTGTTATCAACAACGAAAAGGCCTCGCAAGTGCGAGGCCTTTCCTTCTTGTAGATGGGTTTTACCTCACTATGTTCAGTGTTTTCGTGCCCATATCGGACCAGAGGACTGCTGTGTAGACGCCAGGCTTCAGGGATGGCAAGGAGACCTCGTGGGTGCCCGCAGAGAAGCGCCCTGAGGCCAGGGTGGTGACCTCACGGCCAGCTATGTCGTATAGGGAGAGGCTCAGAGAGCTCTCCTCAGGAAGGCTGAAGAATAGCCTGCCGCCCTTGAGGAAGAGGTCAAGACCCGGAACCAACACGGTGCTCTCTGATACGCCGAGGTCTATGAAGTGGACCTGCTTTGACTGAAGCGCCTCCTTTGTGGTGTAATATTGAACCCATATCGCCGCATCAAGGCTGTCCCGGTTCCATATTGTATCGGTTGAGGTCATCTTGTAGACAAGATGGAAATGCTGTTGTTCGCCAGCGTTAAACACGGTGAGGGAGTTTCCGGTTGTCTGAGAAAGCATGGTCCTGGTGAAGTAATCCGCTTTTGTCCCGTTTGAATTGGCCTGAATGTTTCTCTCCGTTATAACCGCGAAGAGCCTGGGTGAATATGAAGAGTTTATGTTCTGCTCAAGAATTACATCGCAGTCCAGGAGGACGGAGTCGTTACTCAGCCTGGCGTTGACATTCTCTATCCTGAGAGGCGATGGGATGGTCTTGCGGGAATTCACGCCTGACATATACCAGTTCAGGGTTTGGCCCACATCGGTGTAGGCGCCCGTGTCAGCTATGACGCCATCAATCCAAACCGTTGGAACATAGTAAATAGCGTAATAGCTGAACCTTACTCCAGCAGTCCCGCACCTACCTTGGATGTAGCTCATCACAGTGACCGTGTCCTTCATCAGCTTCTTCAGGCTATCTACGGCCATTATAGCATAGGGGCAGTATGGACATGTCCAGGTGGAGAACTCCTCAACCAGAACGGACCTCTGCGCGGCTAAGGCACTGCCAGCCGCGACCAGCATCAGCGCTGTTGCGTATAGCTTTTTCATGTTACCTCCTTTGCACCTCCAAAATTGCCCTCAAATTATAGCGCTTTTGCCGGGGGGCTTCAAGTAGCAAGGGGGTATCCCTCCAGCCTCAGGAGCCACCTCTTTTTCTTCAGACCGCCTGCATAACCGACCAGAGAACCGTTAGAGCCTATGACCCTGTGGCAGGGGACAATTATGGGCCAGGGGTTTGAGCGCAGTATGGAACCTATTCCCCTCGGGTGAATCCCCGTGGCCTCGCTCAGCTCCTTATAGGTTATGACCGAGCCAGGTGGCACAGCCCTTCTGAGGTATTCGTAAACCTCAAGGGTCCTGGGGATGTTTTGGCGGGAGTAGAGGTAAAACCTGGGCATCTGCTTTATCTCAAACCAGAAGAAATCCCATTCTCCAGCGAAGAAGTATCTTCCCAGATGGTGTATTAAACTCTGGGTTTCTTTGGTGAATTTCAAGATCTGCGCAAACAGGATGGGCTCATCCCATGTTAGCCATGTTACACCACCCAGTGTGTTAATATAAATTAGGCCCACGGGGCTGAGGAACCCGATGCTTCCCTCCTCCGGCTTAAGATTACCCCTAAGATTAACGAAAAGCATCCTCCAGTATCCTCCTGAGTTCCAAAGCGTTCTTGAACATCTGGGTGTTGTTGAAGAGTATATAGCTTCGTTCACGGGGCTTCAACATCATAGCCAGCTCCCGGAGCTCATCCTCAGAGTAATCGTATCTGTAGCCCCTTGCCCTTCCGTGAAGCCTGTAGTAGAGAGTGCCACTGGACAAGGGGGCGTTCCTGAACGGATCGATCACATGGATCAATCCCGTATCCTCAAAGACCCTTCGGAGCCTTTCGGGGTCGTGGTTTCCCCGAGGCTCCCATCCGAGAGAGAACCCCCCTCTGTCTATCTTGCTGAGGAAGGAGCGGAGCCTATCCTCCCAGTCCGGGCAATTAGCGAAGGAGGCGGGTGTCTGAAACACGATCACCCTCGCTCCGAGAACCTCCCCTATCTCAGCGGTTCTCTCCCAGGCCGCAATAACCTCTTCGCTTCCCGCGAAGTGGCCGTAATCCATCTCCTTCCGCGGTTCAATATTGAGGCCTGATCTCCTGTATGTTGGGCTTTTGGGAGGGTGGGTTATTATCTGGGATGCTTTTAGCGTGAACTCAAAATCGGGTGGGGCTTCGGCTCTCCACCTGCGGATCAGTTTGATGTCCGGAAACCTGTAAAAAACTTGCTGAACCTCAACAAGGTCAAAATTCTCGTAATACCTTGATCTGGAAACCGGGAACCCGCAACAGCCGACCCTGAGCCTCATCTCAGCATGCCCAGAATGTCTCCGAGGTACCTGACCTCCTCCACATTCATCCCCTTTATTTCAGGCCCTCCCCCCTTTGGAATGAATGCCCTCGTGAAGCCAGCCCTCTTTGCCTCAAGGAGACGTTGTCTTGTTCCCTTCACGGGCCTTATCTCGCCGACCAGGCCTACCTCACCGATGAAGGCGGTCTGCCTGTCTATGCTGAAGCCGTTGTTGGCCGAGGCAACAGCGAGCGCGAGAGCGAGGTCCGCCCCAGGATCGTAGATCCTAAGACCACCTGCGACATTCACATAGACATCCTGGTTCCTTATCCTTATGCCCGCGCGTTTCTCCAGCACAGCCAGGAGCATAGCGAACCTCCCGTAGTCGTAACCAGTTGCCCTCCTCGTTGGAATTGGAAAGGGATTGAAGGATACAAGCGCCTGTATCTCAACCAGAATAGGCCTTGCTCCCTCCATAACTGGCGCTACCGCAACCCCTGGAACAGGCGGCTCAGATGGATCAACGAGGCTCACGCTTTCAATTGGAATGAGGCCTCGGTCCGTCATCTCAAAAAGACCTGTTTCATCCGTTGGCCCAAAGCGGTTCTTCGGGCACCTCAGGATCCTGAGGTTGTGGCCCTTTTCCCCCTCAAGGTATAGAACCACATCAACCATGTGCTCAAGGGTCCGAGGCCCAGCAATTATCCCCTCCTTCGTGACATGCCCAACCAGGAAGACCGTTATCCCCCTTTCCTTCGCCATCCTGAGGAAAACGCCGCCCGTCTCCCTTACCTGGGACACGGAACCGGGCGATGAGGTGAGTCCCTCCATGAAAACGGTCTGGACAGAATCCACGAATAGAACCTGCGGAGCAAAACCCTCAGCTGACCTTACTATATCCTCAACAACGACCTCCCCTGAGACATGGATGGCTGAGAGCGGGAGACCGAGCCTCCTCGCCCTCATCCCGAGCTGGCGGGGGGATTCTTCTGCTGATATGTAGAGGGTTTTCACCCCCCTTCTGCCAAGCGAGCCAGCGACCTCCAGAAGGAGGGTTGATTTGCCAACCCCCGGGTCTCCGCCAAGAAGGATGAGGGAGCCCTGAACCATACCTCCGCCGAGAACCCTGTCAAACTCTGAGATCCCGGCCTCAAATCTCTCCTCGGGTTCGGGGGGCAATTCTGAGAGGCGCTCAACTTTTGCGGACCGGGCCGTTCTGGTCCTGGCATCCTTTCTCTCGGTGGGTTCCTCAACCAAGGTGTTCCACTCACCGCAGGCAGGGCACCTCCCGAGCCACTTTGGCGAGGTATACCCACAGGCCTGGCAGACGAAATGAGTCTTCTGTCTCAAGCTCAGATGATAATCCAAGCGCGCGCTACCCCTCAATCAACCCATCCCTCAGCCGGACTATCCTCTCTGCCCTCCTCGCTATCTCAGGGTCATGGGTCACTACGATGATGGTCTTGCCTGCTTTGTGCAGTTCCGAGAACAGGTCCATTATCTCCGCGCCGGTTTTGGAATCAAGGTTTCCGGTTGGCTCATCAGCGAGGAGGATCTCGGGATCATTTGCCAGGGCCCTGCCTATGGCAACCCGTTGGCGCTCGCCCCCTGAGAGCTCGGAGGGATTGTGGCGCATTCTGTCCCCTAGACCAACTTTTTGCAGGATCTCGGCGGCCCTCCTTCTCCTTTCGGCTAGAGGAACGCCGGCGTAGACCATTGGCAGGCCGACATTGTCCAGGGCGCTCATCCTCGGCAAAAGGTAGAAGTTCTGAAATACAAAGCCTATCTTGCGCCTTCTTATTTGGGCAAGATCGGGCTCGCTGAGGCCGTGGACCTCCTGGCCGTCAAGGATGTATGTCCCGGATGTTGGGGTCTCAAGGCAACCGAGTATGTGCATCAGGGTGCTCTTGCCTGAGCCAGAAGGCCCCATGATGGAGATGTATTCTCCTCGGTCAACAGAAAGGTTAACCCCCCTGAGGACATGCAGCTCAACCTTTCCGAGCATGAATATCTTGTGGATGTCTCTGGCGTCTATGAGCGGCACGATCATATTATAACCTACTTAATGCACGAATCGCAAGTGCTTTTCTGGCGAGGGATTCAGGCTCTCAGAGGGTTGGCCGAGAGGCAAACGCCGGAACTACAGTCTCACCCCGCGGCTACTCACCGGCGGCCTTCCTCTCTTTTTCTCCTCACCTGGCTTTCCTGGCTCCTTCTTGACCTTCACCCTTGTGCCATCCTTTATTTTGACGAGAACAGAAGCAGGGCCTGTTATGACCTGATCCCCCTCTGAAAGCCCCTCTTTTACCTCAGCCACCCCCTCACCGACAACCCCGAGCTTAACCGGGGTCCTGACTGCCTTTCCGTTCTTGAACACATAAACCACATCTTGGTTCTCATAACTGCCGACAGCAGTAAGAGGAACAACGATAACCGAATCAACCCTCTCGGTTATTATCTCGCACGAGGCGCTCATCCCTGGCAAAAGCCCTTTCGGAACCTCATCAAGAAACACCTCAACAGGATAAGAAACCGCTTGTTGAACTGATGACAGGGATGAGCTGGTGGTCGGAACACCGCTCCTCGTCCCAACCACGCCCCTGAAGACCCTTCCGGGGAAGGCATCTATCTTTACCCTCACATCTTGGCCAGGCGCCACATCAACGACCTCTGTCTCAGATACATCCGCCTTGACTATTGCCCTGCTCATATCCGCGACGACCATTATAACGGAGCCGGATATGTTAACGGTTCCAGCGATAACCTGTTCGCCTACCTCCATGTTCACGGCAACCACCTCCCCATCCACAGGGGATGTGATGAATGCCTTTGAGTATGTTACTCTTACTTGGCCCAATTGGGCTTTGGCCGCGTTTATCTGGGCCTCAGCGGCCCTGAAGGCGGACTCAGCCTGTTCAAACTGGCTCTTTGAGATAAGCCCTCTCTCGTAAAGGGCCTTTGTTCTGGCGTAATCCTCTCTCAGCTTCGCCAGGTTTGCCTCCTGCGCGGCAAGAGAAGCCTGGGCCGCCGAGACCTGTTCCCTGTAGACTCTCGGATCGACGACGCAAAGGGTGTCACCTTTCTTTACCCTATCTCCCTGCCTTACCCTTATTTCAACGATCCTCCCCATGATGTCCGAGCCGATATTGACCTGGTTTAGGGCCTCTATGGTGCCCTCTGCCCTGGCTATCCGCTCAACAGAACCCCTTGCCACGCTCTCAACCCTGACCTCAGGGGTCCCTCCCGCCCTCTTTCTCATGTTCACGAGGACAAGGATGAGGACGAAAAGGACGATTCCTCCCACTATGGCTATCTTTTTCCAGTGTTTTTTCATCTCAGCTCCTCCATTACTCCAACCGCCAGCTCAAGCCTCCTGGCGGCAAGGTAAAGGTCATAATCCGCCGAGACCACAGCCAATTCAGCATTTACAAGGGCTTCCTCCGCGTCAGCGAAGTCTGCCTGGCTAGCCACGCCCAGCTGGAACTGAGCCACAGTAAGATCATATGCCTCTTTGGCGGCTTCGTATGCCGAACGGGCCATAATCCTGTTGTCCTGCGCGTTCATCAATGCCCAGTAAGCATCCTCAACATCCTTCTGCACAGCCAGGGCTGAGGCCAGGAGGGAATATTCTCCCGCAGAAAGCGCATCGCGTTCGGCCGCCACGCTGAAAGGGTATCTCGTCATGCCGAAGCTCAACTGCGCGCTTATTCCAGAGCTGTATGTGTAATCATCCGGGTTCAGGCCCGGAAACTCTGCCCTGTAATAGCGCCAGTAAACGCCGAACCTTATCTCAGGCAGAAATGTAAGTGCTTTATACCAGAAACCTACCCTCTGAGAACTCAGGGTCTTTTTCTGCTGGATGAAGTCCTGTCTGCGCTCCAGGGCTAGCATCTTCAGGGAATCAAGGGAACCTGGGGATGTGTCGGGGAGCCCAGTGGGCTCAGAAACGACCACTGGCCTTCCAGGAGGCAAGCCGAGGAGAACGAGTAGGCCGGATTCCGCTGATGCCAAGGAGCCTTTCGCTACCGATAGCTCGTATTCCGCTTGATAAAGGGATGCTTCTGCCCGCCTCAGTTCCGCCAGGGTCGCATCCCCCAGCTCATACCGGGCTTCTATGAGGGTGTATTTGTGTCTCGCTCTTTCAAGAGCCTTTTGTCTGGCCTCGGTGGTTTTCTTCGCCTTGAGGAGGCCAAAATATGCCTGATCAACCTGATAAACCGTCTGGAGCCTCTGCCTCTCGTAAAGAGCCTTTTGACCCCCTGCCTGGGCCTGGGACGAGAGGGCACCATATACGGCTGATGGGCTGAAAAGGGGCTGAGCGATGGAAAATGTGAGGCTGTATCTCCTTATAGTGTCTCCCCCGGGGACGAACCCGTAGGCCCCCATATCGGAATAACTGCCCTCTAGGCTTGCCTGAGGGGCATAGGTAGCCCAAGCGCCCCGAGCATTCCAGGCCGATGAGGAAGCTGTTTTGGCCTGGGCAAGGAGGGATGGGTTGGCCTCGAGGGCCATCCTTTCGGCCTCCCTGAGATCCAGATATAGGGTGTCGTCTAAGGCCGCCAGGAAGACCAAGAACATGCTATCCACCGAATACGATGCCCTTCAAGAGGAGAACCAAAAACCAAAGGAGCCACATTCCAAAGATAACGGCCCAGGAGAGGATCCTTTTGCCTGTGAGGATTGAAAAGCCCAGCGCCAAAAGAGCGAGGGACCACAAAGAAAACAGGTCAACTACTCCGAGCCCGAGCGCAAAAGGCGAGCCGAGGGGCAGAAGCGCGCCTACGGAGAAGCTGAAATGCGGGTTTTTGGAGAGCGCGGCGCCCGGTATGGTGAGCAAGGAGCCCAGGATCAGGGGGAACTTGCTCCAGATAACAACCGAGAGGGTTGGGGCGATGAGCCTCGGATCCCTTACCAGGACGAAATAGAGAAACAGGCTGTGAAGAAGAAGCCCGAGGAGGGAGTTCTTGAACGAAGAGACCATGTCAGGAACGAACTCCCCTATGGTGTATGTGAAGAGAACAGAGATGTCCTGGTCCCCTATGAGCTCGTGAACGACATCCTCAAGGCTCCTGCCGGTCTTCTCGGCCATCAAGCGCAGGTATTCCATGGTTGAGTATTCGTAGACGGTCATTTTGAAGAAGACCGTGAAGATAACAAGGAGCCCCAAAAGGAGAACGGCGCCGACTATGGGCACAGTCCAAGAAGGGTTTTCTTTTATCCTCCTGAAGGCCTTGTGAGGAAGGGCAAATATCTCGTAGAAGAGCTCCATTTGAAACTCCTTTCGGTCAGATAATTATAAAGCAGGGCGTCAGGTGAATTCACCCTTCTGGCTGAATGGGGTTCAGTCCGGTTTTCCGGGCACAACCGGCCCGGATTCGGCCTTTGGATTAGAATATGGGCCACCTCCTCTGAGAGGTATGGAAAAATGGAAAGATGAAAGGAGATAGTCCATCGCGATCACTAGGACCGTGAGCATCCAGATAGAGCTGGGTGAGATAAGTATAGATCAACCTGAGGTCTGGATGAAACTCGTTGAGGAGAAGCTCTCGTGTGCTCTCAGAGAAACAGGCAGGGATATGGCCTCTGAGGCCTTCCAGAGGATAATAACCTCAAAGGCA